>NZ_JAPMLP010000030.1 GCF_026410285.1 Sulfitobacter sp. F26169L | reverse complement strand
GCTATTGAAATGGGTGATCCGACGGATGAAAAAACCGGTCTAGGGCCCATGGCGCGGGATGATTTGCGTGACAAGCTGGCCGATCAGGTTGAGGAAAGCGTTGAAAAGGGCGCGCGGGTCGTGGTTGGCGGCGAGACGCCTGATCGCAAAGGTGCTTACTATCCCGCGACCGTTCTGGTTGACGTAAAGCCCGGCCAGCCTGCGTATGAC
>NZ_JAPMLP010000002.1:7500-531632 GCF_026410285.1 Sulfitobacter sp. F26169L | reverse complement strand
GGATCGCCGCTCGCCATATCCGTCAACCCGCTGTTAACTCCTGCTGTGCCAACCTGTAGACTGTACAACAAAGGAGTCGTTGCCGCCGCGCCATCCGCGCCCATCTCCACATCAAACAGATCCGCAAACCCCTGCGACACAACCATCCCTAGCGCCGCATCAGACGTTGTAAGACCAGGAGGTGCATCAGCATTGATCGTTATGGCCGGCACATCATCAGCGATCGCGACAACCAGATTTGAAATGCGGGTATCGCCATCGGCATCGACTACGGCCACTTCAATCGTGTCGGTCAACGAATCGCCGGAGGTGCTTGCGTGAAGGAGGGTGTTTTCATCAAGCCTGTAAATAAAGGAAATATCACCAGTTTCGGGATTATATCCTGTGACCGTCAGACTACCGTAAGGCGTTTGAATATCGGGAATTGAAGCGGAATCGATATTTAGCAGCTGTTCCAGGGTAAGGGGAGTGCCGGATAGGCTAACCTGTACAAAATTGCCTTCGGTAGTGCCGACGTTCAGGGAAGACTGTATGCGATCCGTGCCCGATTGGGGGTCGGTACCAGTGGGCAAACCGGATTCGCTTACTGCAATATCGTGCGGTGCATTGGGCTGCTGATCTTCTGGAACCAGTCCTGCAACCTTGCGCGTATCGGTCGCTACGTTTCCGAAGGGATCCGTCGCTGTCGCAATGAACGTGACTTCTGACGGGCTTAACGGCGTTTCTGGTGAATAGCTCCATGTTCCATCCGGCCCGACATTCACTTCGACAGGATCGCCCCCGTCGATTGTGAGAACAACCGTATCTCCCGGCTGTGCCTGCCCCGTAATTGTCGGAACGGCACCGTCGATAACAGTGACCGGATCAATGGACACCTTTGTTCCTGTGTCCTTCAGGATTGTATCAGTTGTGACAACGGTATTTCCTTGCGCGTCTTCCAGCGCGACATCAACAGTCAGCACCCCGTCATCCAGACCGCCCAGATCGGCGGCCAGGATATAGGTACCATCAGGGTTTATCGTGACTTGTTCCAACGGAATGGAGACTGTGTTTGTGCCATCAGTCACTGTGATCGCGGTCACCGACCCACCGGTGGGCACCCGTCCCGTGATCGCAACATTTTGAAGATCATCGATTGTGGCCAGAACACCGTCTTTGACATCGGGATCCGCAACGCTTGCATCATCCGTGATGATTGCGTTGACAACATTGATAGTCCAGTCACCAGTTGCGCGAGAGGTATCTGTGCCGCTTCCGTCATCCACCGTGTAGGAGACTACAACATCGCCGGTAAAGCCCGGCGCAGGTTCAAACGACAAATGGCCGTTTTCATCAATGGAAACCGTACCGCTACCATCACCGAGAGTGACAGGAGCGCCAACACTGATTGGTTGACCGTCAACATGGGTGACCACCAAGTTAGCAGTTTCGCCTTCGTCAATGTCGGTATCGTTTGCGAGGACGTCTTTCGACGCCGTCTGACCGACAGAAATCAGGGAGGTATCATCTCCGGCGATGGGACTGTCGTTGCGACCTACCAGCGTGATGGTGATGATTTCACGTGCCAGATCGCCATTGGCATCGGTGACCGTAACCAGATATTTCTGGGTCAGTGTGGCGCCTTCGGGCAAGCTATCCAGTGCTGCATCGTCAACCGTGAATGTCCAGTCGACAACGTCGTCAACTGGCGGAAGAAGCTCAATAGAGCCAAGGTACGAACCATCGTTGACAACAGGCTCTGCTGTTGCGGTGAAGCCGCCAGCGTCACCGGTGAAACGGATTGTTCCGCTTGCAACCAGTTCCTGAGAATTTTCCAGAGGCGAGCCATCTACGCCCTCAATCAGCGACCCGTTCAACGCCGACGCGTCGCTATCGATAACAGGCGTATCATTTGAACCGGAAATTGTAACGGTCACGGTTTGCTCGGCCCAGCCACCGGCAGCATCAGTCACACGAATTGTGACAGTATCGGTCAGCGTTTCACCAACAGCCAGCCCCTGAACCGCGTCCAGATCATTGTTAACTTGGTATGTCCATGCACCGGACGCATCAACGCTGAAGGTGCCGAATGTACCAGCGCTGTCACCGACGATCGCCCATGTATGTGTGTCGCCCAGATCAACATCACTTACGCCCAATTGGCCGCCGGTGGTAAGCGCACCGTCCTCCTGAACCGCGCCTGCTTCTGCGCCATTGATCGCGGGTAAATCGTTTGTTCCCTGAACGTTTATTGTCAGCGTCGCGGTATCCGTGCCGCCGTTTCCATCGCCAACTGTATACGTGAAGACCTCGGTGCCGTTATCACCCGCACCAAGCGACTGTGTCGCGCTCAGATCATTATTCAGAACATAGGTATAGCTGCCATCGGAATTCAGCACCAATGTGCCGAACTCACCCTCCAAAGCGGATCCTACCACACCGTCAATATCGCCGGCCTGAACGCCGGTTACGGTGAGGGGGTCACCATCCGCATCGGTATCGTTCGCCAGCACATTACCTTGCGTCTGGGGCGTGCCGCCATCGGGCTGGTTGCCACCATCGGCAACACCGGCTTCGACAACGGTATCCGCATCGTCGCGCGCGACCGGCGCGGTGTTTTCATCCACAACCGGCGGTTCAATAACAATCGGCGGGTCGGTGTCACCGTTACTACCTGCAATTGCCGCAATCAGCCCTGCACCGGAGATCACGCCCAAAATCGGTGACATACCTGCAACCCAGAGCGGGGGCACCAACAGGTCATGCTCGATCTCGGCAATCTGGAAACAATCCCATGGCTCTGTGTACTGACCCCACCAGACGACCTCGTTTTCGTCTATGAACACGATGTCGTTGCGTCCGTCTTCGAAAGTGCCGAAAAAGTTGGCGATGGTTACCTTGCTTCCGTCTTTCAGCAGCAACACCAGATCGCTCCCGACCTTGTCAAAACGCGCCACCTCTTCCGGCCCGAAGCCGAGCGTTACAACACTGGGTGCATCCAGTTGTAGCTCTGTCGTGCCACTTACCTGGGTGGTGGAACTATCGGATTTCAACGTAACTGTTTTGATCATTACAACGCGCCTAGATTAAGTGTGTCTGAAGAGACAAATGTCCGGCAGGGTGCAGGCCGGATTTCGGTGGGGGATCGGAAAAGCGAGCAGGTCAGCCCGCGTTCGGAAGCATCGAAATTCCCATCGGAGTTTCGCCAAATTGCATCCAGCATTCGCTCGACCTCTTTCTTGACACCGCCGCTTCCAAGACAAAGGGAGCGGATATTGCTCAGTTTTCTGCTTATTTTTAATGAACTATTAGCAACCTATCCGCGATAGGTATAGGCGATTTAGCCGCTGCCATGTCCTACGCTGACGATATCCGATCAATTGCCTTCATTTTCGAGCTAACCAGAAGTGGGGGAAGTCGTGATCCAGATATAAATCCTTCAGCGCTCGATTGAGCAACGACCTTTATTTTCTACGCATTCCCCTCAACATAAGAAGACCTTTTGAAATCTCAAACACCTGATTTAATTGAAATATTTTATGAAAACGAGATAAGGGACAGCAATTCGATCCTGATGGAGATGGTGCAGCTTCAGATGTAGAATTTGAAAATACTTCAATCTGAAGTCATGCGCTGATCCGCCACGTTTCAATAGACTGGGAGAATTGCAGCGTCATTCCCCCTGCTTCAAAAAACAAGCGATTTCACGCTCAAAATTCAGCCGATAGAAGCATTCCTCAGCGCCTGAACATCAAACCAAAAGTCTGCTGCTGAAATCACTAGTCAGAACTGTTGTAACCATGACACCGTTTGCCTGCACGCACTCTGCTGAATAAAGGAAACTTTGGGCGGGGTTTAGGCGTGAGCTTAATGGTACCATCCGTCCACAACATGCGAATGGGCACAACAGGTTTTGGCATCTGATCCGCTATGCTCTTCGCGTGGAAGATATCAACGCTCCCGCTCGCCTGCCAGAGAAAGCTGAATAGTTTTCTGTTTGGAGCCATCCCGACCTCTTGCTGATCCAGAACTGCGGGATGCCATACCGGCTGTGGCGACATGGCAAGGTGGAACTGGTCCCACGCTTGATTACGCTGTCGAGGGATGGGGCGCCGGATACTACAAAAGCGCGCAGTTGGTCACATCGGATAACAGCCGCCAGACGCTTGACCGATTTCGTGATGCCAAGCTTGCGTATCATTAGGCATTCTCCCAATCTCGTCACGCGCCACCTTACCAATAGCTAAACGCTTTCGGCTTCTGGTTTGAAAATCGAACACCGACAAACGGGCCTGTCGGCGCAGCGTGCGCAGTTGCCGACGGGCGTGTAAATGTTGCCGCGCTGGATGCCGTTTCTTGGCGCACAATGTCGAAATACGATTCTTTTCACCGAATCTGAGAGGTCCGGAATTGGGATCGCCTACACGCGAGCTACCGTTGATGACATCAAAAGCGCACAATCCCGATGCTGTCATCCATGCTATTGATGCGGCTGTTTCCAGATTGAATGACGTGGATATAGATCTGCCCGGCCTTAGCGGAACCGTGAGCATCCCCCGCGAAGAATATCTGGCGGCTGCGAACCCCGAGGAGGTTCCCCACAGCAACTGGAGGGAAACCACCCATCCACGATCCTTCTACCAGATTATACATCGGAGAAAAATGGTGAGCCCGTCCGGGTTCGAACCGGAGACCTACTGATTAAAAGTCAGTTGCTCTACCAACTGAGCTACAGGCCCACTGTCGCGGTGTTTAGAAAGCTGTGCGTTACGGGTCAACCCCCATAACGCACGAAATTCATTCACACTGCTGGAATAAATCATGCGCTACCGCTATATGCCCTCAATGAGCCTTATTTCCCCTTCTCCTTTGCCGTTTATGAAAATGCACGGACTTGGAAACGACTTTGTCGTTTTCGACGCCCGCGAGCATGAAATGCCCCTGTCTGAGGGATTGATCCGTGCAATTGCGCACCGTCAGAAAGGAATCGGCTTTGACCAACTGGCCGTGATCGCGAAAGGATCAGGGGATGCGCATCTGACATTCTATAATGCAGACGGCTCTACCTCAGGCGCGTGTGGCAACGCCACGCGCTGTATTGCGCGCCACCTCATGGATGAGCTTGGCACAGAATCGCTTCACCTCACTACGGATCGGGGTGATTTGTTTGCCAAGGATGCCGGTAATCGCCTCACCTCCGTGAATATGGGGCAGCCGCAACTGGTCTGGCATGAAATTCCGCTCGCGGAACAGATGGACACGCTGGCCCTGCCCATTGATGGCGCGCCGGTTGCCACTGGCATGGGCAATCCGCATTGCACCTTTTTCGTGGACGACGTCGAAGGTGTTGACCTTGCCGCGTTTGGCGCCGCGCACGAGCATCATCCGTTATATCCCCAGCGAACCAATGTACAGATTGCGCAGATCACCGGCCCCGACCGCATCCGCATGCGGGTGTGGGAACGTGGTGTGGGGATAACGCTCGCGTCCGGCTCCTCTTCCTGCGCTACCGCCGTTGCAGCAGCCAGACGTGGCCTGACAGGACGTGCAGTGCGCATTGATCTGGATGGCGGAACACTTGCCGTTGAATGGCGCGATGACGGGGTCTGGATGACCGGACCGACAATGCACGTGGCCGATGGCACCCTCACCCCCGAATTTATCGCGAGTGCAACATGAGCGCCCCTGTCTTTTCCAACCACGGTTGCCGCCTGAACCAGTACGAACTGGAAGCCATGAAAGAACTGGCAGGTGAAGCGGGGCTGAAGAACGCGGTGGTTGTGAACACCTGTGCCGTCACGGCAGAGGCTGTGCGAAAGGCACGGCAGGACATTCGCAAGCTGCGCAAGGCAAACCCCGATGCGCGGCTGATTGTTACCGGCTGTGCCGCGCAGACAGAACCCGCGACATTTACGGCCATGCCCGAAGTGGATGCCGTCATCGGCAACACCGAAAAGATGCTGGGCGAAACCTGGCAGGGTCTTGCCGCCGATTTCATCGGTGAAACCGAAGCCCTGCAAGTGGATGACATCATGTCGGTGACCGAAACTGCAGGACATCTGATTGACGGCTTTGGCACCCGCAGCCGCGCCTATGTGCAGGTGCAAAATGGCTGCGATCATCGCTGTACGTTCTGCATTATCCCCTACGGGCGCGGCAATTCACGCTCGGTCCCTGCAGGGGTTGTAGTGGACCAGATCAAGCGGCTGTTCGACAAGGGTTTTAACGAAGTTGTGCTGACAGGTGTGGACTTGACATCGTGGGGCGCAGACCTGCCCGCCACGCCTAGATTGGGCGATTTGGTGATGCGCATTTTGCGGCTGGTGCCGGATTTACCGCGCCTGCGAATCAGCTCCATCGACTCGATCGAAGTGGATGAAAACCTGATGCAGGCCATCGCCACCGAGCCGCGTCTGATGCCGCACCTTCATCTGTCACTGCAACACGGCGATGACATGATTCTGAAACGTATGAAGCGGCGGCACCTGCGCGGCGATGCGATTGAATTTTGCACCCAAGCGCGCAAGCTGCGCCCCGACATGACATTTGGGGCTGATATAATTGCCGGCTTTCCAACAGAAACGGATGCGATGTTTGAGAACGCGCTGAAGTTGGTGGCAGAGTGTGACCTGACGTGGCTGCATGTTTTCCCCTACTCCGCGCGCGAAGGCACGCCAGCCGCGCGTATGCCCGCCGTGAACGGTGCCACGATCAAAACCCGCGCTGCCCAACTACGCGCCGCGGGAGATGTGCAGGTGCAAAAGCATCTGTCCGCCCAAGTTGGGCAGACCCATCAGGTACTAATGGAAAACCCGCATATGGGCCGCACACAGCAATTTACAGAGGTGCAATTCCAGACGCCGCAAGTGGAAGGTACAATCGTTTCAACCGTTATCAACGGGCACAGCGGGACACACCTTACCGCCTGAAGCCACCGGCAGAATAAGAAACGCCCGCAGCGTAAGCTACGGGCGTTTTCAGTTTTATCGCTTTGGCTTAGTGCTTGTGCTTTACACGTGCCCAAATGCGCTTGTTGGTCAGATACAGCAGGACGGAAAGCAGTGTCAGGAACAGCACACCGGCGAAACCGGCCTGCTTGCGCGCACCCATCTTGGGCTCTGCTGTCCACATCAGGAACGCGGCAACATCTTCCGACATTGCTTCGACGGTATTGGCGTGCCCGTCAGCAAATTCCACCGCTTCATCATACAACGGGGGCGCCATCGCGAGCCAGCCACCTGGGAAGTACTTGTTTTCGTAAAGCGTTGTGCCCGCTTCTTCCTTTTCTTCACCGGTATAACCGTGCAGCAGTGCCGCGATGTATTCCGCGCCGCCAGTACCTTTCAGCAACTGGTTGATGCCCAAGCCGTAAGGCCCGTGGAAACCGGCACGCTTTTTCGCCATCAGGGACAAATCAGGCGCGTTTTCAAGCGCTGAATTCGGGAAGTGATCAACCGGAGTTGCTTCGCGGAAATCATCCAGATCGGCATCGAATACTTCAAACTGCTTGGAATACTCAATCACCTGTTCTTCCGGCAGCTGCGGGCCGCCTTCATCACCAAGTGTACGCAGTGGCACAAACTTCAGACCATGGCACGATGCACAAACGTCCGTGTAAATCTGAAGCCCACGCTGAAGCTGGTTAACGTCATAGGATCCAAAAGGACCGTCAAACGAAAAGTCGATATTCGGTACCTTGTGTTCATTGCCACCGCCTGCCGCAAACGCGGCAGGAGCTGTCAGCGCCAATACGGCGGAGAGGAGTGTTGCTTTGATCATGTTCATCTCAATTTACTCCGCGGGGTTCACGATTGTAGAGGTGCCGCCTACTTTGGGCGCGTAATGCGCGTCAAAGTCCGCTTCGATTGTTTCAGGCTGTGCATCGGGTTTCTCGAAGACACCCAGCAATGGAAGGATCACGAGGAAGTAAGCAAACCAGTATGCCGAAGCGATGAGCGAGAAGGTTGCAAACGGCTCTTCTGCGGGCATGGCACCCAGCCACATCAGCGCGAAAAAGTCGATCACCAAGAGGCCGAACCACCACTTGAACATCGGACGATACCGCCCTGAACGCACACGGCTTGTGTCGAGCCATGGCACCGCGGCCATAACTGCAATCGCACCGAACATGGCCAGTACACCAAAGAACTTGGCGTCGACGATGCCGCCGGTCAGCGTTTCAGCGATAATCACAACCCAAACATCAGAAGTGAACGCGCGCAGAATTGCGTAGAACGGCAGGAAATACCATTCGGGAACGATGTGCGCAGGTGTCACCAGCGGGTTTGCTTCGATGTAGTTATCGGCGTGGCCGAGATAGTTCGGCATAAAGCCGACCACCGCAAAGAACACAACAAGGATCACGGCCAATGCAAACAGGTCTTTGATCACAAAGTAGGGCCAGAACGGCAGTGTGTCTTTCTCTGCTTCTTCTTTGGAGGTCCGGCGCACTTCAACGCCGGTCGGGTTGTTGTTGCCTGTGCTGTGGAATGCCCAGATGTGCAGGATCACAAGACCCGCAATCACGAAAGGCAGAAGATAGTGCAGCGAGAAGAAGCGGTTCAACGTGGCGTTATCAACCGCCGGACCGCCCAAGAGCAATGTCTGGATCGCTTCACCAACAAATGGCACCGCACCAAACAGACCCGTGATCACAGTCGCGCCCCAGAAGGACATCTGCCCCCAAGGAAGCACGTAGCCCATGAACGCGGTCGCCATCATCAGTAGATAGATGATCATGCCGATGATCCATGTGATTTCACGGGGCGCTTTGTAAGAGCCGTAGTAAAGGCCACGGAAAATATGTGCATAGACCGCAATAAAGAACAGCGACGCGCCGTTTGCGTGCATGTACCGCAGCATATAGCCGCCGTTCACGTTACGCATGATATGTTCAACCGAAGCGAACGCCATGTCGACATGCGGTGTATAATGCATCGCCAGAACGATGCCTGTTACAATTTGCAGCGCCAGACAGAACGTCAGAACAATGCCCCAGATCCACATCCAGTTCAGGTTCTTTGGCGTTGGGATCATCAGCGTGTCGTACAGCAGGCCAACGATCGGCAGGCGGGAATGAATCCACTTTTCGCCTTTTGTCGTCGGCTCATAAAGGTCGTGAGGAATTCCTGACATGTGTTGCTTCCTTTAACCGAGTTTAATTGTGGTTTCGTCGATGAACTCTGCAACCGGTACAGGCAGGTTCGTCGGCGCGGGGCCTTTGCGGATGCGACCCGCCGTATCGTAGTGCGATCCGTGACACGGGCAGAACCAGCCGCCGAAATCACCAGCGCCGTCGCCGATTGGCACGCAACCAAGGTGCGTACACACACCCATCATCACCAACCACTCGCCCGCTTCGTCCAGCGTACGGTTTTCATCCAGCGCAGGCGCTACACCGATGTTTTCGTTCTGGGCAACCGGATCGGGCAGATCGGACAGATCGACAGCGCGACCCTGTTCGATGTCTTCTGCGGTGCGACGACGGATGAAAACAGGCTTACCCAGCCATTTGACCGTCAATTGTGATCCGGCCTCAACACCGGACACATCAACACGGATAGAAGAAAGCGCCAGCACGTCGGCAGACGGGTTCATCTGGTTGACCAGCGGCCAGACAGCAGCACCAACTGCTACCGCGCCTGTGCCGGCTGTCGCGTAATAGAGGAAATCCCTCCGGTTGCCTTCGATATCATCAGCGTGTGACACGTCGGTTTCTCCATAATTAGGCCGCTCGGCGGCAAACAGGAATCCAGACGCACTGGTCCTCAGGCGCCGAATATTGGTTTGGTATCTAACTTGCAGTACAGGAGTCGTCCAGATGGTTTAGACGCGCAAAGGGTCGCACTGCGATAAAATCACCCGCAATTTGGTCACCTTTTACACGATTTAACCCGCAGGAGGCACCGTTGACTTCATCGACGCGCGCGATTCGAAATTTTTAAACCACTCTGCCAGCCCGTCGTTGCCCTTGCGCCACTCCCGCGCATCATGGCGGAAGTCGACATAGGCCAACGCGCAAGCGACCGCGATCTGGCCCATATCAAGAGGCGCCTGAAGATGGCTCATCCAGCGGGTATTCAGCGCACCGACGCTGCGCGCGATCTTGTCCCACTGTCCTTCAACCCATTCCGGCATCCGTTTGTCTTCGGGGCGCAGGCGCGCTTCATAGGTCATCAGCAATGCGGCATCCAGAATACCATCTGCTGTGGCCTCCAGCGTCAGCGTATCCCAGCGGCGCGCGCCCGTCGGGTACAGCTTGTCACCGCCACGCGCATCAAGATAGGCGGTGATAACGCGGCTATCATACAGCGTCGGCCCGTCAGGACGCTCAAGCGCGGGGACTTTGGCGAGCGGGTTTTTCGCCAGCAAAGAGGAATCAGCTGCGATTGGTGTGGTTGCCACGTCAATCAGTTCAACATCATCCCGCTGTCCTGTCTCTTCGAGCAGGATCATCACTTTGCGCACGTAAGGTGAGGTCGGGGCGTAATAGAGTTTCATGGCCGGATTCCTTTGAGAGCGTTGATCTGGAGTTACTCTTTACAGCGCCAGCGGATTTGGCAACCGCAGATTAGGTGTGGTCAAGCGCGCGCATCATGGCTGCGATTTCCGCCGTTTCACTGCCGATTCCGCTGTCCCCCAGTTGCTGCGCCGCCGCAAGGCGTACCGCCTCGGGCTTATTCTGGCCCAGCTTCCATGTTCCATCCACACCCGCCACTGCAAAGCGGAAAGGCACGATCATACGCATCATCTTTTCCAAAACTTCCGGCGTCATCTTTGCCGTGGTCCAAGCTGTTTTCGGCGATAGCTGCGTCTCATATGCGGCGGACTGACGGTCCAGCATGTCGCGCATGGCCTCTTGCGGCAAACGCTCCAGCGTTCCTGTCAGATGTACCGCGATATAATTCCACGTGGGCACCTGATCCTCCACACCGTACCAGTCGGGCGACACGTAACTGTCCGGCCCTGATACGATAATCCTGGCCTTGTGCGGCCCTGACCCCAGCCGCGCGATGGGGTTGGAGCGGACCAGATGCAAATCCGCGCTTGTGCCGTCATCAGACAGCAAAAACGGCACGTGGCTGATGTGCGGGCCATCATCGCCATTCAGCGCCAGCACACCGAACCCCCGTTCGCGTGCATAGCCAAGGTTGCGGGCGGTATCGGCATCATGGAAAACCGGATTGGGGTGCATCGCGCCCTCCTGAAAATGTGATGTGATAAGCTATTGCAGAGGTATGCGTTGCTTGGCAATCTGCACCTGTTCTCAGGGCGGGGTGAAACTCCCCACCGGCGGTATGGAGGGTCCCTCCAAGCCCGCGAGCGCTGCCGACCTTTCTTCGAGAGGCGGCGGGACAAGCAGATCCGGTGAGATGCCGGAGCCGACGGTGATAGTCCGGATGGAAGAGAATGCAGGATAGCGGCAGCACCGGTAAGGTGCGGCTGAAATTCTGTAATCGCCTTGGGTGGACGTGTCGAACCTTAAGGAGAAAACCAATGACAGACACCCCCGCCCGCTTCGCCTTTGTCAAAGCACAGTGGCATGCTGAAATTGTAGATCGCGCCTATGACGGATTTGTGGAAGGCACACCCGATGCGCAAACGGACGTGTTCGATGTACCCGGCGCATTTGAAATGCCCCTAAAGGCGCAGCAACTGGCCAAAACCGGAAACTACGACGCAATAATTTGCGCCGCTTTTGTGGTGGATGGTGGCATATACCGCCATGATTTTGTCGCCGCAGCTGTGGTGGACGGGCTGATGCGTGTCGGACTTGATACAGGTGTGCCCGTGTTGTCGGTATCCCTCACCCCGCACCAATATCAGGAAACCGATCATCACAACACAATTTACCGCGCGCATTTCATCGAAAAAGGTCGCGAGGCCGCGCGCGCTGCATTGGCTATCACGGCCTAGCCCAGATATGCGCGCAACTCCGGCGGTGGATTATCCATCAACGCTGCCGCCAGACGTGGCGCATGGGCGCGCCCCCCTTCGACAAAAATTACTTCGTCCGCGATGCGGCGTACATCATCCGGCGCGTGTGTGACCATCAACAGCGCGGCACCCGTTTGGGCCGCCATATCCTGCACCAGATCCAGCATTTCGTTGCGCAGCGCCGGCCCCAAAGCGGCAAACGGTTCGTCCAGTAGCACCAGAGGGCGCGCTTGCACCAGCACCCGCGCCAGCGCCGCGCGGCTTTGTTGTCCACCTGACAGATTTCCGGGTTTGGCCTGCGCAAATGCTGCCAGATCGACCTGCTCCAGCGCGGCTTCGACCTTTGCGCGCTCGGCTGCGTTCATTCCCAGATCAGGGCGAAGTCCCAAGCCGACATTTTGCAAAACCGTCAGATGCGGAAACAGGTTATTGTCCTGAAACAGCATCGTCATGGGCCGCACAGCCGGAGAGGTGTTTGTGATGTCTTGCCCGTTCCAGAGCATCACCCCGCGCGCAAGCGGGATAAACCCGCAAAGCGCCCCCAGCAGCGTGGATTTGCCCGCACCGGACGGGCCAATCACCGCGTATTTGCGCCCTGCCTCCAGCGTGAAATCAGCTTCCAGGCGAAAATCATCCTGCACAATTAGCGCATCATCAAGCTTCAGCACGCCAGCGCCCTCCCTTGTCGCATATCCAGAATATCCCGAGGCTGAGCGCCAGAAGCAACAGCGCTGCGCCTGCCGCCGCATCCATGCGGTAGGCCCCCATCAGCCGCACCATCTGCAACGGCAGTGTCACACGATCAGGATCGGCGAACAGTGCAATCACACCCAGATCACCCATCGACAGTGCGCCTGTCAGACCTGCGGCATATCCGATCGGGGCGCGCAACCGCGGCAGCAGTACGACGCGCCACAAACGCCAGCCTTGCACGTCCAGCATCAGGCTTAGCCGTCCGTATTGCCGCACCGCGTCCCGCATGGGCGGCACCAATATGCGCAACGCAAAGGGCAGCGCCATCATCGCATTCACCAGCATCGTAACCACCAGCGCAAAATCAAACGGATCGGCGACAGGGTTGATTACAATGAACCAGCCTGTCCCGATCATCAGCGGCGACGCGGACAAACCCAGCAGGCCGATCGCCTCCCCCCCGTCTGCCTTGCGGGCTGCGATCCACCCCGCCATCGGCAGTGCAAGGCCAAGCAGCACAGCGATGCTGGCAATCGCCACCATAATCGAGATACCCGCCGCGTGATAAACCTGCGCCGGCATCTGCGCCCAACCTTGCACACCACGCCAAACGACGGCCACCAGAGGCACCAGCAAGAACAGCGCCGCCAACACGATCACGATTGTATCAACAATCCTCTGCACCCCGCCACGTGCATCCCAACGGGGCATCATCCTGTCCAACCCGCCGCCAAGCGTTATGTCGGGAACAAGCCGCAACACCAACAGCGCCATGCCACCCGCAAGCACCAGTTGCACGACAGACAACAGCGCCGCACGGCCCAGATCAAAATCGAAACGGAACGCCTGATAGATCGCCAATTCGATTGTCGTGGCACGCGGGCCGCCACCCAGCGTCAGCGCCACAGCAAAACTGGTCAGACAGATCACAAACACCAGGGCCAGCGCACCGGGAACCACCTGCATCAGCATCGGCCACTCCACAGCGCGAAACATCGCACGTGGTGTCAGGCGGATTTGTGCAGCAAGGCGAAACCGTTCAGACGGGATATTCTGCCATCCCATCAACAGCAGTCGCGTTGCCAGAGGCATGTTGAAAAACACATGCGCCAGCACAACACCGTGAAACCCGTAGATCGACACGGCGGGCAAACCTGCGGCCTCCAGCGCCGTATTCAGCCAGCCGCTGCGCCCGAAAACCGCCAGCAGACCCAACACTGCGACGATCACCGGCAGGATGAAAGGTGCTCCCAGCAAGGTCACCAGTGCCCCGCGCCCAAAAAACCGCCGTCGCGCCAGGGCGCGCGCTACGGGCACCGCCAACAACACCGACAAACCCGATGACCATAGCGCCTGCAACACTGTAAACCGGATCGCCGCCCAGTCGGCAGCGCCCAAGCCTGCGCCAGTCTCTGCACGACTGATCACTGCGCCCAGCGCCAGGACGATCAGCGCCAGCACCAAAAGCGCCGCGCTGATCCCTGTCTTGCGGCTTATTGCGAGAGCGCTTTGAGCCATTCGGCCAATGCTTCCTCACGAAGTGCCGGAACGTTTTGCACATCAACGTGCAACGCTTTTTCAGGCACCGTCAGCGTCTCGAAGCCCTTGGGCAGACCCGCATCAGGCGTCACTGCGGGATACATCCAGTTGGTTGTCGGCAGTATCGTTTGCGCCGCATCAGACACCATGAATTTCAAAAATTCTGCGGCAAGTTCAGGTTGATCAGAGCCTGCCAGCCTGCCCATGACCTCGATCTGCATATAGTGGCCTTCGTCAAAAATGGCGGCCGCCTTGCTGTCGTCTTCCTCGGCGATCAGGTGATACGCCGGAGAGGTGGTATAGCTCAGCACCATGTCTGCCTCGCCTTCCAGAAACAGGCCGTATGCCTCTGACCAGCCCTTGGTCACCGTGACCACATTATCAGCCATTGCCTCCCAGATCGCAGGCGCCTCATCACGATAAGCATTCTTGACCCACATCAGCAGGCCCAATCCCGGTGTTGACGAGCGCGGATCCTGAATCACGATTTTCAGATCACTCTCGCCCAGCGCTTTGAAATTTGCCGGCGGTGTTACGTCTTTATTGTGAACAAACGCAAAATAGCCCCAGTCGTAGGGTGCAAATACAGGGTCGGTCCATTCAACCGGAAGAGCGTAGTCCGCAACTATATCCGTTTCCTGAAACAGCCCTGTTTCCTGTGCCGCAGCGATCAGCGCTGTATCAAGCCCCATCACCACGTCCGCGTCCGAGCGCGCGCCCTCCAGCTTCAGCCGCGCCAGAAGCGCTGCGCCGTCCCCCAAGCCCACCAGCCTGAGATCACAGGCGCAAACCTCTTCAAACGCTTTTTCAATCGCAGGACCCGGGCCCCACTCGGAAACAAAACTGTCGTAGGTGTACACAACAAGTTCAGGCGTTTCAGCCATGGCCGTTGTGGCAGCCAGAGTTGCAGTCGCAAACGTGAGATACTTCATAGCATCCTCCAAATTGCGGCGTCAGAAAGCGTTGGAGAATGTCCAGACCTTCCCTCCGCCGGTGTTAACCGGTTCAGGTTCTACGGGTCTGTACAGATGTACATCTCAGCCTAAGGCACCCCGAGGTACGTCAAGTCGTAGGCAATGCGCACAGCTTTAGCAAGCCAATACCCCTTGAGGCACCGACCTTGCCCCGCTAAGGCTTGGGACAAAGGAGCACACCGCATGTCGATCAACAGCTTTGGCCATCTTTTCCGCGTAACCACTTGGGGCGAAAGCCACGGGCCGGCCTTGGGTGCCACTGTTGATGGCTGTCCGCCAAACGTGCCGATTACGCCGGACATGATCCAGCACTGGCTGGAGAAGCGTAAGCCGGGCCAGAACAAATTCACCACCCAGCGCCGCGAGGCCGACGAGGTGCGGATTCTGTCGGGCACGTTTGAAGGTGTGACCACAGGCACCCCGATCCAGTTGATGATCGAAAACACCGATCAACGCTCGAAAGACTATGGAGACATCAAGGAGAAATTCCGCCCAGGTCATGCGGATATCACCTATTTCCAGAAATACGGCATCCGCGACTATCGCGGCGGCGGGCGTTCCTCTGCACGTGAAACTGCCAGCCGTGTGGCCGCTGGTGGCCTTGCGCGTGAGGCGATCAAGACGATCGCACCCGATGTGCAAATCACCGGTTACATGGTGCAGATGGGCCCGCACCAGATCGACCGTGCTGCGTTTGACTGGGACCAGATCGAACAGAACCCGTTCTGGGTGCCTGATGCCAAGGCCGCAGTGGACTGGGCCGAATACCTCGACGGTTTGCGCAAGTCAGGGTCCTCCGTAGGGGCGATTATCGAAGTGACTGCGCGCAATGTTCCCGCAGGTATCGGCGCCCCCGTTTACGGTAAGTTAGACACTGATCTGGCCGCCGCCATGATGAGCATCAACGCCGTCAAAGGTGTGGAAATCGGCGAAGGCATGTCAGCCGCAATGCTGACTGGAGAGTTGAACGCAGACGAAATATTCATGGGACCAAACGGGCCAGAGTATTCCTCCAACCATTCCGGCGGTATCCTTGGCGGGATCAGCACGGGGCAGGATATTGTGGTGCGCTTTGCGGTCAAGCCGACTTCGTCGATCCTGACCACCCGCAAGACAATCACCAAATCCGGTGAGGAAACCGAGATCATTACTAAAGGCCGTCACGATCCTTGTGTTGGTATCCGCGCGGTTCCGGTGGGTGAGGCAATGATGGCTTGTGTTATTCTGGATCATCTGTTGCTTCACCGCGGCCAGATCGGCAAGAACCAAGGCTTGATCGGATCAAAAAAATGACAGACCGATGAAGATCGAGGATTTCTCTGCAAAGCCGGCGCTGGGCGTTGCGCTGAAGGTGATGGCGATCATGCTGTTTACCTTCATGTCGGCCATCATCAAGGCCACAGCAGATGACGTTCCCGCCGGACAGGCCGTATTTTTCCGCTCGTTTTTTGCAATCCCCGTGATCCTGATCTGGCTGGCACAGCGCAAACAACTGGCTGTTGGCCTCAAGGCAAAAAACCCGATGGGACATGTGTGGCGCGGACTGTTCGGGACCACAGCGATGGGGCTTACATTTGCAGGTCTTGGCTTGCTGCCCCTGCCCGAAGTCACCGCAATCGGCTTTGCCACGCCAATTTTTACCGTACTTCTGGCGGCGCTGATGCTGGGGGAACGAATCCGTCTGTTTCGCGTAAGTGCAGTGGCAATCGGACTGGTTGGCGTGATTATCATTCTTTGGCCACGCTTCGGCGGCGCGCAGCTGGATCACGCCGCCACTCTGGGCGCGACGCTGATTCTCGGGGCAACCATGCTGCGCGCGTTGGTGCAGGTGCATCTGCGCCAGCTGGTGCAATTTGAACATACAGCCGCGATCGTATTCTATTTTTCCGTTACCGCATCGCTGCTTTCCCTTCTTACAGCGCCGTTCGGCTGGGTGGTGCCTACGGGTCAAACACTCGGGTTATTGGTTGCAGCGGGGTTTATCGGCGGGGTGGCGCAAATTCTGGTAACATCCTCCTATCGCTTCGGCTCTGTTTCGATGCTTGCGCCCTATGATTACACTTCGATGCTGTTTGCGATCATTCTGGGCTATGTTCTGTTTGACGAACTTCCAACGGCGCTGATGCTGATGGGTTCCGGTCTGGTTATTGTCGCAGGCGTGCTGGTAATATGGCGCGAGCGTCAGCTGGGAATGGAGCGCGGTAAGGTGCGCGCCGTCAGCGAACCGAAATCCTGATATTTTCAAAATGGAGACACGCTAATGTCCGACGATTCTAACGCCCACAAAACAAAAATGCAGGAAATCCAGACTCGACAGCGCAAGCGTGTCGCAGACCTGCAAGACCCCGAAAAGGGTCTGGTGCTGGTGCATACAGGTGCGGGAAAGGGCAAATCTTCTTCTGCGTTCGGTGTGATGGTGCGCGCGTTGGGGTGGAAGCAAAAGGTGGGTGTGATCCAGTTCATCAAAGGCAAATGGATCACCGGCGAGCGCCAGTTTTTCGAGCGTCTTGGCGGTGTCACATGGCACACCATGGGCGAGGGCTTCACCTGGGACACTCAAGACAAGGATCGCGATATCGCCGCTGCGCATGCCGCCTTTGCCAAGGGGCGCGAGATGATGGAAAGCGGTGATTATGACCTGATTGTCATGGATGAGATCAACATCGCGCTACGCTATGACTATCTGTCGGTCGAGGATGTGATCGCCGGTCTTGAGGCGCGTGACAAGCGCACCGGTGTGATCCTGACAGGCCGCGATGCAAAGCCCGAGTTATGCGAATACGCCGATCTGGTCACAGAGATGACCGAAGTGAAGCACCCGTTCAAAAACGGGATCAAAGCCCAGCGCGGTGTCGACTTCTAGGCGGCGACCTACCTGTAACTGCTGAAATTTCTCGTCAATGAAGGAAGCCGTGTTAGCCTGAAACTTCACAGGAGGCGAATCTGCCCCACCAGAGGGCGCGCCCGTTCAAAAGTGGAGGATCAAAATGACTTTGACGAAAATAACAGCCCTATGCCTCGGGTTGAGCATGGGTGCGGGTGCTGCATGGGCTGAATGCACGTCATCCAGCCAATGGGGCGCGGATGACACGCTCGGCTCTGCCAATCTGGTCACGCCAGAACGGACGCTCGCCGCGGCTTCGCTGATCAAGCAGGGGAAATCCATGCCGCTTGGCATCGCCATCGGGCCAAACACGCCAGCTTTTCCGCCCCGCTCGCTTAACCTACAGGTTGTGCAACCGAATCAGCAAGGCGGTCAAAAACTGTCGGGCTTCGGATACGAGGGCAACTATAACGATGACATTTTGCAGACGTGGATCGGCATCGGATCTCAGCTTGACGGGTTAGGGCATCTTGGCGAGGGCGGTCATTATTACAACTGTCTGGACGAGAAAGAGATAAGCGCGATCACAGGCCTGACCAAGCTGGGCACCCACGCCGTGCCACCGCTGGTTGGTCGTGCGGTGATACTGGATATGGCGGCCCATGCGGGTGTTGAAGTGATGGCCGCCGGCGCGCATTTCGGATCGGCCGAAATCAAAGCTGCAGCGGAAGCGCAGGGCGTGACCATGGGCGAAGGCGACATCATTCTGTTCCATACCGGATGGACCGAAGGCATGCTGGAAAGTGATCCGGCAGCCTGGGGCAGCACTGAACCGGGGCTGAGTAATGAAGGCGCGGTTTATATCGCTTCCCTCAACCCTATGGCGGTTGGTGCGGACACTTGGGGGTTAGAACCAATTCCGCCGGCGCCGGATGACAAGGTATTTTACGGTCACGTTACGCTGTTGAAAGAGAACGGGATTTATATTCTGGAAACCATGAATGTCGGACCGCTGCTGCGTGAAGGTGTAAACGAGTTCATGTTTGTTTTGGGGCAGCCGCGAATTGTCGGCTCGGTGCAGGCCATGATCAACCCCGTCGCCTTATACTGACATCAGGTTTTGCGGGGCCTTCGGCCCCGCTACGCCACCAGCCGGAGCTTCGCTCCGGCTGGTGGCGACATCCGGCATCGGTAATTACGCGCGCACAAGTTTTTCATAACTTTCCGCGATGTCGCGGGTCAGCGCGCCAACTTCGAAAGTATGTTCACCGATCTGGCCTACGGGCGTGACTTCCGCAGCGGTACCTGTCAGCCAGCACTGCTCGAATCCGTCAAGTTCCTCGGCCATGATGTGGCGTTCGTGTACGACGATCCCCCGTTCGCGCAGCATTTCGATCACCGTCTGGCGGGTGATACCATTAAGGAAACAGTCTGGCACGGGGGTATGAACCTCCCCGTTTTTTACAAAAAAGATATTCGCGCCCGTGGCTTCGGCCACATACCCGCGATGGTCGAACATCATCGCATCGGAACAGCCTTTGGCCTCTGCCGCATGTTTGGACATGGTGCAGATCATATACAAACCTGCCGCCTTGGCATGGCAGGGAATTGTCTCGGGAGAGGGACGCTTCCATTTGGATATGTCGAGCTTGGCGCCTTGCATTTTGGCATCACCATAATACGCGCCCCATTCCCATGCCGCGATCGCCATGCGCACAGGATTCCTTTGCGAGGCGACGCCCATGTCATCCCCTGCCCCGCGCCAAGCAACCGCGCGCACGTAGGCGTCTTTCAGCCCCGATGCTTTCAACACTTCGTTTTTCGCGGCCTCGATTTCATCTATCGAATAGGGGATTTCAAAATCGATCAGCTCTGCAGAGCGCTTGAGGCGTTCGGAATGTTCGCGGCTTTTGAAAATCTTGCCATTGTACGCGCGCTCTCCCTCAAACACAGAGGAGGCGTAGTGCATGGCGTGGGTCAGTATATGCACATTGGCTTCCCGCCACGGGATCATCTTCCCGTCCATCCAGATGTGTCCGTCACGGTCATCATATCCGCCAGCCATTGTACTTTCCTTTTACATTTTTTTCGATTGTTGCGCTAAAGCAATCGGTGTCGAAATTTAGTTACGCCATATTCGATTTTGCGTAGCCTTTCGGGGTTGGAGTGTCAACAACACTGACTTAAACTGCCGCTCTGAATTGACCTCGGGAGGATATCCATGGACAGGCGCACATCCAGCCCCGCAAGCGGCGAGGCGCTGCTGTTTCTTACGGACGAACAGCTGCGGCAGGGAATCGAGGCGATGTTTTTTGCCTATCGCGGCTTTACCGCCGATCCTGACAGGATCCTTGCTGAAATGGCGTATGGACGCGCCCACCACCGCGCGATCCATTTCATAGGCCGCGCGCCGGGGACAACTGTCAACAATTTGCTGAACCTGCTGGGGGTCACGAAACAATCGCTGAACCGTGTATTGCGCACATTGATTGCGGATGGTCTGGTAGAAAGCAAGGTCGGACGGATGGACAAACGCGAGCGACATCTGAACCTCACACAGGCGGGACAGGAATTGGAACAGACACTTTCGGATGCACAGCGCGCGCGGATGCGGGCAGCGTTTCGCGATGCAGGCCCCGATGCCGTGGCCGGTTTTCGAACTGTGCTAGAGGCGATGATGGACAGTGAAATGCGCGCCAGCTACGCCCGCCTGAGAGACAGCACATTATGAGTACCCCCGATGCGCACCTGTTGATTGTGGATGACGACGAACGCATTCGCACTCTCTTGCAGAAATTTCTGATGCGGCACGGATTTCTGGTGACAGCAGCACGGGATGCGGCCCATGCACGACGAATATTGTCGGGCCTGGAATTTGATATGCTTATCCTTGATGTGATGATGCCGGGCGAAGACGGGCTGAGCCTGACGCGATCTCTGCGCGAAACAATGACGACACCGATTTTGCTGCTGACCGCAAAAGGCGAAACCGGCAACAGGATCGAGGGACTGGAAGCGGGTGCGGATGATTACCTTGCCAAGCCGTTCGAGCCCAAGGAACTGCTGTTGCGCATAAACGCAATCTTGCGCCGGATGCCCGAAGCCGCCCCCCAGGACACCGCGCCGAAGGTACTGTATTTGGGGCCGATCTGTTATGATATGGAGCGGGGCGAGATGTGGCAGGGGGAAGAGCTTGTCCGGCTGACTGCAACGGAAATCCAGCTGATGAAGATATTTGCGGCAAAACCGGGAGAGGCATTAAGCCGTGCGAAACTGGTGGAGGAACTGGGGCGCGACCGTGGTCAGGCGCAAGAGCGTGCGGTAGATGTTCAAATCACCCGCCTGCGCCGCAAAATCGAGGCAGACCCCAAGCAACCGCAATATCTGCAAACCGTGCGTGGTGCGGGCTATATGCTTGCGCCCGATTAGCGGGTTGAGGGGGCCAGCCCCCATCGTCCCTTCGCGACGATTCCCCCGGGATATTTTTAGCCAAAAGAATTAGGGCGAAGCTGTGCTGGTCATGGCGATGCCGGACCGGTATGATTGCCTGAATACGAAACGAGAGAGTTTTTCCATGAGCGATACCCCTGTGAACGAGATGAGCTTTGAAGCGGCAATGGCCGAATTAGAGACTGTATTGGGAAAGCTGGAGCGCGGCGACGTTGCGCTGGACGAGAGTATTACCCTGTATGAACGCGGTGCGCTACTGAAAGCCCGTTGTGAGGCAAAACTGAAAGAAGCGGAAGAAAAAGTTGCCGTTATCACGCTGGATGGTGACGGTAACCCTGCCGGATTGAAGCCTGTCGAAGGGCTGTAGCCGTGGGCCGTTTTGCGCAGGCCTTGCTGGAGGCGGGTGATCTGGCCTCGACCCGTATTGCGGCCGCGCTTGACGGCGGATGTGGGGAAATTCGCAAAGCGATGATATATGGAACCACTGGCGGCAAGGGATTGCGTGCATTTCTGGTTCTAGAGTCAGCGCGACTGCATAATATTGCTGCGAAAGATGCGGCGGCTGCGGCGGCTTCGATTGAGGCGATGCATGCGTACTCTCTGGTGCATGACGATTTGCCTTGTATGGATGATGATGATTTGCGGCGCGGACAACCCACTGTGCATCGCAAATGGGATGAAGCAACTGCCGTGCTTGCAGGGGATGCATTGCAGGCCCTTGCATTTGAGTTGGTGGCGCAGACGGAATGCCCAATGGCAGCGCGGCTTCAGCTTGTGGTATCCCTCGCGCAAGCAGCGGGGGTGCGCGGAATGGTCGGCGGTCAAGCATTGGATATCGCGGCTGAAACAGCAAAAACACCTTTGAATCTGTCCGAAATCACCGATCTTCAAGCAGGGAAAACCGGAGCATTGATCGAGTGGGCCGCCACTGTGGGGCCTGAGATGGCGCAGGCCGACAGCACAGCGCTGGGACAATATGCCCGTGATCTTGGCCTCGCATTCCAGATTGCCGATGATATTCTTGATGTTGAGGGGAGTGTGGTTACTTTGGGAAAGGCCGTCGGGAAAGACGCGAGCGCTGGCAAAGCCACATTCGTATCACTTCTTGGCCTTGATGGTGCCAAAGCGCGCGCGCAATCTTTGGCGACTTCTGCTTGTGATGTGCTATCTGCCTATGGCAAAGACGCCGACACGCTGCGTGAGGCAGCGCAGTTTGTGATTGCGCGCAAAAGCTAGGGATGACGAAATGACCGATACGCCAACCACTCCGCTCCTGGACCGGATCAACCGCCCTGCGGATATGAAAGGCCTTTCGGACCGCGAATTGACGCAATTGGCAGATGAAGTACGTGCGGAAACTATCTCGGCGGTATCCGTGACGGGCGGACATTTGGGCGCTGGTTTGGGTGTAGTCGAACTGACGGTCGCACTGCATGCGGTTTTCGATACGCCGCGCGACAAGATCATCTGGGACGTTGGCCACCAGTGCTATCCGCATAAAATTCTGACAGAAAGGCGGGATCGTATTCGCACCTTGCGCATGGAAAACGGTTTGAGCGGTTTTACCAAACGCGCGGAATCGCCCTATGATCCGTTCGGTGCTGCGCATAGCTCCACCTCGATCTCGGCGGCGTTGGGATTTGCGGTGGCGCGGGATCTGGGCGGCGTTGTGCCCGAAGGATTGGGTGATGCGATTGCGGTGATCGGCGATGGCTCTATGTCGGCGGGCATGGCCTATGAGGCGATGAACAACGCCGGCCATCTGAAAAAGCGAATGATTGTTATCCTGAACGACAACGAGATGAGTATCGCGCCCCCTGTTGGCGCTATGTCGGCCTATCTAAGCCGCCTTTATGCGGAAGAGCCATTTCAGGAATTCAAATCCGCCGCAAAAGGCGCGGTGAGCCTGCTGCCCTATCCTTTCCGCGAAGGTGCAAAGCGCGCAAAGGAAATGCTGAAAGGGATGGCCGTCGGTGGCACGCTGTTCGAGCAATTGGGATTCAATTATGTCGGCCCGATCGACGGGCATGATATGGACCAGTTGTTGCCGGTGCTGCGCACAGTTAAGGCCCGCGCGACAGGGCCGATCCTGATCCATGTGTTGACCAAAAAGGGCAAGGGGTACGGGCCAGCCGAAGCGGCGCGGGACAAGGGCCATGCGACCGCAAAATTCAATGTAGTGACCGGAGAGCAGAAGAAGGCACCCAGCAACGCGCCCAGCTATACAAACGTTTTTGCGGATACACTTTTGCAACTGGCCGCCGAAGACGACAAAATTTGCGCGGTGACTGCCGCCATGCCCGATGGCACCGGCCTCAACCCTTTTCTTGCGCGCTACCCTTCGCGGTGTTTTGACGTCGGAATTGCAGAGCAGCATGGCGTGACTTTTTCCGCGGCACTGGCCGCTGGCGGAATGAAACCGTTTTGCACGATGTATTCCACGTTCCTGCAACGCGGCTACGATCAGGTGGTGCATGACGTTGCAATTCAACGCCTGCCAGTCCGGTTTGCGATAGATCGCGCAGGGTTGGTCGGTGCGGATGGCGCAACACATGCGGGATCATTCGATATCGCGTTTCTCGCCAACCTCCCCGGATTTGTTGTAATGGCCGCTGCTGATGAGGCAGAGCTGAAACACATGGTGGCCACGGCAGCAGCCCATGATGACGGGCCGATTGCTTTCCGCTTTCCGCGCGGTGAAGGGCGCGGCGTTGACATGCCGGAGCGTGGCGTACCGCTGGAAATTGGCAGGGGTCGGATGATTTCCAAAGGTAGCCGCGTTGCGATCCTTTCATTCGGGACCCGTTTGGAAGAAGTGGAGAAAGCGGCAGAGGCCCTGACTGCAAGAGGGATTACCCCGACAGTTGCCGACGCCCGTTTTGCCAAGCCGCTGGACCGTGACATGATCCTGTCACTTGCAGAAGACCACGAGGCATTAATCACCGTTGAAGAAGGCGCGATTGGCGGTTTTGGCAGCCATGTGGCGCAACTGCTGGCCGAAGAAGGCGTATTTGATAGCGGTTTGAAATATCGTTCTATGGTATTGCCCGACATCTTTATCGATCAGGCAAACCCTGCAGATATGTATGCAGTGGCGGGAATGAATGCCGAACAGATCGCGGCAAAAGTGCTGGATACGCTCGGCATTGGATCAATCGGCGCGCAAAGCGCCTAGTTTTTCTGCGCCGCGATCAACTGGTCCAGTTTAGCTTCCAATGCTTCCAGTCTGTCATGCACATCCGCACGGTATGCATCCGTGCTTGCCACTGATTCCTCTTGGTGAGCGTCCTGCATCGAGTTGACGATCAAACCGACCAGCAGGTTCACAACTGCAAAAGTAGTGACCATAATAAACGGGACAAAGAACATCCATGCGTATGGATAGACCTCCATCACCGGTCGCACGATGCCCATTGACCAGCTTTCCAGCGTCATGATCTGAAACAGGGAATACCCCGAGCGTCCCAGGGTGCCGAACCATTCATCAAACGATGTGCCGAACAGTTTCGTCGCCATAACAGCGGCGATATAAAAAATCAGCGCCATCAGGATAAACACCGATGCCATGCCGGGTAGAGCTGTAACGAATCCTTCAACCACGCGACGCAAACGCGGCGCCACAGAGACAACCCGCAGCACCCGCAATATCCGCAACGCACGCAGTGCAGAGAACCCCTGCGCCGCAGGAATAAGCGACAAACCGACAATCACGAAATCGAATATATTCCAACCATCGCGAAAAAACCGCATCCGGTAGGCGATCAGTTTTGCCAACAGTTCCGCGACAAACACAGCCAGACAGAACCTGTCCAGCATAATGATAATCCCACCTGCACGTTCCATCAGCGGTTTTGATGTTTCCAGACCAAGAATTACGGCATTGAACAGAATCACCAGAAGAATGGCATTTCTTACTCGGTCCGTTTCAAGAACGGCTGCAAGCTTTTGTGTGAAGGTCATGAGGGCTCCGTAGTTCGCGGGTTCGGATGTATATGGCGTGTCCGTCCCACCTCGACAAGGCGCGGTCAGACCAGAAAAAACAGCCCCACCCCAAGAGTGAGCGCGATCATCCCGTACCCGGCCAACACATACAGACCATCATCCATGAAAAGACCAAACACCAGCAACGCAACTGTGAAGGCACCGATTGAAGTTACAAACGGCAGGATTTCAAGAATCGGCCATGCCAGCGGGATACAGATACAGGCTAGCAACGTCATCAACCGTACAGGTCCGCGTGTGAGAACTGTCAATCGCGAGGTAGAGTGCCTGTCGACAAATGCGGAGGGCTTGCGCAACCATCCAACCATCTTCTCCAGTCGCGCCCCTGACATCCGCTGGCGCAACAAAATATCCGGCACCCATAAACGACGTCTGCCCCCCAAAGCCTGAACTGCCAGTAGGATAATAAGGCACGCGGACAATGTCGGCATTCCTGGCACACCGGAGATCGGGGAGATCAGTATGACCGCAATCACCAGAACGACGGGTGTAATCGAGCGTTCGCCAAACTGCTCCAGAACCTCACGAACCGAGACCGTATCATTCGATCTGGCAGCTGCTGCGACATTCTCAAGTAAATCGGACAGATCGCGGGGGGTGATATTGGTCATTCAGTTTTCGGTCTGCATACAATACGCGAGCATCGCGGCAAGACCGCTCCGGTAATCAGGATAGGTCAATTTCCAACCCAACGCCTGCTTGATGTGATCGTTCCGCACCCGCTTACTCTCGGCGTAAAAGCTGCGTGCCATGGGGGTCATTTCAGCCGTCTCGAACGGAATCCCGGGGGGAATCGGGACACCCAGCAGACGCGCAGCATGGCCGATTACGTCTTCTGGCGGGGCGGGATCATCATCACATACATTATAAATAGCGCCGGCATCGGGGGTCTGCAGGGAAAGCTCCAAGGCAAGTGCGATATCATCTACATGAATCCGGCTGAAAACCTGACCCTCTTTGATGATGCGTCGCGCGGTGCCATTGCGCACCTTTTCGAATGGGCCGCGCTCGGGTCCGTATATTCCGGCAAGCCTGAATATGTGTAACGGCAGATCAGGTATCTCGCGCCATGCCGCCTCGGCCTCCACCCGCGCCTGACCGCGTCTGGTTGTCGGCGTTAGCGGCGTTTGCTCGTCCACCCAGCGGCCTTTGTGGTCACCATAAACACCGGTGGTGGAAAGATATCCGACCCAGCGCATGTCAGATGCAGATCGTTCAAATACTGACCCTAGCGCAGCCAGAACCGGATCACCGTCCGGCCCCGGACTTGCCGAGACAAGAATATTGGGGAACTCTTCGATCAAATCGGTAGGATCGTCATCAGGCCAAAGAAATGGCTCTACACCAGTTGCGGCGATCCCGTCCAGCTTCGCGGCGCTGCGGGTTGTTCCCACAATATGCCAGCCTTCTGGCACCAATCGTGCAGCCAATGCGCGCGCGCTGTAGCCGTGGCCGAATGATAGCAGACGTTTATCCACGATCCGCTCCCTCTACTTATTGGGATAGATGGCAAGGTCCACAAACGAAAACGGCCTTTCCGTTAGGAAAGGCCGTTGAATTTTGATAGCTCGATGCCTCGAAGAAGACTTAGTCTGCTTCAGTACCGTGGCCGTCTACGGAACCATCGTCATCGTCGTTGCTGTTTGAAACCAGTGCGGCAACAACAGCAGCAGCTACTACGCCGCCTACGATTGCTGGAACGCCGATGCCGGAACCGCCAGCAGGAACGTACGCGATTACTTTTTCTTCTTCCTGAACTGGCTCAAGCGAACCGGCAAAAGAAGTTGTCGCGGCGAATGCTACGATTGTGGCAAGAGAAACGGTTTTAAACATTTTAGTCATCCTGTGTTAGATTTACTGTTCGGGGGATTCCCCGTTTGAAATTTGAATAGCCGAACGGGAATGAATTCTCAACGGTAATATCTTGCTCAAACTACATTATTGGCGATCATCTGCCAAGTGTTGCTCGGAAGCTCAATATTTCAACAAAACCATATCGAAGTAGCCCACTGCCGGCCCCATCCATTGTCTTGATTTGCGAACAACGCCGGTAGAGCGTTGGACCCAATACTCGTTACTTATACCCTGACCTCCTGCTGCGTCACTTACACATGTTTCGCGAAAGTGATCTGTTGTAAGAGATTGATTTGCAAAGGTTACCTTTGCTGCTCCCAAATTGCGAATGTCGCAGCGATACTGAAATTTGCTGCTGGTTACATCGCCGTCGGAAATTGTAAATGTGCGAATGCCGCTTCGGTTTGCGCCGGTTTTCAGGGCTGAAACTGTCACGCTCGCATCTGCAGCAATTATATCACGCCCGATGCCACGTGTGCCAATAACCACACCATTTCTCAAAAAAACCTGAGCGTTATCGGAAGATTTCCAGATTTCTACAGCGCCACGCCCCGAATCGCGCCGCGTTGCAGCACGCTGCAGAAAATCGCTGCCTCCCAGCGTGACAGGGTTAACCTGAAGCATGGGGACGTTGATCTTCGCATATTCCTCGGCCGACAGCACAACCCGTTGCGGCGCCCCTTCCCTACGGCCTTGAATGACAGTTTTCAAAGTCGTCGCGACAGTCTGCGCTACACTGGCCGAGTCGGATTTTTCAGAGCTGCAAGCAGCCAACATTCCTGCAATCAGACCAGCACTAAGAATGTGCGATGCAAAATTTTTCATTCCCAAACTCCAGACCAGTTTCCAACCAGCCCGTTGCGATGGCCACTGCGCACCTGTTCGTACAGACGGCCCGGCACATTCAGACGCGCACCACCATCACGAGAGAACGGACGGACGGAAGTAGATCTGATCCGCTTGTCCGGCTTGCCCAGCAGCCAGTCTGTTGGAATTGTCACCTTGATACCTTTATCAAAGGATCCCACGCCGAAGTCTTCTGACGATACATCGGTCAGGGTAAAGAAGCCCCCCAGTGCCCAACCGTTTGCAAATTCCCGCTCAAGCGTGAAAGTAGCTCCGACATCACCGGCAAGGTAGCGACCAACATCGACTTGCGCGGTGTAGCCGCCGTTAAATTCGTAATATGCTGAAACATGTCCGGTTGCGACGCTGTAATCCTGAAAGCCCAGCATATCGTCAAAAGCGCGCTGTTTGACATAGTTTGTCTCGACTCCCAGCGCGAGCCTGCTCGCGACCGGTTTCCACAACAGCTCCGCCGAAACACCGCCGAACATCCGCTCAAGATAGCCTGCTGACACCCGCGCATACACATCGGATCCGGCTTTCCACTGTTTGCTCACGTAGAGACTGGGAATAAAAGTATCACCACCTTGATCATACTCAACCGCGTCAGAGCGTACGTGCGGCAGGCGGGATTGATTGAGGCGGAAAATATCAGCGTTATTGCCAACCAAGCGATGCCGGACCTGCCCTGCAACCGTCCACCCCGGTGCAGGTTGGTAAGACAGATTAAGCGACAGACCCGCATCAAGCCGGATCGGCTCATAAGGATCGAAATAGCGCTGTGTCAGATAGGGGCCAAGTGACCAGTTGAACTTGGGGTACAAGGATTCGTTGCGCGCAGAACCCGGAAGTGCGGGCGAAGCACTGGTTATTCCGGCCACCGCCAACAGCGCATCAGCCGAGTTCGGCGCGGTTTCCAACGCCTCCAGATCAGAGCGACGCAAAACAATGGCTGACTGCGCCAGATTGTTCACCACAGGCACAATACGGAACGTTTCAACAGAAGCAGGTAAAACCCGCGCCATCGCCCGTGCAACCCGCCCGACTGACACGGCCGTCGCGCGGTAGCGATCGTTTGTATAGCGGATCTCCGTTGTCGACGCAGTCGTCCGCGCCTCGACCAACGTCAGGCCTTCTGCTTCCAGCAGCGGTATCATTGCATCGCGTACGGCACCTGATGCCGTTGATTGCGATTTGGCCCACGAGCCATCGTAGGCGGCAGGATCGGTGCGGCGCGCAGGTCTGATATCGTAGGGGCGCGGTGCAGCGATGCGCATCGGGACAATCGCTCTATTAGGGTTCAACTGCATCTGAACGTTGACCCCGATTTCGGAACCGTAAAGATAATAGCCACCGATCCGGATTGCATCATTGACCTGATATTCGGCACCAAAGTTGAACCGTGATTTCCGCTCGATTACACCTTGGCCGGTTTCGACCACATAGGCGTCAGAGCTGTATTCAGCTTTCAGGCCAAATTTGTCATTCACCTGCCACTCAACACCGGCAAACGGTGCGACATCACCGCGAAACCACTGGTTTGCAGACAGTTCACCGCCCGTATCACCCGGCGTGAACGCGGGACGGTCACTGCCGAACGGCGCGCCGATTGCACCCGAACTGCCCAAACGGCCCCAGCCCAGACCGACAGTGGTCTTCACAACCCCCGGAACACGACTACCCGAGAACGTCTTGGTCGCTGCCAGAAACTCACCCGCGTAGATACCCGTTCCGGCAAAATCCTGTAGCCCGAGGGTTACAGCAGGCAAATAGCGGCTTTCGTAGTTCAACAGAAAGCGGGCGTCAAAGCTGCGGTCACGGTAGGTATCGAAACCAGCGATGTTGGCGTTTTTAATACCAGAGTAACGGAAGCTGGCTTGAATCCGCGGCATCGCCTGAAACGTGAGCGTTGTGCGCGTTTGTCCGCCGCCGTGTGAAATGCCGATTGCCACCTGCCCGTCTGGCAATGCTTCGGCAGTTGGCATGTCAATCAGCCCGGTCACGCCGTAAAAGTTGAGGGACGGGCGGCTGGGCACATCGAAAAAGCCGTCGACATTCTGCGCTCCTGTCCCCGAAGGAACGATGCAGGCAGCCCCGAAAAGGCTGGTACAAAGCGCTGTCTGTGCAAGATGTCGGATCATTTTCTGCTCTCTGTCCGGTACTGTCTTTGCGGCAACTAATGCACATCTGTTCGGGAAAGCGCAACAAAGCAGAATTAGTCAGCTTCTTATTGAAGGATTGCGTGACAAATCTGCGCTCTGTTCAGGATGCGTCTGCCTTTGTAACGATAACCTGAAAGCCTTCGACCCAGCGGCGCACCACGTCGCGGGCCATGTCTTCGTCACTGGCGACAAACGCTTCGCGCAGGCTGCGCAAGGCGGTGGCGATTTCGATCTGCGACAGCCCTTCCTCATGGGTCATAAAAATTTTGGGGTACGATGTGCCAAGCAGGCTGTCTGACAATGTCAGTTCTTCCGACATCTTTTCACCCGGACGCAGGCCCGTAATTTCGATTTCGATATCGCCATCGGGATTGTCTGCGTCACGTACCTCGTATCCAGCGCTTTCGATCACCTGACGGGCAAGGTTCAGGATTGGCACCGGCTGCCCCATGTCCAGCACAAACACCTCCGCACCGCGGCTGATTGCACAAGCCTGCAAGACAAGCTGAACCGCCTCTTGAACGGTCATAAAGTAACGCTCGACACCTTTATCAGTCACCGTGAGCGGGCCGCCCCTGCTCAACTGCTCCTGGAACAGCGGTACAACAGACCCCGACGAACCAAGGACGTTTCCGAACCGGACCATAGAAAAGACTGTGCCTTCCTTGTTGCCCACACGCGTCGCCATATCGCGCACGACCAGTTCGGCCAACCGTTTCGAAGCGCCCATCACATTGGTTGGCCGCACAGCCTTGTCTGAAGAAATTAGCATAAACCGTTCCACCCCCGCCTTGGCGGATTGTTCGGCCAGTGTCTGGGTGCCAAACACGTTGTTCACCAATCCGGTGAGCGGGTTCGCTTCAACCAGTGGGACGTGTTTATAAGCAGCTGCGTGCAACACAATCTGCACGCCATGCGTCGTGAGCAGTTTTCGCACCTGCCTGCTGTCCGTGACTGTTCCCAATACAGGAACAATCTCGATATTCAAATTCTCATGTTCAATCGTACTGCGCAGTTCCATGTCGATATTGTACAGGCCCAATTCGCTCAATTCGAAGAGGATCAGCTTGGACGGCTTGCAATCAATTACCTGACGGCACAACTCCGAACCGATGGAACCACCCGCGCCCGAGATGAGAACAACCTTATCCTTGTAGCTACTGCTTGCATCACCCAGCGGATGATCAATTTCGACGCGGCCCAAAAAGCTTTTCGCGGAAACCGGCGTCAGCTTTTCGACCAGTTCCTTTTCTCCGATCAACTGGGAAAAGGACGGCAATGTCTGTACTTCCAGGCCCATCTTTTCCAACCGCCGTGCGATTTGGGCTTGCTTGGGGCGGCTTAGGGATGGCACTGCCAACAGCACACGATCAATCTGCTTGTCCTCGACCACCTTGGCGATGTTCACCGATGGATAGACCGTCAGGCGCTGCACACGCATACCGTGCAAACCCTTATTATCATCTACAAAAGCAACGGGATGTATGGACTGGTGACCCCGCAGGGCAGACACCATATGTGATCCGGTTGTTCCCGCACCGTATATCAACACCCGCGTCCGGTTGCTGGAGTAGCGATACAGCGCCAGCACCAGCTGAAGCAAGACGGCGCGGCTTGCTACGGCAAAGCAAAAGAACACCATACCGAAAACCATATGCAGCCCGACAGGCAGATCCAGCCCCGAAATGTCAGAGAACACGGCTGAAGCAACTGCAAGCAATGCCGCATGGATCGCGGTCAAACCGACTGACGCCGCCTCATAAGCGCTAAGCTGCGTATCACTCGTGCCGAGCCAGACAGAAATGCCGATGGTTGCCAGCACCATATACGGAAGCAGCAGCATGTAACTGCGCATATTTTCCCATATTCCACCCTGCAAATCCAAGGTGGAGAACGCAAACAACAAGGCAAGCGGAACAAGCGCCGCGTCAATCCCCTGCATGATGCGCCGCTTTTGCAATTTACTAAGCGACTTAATCCAGTTCAACATGACCTGTTCCAAATTACACGACATTCTGTCGCGACGGCAAAGTTATTAAAACCGGCGCCTTGCAGCGCGATCCATGCAGCCATTAACCGCAATCACCGGCTACGAATACTATATTTTCACCTAAAAGCATAACAAATGATGATCAATCCACAGGATTAAGCGCAGGTGGCCGGATTTCAGCGCCGGAAAAGGTTTGCGATTGTCTGAAACACCAAATCAAAATCATAGCAGATATTCTGATGACGCTGATAGATCAAATCCAGCTTAGCCTTCCGTGGAATGCAGATGCGGCAATAGACATCCTGCGTTTGCTCGGCGGTTGTGCAGCGCGACAGCAGGCGTTCTTCGTGTTTGTGAAACCGGATCGTGGCGAGGCCCGTCACACCCGGAACAGACCTGAGCACTTCACCATAAATCTCGGGAAACTGCTCGACATATTCGCGCAATGGAGGGCGCGGGCCAACAAAAGACAGATCGCCCTTGAGTATATTCCAAAGCTGGGGGAATTCATCCAGCCGTTTGGAGCGCAACCGCGCTCCGACAGGGGTAACGCGCGATGCTTTATGGGCCCCCGACACCCCTTGATCTTTCTCCACCACCGTCATCGTGCGAAACTTGATCAGGCCAAACGCCTGATCGGGCGTTTTCATCCGCTCGGCCACGTAGAACAACGGGCGCCCTTGCTTGAGGTAGATGTACACAATCAACAGCAGTATTATCGGCCCGAGGATCACCACCAACAGGCTGGCGAAAAACAGATCAAAGATGCGTTTGCGCCAAGTCATCCTTCAGCCCTGCCCTTGTTCCATTGCGCAACCATGCCTTGCGCCGTGCATTCATCTTCTGAAAAACTGTAAAGCGCTTCCAGGCGGCGGGTGTCCAGTGCTACTTCCCCGATCACGGGGCCTTGGGGTGCGCGCGGCGCCCATGCCAGACCGGCAGCATCCAGCAACGCGCCCATTTCAATCACGCCGGGGGCGGCGATGTTGATAATGTCCGGCACGTCTTTTGCCATGCATAATGTATGGATAACCCGCGCCAGCGTTTGCGGCCCGATATAGCTGCGCCGGGGTGTGCCGCCATCTGGCAATTGATCCAGCGCCATACCATCACGCCATCCGCCCAAGATCGCATCAGCCCCCGCAACATTTCCAATACGCAGCACACAAATCCGCCCCGCGCCCCGCGCCAATGCGACTTCCTCCATCGCGCGTTTGGCGTGGCCATATGCGCTCAGCGGGGCAACCGGCCCATCTTCGCAAAGCGGGCCATAAGCCGCGCCATAAACCGCTGCGGACGAAGCAACAAACACGCGTGTCTCGGCGGGCGCGGCATCAATGGCCGCAAGCGCCAGATCGGTATTAAGATGCATCCCGTCACCGGTCGCGACTGCGTGGGCCGGTGTGACACCCGATAGGCAAATAACAGTCTGCGCCTGCGCCGCCGCGGATTTCAGCGCGGCACTGTCGGCCAGCGGATCAAACTTCAGAAATCCGTTGATATTCTGGCGGCTCTGCCCGATCAGTTGACGCGGTTGCGGCCAATGCGCAAACAGCATCCGGCCCAGACGGCCACCCGCGCCAAGCAACAGCACGCGAGAATCGGTTTGAACAGGTGTTGTAACGATTGACCTCATAGCGTCATGCAGTATCTTGCGTTCAATATTTTTCCAACCCGCACACACCACAATCACGGCATGTGATACGGGTCGAACACAATAGATTGAGTGGGAATTCCGATGCGCAAGCTAACCAAGTACCTTTTGTGGATAGCACTTTGCGGTACGTTAGCTGCATGTGGCGCCCTGCCCCGCGGCGCTGCGATCCAATCGGAAGTAACCAAAGGCGCTGACCAGCCGGAAGCAGATTTTGCGGTCTATCCGGTTACAAAAGCATTCTTGCCCAGCGTTTCGGAGTGGCCCGACACCGGTGCGCGACACTATGGTTGGCTCTCCCACAGTCACGGGACCAATGCGCAGATCATCCGCCCCGGAGATACACTTAACCTTGTGATCTGGGACAGTGCCGAAAACTCGCTGCTGATGGCGCCGGGTGAGCGCAGTACAAACCTGACCAATATGCGCGTTTCCGAAGGCGGATCGATCTTTGTACCCTACGTGGGCAAAGTGCGCGTCGCAGAACGCACCCCCGACAACGCACGCCTGCTGCTTCAGCGCCAATTGGAGGCCGTTGCCCCCGGTGCGCAGGTACAACTTTCCATGGCCGAAGGGCGTATAAACTCGGTTGATATGGTTGGCGGTGTGCGCAGCCCCGGCAACTTGAAAATGCCGGATCAGAACTTTTCTGTGCTGGCGGCGATTTCAGCCGCTGGCGGTGTGAATGAATCCCTCACCAATCCGCAGGTCAAGCTGGTCCGAAGCCACAAAACCTATCGCACCTCGCTCCAGCGCCTGTTTGACAACCCCAAGCTTGACACACGCCTGCGCGGCGGCGACCGGATCATCATTGAAAAGGACAGCCGCTATTTCCTGTCCCTTGGTGCGGCCGGAAAGGAAAGCCAGTTCAGCTTTAACCGTGACAAGGTATCGGCACTTGATGCGCTTTCGATCATTGGTGGCGTAAATGATGTGCGCGCAAACCCCAAGGGGGTGCTGATCTTGCGCGAGTATCCTGCATCCGCTCTTAACGCAGGCCAACGCGGGCCACGTCAGCAGCGGGTGGTCTTTACGATTGACCTCACCACTTCCGACGGCCTGTTTTCGGCACGCAACTTCTTTATCAACTCCGGTGATCTGGTGCTTGCCACCGAAAGCCCGGTTTCGAGCGTCGGTGTGATTGTCGGACTGGTCGGATCGGCCTTCGGCCTAATCAATCTGGTCAGCAGCAACTAAGCCTGATCAGTCCGGCATACGGATCTGTTTGTCCTGCGGCAGCAGGGCATTCATCTCGGCGATATGCTCTGGCAGGCATTTGGTCAGAAAATCATATTCGGCAATCACGTGTTGGCGCGCAGCAGGCCCCAGATGGGCGAAATCTGCGGGCCGCTCCAGCACCTCAATTACCTGACGCGCCAGCGCCGCCGGATCGTGGAAATCAACCAGAAGGCCTGTCTTACCATGGGTCATTGCCTCCCGAACAGGGGCAACATCAGACGCGACGATCGTGGCTTCCATCGACATTGTTTCCAGCAGTGACCACGATAAAACGAACGGCATCGTCATATAGATATGGCATCTGCTGATCTGGATGATCTTCTGATACTGCTCGTAAGGCACCTGACCCAGAAAATGCACGCGGCTCCAATCGACGCGATCCCCGACTTCGGCTTCCATTTCGCCGCGCAATCCGCCGGGGCTTTTGATTTTTGCGCCGTAGGACACCTCGTTTCCACCCACAACCAGCACCCGCGCGTTCGGACGCGCTGCAAGGATATCGGGCAAGGCACGCATGAATTTGTGGAATCCCCGCATACGCTCAAGATTGCGCGCCATGTAAGTGACGATCTCGTCGTCCAGCCCGACGGGTTTGTCAATCCGCCCCAGTTTCAACTGCGCGGTTGCGTCCGGCTTAAGCTTGTCTGTGCGGATGCCGTCATGGCAGACGTAAATCTTGTCATGCATCTCGGGCGGAAAACAGTCGCGCTGCCACTTGGTCGGGCTGAGGCCGCGATCAACCGTCAAAATGTTAGCTGCAGGCACAGCATTGCGCGCGTGCAGCAGGAAAGGCGTGTGATCATTCACCGGCTCTTCATCGTCGAAATTCACCGGACCGCCGTGCAACCGGTAATAATACTCAAAGAAACCGATGATCGGCACATCAGGCCACACCTGTTTGAAAAACGTAAGCTCGCCCCAGCCGATATGCCCGACAACGATGTCCGGTTTAAACCCGTCATCACGCTCGATCTTCTGCGCCGCCAGCGCCGCACCGAACCCGGCGCCGGTGGCCTCTTCCCAGACCTTGCTCAGCCCGTAAGACTCTTTGTTGGATACGCGATGCGTTTTATAAATCCGCGTCTCTACCCCGTCTATTTTCGGCGCATTTTTACGTTGTGTCAGGAAATAGATCGTGTGTTCTCCACGCTCGGCCAACCACTGGACCAGTTCACGATACTGGCCAGGCATATTCTGATGCACAAACATGATATTCATGGAAATTTAGCGCCTGTTTCTAAAATCTAATTTGTAATCAGATAACCTTACCAGCGGACATTTGGCAAATGCCTGTTATTTGCCTTTCCAGACCGGATCACGTTTTTCTGCAAATGCGCGCGCACCTTCCAGCTGGTCTTCGGAAGAATAAAGGGTGTCGACACTGGCCAGTTGCCGTTTTGTAATCCGGTTCATCGCGTCCTGAAATTTTGCATCTTCCGCATCGCGCACAATCTCTTTGATTGCGGCATAGACCAGCGGCGGCCCCGACGCCAAAAGCCGCGCAAGCTCCCATGTCCGCTCCATCAATTGGTCTGCTGGCAATATCTCGTTCACCAGCCCCCATGTTTTGCCTTCCTCCGCGTCAAACCAGCGCCCTGTCAGCAAAAGCTCCATCGCGATATGATAGGGAATACGCTTGGGCAGCTTCACACTTGCCGCATCGGCCACGGTACCCGAGCGGATTTCCGGCAATGCAAAAGTTGCATGATCAGCCGCCAAAATCATATCGGCGCTCAATGCCAGTTCCAGCCCGCCACCACAGCAAATACCGTTCACAGCAGCTATTACCGGTTTGTTCAATCCCCGCAGTTCCTGCAACCCGCCAAAGCCGCCGACGCCGTAATCACCATCCACCGCGTCACCGTCTGCCGCTGCTTTCAAATCCCAGCCCGGACAGAAGAATTTATCACCCCCGCCGGTGATAATCGCAACACGAAGCCCGGAATCGTCGCGGAAACCGGCAAAAACCTCTCCCATCTGTCGCGATGTTATTAAATCGATTGCATTCGCTTTGGGGCGGTCCAATGTTACCTGCAGAATTGCACCTTCACGGTGCGTTTTGATCGGTTCCATCGCTATTCTCCTCTGGCTTCACACAGCAATGCATCCACTGCAACGGCTGTGTCGGGTGTACACATCAACGGGTTGATCTCTACCTCGCTGACGCGGCTGGCATTGACAATAACGTATTCCTGAACGCCCATCACAGCACGGATGATTGCATTCAGATCAGCACCGGATTTGCCGCGATACCCCTCGATCAAGGGCCATATACGAAGCGATTTCAATGCCGCCACCACTGATCCCGGATCTGCCGGAATCAGCATCGAGGCCGTATCTTGCCACAACTCTGTCAAAACGCCACCTGCACCAAGTGTCAGGACAAAACCGTGCGCAGGGTCACGAGTGACCCCGATCAGCAGTTCAACAACCGCTTCCTGCACCATTTCCTCGACCAGATAAGCGCCTTCCGGCATCACTTGTGCGGCAGTAAACACTTCATCCACCGCAAGCCCCAGACGCACACCGCATGCCTCGGATTTATGCGCAAGGCCCGTAACTTTAAGAACCAAAGGTGCAGTTAACGATGCAGCCACAGTTTTCAGTCCTTCCATGCGCCGAACTGTTGCACCTTTTGGCACTAAGACACCAAAGCCGCTCAATGCGGCCTTGGCTTGGGCCTCATCCACCAAAACCGCCTCGCGATCCGCTCCGGCATTAAGCACCGGCTGCGCGACAGGTTTCGCCAAGGAGGCTGCAATAGACGCCGCTGCAATTGCTTCGGTCAGCCCACTTATCGCCACAACCCCTCCGGCCATCAATTCGGCAGCAACATCAGGTGGCATCAATTCCGGCAGGGTCGCTACGACAGCGACTGGTCGGCCACTTTTCGCACGTATGGCAAGGGCCGCCTTTGTCGCACAATCCCAGTCCCTTGCATCCGTGTGCGGATAATCCACGATAACAAGCGTCAGCCCGATGTGCGACGCCGTCATTGGCAGCCAAGCTGCAGTCATCTTGACCACATCCCGCCACACATAAGTGTGGTAATCCAGCGGATTAGCCAAGGCGACCATTGGTCCCAAAGCATCTGCCAAACCGTCCCGCTGTTCGCCGGTCAGCGCAGGAAACGTCATGCCTGATCCTACGGCAGCGTCAGCGGCCAGACTTGCTTCACCTCCCGAACAGCTTATTGAGGATAGCGTCGGCGCATCCAAAGGCCCGACCATATGCAGTAACTTCAACGTTTCCAGAAAGGTTGGCAGATCGGACGTTCTGCCGATGCCCAAACGTTTTAGCAAGGCAGACGCACCGGCATCACTTCCCGCCAGTGACGCAGTATGCGAAACCGCAGCGTGTTGCGCCTGATCGGAACGCCCGACTTTTAACGCAATCAGCGGCACTCCCTTATCGCAAGCCTTATGCGCCAGAGCATACCACTCAGCCAAATCTCCAAATCCCTCGATGTGAAGCCCGATTGCAGTAACCCTCGGATCGTCAAGCAATTGCAAAGCAATCTGGGCCTGCGTAGTTTGCGCCATATTTCCGCAAGCTACCACGTAACCGATAGGCAAACCGCGCTGCTGCATCGTTAGATTGATTGCGATATTTGAGGACTGGGTCAGAATAGCGACACCACGCGCCACAGAGTCGCACCCATGTTGATCCGGCCACAACAGCGCGCGATCCAGCGCATTGATAAACCCATAGCAATTCGGTCCCAATAGCGGCATCTCACCTGCGGCTTTCACCAATTCAGCTTGCAGTTCCTTCCCATCGCGATCTTCCGCTGACGCTTCGGCAAAACCTGAGGCAAAACAAACGGCTCCTCCGGCACCAAACAAAGCCAGCGATCTGATAACTTCAATCGCAGATTTGCGGTTCACCCCGACAAAGGCGGCATCAGGGGGTGATGATAAATCGCTCAAATCACGAACGGTCGGAATACCCTCTATGATCCCACACCGCGGGTGCACAAGATCGACCCGGCCAGTAAATCCAATCCCATGTAGTTGCCGGACGATTTGGCTACACCAAGCTCCGCCACCAATCACCGCAATTGACCGGGGCCGCAAAAGCCTTCCTAGGTCAGCGCTCATCACTGACCTCTCGCACAAAGAACTTTTTGCCTTCGGCGAGGATATTTTTAGCCAAAAGAAATAACGCTCTACTAACTAACGCTACGCTAGGACTTACTTGCAGTACAGGCGGGGACGCCGATGACTGTGCCAGAAGAAGTAGCACTGCTATTTTTTCGAGGGGGGCTCCTCTGTGGGCTCCCCTACTTCTTTTGGCTAAAAATATCCCTGGGGGAATCGGCCAAAGGCCGATGGGGGACTGGTACCCCATCATCTTGCAATATTCGCGCAGACATGGATTTATCATGCGCCCAGTGCTCTCAACATTTCGCGGCTGATAATGTGTCGCTGAATCTCGGAGGTTCCATCCCATATCCGCTCGACGCGTGCATCCCTCCAGAATCGTTCTAGGGGATAGTCATCCATTAAACCCATACCGCCATGAACCTGAATTGCTGCATCGGTCACCCTTGCGAGCATCTCGCTTGCATAGAGTTTTGCACTCGCAATCTCGCGGTTTGCGGGGATCTTTTTATCCAGTCTGTCCGCAGCGGCGAGCGTTAAGAGATCGGCGGCGTCAATCTCTGTAATCATATCCGCCAATTGGAATGAAACGCCTTGAAACTTGCCGATTTTCTGGCCAAATTGCTCACGCTCGGCAGCATAGGTTAGTGCGTAATCAAACACCCGTCTTGCGCGGCCCACGCTCATCGTAGCGACAGTAATACGCGTGGCGTAGAGCCATGTGTTCATCACCTCGAATCCACTATCAACTTCACCCAAAACTTGCGCGTCAGGCAGGCGGCAATCGTCAAATTCGAGTATCATGTTTTTATAACCACGGTGGCTTACCGACTTATAACCGTCACGGATTGTGAACCCTTGAGTGCCACGATCCACAAGAAAGGCTGTGATACGTTTCTTGGGGCCTTTTGGTGTCTGGTCTTCACCTGTTGCGATAAACACAATGATAAAGTCAGCGTGATCCGCGCCCGAGATGAAGTGCTTGGTGCCGTTTACGACCCAGTCGCCTCCGTCCCGAACAGCATTGCATTTCATGCCCCGCACGTCCGAGCCTGCTCCCGGTTCGGTCATGGCAAGCGCATCCATCCGCTCACCACGCACTGCCGGCATTAGATAGCGTTCGATCTGCTCCCCCTCACAGGCCATCAGAATATTTTGTGGCCGCCCAAAAAAATGGTTCAGCGCCATTGAGCCGCGTCCTAATTCACGTTCAACCAGCGCAAATTCGACATGGTTCAGCCCCGCGCAGCCAACACTTTCAGGGAAGTTGCAGGCATAAAAACCCAGATCGATTGTCTTTTTTTTGATCTCCTGGGCGATCTCCTGGGGCACCTCCCCAGTGCGCTCTACCAACTCTTCGTGAGGGTAAATCTCCTTCTCCACAAACGAACGGACCGTATCCGCAATCATCTGGTGTTCTTCGGTCAGTCCGTAAATCATCATCTTTTCCTGCTTTTAAAGCGTTCGCGCATCATCGTTTTACCCGCCTCGGTTCCGTCATGGAATGAGCCGAACAACTTGTCCCATGGTACATCCAGATTGCCGTAGTTCACCTCGAAATAGCGGTGATGTAACTGGTGGTGGAACATCCCCAGATGCACGCGTTTTTTGTTGCGAAACCACAGACCTTCAAAACCGGTGTGGGAAGTGACTGCCAGCAACGCGTAGAACATCAGATGGAAAATGACGTGAACGGGGCTGCTGGGCAGGACCAGATGGATAAGCACCGTTCCGAAATACATCACATGCTCAACCGGATGCATTGACAGGCCGGACCAAGGGCCAACGTCGGTGTTGCGGTGATGCAGCGCGTGAAACCGGTACAGCGCATTTGTGTGCAGCAATCGGTGTATCCAGTAAAAATAAAAGCTCTCCCAGACGGGAATGAGAAAGAAGAAGGCAACGAACCAAATCGGTGTTTGCGCAAATGTTGTTTGCGGCAGCACGCCTGTGGCCAAACCCCACCACGCGAATGTTTCAAACAGGCTCCAGACCGTGACGCCGGATGCGATTGTCCAGAACATGTTATCTTTCAATTGGTCCGAGAAAGAAAACATCCGCCCTTTGCGCGGAAACGGACGTGGGTCGTATTTGTAATCTGTCCCCTGCACCGCATAGGCGTGGAACCAAAGGTGTAACCCCCCTGCAAGCAGCGTGATGATCACCGCATTGCGCAACCAGATGCCCAACACCCACAAACCGGGCGTTGTCGCTGTCTCTAACGTTGGGCTGAACAGCGCCCAGCTTAGAAAAGCCAGCGCCAGAATGCCCAGATTGATTGTCAGCGGAAACCAACCGTCGGCGTACCATTTGAGCACCTTCAATGGGCGCGGGGGCCATTGCCACAGGGGTGATACGGGGATGGCGCCCTTGGGCGCATGATTCCACTCGGTACGGCTCATTGTGCGTAATCCGATTGTTCGCTGTCCAAAATCGCCTTCAGCTCCGCCAGATGGCGCGCGTCCTGCTCTGGATATTCTTCCAGTTCTCGGGCAGTCTTTTCTGCGATTTCGTTACTGATGCGCCGCAGTGGCATACCCGTTTGCAATGCGCGGATATACGTCTCTGCCGCGCGCTCGAAATAATACAGGCGGTTGAATGTCTCGGCCACGGTATCGCCAATCACCATCACGCCATGACTGCCCATGACCATCACTTTTTGCTTCGGGTCAGTCAGCAGCTTTGCGCAGCGCGCGCCCTCATCCTCAAACGCCAGCCCGCCGTATTCTTCATCAATCACGACACGATTGAAAAAGGTGCAACAATTCTGGTCAATCGGCGGCAGACGGCTGTCTTGCAAACATGCCAACACAGTCGCAAAGATTGAATGAACGTGCATCACGCAGCGCGCGTGGCCGCAGGCACGGTGCACGCCGCCGTGCAAACCCCACGCTGTTGGATCAGGTGCATTCGGGCCTTCAAGCGTTTCTGGATCATTCGCGTCAATCAACAGTAAATCACTCGCTTTGATACGGCTGAAATGCATCTGGTTCGGGTTCATCAAAAACTGTGTGCCATCGTCATTCACCGCGAGAGAGAAATGATTGGCAACGCTTTCATGCATGTCCAACCGCGCGGTCCAGCGAAACGCCGCCGCCAGATCGACACGTTCCTGCCAGTGGGCCATGTTCGGCTTGCGCTCGGCGATATTCATCACGTTCTCCCTTTCTCAGTCTTTACAGAACCTGTGCGCACCCGGCCCGTCCGTTCCGTCTGCGACATTATTTGATCTGATTTAACGGCTTGCTAGGCACCCAAGCATACCCGTTGTCGCAAAGGATATAGGCTTCGCGCAGGCCATGCGGCTTGTCAGCGGGTGCTTGCAAAATCGTCGCGCCCGCGTCTTCGGCACGTTTACACGCGGTATCGGGATCAGTGTCATAGAGCCTCAGCTCAATGCCACCCCCACGGGGCGGGGTTTCCGGCACAAGCCCCAGTAACGGATTTGCGTGGTACGTCCCGTCACTGTGCACCTGAAAAACATTGTTACCATACACCATAATCGCGAAATCCGCAGTTGGTTGATGGGACTTCATGTCAAAAACAGTCTCTAGAAAGGCCACTTGGGCGCTTACATCTTTCACCAGCAAATTCACGCCCATGCCGCACAAAGATTGGCCAAACACGGCAGCACCAACACTGTCATAATCCATTGCGTCGTTTCCCCCGCTTGTACCTGAACCAACCCTGTGAAATATTGGGACATGACACAAGCAACTTTCCCCTCATGGCCCGATGTGGCCGCCGATCTGGTTAATGTCGCCGCTGGCCGCGCGCCTGCTGATATGATCATCAAGGGCGGCATCTGGGTAAACGTCCACACCCGCGAAGCATTACCTGATCACGACATCGCAATCGTAAAAGGGCGCATCGCCTTTGTCGGGCTCTGTGCGGATCACTGCAAAGGGCCACAGACCGAAATCATCGAGGCACGGGGGCGCTATATGATCCCCGGCCTGTGCGACGGGCATATGCACATCGAAAGCGGCATGCTTACCCCCGCTGAATTTGCACGTGCCGTGATCCCCCACGGCACCACAAGCATGTTCACAGATCCGCATGAGATCGCCAATGTACTGGGGCTGAGCGGCGTGCGCATGATGCATGACGAAGCGCTGATGCAGCCTGTGAATATCTTTACCCAGATGCCATCCTGCGCGCCCAGCGCGCCGGGTATGGAAACAACAGGCTACGAGATCACCGCCGATGATGTGGCCGAGGCAATGCAATGGCCGGGCATCATCGGACTGGGTGAAATGATGAACTTTCCCGGTGTCAGCAACGCCGATCCGCAAATGCTGGCCGAAATTGCCGCCACCCAACGTGCAGACAAGACTGTGGGGGGGCACTATGCCTCTCCCGATCTCGGGCCTGCCTTCGCAGCTTATGTCGCAGGCGGCCCCGCTGATGATCACGAAGGCACCTGTGAGGCGGACGCGATCGCGCGCATGCGGCAGGGAATGCGGGCGATGATCCGGCTAGGCTCTGCGTGGTATGACGTAGAAAGCCAGATCACCGCAATAACCGAGCGCGGCCTTGATCCACGCAACATGATCCTGTGTACCGATGATTGTCATTCTGCCACGCTGGTCAATGATGGGCACATGAACCGCGTTGTGCGCCATGCCATCGACTGTGGCTGTGATCCGCTGGTAGCGCTGCAAATGGCGACAATAAATACCGCTACCCACTTCGGGCTGGAACGCGAGATAGGGTCGCTTACGCCCGGTCGGCGGGCCGATGTAATCCTGTCATCAGACTTGCGCACATTGCCGGTTGAAACAGTCATCGCGCGCGGAGAAATCGTGGCGCAGGACGGAGTATGCCTTGTGGACTGCCCGCATTTCAACTGGCCCGAACATGCGCGCCAGACGGTCAATATGGCCGCTGATCTGTCACTCGATGATTTCACCATCACCGCCCCCGCCGGAGCAAATTCAGTCACTGCCAACGTAATTGGCGTGGTCGAAAACCAGGCACCTACCAAGGCGCTTCAGTTTGAACTGCCCGTCACCGAAGGCCGCGTGACAGCGCACGGTGATGTTTGCCAGATTGCGTTGGTGGAACGGCACCGCGCCACCGGTGGCGTGGTCAATGCGCTGGTGTCGGGGTTTGGTTATACTGGGGAAATGGCAATGGCCTCAACCGTGGCGCATGACAGCCACCATATGATTGTTGTGGGAACCGATACCGGCAACATGGCGCTGGCAGCAAATCATCTGCGCGCGCTGGGCGGCGGCATTACTGTCTTCAAAAACGGTATGGAACTGGCCACAATCGACCTGCCGATCGCCGGCCTGATGTCGGATAGCCCGGCCGCCGAGGTAGCAGCGAAAACCGATGCCGTGATGGAAGCCATGCGCGATTGCGGTTGCACCCTCAACAATGCGTATATGCAACACTCCCTGCTGGCGCTTGTCGTGATCCCCGAATTGCGGATATCCGATCTGGGCCTTGTCGATGTGCGCACTTTTGAATTTGTGGACGTAATTGTCACATGAAAACCTTTGCCCGAAACCTCGCCGAACTCATGCCTGACTGGGTGAAACTTTCCCCTGAGATTATCGAAACTTTCGACTGGATCGAGGATCAAGGCTGGTACAAGGTGCGCCGCAATGGCGCGCCCGAGGATAAGGTACTGTTGATCTATCCGCCAGAGCTTCAAAACCACCCCCTTGCCAGCCATGTCGCGTTTGCGGGAACAACCCTGCCCTACACCAGCCATTGGTCGACACCTGACCCCGCTATCGACAGGCGCATATTCGAGTTTGGCGAAACCTCGGGCGATGGTGGTCGTGTGGCGATCTGGCTGGACGAGGCGGGCAAACAGCAGTTTGTCCACATCGGGCATGACAGTCTGGGCATCATCGCCGACGATCCCCTGATCCTGATGCAATTCCTTGCTATGGGTTACCCCGAACCGGGGGCACTGGATCAAACAGACATCTCCCCGATGCAAGCCTATCTCGAATATCATGGCGTCCCAAGCCTCGCAGATTTCGGGAAAGAGGATCAGCCGGTGCTACCCTTAGACCTGCAAGGATATCTTAAGGACAGGTTCGATATTGATATGCCAGAAACTGCCGCCGACATCGGTATCAGAAGGTTTGCCGGATATCATGATCCCGATACGACAGATCCGTTTGCCCGCTGGATCGCAACGGTAACACCGGAACCCGACGAAAAAGATCTGGCTTATGAACTTGAACTTATGCGCAGGATCGAGTCGCTTGACCTAAAGGATGACGACACCTCACAAGCGATCATGGATAAAATCGGCACCCTGTTCAATTCCAAGGATTGAGAAACACCAAGATGAAGCAGTATCAGACCCTCACGCCCGTTGCGTTGCAAGCCGAAGCCTTTACAGATGCAACCGCTGCCGTTGACCGGCTGACCGCGCTTTATGATCAGGCAGTCAGTTTTTTGCGGACCGAATTCACCAATGCGATGTCCAGCACACCACCAGACACCCGTATCCGCGCATTCTATCCCGAAGTACGTTTTACGACATCCTCCTTTGCGCAGGTCGATACACGGCTCAGCTTCGGGCATGTCTCTACTCCCGGCACGTATGCCAGCACAATCACGCGGCCCGATTTATTCAGAAATTACCTGATCCAGCAAATCGGCCTGATTATTGAAAACCACGGCCAGCCTGTCATCGTTGGGGCATCGGATACGCCGATCCCGCTGCATTTTGCGATGACCAACGAAGACGGCATCACGGTTCCCCAAGAAGGCGCGGCGGAATTCACCCTACGCGATGTGTTCGATGTACCTGACCTGTCCACAACCAATGATGATATCGTTAACGGCACCTATGTGCCGCTTGACGGCGTCGGCCCTTTGGCACCTTTCACCGCACAGCGCGTAGATTATTCTCTTGCGCGGTTGTCGCATTATACCGCTACAGATCCCGATCACTTCCAGTGCCACGTTTTGTTTACGAACTATCAGTTCTACGTAGCCGAATTCGAAGATTTCGCCCGTGCCATGTTGCGCGATCCCGCCAGCGGCTATACTTCGTTCGTTTCCACTGGGGATCAGGAAATCACCGATGGCGATGCCCCGATAGAAGTGTCGGCAAAGCTGCCGCAAATGCCAACGTATCACCTCAAACGCAAGGACGGCTCCGGTATTACGCTGGTGAACATCGGGGTCGGCCCGTCCAACGCCAAAACCGCAACCGATCACATCGCGGTCCTGCGGCCGCACGCGTGGTTGATGGTTGGCCATTGCGCCGGATTGCGCAACAGTCAAAAGCTTGGCGATTTTGTGCTCGCCCACGCTTATCTGCGCGAAGATCACGTTCTGGATGATGATCTGCCCGTCTGGGTGCCGATCCCGCCGCTGGCTGAAATCCAGATTGCGCTGGAACAAGCACTGGCGCAGGTCACCCAACTGGAGGGATACGAGTTGAAGCGCATTATGCGTACCGGGACGGTTGCCACCATCGACAACCGCAACTGGGAACTGCGCGACCAATCCGGCCCTGTGCAGCGTCTAAGCCAGTCGCGCGCCATTGCGCTGGATATGGAGAGCGCAACAATCGCCGCCAACGGATACCGTTTCCGCGTCCCCTACGGCACACTGCTATGTGTTTCCGACAAACCCTTGCACGGTGAATTGAAGCTGCCCGGAATGGCGTCGGATTTCTATAAAACACAGGTTTCACGCCATCTGATGATCGGAATCCGTGCGATGGAACTGCTGCGCAACATGCCGCTTGAACGGATTCACAGCCGTAAATTGCGCTCGTTTGACGAAACTGCCTTTCTGTAGGGCGTCAAAAAGGCAGAAAATCGCAGAAAACCTTATATTTCGTCGGAATTATCTTCACTCTTCGTTGTATTTGCTCACAACATACCGTTACATTCCGCAAATGAGGCCCAACATTCGGGCAGTCGAGGAGATAAAATGACAACTAAACCAATGACAAAAACACAGCTCGTCGCCGCATTGGCCGAGGAAATGGGCACCGATAAAAAAGCAGCATCCAGCGCGCTCGATGCGGTTTGCGCGCTGATCACAAAGGAAGTCGCAGGCGGCGGCGCCGTAACACTTCCCGGTGTTGGCAAAATCTATTGCCGTGAACGCCCTGAACGGATGGTTCGCAACCCTGCGACCGGTGAGCAGTTCAAGAAAGAAGCAGACAAGGTTGTGAAAATGACCATCGCCAAAGCGCTGAAAGACAGCGTGAACGGCTAAGCCCTCTTTCTTCCGGAGAGTTTCAATTTGGGTCGCCTCAGTGCGACCCATTTTTTTGAACAGTAGGTCGAAAATATTAAATATTGTTTTTGGGCTGTATCGGGCTATTTTCTGAAAATAATTTTAGTACACAGGATGACCTATGCGCGCTGAAAAGCACCCCCAACAATCGGACCGCTTGCGCAGTCTAGAGCGGTACGGCATTCTGGATACACCACGTGAAAGCGACTATGACCAGATCGTCGAGCTGGCCTCGCAAATATGCGAAACCCCTATTTCAGTGATCAACATCATTGATGAATCGCGTCAGTGGTTCAAAGCCGAAGTAGGGCTGGGCGTGCGTGAAACTCCGGTGGAAACCTCCATATGTTCCCATGTCATCCTTCAGGACGACTTTGTAGAAATTCCCGATACTCTGGCCGATCCGCGCATGGCGGATAACCCGCTGTGTCTTGATGATCCGGGGTTGCGATTTTATGCTGGTGCGCGCCTGATCGGGTCGGATGGGCTGCCGTTGGGTACACTTTGTGTACTCGACAACCATCCGCGCTCCCTGACCGATCTGCAACGCAAAGCTCTGCGTGTTCTGGCAAAGCAGGTGATGAAGCAGTTCGAACTTCAGCGCGCATTGAGAAACGAAGAAATTCTGCGTGCCGAAATGGACCACCGGATCAAGAACTCCCTGCAGGCCACGTCCTCCATGATCCGGCTGTATTTGCGCAACGTAGAAGACGAAACCGCCCGCGATGCCTTGTCAGCGGTCCAGCGCAGAATTGATGGCATGTCCGCCCTGCATGAACAGTTGCAGAATTCCAGTGCCTCGGGGCGGGTAGAAATGAATGCCTACATTGATCAATTGATGGAGAGCCTGCGCGTAACAACACCGCATGGAATTGTGCTTAACCATACGGTCGATCCCGTCTCTCTTCCCTTTAGCTTCGCATCCGATATCGGTATAATCCTATCAGAATTTGTCGCCAACTCGATCAAGCACGGCTTTAAGGATCGCGATACCGGCAAAATAAATATCCAGCTGACCTCAGCAGATGACAACAGCCTTCAACTGGTCGCTTCTGACAATGGTGCAGGCTCGACAGCACCACCACCAGAACCAAGCAAGATCGGCGGAATTGGCAGCAGCCTTGTCGCCGCCGCTGCCTCCAAGCTTGGTGGCACACTGTCCAATGACCTAACGCCAGACGGCGCGCGCTTGAATCTGTTGTTCGATACGCATTAGGCACCGGTTGCTCTTTACAGTGAACTGCCCGATTGTCCGCACGACACATCAGGCACAAGGCAACACCATTATGGATTTACGCGCTATCGGACTGGGCCTTGCCTTTGCCCTTATGTGGTCTTCTGCGTTCACGTCCGCGCGGATCATCGTTGCGGATGCATCGCCATTGTTTGCCCTTTCATTGCGCTATCTTTTGTCCGGTCTGATCGGTGTCGGGCTGGCTCTGGCCTTTGGCCAAAGCTGGCGATTGACCGCACCCCAATGGCGCGCGACGATAATCTTCGGCGTATTGCAGAACGCGATCTACCTCGGCTTTTTCTTTGTGGCGATGCAGACCGTCGAAGCATCACTTGCCGCAATTATCGCTTCGACGATGCCGCTGATGGTCGCACTGGCCGCATGGCTGTTTTTGGGTGACAAGCTGGGACCGCTCGGCATTATCGGTCTGGTGACCGGCATCACAGGTGTCGCCCTGATCATGGGCACACGCATTTCAGGCGGTGTTGACCTGACCGGTGTCGCGATCTGTTTCGTTGGTGTCCTGGCACTGACCATTGCCACGCTCACAGTGCGCGGTGCCTCATCGGGCGGTAATCTTTTGATGGTTGTCGGCTTACAGATGCTGGTTGGTTGTGTTGCACTAACCATCGCAACACTTTTGTTCGAAACGCCCCGCGTGACACCCAGCTGGCCATTGGCACTGGCGTTTATCTATACCTGTCTTGTCCCCGGTCTGCTGGCAACATGGATATGGTTTTTGCTCGTGGGTCGAATCGGTGCCACCCGCGCAGCAACTTTCCACTTTCTCAATCCGTTCTTCGGTGTGGCCATCGCTGCTGTTCTACTGGGGGAAACATTAGGGTCGCGTGATATTATCGGCGTTGCAATCATTGCTGCGGGAATTCTTGCAGTACAAATTTCGCGCCAGCGCACGGTCTAGTATGTCGGGCCCGAACAAGAGAATCTAATTCAGAATCTTTTCGATCTCGCGGGGTATCACCCCTTTTTCAGGTGGCGCAGCCGCGCCCCATGTCGCGACAACCTTTCCGTCCGGTCCAATAAGCACTTTGTTGAAATTCCAGCGCGGCGAAAATCCAGTTTCGGCTTTTACATCCTTGTAAAACGGATGCGCAGCCTTCCCGCGAACGGGGGTCAGGTCAGTCATCGGCAGCGTTAGATTGAAATTCACCTCACAAAACTCTTTCACTTCGGCGGCACTGTCCAGTTCCTGATTGAAGTCATCCGACGGTACAGCAAGCACAACCAGACCCTGATCACGATAGCGATCATAAAGCGCCTGCAAGCCCTTATATTGACGTGTGAACGCGCATTGCGACGCTGTGTTCACAACCAGCACCGGATGGCCGGCGAAATCCGAAATCGTGATTTCTCCACCGTCTATGGATGCAAACACCGCATCCTGCGGCGCAGCTACGGCAACACCAGAAAGCAGTGAAAAGATTATCCCGAAAAACAGTCGCATAAAAAGTCCTCCTGTTTGTCTTACGCACGAACATTGCAGCGGGATCACAAACAGTTTTGCCAATCCCCGCCCGCCTGCCCTTTGATTTTTGCGCAAAAACACCATCTAGTGAAACAAGACCAGCGCAAGGAGCCCCCAATGGCCGAGTACACCAAGAATCCCGATGTCATCGCAACCCTATCGCCCGAAGAATTTCATGTCACCCAAGAGAACGGAACAGAACGTCCCGGAACAGGTAAACTGCTCGCCAATAAAGAGCCCGGAATTTACGTTGATATCGTATCGGGAGAACCGCTTTTCGCGTCTTCGGACAAATACGAAAGCGGCTGCGGCTGGCCCAGCTTTACCAAGGCCATCGAACCGGCCCATGTAAAGGAACTCACCGATGCCTCTCTCGGAATGGTACGCACCGAAGTGCGCAGCACCCACGGCGACAGCCATCTTGGCCACGTGTTCCCTGACGGACCACCTGATCGTGGCGGTTTGCGCTATTGCATCAATTCGGCGTCATTGCGATTTATTCACCGCGACGACATGGAGGCCGAAGGATACGGGCAGTATATTGATCAAGTGGAGGACGTCGCATGAGCAATCAACGCGCAGTTTTGGCAGGCGGATGTTTCTGGGGAATGCAGGACCTGATCCGCAAACGCAAAGGGGTCGTTTCAACCCGCGTAGGATATTCCGGCGGTGACGTGCCAAATGCCACCTATCGTAATCACGGCACCCACGCCGAGGCGATTGAAGTGATCTTTGATCCATCCATCCTCAGCTACCGCGAATTGCTGGAACTTTTTTTCCAGATTCACGATCCGACAACCGTTAACCGTCAAGGCAACGATATGGGGATGAGCTATCGCTCCGCGATTTATTATGAGGACGAAGACCAGAAAGCCGTTGCACTGGATACCATCGCAGATATCGAAGCCTCCGGCATCTGGCCCGGCAAGGTTGTTACCGAGGTAGAGCCGGTATCGGATTTCTGGGAAGCCGAACCGGAGCACCAGAATTATCTCGAGCGCATCCCCAACGGCTACACCTGCCACTTCCCCCGCCCCGACTGGGTGCTGCCAAAACGTGACGCAGCAGAATAGAACGCTATCGTGACCCTGCCTGCCGCGTGGGCGGGGTCAGATCCGAACCTCCTCGACGGGTTCCTGTGCAACACGCGGGCGTCCTGACGCTTCAACGGTGATGTCGGCTTCAATGAACACTTCGCGCTGCTCGACACCTGCGGTGCGGATATCACGCGTTATGTTGATCTGGATGTCACCCGCACCCGCTGCCTCGGCAGCCGCAAACGCGCGGGATTGCAGAACATCTTCAAGCCGTGCAAGAGCCGCTTCCAGATCAGTAAAATCCTGCGGCCCTTCGGATAGATGCACGCGAAAACGCCCTTCGCTCGGGGAGGTCACCGTTCCGGCTTGCCGCATTGTGACACGTCCCACTACAGCGCCGATCGCATTGGCCACACCCGCATGCTCGGGCAGGATCATCTCACAGCCCAGTTTTTTGCCAACTGCCGGATAATAGGCTTCGGCAGAGGCCCCAAGCCCGACCACAGGTACGCTCAATCCGGTTTCGAGACGGATCAGACCGGCATGACCGCCAAGACCGCGCTGCATCAGAACATGCCGTGCCAAAACAGCCGGATCATCTCCGAAACCAGTCTCTTCTTCGGAAAATGCAGTCTCTAGCAGGACCAATGCGGTCTGATGCTCTAGCCGGGCAATCACAATCCGCGCCATATCCGCTGGCGATGGCGCAAGCCTGTCCCCCGCACCCGTGCGCCGCCGCCCGAACAGCGCAAGCGCCTTCTCTGCCGCGTCCACGTCCCAATCTGTCGCCAACCTCAACACATGGCTGGCATCTGACGGTGTTACGCCGCTCAGCTGAACCAGACCACGCTCAACCAGATGTTTCAGCGCACCTGTCTCTATTCGCGATCGCAATACCTCCCCCAGCGGATGCACCTTTCCCCCGATCCGTTCCAGCAGGGTTTCCTCACGCGGCCCGATACCCTCAGCCGTCTGGCCTGAAACGCCCCGCACGAACCTTCCGTCATGCTCTCCGGGTAGGGTGCTGCGCAATTGTGCATCAAGTGCCGCATGCACTACCTCGGGTGCTTCCGTCGCAATCAGGGAAACAGGCAACAACCGGCGCGGCCCCAAGGTAACGCCACCCTGCAACCCCTCCGACAGGAAATGCACCTCGCTGTCTCCACCCAGACCGGTTGTGCGCATCGCCACGGCCTCCACCATCGTCCGGTAAGGTCCGACGCGCGCACCCGCCGGATCAATCGCCGGCCGCCCGTCCCTCAGAAATGCAACATCCGTTGTCGTTCCGCCAATGTCGGACACCAGCGCCCGCTCCACCCCCGTGAGCCATCGCGCGCCGACAATAGACGCCGCAGGACCGCTCAGGATCGTCTCGATAGGGCGTTCACGGGCCTGCGCGCTGGAGATCAACGCGCCGTCTCCCCGCACAACCATCAGCGGCGCACGGATGCCCAGCGCAGTAAGCGTGTCTTCCGCCCGTCCGATCAGACGGTCTATCATGCCGATCAGGCGCGCATTCAGCACCGCTGTCATCGCGCGTTTTGGCCCGTTCAGCTTTGCCGAAAGCTGGTGGGAGGCAGATACCGGACGCCCCGTCATTTCAGCCACCAGCGCCATAGTTCGCAGCTCATGCGCCGGATTACGCGTGGCAAACTGCGATGCAACGGCAAATCCGCCAACCTGCGCACCATGTTTGGCAAGAAAGGCATGCAATCCGGCCTCGTCCAAAGGCGCAGCTTCACCGCCTGCGTGGTTATGCCCCCCTGCCAGGACAATATGCGGGTCCCCTTTCAGCGCATCCAGCAGGCCGTGCGCTTCCAGATCACGTTCTTTGAAACCGATATAGATGAGTGCAACACGCCCACCCTGCCCCTCGACCAACGCGTTTGTGGCCAAGGTCGTGGACAGCGATGCAAGCGCAATATCGCCAGCCGACACACCGGATTGCGCCAACACCGCCCGCACCGCACCTCCGACACCAATTGCCAGATCGTGTCGCGTCGTCAGCGCCTTGGCACTTGCAATCACGTCCGTCTCATCACGGATGATCACCGCATCAGTGTACGTGCCACCAGTATCAACGCCCAAAAGCAACGCCATGGGATGCTCCTTTACCTTATCCGGAAACCCCTACCGGACCACCACAACAAAACCAGCCCAATAGCGTCACAGATGCGCCAGTTGCGCCACAGCCCAACGCGCGGCATCCTTTACGGTATCATCAGGATCGTCACACAATCCCTGCGCCGCAGCGCGCAGCGATACATCGCTGGAATTTCCAATCGCATAAAGCACATTGCGTACAAACCTGTCCCGTCCGATCCGCTTGACCGGTGACCCTGAAAATCGCGCTCGAAACGCCGCATCATCCAGCTCTACAAGCTCCGCCAAAGTGCCCCCTGCAGTGCCATGATAGCGGATATCACTGGCTGCGACGGCAAACTTGTTCCACGGACAGACGGCCAGACAATCGTCACACCCGTAAATCCGGTTTCCCAACTTCCTGCGCAGCTCCTCGTCCACCGGTCCCTTATGTTCAATTGTCAGATAAGAAATGCATTTCCTTGCATCCAATCGGTAGGGCTCCGGAAATGCGTTGGTCGGACAGACCTCCTGGCAGGCTGTGCAGCTTCCACAGCGATCCACTTCTGCCTCATCCGGTTCCAGCTCAAGCGTGGTAAAAACAGACCCTAAAAAGGCCCAATTCCCCCATTCTCGGCTTACCACGTTCGTGTGTTTGCCCTGCCAGCCAAGTCCCGCTGCCTGCGCCAGTGCCTTTTCCGGTACCGGCGCTGTGTCTACAAAAACTTTTACCTGACACTCTTGCTGCGCAATCAGCCACCGCGCCAGACGCTTCAGCCGCTTCTTTACAACATCATGGTAATCACGCCCCTGCGCATAAGCGGAAACCGCACCCAACTCCGGCTTCTCCAGTACTGCCAGCGGATCATATTCCGGCGCATAGCTCTCGGCCAACATAATTACGGAACGCGCTTCGGGCCACAGCACCGAAGGATCGCCGCGCCAACTAACGCGTTCTTCCATCCATCCCATTTGCCCATGATGTCCAGCCGCCAGAAACGCCCCCAGACGCTCTGGCACCTCGGGCACGGCATCAGGTTTGCATATCCGACAGGCAACAAATCCCGCATCCAGCGCTTCACGTACCAATCGCTGTTTAAGGTCCATTCTTCATCTTTCCCTTAAACTCATTTCCGCCGCAGGCACTGCCCCTCACCTCCAGCGGAGAAAGTGCGATCAGAAATCGAGGTTATTGTAGTGCTTCGGCGGCGTAAATCCGGGAACCTGATCCGCAAGAATGGATCTGAACGCAGGACGTGATTTTATTTTCGCGTACCAGTCCTTGACCTCCGGACAACTGTTCCAGTCGACATCCGAGATATAATCAAGCGACGACAGATGCGCAGCAGCGGCGAAATCCGCCAGTGTCATTGTATCGCCCGCCAACCAACGGCGATGGTCCAGCAACCAGGTCATATATCCCAGATGAAACTTGATCGCCCGCGCTCCGGCCTTGACGTTCTTGCTATCCGGGTAGCCCGTTTTCATCATTTTTTTATTCACCCGTTCATACAGCAATTTACTGGTAACTTCATGGTGGAATTTATCATCAAACCAGCTTACCAGCCGCCGCACTTCCAGCTTTTGCGCCGGATCGGATGGCAACAATGACGGTTCGGGCCGCGTTTCTTCGATATATTCACAGATCGCGGCACTTTCCGACATCATGATCCCGTCAAGGCGCAACACAGGCACCTTACCCGCAGGATTGCGTCGCAAGAAATCAGGGTCTTTTTCCCAATAGCGCTCTTCGACCAGTTCCACCTCAATCTTCTTCTCCGCAAGGCTCAGACGAATCTTGCGGCAATAGGGTGAAAGCGGGACGTGGAACAGGCGAGCCATGATAAATCCGTAACTAGGGCGTTGTTCCTAAATGCCTTGTGGCGGGCAAACATTCAACTCTCGAAACAATCTGCCCGTCCGTCAGCTTTAATTGTTGCGGCGCCTGCGCGGATTTGTGCCGCCCGTTTTTTCAAATAGGGTGTTGGCCGTGATGCGCTTCGTGTTTTGGGTGAGGGCAGAACCGCCGCCAGTTGCGAGGCCTGCCGCGCAGTCAATGCTTCGGGGCCAACTTTGAAATAGTGTCGCGCAGCCGCTTCCACGCCAAACACGCCTTCGTCAAACTCTGCCACATTCAGGTATACCTCAAGGATGCGCCGCTTCGGCCATATCGCCTCAACCAGCGGTGTGATTGCTGCCTCCAGCGCTTTGCGCACCCAAGTGCGACCATGCCACAGATAAACATTTTTTACTGTTTGCTGGCTGAGCGTTGACGCGCCGCGATTTGATCCTTCGGAAATCGCCAGCTTGATCGCGCGGACATCGAAACCCCAATGCTGACAAAAATTGGCATCTTCCGCAGCTACAACCGCACGGGCCATCACGGGGGCAATTTCACGCATCGGCACCCATTCCTGATCAACTCCGTTCAGGCGGCGGGACTCGCCCAGCATGTAGGCTGTGGTCGGCGGGTTCACCACACGGCCCAACAAAACGACAGCCAGAATTACAAAACAAACCAGCGCAACGCCACGCCACGCAATCCGCCTGATCCGGCGGCGCAGCGACAAGCGCGGCTGCTCTTTTGCTAAAACTTTCGGCGCGGCTTTGGCTTTTGGTTTAGCTTTGGTTTTTGCGGTGCGTTTTGCCATTGTGCACCTATATCTGGACGTTTGCCATTTGTGAACTTTCCGCACCACATCACGCAGCACCTTTTAAAGATGTGGTCAAAATTGCACGAATTGCGGCACCGGAAACAGAAATGTGTCAACAGCCACAGACCACAGTTGTGTTGGGGTGACGCCACGATGCATTTGTAAATACTCGAATTTTATTACGTCATGCCACCATCAGGCAGGGCGCCTCTTCACCTTCAACAACCATGCGGGATGCAAATAGGCTGCTTTTGCGAAGGTTTGCGATGGAGAAACTGTTGGGCATATCACCCCGAAGCCCGGCTAATTTTGCATGATCTGTGTCAATCACACAGCTTTCCGTGGGGCACCCGTCCCCGAACACGATCTGGGGGCGGTCCAACACCAGCTGGAAGTAGTCGATAACACCACACTCGACCCTGCGGACATCACGACCGTTAACCAGATGCTTCGCTGCTACCAGAATTTCATCGCAGCCCATCAACAACTGGGCGCGCCAATCAGTGATCAAAATCCGCTGTTCCGGCGAAACTAAGATCGAAACACTGTTACCCACTGTTCCCGCTTCGAAACGGACCGGAGCGAAATCGCCACTGCCCTGCACAGATTGCCGCAACACCATGCGCACTGGCTGTGGGCCATCGTCCAGCGTCTCGATCAGATCGCTCTGCCTTATATCCTCAACCGCGCAGGTACCGTGCGGAACACCAATGCGTGAACCGCGGGTATAGCCGGTCTGCCCGAATATATCGCCGATCTGCTCCTGATCGCGGGCGACACAGTTCATAGCTTGCGCCGCAGCACAAGTCCGGCGGCAATTATCACCGCAAAACTGTTCCTGATCTATCTTGGTCATGCTGCACCTCCGGCACTGTTCATGCCCAGGATGCAAGGTAATCTGGCCAAAATTGAGCCGCTAAATGTTTCCAAAAAAGGTGATTATGTGTCAGCGAAACGCATTGTTTCGCCCGCTGACACAATTGACTGTACTACTCGGCAGGAACGGCCTGTACTTCGTCGCTCAAAGGGACAGGAATACGATCCAACATTTCTTTCGGGCAGATTTGCACGAAATTGACCTTTTCCAGATCCCAATGCTGCAAAATATCCTTGGCCTTGCGGCTGTCGGTTTCCTCTACGTGGCGTTCGATCAGGGATTTAAGCTCGCGCTCCCAATGGTCCTGGGTCACCGGGCAATTCACCAATGTTTCGTGGTTCATCATGTCAAAGGCCCGCCCCTCAGGATCATAGAGATAGGCCATACCGCCGGTCATACCCGCGCCAAAGTTCGCACCGATATCCCCTAGAATAACAGCCACGCCGCCGGTCATGTATTCACACCCGTTGCTGCCACAGCCCTCAATCACCACCTTCGCGCCAGAATTACGCACGGCAAAACGCTCGCCCGCGCGACCTGCCGCAAATAGATAGCCGTCTGTCGCGCCGTACAGCACGGTATTGCCGATGATTGTGTTATCCGAGGCGATGATGACGCTGCTCATCTGGGGGCGCACAACAATTGTACCGCCTGACAGGCCTTTGCCCACATAATCGTTGGCATCGCCCGCCACGACCAGCTTCAGCCCCGGTGCCGCAAATGCACCCAGCGATTGCCCGGCCGATCCGGTGAGGTTGACCGTCAGGTGGTTGTCCTGCAATTCATTGCGCATTCCGAACCGCTTCACGATATGGCTGGACGTTCGCGTGCCGACCGAACGGTGTGTGTTTTGCACCGCATAGCTAAGCTGCATCTTCTCGCCATCCTCAAGGAAGCGCACAGCATCCGCCACAATCTGCGCATCCAGCGTGTCCGGCACGGGATTGCGCGGCTTGGCACGGTCATAGATCGCATCCATTTCCGCATCTACAGACAAGAGAAGCGGGTTCAAATCCAGATCATCCAGATGCGCCGACCCACGTGAAACCTGCGTCAACAGATCCGCACGGCCAATTACTTCGTCCAGTGAGCGCGCACCAATCGAGGCAAGGATTTCACGTACCTCGGTGGCGTAGAAGGTGATCAGATTTACGACCTTGTCGGCATTTCCGGTGAACTTGCCGCGCAGTGCCTCGTCCTGCGTACACACACCCACGGGGCAGGTGTTCGACTGGCACTGGCGCACCATGATACAGCCCATGGCGATCAGGGCCGCTGTACCGATGCCGTACTCTTCGGCTCCCATCATCGCCGCCATGACAATATCGCGGCCCGTGCGCAAACCACCATCGGTGCGCAAGGTCACACGCCCGCGCAGGTTGTTCATTGACAGAACCTGATGTGCTTCGGTCAGGCCCATTTCCCATGGCAGACCGGCATATTTGATCGAAGTCGCTGGGGAAGCACCTGTGCCACCGTTGTGGCCCGATATCAGGATAATATCGGCCTTGGCCTTGGCCACACCCGCCGCAATAGTGCCAACACCACTGGACGCCACCAGCTTTACCGTCACCTTACAGCGCGGATTGATCTGCTTGAGGTCGTAGATCAGCTGCGCCAGATCTTCGATGGAATAGATATCGTGGTGTGGCGGCGGCGAGATCAGCGTCACACCGGGTGTACTGTGGCGCAGACGTGCGATCAGTTCGGTTACTTTCATACCGGGCAACTGGCCGCCCTCACCGGGCTTGGCGCCTTGGGCGACCTTGATTTCCAGTTCTTCGCACTGGTTCAGGTATTCTGCTGTTACGCCAAAACGGCCCGATGCCACCTGTTTGATTTTCGCAGACGGGTTATCGCCATTCGGCTCGGGGTGGAAATGCGCGGGGTCTTCACCGCCCTCACCACTGTCCGATTTTGCCCCGATCCGGTTCATCGCCACATTCAGCGTTTTATGCGCCTCGGGGCTTAGCGCGCCCAGCGACATGCCCGGCGTGACAAAGCGTTTGCGGATCGCTGTGATGCTTTCCACTTCTTCGATCGGCACTGCTTCGCCCAACGGCTTGAGCGCAAGCAGATCACGCAGATGTATCGGCGGATTGCTTTGCATCTTGGCGCTATACTGCTTCCACATCTCGTAAGATGCGCGGTTACAGGCGGACTGTAGCATGTGCATGGAAGTCGCCTCCCAAGCGTGGGTTTCTCCGGATTTACGCGATTTGTAGAAACCGCCAATCGGCAACACCGTATCCGTAGCAGACCAGCCCTTTGCGTGGACTTCTTCTGCCTTGCGCTGGATGCCGCTGACGCCGATGCCGGAAATGCGGCTCATCATTCCGGGGAAATACTCTGCAACCATCGCGCGCGACAGGCCCACAGCCTCAAAGTTCAGCCCACCACGATAGGACGACACGACGGAAATCCCCATCTTTGCCATGATCTTGAGCAGCCCTGCATCAATCGCTTCGCGGTAGCGCGCGATCGCGGTTGTGAGGTCAATATCCATAAGGCCACGGCCAATCCGGTCAGCCAGTGAATCCTCTGCCAGATAGGCATTTACCACCGTTGCGCCACAGCCGATCAGAACGGCAAAATAATGCGGATCAATACATTCGGCAGACCGCACATTCAGCGATGTGAACGTCCGCAACCCTTTGCGGATCAGATGACTATGCACCGCACTGGTCGCCAGGATCATCGGCATCGCAATCTTATCTGCATCGCTGTGTTGATCCGTCAGCACCAGATGCCCTGCGCCCGAACGAACCGCATCTTCCGCCTCATTGCGGATACGTGTCAGCGCGGCGCTCAAATTCCCCGAGCCTGCTGCAAAGGTGCAGTCAATCGTCACCACATCGGCGACAAAGTTGCGCGTCAGCTCGTCAAACTCTGCGGTGCCCACAAACGGGCTGTCCAGCACCAGAATTTCGGTCTGGCTGCTATCTTCGTCCAGCACGTTCTTCAGGTTACCAAAACGGGTCTTCAGGCTCATCACACGGAATTCACGCAGGCTGTCGATCGGCGGGTTCGTCACCTGAGAGAAGTTCTGCCGGAAGAAATGGCTAAGCGGGCGATATTTTCCGGACAATACGGCAGACGGGGTATCGTCCCCCATGGATGCCAACGTTTCCTTGCCGTCTTCAGCCATCGGGGCCAGAATCTGCTCCAGCTCTTCGATGGTGTAACCCGCTGCAATCTGACGGCGGCGCAGCTCGTTTCCTTCAAAGATAGCGTATTCTGTCTGGCCTGTCAGGATTTCGTCAAGCTCGTTGATCTTGCTGACCCACTCACCAAACGGGCGCGCAGCAGCCAGTTTATCCTTGATCTCGGTGTCCCCGAACAATTTGCCTTCGGTCATATCCACAGCGAGCAACTGGCCCGGACCCAATGCTCCCTTGCGGATCACCCGTGCCTCATCCAGCGGCACCATACCTGCTTCTGATCCTGCAATCAGCATACCATCAGAAGTCACAACATAGCGCATCGGGCGCAAGCCGTTGCGATCAAGCCCCGCGCAAACCCAGCGGCCATCCGTCATGGCAAGCGCGGCAGGTCCGTCCCACGGCTCCATCACCGAGTTGCAGTAGGAATACATGTCACGCCACGCCTGTGGCAGCTCAACCGCCTGCTTTGACCACGACTCCGGCACCAACATGGTTTTCGCCATTGGCGCAGAACGCCCGGCACGTACCAGAACTTCGAAAACAGAGTCTAACGCGGCTGAATCCGATGATCCCGCTGCCACGATTGGCTTGATATCCTCTGCCATGTCGCCAAACGTACCGCTTGCCATGCGGATTTCGTGCGACTTCATCCAGTTGATGTTGCCCTTAAGGGTGTTAATCTCACCATTGTGGGCCAACATGCGGAACGGCTGGGCCAGCCACCACTGCGGGAAAGTATTTGTAGAATACCGCTGGTGATAGATCGCAAACGCGCTTTCAAAACGCTCATCCATCAAATCGGGATAAAACTCCGCCACCTGCTCGGCCAGCATCATGCCTTTGTAGATGATGCTGCGACATGACATTGACGCGATGTACAGCGTCGGCACCTGCGCAGCGATAGCGGCTTTTTCGATCCGGCGGCGGATTACATAGAGTTCCCGCTCGAATGTTTCCTCGTCCACACCTTTGGCATTAGAGATCAGGATTTGTTCAATTTCGGGGCGGGTTGCATTGGCCTTTTCGCCCAGACACTCAACTTTCACCGGCACATGGCGCCAGCCATAGATATAGTAGCCCATGCGCAGCACTTCAGTCTCTACGATGGTGCGGCATGTTTCCTGCGCGGCAAAATTTGTGCGGGGCAAAAACACCTGCCCCACAGCCAGCATCTCATCGGTGCGCGGTGTGTGCCCCGTGCGTGCAACCTGATCGTAAAAGAACGGCACCGGAATTTGCACATGAATACCTGCGCCATCGCCGGTTTTTCCATCCGCATCCACCGCGCCGCGGTGCCAGATCGCTTTCAGCGCCTTGATCCCGTTTTCCACCACTTCACGCGACCGCGATCCGTCGATGTTGACCACAAGGCCGACGCCACAGGAAGAATGTTCATCCTCGGGTGAATACATGCCCTTTTCGGCCATGAGTGCGCGCTTGGCTTCTTCGCGTGCTACCCACGCTTCATCATACTTGGCCATCGTATTCCTCCAGATATTCGGGGGCAAACACTGCAAGCGTTTCCCGTGTCGTCAGTTTTTCGTGATCCCCGGCGAGAGCATACGCCTGCGGGCATTTGTCAGTGAAATATTCAGCCATCAATGTCCCACCGCCTGCGTCGGGAAACAGACCCGCCGACAGATTGCGGGTGCCGTCTTTCTGCAGTTCATACCAAAGCGTCGAACCGCAAGTGCTGCAAAACGCGCGCGCGCCCCAGTCAGATGATTTGAACGTTGTGGCGGGTCCGGTAACGGCGATGCTGTCCGCAATCGTCTGCAGCGAGAAGAACGGGCCAGATCCGTGCTGTCGGCACATATCGCAGTGACACGCCCGCACTATTGGATTGTCGACCATCGCGCTCACCTGCACGGCGCCGCATAGGCACTGACCTTTGATTTCATGTGGAGCAGGCATCTTCCGCTACTCTGCCGCTATCACAGCAGCGTCGTTGAATGCCGCGATGATGGCTTCGGCACAGTCGCGACCGTCTTTGATGGCCCACACCACCAATGATGCGCCGCGCACGATATCACCCACGGCGTAGACTCCTTCGGCTTCTGTGCGGCCCGTGATATAGTCGGCACGCACGGTGCCCCAGCGGTTTACCGGAAGGTCGGGACAATCCCACAACGTTGGCAGGTCTTCGGCCTCAAACCCCAGCGCCATGATCACCAGATCGGCCTCTTCGACATAGTCCGAGCCTTCGATCACTTCGGGTGCTTGGCGTCCGGTGGCGTCGGGCTGCCCCAAACGCATCTTTTGCACCATCACACCACTAACCGGATCACCGACAAATCCTTTCGGCGCGCTGAGCCATTCGAACACGACGCCTTCTTCCTCGGCATTGGCAACTTCGCGCTGGCTGCCGGGCATGTTGGCGCGGTCACGTCGGTAGAGACACTTTACCGACGTTGCACCTTGCCGGATCGATGTGCGCACACAGTCCATCGCAGTGTCACCACCGCCAATTACAACCACACGCTTGCCCTGCGCGTTCAATGTGCCGTCAGAAAATTCTGGCACCTCATCGCCAAAGCTTTTCTTGTTGCTCACTGTCAGGAAATCCAGCGCGGGAACCAAGCCTTTCACGCCCACACCGGGGGCCTGCAAATCACGGCTTTTGTATACACCTGTGGCAATGATAACCGCATCATGTGCGCTGCGAATTTCGTCAAAGGTAATGTCCTCGCCCACTGCACAGTTTAACTTGAAGGTCACGCCACCTTGCGCCAGCTGTTGATTGCGGCGCATCACCACATCTTTCTCAAGCTTGAAGCCCGGGATGCCGTAGGTCATCAGACCGCCAGCGCGATCATACCGGTCATAGACGGTAACCTGCACACCCGCACGGCGCAGAAAATCAGCCGCCGCAAGGCCGCCGGGACCCGCACCGATGATGCCTACACTTTCGCTGCGCTCCTGCGCGGGCGTGATAGGTTTAACCCAACCCTGCTCCCACGCGGTATCGGTGATATACTTCTCGACAGAGCCGATGGTAACAGTGCCATGCCCCGAACTCTCGATGACACAATTGCCTTCGCACAGCCGATCCTGCGGACAGATTCGACCGCAAATTTCGGGGAAGGTATTGGTGGCTTGGGAAACCTCGTAGGCCTCCTGCAAACGCCCCTCAGCTGTCAGGCGCAACCAGTCAGGAATGTTGTTGTGCAGTGGACAGTGGGTCTGGCAGTAGGGCACGCCACACTGGCTACAGCGGCTCGACTGCTCGCGGGCCTTTTCATCTGCATATTCTGCATAAATCTCGTTAAAATCCTGCGCCCGCAGGTTCGGAGGACGCTTTTCCGGCATGTCCCGCTCAACACTGATAAACTTCAACATAGGTTGCTTCGCCATGACGCCGTGATCCTCAAATTCCGTATCAGCGTCCGGAGTAAACGAACTGAAAACAAAATAAAAGGCAGCATTGCTGACCTATATGTTGTTTTTTCAAGATTGAGGCGACCTGCCGCACTAGCTCAGGTGGCAAATTGGTTCCGATTCGGATCTATATTCTTAGAAGCCGCTGACAAGAAAGGCTAATGCGATGGATCCAATGACAATCCGCCACCATCCGAAAAGTGCATACCCATGTCGGCTGACATACCCCAACAGCCATTTGACCACCAAAACCGCGCTGATAAACGCCATCACAAAGCCAATTGCGATTTCCCCCATCGCGGAAACATCCAATACATCGCGATTCTTGTAGAGGTCATAAGCAAAAGCACCCGCCATTGTGGGCATCGACAAAAAGAAGGAAAACTCTGCCGCTGCGCGCTTGCTCGCGCCGAGCATCAGTGCGCCCACTATCGTAGCACCGGAGCGCGACACACCAGGCACCATTGCCAAGCATTGGATAAATCCGATTTTCACTGTCATCGCGATTGGCAACTTCATGGCATCATCATACCTGGGTTCGGGCGCAACCCGATCGACAAACACCAGCACAACGCCGCCTAGAATCAGCATCACGGCAATCAACATCGGTGTCTCGAACAAGACCTCCTTGATGAACCCGTGCGCCATAACTCCAATGACCACGGCAGGCAAAAACGCAAGCAATACCGACCAGATAAACCGCCGCGCCTGTGGGTCATGTGGCGCAGCCGCAAAGACGGAGGCAAGCCGCGCGGAATAAAGCGTCAGGATCGCAAGGACCGCACCCAGCTGGATAACAACTTCAAACGTTTTCCCGGCAGATTCAAAACCCAGAAAATGCCCCGCCAACAGGATATGCCCCGTTGAGGAGACAGGGATAAACTCGGTCAACCCTTCCAGTAACCCCAGAAAGGCCGCAACAATCGTGGTGTTTTCCATCAGCTGGAACGCAGGTTGCGTGCAGATTCCTTGATGGCGTCATACTGGCCCGACGGGCGGAAGCGCCACATATATTCGGGCAGAACAGAGATCATGGCAGTGGGGGTGATCCCCAATGCGTCAAACCCCTGTGCATCTTCGGCCGCAACATTATCGTTGCGCAGATTCTTTACCTGATCCCGTGTGATCGGGCTTTTGATCAGGCCGAGCGATATTGCTTGCACCATATCAAAACCGAACGCCATGATCCGCGCGATAGGGAACGGAATGTTCAGAACCAAACGGCGACGGCGGATTTCTTCCAGCATATGCTGCATCAACTCGCGGAACGTCTTGGTAACAGGACCACCCAACTCATACACGCCGCTGATGTCATCCAGCACACCCATAACGGCCGCTTTCGCGACATCATCCACATAGACGGGCTGAAACAGCGTATTCGCGCCAACAACCGGCAATACTGGTCCAAAGCGCGCCATATTTGCAAACCGGTTAAAAAACTCGTCCTCCGGCCCAAAAACAATAGAAGGCCGCAAGATCATTGCATCAGGCTGGTGTTTCAACACGCCTGCCTCACCTTCGGCTTTGGTGCGGGCATAATTGCTCTCGTTTTCCATATCGGCACCGATCGCAGAGACATGAACCATCCGCGTAATGCCTGCCTCCCTGGCCAGACGGGCGATCCGTGCCGGCCCCTCGGACTGAACCGCATCAAATGTATTTTTCCCGGCTTCAGCCAGAACACCAACGCAATTCACAACCGCATCAGCCCCCTGCATCACTGCCGCAACCGAAGCATCATCACGAATGTTGCACAACACAGGCTCCACCTGACCGACAACACCGTATGTTCGCACAAATAGCGCCTCATTGGGGCGGCGCACGGCTACCCGCACACGCCAGCCTTCTTTGGCCATCCGGCGGGCGACATAACGCCCGACAAAACCTGAACCGCCATAGATCGTAACCAGCTTAGACATGATGCATACCCTCAACGATTGTCCGGCACGGGTGTACCCCTGCACAGCCCTCCAAACAAGGCGCAAAAAGCGGTTGCGCCAATCAACATCAAATTACTCTGTATTCCGGCAACAAATGCAATTGACACCGCCGCCGCAGACCCTTAAATGCAGCCCTTACAAGTTGTGCCCAGATGGCGGAATGGTAGACGCGCTAGCTTCAGGTGCTAGTACTGGCAACGGTGTGGAGGTTCGAGTCCTCTTCTGGGCACCAATTTTTCCGTAGTTCAATATAGTAAATCGATTTCGAAGTTTTCGATTTTGGTCTTCCCGGTGATGACCTTGACGAAAAAATGACGTAATACCAAAGATGTCTCGTCGATACTAAAAGATCTTTCAGCCCTCACTCGTCTGCTGTTGGCTGAATAGGCGTATCTCTATGAATGCACCAGAGTTTACTGCTATTTTCGATCAAAGCTCGCGACGATTTAGCGGCTGGTTGATCCCTCCGGCTAAATTTTGATTTGTGTTTGAACTGTCCCAGAGTTGATCAGTTACCGCATACAAATCCTTGCGAGCCTCTCACTAGGTTCCTGCCCTTTTAAAGTCGTGAGAAGCTGGTCATCCTCAAACAGATTCGGATAATTTCGGGCAAAGCAAAGCAGATCCTGATTGGCTTTGGTCTGACAGAGGATCTGGTTCCTTTACATTGATAACTTCGTCTGAAACTCCGTAGTTTTTTCAGCCCAAGCCAAGCCAATTTGGCAACCACAAAACTAGGGCCGGAAGAAACAAGATTAGGCAAACACGAAGTGCGTCTGCTGCGATAAACGGCAGAATTCCCCTTGAGACCTTACCTATCGTGAGGGTGGGCGACACACCCTGGATGACGAATAGATTCATCCCGATAGGAGGTGTGATCAGTCCGATTTCAACGACAGAGACCATAAGGACACCAAACCAGATCGGATCATAGCCAAGCCCTGTGACAACCGTGAAAGCAGGAACAACTGTAAGCAGAATCATCGAAAGGCTGTCCATAAAACATCCAAGCACCAGATAGAACAGAAGCAGGATCAGAATAACCGTAAGCGGCGCAAAACCCTGTGTGGTGATCCAGCCAACCAACGCCTGTGTCATTCCGCTTGCTTCAATGAAGAAGTTGAATAATGCGGCGCCAATCAGGATGAGAAAGATCATTCCAGTCATTGATGCTGTCTCCAGCATCCCTTTGCGCAGCACATCCAACGTCAGTCTGCCACGAAGCGCCGTGAACAGAACCGCACCGCCCGCCCCAACAGCAGCAGCTTCAGTTGGTGAAAATAATCCCGCATAGATGCCGCCGATCACCAGCACAATCAGTGCAACCGCATCCCACATCTGCAATACGTAGGGCACGCGCTCGCCCCAGGGAATCCGCTCGGTTTTCGGGCCGAGTTCGGGCTTTTGCCAAACCTGCAAACGGATTGCCACAATGTAGAGCATTGCAGCCAAAATCCCGGGGATCATCGCTCCTGCGAACAAAGCGCCGATTGATTGCTCGGTCATCAGCGCATATATCACCAACAAGATAGAAGGTGGAATAAGAACACCCAGTGTTCCGCCTGCAGCTACGGCGGCACCTGCCAAAGCATCAGAGTATTGACGGCTTGCCATCTCGGGCAGTGCAACCCGCCCCATGGTTGCACAGGTAGCAAGAGAAGATCCGCTGATTGCACCGAACACCGCGCAAGCACCGATTGTAGCGGAGGCAAGACCGCCGGGCCGGTGTCCCGCAAAGGCGACGATCCCTTTGAACAGATTTTCGGACAACCCTGAATAGCTGGCGAAAACTCCCATGAAGATAAAGAGGGGTACAACCGACAAGCCGTAAGGAACAATCGCTTCAAATGGCAGACTGGCCATCACATAGTTGGCCGTGCTCCAGTCCTCAAGGAGCAGCACCCCGATGATGCCGACCCCGATCATGGCTATCGAGACAGGAACACGGAGCAAAACCAGCACAAGTGCCGCGATGAAACCAAATAGTCCCGCAAACTCAATCGCCATCTGTTGTTTTCCTTGTGATTAGAGTTTTGGCAGCAGCCAGAAGGCACGCCAGCACTGACAAGCTCAGGCCGACGACAAGTGCGCCCCAATAGAGGATCATCGGGATCGCAAGATCCTGGGAGACATCGCCGTAGCCCCAAATCTCCATCGCGCGGCCCCAGGTCAGCCAAAGCAGAAAGGCCAAAAGCGCTGCACCGAACAAGGCTGCCATGACGTCCAGTAACACCTTGATCCGGTCGCTCATGATGCCGGCAAGCAGATCAATTTTGACATGAGCGCCTTTGGTGAACGCATAGGGAATCGACATAGACGCCGCGATCACAACACTTAACTGAGTCAAATCAACGGCACCGATAAAGGAACCGCCACCTATCCGGCGCCAAATAATATCTCCAACAACGACAATGATCGCGACCGTCAGCACAGTCACGCCAAGAAGCGCGCCGATCATCGTGATCCGGTCCAGAATGGCTTGTACTTTATGGATCGCCGAATTGCTCGGCGATCCGCGTCCATTTTTTTCGGGCTTGGTCATGTTATCAAACGCTTACGCAGTCTCAAACTGAGCGATCAGTTCCTGCGCACGCTGGTAGATTGCCTGCGGGTCCACGACTCCCTGAGCTTTGAGGCTTTCTAGAAAATCATTGGTCATTGGCTCGAGGCTAGCCTTCCACTCGGCGCGGGTGGCATCGTCAATCGTGATAATTTCGTTGCCACGCTCAATCGCGTCGTCCTTGCCACGCTTGTCCCAAGCATCCCACCAATCGCCCATTTTGGCGACCAATGCGTCACCGGTCATGTCATCCAGAACCCCGCGCACGTCACCGGGCAGGCCTTCATATTTTTTCTTGTTCATCAAGATGTGAAATCCGGCCGCGTAGGCCGCGGCATCCGTGTGATACTTCAACACTTCGTTTGCGCGGATCGCACCGACCAAGTCCCAAGTGGTAATCGCGCCGTCCAGTGAACCCTTTTGCAGGTTTTCATAAATCGCCGAGGGCGGCATGCCGACGGGTGAAGCACCCAGATTTTCAAGCATAGCAGATACTGCAGGGCTTGGGGTACGCAGGCGCAGACCTGCCAGATCTTCAAGCGCGCGCACCGGCTTATCCGTTGTGTGAATCAGGCCACCGTTGTGAACCATCAACCCAAGTACGTGGAAGTTGTTGTATTCGTCTCCAAACGCACCCTCTTTAAACAGCTCCCACATCGCTCTGGAGCCGGAGCCCGCGTTTTGTACGAGGAAAGGCATCTCCATGATGGAGCTGGCGACAAAGCGGTCACGCGGAATGCCGTTGAGGCCCAAAGCAATGTCGACAACCCCCGCACGCACCTGGTCAGCCTGACGGTCAATTTTGCCAAACGCGGTGGTCGCATCCAGAACCTCGACCTCGACCTTGCCGCCTGTCCGCTCAGCCAGTTCTTCACCAAAAGGAATCATGAAATCTCTTGTGAACCCGTGCATCGGCGGCAGATAGTTACTCATCTTAAGTGTGATTTCCGCGTTTGCGAATGCGGGCCGCGCGATTGCAGCAACGGCAAGGCTTGCTGCGCCTGTTTTAAGCGCGGTTCTGCGGTTCATTTTAAATGTCATCTCTCTCTCCCGTTTCGGCCTTTTGCTGGCCCTAAGTGATGCTGTTGCGCAAAGGGATAGGCCCAAACTAGCCAGCTTTGCGTCAGCTTTGATCCCGATTGAAGGGTCGTTTCTGATTTGAAGCAACCCCGAAATTTATATCTCAAGAAGCCTCTCGCACTTTTATTTATCATCGCGTAATGTGTATCGCAATGCGTAACATTCTCTAATCTCTTTTCAGGTGCACCGGATGACAGCCATCACAACGGATCAAAGCTCCCCAACTGATAGCCGGCGCAGCAGCGTTCAAGCGGTCGATGTCGCCGCCTCCGTACTGGATGCGATGTGCGACCTACGGCGGCCCGCCCAGTTGAAAGACATCGCCAGAATTGCAGGTTTACAATCAGCCAAAGCCCACCGTTATCTGACGAGCCTCGTGGCATCCGGCCTTGCCGCACAGAACAAAGAGACTGGTCTCTACAGCCTTGGTCCCATGGCGCTGCGCCTTGGCGTTACAGCGATTAGCAACAATGATCTTATTCACCGCGCATCAGAGTCTTTGCGTGATCTGTGCGCCAAACATCAGACATCCGGTCATCTTGCTATCTGGGGCGAACGCGGGCCGGTTCTGATCAGAAATGAACACGGGGGACCGCCAATAATTCTAACCGTTGGTCTGGGGGCCACGATGCCTTTGCTACGCTCTGCATCCGGCCATATCTTTTTGTCCTACCTACCGCGTAGGGCAACGGAAGAAATCACGCATCAAGAGATGCAAATGCTGGGAATGGATGAAGCAGGTGTGTCAGAATTATGCGCCGAGACACGCGCACGCGGCTACGGCAAAACAAGCGGAGGTTTGATCCCCGGCCTCTATGCCGCAGCGTTTCCCGTGTTTGGAATTGATGGGAATATTCAGTGCTCCATCTCGTTCATTTCGACAGATGCCAACTTCTTTTCTTCTGAAAGAGACAATCTCGACAGCCTCCTGAACGCAGCACAAAAATTGTCAGATGCGCCATTCTAGGATGATTTCCAACAGCTAATCTATGAGGGGCTTATGATCGAAACACGTGACCTTGAGATCGCAGCGCAAAGGTATTTACCCAGATTTGTATTTGACTTTGTGTCAGGTGGATCCGGACAGGAACGCGCCCTGCGTAACAACAGTGACGCCTTTGAACAGATCAAATTCATTCCAAAGACTTTAAACGGCATTTCTTCCCCTTCAACTTCAGTCAACGTTCTGGGAAAATCCTATTGTGCGCCGTTTGGGGTCGCTCCGATCGGCATGCTGGGACTCGTTCGCAAAGGGGCCGAGACCATGCTGGGCCGCGCCGCGTGTGAACGTAATATTCCAATGATCCTTAGCACGGCTGCAACTCAATCCATTGAGGATGTGGCAAAGGTTGCCGAGGAGAATTTTTGGTTTCAATACTATCCGACGCAGCTGCAATCCCTGAATGACAGTCTGATCAAGCGCGCGCGTGACGTAGGTTGTCAGACATTGATGCTTACCGTCGATACGCCGGTGCCGGGTCGTCGATTGCGCGATGTGCGAAACGGGCTACAAATCCCCCCGCGTCTCACGTTGAAAACCATCGGGCAGCTTGCCCTGCGCCCCCGCTGGGCCATTGAACGGGCATTGGCAGGCACACCGGAGCTCGCCAATCTCGGTCCTATGTCAGGTGAAGCGCAACGCAGCTTTGCGGACACGATGCGATTGCTGAGTGCGCCTTCGATGACTTGGGAAGACGTGGCAAAACTGCGGGAAGGCTGGCATGGCCATCTGATTGTTAAAGGTCTGCTGCATCCTGACGATGTTTTGCACTGTGTCACACTTGGCGTCGACGGCGTTGTCCTCTCCAATCACGGCGGGCGGCAGCTTGATAGCGCAATTGCTCCTACTGCAATGTTATCTACCTGTCGGCAGGTTGCAGGTGACAAAATGACAATTATCGTGGATGGCGGCGTGCGGTCCGGTGATGATATTGCCAAGTGCCTGGCACTTGGCGCGGATTTGGTCCTGATCGGGCGCCCGTTTGTTTATGCTGCCACTGTTGGAGAGCAACATATCACTGGGTTGATTGATTTGCTTGTATCAGAGCTGGAAAACACGCTGTCTTTGGTGGGCGTTCCGATTGAACAACTGGCCGAAGTGCTTGCGCAAAACCTAGGAAAGCCAAGCTAGCTCAGATGCTATTTTCCCGGGTTTGTGCCAGAATCTGCTGCAAAACACTGATGCAAGTCTGCAGATCATCGCGGTCAATGTCTTCTGTCAGGGCACTGTACAGCGGGTTGATTACGGTTGCGACTTCGGCAAGTTTCTCAGTGCCTTTAGGGGACAATACAACCGTCCTGACACGTTGATCCAGCTTGCTCACGTTGCGCTCCGCGAGACCCGATACCACCAGTTGCTCTACAGCCCTGCTTACTGATGATTGCTCTGTCACGGCCAGAATTGACAACTCGCCAATCGTCAGCTCTCCGAATGCTGAAAGACAGGACAGGAGTCGCATGTTTGTCCCCTTAATATCGAGCGGAGATAACTCTTGATCTTGGTTCTGGCGCCAGCGATGCGCCAGCCTTGCAATCAGATAAGGAAGATACTGCTCAAGCTCATCCGGCGACGAAAAAGGAAGTGTAACCGGCTCCAACTGACGGCTACCCATCTTTTTCACCTTTCAACTTAAGCTTATCCGAAATCCGGCGAAGCGGTTCTGCCACCGCGATCAATGTCTCTGCTCCAATATCGGCCATACATTCAGCTAAGGTGGTTTCGTGAAACTGCATTGCCGTTTCAAAAATAGCTCTGCCGTCCTCGGTCAACTTCGCATTCACAGAACGTCTATCCGTGGCGGAGATTTCCTTGCTGACTAAACCGTCTTTGACCAGCCGGTTTACTAACCCCGAAACGTTTCCGTTCGTGACTTTTAACGCCACGGACAGATCCCCCATGCTCATTCCGTCAGGATGCCGCATCAGTTGGGCCAATACATCAAGCTTCGCAAGACCGATCCCTGCGTTGTCACGCAAGCTTTTGTTCAACTCGGAAAAGATTACATCGTGGACCCTAAGAATATTGAGCCAGAATCGCAGTTCTCGTGTCCGCTGTTCGTCAGGTTGCTTTGAAATAGCCACCCCCCCCGAGGCCCATGAAGTTCTACAGCTCTATATTGATCTTTGCATATTCTAACAATGCGTCTTTGATATCTTGCGGGATATCAATGGACCGATGCGAGTCAAGCGATGTGACCACAGTTGTAAATTCCCCGCGCAGCATCTCTTTTTCACCCTTCATCGCGTGTAACGTCAGAGAATAGGATTTGCCTCCAACTTTTGGCACAGAAACGAATACATCAACTTCATCCCCCATTGTGCAAGGTGCAAAGAACGTCGCGTTCGCCCGCACATACCCCAGCCCCGTACGGCGGGGGCCGAGGACGTCATAATAGTTGATGCCAAGCCGCTCGCAAAACCATGCCTCGATCACCTGATTGAAAACATTAAAGAACTCCGGCGTGTAGACAATACCCGCGGGATCACACTGTCCGTGTCGGAAAATGACAGTACGGCACCATAGCCTCTCGGGCAGATCGGCATTTGCTATCGGTACCGGATGTGCGTTTGCAGAGCGCGCTTGGCTGTTCATTGGCTTGTTTCCTCGGTTCAGGGTGGCAACCCGCAAATTTTCGCAAATTGCCATGCGGACAGTCTGGTTTGATTTTTTTGTATGGTAAAGCATATTTTTATATGTAAAGTAAATTGCGAAAGATCGAATCCAAGAGATCAGGCCGACGATAACCAGATCAGCAAATAACGAACCGGGAGGACCACCGAATGAATAAAACGAACAAATTGACAGTGTGGCTTACAGCCGCCGCAGCCGCGATGAGTTTTACAGCAGCCAATGCACAAGAGACTACGTTGACCATTTCAGCTTGGGCACCACCAACACACGGTGTGAACGCCAAAATGTTCCCCGACCTGATCCGCCGCATTGAAGAGGCGACAGACGGGCGTGTTACTGCCGAAATGAAATTTAATCTGGCACCACCACCTGCGCAGGCAGATATTATAACAGATGGCATCGCTGACATCGCGTGGATTGTGCACAACTACTCACCAGGCAGATTTCCATCTGCGACCATTGCAGAGCTGCCCGGCTTTGGGGGCTCCGCCGAGGCTTACTCCGTTGCCTACTGGCGCACCTTCGAAAAGTTTTTCGCGCAAGCCAATGAGCACCGTGATCTGAAAGTTCTGGCACTGCATTCCCATGGCGACGGCATGCTGCATTCCTCGACAGAGATAGAAACGCTTGATCAGATTGCTGGGATGAAACTGCGGATTGGTGGCGGCGTTGCGGGATTGGTAGGGGAAGCGCTTGAAGCCTCTGCAATCAACGTCCCTGCCCCCCGTGTTTATGAAACACTTGATTCAAATGCGGCAGATGGCGTTCTGATGCCGATGGAAGCCAAACTGGGCTTTCGCCTGACAGAAGTCGCCGAACACTCATATCAGATGCCCAGCGGTTTCTACCACACTTCCTCCGCCACCGTGATGAATCAAGATGCGTTCAACGCACTAAGTAAAGAGGATCAGGCCGCGCTGGATGAACTCTTTGGCGAGGAATTGTCGCGGATCACAGGGGCGTACTGGGATGAATTCGATGCCGATGGTTTTGCAGCCCTCGAAGCCGCTGGCGATAATACGTTCCGCACCGCGTCAGAATCCGACCAAGCGGCCTGGGCTGTAAAAAGCGACGCAATCGTTGCCGAGGTTCTTGATAGCTTTCCGGCGAAAAATATCGACGCGCCTGCCGCTTATGAATTCTTCAAAGCGGAATTTTCCCGTCTGAAGGATGGCGGCTAAATCATGACGGAGCAGACAAACCTGTCCCGCGCGACAAGCCTCGCCAACAGGCTTGCAATCGGTCCCGCGATTATCGCGGGGCTGACCCTGTTTTTCTTGATGGGGCTCACCTTTTTCGATGTCATCTCGCGTAGCGTCTTTTCGGCGCCCCTTAGCTACTCGGCAGAACTCACAGAAATGGCGATGGCTGTGATCGTGTTCGCAGCGTTGCCGATGGCGACACTCAAGGGTGATCACATCGTCGTTGACCTTTTTGACGGCTTTTTCAAATCGCGCGCCGCACGTATTCGGGATTTCATGGTGGATGTGGTTTGCCTCATCGCGTTGGTCTACCCGGCTTACCGTATCTGGACGATCGGGACGCGCAGCAAAGGGTACAATGAAGTGACTGAAATCCTCAACATCCCTCAATATTACCTGATCTATTTTGTGTCCATCGCCCTCTATGCCTGCTGCGGCATCTATATCTTGCGGCTGGTCAATTACTTCCTGAAACCTTCAACGCAAGATGAGGACCTGTAATGCTGATCTCGATTATTGGATTTGTTATGGTCCTCGTTCTATCCTTCCTGCGGATACCTATCGCGTTTTCCATGGGCATCGTAGGTTTTTTCGGCACGACCTATCTCATCAATGCCAAAGCATCGCTTTCACTGACAGGACGCTTGATTATTGACACCTCTCAGGATTACGGGCTTTCGGTTGTCCCGCTTTTCATTCTGATGGGGCTATTCGTGAACAAGGGCGGGCTGTCACGCGAGCTTTACCGTGCGGCCTATGTCTTTCTGGGGCACATGCGCGGCGGCCTTGCCATGACGACAATCACCGCCTGCGCCGGTTTCTCGGCGATCTGCGGCTCATCGCTTGCGACGGCCGCAACCATGTCCAAAGTCGCCATGCCCGAAATGCGCCGCATGGGCTATGCCGACAGCCTCTCGACCGCCTCGATCGCTGCGGGCGGCACCCTTGGCATCCTGATCCCACCCAGCGTCATTCTGGTGATCTACGGTTTGCTTACGGAAACCAGCATTGGCAAACTGTTTGTTGCAGGTATCATTCCCGGCCTCATCGGTGTCGTTTTCTATCTGATGGCCGTACAATACACTGTACGCACCAAGCCCGAAACAGGCCCTGCCGGAGAACGCAGTTCATGGGCTGAACGCCTGTCTGCCTTACGCGATATCTGGATGGTACTCGCACTGTTTTTCGTCGTGATCGGCGGGCTGTATGGTGCTTTTGATTTCTATCCGATTCATCTGACCTTCTCGCCGACCGAAGCGGCGGGCATGGGTGCTGCCGGCGCGTTCCTGATCGCGCTTGCCCGCCGCGCGCTGACCCTTGCGTCGATAAACGAGGCCCTGCTGGAAACCGCCATCACCTCTGCTGGCCTGTTCGCAGTGCTGATCGGGGCGTGGATGTTCTCCAACTTCGTGAATCTTGCAGGGTTGCCCGAAGCCCTGCGCGAATTTGTGCTCAGCGTGGGGGCCACGCCGATGTTGGTCATGCTTGTCATCATTGCGATCTACATTGTGTTGGGCTGCGTGTTCGAGAGCCTCTCGATGCTGCTTTTGACCGTTCCGATTTTCTTCCCGCTAGTCACGTCTCTTGGCTTTGACCCGGTGTGGTTCGGTATTATCGTCGTGGTCGTCACGGAAATCAGTCTGATCACGCCGCCCGTGGGGCTGAATGTATTTGTTCTCAAAGGCGTGGTGCCTGATGTATCCACGGCAACCATCTTCAAAGGGGTTACCCCCTTCTGGATCGCGGACATCTTTCGCCTCATTCTGCTACTGGCTTTCTCCGGCATCGTTCTCTTTTTGCCGAATATGATGTGAGCGGCATGAGGCAGAAAACGCAGAACCAGTGGTCTTCAGAGAGGCGCGGCACCTACCTTGCCGCGCCCTCCGCCACCAGCCAGATCTATACGTTTCAAGGAGCACGCACGTGACCAAAGCGGAAAAGATAAGCCAAACTGATGCTAAACCCGTTAAGGGCACGGTAAAGAAAGCCAACCGTCAGTTTATGACAGGCAATGACGCGCTTGTGCGTTTACCCATCGAACACCTGCGCCGCGACAAGGAAAACGGCTTGCGCACCAAGGGCTTCATCACCGGCTATCCCGGCTCGCCGATGGGCGGTTACGACATGGCGTTGCACCGCGCCAAGATCGAACAATACGACATCATCCACCACCCCGCCCAGAACGAAGAGCTGGGGGCGACCTCCCTTCTGGGCACCCAAATGCTCGATAATTTCGAGGCGGACGAGACCGATGGCGTTTTGGGCATCTGGTACGGGAAAGGACCGGGTGCGGACCGATCGGGCGATGCATTCAAGCACGGCAATTTCGCAGGCACCAGCACCCATGGCGCCGTCATCCTTCTGAGTGGGGAGGACCACGAGGCGAAATCCTCAAGCGTACCCTATCAACAGGAGTTTGCGTTCGAGCATAGCGGTATTCCGGTGGTTTACCCCGGCTCGGTCTCGGAATTTCTCGATTACGGTCTGCACGCCGCCGCAATGTCGCGGTTCAGCGGCTGTTGGGTTGCGATGAAGCTGGTCGCCCCGCTGTGCGATGGCGGAGAAGTTGTCGATCTGGACGCTTTGGCGCAGCCTGTGATCCCGCAAGGGTTTCAGGTCGAAGGCCGCGATTTCGCCAAGACCACCGATTTCAACTTCTTTCCTGTCGTCAATGTGGGAACGGAAGCGAAGCTCTATAACGAGCGTCACGAGGCGGTTCTGGCCTACGCGCGGGCCAACAACCTCAACCAGATCAAGGAATCCACCCCCTCCGACAAGATCGGCATTGTCGCTGCGGGCAAATCCTTTGCCGATGCGCGGGCATCAATGGACAAGCTGGGTCTGGACGTGGCCGCGCGGGCGCACAAGGGCATCCGCCTGGCGAAGGTCGGCCTGCTCACCCCGCTGGACGAGAGGTTCTTTCGCGAGTTTGCCGAGGGATTGGACTTGATCATCGTGATCGAGGAAAAGCGGGATTTTCTGGAACGACAGGTCGCCAAAGCGATTGCGGGTCACCACAACGCGAAAATTATCGGTAAACGTGACCTGAACGGTGCGCGCCTGTTCCCGGTTGAAGGCGGTATGGATGTGGACATCGTGACCGATCGCCTTGCACGTGTGTTGGACGTCGCCGCACCTGTCGCGAAAGAGGCAGCACCGATCCCGCGGTTGAAGGCCGACCCTGAGCCGAAATTTGCGAACAGAACGCCGAATTACTGCTCTGGCTGCCCGCACAACCGCTCGACCAAACTGGGAAAAGGGCAGATCGCTTGGGGCGCGCCCGGTTGTCACGTCTTTGCCGCCATCATGGAACAGCCCGAAAAACGCATCGAAGCCATGACGCAATACGGCGGTGAGGGGCTACCGTGGATCGGTCTGTCGCCCTACACCACCAAAAAACACATGGTGCAGAACATGGGCGATGGGTCATACTACCACGCCAGTCACCAGAACATTCGCTATGCAGTGGCGACAGGGCAGACGATGACATTCCGCATCCTCTATAACGGGGTGATCGCGAACACCGGCGGTCAGGAATATGCCGACGACAATTCGGTGCACAACATGTGTCGCAAGCTGGCCGTGGATGGCGTCAAGAAGATCGTGCTGGCCACCAAAACGCCGCGCGCCTATCGCTTCAAGGGCCTGCCCTCTATCGTGTCTCTTACCGGCCCTGATGACATCCCCGCGAAGCTGTTGGAGCTTGAGAGAACCGAAGGCGTGACAGTCCTCATCTATGACGGGGAGTGCGCGAACGAACGCCGCCGCCGTCAGAAGCGTGGCAAGCTGGCCAAGCCGACGACCTTTACCATCGTGAACGAGGATGTCTGCGAAAACTGCGGCGATTGCGGCCAAAAGGCCAACTGCATGTCGCTGCAAAAAGTGGAAACTCCCTTTGGTCGCAAGACACAGATCCACCAATCATCCTGCAATCAGGATCAGGCATGCATCGCGGGTGAATGTCCCTCGTTTGTCTCGGTGCATGTTGAAGAGGGCGCAGGGCCGGGCAAGGTGACACCCCCCGCGCTGCCCGAAACCTATCCCGAACCAACGCGCCCCGTGCTTGACGGGCCGTTCTCGATTTACATCCCGGGGGTTGGTGGCACAGGCGTGCTGTCGCTCAATGCAATGCTTGCACGCGCGGCGGTCAAAGACGGGCTGAACGTCAAGACCTATGACCAGTCCGGTGCGGCACAAAAATGGGGTGCCGTGGTATCAAGCCTGATCATCGCAAAGCCCGAGCAGGACATCCCCAGCAACAAGATTTCTTCTGGGCAAGCCGATCTCTATCTCGCGTTAGACATGGCGGCGGGAACCAACGCGACCAACATGGCCGTATGCAGCGCGATTAAAACGACAGCAGCGGTGAATTCCGAAATGCTGCCAACGGGAGAGATGGCACGAAACGTGTATTTCCAGCCGGATCAGGCGGGCATGCAAGCCTTTCTGAAATCCTCGATGCGTGAAAACGGCAGCACCGCCGTTCCGGCGCTGAGCATCGCGGAAAGCCTGTTTGGAAACTACATTCTGTCCAATATGATTGTGGTCGGCGCGGCCTATCAATCCGGATTTCTGCCCATCTCGGCAGAGGCGATCGAGGAGACGATCACAACCTCGGCCACCGCGCCCGAGCTCAATATCCTTGCTTTCCGCGCGGGGCGTTTGGCGGTCAGTGACCCTGCGGCGATGGAGTCGCTGATGCAGCGCGGCCCCAAGACGCTGGCGGACAGAACCTATGAGGCCGAAACCCGCGTTCCCGCCGATGTCGCAAAAGCGGTGCCGCAGATCACGGCAAAGCTCGATCTGCACAGCGAGGACACCCGCACGCTGATCGGCGGTCTGGTGCGTGATCTGATCCTTTATCAAAACCGCGGCTACGCAGAAACCTACGTCGAACGCCTCGCGCCGCTGACCCGCGCCGAGCAGGACTCAACCGGCAACAAAGACCAGCCCTTGTTGCAACTTGCAGCCCGCAACCTGCATAAGATGATGGCCTATAAAGACGAATACGAGGTGGCGCGGCTGCTCACCGATCCGGTGTTCGAGACACGTATTCGCACGGCCTTTCCCGGATTTAAATCCTTCAGCTACAACCTTCAGCCGCCCGCGCTGCGCTGGTTGATCAAGGACCGCAAGGTCGCAATCGGGGCGTGGTTCCGGCCCGCAATGGTGCTGCTGGCACGGATGCGGGGGCTGCGCGGCACAGCGTTTGATCCCTTCGGTTACAACTACGGCAGGCGCGCCGAGCGTGAGGCGATCGACTGGTACGCAGATGTACTGGCCAAATGCGCAATCATGCTCACCGATGGCAATGTCGAAACCGTCACCGAACTTTTGCGCCTGCCCGAGACTATCAGAGGCTATGAGGATCTGAAGATGACATCGCTCGACCGCGCCAAATCACGGGCGGCAGAGTTGTTAAAAGCACCCCAAAGTAATACCCAAATTCCAGCCGCCTAAAATAAAAAACGGAGACCCAGAACGATGAAATACGCATTCGATCCCGCCCAGATCCCCACCATTGCCGTGCACGGCAGTGATGAGCGCATTCCCGTGCGCCGCATCTTTTGCATCGGGCGCAACTATGCCGCGCACGCCCGCGAGATGGGCAAAGACCCGGATCGTGATCCGCCGTTCTTTTTCCTCAAGCCTGCCGATGCCGTGGTTGATGACGGGGTCACCATCCCCTACCCGCCCCAGACCGAGAACTTTCATTTCGAGGCAGAACTGGTCGCCGTCATCGGCACAGGGGGAAAGAATATTCCCGAGGAAAAATCGCTTGATCATGTCTGGGGTTACGGCGTGGGCAATGACCTCACCCGCCGCGATCTTCAGCTCAAGGCGCGTGAGCAGGGCCGCCCGTGGGATCTGGGAAAAGGGTTTGACCGCTCCGCGCCAATCGCGCCGATACACCCCGTGTCGGAGGTGGGACACCCAAGCAAGGGCGCGATCAAACTGACAGTCAATGGCGAGGTAAAGCAGGATGCCGATCTGGCGGACCTGATCTGGTCCATCCCTGAAATGATCTCGATCCTGTCGCACTCGATGGAATTGCAGGCGGGTGACGTGATTATGACCGGCACGCCCGCCGGCGTTGGTCCGCTGGTTGAGGGGGATACATGTGTCGTCTCGATCGAGGGTCTGGGCGATCTGACCACACATATCGGGCCAAAAGAATGACTTTGAAGCTGCATAACTTCTTTCGCTCCTCCACCTCAACGCGGCTGCGGGCCGCGTTGAACCTCAAAGGGTTGGAGTATGACTATATCCCCTATGCCCTGCGCAAGGGGGAGACACGCACGCCGGGCTACCTCGCCAAGAACCCGCAAGGGTTGGTGCCCTCGCTTGAGCGGGAGGACGGCACGGTCCTGACCCAATCGCTCGCTATAATCGAATGGCTGGACGAAACCCATCCGGAACCCGCACTGTTGCCAACAGATGCAGATGGTCGCGCCCGTGTGCGCGCCCTGGCTTATATGTTGGCCTGTGAAATCCACCCCTTGAACAATCTTCGGGTGCTGTTTCGTCTTGGTGACCAATTCGGCGCGGATGATGCTGCCCAGAAGGAATGGTTTACCCATTGGGTCACGCTGACATTTGATGCCTTCGAAACCGCACTTACAGACAGTACCGGGACGGGAACATTCTGCCATGGTGACGCGCCGGGTCTGGCCGATATCTGCCTCTATGCGCAGGTCTGGAACAACAAGCGCTTCGATATTCCCACAGAAAACTGGCCCACAATCGCGCGCATCTTCACCGAACTGGACAAGCTGCCTGCCTTCCAGAAAGCGGCACCGCCCAATCAACCTGATGCGGTCTGAAGCACTCATTAGAGAGGAAATGACATGGACGACGGAAAAAGTGACGTAATGAACCCCGATGCGACGCCCGAACTCAAGGCGCTCTATGAGGGGTTTAAAAGAGAAAGCATTATCCCGCTCTGGACACAGCTTGGCGATTTGATGCCGGTTCATCCCAAATCCAAAGCCGTGCCCCACGTCTGGAAGTGGGCGAACCTGAATGCACTTGCCGAAAAATCGGGCGAGCTGATCCCCGTGGGGCGCGGCGGGGAGCGTCGTGCGCTGGGGCTCGCCAATCCCGGCCTTGCTCCAAACGCCTATGTCAGCCCGACACTTTGGGCCGCCATTCAGCACCTCGGCCCCCGTGAAACCGCGCCCGAACATCGCCATTCCCAAAACGCCTTCCGTTTTGTTGTTGAAGGCGACGGTGTCTGGACGGTGGTCAACGGTGATCCTGTCCGCATGTCACGCGGTGATCTGCTGCTGACGCCGGGCTGGTGTTTTCACGGACACCACAACGACACCGATCATTCCATGACATGGATTGACGGACTCGACATCCCATTCAGCCAGCAGAACGATGTGGGTTTTTTCGAATTCGGTTCCGAGCGCGTCACCGACTATGCCACGCCCAATTTCTCTCGCGGCGAGCGGCTTTGGTGCCATCCAGGGCTACGCCCTTTGTCCGGGTTGGAAAATACCGTAAATTCTCCTATCGGCGCGTACCGTTGGGAGCACACCGACCGCGCGTTGGCAGAGCAGCTGTTGCTGGAGGACGAGGGCCATCCCGCCACCGTGGGGCCGGGTCACGCCGCGATCCGCTATACCAACCCCACCACCGGCGGCGATGTGATGCCGACAATCCGTCTTGAGTTCCACCGCCTGCGGGCTGGTGTGGAAACGCCCATGCGCCGCGAAGTCGGCTCAACAGTATTTCAGGTGTTTGATGGTGCAGGCGCTGTGGTGTTGAATGGCGAAACCCACAAGCTCGACAAGGGCGATATGTTTGTTATCCCCTCATGGATACCGTGGTCGCTTCAGGCGGAAACCCAGTTTGATCTGTTCCGTTTCTCCGATGCACCGATCATGGAGCGTCTCGGCTTCATGCGCACGATGGTCGACGGGGCATGAGCTTGTCACCATCGGATAAGGCCGCGCGCGATGCCCTTCGCGCGCGGCAAGGTAAGGGCGCGCGTTATGACGCACCGGATGCACCCCATGGTGACCTTCTGCTCGCACGGCGGGGCGCCGCTTATTTCGCCCGCAAACTTGGTGAGCTAAAAGACGACGATCTTGGCGCGCCAAGTTTGCGTGACGGCTGGACCCGCCGCCACCTTATCGCACATGCGGGCTATCATGCCCGCGCCTTGGCGCTGCTGGTTGAATCAGCCCGTACCGGTATCGAGTGCACGACATCTACGACCCAACAGGAGCGGCATGCCGAAATTGATCTTGGGGCAACCCTTCCGTCCCGAGCCTTGCGCGGCCTGGTGTTTCACGCGACGATTCATCTGGATGTCGAATGGCGTGATTTAACCGATGCCGGATGGGATACGCCTTTGGTTCTGCAAGATGGAACACTGCTCACCGCGCGCGACACGCCGCGACTGCGCGCACGCGAGATCTGGCAATGCGCCATTGATCTGGGCAATGGCGGTCGTGCATCAGACATTCCCAGAGAACTTGAAAAATGAAGCGCTCCTCAATTTGTAAATCATCTTGTCTGACATTTATGGAAGCAAGCGACGGTAATTTCGGGATTTTATTTTACAGAGGGGGGTTAAGAGTGGCGCCGTCTGACGGGTCGTGGACGGAGGGCGTCTTTACCCGTGAATGACCGCAATTGTGCAGCCGCGCAGATTCGTTCACGGGGCTATAGAACAAGCCGCGGCCTGCACCATGCATCCCGCGCACCGCCCGAAGACGCATTATAGGTTATGCCATAGGCAGCTACCGTGTAATGAACGGGCGGCGCATCCCATGCCGTCGGCACGCTGTACATGCGGTGACATCATTTTTTATCTGATGTCCCTTCCACAAGAACGGGGCAAGTCCAATGCATCTACCCTTTGTCTCCCATGCCCTCGCAACATGCGATGGAAAGTTCAACATTTCTAGCATCAACATTTTTTATATTCTGGAACAAAATCACTAAATCCCGACCGTCAAAATTCTGAAACAGCTTTATGTTTGCGATTTCTTCCTGAACTGAATGATTGGGCTTAGATTTGCGGAAAGCCGGATACTGAGCTTGACCAAATACCACTCGCACAAACGCTGCATGAGCCATATATCCATCCATCCCAGTCGCAATGTGGCACTAGCCTTGCGCAACCGCGACAGAAATGCGCAATCTGGATGTTATAACCAGAGCGAAGGCAGATTGCTCGACTGAACAGGCGAGGCGACGAAGCACCATGGAATTTGATTTCACATCTTTGCCAGAGCGTGACCGCTATCGTCTGCTGTCAAGCTTTGTCGCACCGCGCCCCATCGCACTGGTAACAACCGTGTCGCCCGATGGTGTCCCCAATGCCGCTCCAATGAGCTTTTTCAACGTTTTTTCGCAGGAGCCGCCAATCCTGATTCTCGGAATACAGACGCGACCTGATGGCTCTGTCAAAGACACTGTGAACAACCTTGACGCAAGCGGGTCATTCTGTGTGAACATGGTTGATATGGATCTGGCTAACGCCATGACCATCTGCGGCATCAGCTATGAGCCGGACGTCGACGAGATCGCCACTGCGGGCCTAAACATGACACCTGCCACGCAAATTGACGGCGGCTGGATCGCTGAAAGCCCCTGCGCGATGGAGTGCAAGGTTGCGCAGATCATCCGTTATGAAAGGCGCATAATTGTACTGGGTGAAGTGGTGCAAATGCATGTACGCGATACATGTCTTGATGATGAAGGCCGTTATGTGCGGCCGGAAAACTATCAGCCCATCGCCCGGCTGCATGCTGATAACTACATCACTTCCGACAGGCAGTTCGAGTTGAAAGCCCCTGATCAACCGCCTGCGGGTTTGAAACGTAAGGACGCGCCATGAAAATCCACATCGTCAATCCGAATTCGACAGTAGCGATGACGGATTCCATCGCCATCAGCGCCCGTGCCGCAGCGGGAGCAGACATAGAGATTATCGCTGCCACCGCCCACGGCACGCCCACCAGTATCGAAGGATATGCCGACGAAGCCCGCGCGGTGCCTGCGATGCTGGATGCAATCCTCACAGCTGAATCCCAAGGCGCGATGGCCCATGTGATTGCCTGTTTCGACGATCCGGGCCTTGATGCGGCCCGTGCTTTTGCCAACGGCCCTGTTGTCGGGCTGTGCGAATCGGCCCTGATTGCGGCAGGACGGATCGCAAAACGGTTTTCGGTTGTCACCACACTGCCCCGCGCGATTCCGATCATAGAAGATTTGGCAGATACCTACGGATGCGGCCGCCGCCTGCGAAAGGTACACGCGGCCGACATCCCTGTGCTGGACCTTGAAACCGCAGCGGATCGCGTTTTGCCTCTCATCGCTGCAAAAATCCGCCAAGCGGCCGAAGAAGACGGTGCCGAGGCCGTTGTGCTGGGCTGCGCAGGGATGAGCGCGCACCTTAGCTGGCTGGAGCGCGAAGCAGGTGTTCCCGTCATTGACGGAATCGGGTTTGCTGTTCGTTTCGCCGCAGCGCTGGCCGCGTCGAATATTGTGACGAGCAAGGTCGGCGCATATGCGCCACCGCGCATCAAATAAACCACGAACCAGACACCAGACAGGCTAGAAACATGACCAAACGGCTTCTTCTGAAAAATCTTCGTCTGATGGGGGACACGTCAGCCGATATCGCGATCGAGTCCGGACGATTTTTGCAAATCGCGCCGTCAATTGCTCCGCAACCGGACGACATCATTGAAGACTGTGAGGGCGCGCTGGCTTTATCCGGTTTGATTGACGGGCATACCCATCTGGACAAAACGCTGTGGGGCATGGACTGGCATCCGCATGCGCAAGGCAAGAGCCTTCAACAGATGATCGACACAGAACGCGCACTTCGTCACGAACTGGATATGGACGCAAAGCGCCAGTCGGCGCGGCAGGTCGCGCTTTCGCTGTCACAGGGCACAACGGCAATCCGCAGTCATGTCGATATCGATACCGACCACGGGTTGCGCTTGTTTGAAGGAGTGGCCGAAACCCGTGCGCACTATGCTGACGTGATGCAAATCGAAATCGTCGCCTTCCCCCAGTCGGGTATGATGATCCGTGAAGGCACGACCGAACTGATGGACCAGGCCCTGAGCGACGGTGCCGACATTGTCGGGGGTCTTGACCCCTGCGGAATTGACCGCGATCCCAAAGGACAACTGGATGCAGTGTTCGGACTGGCAGAAAAACACGGCAAACCCGTAGATATCCACCTGCACGAGCCGGGCGAAATGGGGGCCTTCAGCCTTGATCTGATACTGGACCGGACCGAGGCGCTGGCCATGCAGGGCAAAATAACCGTAAGCCATGCATTTTGCCTCGGCATGCAGGATCACGCGCGCGTTTCCGACCTGCTCGATCGCATAGCCGCGCTTGACGTATCGCTTGCCACAACCGCCCCCGCATCCCGCCCCGTGCCATCTGTTGCCGCATGCCGCGAACGTGGAATTCCGATTTGCGCAGGCAACGACGGCATTCGGGACACTTGGACGCCTTATGGCAACGCAGACATGCTGGAACGGGCGATGCTCGTCGGGTTGCGAAACAACTTTCGCGCAGATGTGGAGGTTACTTGGGCGCTGGACACCTGCACGGTGGATGCCGCGCGCATCATGGGCCTGAAAGACTATGGATTGGAGGTTGGCAACCGCGCCGATCTGGTATTGGTCGATGTTGGCGCGCTGTCCGAGGCAGTCACATTGCGTCCTGCCAGACGGTTGGTGATCTCTGCCGGGCAAATTGTTGCACGGAACGGCCAGACCGTCAGCAAATGGCAAGCAGCATGATCAGAACCGCCCTCACGGCGCGATGGATTGTCGGTCACGCAGAGGGCAGCCACCAGTTGTACAAGAACGGCACCGTTGTTGTGCAGGGCAGCGAGGTTCTCTTTGTCGGTCATCACTTTGACGGCGAAGTGCAACAGACCATCGATTTCGGCAATGCGATGATCGGACCGGGATTTATTGATCTGGATGCGCTGGCGGATCTGGATACAACCGTTCTGGGTTACGACAACTATCCGCCCGAACTGAAAGGCCGTGTCTGGCCGCAGAGTTATATGGATGCCGGACCCCGCGAAATGTACACGCCAGAGGAACTGGCATTTCAAAAACGCTACGCTTTCACCCGGCTGATTCGTAACGGGATTACTACAGCCCTGCCCATCGCCTCACTGTTTTATCGCGCATGGGGTGAAACCGTTGCAGAATTCAACGCAGCAGCAGAAGCGGCGGCTGATCTGGGTTTGCGCGTATATCTTGGCCCTGCCTATCGCAGTGGCAACTTGGTTGTCGGACAGAATCGCAAAATAGCTCCCTATTACGACGAACCGCGCGGTTTTGCCGGTCTTGATGACGCCGCAGCGTTTATTGACCGCCATGAAAACACCCACAGCGGATTAATCCGCACAATGCTGGCCCCTGACCGGATCGAGACCAGTACACCGGAACTACTGCGCCGAAGTGGCGCCGTTGCGCGTGACCGCGACGTGCCGATCCGTTTGCATTGTTGCCAATCACAGGTGGAATACGATCTCGTTGTCCAGCAACATGGGAAAAGCCCGCTCGAACTTCTGCGCGATGTTGATTTCTTTACCTCCAAAACCATTCTGCCACACGGGCTGTTCCTTTCAGGCATAAACGGCATCACTTTTGATGCACCGGATACGGAAATTCTGACGGAGTCCGGCGCGTCTGTTGCGCATTGTCCGCTGGTCATGGCGCGCAGCGGCAAGGTGATGCGGTCTTTCCAGCGGTTCCGCAAATTGGGCATCAACATCGGGATGGGAACAGATACCCACCCCGCCGATATGATCCAGAACATGGCAGTTGGCATGATGACCGCACGGATCGCGGACGATGCTCCATCATCTGTGCGAGCCGCCGATTATTACGACGCAGCAACCATTGGCGGTGCGGATGCGCTGAACCGTCCCGATCTGGGCCGGCTTGCGGCAGGGTCTGCGGCTGACCTCAATGTTATTCGTCTGGATAATCCCGCACTGGGGCAGGTTATCGACCCTATTCAAACAATTTTGCTGAACGGCGCAGGGCGCGATGTGTCTGACGTGATGATCGCTGGGCAATTTGTAATGCGCAATTGCGTGATCCCTGATGTGGACGCGCGTGATTACCAAGCCCGCGCCCAAATGCAATTTGACCGGATGGTGGCCCAATACCCCGATCGCACTCTGTTCCACCCGCCGGTCGACGAGATTTTTCCAGCCAGCTATCCGGTCAAATAAACCTGCCCGATGATCGGCCAGATCCATTGATCCAGTGAGGGTGGTTTGCGCAATAGCGACGATAATGCATCATATGCTGGCGCTGCCTGTCATTGATCCTATATGAAGTTAGCAATACCGCTATGGATCACCCTATGACCCCTGACACGTTCGAACAGACAAAAAAGGCGCTTATTGCTTTGGGCGGCCAGCGGGTGTGGTCATTGATGGTGACCCTTTTTGGCGATCTGGCCCAATCAGAAAGAAGTACAATTGACGGGCCTATCCTGTCCGCGATCATGGCAGAAGTGGAGGTAAAACCCGAAGCTGTACGCGTTGCACTGCACCGATTGCGCAATGACGGTTGGATCACCTCCCAGAAATACGGACGCACAAGGCGCCACGCGCTGACCCCGTCAAGCCGCGCGGAATCCCGGCAAGCCAGCGCACGCATCTACGCAAGCCCCACCCGCACAGACACACAATGGCAACTGGCGATCATGGAAGACACGGCATCCGCAACGCGCGAAAACATGATCGAACGCGGGTTTGCCCAGCTGGCGCCGCGGATCTATCTGGGGCATCCAGCCGCCAAGGCTCCGAAAAACGCGCTGACCTTGAATGGCGGTCCTGTGCCACAATGGTTGCGTCAGCAGATTGCCCCGCAAATGCTGATCGCCGAATACAACGCGCTGATCCCGTTATTGCGTAATGTAGAAAAACAAATCCCTGCCGGTTCGCTGGACAACCTGCAAACCGCAGTTCTGCGATGTTTGATTGTCCATAACTGGCGTCGCATTCTGCTGCGCCATCCGGCATTGCCCCGCGTCCTGCTACCTGATGATTGGCCGGGCTATACCTGTCATGTTCTGGTGGACAGGCTGCTTGCCAGATTTCCCCGCCCCTCGCTGATCACCATTCCGCCAGCCTGACAGGGCCCTGCTTTCCCCGCCCCATCTGTACCTGTATAGAGCAAACCATGACAAACAAAGTTTACCAAAACGATCTACCGGACGGGCTCGACCTTGGGCCGGTCGTAGCAATTGACTGTGAAACCATGGGGCTGCACCCCAAACGGGACCGGCTGTGTGTTGTGCAACTGTCAGGCGGGGACGGTCATGCCCATCTGGTCCAGATCGCGCGCGGACAGACAGAGGCCCCAAATTTGTGCCGCCTGCTGGAAGACAGCAACGTCCTGAAGCTGTTCCACTTCGGCCGCTTTGATATTGCTGCCATGCAAAACGCCTTTGGCGCTGTCGCAGCACCGGTGTATTGCACCAAAATCGCTAGCAGACTGGTGCGGACCTATACTGACCGTCATGGACTGGCCAAACTGTTGCAGGAATTGCTGAGTGTGGACGTCTCCAAACAGCAGCAATCCAGCGACTGGGGTGCGGCCGAACTGACCAAAGCGCAAATAGAATACGCGGCATCCGATGTGCTTTACCTGCACCGTCTGCGCGATGTGCTAAACGATATGCTGGCGCGCGAGGGCCGGATGGAGATGGCACAGGCCTGTTTCGACTTTCTGCCGACGCGGGCACATCTTGATCTCGCAGGCTGGCCGGACACAGACATTTTTGCACACGCATGATACGGGTGAGCCCATGATTGCACGCGACCGCTACTCCAGAACTGTGGCATTGCTGAAAGTGGCTTTTCCACTTGCCGCACTTGCCCTGCTGTCAACGCTGTTCCTGCTGTCGCGGGTCATGGATACGGATACCCCTCTGCCGTTTGCAGATAAGGAAATTCAGGACCGTCTACGCGACCAACAGATCACCGGCCCGTTTTTTTCTGGCAGCACAGCAGATGGTGACCAGATGTCTTTTTCCGCGCGGCGGCTGATCACCCGTAACGGGCGTGTCGGCACCAACCGCGCAGAAGACGTGATCGCCTCACTCAAAACAGCACAAGGTGCAACATTCAAGCTACAGGCAAATGTGGTCGAATTGGACATCGGTGCCAATACCGCCCAGTTGAGCGGTGATGTCAGCATGACAACCTCGACCGGTTACCGCATTAATACGCCCCGCGTTGAATCGGCGGTTTCTACGCTGGATGTGACTGCCCCCGAAACCGTTGCCGGAACCGGACCGCTGGGCGATCTGACCGCAGGAAACATGCGGATCTTTTCGCCAAAGGGTAGTGATTCAACGCAAATGCTTTTCAGTGGCGGCGTGAAACTGGTATACACCCCGAAGTGAGTGAGAGAGTGTTGTCGATTATGGGTCTTAGAGTAGTTCTGGTCGCGCTGGTAATGGCGCTGAATTCCACCTCGGCGATAGCACAGGGCGCAAATGTCGCCTTTGGCACCATCGCGCAGGATACGAACCTTCCGGTTGAAGTGACGTCGGACGAATTATCGGTCGATCAACAGACAGGTACGGCCGTATTTACGGGCAACGTTGTAATCGGACAGGGTGAAATGCGCCTGTCGGCGCAACGGGTGCTGGTCGTGTACCGCGCCACCGCCGACGGCATCGCAAAGATGGAAGCAACAGGCGGTGTCACATTGGTATCCGGTCCCGACGCTGCCGAGGCGGAGCGCGCGGATTACAGCATCGACGAAGGAACCATTGTGATGCGCGGCAATGTTCTGTTGGCGCAAGGGGCCAGCGCGCTGAGCGCGGATAAAATGACGATTCGCCTGCGCGACGGCACAGCCAGCATGTCGGGCAATGTGCGCACCCGTCTGCAAACAGGTGGCAACAACTGATGACTGCTCCCGATCTGAAGGTGTCCGAAGGCAGCGCGGGTTTGCGCATCTCACATCTGCGAAAATCTTACCGCAAAAAGGTGGTGATCCGGGACTTTTCAATGGAGCTTATGCGTGGCGAGGTCGTTGCGCTGCTGGGGCCGAACGGATCGGGCAAGACAACCACGTTCTATTCCGTTGCCGGCCTGGTCACCCCGGAAAGCGGATCGGTTGTCATCGACGGTAAGGATGTCACCACCCTGCCGATGTACCGCCGCGCGCAGTTGGGCATTGGATACCTGCCCCAAGAGATGAGCATCTTTCGCGGTCTGTCGGTACAGGAAAATATCCTCGCCATTCTGGATATCGTGGAAAGCAGCCGTCGTAAAAAACTTAAGCGACTGGATGAACTGCTGAGCGAATTCAGCATCGAACATCTGCGCCGTGCACCGGCCCTGGCGTTGTCGGGCGGAGAACGGCGGCGCGTAGAAATTGCGCGCTGTTTGGCCGCAAATCCTAAATATCTGTTGCTGGATGAACCCTTTGCCGGTGTTGATCCGATATCGGTCGGGGATATCCGGCATTTGGTGGCCGATCTGAAAAAACGCGGTATCGGCGTTTTGATCACGGACCACAACGTGCGTGAAACGCTGGAAATTGTTGACCGCGCCTATATCCTTCACGAGGGTCGGGTGCTGATGTCGGGCACACCGGACGAAGTTGTTCAGGACGGGGATGTGCGCCGTGTCTATCTAGGCGAAAACTTTAAGATTTCTTAAGCTATTCCCTGCCCTTTATGAGGCATTCTTCATCTAAAATGATTGACTCTGAAGTGAGTCTGGCCGTCTAATCAGGTATGGCAAACTGGCTGTGCACGTATATCATATCTTTATCACCCTCGGGTGGAGCGGATGTTAGAAACCTGCTGCCTGCCGCCATTTCCCGCAGCTGACTTCGCGCAAAGCGCCCTTTGAGGGGGCTGTGCCGGATCAGAGTAATATTGAAGGAGACATTATGCAGTACCATATCAGCGGAAAGCAGATCGACATCGGTGATGCACTGCGAACCCATGTAACAACCGAATTAGGTGTTGCAGTCCAGAAATACACGGAACGGCCAATTGATGCCCACGTCGTCTTCTCCAAATCCGGACACGAGTTTGTTTGCGAAACAACTGTGCATCTATCAACCGGCCTGAATGCCAAGGCAAAAGCACACGCAAACGAGATTTATGCGGCCTTCGATAGTTGCTGCGAAAAGATGGACAAGCAGCTTCGCCGCTACAAACGCAGGTTGAAGGACCACCACCGTACCCGCGCGGAACCGGTTGAACAATTTGGCGCTTCGTCGTATGTACTTGCACCAGAGCAGGACACAGACGGAGAAGAGCCGGATACGCCACATCCCATGATCATTGCCGAAACCCAGACAAGTATTTCTACCCTGTCTGTCGGTGAAGCGGTCATGCATATGGAACTGTCTGGTGCACCCGTTCTCGTGTTCAAAAAAGAGGGCAAAGACGGGGTCAACGTTGTATATCGCCGCGAAGACGGCAACATCGGCTGGATTGACCCTTCTTAATGGCTGAGCTATGGCGCGCGCTATAGCGCGCGCTTACAGGGAAACGCAGAGACATGAATTTCGCAAAACTCTTGACGCCGCAGGCGGTAAAAGTGCTGTCATCGACCACCAGCAAGAAACGTCTTCTTACCGAGCTGGGTGAGCTGGCTGCGGCAACATATGGCCTGAATGCGCAAACAGTTGTCGAAGCGTTGCTTGCCCGCGAAGCATTGGGCCCCACAGGGGTTGGCCATGGCGTTGCTCTGCCACACGCACGGCTCAGCGGTATTGACGAAGTGACCGGATTGTTTGTGCTGCTCGAAAAGCCTGTTGATTTCGGATCGGTGGATCGTCAGCCAGTGGACATTGCCTTCGCGCTTTTTGCGCCTGAAAATGCAGGTGTCGAACACCTCAAGGCGCTTGCACTGGTGTCACGCACGCTGCGCGACTGCGGCGTTTGTGCCAAACTTCGCGCCAATCCCAAACCCGATACGCTCTACACTATTCTGACCGAAGCCGAGGTTATCAAAGCCGCGTGAGATTTCAGCGCCAGCGGCTGAAACCGAACATCATGTAATCGCGCTGATAAATCTCCGCACCCAACGCTTCGATTTCATCACCATATATATCTTCCAGCGAATGTGGCCCATGAAATGAGGCCGGCTCGATCTGCCGGGCATCGTTATACCCGACACTGGCGGCCAGCGCCGCCAAATCCTGCGGCAGTGTTTCCTCGCGCAGGATCACATCCGGTAGCGTAAACTCCCCAAAACCCTGCACCACCTGCGCTTGCGTAGCCCACGCAGGATCAACCCGCACAGCAGTTTGTCCTGCAAGGTTTCCTTTCAGGAAGGTCAAAAACGCAATAAAGGCGGCGCGGTGTGTGCCTGCATCGATGCTGTCTTCCTGCCCCTCTTCGGGCAGGGGCAACTTATAGCGGCGCACCAGCGTGCGGCGCAGTTGCAAAAAGCCGCCCTTGCCGGAGTTCAGAATCCGGTGGCAAAACACTTCATGCGCGCGCAGCAGCGGGTGGCGTAGAATGGCAAAGCTGCGATGTCCTTCGTTCCCGCGCTTCCATTGGCGCAATTCCTTTTGGGTCATCTTCATGCCCAGCGCATTTTGCTTTTCACCGTCCAGCGACGCAAGCCAGCGGCGCACCTCCTGCTGTGGTCCCCCCGCGATAGGCATAAACAACAGCGGGGCTTTCACCCCGACCACGTAGCCCGGTACATTGGGACCACGGCGGGGTTCAAAGTTCGGGGTGCGGGTAAGGTCAAACCGATCCAGCCGCATCAGTGCCTGCTCCATCTGCTCATAGTTGCTGACTTTTTCGGAAAGCGGGCTGGGATTTTGCTTTTTCAGGCTCTTGTCCAACGCCTCCAGCTTTGCGGAGACCCCTAGAAAAGTCGCGATTCCGTTCATCACATCCACGTTTTGCAAATCTTCATAGGCAACGTAATACGCAGTTTGCCCGCTGGTTTGCAGCCTGTTCATCAACAGCAACTGGAACGCCTGCAACGCCTCTAGATGAGCCTCGAATTCTGTAGCGTCAAAAACTGCTTTCGCCGCTTTATGCGCTTTCATATCTGTCAATTTCCACTGGCCCGTTGCTTGCGCAATTTTCCAGCTGACATAGCTTTCAACGGGATTGCGGGTCAGGATAATTTTGGCGCAATGAGGGTCATCCAACACCACATCCAAAACGCGCGGATCGTGATCGTGAAAATACCGGAACCCCCCGATAGCACCCGGATCAAGGCGAATGGCACGCAGTAATGATGCAGGCTCCATATCCCGTGTGGCCTGATCCACGCCAAGTATTTGCGTACTGTTCGGGTAGCCGATAAAGTGCGGATTGAACGCCTCGCCGTGGCATTTGATACCCGCAAACGCATTCAGATTCGCCTCCAGAAAATTGGACCCTGTGCGCATTTCTGCAAACACGACAAAACTGTTAAACCGTGCTGTCATTCTTATTTCACCAAATATGGTTTACGCGGCACTTCCACGTTTGAGGTTGGCCCACGTTCAACAGGGAAATCGCCCATCAAATAAGGGTGCATGCCCTGATTCTTCAGGTTCTGGAGGAACTGTCCGAAGCCATGCAAATCAACCATCTTCGGAGCTTCGGACAAACGGCGGATACGGGCCTGCCCGATTTCATCTAATATGCCCTGCAACGGCTCCATCGGCGCTTCGATAAATTCCGCCATCGTCCAAATGCGTACGCGCGCCTTTGAATAAGGTGAGCGCAACACATCCATATGCTCACTCTCAATCTTCTGCAGCGTGGCCGCGATGCGTCTGATGTCGGCAAAATCCATATTCGAACGAAACAATGGCACCGCCCAAGCGCCCGTAATAACCGAAATCTGTGCATTGGGGTCTTTTGCAACGCGCCAGTTAATGTCTTGATTATCCTGCGGTCCAAACTGGAAGCACTGCCGCTCGCCGCGCGTATTCCAGATGAGATTCGTCAAAAAGGTCTCGGGGTTATAATCACGCTGGATCGCATTATCGCTCAACGCTCCGTTCAGGGTTGTTTGACCCTCGGCAAAAAATGCGCGCTCCGGAGCAAACAGATGGCCGTGCACCCGCGCACCGGTTGCATTACTCAACCAGATCTCAAAATTTTCAAAAAGTTGAGAAAACCCCTGAAAGATCGAATACTCAGCCGCCGTAACGCCATTCTCCCAATCTTCATTAGGAAAGCGGCTTTGCATATACAGGCCGGACCGTCCGCGCGTCCGCCGCTCGACTGCTTTGGCAAAAATGCGGTCAATCTTGCCGGGATTAGGCTCTGTCTTTTTCATCGCGCCAGCGGCGTCTGTTAAAAACGCTTCATAAAGACGGTCTGCATAGGGCCAGATTTTACGCGCGACAAAACAATCCGACCGCCGCAAAAGCTGCAGGTGGTCATCGTAAAAGATATGCGGCTTACCCTGAAAATCGAATTTTGACAGGGTTAGTGACCGACTTTCAATATTTGTGGAATACAGCCTCGAAAGGGTCTGAAAATAGCTTTCATCAGGTATCCAGACGTGACGGAAGTATCTGTCATATTTTGCACGCTCGGGGTCTTGCAAGATCGCCGAGAGCGTTTGGCGCGTCAGACACCACCACTGTGATCCCATATGCGGCATAACCCCGTGAGGCATACGGCGCTTAAGCTTCAGCTGCCGCTGGATATTCACGGCCTTGTCAAAAAGATAGCGGTGACGTTTCCATGAGAACGGGAAATGCATGGTAAACCGTTCTTCATCCAGCCCGCCCACGGTCCATGGCACATCCGCTGTAGTCGCGCTTTCGATAAAGTCGGTGCGCGGCCTTTCTGCCAGATAATCAATCAATTCTTGTACGGGTCGCAATGGCAGGCACGAACCGGACGCAAGGTAGACGTGCCGTACATCCGGAAAGCTGGCCAACATCAGCTCCGATGTCGCTTGGGAGGCAGCAACAATGCCCCATGTCCCCCATTCGCACCGAAAGCGTTTGCTGAAAAGGACATTTGGCACATCCGCCAAAGCCGATGTGAAACTGTCAAAAGCCGCCTTAGACACCTTACGATCCACATGGATCACCACCGGCACGTCGGCAGCCGCCCAGTGGCGTGCAACCTGTTCAGCGCGGCCCAGCGCTGTATGTACCAGCATGGCGACGCCCAGCGACGCGGTCACGCCCAGTTCCCCTTTGACATCAGGCCCAGAATTTCCAGCTGGCGCCAGTTGATGTACTTCTCGCTCCACTTACACCACAGCTGCGGATTGTCTTTTACCTGCTCTGCGTAGGCTTTGTATTCCACCGATCCGGCATAATGTTCGCCGCGCTCAAGCTCTTCTGCCGCTTTTGCACCGAAAGTATCAATGAATTTTGCATGCAGCAGAACACCGCTTGCTTTTTCCCCGCCCCATTCATCATAGACCTGATTCAAACCGCGTGGCAGCAGCATATGGGTTGAGCTGACATAGACGTATTTGCGATCCCACTTGACCAGCGGCACCTTGTTCAACGCGGGCGCTTTCTCGGGCGCGTTGGCAAAGAACACGCGCGCGCGAGGTCCGCCCTGAATCCACAGATTTGTGAAGGAATGGTTGCGCGACATCGTATAGTTGCCACTGTCAAACCAGGTAGCAATTTCGATCGGGTTCTGCCCCGCGCGGTACGGCTGTTCGTCCAGCCGTCCCTTGGGGTACATGTCCAGCAACATCGCAGAGAATGACTTGATCGAGGAGGCATCGAGCCAGTCTGTCAGCGCGCGCAACGGACGGGTATCACAGAACGGATAGACCAGAAATTCATCCGGATCGACAGTCAGCGTCCAATGGCCATGTGCATATTTTCTTTGCAGCCAGTTCAGCCAGTCAACGCCAAAGCGCGATCGACGATAGCTGGCACGGGTAAACCACAGCGATACATCCGGCTGGTTGCGCAGGTAATCCAGCGCCCCGTCGTCACTGTCATTGTCCACGAAAAAGAAATGGTTCACCCCTTGGGCGCGGTAGTATTCCAGAAAATAGGGCAACCGGATTTTTTCGTTTCGTTGAGTGCAGAACAATAGGATATCGTCGGGCCGAATTTGATCGGTCCGGTCTACAACGCATTTCAGTTCACGCCGCTTTCGAAATGCCCTAATGCGCCATCGTTTCCGCTGGAGCCTTAGGCGATATGATCGGATCGCACCCAAACACTGCCCTCATACTCTTGGTCGTCAGCCTTCTTGCACGCCTATCAGGTAGTACTTAACACAACCTTGAAATGCTCCGCCCATGTAGGCGCTTCAAAATCGCGGACCCTCAGCGTGTCCCGAGCCTGTTTGGACCAGTTCACAATTGTATCTTCCCATATCTGATCTGCGGAATCATCTATATAAACCGCATTATTTGCAAGGATTTCGCGGAATGTCGCCATATTGCTGCACAAAACCGGCGTTCCCAGTTGCAGTGCCTCTACGGCAGGCAGGCCGAAGCCCTCTGCATGGCTGGGAAACAACAACGCTTGCGCGCCTTCGATAAGGGCCATCAGGGTGCCATCGCTCAGGCCGGAAATCTCTCTAACCGGGGCATCTTCTCCCAACGCGTCAAGTCGCGCGAATACGGCTTCGTTGTTCCAGCCACGGCCACCACAGATCAGCAATGTCGGCGCATCCGGTCCCAACCTGTCCCAGATGTCCAACAACAGCGCGTGATTTTTTCGCGGCTCTATTGTCCCGACAGTAATGAAATACGTCGTATCGGGCAGCAATCCGGCGGGCAATGAGGCACGGTCAACCACAGGCGGGATTGTTCCTAAATGCGCGACAATACCCTGCGGCACTGCCCCCCACCGCGCCATCGCTGCCGCGCACCGCTCTTTCGTATCTTGTGAATTATAGATGATCAGATCAGCGTATTCGCGAACACGACGCATCTTTTGTTCAAACATTTCAACGGTTCCAACGCGCTGGTATTGCGGATATTCCAGCGGAATTACATCATGCACAAACACGGCAATCCGCGCATCTTGAACACTGCGCACTGCTTTCAGCACCCGCGTTGACAGGTTGCTGTGACCTGTATTCAGATAAGCGGTTCCACAAGGCAGGTTGCGGCATAGCATCCGCGCCAGTCCGTTCGGCGTGCAACGCGCAACCGAAAGTTTACGCGCATCTGTCTGGGCACGGCGCATTCCGTCACTGGCCCCGCGCTGCAAGCGCGACAGCAGATCAGGTGAAGACCACGGCAATGACCCAGTCAACCGCTTGTGAAAGGCCACCAGCCCGTCACTGTTCAACAACACATAGCCCACGGGCGTTCTCGCCAGCCCCCAAACAGGTACAGGCTCTGCTAAAAGCGCTTCCAGATAGGCAAGTTCAACACGGTCAACGCCCGTGAAGACGCGCCCTGCACGCCGCATTAGGCGTGTGAAATCCAGCAATCGGGCCTGCGGTGGCGCGGTTTCCTGCCTCTCCTCCAACAGTGCGCACCCCTCACGTCATAAGGTTTAAGCCAGATTTGGTACAATGTCCTTCAGGTAGGCTGCCAGATCATCACGTAGTTCGGGCCGTGCCAGACCATAAGCGACAGTAGCCTGCAAAAACCCTGATTTAGAGCCGCAATCAAACCGCTGCCCCGCAAAGCGATAACCATATACCTTGCGCCCCTGATCCAACTCGGCGGCAATCGCATCTGTCAACTGGATCTCGCCACCCGCGCCTTGCTTCATCTCATCGAGATTTCTCAGCACCGAAGGAGACAGGATATAACGCCCGATCACCGCGAGGTTGGAAGGAGATTCTTCGGCTCTTGGCTTTTCTACCATGCCTTTAATGTCCAGCAGATTACCATCTTCACGCTCGACATCCAGAATACCATACGACGATGTTCTTTCCGGCGCGACCTCCATCGCGGCGACCATGTTACCCCCCGTTTCTTCATACGCTTCGACCATCTGTTGCAAGCAGGGTTTTTCCGCAGAGATGACATCATCAGGTAGGATCACTGCAAAGGGCTGATCGCCAATCAGACGCCGCGCGCACCACACAGCATGGCCAAGGCCCAGCGCCTTGTGCTGACGGATATAGGCGATGGCGCCGCTGTCCATATTTGTGGCCTCCAGCACTTCGAGCAGATCTTTCTTGCCCTTGCGCCGCAATTCCTCTTCGAGATTGGGCGCAAGATCAAAGTAATCTTCCAGCGCACCCTTACCGCGCGAAGTTACGAAAATGAATTCGGTGATCCCCGCAGCGCGCGCCTCGTCGATCGCATATTGAATCAACGGACGGTCGACCAATGTCATGATCTCTTTCGGCACCGATTTGGTCGCCGGAAGAAACCGCGTACCCATGCCTGCAACAGGGAAAATTGCCGTTGTGACTTTGTTAGCCATATTTACTCGAAGACCTCTTATTTCTATTTTTCTGCCCTCGGTTAAGAGCGCAATCTCGTCCTTGCTGCAGATCGCGCCACAAAGCAGCGCTGTTATCAGTATAATTTCGAATGATGCGAAACAATGGCGCAAATGTGACATTTGTCCATTAACAGACGGGGAATTTCAGGCCCTAAAAGCCATTTATTCGCCAATAAGTCCCCGTACAGAGGCAACACGGGCCATTTCTCGCGCACGTCGTCTTGCAAACGTTGTCAGCCGAAACAACGGCTCGTCACGGTTCGCGCGGCCAAACAAGCCACCCCGTTGCACCCACACCCCCTGTGCGTCAAAATATACGCGGTGAAACAGTGCCGTGCGCGACAGGACTAGGACCGTCTCGCCCCCCCCTGCTGCAACACGGGTGGCGGCGTCTTTCAAAGCGGCGGCGCCGCGCAATCCGCGCACTGCGCTAAAGCGCGCCACGCGGGGCGCGGATTTGACCGGACGGAACGGCATGGCTGCATGACGCGCAAGTGGCCCGCATCCGAAGCTGCGGGTTTGTCCTTCATTATATCCCGCCACCAGACGCCTCATCAGCCGCCGCACATCACGCGGCTCCAGACGCCCCGCAACCATATGCAACATAAGGCGCTGCCATTCTGCGGATCGCTGATCCTTCCAATGGTCCGCACGCGCTTCCTTCGGGATATGTTTGCGCTGGAATACACCCCAGCTTGCGCCGATTTCATATAGATCACGCGGGACGCGATCCATCCGGCGCATCGCGCTGGGCGCGAATCCGTGATGCACCTGCGCAAGCGGCACCAATGCAGTGGCATGACCTGCGCGCGCCAGTCGCATATTCACATCCGTTTCATCCAGATAGAAACGGAAAGCAGGGTCAAACCCGCCGATCGAAATCAGAACATCACGCCGGAACGCCATGTTAGTGCCTTCCGTCTTGATCGCGCGCCCTTTCGGGGGCACCAAAATCGTGGCCTGAAACGGATCAATATCGACCGGCTCCGGTGTGCCTTGCGCATCCAGCGTGCGTGCCTTGTTTTGAAATGTGATACCATTCCGGCCCCGCACAAAGCCGCCCATCGCCGCAACATTACTGCGTGCGGCAGGGGCAACCAAATGGCGCAGCCATTGCGGTTCGGGCACAGCATCATCGTCAATAAATGCCACAACCTCGCCCGCAGCGTGGATCAAACCGATATTGCGCGCAGCCGATATGTTCGCTTCGTCAAACGGGATACACTTGATGTCTGCCAGAACATCGGGTTGTTCAGCCGCAGCAATGCCGGCGGGACACGCTACAACCACCACTTCGAAGTTGCTGTATTGCAGTTGCGCCACAGCCGCCAGACAGCGGCGCAACGCATCCGGCCGCGCGCGGCTGACGATGATCACGCTCACCGGCTGGTCAGTCATGAATGGATTGCTCCTACCCAAATCAATCCGTTTACGTCTTTTTCAGGTCAACACCCGGCGCATAGGCAATAAAAAACGGATTGGCATAATCCTCCTTGCCGTAGGTCAGCGGTGTATGATCATCAAACCGGATCACATCCCCGCCCGCCCCCTTCAGCACCGCATGTCCGGCGGCTGTATCCCATTCCATTGTCCGGCCAACACGGGGGTAGATATCTGCCTCACCCGTAGCGACCAGACAGAACTTGAGCGACGAACCCGCGCTTTTCATATCCTTGACCGAATATTTGGCAATGTAATCGTCAGTCGCCTGATCGCGGTGCGATTTGCTGGCCACCACCATCAACGCCGTATTGTCCGGTTTAGAGACTGATATCTCCTTGGTCTGACCAACCTTATCCTTGGCTAATTCTCCGGTTTCTTCTACCGATTTTCCCGTTGCCAGCGTAAAGAACACCCGGTTCTTCGCAGGCGCATAGACCACGCCGCGCGTCGGCACGCCCCCCTCGACCAAAGCGATATTGACCGTGAAATCACCCCGCCGGTGGATGAACTCTTTTGTGCCATCCAGCGGATCAACGATCAGGAAGGTATCACCTGTGGTGCCATGCGTGTCCGCCTGCTCTTCGGTGACCAGCAACACATCGGGAAAGGCGGCGCGCAGCCCGTCCGAGATAATCCTGTCAGCAGCCTCGTCCGCTGCGGTTACAGGGCTGTCGTCGGATTTCGACTTCACATCAAAATCGTCCCGCCCGTAGATTTCCATAATCTTGTCGCCCGCTTCCAACGAAAGGCGTCGCATCACCTGCGTCAATTTTTCGTAATCCATGCCCAACTCTCGCCATCCTTCGTTGATATAAATTCTGGATACCTTATGATGCTCTTGTAACGGATCAGCAAGAATTCCGTGCAATGGTGGTCATAACCGCAAGGCAGTACAGCAGATGTTTCAACCCGTTTACAGAAAACGATCCACCCTGCATGTCGTTCTGACGATGCTTGAGTTGATTTATCACTCAATCGTCCGTTCAGTCCGAAAAACGCACAATAACGCCTTCCTCGCTATCGTTACCAACATCTTGCAAGCGATCATCTTCGTCGGTGCCTTTTATGTGATGTTCTCTATTCTGGGTCTGCGCGGCGCTGCGTTACGGGGTGATTTCCTGATCTACATCATGTCTGGAATTTTCCTTTATATGACTCACTCCAAGGCGCTCGGCGCGGTTGTGGGGTCCGAAGGGCCTGCCAGCGCGATGATGCAGCACGCGCCGATGAATACGATCATTTCAATTTGTTCGGCTGCGCTCGGCGCGCTTTATATTCAGGTTCTGTCGCTGGGGGTTATTCTATTTGTCTACCACGTTGCCTGGACCCCGCTGGAGATCGAGCAGCCGATGGCGGCCTTTGGTATGCTGATCCTTGCGTGGTTTACCGGTGCAGCACTGGGGCTTGTCCTGCTGGCGATCAAACCATGGTTTCCTACGGCTGTCGGCATTTTTTCCACCATTTACCAGCGCGCCAATATGATTGCATCGGGCAAGATGTTTGTTGCCAACACGCTCCCCGGCTTCATGCTTGCCATGTTTGACTGGAACCCGCTGTTTCACACAATTGACCAAGCGCGCGGTTATGCCTTCCTCAACTACAACCCCCGCTACAGTGATCCGATGTATGCGTTCTGGGTCGGGCTGGTGCTGGTGATGATCGGCCTGATGGGAGAATTCTATACCCGCAAACATGCGTCAATCTCGTGGAGCGCGCGGCGATAGGCTTCCGTCTGCGAGACAAGGCAAAATTTTGCGAAGAAGCGGTAAGGTCTTCGCTTGGCTGTACCATCCGAGAAATGTCGATCTATGGCATAATCATGCTGATTCCGCACAGTTTCCAAGTCGGGCCCAACTCTAAGGCTTTGCGATGCAGTCACTTCGGTCCGAGCAATTTAGATTTTGTGTTAAAAATGACCGCGAGTAAGGAAATCAGATGAACTTCCAGAAAGAAAAGGATTTTATGGAGTTCCTGCTCCCGATGACATTTGGCATAAATTCGTCGGTGAACGCGGCAAAAGAGTAACAATAGATGGAATGAAACATATCCAGTTTCCCATCCGCTACTGGAATATTTAAGCGTTAGACGAACAGTCATGCTGGCGTTTCATACGGGATTCAGAAATCCACGCAGAGCAATAATTAATAATATTCCAAGACCTTTCGTTTTGGCACAGGCTTAAAACACCCCGTTTAACGTCGCCATGAACCCAATCCAAAACTTTTCCAGCTGTTAAATTTTTTACATTTGTTGAGAGAATAATATCTGCGGCGGCATAAATCGCCAAAGACCCGGAACCAAGCGGGCTACCTCACTCAACCACGCGCAGGGTCAGGTTGAGCCGGCCACCCTTTGGCAGTAGCGTAGATGATCCGGCCCTGATCCGGTCAACTCCGTGATAGGCCAGCCGCGCATCACCGCCCATGACAACCACATCGCCGGAGCGTAACCAATGGCTCTCGGTCTTGCCGCCGCGTGTGACGTTCCCCATGCGAAACAGCCCGTCATCTCCCAAAGATACCGACACAACAGGCCAGCGCATATCCGCCTCATCACGGTCCTGATGCAGGCCGAGCTTCGCGTCCGGCCCGTAATAATTGATCAAGCAGCACTCGGGCTGCCGCTCCAGCCCTGTTAAACCGTGCCATATTTCCAAAACTTCGGCGGGGATCGCAGGCCATGGTGTGCCATCGGGATGTTGCGACACATAACGATACCCGTTTCTGTCCGAGAACCACCCGTATTTCCCTGCCGCGCTCATCCTTACAGACATCGGTTTGCCGGAAGGTGTGTTCGGCCGGAAAAACGGCGCCTTTGCGACAACCCCGCGCACCGCATCCAAAACCGCCCGCTGGGCTTCAATATTCAGAAATCCGGAGTGTATTTCGAAGCCTTTAACCGAAAATCTCACCGCCAAACCCCCTATTTCTTGCCAATTTTCAGTATTTCTGTGTGAATCATCACATCTTAGTGTCTGCCACGGTTGCAGGGCCAGCACCCCCTCACTATATACCCTCCGAACCGCTGGAGACGACACGTTTCCAGCGTCAACCGGATCGAAGCAGTGGTGCCGCAACGGGCCTATGCTTCGTGTAATCGCCTTGAGCTAAAAAAGGGATCGAAAAACATGGCCAAAGTAATTGGTATTGACCTCGGAACAACAAACTCCTGTATCGCCATCATGGACGGCAGCCAGCCTCGCGTTGTTGAAAATGCCGAAGGCGCGCGCACTACGCCCTCTATCGTGGCCTTCACCGAAGATGAGCGCCTTGTAGGCCAGCCAGCAAAACGTCAGGCTGTCACCAACCCCGAAAACACGATTTTCGGCGTTAAACGTCTGATTGGCCGCCGCAACGATGACGCTGATCTTGCCAAAGACCGCAAAAACATGCCCTTCAATGTGATTGACGGTGGCAATGGTGATGCGTGGGTTGAAGCCCGTGGCGAGAAGTATTCACCTTCACAAATTTCCGCCTTCATCCTTGGCAAAATGAAAGAAACGGCCGAGTCGTATCTGGGCGAAGAAGTCACACAGGCGGTAATCACCGTTCCTGCCTACTTTAACGACGCCCAGCGTCAGGCAACCAAAGATGCCGGTAAAATCGCCGGTCTTGAGGTGTTGCGCATCATCAACGAACCTACAGCAGCCGCGCTTGCCTACGGTCTGGACAAAAAAGAAACACAAACCATCGCGGTCTATGACCTTGGCGGCGGTACATTCGACGTGACCATTCTGGAAATCGACGACGGCCTGTTCGAAGTGAAATCTACCAACGGTGACACGTTCCTCGGCGGTGAAGATTTTGACATGCGCATTGTCAACTACCTTGCGGACGAGTTCAAAAAAGAAAATCAGGTCGACCTCACACAAGATAAAATGGCGCTCCAGCGTCTGAAAGAGGCTGCTGAAAAAGCCAAGATCGAGCTTTCGTCAGCAACACAGACCGAAATTAACCAGCCGTTTATCTCCATGGGATCCAACGGCCAGCCGCTTCACATGGTGATGAAGCTGACCCGTGCCAAATTGGAAAGCCTCGTTGGTGATTTGATCAAAGCATCTATCAAGCCTTGTCAGGCAGCGCTGAAAGATGCCGGCCTAAAAGCAACCGACATCGACGAAGTTGTACTTGTCGGCGGTATGACCCGGATGCCGCGCGTTATTGAAGAAGTAACTAAATTCTTCGGTAAAGAGCCGCACAAAGGTGTGAACCCTGACGAAGTTGTGGCCCTTGGTGCTGCGATTCAGGCTGGCGTTTTGCAGGGTGATGTAAAAGACGTGGTTCTGCTGGACGTGACACCTCTGTCCTTGGGTATTGAAACCCTTGGCGGTGTGTTTACGCGCCTGATCGACCGCAACACAACCATCCCGACCAAGAAGAGCCAGATCTTCTCAACCGCGGAAGATAACCAGAACGCCGTAACCATTCGCGTGTTTCAGGGTGAACGGGAAATGGCCGCCGATAACAAAATCCTCGGTGCCTTCAATCTCGAATCTATCCCGCCAGCGCCACGCGGCATGCCCCAGATCGAAGTAACCTTCGATATCGATGCCAACGGCATCGTGTCCGTGGGCGCTTTGGACAAAGGCACAGGCAAAGAGCAAAAGATCACCATTCAAGCTTCCGGTGGTCTGTCCGATGCCGATATCGAGAAGATGGTTAAGGACGCGGAAGAAAACGCAGATGCGGATAAAGAGCGCCGCGCGTTGATCGAAGCAAAAAACCAGGCAGAAAGCCTTATCCACTCTACTGAAAAGTCGATGGAAGAGCATGCTGACAAGGTTGATCCAACCACTGTCGAAGCGATCGAACTGGCAATTGCAGCGTTGAAAGACGAAATGGAAACCGAAAATGCCGAAAAAATCAAATCCGGCATCCAGAACGTAACAGAAGCTGCAATGAAGCTGGGCGAAGCCATCTACAAGAGCGCGCAGGAAGCGGGCGAAGATGATATGGCCGCTGCCGCTGACGAGGCCCCGAACGGCAATGCCGACGATGATATCGTTGACGCTGATTTCGAAGACCTCGACAACGACAAGCGCGCGTAAATCCGCAGTGCGGAACCAATGACAGGGCCGGTCCGATCAGACGGGCCGGCCCTTCACGTTCCTGTAAAGGATAATACTGATGGCAAAACGTGACTATTATGAGATCTTGGGAGTCGCCAAAGGCGCCTCCGCAGAAGAGATCAAAAAGGGCTATCGCAAAAAGGCGAAAGAGCTGCACCCGGACCGCAACACCGGCAAACCGGAAGCGGAAGGACAGTTCAAAGAAGCCAACGAAGCTTACGAAGTCCTCAAAGATGCAGATAAAAAGGCGGCTTATGACCGCTACGGCCATGCTGCATTCGAGGGTGGCATAGGTGGTGGTGGCCGTCCGGGCGGTGGCTTTGGCGGCGCTGGTGGCGGACAGGGTGATTTCTCGTCCGCGTTTTCGGACGTATTCGATGACCTGTTCGGTGACTTCATGGGCGGTCGCGGGCAGCAGGGCGGCGGACGTCGCGCTGCACGCGGCTCTGATCTGCGTTTCAACCTGCGCGTCTCGCTAGAAGAAGCGTACTCCGGGCTCCAAAAATCCATCAACGTGCCCACATCCGTCAGCTGCGATGCATGCAACGGCTCGGGTGCCGAAGGTGGAGCCGAGCCAACCACCTGCCCCACATGTTCCGGCATGGGTAAGGTCCGCGCGCAGCAAGGCTTTTTCACAGTTGAACGCGGCTGCCCCACATGTTCCGGCCTAGGCCAAATCATCAAAAACCCGTGCACAACATGCCGCGGCGCCGGTCGCGTGGAAAAAGACCGCTCTTTGTCGGTTAATATTCCCGCAGGTGTAGAAACCGGCACCCGCATCCGTCTTGCAGGCGAAGGTGAAGCGGGTATGCGCGGCGGTCCTTCCGGAGATTTATACATCTTCATCGAAGTGCAGGATCACGAGCTGTTCGAACGGGATGGGCCAAACCTGTTCTGCCGCGTTCCGGTCACCATGGCCAGCGCCGCTTTGGGCGGCAGCATCGAAGTACCTACGATTGATGGTGGCCGTGGCCGTGTTCAGGTTCCCGCAGGCAGCCAGTCAGGTCGCCAAATGCGTTTACGCGGCAAAGGTATGCCGCATTTACGTGGCGGTGCCACAGGGGACATGATCATCGAATTGGCTGTAGAAACACCGGTGAACCTCACTAGCAAGCAAAAAGAGCTTTTGCGCGAATTCGAAGAACTCTCGGATAAGAATAACCCCGAGGGCAGCAGCTTTTTTTCCTCGGTCAAATCGTTCTGGGACTCAATGAAAGGGTGAAGCCCTTCATACTATCGCAGAGCCGTATACACGGGCGCACTTTACTTTGAGTAGTGCGCCCGTTTTCTTTTGATTATTACAATGGTCCAAATCCGCCGCTGACCTCATGCAAATTCGTGCAACGATGCCCTTCGCGTTCACACATTAGTCTACACAAGGTGATTTTACCCAGGTTGAACATCGAACTTCTTCGTTAACCAATCTCTAACTATATCTGCGGCATCTTGAAGAAATGTCGAACTTCAACGAACAGCCACTTCCCTTTTTGATGGACGAAGCCCCGGTGGCCGCGCAGGCGAGCGGAAAGCAACCTTCATACATAGCCGACCACCGCCAGCGTTTACGCGCAAGGTTTATGGCAGGTGGCGCAATGGCCATGCCTGAATATGAATTGCTTGAACTTGTCCTGTTCCGCGCCATTCCGCGGCGCGACGTCAAGCCGCTTGCGCGCGCGCTGATGGATTGTTTTGGTGATTTCAACCGTGTCCTCACCGCTCCAGAAGCGCGCCTGCGCGACATTTCAGGCGTCGGTGATGCCGTTGTTACAGAATTGAAAATTGTAGAGGCCGCTGCACACCGCATGGCGCGGTCGAAAATTATGCACAGCCACGTGCTTTCAAGTTGGGACTCGCTGCTCGATTATTGCCACACTACGATGGCTCATCGCGAAACCGAACAGTTTCGCGTCCTGTATCTGGATCGCAAAAACGTGTTAATCGGCGATGAAGAGCAAGCCAAAGGTACCGTTGATCATGTTCCTGTATACCCTCGCGAAGTCGCCAAGCGCGCTTTGGAACTGAACGCTTCTGCCGTCATACTTGTACACAACCATCCCTCCGGTGATCCGACACCTTCACAGGCTGACATTGACATGACGCACCGCGTAAATGCGGCCTGTGACGCGCTTGGCCTTACTCTGCATGATCACTTGATTATCGGCAAATCCCGGGAGCTCAGCTTTCGGGCTGATGGATATCTCTAGCGCACCCAAACCTCAACGCGGCGGTTGGCGCGGCGTCCCCAAGAACTGTCATCGCAGGCCATTGGCATCGCCTCTCCAAAGGCGTCAACACCCAGTTCCACCCGTTCAAGATTAGCAGCAACAGCGGCTTCATTGACCGCGCGGCGCACGGCGTCAGCGCGGCGAAGCGCGATATCCCGATTGGCTTCAGAGGGTCCGTTACCGTCACTGAAGCCGACAAAAAGGAGTCGCCGCGCATCATATTGCCCGACCTCCAGCGCCCGTGCCAGTTGCTGAACATTCGAGCGCGATTGCGCGTCTAAACGGACTGATCCCGCTTCAAACCGGAACGACGTGCTTAGCCGTGCCATGGGAACCAACGTGGCCGTCATCCGCTGCAATTCACCTAATGTAATTTCTGTACCAGCTTGAGCAATTGCATTGGCAAAACGGTTGCCTTGCTGCTCGACAGCGATCTCTTCCGGTGTCTGGTCCACAAAACCAGAACGCCGGATCACAATCTGCGCAGCCGGTCCACGGGTAAATGCAAGAAACTCTCGCGCAAGGCGCGGCAGGCGGCGTGCAGGAAAGTATAGAAACATCGGTGCCGTTAGCGGATAATCTTCTGTTTTGATTGTCCGGCGCGATGCCTGCATCGAAAATCCGCAACGCCCCGTCAGCATCAGAGCTTGTGTATCACCCCGTTCGGCGTAGCTGGTCAGACCCAATGCAAACGTATCAGCCGAAACAGCCTGAGACAGACTATCTGACGTAGCATGGCGCGTTGCCTTATCAGATAGCTTTCCAAGATTTGCCGGTCGCAGCAGTTGGTCCACAATCGCTTGCCCCAACCCTGAAGAGTCATCTGGTAGGTGCAAATCTATCGGTACGTCAGGTCCGCCGAGCGCTTTCCAATTGGTGATCCGTCCGGCCAGAACCTGTGCAAGATCGACCGGTGAAATCCCTTGAACGGGGTTAGTCCCGGAAACCACCGGAACAATCGCATCCAGCGCTAGCACACGACTGCGGTTGATCCCTGTCATATCGCCCAGACCCGCTTCTCTGGCTCTGCTGCGCTCTTCTGCGCGAATCTCGCGCAGCGACATCACGATATCGGCCTCATCTGCCAGCAGATCAGCAAACCCTTCATCGGTATTCGTCACACGAAAGAAAAATCGTGCGGCCAGCTTTCCATCGCTTGCGCGGCTGAGAAGATAGGTAAAACTGGTGCTATCCTCACCTTCTTCACGCTCCGTAACGTAGTCGTTTTTTTGTGCAAAGGCCTCTAGCAGCGCAGGCATCACAACAGCGCCCAATGTCGGCGCGCCGGAGATCTGAAGCTCGGCTACGAAATCTTCGATGTTCGGGCAACCAGGGCCAGTACACAAAACGCCTGATCCGTCCACAGTCAGTTCGCCATACTCCGTCTGAACACGGTAGAACTCACCGTCAAACCCAAGCAGCGTGCCACTCAGCTCAACCTTGCTATCGCGAGACGTGAGCGTGATGTCTTGTGCCTGCACAGACGATATAGCGCCAAAAAGGAAAAGTGCGGCGAGGACCGCCACACATATCGCTTTGATCATTAAGACCTCGGGGTTGCGTTAGTTAGATGCGACCTTCAAGTCTTCGAAGAGATTATTCAACACAAGAAAGTTCCCAGCGGCGTCACAGTCCGGCACGGACAGCGTCAAATTGCGGGTTGTGATATCGTTGCCACTGCTCACCTGCAGAATCTTCGCTTCGATCTCTAGCCCGCAGTTGTTTTCGGCAACTTCGGCTTCAACGCTCAGGTCAACGGTTTCTCCGTTTTCCGTTTGGACAGCCGGAATGGTATACACTTCTGCAAGCAGCCCATCCGGCACATCGGCATCGCCAAGCAGGGTGATGTAGCCGCCCTGTCCGGTCACAGCGTATGACATATCACGCGCAGCGCCCGCCCATACATGCCCTTCGCTATCATAGTCCGCCCCGAATTCCCGCGCGTGAAGTTGGAAACCTGTATCGCCTTTCCATTGCAATGCGACACGGTCAAAATCCGGCAACTCATCAACTGTGGTCTGGGCAACTGCACCGTCACCATTTGTAAACGCCATGATGAATGTCGCGTTTTCGGCCATAGCAGGCATAGTGATATCAAACGCGCCTTCTGCATCTGTGGTCTGGTTGAACAGCACCCCACTGTGATGCACGGTCACCCGCTCGTCGGGCAGACACGGCGCGTCAAGCGTCAGGTTCACCATAGCGGCCGCAATGGGGCGCGCATGTGCGGTAATCTCACAGGCTTGCTCTGCCGTTTCTTCCTTCCGCGACAGCTCAGGCGTCGCAGTGGCCGGTGCCGTTTGTACTTCGGGCATATCAATCGCTTCCGGCGGCACGATTGCAGGCGCAGCGGCCAAAACAACAGCTTCCTCTGTTTTTGGCGCCTTAAGCTTCTCGGTAAATTCAGCCGAAGTCAGAACGATTTCTTCTACATCCAGAACCACGGCATTTGCATTCATAAGGGTTGCGCCCTCAAAACGCTCTGGCGGCACCGTTTGCGATTGCTGCATGAAAAATCCGATGCCGATGGCACAAGCCAGCGTACCGGCAGCCATGGTGATTTCCTTGCGATGTTGCATTGTCTCGTCCCTTGTTACGGATTGGGTCGAGAACACTCTTCGTCTGAAAACGGGGCTGCAATAGGGCGGCCCCGCGCCTGAACTATGACGATTCCAAGGTACAGATCAGGTCAATTGACCGTGGCAGTGCTTGAACTTCTTACCCGATCCACAGGGACACAGATCATTCCGGCCGGGATTTCCCCATGTTGAGGGATCGTTTTCATCAAATCCGTCGGCTGCTTCTGCTGCCGCTTCGGCTTCATCCACGGCCTCGTCAACCGCTTCGTCTGCAGCCTGCTGTTGTGCAAGCATCTGTTGGATCATACGCTGCTGCTCTTCTTCACTGGCAGGCTCTATGCGCGACAGTTTTTGGGTCACATCCGAGCGCAAGCTGTCCAACATACTTTCAAACAACTGGAATGATTCGTTTTTATATTCGTTCAACGGATCACGCTGCGCATACCCCCGGAACCCGACAACAGACCGCAAATGTTCCAGCGTCAGCAGGTGATCACGCCATTTCGCATCAATTGTCTGCAACAGGAAATGCTTTTCGATGTTGCGCATATTTTCTTCGCCAAAGCGTTCGGCCTTGTCCGCCATCAGCTTGTCGGTCGCCTCGATCAGGCGCTCGCGAATAATATCATCATCAACGCCATCTTCTTCGCACCATGCAATGACCGGCACGTCGACGCCCAGCTGTTCGATCACAGCGGCATAAAAGCCCTGTGTGTCCCACTGGTCGGCATAGGTGTTGCGCGGCATGTATTGTTCGATCAGATCGTCAATCACCTGATGACGCATGTCTTCCGTGATTTCGTGCAGGTCCTGTGATTCCATGATGTCACGGCGCTGGCCAAAGATAACCTTGCGCTGTTCGTTCATCACGTCATCGAATTTCAGCAACTGCTTGCGAATGTCAAAGTTGCGGCCTTCTACCTTTGCCTGCGCGCGCTCAAGCGATTTATTCACCCAAGGGTGAATGATCGCCTCGCCTTCTTTCAGCCCCAGCGATGTCAGCACCTTCTCCAACCGCTCCGAACCGAAAATGCGCATCAGGTCATCTTCCAGCGACAGGAAGAATGAAGACCGCCCCGGATCACCCTGACGGCCGGAACGACCGCGCAACTGGTTATCAATACGGCGGCTTTCGTGGCGCTCGGACGCTAGTACAAACAAGCCGCCTGCCTCCAGCACCTTTTTCTTTTCGTCCGCGTGTTCTGCTTCGATCTTTGTGCGCACAGCAACCGGATCGGCATCCGGATCAGCGGCCAATGCTTCCAGTACCTTTAACTCAACGTTACCGCCAAGCTGGATATCGGTGCCGCGTCCCGCCATGTTGGTGGCGATTGTCACCGCGCCCAGTTTACCCGCATCACCGACAATCTGCGCTTCCTGCTCGTGCTGGCGCGCATTCAGGACATTGTGCTTGATCCCTTCGGCTTCCAGCAGCTTGCTCAGCATTTCGGATTTTTCGATGGATGTTGTGCCCACAAGGCATGGCTGACCTTTGGCGTGCGCCTCTTTCACGCGCTCTATCATTGCGGCATATTTTTCGCCCACCGTGCGGTAAACGGCGTCATCCTCATCTACCCGCGCGATCGGCACGTTGGTAGGAACCTCAACAACGCCAAGGCCGTAGATTTCCATAAATTCATCGGCTTCGGTCAGCGCTGTGCCCGTCATACCTGCTAATTTGTCATACAGGCGGAAATAGTTCTGGAAAGTCACCGATGCGAGAGTGATGTTTTCAGGTTTGATTTCAACGCCCTCTTTCGCCTCGATCGCCTGATGCAGGCCATCGCCCAAACGGCGACCGGCCATCATACGGCCTGTAAATTCGTCAATCAGAACAACTTCACCATCCCGTACGATATAGTCTTTGTCTTTCTCGAACAGCTTGTGCGCGCGCAGACCCTGATTGACGTGATGTACAATCGACGTGCTTTCAGGATCATAGAGCGTCATGCCGTCTTCCAGCAGTTCACGGGCGCGCAACTGCTCTTCAAGAAATTCGATACCCTCATCGGTAAAGGTCACGTTACGGGTTTTTTCATCCAGCTCATAATGCTCAGGCAGCAGCGACGGGATCACACCATCAATGGTCAGGTACATGTCAGACCTGTCATCCGACGGGCCGGAGATAATAAGTGGCGTACGCGCTTCGTCGATGAGGATGCTGTCAACCTCGTCCACAATAGCAAAGTTGTGCTGCTTCTGGAAAATCTCGCTCAACTCGGCCTTCATGTTGTCGCGCAGGTAGTCAAAGCCGAGTTCGTTGTTTGTGGTGTACGTGATATCGCAAGAATAGGCCTCGCGCTTTGCGTCATCTGTCATGCCCGGATAGATATAGCCGGTGGTCAGACCAAGTGCGCCGAAAACCTTGCCCATCCACTCCGCATCGCGTTTCACGAGGTATTCGTTCACGGTGACGATATGCACACCCTTATGGGTTAGCGCGTTGAGATAGGCGGCAAATGTCGCGGTCAGGGTTTTACCCTCACCGGTTTTCTGCTCGGCCACATTGCCCTGATGCAGAAAAATCGCACCCATAAGCTGCGTATCGAATGCCCGCAGACCCAGGGTACGACGCGCGGCCTCACGACAGTTTGCAAAAGCTTCCGGCAACAGGGCATCAAGGCTTTCGCCTTTCAACGCCCGCGTGGCCAATTCCTCTGTTTTGTCTTTGATCGCCTCGTCAGAGAGCTTTTCGTACTCCGGCTCCAGCGCGTTGATCTTTTCGATAAGGGGGCGGACAGCCTTAATCTTGCGATCATTTGGCGTACCAAAAACCTTTTTGGTGATTTTTCCGAGTCCCAGCATGCGATCTCCAGCCGAAGTTAAAATTCTATCGCGCGATCTGCTTGCCCCGCAAACACCCAGTCCATAAATAGAAGGGGAGAATGGTGGCTTTACGCCGCGCCCATCAGCGATGTAAGGGCCACCATGTAGCGTGTCAATGTAACTGGCCTTATACCGCCGGAATGATAGGACGATCCATGCAAAAACCCCTCACTTTTCTTGCGCCGCTGGCGTTTATCGCCGCTCTTGCCCTGCCCGCAGCAGCACAAGAGACGATTACAGCAGACCCATCCAAGGTTGTCGCCACTGTTGGCGGTACAGAAATCACCATCGGTCACATGATTGTTGCTTGGGCCGGATTGCCGGAACAATACAAAAACCTGCCGGACGATGTCCTTTTCCAGGGGATCCTCGATCAGTTGGTCCAGCAGACAGCCCTGCAACAGGAATACACGGGTGATCTGCCGCAGCGCGTATTGCTACAGCTGGAAAACGAACGCCGTTCGCTGACAGCAGGCGAATCCATCAACAGCATTTTGGAAGTGCCGCTGGAAGACGCAGAGGTGCAAGCCGCCTATGACGAAGAATACAAGAACGTAGAGCAAGCTCCCGAATTCAACGCGTCTCACATTCTGGTCGAAACCGAAGAGGCAGCATTGGAAGTAGTTGCCGCATTGGAGGATGGCGCGGAGTTTGAAACTGTCGCGCGTGAAAAATCTACCGGCCCGTCCGGGCCGAATGGTGGGCAGCTTGGCTGGTTCGGTCAGGGCGCGATGGTGCCCGAATTTGAAACCGCTGTTGCAGGTATGGAGGTCGGGGCCGTGTCTGCCCCCGTAAAAACTCAGTTCGGCTGGCATATCATCAAGCTGAACGAAACCCGTATTCAAGAAGCACCAAAGCTTGAAGAAGTGCGCGAAGAAATCGAAATGCAGATCCGTCAGGTCCGCGCACAAGAAAAGATTGATGCAGTAACCAACGCGGCCGAAGTTGACCGCAGCGGCGCAGAGGGTCTTGATCCGTCTGTTATAAAACAAGTAACCGTTCTGGAGTAAGCGGAACCATGGCAAAAATTACATCTGTGTCACCACTGGCACCCGCCGCTTTTCCAGACTTGCCTGAAATTGACGGCGTAAAGTTCGCCACTGCTGCGGCTGGTGTCAAATATCAGGGTCGCACCGATGTGATGCTTGCCACATTGGTGCCGGGAACCGTTGTGGCAGGCGCCTTCACACGCTCTGCCACACGCTCGGCGCCGGTACTGGATTGTCAGGAAAAGCTTGGCAAACCCTCTGACGCAGGCGCGGCTATTCTGGTTAACTCCGGCAACTCCAATGCGTTTACCGGAAAGACCGGCGTTGCCTCGGTGCAGGCAATCACCGCAGCTGTGGCCAAAGCGTGTGATGTCCCGCTAGATCGGGTGTTCACGTCCTCCACAGGTGTCATCGGTGAGCCATTGCCACATGAACGTATCACCGCTGCGCTTGATTCTCTGTCGAAATCCACTGCCGCGGACGGTATCGCCGGTGCTGCCAAGGCAATTATGACAACCGATACTTTCCCGAAGGGATCATCGGCAACTGTAGATTTGGACGGTAAAACAGTCTCTATCGCGGGCATTGCAAAAGGTTCAGGCATGATCGCCCCGGATATGGCCACGATGCTGGTCTATATTTTTACCGATGCGAAAATCGAGCAAAAAGCGTTGCAAGCACTGGTTTCAACCTCAAATGAAACGACGTTCAACAGCATCACAGTTGATAGCGATACATCCACATCCGACAGCCTGATTGTTGCAGCAACTGGCGCCAGCGGCGTCGCGGTGGATACCCATGAAGGATTCGCCAACGCTCTGCATGGTGTCATGCAGGACCTTGCACATCAGGTCGTCCGTGACGGAGAAGGCGCGACAAAGTTTGTTGAAATCAATGTTAACGGCGCGGCAAGCGATGCCGATGCCAAAATTCACGCGATGGCGATCGCAAATTCACCGCTGGTAAAAACCGCAATCGCTGGAGAAGATCCAAATTGGGGCCGGATTGTAATGGCAGTTGGTAAATCCGGTGCCGCAGCTGATCGTGACCGGCTGAGTATCCGTTTCGGGGACATCGAGGTTGCCAAAGACGGCTGGCGCAGCGAATCCTATTCGGAAGAGGCTGCAGCCGCTCAGATGAAAAAGGATCACATCGTTATTGGTGCCGATATCGGAATCGGGACCGGCAAAGCAACCGTGTGGACCTGTGATCTGACCCACGACTACATCGCGATCAACGCGGACTATCGATCGTGAAAATTGTTCTGGTCGCTGCGGTTGCGTTGATTGATGTTGATGGTCGGGTGTTGTTGGCGCAGCGTCCCGCCGGTAAATCCATGGCCGGATTATGGGAGTTTCCCGGAGGCAAAATCGAAACTGGTGAAACTCCCGAAACAGCCCTCATTCGGGAATTAGAAGAAGAATTGGGAATAGATACATGGGCATCGTGTCTGGCGCCCCTCACTTTTGCTAGTCATTCTTACGAAGATTTCCACCTGATGATGCCTCTGTTTGCCTGCCGGAAATGGAACGGGACACCCCAAGCCCGTGAAGGGCAGGTTTTGAAATGGGTGAAGCCGACCGAAATGCGAAACTACCCTATGCCACCAGCAGATATTCCGCTTATCGCGATTCTGCGAGACTGGCTCTAAGGGATTATAGTTCGCTTTAGATACAATTTTCCCATATGGGGCGTCATTATGCTGGATGTGGGCACAATATCCATTAAAGTGGAAGCATCTTAATTCTGGGGAGAATTTTCTTGCTGCGCACCATTACACTTGGAAGCTGTGTGTCTGTTCAAGGCACTTTTGTACGTTCCATGCCCGACGGTCGAATTGCCGTTCAAGTCGACAATACCGTTTATTCTGGCGTGCCTGTGACAAAGAAATAGGCAGATTTATAGCTGATATAAAAAAAGGGACAGTGTTTCGCACTGTCCCTTTTTTTATTGTTTCACATGCGTTTACGTCAGCGTGCGTGTGACTTCTTCGCGTGTGAAGATTTCGATCACGTCATCTGGGCGCACGTCGTCATAGTTTTCAAACGCCATACCACATTCCTGACCCGACTGAACTTCCGGTACTTCGTCCTTGAAACGCTTGAGTGTTTTCAGCGTGCCTTCGTGGATCACCACGTTGTCACGCAGCAAACGCACACCGGCTGAGCGGCGTGCCACCCCTTCGGTAACCAGACAACCGGCCACCTTGCCCACACCCGTGACCTTGAACACCTCTTTGATCGTGGCATAGCCGATAAAGGTTTCTTTGATCTCGTTGCTCAGCAGACCCGAAGCCGCAGCTTTTACGTCGTTCACCAGATCATAGATGATCGAATAGTAGCGGATTTCGACACCCTTCTGGTTGGCAGTGTTGCGTGCGGATGCATTGGCACGGACGTTAAAGCCCATGATCGGCGCATTCGAAGCCTCGGCCAGACCGACATCTGTTTCGGTGATTGCACCCACGCCGGAGTGCAGCACACGGACACGGACTTCGTCGTTGCCGATTTTTTCCATCGCTTGCACGATCGCCTCGGCAGAGCCCTGAACATCGGCTTTTACCAAGATTGGCAGTTCGGACACATCCTCATCTGCTTTAGCATTTGCCATCAGCTGTTCTAATGTGGTTGCAGCACCAGCCGCAGCGCGCTTGTCTTTCGCGGCATTGGCACGATATTCCGCGATCTCGCGCGCCTGTGCTTCGGTTTCTGTCACGTTCAGAACGTCACCTGCTTCGGGTGTACCATTCAGGCCCAGAACCTCGACGGGAACAGACGGGCCCGCTTCCTTAACGCGATTTCCTTTGTCGTCGATCAACGCACGAACTTTACCGTACTGCTCACCAACAACGAAAATATCACCTGTCCGCAGCGTCCCGTTCTGAACCAGAACTGTTGCCACAGGGCCGCGACCCACATCAAGCTGTGCCTCGATCACGGCGCCAACGGCAGCGCGATCAGGGTTGGCTTTCAGTTCAAGGATTTCCGCTTGCAGCGCAATCGCTTCCAACAGGTCATCAAGACCCTGACCGGTGATTGCAGAAACTTCAACGTCCTGAACGTCACCGGACATCTTTTCCACGATAACCTCGTGCTGCAACAAGGCTGCACGCACGCGGTCGGGGTCAGCCGCCGGTTTGTCAATTTTGTTGATAGCCACAATCATCGGCACCTTGGCCGCCTTTGCGTGCGCAATCGCTTCGATCGTCTGGGGCATTACCGCATCATCTGCTGCAACCACCAGAATAACGATATCCGTCACCTGTGCACCGCGTGAGCGCATGGAGGTAAACGCAGCGTGACCCGGAGTATCAAGGAACGACAACAACTGTCCACTGTCGGTCGTGATCTGGTAAGCACCGATGTGCTGGGTAATACCGCCTGCTTCGCCCTCTGTCACCTTCGCCTTACGGATCGCATCCAGCAGCGATGTTTTACCGTGGTCAACGTGACCCATGATGGTAATCACAGGTGGGCGCGGCTTCAGATCGCTCTCGTCATCCTCTTCCAGCTTGATCACATCTTCAACGTCAGCATCGGAAACCCGCACAACATTGTGACCGAATTCTTCAATGATCAGCTCGGCGGTGTCGGCGTCAATTGTCTGGTTCTGCGTAACCATCATGCCGTTGTTCATCAGCGCCTTCACAACAGCACCGATCTTTTCAGCCATACGAACGGCCAGTTCAGACACAACAATCGCCGGCGGTAGATTGACATTGCGCACAATTTTTTCGCGCTCGACCGTGCCGCCCATCGCCTTCTGACGTGCGCGGTCCTGCTTGCGCTTCATCTGCGCCATAGAGCGTTGACGGCCTCCTTCGCCACCACGCAACGCCTGGTTCACCGTCAGCTTGCCAGAACGACGGTCGTCGGCCAGCCGATTCTTTTTATTTGTTTCTTCGCGATCACGTTCGGTTTTACGCGGCGTAGATGCTGGAGCCGGCTTGTTCGGCACAGCACGTGATTGTGCAGGCTGCTCTGCAGCGGGCGCGGCGGCAGCGCGTGCTGCGGCTTCCGCCTCGCGTTTTGCACGTTCTTCCTCTTCGGCCTTCGCTTTAAGGCTTTCCTCACGTTCGCGATCTTCGCGCTCTTTTGCATCAATCTCGGCGCGGCGGCGTTCGCGCTCTTCTGCGCGCGCTTTCTCTTCCGCTTCACGTGCCGCGGCTTCTTCCGCCTCACGGGCCTTCGCGGCTTGAACAGCCTTCAGGCGGCGCTCCATCTCAGAGTCGGTGATACCCGCGGGGCGCCGCGAAGGATCACCAACGGGTCCGGCACCGGGGCCGGTTTGCTTTTGACCACCGGGCTTGGGCACCACAACGCGCTTGCGTTTGGTTTCCACAACAACGTTTTTGGTACGTCCGTGGCTAAAGCTTTGCTTTACATTGCCCGGACGCGCGGGGGCGCCCCGCAAACCCAATGTTTTCTTGCCATCACTATCGCTCATCTAGCTCGTCATCCTTTCGGCTGGCCGCTGCCAGCCTCGTTTTTACGCACGCCATTCAGTCTATGGGCTTCCTCTACAACACGTAGAGTGAGTCCACCAGAGGCGAGCGCCCCATGTATCACAGTTTGGCGACCGAATGCCAAACCCAATTCATCCGCCGTCAGACACCCGATATAGTGTCCGTAGTGCGGTGTGCTCAGTTTAGATTTGCCGCGTCCCGATCCATCCACAGCCTGGATCAGAACAAGCGCCTCTTCGTTCTGTAGCCAGCCTTTGACCTTTTCGTACCCAGCTACGGCTTTGCCCGCTTTGCGCTGCATCGAAATCAGGTCCACCACACGGCGGGCCAACTGCGTTTCTACTTCTTCCACCAGATTATCCGGCGTCTTTACAGGTTGCTTTGCACTGCGCGAAAACAACCCCTTTTTCACAACCGTCTCAAGGGCGGCACGATCTGCGGAAACCCACATACCACGCGCAGGCAGCTTACCCATGACATCCGGTACAACCTGACCATCAGGCCCTACAACGAAACGTATCAACCGGTACTTTGGTTGCACCTCACCTGTAGCAAGGCATTTGCGTTCCGCACCGCTTTCACGGTCTTTGGATGCGCCACCGCGTCCCATACTGATACCCCGAGGCCTGCGATCAGGCCTCGGCCTCCTCTTCTGCGTCACCTTCTTCGTCGGCGTCTGCGTCCAGTTCTGTCGGATCGACCCAGCCCAACAGCACACGGGCTGTCATAATCAGGCTTTGCGCCTCTTCCAGCGTCATCTCGAAGGGTTCAAGAACGCCATCATCCTTGACACGTTCGCCGTTCTCCGTGGTCCAGCCGCCAGCCAGCTCCCAATCCGCACAGGTTGCGAAATCTTCCAACGTTTTAACATCATCTTTGGCCAGTGCCTCTATCATTTGGGGTGTAAGGCCCTCAAATTCAATAAGGCTGTCTTCGGCACCCAGTGCGCGGGCAGAATCAAGTGCCGCCTTGTTCTGCGCTTCCAGCACGTCACGGGCGCGGGCCTGCAATTCGCTGGCGGTGTCTTCGTCGACGCCGTCGATGACCAGCAATTCGGAAACATCGACATAAGCGACTTCTTCGAGGTTGGTGAAACCTTCGGCAACCAGAAGCTGGGCAAAGAACTCGTCCAGATCGAGATTGTCCATAAACAGCTTGGTACGCTGTTCGAATTCCGCCTGACGGCGCGAGCTTTCCTGCTCTTCCGTCATAATATCGATATCAAGACCGGTCAGCTGGGACGCAAGGCGCACGTTCTGTCCACGGCGACCAATCGCAAGCGACAGCTGCTCTTCGGGTACAACAACCTCGATTTTGCCAGCTTCTTCATCCAGAACAACCTTGGACACTTCGGCGGGTTGCAATGCGTTCACAAGGAAGGTCGGCTGGTCGTCATTCCATGGAATGATGTCGATCTTTTCGCCCTGAAGCTCGTTTACAACGGCCTGAACACGGCTACCGCGCATACCCACACAGGCACCGACCGGATCGATGGAGTTATCGTAGGAAATTACAGCGATCTTGGCGCGTGATCCGGGATCACGGGCGACCGCTTTGATCTCGATGATACCGTCATAGATTTCCGGCACTTCCATCTTGAACAATTCGGCCATGAACTCGGGCGCTGTCCGGCTCAGGAAAATCTGCGGGCCGCGCTGCTCACGGCGCACGTCCTTGATGTAAACGCGGATACGGTCGTTCGGACGATATGATTCGCGGCCGATTTTTTCGTTGCGGCGCAGGATCGCTTCGCCAGCACCCACATCAACGATGACGTTGCCATACTCTTCACGCTTGACCAGACCATTGATGATCGTGCCTGCGCGGTCTTTGAATTCTTCGTACTGGCGATCACGCTCTGCTTCGCGAACCTTTTGCAAAATCACCTGCTTGGCCGATTGTGCGGCGATCCGGCCCATTTCAACAGGCGGAACCTCTTCGCTGAATTCCTGACCGATTTCGGGAGCGTCCATATATTGCTTGGCTTGCTCAACCGTAAATTCGGCCTGATAGTTTTCCAGATCCTCATCCGCCACAACAGTGCGCACACGCGTAAATGTCGCGCGGCCTGTCTTGCGGTCGATGCTCACGCGGATATCCATTTCTGCGCCGTAGCGGGACTTCGCCGCACGGGCGAGGGATTCTTCCATCGCTTCGATCACCAAACCGGGATCAATCATCTTTTCACGAGCAACAGCTTCGGCAGTTTGCAAAAGCTCAAGCTGGTTTGCGGATGTAATGGCCATTAGGTCTCTCCCTTGTCAGACTCATCTGTCTGTACCTCGCCCCGTAGGGGCGGCTCTTCATCAATAGTGTCAAATTTGGTTTCGTCTATGACACCAGCCGCCTTGCGCTGGCGCAACATTTCCTTGATCAGCTCGTCCGTCAGAACCAGCTTGGCATCGGTCAGCCAGTCAAATTTCAGACCAACAGTGCCCTCGTCGATGTTGATCAGAACTTCATCACCCTCAACACCGGCCAGCTGCCCCTTGAAACGGCGGCGGCCATCTATCAATTCTTCTGTTTCGATCTTGGCCTCATAGCCTTCAAAATTGGCAAAGTCCTTCAGGCGGGTCAGCGGACGGTCGATACCGGGGCTGGACACCTCCAACGCATACTCGTCAATGATCGGGTCTTCGACATCCAGCACCGCGCCAACAGCCGTGCTGATCTGGGCGCAATCATCCACTTCAATGCCACCATCAGGCTTGTCTGCCATAATCTGCAAGGTCGAGGTTTTACCGGACATCAGTCGCACGCGCACCAGCTCATACCCCATGTCTTCGATGACAGGCGTGATGATCTCGGCGAGACGCCGGTCCATGGCAGCTTTTGCAATCAGGTCGTTGTTCATAATCTCACTTGAATTCAGGCACAAAAAAACGGGCGCGCGGCCCGTGTCAGAGGTTCGGTGGGCGCTTGGTTTGGACCCGAGCGCGCCGCTGTTGAGTGCTCATATACGCGGGGAGAGAATAAACATCAAGCCCCCCACCACCGCTGTGGTGCGCGCAGATCGTCAAATACGCCACGACCCAGTGTTGATGGCAGTGCAATGTCGCGGGAAATCGCTTGCCCGCTCAACACTGCAATACCATCAATACCTTTCAGCGCCGATGTATCGGTAATGTCGGCACCATCCACCAGATACTCTGCCATCGCCTGCGCACGCACAGTTGCCGAAGGAATCGAAACCAGTTCAACCTGATCAAACCAGCCCGCTTGTCCGTCTTTCCAATGCATTTCCACACGTGATGCCAACAATTGCTGTCCCGCAGTGAAACGGCGCATCCGGTAAAGGCCCGTACCGATACCAATTTCGGAGGCATGTGCAGGGCGGATGATATGCGCCACGCGACCCAGCACAAATGGCAGTGCAGGCTCAGGTGCAGACAGCGCAATCTGGACGCGGTGCCGCGACAACGCGCGCACATCGCCCAGCGCGGCAAGGCTGTGAACAACATCGTTCGCGGTGAAGGGCGCACCGTCATGAAACGTAACACCTTGGCGCAAATCAAACGTCCAGACGGTCGCGTTTTCCGCGCTGGTCCAATCGGTTGCCAATTCGCCGCGTAATGTGCCATCGGCGGCAACTTCGGTCAGGGTTTCATAAACCAGGCCTTGCCGCGCAACTTGCATGAACAGGCCGTCACCGCTCACCCAGTTATCGCTGCGCGCAGCGCCTGAAACAGCCAGCCGCAGCTTACCCCCTCGTTGTGGCAACGGCCCCGCACTAACCCCCGCCGCCGCCAACAGGGCAGCAGCCGCACCGCTGGCAAACAATGCACGTCTATCTAAAGGCTTTCGGCTCATGTCTGTGCGATCCTGTCCATGGCGCGCACCAGTTCGGCAGTTATCCCCGGCTCACTCAACGCGTGACCGGCATTGCGCACCATTAACAATTCGGATTTCGGCCAGACACGCGCGATCGAATATGCGCTTTGGGGTGGGCAGATCATATCGTACCGGCCTTGCACGATTACTCCGGGAATGTGGGCGATGCGATCCATCTGCGCCAGAATCTGGCCATCATACTCCAGAAAACCCGCATTGATGAAATAGTGATTCTCAAGCCGCGCGAAGGCGCGTGCATATTCGCTTGGCCCCGCCACCATCTGCCCCGCAGAATGGATAGACGCCAGCGCGTTTTCCCACCCCGCCCACGCCGCCGCGTAACGGGTTTGCAACGATACGTCGTCGGAAAAAAGGCGGCGATGATACGCTTTTATGTAATCGTCCCGCTCCTCTTGGGGCACAAGAGCTGTAAACTTCTCCCAAACTTCGGGCCAGAATTTGCCGGCACCACCGCCATAGAACCAGTCCAGTTCAGATTGGGTCATCAGAAACACACCACGCAGCACCATGTTGCGTACCGCATACGGATGTGCCTGCGCGTAGATGAGCGATAATGTCGCACCCCAGCTGCCCCCGAATACAACCCACTGGTCAATGCCCAGTGTTTTGCGAATCAGCTCAATGTCGGCAACCAGATGCCACGTGGTGTTGTCGGTCACGCTTGCATGCGGTGTGGAGCGTCCACAGCCGCGTTGATCAAACAAAATAACGCGAAAACGTGCCGGATCAAAGTAACGCCGCATTGAGGGGCTACACCCGCCCCCCGGCCCGCCGTGCAGCACCACAACGGGAATACCATCAGGGTTGCCGCACTGCTCTACATACACCTCATGGCCCTGCCCGACGGCCAGCATCCGGCGGTCAAACGGGTCAACCGGCGGGTAAAGATGATGCACAGCGCGCTTTTGATCGTGGGTCTTATCCATTACCAGCCTATATAGTACGAAAGCCGCATTGAATACGAGGAGCGCAGAAATGCAAGCGCATCAAAGCACCATCGACCCCGACGAGGTCGCTAAGTTTGAAGCCATGGCCGCCGAGTGGTGGGACACAGAGGGCAAATTCAAACCGCTGCATATGCTTAACCCGTGCAGGCTGGATTACATTACAAACCAGATCGCGGGCGAGTTTGATCGCGACCTGACAAAACCGGAACCGTTCAAGGGGCTGCGGATTCTGGATATCGGCTGTGGCGGCGGACTTCTGGCAGAACCGATGGCGCGCCTCGGGGCCACTGTTGTGGGCGCGGATGCGGCTGCCGGAAATATCCCCGTGGCCCAAATCCATGCGGAGCAATCAGGGCTGGAAATCGATTACCGGCACACAACCGCCGAAGCATTGGCAGAGGCAGGCGAGCAATTCGATGTTGTGCTGAACATGGAGGTGATTGAACACGTAGCCTCCCCCATCAGCTACCTCACCGCTTGCCGTCAGTTACTGAAGCCGGGCGGTTTGCACATCTGCTCGACCCTCAACCGCAATGCGAAATCCTATGTGATGGCGATCATCGGCGCGGAACATGTCATGCGCTGGCTGCCCAAGGGAACACATGAATGGTCCAAATTCATTACCCCAGACGAGTTGTATAAACTGCTTGAGAAAGCGGGGCTGGAGCCGGTGGATCGCAAGGGGTTTGTGTTCAATCCGATTCTGTGGAGCTGGAGCCTGTCTGCGCGTGACCTGAGCGTGAACTACGTGACTGCCAGTCTGAAACCGGCGGCCTGAACAGCGTCCTAGCCCAGTTTGTTGCGCAGTTCGCGCAGAATGGGCAGGGCTGCGCGGGCCTTTTCCTCGCCCAACTGCTCGACCACCTGTGTAATCATCGGCGCTATCGAACTAAGCGCGGTATCACGTGCCTGACGCCCTGCGGGGCTGATGGTGACCATTTTGCGCCGTGCATCATCCCAATCGGGCCGAACATGGATATATCCGGCCCATTCCAGTTTTGTCAGCGTGTTGGTCATCGCCCCGCGTGTGACATGAAAGGTTTCGGCCAGTTGCGCCGGTGTGCGTTCCACATCGCGCCATGCCAGATGATTGAGAACGGAGAAATGCGAAATCTCCATACCCTTTGGCAACACCTTGCTCAGGCGGCTGCGCAATATCTGGTCTGTACCCAGAATCTCACTGAACAACATAATCGCTAGGGTATTGAATGCATCGCTCATTGAGGCGCCTCGAAGGGGCGCTTGTGGCTCATGCTGGGCACTTTTTGACGCGCGGCATCAACCTGCGACATGTCCAGATCAAACAGATGCACGCCAGCCTCCGTGCCGGCATCCAGCACAACTTCGCCCCACGGCGTAACAACCAGCGAGTGACCGTATGTGTCACGGGTTTTATGCGCGGCGCTGTTGTGTGTGCCTGTTTGCGCGGGGGCAATCACAAAACACCCCGTTTCGATTGCACGAGCGCGCAGCAAGCTATGCCAATGCGCGGCACCGGTTACAGGTGAAAACGCAGCAGGCACCGTCAGTAACTGCGCACCAGCATCCGCAAGCGCCTGAAACAGCGCGGGAAAGCGGATGTCATAACAGATGGTCATGCCAATGTTGGCAAAAGGCGTACGCGCCACGACAGCCTGCGCACCGGGCCTGTAGGCGGCTGATTCTTTCCACGTCTCTGTCGGGGTGACCTGGACATCAAACATGTGGATCTTGTCGTACCGCGCCACAACTTCACCTTGTGGATCAATCAGAAATGACCGGTTGGCAAACCGCCCGTCCGCGTCATCGGTTTTGAGCGCAAGAGAACCAATCAACAGCCACACACCCAATGCCGCCGCATCTGCACGCAAGGCTGCTAGCGTCGGATCGTCGTCCTCAAGGTGCAGCACATCACGTTGGTGCGAATGACTCGTCGATATGCAATTGCTCACTTCGGGCGTCAGGATAAATTCCGCACCCTGCCGCGCGGCCTCTGCGAGCATTTCGCGTGTCACCGGCAGGTTCTGCGCCGGATCATCGCTTACGCTGAGTTGGAGAACAGCAGCCTTCATGCAGCAAGCAACGCATCAAGCTTGCCTGCACGCTCAAGCGCGTGCAGTTCATCACAACCGCCAACATGGACATCACCCACAAAGATCTGTGGCACCGTGCGGCTGCCACCCGCGCGCTTGATCATTTCAGGCTTGCGATCGGGATGCGACAGAATGTCAATTTCGGAAAAGTTCACGCCTTTCTGGTTCAGCAAGCGTTTGGCGGCATGGCAAAAGCCGCACAGAGGAGATGTATAGATTTCTACAGGCTTCATCGACAGATCCTTTTCAACATGTGTTGAGTAAGGATTTAGGCGTCTTTTGCCGCTCTTGCTAGGGTTAGAACGCGCACGGGGCCGGAACCGGCCTCAAGACACGCATGCGCACAGGCAATAAGCGTTGCACCCGTGGTCATTACATCATCTATCAACAAGACCGGTTTCCCGTTTAGAATCCTCCCTCTTTTGGGATGGGGGCGGATCGCGTTTTCCAACGTCCTGAACCGCGCTTCACGGCTTAGCCCCTCCAATGATGACGTGCGCCGCACCCGTACCAATGCATCAGGGCACCACGCCAGCTCCATATTTTGTGCGACCGCGCGGGCAAGCAGGGCGGATTGATTATAACGCCGCTTCAGCAGCCGCGACCAGTGTAGTGGCACAGGCACAACCACCATATCCGACGCGTCAACGCCACGCATCATATTCGCCATCCAAAGGCCTGCTGGGCGCGCCATCTCTTGGCGGTCGCCATGCTTTAACGCCAGAATCAGCTTGCGCCCCGTATCACGATACAACACTGCCGCACGCCCCTGAACCCATGGTGGTGGCGCTTGCATACAGGCATCGCAGTGATAAATGTCACCCTGTCCACCAGCCGTCAGCGGCGTGCCGCAAGTATCGCAAATGGTGCCACCCAGAAATGCGGTGTCACGCCAACAACTGCCACACAGGCCGAAATCGCTTTCGACCATGTCGCCACAGGTTATGCAGCGGGGCGGATAGATCAGCGAAACGGCTGTTTGAAGTTGCGCCAGCATCGGCCTATGTACCCCCTATGACAAAACCCATGACAGACATCGATACCCTGCACCGGCGACGCGCCCGCGCCACGACAGAGGGGTTGTTCCTGCACACCGCTGCTGCGGACGAACTTCAGGATCGTCTGGATATGGTTAACAAGTCGTTTACAGCCCCTGCTCTTGTAACGGGTTTTCCGGATTTCTGGTCGCCTTTGCACCCGACCGCAAAGATTGTCCCAGACACCGAAACGCTGGAGCTTGCGCCCCTATCACATGATCTGGTTGCGCATGTGATGGGGCTGCACTGGGCAAATGATCCGGTCGGGCAACTGATCCAGTGCCGCCGCGCGCTGCTGCCGGACGGGCTGTTCATCGCCATCAGCTTTGGCGGTGACACACTTCACGAATTACGCCGCGTTCTGGGCCAGGCCGAGATTGCCGTGACCGGCGGGCTTTCCCCGCGCGTCGCCCCCCTGCCAGAGTTGCGCGATCTGGGTGGCCTACTGCAACGTGCAGGCTTTGCCCTGCCTGTCGCGGATACTGCCACGCTAACGGTTGAGTACCGCGACATCTGGCACCTGATGCATGATCTGCGCGCAATGGGTGAAACCAACGTGTTGAGTGACCGCCTCCGCCATCCCACCCGACGCGCGGTGTTCGAAGAAGCGCAAAATCTCTATGCGCAACACTTTGTCGCGCCTTCGGGAAGATTGCAGGCTAGCTTCGAGCTTCAGGTGCTTACAGGATGGTCGCCGGATGCCTCGCAACAGCAACCATTGCGCCCCGGATCGGCGCAACAACGGCTTGCCGATGCGCTGGGCGCACCTGAAACGCCCCTGCGCGATTGACCCCGCGCCAAATCTATCTATGTCCCGTCAGACACTATGCAGGATACCGCCATCATGACCGAGACGCGCCCCACAGAAAACCCAGCACGCCCCGTACACGCAGACGCGGATCATCCGCCCGTCATGCGGCCGAAAGTCGGCGTTCTGATTGCCAATCTGGGCACACCGGACAATTATGACTACTGGTCCATGCGGCGTTATCTGAACGAGTTCCTGTCCGATCGCCGCGTGATCGATTATTCGCCCTGGCTATGGCAGCCACTGTTACAGTTGGTCATCCTGACAAAACGGCCCTTCTCATCGGGGGCGGCCTATAAATCCATCTGGAACGAAGAAGAGGGCGAAAGCCCGCTGCTGACTATTACAAAGGCACAGACCGCAAAGATCAGCAGCGAAATGCAGAAAACCTATGGCGATGATGTTATGGTTGATTTCTGTATGCGCTACGGCAACCCGTCAACGCAGAGCAAAGTTGAAAAACTGGTCAAGGCCGGGTGCCAGAAAATCCTCTTTTTCCCGCTTTATCCGCAGTATGCCGGCGCAACATCAGCAACGGCCTGCGACAAGTTTTTCGAGGCCCTTACCCGCGAAAAGTGGCAACCTGCCAGCCGGACCGTAGAACCCTATTTTGACCGCCCCGATTACATCGACGCGCTCGCCAAGTCCATCGAGACAAAATACGCCGAACTGGAAACGCGGCCCGACATTTTGGTCTGTTCCTATCACGGAGTGCCCAAGCGTTATCTGATGGAGGGCGATCCCTATCACTGCCAGTGCCAAAAAACGACCCGTCTGCTGAAAGAGCGGTTGGGATGGGAAGACACCGACATCAAAACCACCTTCCAGTCGAAATTCGGCCCCGAAGAATGGCTACAGCCCTACACCGTTGAAGAGGTCGCCCGACTGGCCCAGCAAGGCAAAAAGAACATCGCCGTTTGCGCACCGGCCTTTTCATCCGATTGCATCGAGACACTGGAAGAAATTAACGAAGAGATTTTTGAAAGCTTCGAGGAAGCAGGCGGAGAGCACTTTACCTACATTCCATGCCTGAATGACGATGACGCGCACATCACCGCGCTGTCGAACGTGATCCGCGAAAATCTACAAGGTTGGATTTAGGCAGTTCGAAATCCAAAGGCCAAACACAAAAAAGGCGGCGCTGGGCGCCGCCTTTTTATGTTCAGTCAAAGACCGAAATTTAGTCAGTTGCGATTGCTGCTGCAACCAGAACCAAAAGAAGCAGTGGAACCAGAACACCAGCGGAAGAGCTAGATGCTTCCTCGATGATTACGGGTGCTTCGATGATTGGATCTGCCAGCGAGCCAGCGGAAGCGGAAGAAGCGGCAGCTGCAAGAGTTGCGGCGAGAACGAGTTTTTTCATAGTAATTACCTCCAGAAGATGGTGCGCTATGATTCTCAGCATAAACGCACCCAGACTTAACCTCGTGACTATCGGTAAATAGCATCTCTCGGCGAAATGGAATAATCATTCGCTATGCTATCAAGACTCTCGTTACATTGTCGTCAAATTAGCAACACCTGAGTGCCTACTTTTGCAACACTAAACAACTCCGCAATGTGTTCATTGTAAAGGCCGATGCAGCCGTTTGATGAACGGCGCCCGATTTTGCGTGTATCATGCGTACCGTGAATGCGGTAATACGTCCAAGACAGGTACAACGCATGTGTTCCTAACGGATTTTCAGGGCCGGGGCCGATGAATTTGGGCCATTCCGGATTACGCTCCAGCATCGAGGGCGTCGGGCGCCAGCTTGGTCCTTCGACCTTGCGCACAACTTCTGTCCGGCCACGGCGGGTCAATTCTTTTGTCAGGGGTACACTGGATGGGTACAGCTTGTACGTCGATTGATCTTCTGACCAATAGTGAACGGCGCGACTATCAATATCGACAAGAATTGCACCGTTCTTGGTGCTTTTGAAATACGGCTGCCAATCAAGTTTGCGAAAGCTGGAAATATTGCGGCGCACGACTTCATTGATATCACGCTCTACTTCCGTGGTCGCGCTGCCATCAAAAGCGGCGCCTGATGTCTGCGCAATTGCGGGCGCGGCCAGCATTGCCGCGCTTCCCGCAAGAAACCCGCGGCGGGTGTTCATCTTGAATGTTTGGTCTGACATCTCATGTCTCCGGCTAAAAAAGCTCCTGCCTTCCCTATATTGCGCCAAAGACACGTTTTCAAATCAAACCCGCGCGATATAGGCGGTTCACCGCGAAGTGTATTTGAACTGTTGCACCCCAGCATGTAAGGCAACGCTACATATTTAGGCTTGGAGTAGCGTAATGATCCGTAGTTTTACTCTTTTACTGGTTGCAGTCGTAGGCTTGTCCGCCTGTCAGCCTGCTGCTCCGCGCATGGGCACGGACGGACGGCCCGTACCCACAGCTTATAAGATCAGCCACCGCGAAGCGGAGAAAATTCCGTTCCGCATGCTGGATTCGGTTAATACCTTGCGCAGCGCTTCTGCTCTTACACCTCTGACGCTGAATGCGCAGCTTACAGCAGCTGCCGCAACGCACTCACGCGATATGCAGGTCCAGAACCGTCCTTGGCACTTTGGCTCTGACGGATCGTCGCCTGTGGATCGTGTGCAACGTGTCGGGTACGCGGGCACACTGGTGGGCGAGGTGATTTCCGAAACCTACGAATCAGAGCTTGAGACACTCGGCGCGTGGATGTCCCAACCAGATACGCGCCGCATCATCATGTCACCCGATGCCCGCCAAATGGGATTTTCGTGGTTTCAGGAAGATAACGGCAAAATCTGGTGGACGCTGGTACTTGGTAGCTGACCCGAAGGGTCAGAACCACCGCGTTAAGGATTGATCGAAATCGGCGTGCCGTCCTGGATCATCGCGTACATTTTTTCGATCTGCTTGTTATTCACTGCGATGCAGCCCCAAGTCCAATCATCCTTGTCCGGACGCATTGGATGTCTCTGACCGTGGATGAAAATCTCACCACCGGGTGATTTCCCCATCTCCCGCGCTTTTTGGATATCCACAGCGTTCGGATACGAAATACCAAGAGAGAGATGAAAACGGCTGTTCGGGTTACGACGGTCAATCCGGTAGATTCCCTCTGGCGTCTTGCCGTCACCCTCAAATTGCTTGTGCCCTTCGGGCGCAAAGCCGAGAAATATTTTGTAGTCGTTCAAAACGCGATCTTCGTTCAGAAGATACATCCGCCGCTCACCCTTGTTCACGACGATGCCGGTCACGTCCGGCCCATTGTAGCGTTTGAATTTGCTGGGGCTGCACGCCCCGAGTGTTGCAACCGCTGCACTGCCCAAAATGAGATTTCTACGTTTCATATGCCTGCTGCCTCATCCGTTGACGGATTATTATTTACCAAATCCTGTATCAAAAAAAAGAAGATTCCCAAAGCGGTCAATCTGGATTCTTCAAGTTTTACGGCACCCGTTACTTCTTGGTCGCTATCACCGCCGCGTCAGTTGCGCGGCCAGTTCGATATGCGACGACCAGCGAAACTGATCAACAGGCTGCACCCAGTCCAGCGTAAATCCGCCAGCAACCATTTGCGCCACATCCCGCGCAAAAGTAATCGGGTTGCATGAGACATATGCAATACGGCTTATTTCACTGCGCACCAGTTCAGCTGTCTGCGCCTCGGCACCCGCGCGCGGTGGATCAATTACCACCGCGTCAAATTTTTTAAATTCATCGGGCAATAGCGGGCGGCGGTACAGATCGCGCGCAGCGTGGGTGACGGTTTTCAACCCCTTCGCCATGCGCCACCCCTTATCCATAGCTTCCAGCATCTGCGCATCACCTTCCACCGCCAGAATTTCAGCGTTTTCTGCCAGGGGCAATGTGAAGGTGCCGCAGCCTGCGAACAGATCGACGATCCGTTTGGCACCTTGCACCGCTTCCTGAACGGCCGCCAGTAACTGCGCCTCGCCGTGGGCAGTGGCCTGCATAAACGCACCCGGAGGCGGGCAGACATCCGCTACGCCAAAGCGCTGGACCGGCGGCGCGCGCTGCGCGATCACCTCGTCTTCCCATGTAAGTCGCGCAAAGCCGCGGCTCTCGCACAGACCGGCAAGTGTGATTCGCAATGGTCCGTCCAATGGTTTCCCACCGCTCGCCTGAATGTCCAATCCACGCGGCGAACTGGTGACCGTAACCGCCAGCGTGGCCTTTCGGCTGCCGCCAAGCTCTGCCAGTGCCTCTGCAATTTCGCGGGCTTCCAAAAGTGCCGGTTCGACCAACTGACAATCGGGGATTTCGATCACCGTACCTGACGCGCGCCCGTGAAAGCCCGACATCGTTCCCTTTTTGGTGCGGCGAGCAGCAAAAGTTGCGCGGCGGCGCGATCGGGCTGGTGATGTCACAATCGGGCGAATTTCTGTACGGATTCCTTGCGCGGCCAAAGCTTGCGCAATAACATCTGTCTTCCATTCTGCTACCAGGGCATCTGACGCATGTTGAAGCTGGCAACCGCCACAAGATTTGAAATGGCGGCAAGGCGGTGCAACGCGGGCATCTGACGGGGTGATGATTTTTACATCACGCAGCGTCGATCCATCCAGCGCGCCGGTAACAACCTCTCCGGGGAGGGTCATTGGTGCAAACACCGGACCTTCAGCGATTCCGTCACCATAAAGTCCGAGGCGGGTGATTTTATATTCTGTCATGCTCCCGCCATAGCGGGGCCAAGCCTGCCCCGCCAGCCCCTATTCCGCTGCTTTCAGGTCCAGAAACCCGCCGGACTGGCGTTTCCAATACCCCGCATACAAACCACCCAGCGCCAGCAATTCGTCGTGGCTGCCCGCTTCGGCAATGCGCCCGTGGTCCAGTACAACGATACGGTCCATCTCGCGCAGGGTCGACAGACGGTGGGCGATTGCCATCACGGTTTTGCCTTCCATAACCCGCTCAAGCGCGGATTGGATTGCCGCTTCGACCTCACTGTCCAACGCACTTGTCGCTTCGTCCAACACAAGAATTGGTGCATCCTTGATAATTGCCCGCGCCAGCGCGATCCGTTGCCGTTGGCCACCCGACAGCTTCACACCCCGCTCACCCAGATGGGCATCATATCCCGTGCGGCCTTTGTGGTCTTCCAGTTCAAAGATAAATTCGTGCGCTTCGGCTTGTTTGGCAGCGGCAATCATCTCTTCCTCTGACGCATCGGGACGGCCGTACATGATATTCGCGCGCGCTGATCGGTTGAACATTGCCGTTTCCTGCGTGACCATCGCTATTGCGCGCCTCAAGCTTTCTTGCGTCACGTCCCTGATATCTTGCCCGTCAATCAGAATACGGCCATTTTCCGCCTCGTAGAGCCTGAGCATCAGGGAAACCAGCGTTGATTTACCCGCACCGGAGGCACCGACAACGCCCAGCTTTTCACCCGCACCGATCGTCAGATCAATACTTTCGATCCCGCCTGTGTCGCGTCCATAGGCAAAGCCGACCCCTTCAAATCGCACTTCGCCCCCGGTTGCATCCAGCGCCTTTGCGTCCGGCGCGTTGTCCAGCCGTGTGCGCGGGGTCAGAGTGCGCATCCCATCTTCGATTTCACCGATGTTGGAATAGATCGCCATCATCGTAAAGCTGACCCAGCCAGTCATCTGCGCGATACGGATCGCAATCGCACCGGCGGCTGCAATATCACCCGCAGTCGCCATGCCGCGCTGCCAGAGCAGCACAGTCGCCCCGATCAACAACACCGGTAACACGCCTGCAAGGCTCATCAACGCAAACCGGAAACCTGATGCAAGATATCCGAAAGACAACGCGCGCTTGCGGAAACTCTCCATCGCATCCAGCGCGGCACGGTCTTCGTGATCGTCATGGGCGAACAGCTTCACGGTTTTGATGTTTGTGATTGTGTCCACCACCTGCCCCGACACCATAGAGCGCGCGCCAGCCCGCGCCGCCGACCGTTTCCGGATACGCGGCAGAAACCAGTTGATCAGTGCGAAATACAGCACCAGCCAGACCGCCAGACCAACAGCAACCCAGCCGTTGATCGAAGATAGCAAAAGAACCGAGCCGAACAGCGACGCCAGCGCAAAAGAAACCACATTGATCATCTCTGCCGCGACATCGGTCACCGCGCGGGCGGCCTGCATCTGCTTTTGCGCAATCCGTCCCGCAAAATCATCATCAAAAAACGTCACGTTTTGCCCCAGCGACCAACGGTGCAGCCGCGACAGAACCAGCGGGTTGACGTTGGGCTGTACAACAATCGCATTTGCCGCTGCCGACAGGCCAAAAAACAAAGGCCGCGCGATCAGAAAAAATCCGACAGCAACGGCGATCATTGCAGTATTGCGCCCGTCAAAAAAAGCCTCCGGTCCACTGGCAACCGTCGCATCGATTATCCAGCCCAGGATCAAGGCCGTGCCAGCCTCTAACGCGCCAGCAAACGCCGACAGTGCCGCCGCAATCCATAGCGCAGGCCATGCGCCCGACAGGCACCAGCGCATAAAGGCACCCAATGTTTGCGGCGGCGGCCCCTCTGCGGGGCGGAAGGGGTTGATCCAGTTTCCAATATTCACGTCTCGTCTTCTTCCGTCTTCAAAAACCCGCCGGATTGGCGCGCCCAGAATTGGGCATATAGTCCGTTTGCAGCCAAAAGCGCGTCGTGGTCGCCGTCCTCCACAATCCGGCCCTTATCCAGCACCAGAATTCGGTCCATCCGCGCAATGGTGGACAGACGGTGCGCAATGGCGATTACCGTTTTCCCCTCCATCATCCCATAGAGCGTCTCCTGGATCGCCGCCTCAACTTCACTGTCCAGCGCGCTTGTCGCCTCGTCCAGCAACAGGATCGGCGCATCTTTAAGGATAACGCGCGCAAGCGTGATCCGTTGCCTCTGGCCGCCGGAAAGTTTCACACCCCTCTCCCCAACCCGCGATGCATAACCTGTGTTTCCCTCGGGGTCTTGCAAGCCTTCAATAAACTCATGCGCTTCGGCCTGACGGGCCGCCGCAATCGCTTCGGCTTCACTTGCTTCGGGGCGTCCATAGCGGATGTTCTCCAGAACGGAACGGTGCAGCAGCGCGCTGTCCTGTTGGACCATCCCGATCTGGCGGCGCAAGCTTTCTTGAGTGACGCCGTTTATGTCCTGTCCGTCAATCTCGATCAGGCCCGCTTCGGCATCGTAAAATCGCAAAAGCAGCTTTAGCAGGGTCGATTTTCCCGCACCTGATCGCCCGATCAACCCGATTTTCTGGCCCGGCTCTATCGTCAGATCAACAGCATTCAGACCGCCCGATCTACGGCCGTAATGATGGGTCAGCCCCTTCATCTCGATCCGCCCGTCTGTCAACTCCAGCGGCTTTGCATCGGGCGCATCAACCAGCGTAATCGGCTGGGCAATCGTCTCCATCCCTTCCGCGACTACACCAAGCTGGCGGAAGAACGCAGAAAGCGCCCACATGATCCACGCTGTCATCGAATTAAGCCGCAGTGTTAGCGTTGCGGCAGCGGCAACTGTACCGACACTCGCCTGGCCCTGAAACCACAGCGCCAGCGCCCAACCCACAACACCGACGATCAAGAGCCCGTTCAGCATCACCAGCGAAAAATCCATAATCGTATAGATCCGCTGTTCAATCTGGAACGTGCGGCGTGCTTCTTCGATCGCCTCTTTGGCATACAGCTCTTCACGATCATGGTGCGCAAACATCTTGACGGAATGGATGTTGGTATAGGCATCAACCACCCGCCCCGTCACCGCAGAACGCGCATCAGATGCCGCCTTGGACGCAGGACCAATCCGTCTGATCGCCCAGCGCGAAAGCACGAAGTAGACAGCAAACCACGCTACCAGCGGCACCAGAAGCTGCGGATCGGCAGAGGTCAACAGAATTGCGGCACCGATCAAATAGGCGAGCGAGAACGAAATCGCGTCAAAAGCCTGAAAGACAACTTCACCCGCTGCGGGCGGCGTCTGCATGATGCGGTTTGCAATACGTCCCGCGAAATCATTCTCGAACCATCCTACCGACTGGCGCAAAACCTGCCGGTGCGCGCGCCAGCGGATCAACGTGCCGAAGTTCGGCAAAATCGCGTTGCTTATCAACGCAACATCAACCGCCTGAATGAGCGGACGCAGGAACACGATAAACAGTCCGACGATGATCAATTCGGCGCCGTGGCGGGCCCACATTTCCTCTGGGCCCTGATCGAGAATATCCACGATCCGCCCCATGTAATAGATCAATCCGATCTCGATCGCGGCCACAACAATGGACATGAACGCTGTGACCGCAAATATTGTTTTGAACGGTTGGCTATATCCTTTGAAAAAAGACCAAAGGTCACGCGGCGGACGATCTTCTTGCGGATAGTCCACATAAGGATCCACCAGATTTTCAAAAAATCGAAACATGTTTTTGGCCTTTGGTTAGGTCGTGGCGGATATTAAATTGCAAACTCAGGGTTCAGGGATGGTCAACAAATCTGTTTTATCCAGCACGAAGCCTGATCCGATCCAAGCAGCCTTTAACTCTGCCAACCGCGCGCCCAGTGCTGCGCCCTGATAGAATGGCATCAGATCTTGCGCTTTTACGGGAAACACCTGCTGGGATGCATGTTCCAGCTGCGCTGCGAATTCGGGATCAGGCAAAGTTTCAGAAATTGCATTTCTGATCAAATAGGCTTGGATTGCAATACTTGTACCGTGATCGTAAGCAGTCTCTAACAGGGATGATCCTTCGAAAGTAGCGTTATGAATAATTGCATATTTCCGCTGCTCTGCTCTGCTGAGGCGGAGCCGATCCGGCACATTTTCTCCGCCCAGCGCTACCAGCCGGCCCAACCAGTCGGGCGCGCATCCCAATACGCCTTCGCTGTGGATCATCAGAAGGACAAAGCGAACATCGCTCGCAGGCAGAATAGTCCCTAATACGCCCGTTCGGGACATAGCTGCCAAGGCCGTAGATGGATCGGGCGCAAGTAGAAGTTTGGACATCTCGACACCTACCCGCTCTGCCGAAAGTGTCTCTAACCCGTCCAGATTGGCTGCAATTGCCGCTATCGCCTCGGCGTCCATCCCTGCCGAGGTATCTCCGTACCACGCATGGAAACGGAAATAACGTAGTGTACGCAGGTAATCTTCACGAATGCGCTGGCTCGCATCCTCAATAAACCGCACACGGCGCGCACGCAGATCCTGAATGCACCCTAACGGATCGAATACCGCACCATCCGCATCCGCATATAGGGCGTTCATCGTAAAATCACGACGGCGCGCATCGTCACCGACATCTGTCGAAAACGCCACAACAGCGCGGCGACCGTCGGTTTCGACATCACGCCGAAAGGTCGTAACCTCGTATCCGACACCATCAGAAACCACGGTGATCGTGCCGTGATCAATTCCCGTTGGAACGGATTTCAAACCAGCCTTTTCAGACAGCGCGATGATTTGTTGCGGCGTCGCACTGGTGGCCAGATCAACATCACTAACCGGCGCGCCTAACAACGCATTGCGCACACAGCCGCCGACATAGAATATCTGGTGCCCACCGGCATAAATCGCATCACAGACAGCGCGCGCCGAAGGGGCAGTTAGCCACGGCGCGTCAGCAGGATTTATTTTTGTATAATTTCGGTCCATGCGCGCAACATACGCGCAGTTGCACCCCAGATGTAATAGGGCCCGTAGGGCACAACATAAAAATGGCGCATCTGTCCGCGCCAGCGACGGGACTGCATCAGATAATTGTCGGGGTTCAGAACGTGATCCAGCGGCACGGCAAACACTTCGTCCACCTCACCCGGCTCGGGCCGAATTTCAAAATCCGTTTTCACGAAGCCGATCACGGGTGTCACACTAAAGCTGGTTACAGTCTCATGCGCTGGCAGAGTGCCCAACACCTCTACCGATTCGGGCGGCAGGCCGATTTCTTCATGTGCTTCTCGTAAAGCTGCGGCGATGACATCAACATCACCTTCGTCCTGTTTCCCCCCGGGAAAGGCGATCTGTCCCGGATGATGTTTAAGCGCGGCAGACCGCACCGTCAAAAGCAAGCTGAGGCCGCGCGCGTCTTCGACAATTGGCGCGAGAACACCAGCAGGGCGTAGTACCCGCCCCGCTGGTAGAATCGTATCAGTGTTCAGATCAAAATCAGACGATCCAACACCGGTTTGTGCCAAGGCACCGCGAAACCCTTCCAGCCGCTTATGCATCTTTTTCCGCTTCAAAACCGACAGATGCAGGATCAAGATCGTAATGCGCGCCGCAGAACTGGCAATCCGCGGTCACGCGCCCATCATCGGTTGTCATCGTTTCGATATCACGTGCCGAGTAGATCGACAGGCTTTGGCGGACCCGATCTTCAGAACAACTACAGCCGAAATGCACCCGCTGTTTGTCAAACACGCGCGGACGTTCTTCATGAAACAAACGCAACAACACATCAGACGGTGCCAGAACCGGTCCAATCAACTCCAGATCATCGACGGTATCCAGCAGGATATTCACCCGATTCCAGTTCTCTGTTTCGTCGTCGTCCAGCAGATCGACAGGCTGTAAAGTCTCGCCAGTGCCTTCATCTTGCGCAACAAATGGTGATGCCTTTGGCATATGCTGCAACATCACACCACCCGCGCGCCAGTGTTCGGCTGCATCCGCTGTCGTTGATTTACCGAAGCTCAGCTCAAACCGTGTTGGCAACTGTTCTGACTGGGCAAAGTACCCCTCAGCCGATTTCGACAGGCTTTCTGCCACCAGTGGCGAAATGCCCTGATAGGGAGTTGTCCCCTTGCCTTGGTCGATCATCACGGCGAAGTAACCCTTGCCAACCTGATCAATGGGCGCTCCTTCCGTCAGTCGATCCGCATCATAACTTGCGTAGGCACGAATGCGCGCAGGCGCGCCATCTTCTGACGGGCCATAATAGTCGGTTGCGATCATCCGCACAGGACCATCCGATTGCACCTGAAGTTGCAGCTTCCAGCGCAGCTTCATCGTCTGCCCGATCAGGGCGGTCAGCAGAGCCATTTCAGCGACCAGCGCCTCGACCTGCGGGGGGTAATCATGCTGCTCCAGAATACCGCCAAGGGCAGTATCAAGGCGCGCAATACGGCCCCGAATATCCGAGTTATCAAGCTGGAATGGCAGAACCGTATCGTCCCACCCGCTGCTGTTTGCATCTGTCATTTTCATCTATCCTTACCGCGAAGCGCTTGGCATACCGTGCCTATGTAGTGCGGGCAAGCCGTGACAAAAAGGGGGCAACCATGATCAGACGCGTCGGAGAAGTGCCGGAACGTGACAGGCGATATACTGTTCGGGCCGGTGTTTATGCAATTCTGCCCATCGGACGCCGTTTTTTACTGACCGCAGCTACAGGCGGAAAAATTGATGTTCAACTACCCGGTGGTGGGATTGATGCGGGCGAAAACCCCTTGCAAGCGCTCTACCGAGAAGTTCGCGAGGAAGTGGGCTGGTCTATCGCACGCCCCCTGCGACTTGGCGCTTTTCGACGCCATGTGTTTATGCCTGAATATGATTTATGGGCAGAAAAGCTGTGCACAGTCTATGTTGCCCGCCCCGTGCGCCAACTGCATCCACCAATAGAAGCGGACCATGAAACACTGATACTTGACGCAGATGATGCGATAGCAGCATTGGGCAATGACGGTGATCGCATGTTCCTCGAAGCCTATGTTGCCGCGAGGCCATGATATTCAAACAGGATCGCAGACACATCATCAGGGAAATCCGCGCTGCCGTTGAATTCTGTGAGCCGCCATATCAATGCCTCAAGAAATGCGGGACCGCGAACGGCGGCCAAATCTTTCATCATAGCTGTAAGCCCCTCTTCACCCAGCAATGCACCATCAGGGCCAGGACATTCCGTGACACCATCAGACAGGATCAAAATCCTGTCGCCGCGGCGTAGAGTAAGTTCAAACCGGTCAAAGTTTACGCCCGATAGCAACCCGACCGGAAAACCGCCGAGTCCGGTTTGTTCAATCTCGCCATTTGCGCGCTGTACAGCGGGGTGTGGGTGTCCCGCCTGTGACAGCACCATATGCCCTGTTTTCAATTCGACAAAGGCGAGCAGCAGCGTAAAGTAATGCTCTGTCTCCATTTCGTCGAGGACCAGCGTATTCAGCGCCGCAACCACTTCATCAGGATGGCGGGGCACGAACTGGCCTTTGGTATTTTTACGCAGGGCAACGTTTTGATCCGGTGCAGCGCTGGACAGATACCCGGCCAGACGCGCCGTCATCAACGCAGAGCTTATCCCGTGACCGGAAACATCCAGTGCATAAAGCCCGATATGCTGCGGCCCTGCTTCGAAAAATCCTACCAGATCACCGCCCACATGCCCTGATGATCGCAACATCAATGACAGATCACCAACAGGAAGCGCGCGAAATCGCTCCCTTACCAGTGATTGCTGTAACTTCTTGGCCTCCTGCAGATCGCTGTCGATATTATCATACAATTGTTGCAATTCGCCGAGCGTTTCAAGCAGCGTGCGGTTTGCTTGCGCCATAGATCGTTGCATTTCAATCAGTCGCTCACCTGCGGTTATGCGCGCGCGCAACTCGTTGCTGTCTACAGGTTTGGTCAGGAAATCATCGGCACCGCTGTCCAGACCGCGCGCAACTTCCTCCTTCTCACTCTTGGAAGTGAGAAGGATAAAGTAGCTATACTCTTCTCCATCCATTTCACGGATACGGCGGCACAGATCCAGACCCGACATTCCCGGCATCATCCAGTCACTTAAGATTAGATCAGGCCGGCGGAGCGCGACCAACTCCAACGCCCGCTCGGCGCTGTCCGCCTCTGCCACGTCAAACCCCCAGCGCTTTAAAGAAAGGGTCAGTATTTTGCGCTGTAATTTGCTGTCGTCCACCACCAGAACATGACGGATCGCCCCGCCGCGCGGCAGATGTGATAGCGTAAGAGGAGGGGCCGGAATGGCGGACATAATAACTTCACACAAAATCAATCCCGCAACCTTTAGCGCCTTGATCTTAACAACCAGTGAAGCGGCTCACACTTGCAGGCGATTACTTTTCCTTAACCCTTTTCGGCTAAAGCTAAGGGTATAAGGGAGGCTTCGCATGATTGACTGGAAGAGAATAAAAACACTTCGGAACGAGATCGGCGAAGAAAGCTTTCCCGAGGTGGTTGATATCTTTATCGAAGAAGTGTCGGAGATGATATCGAATTTACGCGATGCACCGCAGACAGAAACACTTGGCGAAGACCTTCATGCTTTAAAGGGCAGCGCACTGAACCTCGGGTTCACCATGTTCGCAGATTTATGCCAGAGCGGCGAAAACCGCGCCGCTGATGGTCGCGCGGAAGACATTTCGCTAGCCCCGATTCTGCAATGTTATGAAGATAGTAAGGATGTTTTTCTCGCCGGCCTACAAAATGGTAAGGCAGCTTAAACCAGTTTGTAAAAGCCGCTGACGCTGATGCTACCCTGTTCGTTAATCGCTTTTGCACGCAACATCTGCATCCCTTTGATCCACCGCGCCGGATCGGCACCGCGCAGCGCACTGTATTTCGCCACTTCGGGGTGCGGCATGATGACAAAAGTACCATCCGCCACGCCCTGCCAGACAGACGCGGCCACATCGCCTGCTGTTAACAGATTGCCCTGCGCGTCCGCATCGCCCAGCCCCAAAAGCGGGGTAGCAACATATTGCGGACAAACAACCGAAACGCCGATTCCGTCATCACCATGGGCGATCAGCAGCGATTCAGCAAAACTGACGGCAGCGTGCTTGCTCGCCGAATAGGCCGCATCTCCGATCTGGTTCAACAACCCCGCAGCAGAGGCGACGTTGACAAAATATCCCGACCCACGCGCTATCATCGCCGGAAGCAACGCACGCGCCGCCCAGACATGCGCCATCACGTGGACATTCCAATTCAACGCCCAGTCGGCATCGGGTGCCGATGCCGCATGGCTTGGGTCACCGCGCCCTAATCCTGCATTGGAAACAAATATATCTAGCGGACCATGTGCCGCCTGAGCAAATTCAATGGCTTCTATGATTTGTTTTTCTTGCGTTACGTCACAGGCAACGGCAATGGCGCCGATTTCCTTAGCGACACTTTGCGCAAGTTCGATATTCAGATCAGCAATGCAGACCTTGGCACCCGCCGCCACCGCTTGCCGCGCAAGCGCCGCGCCAATACCGCTGGCACCGCCGGTGATCACAATAGACTTACCTGAAATATCCATGGCCCACTCTCCTACAATACGAATTGAGCTAGCGTTTCATCATTGGTGATATCTGTATAGGTAAACCCTGCGTCATCAAGCTGTGCCAGAAACCGTGGAAATGCATCGGGACTGGGTGTTTCAATACCGATCAAAACCGAACCAAAGTTGCGCGCCGATTTCTTGAGGTATTCAAAGCGGCAGATATCGTCATCAGGGCCGAGTATATTCAGGAATTCTTTCAACGCACCGGGACGTTGAGGCATCCGCAAAATAAAGTACTTCTTCAGGCCCGAATACCGCTGCGCGCGCTCTTTTACCTCTGGCAAACGTTCGAAATCGAAATTGCCGCCTGATGTGACGCAAACGATTGTTTTACTTTTGATCTGTTCAGCAACTTCGCCCAGCGCCTCGATGCTCAGCGCACCGGCAGGCTCCAGAACGATGCCCTCGACGTTCAGCATTTCGATGATGCTGACACAAATCCGGTCTTCGGAAAGATGCACCACATCTGCGCGATCCACGTCTTTGAGCCATTCAAAATTGCGCATCCCCAGCTTCGCAACCGCCGCACCGTCTACAAAACTATTAATCGGCGAAATATCGACAGGCGTACCTTCTTCCAACGCGCGCGCGAGGCTTGGAGCCCCCAAAGGTTCAACAAATGTATAATCACAGCGATCCTTGAAAAACGCGCGGATGCCAGCGGATAATCCCCCACCACCGACCGGCAGAATAATCCGGTCAGGTGCCCGCCCAAGTTGGTCTTCAATCTCGACCGCAACAGATGCCTGACCTTCGATCACACTATCATCATCGAACGGAGACAGAAAATATGCGCCCTCTTCGATACAATACTGCTGCGCTGCACCAAGCGTTTTATCAAAGTAATCGCCCACCAGTCGCACTTCGATATTGTCACCACCAAAGATTCTGGTTTTCTGGATTTTCTGCTGTGGTGTTGTCACTGGCATAAAGATCACGCCGCGCACCCCGAAATGGCTGCACATAAACGCAACACCCTGCGCGTGGTTGCCAGCAGAGGCACAGACAAAAACCTGATGCTCCGGTATCAGCTTGCGCATGGCATTAAACGCACCGCGCAGCTTATATGAGCGCACAGGGCTCAGATCCTCCCGCTTTAGATAGATCTCCGCGCCGAACTTCTCGGACAGGAGCTCGTTTTTCATCAACGGAGTTGCGGGAAAAACGCTGCGCATGGCGCGTGTCGCGGCGATTGCGCCCATTTGGAAATCTTCGCTCATATAAATGCTGCGCCCTTTGCTGCGGTTGTTCTTTGGATAGGCCTGTAACGGAGATGCGTCAATAAACCCGTCCATCTTGCCGCGCCCCCCAAAACCCGCTACCCCAACCGCGAAACGCGACAAAGGAATGCCCAATGTTCAAGCCTAAAAAAGTTGTGCTCGCCTATTCCGGTGGCCTCGATACCTCGATCATCCTCAAATGGCTGCAAACCGAATATAACTGCGAAGTTGTCACCTTCACCGCCGATCTGGGTCAAGGAGAAGAGTTGGAACCCGCGCGCGCCAAGGCAGAAATGATGGGCGCGTCCGATATCTACGTCGAAGACGTGCGCGAAGAGTTTGTGCGTGATTTTGTTTTCCCGATGTTCCGTGCCAATGCGGTGTACGAAGGGCTGTATCTGCTGGGCACCTCCATTGCCCGTCCGCTCATTTCCAAACGTCTGGTAGAGATTGCGCATGAAACCGGTGCAGACGCGGTGGCGCATGGCGCAACCGGAAAAGGCAACGATCAGGTCCGCTTTGAACTGGCAGCCTACGCGCTTGACCCCGATATCAAGGTCATTGCGCCGTGGCGCGAATGGGATTTGACCAGCCGCACCAAACTGCTGGAATTTGCAGAGCAGCACCAGATACCTGTGGCAAAAGACAAGCGCGGCGAAGCGCCGTTTTCTGTGGACGCGAACCTGCTGCACACCTCATCCGAAGGCAAAGTGCTGGAAGATCCTGCTGTTGATGCACCTGAATATGTTTACCAGCGCACTGTTTCCCCCGAAGACGCGCCGGACGAGCCGGAATATGTCGAAATCGGATTCGAGCGTGGCGATGCGGTATCTGTGAACGGCGAAACGCTGTCTCCGGCCGAAGTGCTGACCAAGTTGAACGAACTGGGCGGGAAGCACGGCTGCGGCCGTCTCGATCTGGTCGAAGGCCGCTTTGTCGGGATGAAATCACGCGGTATCTACGAAACGCCGGGCGGTACATTGCTGCTCGAAGCGCACCGCGCGATTGAGTCCATTACCCTGGACCGTGGTGCCATGCACCTGAAAGACCAACTGATGCCACAATACGCCGAGTTGATATACAACGGCTTCTGGTTCTCGCCAGAGCGTACGATGCTGCAAGCGGCAATTGATGCCAGCCAGACCCATGTAACAGGAACTGCGCGCCTGAAACTTTACAAAGGCCACGTGCGTACTGTTGGCCGCTGGTCTGATTACAGTCTCTATTCCGAGGCCCATGTGACATTTGAAGATGACGCCGGGGCGTATGATCAGAAGGACGCAGCAGGGTTCATCCAGCTGAATGCGTTGCGGCTAAAGCTGCTCGCGGCGCGCGACAAACGTATGAAATGAGCATTTCGGCCTGATCAGATCCTTCTGATCGGGCCACGCCCGCTTTGGTGCTGAACCCAGCACAACGATCTTACCGAGCTGATTGATCATATAAATCCGAGTGAGCAGCTTCAAAAAAAACGAACGGCCCGAGCAAATAAATGCCCGAGCCGCCTACTCGTTACTAAGACCGAAAAATCAGTCTATGCGGTAAACACTACCTAAATACTATTTAAGAACGCTGAACATTTAACAACGATTTGGATTTGTTCACGGGGAAAGACGGCGCTGATGTAACCGTTGATAGTACGGCACCGCCTCCTCCAAAACCGATTGCAATTCGGCCGGCACATCAGGCAACGCGCCCTCAGCACCTGCAATGCCTGTGCTGTTGTGAACCGCCCCGTACCAGTGCTGCGCCCAGATGCCATCCTCCGCCCGCGGTCCTGCTGGCCAATGCAGCATCATCGGGTCAAAGGGCAGTTCAATCGCGGCACATAATGCGCGCAACATGCCTTCGGGGTCTGCGCGAATATCCGTGCTGTCGATTACGATACCACCCAGCCGATCGAACAAATCGGCCTGCTGGATAAAACCGATATCATCCAGCGTCGGCGATTCACGCTTGGCGGCATAGCTGGCGATCACGCGCGCGGGATGCCGTATCAGATGGATGTTTACGCAATCGTTGGCCCACGCCATCGGAAAGCCGTCCAGCATATGATGCGGCATATGCTTCATATACAAATGCGGATTTCCTTCGCGCCCACATAACGCCGCAACTCGCACCGGATCGGATTCATGCGCTGCGATAATCTGGTCTGCCATGGGGTGGTCGCTCCCCGATTTGACCAGGTAGGGCGCATAGAATGGCTCGTCCATCACAGCGAAATCGTCCCGCGCGCCGAATGCGTACATCATTGCCGTACTCAGATTGCGGGGGCCTGACCACATGGCGATACGCATCGGCGGGATCCTTCTGTAATGAACTGCGTTGAACCAAGTCTTAGCAGGCCAAACAGGACGGTAAACTCAAATCACCACACCGTGAGGAATTCATTCAAGCGTTGCGAAACGCTACGCACACCGTCAGCATGGTGATAAAAATGGAGAGTACCATGAGCACGCTCAACAATCTGAAGTCTATCGCACTGGCCGGTCTGATCGCAGTCGGCCTATTTGTGAAAGCCGCGCCTGTCCATGCAGGCGGCACCGAAACACTGACAGTCGCCGGCGGCTGTTTCTGGTGCGTCGAAGCGGATTTCGAAAAGGTGAAAGGCGTGAAAGATGCTGTCTCAGGCTATACTGGTGGCAAAACACCTGATCCGACTTACAAGCAGGTCACCGCAGGCGGGACCGGTCATTATGAAGCAGTCCGGATCACCTATGATCCATCCGTGATAAACGCGAGACAGTTGCTTGATCTATTCTTCCGTTCGGTCGACCCAACCGATGCAGGCGGCCAGTTTTGTGATCGCGGCGACAGCTATCGCACTGCAATATTCGCAAACGGCGATCAGAAAGCCGCAGCGCAGCGAGCCAAAGAAGAAGCACAGGCCGAACTGGGCCAGACGGTTGTCACGCCAATTCTTCCGGAAGCCAAATTTTATCCGGCTGAGGAATATCATCAGGATTATGCGAAAGGATCGAAATTGGTCATCACCCGCTTTGGACCCAAATCCCAAGCGAATGCTTACAAAGCCTATCGCGAGGCTTGTGGTCGCGATCAGCGCGTTAAAGAACTTTGGGGCAATGCCGCGCCGTTTGCCGGTTAACTCCCGAAATGATCCTGAATTTCCTTCAGGTCGGGGATTACATCCGCCGTGCCACGCCGCGCCACCATTAAAGCGCCTGCTTTTAGGGCCAGATCAATCGCGGCGTCCATGTTCATGCCGCGATCCAGACCGGCCACAAGATATCCGGTAAATGTATCACCTGCACCTGTCGTATCCACTGCTTCGGCGGGATAGGCATCAAACCGCTTTTCCCCTGTGTTAGAGAGCCATCTGCACCCTTTTGCACCCAGCGTCACAACCACATCAGGAATGCCCAATGCGTCAACACGTTGTCCGGTTGCTGTTTCCAGCTGAGTTGCTTCGACTTCGTTGAGAACAAGCAAATCAATACGGCCCAGAAGCTGTTCTATCGCGGCTGCTTCGAACGGGGCTGCGGCATAGACAACCCGCAGGCCCAATGCCTGGGCCGTGGTTGCGGCGTACTCTTGCCCGTTGGTTTCGTTCTGCATCAGCAGGAAATCGCGGGGCGACGCTTCGGTCAGGGCGGCACCAATTATGGCTTCGCTCAGCTCTATGTTTGCTCCTTGAAATAAAACGATATTATTCTCGCCACCTTGCTCGATCACGATGTTCGCATGGCCCGTTGGCACATCAAGTTGCGCAATGTGGGGCGTATCTACACCGTATTCCAACAACCGCTCAATGGTCCACGCCCCCTCCGGCCCGACGGCGCCTATATGAGACACCCGCGCCGCACCGCGCGCCGCAGCGACAGACATATTTGCACCCTTGCCGCCCAGCCCGAAACCATAACTGACCGCCGCCAGCGTTTCACCAGCGGCGGGCAAATGCGGCACCTCGTAAAACTTATCGATATTAATCGAGCCGAGGTTCCAGATCATCCGCCAACCTTACAGGAGGCGAGAATTGCCATGTTCAGGATATCGTTTGCTGTAGAGGTTGAAGAAGCGATCTGGATGGATTTATCCAACCCTGTCAAAATCGGGCCGATCACCGTCGCCCCCGCCATTTCCTGCATCAGCTTGACCGAAATACTGGCAGAGTGGCGCGCAGGCACAACAAGAATGTTCGCCGGACCTGTCAGACGTGAGAAAGGATAGCTCTTCTGGGTTTCGACGTTCAGAGCAACATCGACAGTCATTTCACCTTCGTATTCAAAATCCACCCCACGGCTATCCAGCACGCTGGGGGCCTTGTGCATTTTTTCTGCGCGCTCCGATACCGGATAGCCAAAGGTGGAAAAGCTTACAAATGCCACACGCGGCTCCATACCCAGATGCCGCGCAACGCGCGCGGCACTCTCGGCAATATTGGCAAGATCGTTCGCGTCCGGCCATTCATGCACCAGCGTATCCCCGATCAACACAATACGCCCTTTGTGCAGAAGCGCCGTAATCCCTGTCACGCCTGCTTGGGAATTGGCTTCAAACACGTGGTTGATCCGTTCAAGAACATGCGCGGATTTACGTGTGGCACCGGTGACAAGCCCGTCTCCGTGGCCGTGGGCCAGCATCAGCGACGCAAAAACATGCCGATCACGCGCGGCAAGGCGGTGAATGTCTTTGTGATCAAACCCGCGACGCTGAAGCTTTTCATAAAGGAAGGATTTATAAACATCCAAGTGAGGAGTATTGGCCGCGTTGACTATTTCCAGTTCCGACAGTGCGTCACCGATGCCTGCGGCAATCAATTTACCTTTCACATCATCTGTGCGGCCCACAACCAGCGCTTTTCCGTATCCCTGCCGTTGGTACATCACAGCGGCGCGCAGTACCTTGGGGTCATCGCCTTCGGCAAAGATCATCTGCGATTGATTGGCGCGGGCGCGCACATTGATGCTGCGCATGATGTTCGCTGTCGGATCAAGACGGGATTTCAGGCTAAGCTCGTAAGCTTCCATATCAATTATAGGACGGCGTGCAACGCCTGTATCCATCCCCGCTTTTGCCACTGCCGGCGGAATACGGTGGATCAAACGCGGGTCAAACGGGGTCGGGATGATATAATCGCGACCGAACGTGAGGTTTTTACCGTAGGCAAGCGCAACTTCATCCGGCACATCCTCACGCGCCAGATTGGCGAGGGCATGGGCGCAGGCAATCTTCATCTCGTCATTAATCGCCCGCGCATTGATGTCGAGCGCCCCGCGAAAAAGATACGGAAAGCCCAGAACGTTATTTACCTGATTGGGATAGTCACTGCGTCCGGTGGCAACGATAGCATCTTCCCGAACAGCGTGCGCTTCTTCGGGGGTTATTTCCGGGTCGGGGTTTGCCATCGCAAAGATCACCGGATCAGATGCCATGCTTGCAACCATATCCGCAGTCACCGCACCCTTGGCCGACACGCCCAGAAACACATCGGCACCGTCCATCGCATCCGCCAGACTACGTGCATCGGTAGACGCAGCATGGGCCGACTTCCACTGGTTCATGCCGTCGGTGCGGCCCTGATAAATCACGCCCTTTGTATCACACATGATACAGTTATTGTGCTTTGCTCCCATTGCCTTGAGGAGTTCAAGGCAGGCAATACCCGCAGCACCCGCACCATTGAGAACGATTTTCACGTCCTTAATCTTTTTACCTGATATTTTCAAAGCATTCAGCAGGCCCGCCGCACAGATGACTGCAGTCCCATGCTGGTCATCGTGGAAAACAGGAATGTCCATTTCCTCTTTCAGACGCTGTTCAATGATGAAGCATTCTGGCGCCTTGATGTCTTCCAGATTTATGCCGCCAAAGGTCGGCCCCATCAGCTTGACCGCGTTGATAAACGCTTCGGTGTCTTCTGTGTCCAGTTCGATGTCGATCGAGTTCACATCGGCAAAGCGTTTGAACAAAACCGCCTTACCCTCCATCACCGGTTTGGATGCCAACGCGCCGAGGTTACCCAACCCCAGAACCGCCGTACCATTCGAAATCACGGCAACAAGATTGCCCTTGTTCGTGTAATCATATGCCAGTTGCGGATCGGCAGCGATTGCCTCACATGGCACGGCAACACCCGGAGAATACGCCAGTGACAGATCACGCTGGGTTGTCATGGGGACGGTCGCGGTGATCTCGAACTTGCCCGGTGTCGGGTCAAGATGAAAGGCCAGCGCCTCTTCGGAAGTTACTTTGGTTTTGGTCACAGGCAGGCACTCTCCATTTGTTTCGGCAATCATAGCGGTGCAAGCGCGGCCACACAATCAGGCGACAAAGCGAACCCAGTCGTGGTTACGAATAAAATTTTCGTAGCGCTCCGGAAAATCACGCTGCAACACGGAAAGCGCCCAGCGCACCACTTGAGGGCGGTCACAATTACTGGCGCACCAGAAAATGCGGATCAGGGTTTGCCAGCGTTTCGGCTCTGCCTGATAGGCCTGTTCCAGCGCGACCAACTCCGATTTGGTTTCACCAAGTTCCTTGTGGCAATCGGCTTTCAACAGGCAAAGACCTAAATCACCGGTTGCCTTGTCCGCATGGGCCTCCAATAGCGTGATTGCCTGCATTGCTGCACCGGTTTGCAAAACACGCCGTCCAAGTTGTGTCAGAGTCGCCTTGCTGGGCATTTTGGGAGTATGGCCGAGTACAGTGACGATAAACGACATCACTTGCGCAACCCCTTCGTCAGACAAGCGGACCGGAACAATACCATCCACTTCGAACTTCGGCTCCTGAAGCGGATCATCCGTGTTGAAGTCAGCAAAAAAGCTGACGTATTTGCATTGCGCTGCATGGGCCAACGGCCAGAATTCTTTCCAGCGGTAGCGCGCAGTTTGCAATGTTCCCAGCTCGATGACGTAGGCGTCTGGATTGGCAAACAGCATGTTGGTAAATCCCGCCCCGTGCGGCGATACCATCATCTCTGCCTGCGCCATAATCGCGATCTGCTCCAGCGGTGACAGATTTTCGAAAACCACCCACTCAAACCCGAACAGTTGCAAATGCTCAAACAGATGGTCCTGACCATCTAACGGACGGTTGCGGCTGCTGCGATCATCACGGCCCACAAAGAAGCGCTTTGGCAGATGATCGAAATTCCGCCCCTCTATCGCTTTCAAGGCACGGGTGCGCAGAGCTAAAAGAGCGCTGCTTACAGCGTTCATTCCCAGTTTTTCCTGCCCTTCCGCCGTGGAGAGATCCAGCGGCGCACCACCGCGCGGCGCCAGTTTTCTTATGCCATCTGTCCGCACAGCGGGTGCCTGATACATGGCTGTCGTCATATCAAATGCGGTCAAGACCAGACGGTAGTCTTTTGGCGCACGTTCAAAATGCACGCGGCCCGCAAATTCTGGAAACAACGCCTCAACAAATGCTTCGGCAAAGGGGCGACGCTTTTCCTCGCTGTTGGGATAGTGGAAATAGATGCTTCCCTGAAACCCCACCTCATCCAGCACCGTAAGTTGGGACAGTGATTCAACAATGAAATGATAAAAGTTGAACGTGTTGCGACACACGACAGCGAAGTGGATATCGTTTTCCAGAAACGTCGTTTCCACAGGTATCTGTGACGCCACATTTGCTGACTGACAGGTGGTGAAATAGTCCCCTAAACGCTTTTCAGGGTCAAAGTCAGCTGCTTCGTGTTCCCAACGATATGCATTCAGCAACCGTGTGCCTGACGCGCCGGACAACACCAGTTTTCCCTTGGCAATCATCGCCGCTTTGCGAAAATTTGCATCATCGACAACAGCAGGTACGGTATTTACCTCGATCGCCGCACTAAACTTGCGCTGTCGGCGGGTACTGTCCAGAAACGAGCGAATTTTCTGGTTAATTTGCGGATGCTTACTTACGCCAAACCCCGAGATCTTTGCCGCTGGTCTCTTTCGCCACAAAAAGTCCGGCTCGCGCAACAGCTTAAGCCCCTCATCCTGCCACGGATCAAGGAACAGCGTTTGGGGATCATCGGTTAGGTCAATCTTGTTTTTCACCGGCTCGGTTGTCTCTTGGGGGACCAGATAGCATGTTCTACCATACTGAAGGAAATCGTCTACAGGAACGGCCCCTTTCCTCGCGTGGTCTGGTTTTGTATGGACACTACAAGCGAGGGAGATTGAGATGAGTGCAGGCACTGTCACACCGATGATGGCCCAATATCTGGAGATCAAATCCGGCTATCCCGACGCCCTGCTGTTTTATCGTATGGGCGATTTTTATGAATTGTTTTTTGACGACGCAGTTGCAGCTGCCGAGGCGCTGGACATTGCCCTGACCAAGCGGGGCAAACATGATGGCGCCGACATCCCGATGTGCGGCGTGCCGGTCCACGCTGCCGAAGGATATCTGCTGACGTTGATCCGCAAGGGTTTCCGCGTAGCGGTCGGCGAACAACTGGAAACGCCGGCGGAGGCGAAAAAGCGCGGTCATAAATCCGTGGTGAATCGCGATGTCGTCCGTCTGGTAACGCCGGGCACTTTGACCGAAGAGTCGTTACTGGAGGCACGGCGTCACAATTATCTTGCCGCATTTGCAGAGGTGCGTGATGCGCACGCACTGGCTTGGGTCGATATTTCAACGGGCGCGTTCCACGTGATGAGTGTTCCTCTGGTCAGGCTAGGGCCGGAACTTGCCCGCCTGGCGCCCTCAGAACTTTTGGTTGCTGAAGGGAAAGAGACAGAACACCGCGAATTAGAGACTGAATTCGGCCTCTCTCTCACGCCGCTTGCGCGTGCAAGTTTTGACAGCACAGGAGCCGAGGAGCGAATTTGCACACTGTTCGGGGTCACGTCGCTGGATGCTTTTGGAAATTTCAGCCGCGCCGAGGTATCGGCGATGGGTGCATTGATCGAATATCTGGACATGACCCAAAAGGGCAATCTGCCCCTACTGCGCAAACCGGTCAAGGAAACCGAAGCGCGCACCGTTCAGATCGACGCCGCAACGCGCCGCAACCTTGAATTGACCCATTCACTGACTGGCGGACGCTCCGGATCACTTCTGTCGGTCATGGACCGTACCGTCACGTCGGTTGGCGCCCGTCTGCTGGAGCGGCGAATTTCGAGCCCTTCGCGCGTATTAGAGACAATTCACGCCCGTCTGGACGCGGTGGATTTCGCCGTTCAAACCCCCCGCGTCGCACAAGATATCCGCCAACGCCTGCGTTCGGTCCCCGATCTTGAGCGCGCCCTGTCGCGGCTATCACTGGGCCGTGGCGGGCCGCGCGACCTCGCATCGATCCGGAACGGGCTATCCGAAGCTGAATACTTGCATCAATCGCTAACGTCACAACATCTGCCCGACCTGCTGAAAACCGCTGTCCAGAACCTTGCCGGCCATGAAACGTTGGTTGCGCTATTGGATGATGCGCTTATCCCCGAGCCGCCGTTGCTGGTACGCGATGGCGGATTTATTGCGCAAGGCTATCACGACGCGTTGGACGAGGCGCGGAAATTGCGCGATGAAGGCCGCAGCGTTGTAGCTGCCATGCAAGCAGAATTCGTCACTGATACAGGCATTTCGACACTCAAAATCAAGCACAACAACGTGCTTGGGTACTTCATTGAAACCACCACAACCCACGCTGAAAAAATGCTGTCGCCCCCGCTGTCGGATACATTTATCCACCGCCAGACGACGGCCAATCAGGTCAGGTTCACCACTGTTGAACTCTCCGAGCTTGAGACGAAAATCCTGAATGCGGGCAATCACGCTGTCGAATTGGAAAAGCAGCTCTATGAATCCCTGCGCGTGGCAATTCTGCAAAACGCCGGTGAAATTGGCGCGACTTCTGCCGCGCTTGCAGAACTGGATCTGGCGGTAGCCCTTGCAGATCTGGCGCAATCGGAAAATTGGGTGCGCCCCTTGGTCGATAATTCACGCGCGTTTGACATACAGGGCGGTCGGCATCCGGTGGTTGAACGTGCGCTGGCCCAGCAATCAGGCACACCCTTCGTCGCTAATGATTGCAACCTTAGCGCCGACACCGATGCCGCGATCTGGTTGCTAACCGGCCCGAACATGGCGGGTAAATCGACCTATTTGCGCCAAAACGCCCTGATGGCCCTGATTGCGCAAATGGGCAGCTATGTACCAGCGCGATCTGCGCATATCGGATTGGTCAGCCAGTTGTTTAGTCGCGTTGGCGCTTCCGATGATCTGGCGCGAGGTCGCTCGACCTTTATGGTCGAAATGGTCGAAACCGCTGCGATCCTTAATCAGGCGGATGACCGCGCACTGGTGATCCTTGATGAGATCGGGCGCGGCACGGCCACCTATGACGGTCTGTCTATTGCCTGGGCCACGTTGGAACATTTGCATGATGTGAACCGCGCGCGGGCTTTGTTTGCCACGCACTACCACGAGATGACCGCGCTTGCCGGAAAACTTGATGGTGTCGACAACGCCACCGTCACAGTTAAGGAGTGGGAGGGCGATGTCATTTTCCTCCACGAGGTTAAAAAGGGCGCGGCGGATCGGTCTTACGGGGTTCAAGTTGCACAGTTTGCCGGCCTGCCAGCGCAAGTAATCGCACGCGCCCGTGTTGTTCTGGAAGCGCTGGAAAAAGGCGAGCGTGAAGGCGGGGCAACGCAGAAAACCCTGATCGACGATCTGCCACTTTTCTCAACCACCCCGACGCCGGCCCCAGCGCCTGTGAAAGAATCTGCACTGGATACAATGTTGGAAAGTATCCTGCCGGATGAGCTGTCGCCACGCGAAGCGCTTGACCTCATCTATAAATTGAAAGAGGCGGCCAAAGATTGACCGCCTCAATTGATTGGATTTTGGCTTGGGTCAGGAAGCAGGAGTCGAAGAGACGCCGACCTGTGCCGGACGCAACAAACGATCATGCAGCATGAAACCCTCTGCCGCGACCTGAATGATATCACCCGCGCGTGTTTCCGGAACGGGTGCTTCAAACATCGCCTGATGGATCTTTGGATCAAATCGGTCGCCGGTCTGGGGCGCAATCACTTCGATGCCGTGTTTTTTGAAAACCGACAGAAGCTCCCGCATAGTGAGTTCAATCCCCTCCAGAAGCGGGCCGGAAACGCTGCGCTGTTCTTCGGTTGCCGCCTCCAGCGCGCGCTTCATATTGTCATAAACTGACAACATATCCCGCGCCAGTTTCGAGCCGCCGTAGTTTTCGGCCTCACGGCGATCCTTCTCGGACCGCTTGCGTGCATTTTCGGCATCTGCCAGTGCGCGGGTAAAGCGGTCTTTGTACTTGTCGCGCTCTGCGATTATCTCTTCAAGGGCCAGCTCGCCCTCGTCAATCTCTTCCATCTCGCTTGCATAAGCCTCTGCCTCTGCCGCTTCGGGATCATCCAAAAAATCGTTCGGGTCTGCCATTTTCCACCTCTAACTCCGGTCGGAAATCAGCTTTCCAACCAGTTGCGCCGTGTAATTCACAATCGGCACGATACGTCCATAGTTCAGGCGCGTCGGGCCAATAACGCCCACCGCACCAATGATCTTACGATCAGAGTTCATATATGGGGAAACTACCAAAGAGCTACCCGAAAGTGAGAAAAGTTTGTTCTCAGAGCCAATAAAGATACGCACACCGTCGCCATCCTCGGCCAATTCGAGAAAATCCGCGATATCGCGCTTGCGTTCAAGGTCATCAAACAGGCTGCGGACCTTCTCAAGGTCCTGCACATCACCGCTGTCTGTGAGCAAATTCGCCCGCCCCCGTACGATCAAACGCTCGGGGTGGTCCTCGCTGCTGTCCCAAATAACCAAACCGCTCTCAACCAGTTCTGCGGCTAGAGCGTCGATCTCCTGACGGCGGCGTTTCATTTCGGTTTTGATCGTGCTTTGCAACTCGCTCAGGGTTTTGCCTTCCACCAGCGAATTAAGGAAATTTGCCGCTTCGCGCATGGAGCTCGGTGTCTGTCCTGCGGGCGGCGCGAACAGGCGGTTTTCAACGTGACCATCCGAAAACACCAGAACAGCCAGTGCACGGTCATGGGACAACGAAACAAATTCGATATGTTTTATAGGTGCTTCATGTTTCGGGGCCAGCACCAGTGACGCGCCGTGTGTTACACCCGACAATGCGGTGCCCAGACGATCGAGCATACCTGATACATCATCACCGTTTTTCCCCATCGTCGCATCAATCTGCGCGCGATCGCTATCGTCGGGGTTTCCTACTTCTAGCAAACCATCGACAAACATACGCAAACCAAGCTGCGTGGGAATACGCCCAGCACTGACGTGCGGGCTGTCAAGCAGGCCGAGATGCTCAAGATCTTGCATCACGTTGCGGATAGTTGCGGCACTTACCTTTTCGGAAAAATCACGGGTCAGCGTGCGTGATCCCACCGGATCTCCGTTGGCAAGATACCCCTCCACCACGCGGCGAAACACCTCGCGCGAGCGATCATTCATTTCCTGCAAAAGGCCAGAGGTGTCTGTCATACTCACACATTAAGGGTGCGGGGGTTGCATCTGCAAGGGATCGGGCGGTATCGAGATGCCTAAATCAAACAAAAGGAATATCCCATGCGCCCATCCGGTCGGAAACTTGACGAAATGCGCACTGTATCGGTCGACGTCGGCTTTACCAAACACGCCGAAGGCTCGGCGCTAATCAAGATGGGTGACACCCACGTGCTGTGCACCGCCTCGATCGAGCCGCGCGTGCCATCGTTTATCAAGGGCTCTGGCCTGGGCTGGGTCACTGCGGAATACGGCATGCTTCCCCGTGCGACAAACACGCGGATGCGGCGCGAAGCGGCGGCAGGCAAGCAGGGTGGTCGCACCGTAGAAATCCAGCGCCTTATCGGTCGGTCCCTGCGGGCGGGTGTTGACCGGGTTGCTCTTGGCGAACGGCAGATCACGGTTGATTGCGATGTTCTTCAGGCTGATGGTGGCACCCGTTGCGCTGCCATTACCGGCGGCTGGATCGCCCTGCGTCTTGCGGTGAACAAGCTGATGAAAGCGGGTGATGTGATTTCGGACCCGATGACCGATCCGGTTGCGGCTATCAGCTGTGGTATCTACGCAGGCCAGCCTGTGCTGGACCTCGATTACCCCGAAGATTCCGAAGCAGGCGTCGACGGCAATTTCATCATGACCGAAAGCGGCCAGATGATTGAAACCCAGATGAGCGCTGAAGGATCCACCTACTCCCGCGCGCAGATGAATGAACTGATTGATCTGGCTGAAAAAGGCATCGCCGAACTGACCGCTATCCAGAAGGCCGCCTGCGCATGAGCCGGAAATTTGAGAGCGACCGGATACTGATCGCCACACACAACGCTGGCAAATTGGAAGAAATGCGGCAGCTATTTGCGCCGCTCGGGATCACAGTTGTTGGTGCCGCTGAATTGAATCTGGATGAGCCGGAAGAAACCGAAGACACATTTATCGGCAACGCACGGATCAAGGCCCATGCGGCTGTAGCGGCAACCGGACTTCCTGCGCTGGCAGATGACAGCGGTATTCAGGTCGCCGCGCTGGACTGTGCGCCGGGTGTCTACACCGCCGATTGGGCAGAGACTCCGGACGGCCGCGATTTCGTTGTGGCGATGCGTAAAACCCATGATTTACTGGAAAAAGCGAATGCACCGCATCCGCGTGCAGCGCGCTTTTGCGCAACCTTGGTGCTGGCCTGGCCTGACGGCCACGACGAGGTTGTCGAAGGGTTTGTCGATGGCACATTTGTCTGGCCCATGCGCGGCCAGACCGGTCATGGTTATGATCCCATTTTTCAACCCTTGGGAGAATCACGCACCTTTGCCGAGATGAGCCACGAGGAAAAAAACGCGATGAGCCACCGTGCCGATGCATTTACCAAATTGTTGGCGCAGTGCTTTGACTGAAGATTGGCAACAGGGCGGCTTTGGCATCTACATCCATTGGCCGTTCTGCGAAGCAAAATGCCCCTACTGCGATTTTAACAGCCATGTTTCACGCAACATCGATCAAGGCGCGTGGAAAATTGCCTATCTTTCCGAGCTCAACCGCTACGCCGCAGAAACGAAGGGCCGTACCGTAACTTCGGTATTTTTCGGCGGTGGCACCCCCAGCCTGATGGACCCTGAAACGGTCGCCGCTGTTATTGCGGAAATAAGAAAATTGTGGCCGACGGCGAACGATCTGGAAATCACACTAGAAGCAAATCCCGGATCAGTTGAAGCAGGCAGATTTGTTGCATATCGCGACGGTGGCGTTTCACGCATCTCTATGGGTATTCAGGCCCTGAATGATGCCGACCTTAAAAGGTTGGGCAGAATTCACACGGTTACCGAGGCACTGACCGCATTTGATATCGCACGCAACACGTTTGAGAGGGTTAGTTTTGATCTGATCTATGCGCGCCAGAACCAGTCGTTGAAAGACTGGCAAGCGGAGCTAAAAACGGCTCTATCCTTATCAATAGACCACCTTTCCCTCTATCAGTTGACGATTGAGGCTGGCACTGCATTTGGTGATCGCTACGCCATCGGGAAACTGCGCGGACTGCCCGATGAAGATCTGGGTGCCGATATGTTTGATGCGACTCAGGATATTTGCGGCGCTGCCGGGATGCCAGCCTACGAGGTTTCAAACCACGCCTCCGACAGTGCCCAATCTCGACACAACCTGATCTATTGGCGCTACGGCGATTATCTGGGGATCGGACCCGGAGCGCATGGCAGGCTGACAACCAACGGGAAACGCAGCGCAACGATTTGCTATAGCAATCCCAAACGCTGGCTGGATGCCGTTGCATCGAAAAACGCTGAACAAAGCCGCGAACAGCTCAGTCGCGATGATGAAGCGACCGAGTTTATGTTGATGGGGCTGCGTCTGCGGGAAGGCATTGATGTCAACCGATACACTGCGTTGGCCAAGAAGCCGCTGAATCCGAATACGATCGAACATCTGGCGTCCATCGGCATGATAGCCATGCAAAAAGATAGGTTACTCGTTACAAATCAAGGGTTTAAAGTACTAAACTCGGTCATTTCGGAATTATTGACGACCTAAGTAGCGCTCAACAACCGGCATAATTCGTCAAGCTCATCCAGCGATTTATACTGAACGGTAAGCTGGCCATTTTCTTGCCCTGGCTTATGTGTAAGCATTACACGCATGCCGAGGTTTGCAGATAGATCGCCCTCTAAAGCCTTTGTGTCAGCATCCTTTTCGCCTGCCGCCTTCCCGCTTGCCGGCTTTCCCCTGCCGTCATCTGAATGCTCGCGTTTTACCAGCGCCTCTGTCGCGCGAACGGACAAACCTCCTTTGATCACTTGCTGGGCAAGTTTCAAGGCGTCAGTGGCAGGAATAAGCGCACGTGCATGCCCTGCACTTAACTGACCGTCACGTAACAATTCGAGAACCGGCGTGGGAAGATTTAGCAGCCGCAAAAGGTTCGCAATGTGGCTCCTGCTCTTACCCAACGCCTCCGCCATCTTCTCCTGTGTATGGCCGAACTTGTCCATAAGCTGCTTGTAACCGGCAGCCTCTTCCGCAGCGTTCAAATCAGCACGCTGGATATTTTCGATGATCGCGACTTCAAGAACTTCTATATCGCTGAATTCGCGAACAATTACGGGCAGCGAATGAAGTTGCGCCATCTGGGCAGCGCGCCAACGACGTTCACCCGCAACAATTTCAAAATTCCCGTTATCCCTCGCGCGGACGATCAACGGTTGTAAAACGCCCTTTTCCTTTATCGAAGCGGCCAGATCCTCAAGATCATTCTGCACGAACTGCTTGCGCGGCTGGTCGGGATTGGGCGAAATACGTTCAATTGGAACAAGCTGATCGGCAGCAGACGGACCTTTAGCCGCGACGGTCTCTGTTTCACTTACGTCCGCCATCAGCGCAGACAAACCGCGACCGAGACCCCTTTTCCGTTCCTGATTATTCGACATGCTGCACCTCTTTTACAACGGGAGAATTTTTAGCCAGTAGTTCGTCTGCCAATTCACGGTATGCTTTAGCGCCCTTGGACAGGGTATCATAGGACAGAACAGGCATTGCAAAACTGGGTGCTTCGCTCACACGAACATTTCGCGGCACCATCGTTTTAAAAACCAGATCACCCAGATTATCACGTGCGTCCTGCTCAACCTGTTGGGATAGATTGTTCCGACGATCATACATAGTTAGCACAATACCCTCAATTCGAAGGTCTTTGTTACCCGATTGACGAACCTCTCGGATGGTCAACATGAGTTGCGACAACCCTTCCAACGCGAAAAACTCACTTTGCAGAGGAACAAGCACCGAATGAGCCCCGATCATCGCATTCACTGTAAGAAGGTTCAGCGAAGGTGGACAATCAATTAGGATGTAGTCAAACGCAAATGTGTCCATCTGCGTTTGTCGAAGCGCATCGTGTAGTAGGAAGCTCCGCTTTTCGTTTGTGAGTAGCTCCAGATCAGCCGAACTCAAATCCACAGTAGCCGGGACAATGTAAAGCCCTTTGGTCTGGGTTTCTAAAATGACTTCTTCTAGGTCGATATCTTCGAGCAGAAGCTCGTAAGTGGTAAATTCACGGTTATCCGCACCAATGCCAAGCCCCGTTGATGCGTTTCCTTGCGGATCTAGATCGATCACCAGCACACGTTTGCCTTTCTCGACAAGCGCTGCAGCAAGATTAATCGTGGTGGTGGTCTTACCCACCCCGCCCTTCTGGTTCGCGACCGCAATAATTTTCGGCCCGGTCGGCCGCGATAGGTCAGACACGCTTAAGCTCCTCAATTTTTAAAATTGTAGCGTCGCTATTTGTCATACTTCTTACGACTTCCAACTTATAGGACCAGGTTTTCTGCGCCGCCTCATGCTCTTTCTGCCAACTCGACCCTTTGGGAAAAACTGCCATACCAGATTTTGAAAGATGCCGCTCAGCAAATTCCAGCAACATCGGCAAATCGCTAAGCGCCCTTGCAGAGAGAACTTGGGCATTTAAAGGCTCAATCTCTTCAACACGGGCAGCGATGACGTTTACGTTAAGATCAAGCTCACGAGCAGCTGTACGAAGAAAAGCACATTTCCTCTGATCACTATCAACAAGCGAAAATGTGCGATCCGGATCGGTTTCTTTCGCCAGTATAGCAACCACTATCCCCGGAAAACCACCGCCACTGCCGATGTCCAGCCAGCTACCACCTTCGGGCGCCAGATTAAAAATCTGGATCGAGTCTACTATATGCCGATCCCATACCTGGAGCGCATCTTTTCCTGAAACAAGATTTATCTTTTTTGTCCACTTCTGTACCAAGGCTTCTAAAGCTCTCAGTCGTTCCATTGTTTCACGTGAAACATTATCCAACAGGGCGCTGGCCATCAAATTGCCGCCTTTGTCTGTTGCTTCCGAATTATCGCCAATATGAGTGTCAGTGCAGCTGGCGTCATTCCGTCGATACGTGAGGCCTGAGACAGATTCTCTGGCTTTGCGGCAGATAGCTTCATCTTGAGTTCGTTTGAAAGGCCTTCAATAAGGGAATAATCGAAATATGACGGTATCCGCTCCATTTCGTCCTTCAATAATTTCGCGACGTCCTTTTCTTGCCGCTTGATATAGTTCGCATAAAGCGCGTCCCTGGAAACCTGCACGGCAGTTTCATGCTCGATGGTCGCCAAATCAGGATCAAGCGCGACTAGATCAGAAAATTCGACATCCGGAAATGAAAGTAATTGGAAAGCGGTTCTTCGTTGGCCATCTTCATTAATCTTAATACCTGAACGCGCTGCCTCCTTAGGAGTGTATGATCGTTGCTCCAGAAGTTTACGGCAATGACCAAGCATTGACATTTTCTCGTCAAAAACCTTCGCGCGCGCTTGGCCTATACAACCTATTTCCAATCCAAGCCCGGTCAACCGTTGATCAGCATTATCGGCTCGAAGGGATAACCGGAATTCGGCTCTTGACGTAAACATACGGTAAGGTTCAGTGACACCTCTGGCAGTCAGATCATCTATCATTACACCGATATAGCTATTCGTCCGGCTAAAGATTATTGGACTCTCACCTTGGACGGCAAGAGCTGCATTAAGCCCAGCTACCATGCCCTGAGCCGCCGCCTCCTCATAGCCTGTCGTACCATTGATCTGACCTGCAAGGTATAATCCGGAAATCTCCTTAAGCTCTAATGTCTGGCGCAACGCTCTCGGGTCAACGTAATCGTATTCAATTGCATAGCCCGGTTGAAGAATTTGGACATTTTCCAAGCCCTTAATTGAACGTACATATTCTAACTGCACGTCGACTGGCAGGGATGTTGATATACCATTCGGATATATCGTTGAATCACTTAAGCCTTCTGGCTCAAGGAACACTTGATGAGATTCTTTCTCTGCGAAGCGTACCACTTTATCCTCGATCGAGGGGCAATATCTTGGGCCTACGCCATCAATATGCCCACCATACATTGCTGATCTGGACAGATTTTGCCGGATGATCTCATGTGTCCGCTCATTCGTGTGGGTAATCCCGCAAGAAATCTGCTTTGCCAAAACACTCTTCGAAAGAAAAGAGAAGAGAACTGGCTCATCATCTCCAGGTTGGCTTTCCAGACCATCCCACTCAATCGTATTTCCATCCAAACGAGGCGGTGTTCCCGTCTTTAGGCGGCCTAAAGATAATCCGAAGCTATCAATCCGTTCAGCAAGTCTCAAAGACGGTCTATCCCCCATCCGACCGCCAGGCTTTTGAATATCTCCAACGTGTATGACCCCACGGAGAAAGGTTCCCGTTGTCAGAATAACTGCTCCAGCCATAATGCTGGAACCATCAGCCATGGTGACACCTGAAACACGGGAGGCGTCCATAACTAAATCGGTGACCTCCCCCTCAAGGATTTCTATTTTCGGATGCGCTTCAATTTCCGCTAACATCGATTTCCGATATATATTCCGGTCGGCCTGCGCGCGGGGACCCTGCACAGCAGGCCCCTTGCGCCGATTCAATAGTCGGAACTGGATTCCTGAAGCATCAGCGACCCGACCCATGAGGCCATCCATCGCGTCGATTTCCCGAACAAGGTGCCCTTTACCGAGCCCTCCGATAGCTGGGTTACAGGACATGACACCGATAGTATTTCGTGACATCGTAACCAAAGCAGTATTTGCACCCATTCGCGCAGCAGCATGCGCCGCGTCCGCACCAGCATGACCACCACCAATTACAATGACATCAAAATGTTTCACGTGAAACAATCCTCATTTTCCAAGACAAAAACTCGCGAAAATCTCATCTAGCAGATTCTCTGCATCAATGCGACCAACCAATACTTCTAAAGCATGAATCCCTAGGCGGAGTTCAGCCGCCGCAATATCATATAGGTCCGGACCTGCGTCCAACAAACTTAAAGCAGACCATAAGCCAGAGCGGGCAACTTCCATCGCTCTTGCATGCCGGGCGTGCGTTGCGAGCCCTGCCCCGGATGCAAGGTTAGCGAGAACTTTCTCTAATTCCCTTAAAAGTTGCTCAACACCTGAACCCGTCTTTCCTGAGATAGATGGATATGGCTTTCCTGTGATATCACCTTTGGACTCCAAGATTATATCTTCGTCAGATGGAGAAATTGGCGGTTCATCACCTTCGTCTAAAAGGAATATCCTAATGTCCGCTTCTTTTGCTCTCCGTAAAGCAAGCTCAACACCAAGTACTTCAACTTCATCCTGACTTTCCCGAATACCCGCCGTATCAAGCAGCGTTACCGGCAGTCCTCCGAGATCCATTCGTACTTCAATAACATCACGTGTCGTACCTGCAATGTTTGAAGTAATTGCAGCATCTCTACCCGCTAAACGATTGAGGAGTGTCGATTTTCCAACATTTGGTGCGCCTACTATGGCAACTTCGAAACCAGTCCGGATCCGCTCAGCTGCACTGGCACCACTTATTTCTCTCGCCAGTGTTTGATCAACGCTCTTGAGCAACGAACGCACTTCATCACTTACATCTACTGGCACATCTTCATCTGCAAAATCGATTGTGGCTTCCAAAAGTGCCGCGGCTCTTATCAAGTCACGTCGCCATGCTTCTATCCTTAAACCCAAGTCACCGGACAACACCCGGAGTGCTTGCTTTCGCTGCGCTTCGGTCTCTGCTTCGATCAGATCTGCCAGCCCTTCAACTTGAACCAAATCAAGACGCCCGTTTTCCAACGCTCTGCGTGTAAATTCCCCCGGATTGGCAAGTCTGGCCCCCTCGAATTGTCCTAACTCGTTCAGAACCCGACGCATGATCGCAATACTGCCATGAAGGTGAAGTTCGATGACATCCTCGCCCGTGAAACTATCCGGAGCTGTAAATGAAAGGACAAGTGCCTGATCAATATGTCCTCCGGCACGATCTTTTACAAACCGCAGCGCGGATGATCTCGGGTTCGGCAGCTTTCCTACCAGTGCCGTGCAGATTTCGTGCGCCGATGGTCCGGATATCCGCACAATAGACACCCCAGCGCGGCCCACTGCTGTCGCTTGGGCAAATATCGTATCCATAGACCTAAGCCTTTGAATTTATGTGACGTTTTAGGTATTCATCGAATCGAAGAAGTCGGAGTTCGTCTTTGTCTGCTTCAATTTTGAAATCAGGAATTCAATTGCATCCGTTGTCCCCATCGGGTTCAAAATCCGGCGCAAAACGAATGTCTTTTGCAGATCAATTTTGTCGACCAGCAATTCTTCTTTCCGCGTACCGGATTTAAGAATGTCGATCGCAGGGAATACACGTTTGTCAGCAATCTTACGATCAAGAACAATTTCAGAGTTACCTGTCCCTTTGAATTCCTCGAAGATCACCTCATCCATCCGGCTGCCTGTATCAATCAGAGCAGTTGCGATAATCGTGAGCGATCCGCCCTCTTCAATGTTTCTCGCCGCGCCGAAAAAGCGTTTGGGGCGCTGCAGGGCATTTGCATCAACGCCACCGGTCAAGACCTTACCGGACGAAGGAACAACGGTGTTAAACGCCCGACCCAGACGGGTTACGGAGTCGAGCAGGATAACAACGTCACGTTTGTGTTCTACCAGCCGCTTGGCCTTTTCAATAACCATCTCAGACACGGCCACGTGGCGGGTTGCAGGCTCGTCAAATGTCGAAGACACAACCTCACCCTTAACCGAGCGCTGCATGTCGGTCACTTCTTCGGGCCGTTCGTCGATCAGCAAAACGATCAGATAACATTCAGGATGGTTTTGTTCGATCGAATTCGCAATGTTTTGCAGCAGTACCGTCTTACCCGTACGCGGTGGCGCCACAATCAGCGAACGCTGACCCTTACCAATTGGCGCAACAAGGTCAATAATCCGTGCCGAGCGGTCTTTGACTGTAGGATCGTCAATTTCCATCTTTAGACGTTCATCAGGATACAGCGGTGTCAGGTTTTCAAACGCAACCTTATGACGCGCCTTAATCGGATCTTCGAAGTTGATCTGCGTCACTTCTGTTAGCGCAAAATAACGTTCTGTATCATCAGGAGATTTGATCAACCCGTCGATAGTATCACCTGTGCGCAACGAATGCTGGCGGATCATGTCCGGAGAAACATAGATATCATCCGGACCGGGCAGATAGTTTGCTTCGGGAGAGCGCAAAAATCCGAATCCGTCCTGAAGCACTTCCAAAACCCCATCACCCGAGATTTCCCACCCCTCATCCGCGCGCTCACGCAGAATCTGGAACATCATCTCGCCTTTGCGCATGGTAGAGGCGTTTTCAATATCCAGTTCTTCGGCCATTGAAATCAGGCTCTTAGGCGATTGCGCCTTGAGATCGGCAAGAGTGAGGGTTTCGGTGGTCATAGAAAATTCCTTAGCCCTGCGCAAAAGGCGCTGGCTGGTCTGTTTGGGATGGTATCGGGTTTCACCCTCTCCGGACGGAGCGGTGCATATGCTTTACGCCGCGCCCCTGATGCTGTCAATCTGCCAGTGTTCTAGAACTTCACGGTGACCGAAAACACAATCAGGATCATCAGCAGGGTCGGAACCTCGTTCATTAGACGGTACTGCCTGCCGGTTACGGTGTTTTCTCCGCGCTGAAACCCTTTCATCCGGCGCATCAGCCACAGATGAAAGACAGTCATCGCGATAACCCCCGCGCCTTTGGTCCACGGCCAGACATCGCCCCAATAGACGATTCCCGGTGTAGCAACCAGCAGAATACCAAAAAGCCATGTCGCCATCATGGCAGGGCTCATAATCACTTTTGCGAGCTTGTATTCCATCATTGCAAAAATTTTATGGGTATCGCCTGTCAGACCAACCTGCTCGGTGTGGTGTACCATCAATCGGGGCAGATAAAACAGCGCAGCCATCCACGAGATCAGCGAAATGATATGAAACCCTTTGATCCAGGGGTAGGCCACGCTCAGGATATCACCCATGTCATTCTCTCCGGTCTGTGACCTTCTCTTTATAATAATAAAGATAGAAAGAAAGATTGTTGTTTTAAGTAGGGACACAAAAACCTGTGGATTAAATTTTTATCCACAAAGCGATATAGGGCTATCACGTGCCATATCGGGCCTGTTGATAACTTCCGATTAATTACAAAAACATAATATAATTAAATACTTATAGATACCCATAATCTATGAATAAGTTGGTGTATGTCTTTCGAACAAAAAGAGTTATCAAACCCCGAAATTGTTCTTTTCCACGGTGGGGGAATCTGCGGCAAACTTAATAGGATAGATGGATTATCCCGCTCTTGAACTCGGATGGTGTTTTGTCGACAAGTTGTCACCGAATACTTCGTAGATCATGCAAGGGTTATCCACATGACTGTCCACATCATCCTCGCATCCGGTTCTGAAATCCGTAGCCGAATGCTGCGCCAGGCGGCTGTTCCTCACACGGTGCAGATCGCGCGTATCGACGAGGATATGGTAAAAGCCTCGCTGATTTCCGAAGGGGCTCCGCCGCGTGATATTGCCGATGCGCTGGCTGAGATGAAAGCCGCAAAAGTTAGCGAGAAAAACCCCGAAGCGCTTGTGATCGGGTGTGACCAGATTCTGGAACATGCGGGCAAACTGCTGAGCAAACCAAAAACCGCAGAGGAGGCGTTGGCACAGCTACGTGCAATGCGTGGCGCCCGGCACAGTCTGCTTTCTGCAGCGGTGATTTATCAAGGTGGTAAACCGCTCTGGCGTCACATCGGGCAGGTTCGCCTTCGGATGCGCGAAGCGACCGATGCCTATCTGGACGATTACGTTGGGCGCAACTGGGACAGTATCAAACACGCCGTCGGTGCCTATAAGCTGGAAGAAGAAGGTGTAAGGCTTTTCTCGCACATCGAAGGCGATTACTTTAACGTTCTCGGTATGCCTTTGCTGGAAATCCTGAACTACCTTGCCCTGCGCGGAGATATTGCCCAATGACCGAACTGCCCCGCATTCCTTTGGCCGGTGTTATCGGTACACCCATTGCACATTCAAAATCACCGCAACTGCATCGCCATTGGTTGAAAACATACGGAATAACGGGGCATTACATCCCTATGGATATCGCGCCGGATGATCTGGAAACCGTTCTGCGAACATTGCCAAAAATGGGATTTGTCGGGGTAAACATTACGATTCCACACAAGGAAAAGGTGATGGAAATCGCTGATCTGGTAACGGATCGTGCAATTCTGATCGGTGCTGCAAACACGTTGATTTTCCGCAAGGATGGAAAAATTCATGCGGACAACACAGACGGCTATGGTTTCATTGAAAACCTAAAGGATGGCGCGCCACAGTGGAACCCGCGCAGCGGTCCTGCGGTGGTTCTGGGGGCCGGTGGTGCAGCGCGTGCCGTTATCTCGTCCTTGCTGGAAGCTGGTGTACCAGAAATCCACCTGTCAAACCGAACAAGAATACGCGCGGAAACGCTGCAAAAAGACTTTGGCAGCCGTGTGTTTGTGTATGACTGGGTTCAGGCAGGAAACATTATTGATGATGCTGCCCTGTTGGTAAACACCACCTCCCTTGGGATGATTGGCAAGCCGGAGTTGCGCGTGCCGCTGGATGGTCTGCGCCCGCAAACTGTTGTGACCGATCTGGTCTATGCGCCGCTGAAAACAAAAATGCTGGCCACCGCCGAGGAATATGGATGCGTCACTGTTGATGGTCTTGGCATGCTGTTGCATCAGGCAGTTCCGGCATTTGAACGCTGGTTTGGCCGCCGCCCCGAGGTTGATCGCGCCACCCGTGCGGCGGCGCTGCGCTGATGTTCTTGCTGGGTCTGACAGGTTCCATCGGGATGGGTAAATCCACCACCGCACAGATGTTTGTCGAACAGGGGTGTGCCTTGTGGGATGCGGATGCAGCTGTGCACCGCCTTTACGGCGCAGGTGGCGCGGCTGTGTCCCATTTTGAAGCTGTTTTCCCCGAAGCGATCGTTGACGGTGCAGTGTCGCGTCCGGTTTTGAAACAGATCATTGGACGTGATCCCGCTGCCCTAAAGCAGATCGAGCGTATTGTGCATCCTCTTGTCGGGCAGGATCGTACAGATTTTTTAAAGAATACGGATGCCGATATTGTCGTGCTGGACATCCCGCTGTTGTTTGAGACCGGAGGTGATGCCCGTATGGATGCAACCGCGTGTGTAATCACAGATGATGCGACACAGGAAGCGCGGGTTCTTGCGCGCGGCACGATGACGCGCGAGCAGTTTCTGGACATTAAGGCGAAACAACTGCCAGCCGCAGAAAAATGCGCCCGCGCAACCTATGTGATCAACACGGACACGCTTGAACAGGCAGCAGCACAGGTCCAAAACATCGTGCAAACAATCCGGAGCCAGCTTCATGCGTGAAATCGTCCTCGATACAGAAACCACCGGCTTTGATCCGCAGACAGGTGACCGCATTGTAGAAATCGGCGCCGTTGAATTGATGGGCCATGTGGCGACCGGCAACACGTACCACCAATACATAAACCCCGAACGCAGTATGCCGAACGAAGCATTCGAAGTGCATGGTCTGGGTGATGATTTCCTACGCGACAAGCCAAAGTTTGCGGCCATCGGTCAGGCATTTCTGGATTTTATCGGTGATAGCAAGTTGATCATCCACAATGCATCCTTCGACATGAAATTCCTGAACTTCGAACTGGCAAAAATGGGGTTGCGTCAGCTCCCGTGGGAGCAGGCGATCGACACGCTGGCCATCGCGCGCAAAAAGTTCCCCGGATCGCCCTCTTCACTTGATGCATTGTGCCGTCGTTTTGGCATCGATAACTCGTCTCGTACTTTGCACGGCGCGTTGTTGGATAGTGAAATTCTGGCCGAAGTGTATCTGGAACTGATCGGCGGTAAACAACCTGATTTTGGCCTGTCCACGCGCGCCGAACCCAAAGAGGGTGAAGCAAACACGGCGTGGTCACCGCGTCCGCGCCCCGTGCCATTGCCGTCACGGCTCAGCGAAAAAGAAATCGCCGCCCACGCTGAATTTGTCAGCAAATTGGGCGGCGATGCATTGTGGCTTAAAAGCTGAAGCTTACGCGTCGGCTTTTTGAGTCTCTTCCGCCTGACGGCGCGCGATTTCATTGCGGTAAAGCGATACGAAATCGATGTTTTCAAGGTTAAGCGGCGGGAAACCACCATCACGCGTCACATCGCTGACAATACGGCGCAGGAACGGGAAAATCATCCGCGGGCATTCGATCAACAGGAAGGGGTGCAACTGCTCCTCCGGTACGTCCTGAATGTCAAAAATACCGACATAGTCGATTTCCAGAACGAACAGCGTTGTGTCAGCGCCCTTTGCTTTGGAGGTCACGTTCAGCTTGATCGCTGTCTCGTACTGGTTTTCCGCGCTACGCTTTTTCGCGTCCAGATTTACTTGCACCTGAACATCAGGTTGCACATCGGATGGCGCGCCCTTTTGCGCCATGATGTTTTCGAATGACATATCACGGATGAACTGCCCCAAAACGCGCAGCTGGGGTGTTGTTGGTGTTGTTGCTTCGGCCTCGGCCATAATCGGCTCTCCTCTTTGGAGGTTGAAATTACTGGAAGTGGCTTAACAGGTCAGATCACAGCGCTCAATCTCTTAGTTTTTTGTCCACTTTGAGTTGCCTTTCGGCGCATCATCATCGGGCAGCTCTATGAATTCTCCATCAATGATATCGTCATTACGACGCGGTTGCGTTGGGCCACGATGGGGGCTTGCGCCCGACGTGCTGAAACTCTGGACATTCACGCGAGCGCGGATCGCTTTGAATACCGAGTGACGGATCGCAGGGACCAGCAGCGCAAAACCGACAGCATCTGTAAAAAAACCGGGTGTCAGCAGCAAAGCGCCGGAAAACAGGATCATCGCCCCGTGAACCAAGGGTTCGGTCGGATCGCGCAGATCACTGAACGAGCTTTGCAACTGCCCCAGTGCAAGCCGCCCCTGACTGCGGACCAGATAGGTGCCTGCAAGAGCTGTTAAAATAACGATCAAAAGAGTGGGCCAAAGGCCGATAAATCCACCAACTTGGATGAATAACGCAATTTCAATCACCGGAACGGCGATAAAAGCGATTAAAAGCCACATGTAATTGCTTCCTTTCATTAGGGCTACAGTGGACTCGAGCCCCCTTCGCACCTACATAAGGTGCTTAATCGATTGTTTCCACGCCTAGTCCCCAAGAGGTTCCTATGAATTCGCCGCTTATCCAGCTTCTGGTGCTTGCCGCTATCGCGGTTTTTCTGATCCTGCGGCTTAAAAATGTGCTTGGCACACGGGAGGGTTTTGAAAAACCGCCCCTTCCTACACCTGCTGCCCAGCGCAGTGGCCCTGCGTTTGAAGTTATCGAAGGCGGCCCCGATCTGGATATTACAGACCATTTTGACGAAGGCACCGCGCAGGCGCGCGCGCTGGCCGAGATGAAGCGGATTGAACCTTCGTTCAACGTTACAGATTTTCTGGCGGGTGCGCGCGGCGCTTACGAAATGATCGTGATGGGGTATGAACGCGGCGAACTTGATGAAATCAAGGCATTCCTGTCCGAAGATATCTACGAAAGCTTTGTTGACGGTGTCGCTGCGCGCGAAGATCAGGGTTTGACCATCGAGGCAAACTTTATCGGTGTCCGCGAGATGAGCCTTGAGAACGTGACGCTTGATCCCGACACAAAAGAAGCGGAAATGACGCTGAAATTTGTGGCAGAGTTGACACAGGCAGTTCGCAATAAGGAAGGCGAGATTGTTGAAGGCAGCATCACGGATGCTAAAAAGCAGAAAGACACGTGGGTATTTGCCCGCATAATGGGCTCGGATGATCCGAATTGGTTCTTGGTTTCTACAGACGGGTAGTATGCGCTCTTCGCATCAGTGCCATCTTCGGGGCTTCGCTGTTGGCGGGGCCTTTGGCGTCTGACGTAAAATACGATGTTCTGTCCTTTGACCAGTTGGACGGTTGGGAGACCGACGATCACGCCGCTGCGTTTCAGACGTTTTTGAACACCTGCAACGATATGAAAGATCCTGATTGGGGCGCCGTCTGTGCCTATGCCAGATCAGGCCCTGATCCGCGCGAATTTTTCGAACTGTTCTTCCGCCCTGTCCTGATAACGGATGGTAATGACGCGCTGTTCACCGGTTATTTCGAGCCGGAGCTTGAAGGCTCGCTCTATCGTTCCGATCGCTACCGCTATCCGGTTTATAAAATGCCGGCCGAAGCGCGCCGGAATCGTCCGTGGCTGACCCGACGTGAAATTCTGGAAAGCGGTGTTATGGATGGTCGGGGCTTGGAAATCGCCTATGTTGATGATCCGGTAGAGCTTTTTTTCCTTCAAATTCAGGGCTCTGGCCGTATTCGTCTGCCTGACGGGCGTGCGTTAAGGGTGGGGTATCGTGGTTCAAACGGGCATGATTACCGCTCTATCGGGCAAGAACTGGTCCGGCAAGGCATCTACGAACCACATCAGGTGAGTGCGCAAGTGATCAAAAACTGGGTCAGGCGTAACCCCGACGAAGGGCAGGAACTGCTGTACCACAACCCGTCCTATGTGTTTTTCCGCGAGGTAAGCAAAGTTCCCAGCGACAAGGGACCGCTGGGAGCGATGAACCGCTCGATCACGACAATGCGCACAATTGCTGTTGATCCGTCCATAATCCGGTTGGGATCTCCTGTCTGGATCGAAAAGGATGGCAAAAAACCTCTGCGGCGTTTGATGATTGCGCAGGATACGGGATCTGCGATCAAAGGGGCACAGCGGGCCGACGTTTTCTTTGGAACCGGCGACAAAGCGGGCCGCGAGGCGGGAACATTGCGTGATCCGGGGCGGCTGGTTGTGCTGATGCCGATCCAGCGCGCCTATGCCCTGCTGCCCGAAAGCGCATTATGAAGCGCCGCCGACTTAGCGCCGAGGATCAGGAACTTTGGGATCGTGTGCGCGCAAACACCAAGCCGATGGAACGCAGCAACCTCGAAGCCAAACGCTTTGATCCTGATGCGCCCCTGCCCGCACCTGCGGCTGCGTCACGCAACTTGCGTAAAGCGCAATCGGTTGTGCTTGGCAAACCTGTCGGAAAAACCCGCGCGCCTTCACATGTGTTGGCCCCTGCGGTCCACGATGCGATCCGTCAGGCACCGGTTCAGATGGATCAAAAATCTTTTGGTAAGTTAAAGCGCGGAAAACTGCGACCGGAGGGAAAAATTGACCTTCACGGCATGACGCTGGATCGTGCGCACCCTGTTTTGACCGGGTTTGTGATGAACTCACATGCCCAAGGTAAGCGGCTGATCCTAGTGGTGACAGGCAAGGGAAAACAGCGGGATGAAGGCGGCCCAATTCCTGTACGCCACGGCATTTTGCGCCATCAGGTGCCACAATGGCTGGCCATGCCGCCGATGAAATCGGTTGTGCTTCAAATCGCCCAAGCGCACGTCAGCCATGGTGGCGGCGGAGCCTACTACGTCTATTTACGCCGTAACAGGTAGATCGCGCTGATATCGTAACACTCCCAATCCGGCCAGCAATGCACCGCCGAAATAGAACAGGGCAATCGGGATCATCTGATCAGGAAAATCAATTCCGTAGTCAATGAAAGCACCCGTTATCCCCGGCCCGATGGCGGAGCCGAACACCATGAGCGCCGCTGCTGCCGCTTTGATCGCGCCGAGATGACGGGTGCCGTAAAACACCGCCCAGAATGCCGAGGTGGCTGTACCCTGTGTACCCTGCCCTATGCCAAATATCATCAACCCGATACCAGCCATAAAGATCGTATCCGCATAGGCCAGCACCAGAAACGACACACCAAAAGGCACCATTTGAAACGGTACAATCCACTTCACGCCGAACCTGTCGATCGCCCAACCGGTAAAGAAGGTAAACCCGATGCTGACAACCGTATAAACCGGCATCAACGCCACGTATGATACAAGGCTCCACCCCTTTACTTCAGTCAAGTGAACCTGCTGAAAAAAAAGCGCTGTGCCCCATGCAGACGGTCCGATCACCAGAGGGATCAGGATGTAAAATAACGGATGCCGCAACATTTGCGCACGCGTCCAGTGGACACCACCCATGCCGAGGCTTTGATTGCCACCTGCCATGGATTGTGGTGTCCGCTCCTGATGAAGCAATATTTGCATGATCGGGATCAATACAACGATACACATTGCTGCAAGCAACCACAGATTACGCCAATTCATTGTGACCAGCAGCCCAACGAACACCACCGGTAGTATCGCCTGCCCCACCGCGAACCCCATTGAGGATATGGACAGCGCACGACCACGCGCGGCGATAAACCATCGTGACATCGCAACTGCGCCCAGTTGCGACAGCATCCCCTGCCCCGTCAACCGCAAAGCGTAAATTACAAAAATGAGCAGGAAGCCGTTGGGCACTAGCGCCATTGCGACACAGGCAAATACAAGCAACGCCATTACAACAAGTGACAGTTGCCGCACACGAAACCTATCCGTTAGCGTCCCTGCCCAAATCATGGTGATTGCCGAAAGTGTAGTGCCGATGGTGTAGATGCCGCCCCAACCACCGTCCGAGAGGCCAAAAGCGGTTTTGATCTCACCTGCGAACAACGAGATAAAGTAAGTTTGTCCAAAAGACGAAGTAAAGGTCAGCAAAAACCCTGCCAACAAGAACAAACGGTTATCAATGAGAAAGCGTAGATACCCCATGCGCCCTTCGTCGCAGGCGCATGGGAAAATGGGAAGGGGTTAAAGCACGTAGCGGCTTAGATCGGTTGATTTGACAAGCTCGCCCAGATTGGCATCGACAAAATCGGCATCAACCACGATCTCTTCGCCGCTGCGGTCGGGCGCGGTAAAGCTGAGTTCTTCGAACACACGTTCCATCACCGTGTAAAGCCGCCGCGCTCCGATGTTCTCAACCGACTGGTTCACATCTGCTGCAATTTTCGCCAGCGCGGCGATCCCTTCCGGGGTAAAGCTGACGGTGACTTCTTCGGTTCCCATTAGGGCGGTGTACTGCAGGGTTAGGGCATTGTCTGTCTCTGTCAAAATACGCACAAAATCCTGCTCGGTCAGTGCGCGCAGTTCCACACGGATCGGCAAACGCCCCTGTAATTCCGGCAACAAATCAGACGGTTTCGCGATGTGGAACGCTCCCGAGGCGATAAACAGCACGTGATCCGTTTTCACAGGGCCATGCTTTGTGCTGACGGTGGTGCCCTCGATCAGAGGCAGCAGATCGCGCTGCACACCTTCGCGGCTTACATCACCGCCTCGCGCATCAGCGCGGGTACACACCTTGTCGATCTCATCCAGAAACACGATGCCGTTCTGCTCAACCGCTTCGATTGCGGCGCGGGTGACCGTTTCATCATCCAGCAGCTTATCGGCCTCTTCACCGATCAGCACTTCATAGCTTTCGGCAACGGTCAGGCGCTTCTTTGTCGTGCGGCCGCCCATGGCTTTGCCAAACATATCACCAAGATTAATCATCCCCATCCCGCCGCCAGGCTGTCCGGGAATATCCATTGCGGAAAACGGGTTTGATGTATCGGCGACTTCAAGCTCGATCATTGTGCTATCAAGCTGGCCATCGTGCAGCTTCTTGCGAAACATCTCACGCGTACCACTTCGCGCATCCGGGCCGGCAATTGCATCAATCACGCGCTCTTCCGCCGCGGTCTGAGCTTTTGCTTTCACGTCTTCGCGCATGTGTTCGCGCGTCATCGCAATGGCGGCGTCCAGTAGATCACGGATAATCTGCTCCACATCGCGGCCGACATATCCCACTTCGGTAAACTTTGTTGCTTCCACCTTGAGGAATGGCGCCCGCGCCAGTTTCGCCAGACGGCGACTGATTTCGGTTTTGCCCACGCCCGTGGGGCCGATCATCAGAATATTCTTGGGGTAAACCTCGTCGCGCAGATCGTCGGACAGTTGCTTGCGCCGCCAGCGGTTGCGCAGGGCCACGGCCACGGCGCGTTTGGCATCATTCTGGCCGATAATGTAACGGTCAAGCTCGGATACGATTTCGCGAGGGGTAAGATCGGTCATGGTTTGATTTTCTCCACGGTCAGGTTTCCGTTGGTATAAACGCAGATGTCAGAAGCGATTTTCATCGCGTCACGCGCAACGGCTTCGGCGTCGCGGTCGCTGTCGATCAGGCCACGTGCGGCGGCCAGCGCAAAGTTTCCGCCAGATCCGATTGCAGCGATGTCATGTTCGGGTTCCAGAACGTCACCTGCACCTGTGATGATCAACAATTCCTTGCCATCGGTCACTATCAGCATCGCCTCAAGCTTTTGCAGATATTTGTCGGTGCGCCAGTCTTTCGCCAGCTCTACGCTTGCGCGCTGTAACTGTCCGGGGGTGGCCTCCAGCTTTGCTTCTAGCCGTTCCAGCAGGGTAAAGGCATCGGCCGTTGAACCGGCAAAGCCAACAACCACGTCATAGCCACCAGGGGAGAGTTTGCGCACCTTGCGCGCTGTGCCTTTGATCACGGTTTGGCCAAGGCTCACCTGCCCGTCCCCCGCGATCACCACTTCGCCGCCCTTTTTCACGCCGATAATCGTCGTGCCGTGCCATCCGGGAAAACTGTCTTGTGCCATAAAACCTCCGTGTGTTGACGACTATATGGCGGTTGCCGCGCGACGGGACAAGGGCAGCCCTTGTTGTGACTGCCAGCGGGCAGTAGCGTCTGCGCCATGACAACATCCGAAACAGCAACTTTTTTGATGGAGCCGGAACTGTGCGAAAGTGCGCAGGCAGGTGAGCACAACTTTATCGGTAAGCTTGCCGGTGTGATGACACAGGCGGGACTGGACGTGGTTTATGCCCCCTTCGGTCAAGAGCCAAAGGGCCGCTCGATGAGCCATATCAAATCACCCCCCGATCCAATGGGGCTGTGTTTTCGCCGCGTCTATCATTATCCGTTCTGGCAGATCGAACAAAGCGCCGAGCGCTGGGCGTGGGATGTAGCGCAAAGCGAATTCGCGCCCGAGCGGTCCGAGGCGGACGAAGCGGCGCGATTTTACACGTTCTGGCAGAAACGCCTTTTTAGTGATGCGTGTGGCAATGCGACACGGGAAGGTTTTGTCTATGTTCCGCTGCAGGGCAAACTGACAGAGCACCGCCCCTTTCAGGTATGTAGCCCACTTGAAATGGTGGAGCATTGCCTTGCCCATACCCTCGCACCTGTAATCGCAACGCTGCATCCGCAAGAACGCTACAGCAGGGCCGAGATCGCGGCATTGAGCAGACTGGAAAAGCAGCACGACCGTTTGAGCGTACAGACAGGTGGGATGCAATCATTGCTGATGCAGTGCGACTATGTCGTGACGCAAAACTCAAGCGTGGCGTTCAACGGATACTTTTTCGGCAAACCCGCGCTGTTGTTTCGAAAGACAGATTTTCACCACATCGCTGTGCAGGCTGATCCGGCTGATATTGCGGCCGGATTCACAGCTGTTGGCCAATCCAAGCCGGACTATGCCGCCTACGTTCATTGGTTCTGGCAGAAAAACAGCATCAATGCGGGCCGTCCGGACGCCGAAGAACGGATCGCGGCGCGTTTAAGGCGCTTTGGCTGGCCGGTATAACCGATAAAAAAAGGGCGCCTGAAATCAGGCACCCTTTCAAAAATATGTGTCAGGCTCAGATGGATTCTTCGATCCAGCTTTGCAAGGCCGCCTTGGGGCGCGCACCTGCCATGTTGGATACAACTTCACCGTTCTTGAAAATGAACAGTGCAGGGATACCACGTACGCCCATTTGTGCGGGGGAGTTGGGGTTCTCATCGACGTTTACTTTGACGATCTTAACCTTGCCGTCCATTTCTGCTGACAACTCTTCCAGCGCGGGGCCGATTTGTTTGCAAGGGCCGCACCATTCTGCCCAGAAATCCACCACTACGGGGATATCGGAATTTTTTACTTCGGCGTCGAATGTATCGTCGGTAACAGAAACGGTGGCCATAAAGCTCTCCATGAGTTCGGGTTCGAGTGTTACCTAAGAAGGCAACGGCGCTGCGTCAAGATGACCTGTGCGCTGCAATGCGCTTGTCACGGTTTCGTGCGGCAAAGCCATCAGGCTGCCGGTGTGGGTCCACAGAATGGCGGTTTCAATCCGGTGATCGGGATAGATTGCTTGCAACGCATGGGCATAGGCACCCATCTGGCGCAGTAATCCTTCAGGGCAAGCGGCTGGCGTCTCTGGCACGGTCCGGTTTGTTTTGAAATCAATTGCCAATACCCGGTCAGCCTCCACAATCAACCTGTCAACGATACCGTACAGGCGCGTATCCTGCCAGTCAGCGGTCAGCGCAACCTCGACCAGTGCAGAGTGTGAAAAGACATCGGCTAGCGCTGGATTATCCAGAACGTTTATAGTTTCTGTGAGTGCCATTTGCGCAATTGCCGGATCAACTCCGCGGGTCAACTGGTCTGCCGCGGTAGTACGCGCTGGCACCGCAATAGGGGCAAGATGCTCCAACAGCTGATGCACCAGCGCGCCATAGGATTTAGCAGCTTCTTCGTCCTGTCCCGCTTCCCCGGCCAGTGCCTTCGCGCCGCCCAATTCGGTTGGCGTCAGCACCGTTTTCCGAGTGGGAGGAGGCGGCGGATGCCTGAAAAATACAGGCTCTAACTGGGCCGTTTGTGTCGTTTTTCTTGAAACTTCGACAATCGGAAGGGCGTTCCATCCGGCCTCTTCATGGCGGATGCCGCTGACGGGACCATCCACAAACGGAACTGCGTTCAGGTGGCCCAGCGCCTCTTGGGTCATTTGATACCAACTATTGCCATCCTTGGGCAGGCCACCAGCCGCCGCAACGATCAGCCATTTTTCAGCGCGGGTCATCGCAACGTACAGCAAGCGCAGGCTCTCTTGGGTTTGCGCTTCTTTCAGGGTGTCGATCTCGGCTGCAATTCCTTGGGTCATTTCCGGCGCATTTGGTCTCCAGATCGGTACACCATTCAACTGGATGATCTCATCGCGGATATCGTTCTTTTTGATCCCTGTGTCCGGCAGGATAACAATCGGCGCTTCCAGACCCTTTGCGCCATGCACCGTCATCACCCGAATTTGATCCGATGCACTGTCGATCTGGCGTTTGATTTCCAAATCATCGGCCTGCATCCATTCAAGGAAACCCGTCAGGCTGGGCACTTCGGTACGCTCATACGCCAGTGCCTGACCCAGCAGCGCGTCGATCCCGTCTTCTGCCTCTGTTCCCATCCGTGCAAGAAGCCGGCGGCGGCCGTCATGGCGGGTCAGGATACGTTCGATCAGATCGTAGGGGCGCAGAAAATCGACCTGCCCGCGCAAATCGTGTAATACCCTCAGTGTATCGGGATAACGATCTTCCTGCGTGCGCAGGCTTTGCCACAGGTCCAGCTTTTCGGGGCGGTAATGGGACAGGGTGAAAACCGCCTGCTCGTCCCATCCAAACAGCGGAGAGCGCAGCGCTGTAGCAAGGGAAAGGGCATCATCGGGCGTTGCCAAAAACGATAGCAACGCGCCTATGTCACGCACGGCCAGTTCCGCGCCGACCTTTAGGCGGTCAGCCCCCGCTATAGGCAAACCAGCAGCCTTGCACGCGCGAATAATCTCGGAGAACAGTCCCGTCTTGCGCCCTCGCACCAGAATAAGGAAATCACCCGCAGTAATCCGGCGGCGGATCATGCTGCGATCATTTGCCTCGTCGGGTATGTAATGCTCTCCCTCAACCAGATGTTTGATTTGCTGTGCAATCTGGTCGGCCAATATGACTGTGTGATGTTGCTGGCTTTTGCGGTCCACCGGATCGGTCCAGTCGGGCTCTTCCTCATCATCCTTGGTGGGTTCGACCAGCGGCCAGAGGTCAACGCGCCCCGGCAGTGCATCCTTAAAGGCTAGATGCGTCATATCTTCCCCCATCCGCGGATCGGGCTTTGTGTTAAAGGTCTGATCAACGACGCGCAGAATCGCAGGAGAAGAGCGGAACGAATAATCAAGGCTCTCGTTCTGAAAGCTGAGGTTTGCACCTTGCAAACTCTCCTGAAACGAGACGCGTTTAAGATCGAATTCGCGTGGATCGGCGCCCTGAAACGAGTAGATGGATTGCTTTTTGTCACCCACCACAAAAAGCGTGCGCGCAATGTCTTCGTCGCGCGCACCTGCACCTGATGAAAACTCGTCCGCCAGTTTTTCGATAACGTCCCATTGGCGCGGTGATGTGTCCTGTGCCTCGTCAACCAGAATGTGATCGATGCCGCCGTCAATGCGGTACAGCACCCATGCGGCCACTTTGGGATCATTCAGCAGGGCGCGGGCGCGCAGGATCAGATCGTCAAAATCCAACCACCCGCGCTGTAGCTTTTCGGCCTCGTAACGGGTGATGAAAGCGGTGGCGAAACGGTGCAGGGCGCGCGTACGCGATACGTTGCGTGCCCGCATCTGCAAATCATGTGCCTCGATCACGCGAACGGCCAGATCCTCGAACGGGGTCAGCATCGGGCCAAGATCAGCCTTGGCATCTTTGGTGGGAAAGCTTTTGCGCAATTCAAGCTTTTGCGTCAGCATCAGCGGTTTGAGTTTGTCCAGATCGGCCAGCGTCGGATCATTAAAGTTGATCGCGCGCAGACCATCGGCAAGGCGTGTCATGGTGACAGCCTTCTGATTGGCAAAGACGTTGATCGCATCGGGCATCCAGCGCGCAACGGCATCATCCATCACATCACGGGGCAGGGCAGTGATGTCAAATCCGGCAGGCAGATCGAACAGCGCATTCAGATCGTCGGGAAGGTCAACAAACAACTCCCGTTTGCCTGTAATTGCCTGGGTCAGCGAGGCAAAGCTTTCGCCAGTGTAATGCGCAGCCAGATCGGTAACCAACCCCGCTTGCGGCCCTTCCGCCATGGCGTCCAGTATATCTTCGCGCAGCAGTTCGGCGGCGCGGTCCTCGATCTCCTTGAACTGCGGGCTGACACCCGCTTCCAGCGGAAAGCGGCGCAGCAGCGAGGCGCAGAACGAATGGATCGTCTGGATTTTCAGGCCCCCAGGAGTTTCGATCGCCTGCGCAAATAGTGTGCGCGCCTCGCGCAGTTGTTCGTGCGAGATGTTTTTGAGTACACCAAGGTCGCGCAGACCTTTGCGCAGGGCATCGTCCTCCATCATCGCCCATTCGCCCAGCCGTTTGAACAGACGGTTCTGCATCTCTGATGCGGCGGCTTTGGTGTAGGTCAGGCACAGGATATGCTCCGGCTTTACGCCTTCCAGCAGCAACCGTGCCACGCGGTCAGTCAGCACACGGGTTTTGCCCGATCCGGCATTGGCGCTCAGCCATGTTGACATATCGGGGCGCGCGGCAGTGATCTGGGCGCGGGTTGCATCATCCCATTCGGGCAGATCGTTCATGTCAAATCCTGTGGTGTGGCGGGGTCTGATCCGTCCCATTCTCCGAAACGGGCAAGGTGATCATAATCACCCGCAAACCCGTCACGCTCCATCATCCGGCGTGAGGTGAAGCCTTGATCAAGGTCGAGATACGCGGCGATCAATTTACGCAGATTTTCCAGCGTAACGCTTGGCGGTTCATCTTCCAGCGGTGCATTCACCTCAACCGGCGGGTTACCGAGGCCGATAAACGTGGCGGCGGATACGGGCGCAGCGCCGATCTTTTTGAACGCGCCTTCTTCTACCATCGCGGCTTCAATCAATAGCTGTTTATCAAAGTGTTTTTGTTGCTTGTCGGTAGGCGGTTTGCCGGTTTTATAATCGTAAATCTGGATGTCACCGCTCGCATTGCGATCAATCCGGTCGGCTACGCCGCTGATAGTGAAACCCAGTTCAGACAGATCCAACACTCCGCGCGCATCTTCTTCAAACGCAACAGGTGTGGCGCTGGCAAGCCGCGCGCGCTCTGCCTCGATGAACCAGTCGGCCATACGGTCAAGTTTCGCCAGCCAGATCGTACGCGCAGCCGGCCATGGCACAAGTTCGGTGAGCACTGTGCTGGCGATATCCAGCAAATGCACGCGGTTCAGGTTGGCGGGATCAGCCATTACCGATTTTATAAAATGCTCCATCACGGTATGCGTGACGATCCCCCGCAGCGGCGCATCGGGGGATTGCACCAGCGGATTGAGCGCGCGCAACCGCAGGCTGTGCCTTGCGTAAATTGCGTATGGGTCGCGGATCAGGGTTTTGATCTGGGTAACAGACAGGCTGCGGGGACGCGCGGTGAGTGGCGGGCGGGGCGAGGGGCGCGGCGCAGATGGTACGCGGTCAACCGCCTCCAGTGCGCGGGCCTGTGACAGCCAGTGGTCACCGCGCGCAATCATTGCTTTCCAACCATCTACGCCACCCTGTTTGGGCAACCCGCCCATCAGGTTGCCCAGCCTGTTCACCCAGCGCGAAGGCACTGTTTCCGCATCTTCGGAGCGGATTGAACGGGTGATCCAGACTTCACGCGCGCACACCGCCTGTTGGTAATCATGCGCGGCCAGTCCGACACGGCGTTCGGGCAACAACAGCCCGGCGTCATTGCGCATCTTGCGATTGAGCCAGGGATCGGGCGGCGGAGCTTCGGGCCATGTTCCGTCATTCAGCCCGCCAAGGATCACCAGATCAGCGCCTTGCACCCGTGCCTCCAGCGTGCCCCAGATCATGATATCGGGGTGGGGCGCATCGCGGTCGCGCACTTCGCCAGCGGCCAGAAGTGCGCCGACCAGATCACCGTAATCAGCCGCCGTCAGCGCCGCGCCATATTTCGCCTCTGCCAGCAGTTCCTGCATGACCCGCAGCGCTTCCATGCCCGCCTTTTGCTGCCACAACTCATGCGCCTCATTCGCTGACGGGCCAGCGGCCAGATCATTTGCCAGCTTCAGATGCAGGGTCACCCAATACAAAAGCGGATGCGTCTGATGATCAAGATGTCCCATCATGGATGTGGCAACCCAGGTTGCCCAGCGCTGCATCCCCGCATCGTCCGGCACAGCTTTTTCACACAGGGCGACAAATGTGTCCGCATCGGGATAGGGAAGGCCGTGCCGCCTGATTGCCAGTTCACATCGCTGTGTGTACAGGCGGTGCAAATTCCGGTCCTCCGCGCTGTGGGTCAGCGGGTGCTTCAGAAGGGTCAGCAACCCTTCGGCATCCAGACGCCGCGCCAACAGCGCCGCAACATGACGCAGAAACCGGCCGGGCGGGGAAAGTTGCAGCGGTGTACCCGCACTGTCATCGGGCAGAATATCCCAACGGCTTAACGCGGCCGTTACGCGGCGACCCAGCATCCGGTCGGGCGTAATAAGTGCAGCGGTTTGCCCGTCTTCGGCGGCTTGTCGCAAACGCAACGCAATCGTCAAGGCTTCACCGCGCGGGGTTTCCGCCAGCACCAGTGTCATGTCCTGTGTGGCTTGCTCCAGATCCTCCAGCTGCGGACCTTCGATCCGCCATGCGTCGGTGACAGGGGCAGGGCGCAGCGAAAGCGACACAAGCTTGTTGCGCGCGGGCGAAGGAGGGGCGCATTGATGCCATTTTTGAACAGCATTCGGGGTGCTGCCCAGCGCCTTCATCAGATGATAAAACCGGAACTGCGGATGGTCCTCCGAGATCATCGGATCATCGAGCGCGGCCCATACCTCGGGCGGCAGATCGTCATCAAAACCGGGCAGGACCAACGCACCTTGCGGCAGCTTGGCGACAGCTTGCATCAGCAACATCGTCGTGCCCCGCGATCCGGTTGAACCTGCAATGATAACCGGATGGGTTGGCGGGTGTTCTGCCCAAAGGGCGGCGATGCCAAGAACGCGCGCGCGCTGTCTTGCTTCCTTGTCCGGTGCGGCTTCGGTCATGGAAAGATAGTTTTGCACAATCCCCAAAAACACCTTTGCCCGTTCCCAGTGGCCCGATTGATCAGTTACGTCCAGATCGGCGATTGTGTCGGGTGTCACGCCCTCGCCCTGCATCTCGTCGATCAAGGCCGCAAGACTGTCTGCCAGATCATACAGCGACGAGCGCGCAGCGAGGTCGGGTGATTTTTCAAGCAGGGCCAGTATCAGCTTGATCAGTTCAAGCCGTCTGCGCAGGGCAGGCACACCTTGGGGGATGACGACGCTGGGGGCCAGTGTTTCCAGATCGGTGATCAGCCGGATGCGGGGCAACAGCATCGCAGGCCCGTCTTCGAACATTGTCCGCAAACGGCGCGCCATACGCTGCGTATTTACCAGCAGTTCCACCCGCGCCAATGCCTCGGGCGGCTTGCCCTGAAAGCGGTGAAGCAACCCTTCCACCAACATTTGTGGAAAATCAACGCCGGCAGGCAGGCCGAAAACACGGGGGGAGTCTTGGGGGTCAAACATCGGATGCAATCAGTCTTTCTGCTGTTTTTACCCCATCTGGATGGCCCACGTCACACCAATGGCCCGGATAGGACAGACCGTGCAGCGTGCCTTTGGCCAGCATTTGATCCCACACCAGATTGAGGGAAAAAGCCTTTTGGGCGATATCGGCCAGCAGATCGGTTTTGATAATCTGTACACCGCCATACACAACACCTGCACCGCGCGTCAGGCGCCCGTCGGCGGCAATCGTAAAATCACCGTCGCCTTCATGCTCCAGCGCGTTGGCGGGGGGAATACCCATCAACAGCGCATCCATATGCGCGGGCTTCCATGCGTCCAGCAACAAGCGCAGCGGGTTCGGCCCACGCCAGATTGCATCGGTGTTCATGGTGATGACGGGGCCATTGCCCAGCAGAGGCAAGACATTGCGTAGCCCGCCACCTGTTTCCAGTATTTCCGGCGTCTCGACCATAGTTTTCACACCTAACGGGGTGAGGTGATCTATCAGCGTATCAGGCCGATAATGCAGATTGGCGACAACGACCTGCGGTGCGATATCACGCGCAAGATCCAACGCATGATCAATCAGCGGGCGGCCTGAAACCAACACCATCGGTTTTGGCGTGTGTGCTGTCAGGTGCTTCATCCGCGTGCCGAAACCGGCAGCAAAAAGCATTACGGAAAAGCTCATGCTGCGCATTTCGATTTCAGAAGGGCGAGGTTTTCTGGTGTGGGCGCGGGCAGGGTTGCAAATACATGCGCCTCAAGTGGCGCGAGCGCAGGATGTGCCAGATTACGCTCCACAAACTCCCAGACGCGGGGGATCAGATCAATGTAGCGCGGCTTGCCCAGTTCGATGCACAGCTTTGCAAATGCTCCCACGATGCGCAAATTTCGCTGCGCCCCAAGAAGCGCATAAGCCAGCCTAAATTTTTCTTCGTTTTGGGGGTTTTGCGAAAGATAGCGATCAATCATCGCGGCCTCTATCGCGGGCGATACATCACGCCGCGCGTCTTGCAGAATCGACACCAGATCATAGGCGGCGTGGCCGCGCATGGCATCCTGAAAATCAAGAAGCCCCACCCTTGCGGGGCCTATCCTGTCAGGCAGCCACAGCAGGTTTTCGGCGTGATAGTCCCGATGGATCAGAACCTGAGGTTCGTTTTCAAGCGGGGTCAGAAGATCCGATATGATCTGTTCGAATAAGGCCTGTTGCGGCGTGTTTTTCGCCCCCGTGAGGCCGAAAAGATACCATTCATAGGCGCGCGCAGAGAAAGTAGTCATCGTAGCAGTGTCGTAAGGCTCCAGCGGTGGACGGGGCGCGGCGTGCAGAGTTGTGAGCACATCAACAGAGGCTTCGTACAGCGGCATTTCCAGCGCCGCATCACGGGCGATCACTTGTTTGAACAGATCATCGCCCAAGTCCTCAATCAGTAGAAAGCCATTGGAAACATCTTTGTTCACGATCTCCGGTGCGCTGAGGTTGACGCTCCGCAAATGCTCGGCGATGGTGATAAAGGGGCGTACATCCTCGCCCTTATCCGCAGGGGCGTCCATCAGGATCAGGGTCTTCCCGTCCGGCGCAGTCAGGCGCTCGTAGCGGCGATTGGAGGCATCACCCGCGATAGTAAGACGTTTCGCATCGCCCCAACCGGCGTTTCGGATAAATTCGGTCAATAGGCTTGAGCGGTCGGTCATGGAATCCAGTCAGTCAGTTTTGCGTCCCAGCGGGAGGCCGACCATTTTGCGGTCAGGGTACGTGCGTTTTCAGCATCGGTTGTGGCGAGTGTGATGTCCAGTGCATCCTCGGGGCATAATGCGCCCAGACGATCAGGCCATTCGATCAGACAGATCGCCTGATCCATTGCGTCCACAAGGCCCAGTTCGTCAGTTTCGGAATGATCGCTCAGGCGGTAGAGATCTGCGTGCCATATCTCGGTGCCAGATGCCGCGTCATAGACCTGTACCAGCGTAAATGTGGGTGAGGGGACATCCTCTGCTGCAGCCAGCAGCGATTGGATCAGCGCACGCGCAAAATGGGTTTTTCCCGCACCCACATCCCCCGTCAGCAGTATCGTATCACCCGCCTGCAAATGCTGGCCAAGGCGCTGGGCAAGAATAGCTGTTTGGTCGGGTGCCGTGAGTGTTGTGGTGATTTGCATGATCCCAAACTAGCGGTCAATCACCTGGCGTGAAAGAGCTGTTGGTTACTCACGTTCGTTCGCTTGGGACGGGCAAGCCGGATGGTGCCGGTACGGGTTGGCGCGAAAACCGGACAACCGTTGCACCCGAGGCAATGGGGACGATTTTACACTGCATCGGAAGCTTGCCTTTGATACAAACAGGCATTTCCCATACCCCGCGATCTTCCAGCGACATCACAGAATCGTGCAGGTCCTGCCAAAGCGGATTGGGCGTAGATTTCTCTTTCCACATGCAAATAGCGTCCCCGATCGTGACGTCAGCGAAACTTGTATCAAACTGGAATCCCCAAAGCAGATCATAAGCCTTGTTGGAGAAGGTGAGCGTACCGGACTGGGAAAACACTGCCACTGCATCTTCGAAAGTATCCGCAAGGCTTTGTCCCAGCTCAAGTTCCGCGCGGAAATTCCGGGTTAGTGAGATTTCTGCGCTGATATCATCAATCAAAAAAGCGATGGCCCCGTCAGGGTGAGGTCGGCCTTTCACACTGTAAGTCTGGCCGGTCTCCAGCGTCCATGTTTCCTCGAACTGTCCTACTTCCGCGGCGCTGACTAGATCTGCCATACGCTGGCGCCATGTCTTGTAATTCTTTGGTTCCGGCATCCGGCGGTTTTCACGCATGGCATCAAAAAAGGAATCGAGTGTCGGCCGCGGGCTTAGGAATGAAACCGACAGGCCCGTCAGGTCAACAAGCGCTGGATTGAATAAAGCAAGCTGGCGGTCACGGTTGAAAATCGCCAAACCGATAGACAGATGCGCAAATGTTTTGGCGAGGGTCTGCACAAAATCGCGCTGTGCTTCCTCGGCTTTTATCAGGGCGGTCAGCGATGTTGCATGATATAATGTGCCTTGGCCGAGGGGATGACGGGTCACATCATACCACTCTGGGTACGCCGTATCAGGTATGTCGATCTGCACGCGACCCGCGTTTTCACCATCGGCACCGCCCGACAGATCAAACACAGGTTCGCAGGTGTCTTTGGAACCTTCCGGCAAACGCTTCGCAAGGGCTGAGTATGCCGCATTGTTCCACACAACTTTGCCAGCCTTATCTGTTTTCCATGCGGGATGGGGAAGCGTGACGCTTAATTGGTGCAACAGATCAAGCTCATCAGTGTTTTGCACCGCGGACTGCTCAGCTTCGGCTGGCAGGAACGTCAGCAAAGCTCCATCCGCCTGCCAAACTACCCTGATCCCCGAATACTCGGCTGATGTATCGTGCCGAACTGTTACAACCGTATCGTCGTTGCTATCCGGTAACATATCAGTCGGAATACCGGGAAATTCTGGCAAAAGGATTTCACGCAGATCGCCCCAGCTATGCGCACCGATGACGATGGGCAGACGTTCAAGAACGGAATCTGACGCATGATCGACAATCCCATGCCTGACTAGAATCATCGGCAGCTCGTCTGCTGTCAAAGCGGGATTGTCATCGCGCGAACGCAGGACCCACCAAAGGCTGCCGATTACCGTTGGTACTACAACGGCGAGGACTAGAACCAGATCATTCAAGGACAACAACTCCGCAAGATCCCTAAGCTAGATTGAAAGTTTGCGTATTTACCCTTAAAAAAATGTTAACATTGAGGCTGTCTCACATCTCAGCAAATCGGGTGTTGCGTCCCGATGCCACAGGGTTGTCGCCTGCAAGTGCGTCGATCTTGCGGCGGGGCCATCTCACTTCGACAACGGCGCCGATCTTTCTTGTCCGGTTGGTCGCATCATCTGCACCGTTAGCGAATCGCAGCATGGCACCCGAACGTTCAAGCAGGGTTTTTGCGATGAATAGCCCGAGGCCCATGCCTGCGTATTCGGGGCGAGCCGTGTCGTAGTTGGTGCGCTGGCGGCGGCCCATGAATGGATCACCCAAACGGCCCAAAAGCTGCGGCGGAAACCCCTTGCCATCGTCCAGGATCCGAACCGTTATGGTTTCAGCATTCCAACGGGTTTCAATCCAGACCGTAGTTTCCGCAAAATCCACAGCATTTTGCACCAGATTACGTAGGCCATGAATGATTTCCGGCATACGTAAAATTGCAGGTTGCGCAGACGGTATATTCTCACCGCTGTCGAGGCTGATCAAGACGTCTTTTCCGCGCTCCATATGAGGCTCGGCCGCGCTCTCGATTACTGTAATCAACGGGGCCTGACGCATATGAAGATCGTCCTTTCCGGCGCGGCCCATATCGCGCAGAATATCGCGGCATCGGTCGGTTTGTTGAACGATCAATTCCGCATCTTCGCGCAGGTCGGGTTGATCATGCAGTTCATGCACCAGCTCGGCGCTCGTCAGCTTGATCGTTGCCAGAGGAGTGCCGAGCTCATGGGCGGCTGCAGCAATGACACCGCCAAGATCGGTAAGCTTCTGCTCGCGCGCAAGCGCCATCTGCGTGGCTGCCAGCGCATCCGACATCAAATGAATTTCCGATGTTACGCGGCGCGAATAGGCAGACGTAAAGATGACAGCGATCACCAACGCTATCCACTGACCAAAAATGAACAACTGCGGTATGCGCAAGACCTCACCGGTTTCTGTGTGCAATGGTATATAGAAAAATGCCAGAACCGTGACGCTGACAATCGCCATAACGCATAATACCAGCGTTGAACGCAGGCTAAGAGCCGTTGCTGAAATCGTTACGGGACCAAGTAGCAACAATGTGAATGGGTTGTTAAGTCCGCCGGTCAGATACAGCAGAAAGCCGAGCTGAAGCAGATCGAATATGATCATGGAAATGTTTTCGCGCTCTGAAAGGCGCTTGTTTTCAGGAAATACAAATGCTGCTACCAGATTGCCAATCACCGAAACGCTGATGGCAAAGTAGCACCACCCCAGCTCCAGTTGCAGCCCGAACAGGAACGGCGCGATCGTAACGGCAACAAACTGGCCGACAATCGCGACCCAACGCAGGTAGATCATCGTGCGCAAACGGATCCAGTTGGCTCTTTTGCGTTCGCCAATCGGGCGAATTGTAGGCTGCGGCATCTGGGCGCTCCGGTGAAATGTGACTTGCAATGTAATGAACCTAGAGTAGGTCTGTGGCAATTGACCATCAAGCGCACCAATGACGCGGGTGCAAAGGAGCTGAAATGATCCGTATCGCTGCAATTATCGCTGTTATCATCGCTGGCGCAGGCCTGCTGACGATGTTGGTGCTGGGCCGAAGCGGTGAAGACGACCAGTTCGCTGCTTGTGGAGCAGGTGCGGTGGCGGGTGATTTGGGCGGACCGTTTACGTTGGTTAACGGCGCAGGCGAAACAGTCACCAGCGAGGAAGTAATCACGGAACCAACACTGATCTATTTCGGCTACACTTACTGCCCTGATGTCTGCCCACTTGATGTGGATCGTAACGCCGCCGCCATCGAAATTTTGGAAGAACGCGGCCAGATAGTTACGCCCGTATTCATTACGATCGATCCGGAGCGTGACACTCCCGAAGTTGTCAATGATTTTGCCGAGGTGATGCATCCGCGGATGATTGGCCTGACAGGTAGCCCCGAACAGATCGCGGAAGCCAGCAAAGCTTACCGCACGTACTACAAAGCGCATCCGCCAGTAGACGGCGAATATCTTGTCGATCATTCGACCTTTAGCTATCTGGTGACACCGGAAAACGGTTTTCTGGAATTTTTCCGCCGCGAACTGACGCCGGAACAGGTGGCTGACAAAATCGGATGCTTTGTCGATCGCATTTGACCGCTGGCAATCGCGGCCCATATCCTGTGTAGTGAGACCACACAATTATGAATAGGGCGCACCGCTATGCAGAAAGAGCAGTTGAACGATCTCGGACCTGATAAATCCCTGCTGCTGCTTGATGATGACGAACCGTTTCTGCGCCGGCTTGCGAAAGCGATGGAAAAACGCGGGTTTGAGGTGGAAACAGCAGGATCTGTAGCGGCCGGATCAGCAATCGCAACTGCGCGCCCCCCCGCCTATGCAGTGTGTGATTTGCGGCTGGAAGATGGCAACGGTTTGGATGTTGTGGAAATTCTGCGCGAAAAGCGGCCCGATGCACGGGTTGTTGTGCTAACCGGCTATGGCGCCATCGCAACCGCCGTAGCTGCTGTGAAAATCGGTGCAACGGATTATTTGTCAAAACCGGCTGACGCCACCGACATTACCAACGCGCTGCTGGCCAACGGTGATGATCTGCCGCCCCCGCCCGAAAACCCGATGAGCGCGGACCGTGTGAGGTGGGAGCATATCCAACGGGTCTATGAGCTGTGCGATCGCAATGTGTCTGAAACGGCGCGTCGTCTGAACATGCACCGCCGTACTTTGCAGCGAATTCTGGCAAAACGCAGCCCGCGCTAGACGTCGTAGCGCTTCAACCGTTTGTCGACCAACGTGCCATCGGCCAGTTCATAGCCTTCGATCACGTCATAATCGCGAAAACCGCGGCTTTGATAATAGGTCATGCCGCCGATGTTATCGGCGCGTATATTGGCACGAATCCAGACATAACCCATTTCCTTGGCCGCTTTGGCAGTTGCAGTGAACAAGGCCGAGCCGATGCCAAGGCCGGTCTGGCCGATCTGCACAAACGTTGCAATCTCTGCTGCTTCAGTGGGCAGCTGATCGCTGGGTTCTATCCACTGAAATCCAACCACCTGTTCCGATCCGTCCAGTGCTACATGCCATGCGGCGCGATCAGGTGCGTATTGCATCCATTCAGCCAGATCATCGCCAGTGACAGGGCGGACAAGCGCGGATGTGCCGCCGGCTTCGATAATTGCGTTCAGCAGTTTTGCCATTGATCCGGTATCAAGGGGCATGGCGGGGCGGACGTGTATCATGGCAACTGCTCCAACAGCTCTGCGTGACGTCTGGTGAAATCTGCGCGTACCTCGACAGGGGGGCGCAGCGAAATTTGCAACCCCTCTTTCAGCGCCGCATCGGGCTTGCCAAAAAAACGGTCCGCTTCCGCGACCTCGAAGCCCGCAATCTGCACCGCCTCCATCCATGCGCTCACACGGTCGGCTTTTTTGATCTGCTTTTTCACCGATGTGGGTACTTTGGCAGGCAGTCCGAACCTGATATGCACTGCCGCCTCAAGACGTTCATCCAATGCGCCATAGCTTGGGCCAATCGCCGCTTTTACGGGTGAGATCATATCCCCGATCACGTATTCGGGAGCGTCATGCAAAAGCGCGGCCAAACGCCATTTTACCGGCGCGGCTGGGGCAATGCGGCCAAAGATCGTTTCGACCAGCAGAGAATGCTCAGCCACCGAATAGGCAAAATCGCCCTTTGTCTGTCCATTCCAGCGCGCGACAAACGCAAGGCCGTGGGCGATATCCTCAATCTCGATATCTACGGGGGTCGGGTCCAGCAGGTCCAGCCTGCGACCTGATAACATGCGCTGCCATGCGCGGGGCTGTTGTGCCATTTGTGCCTCCTCGTTTTACGACAACGCGAATTGTTCCCGAAATATATTATGGAACATAGTGATAGCTGTGCTGTTGTCTCTTCAACAAGGAGATAACAATGAAAACCGCAATGACTGCAATCGCCGCTCTGGCCGTGATGGCCACTTCCGCCGCTGCCCAGGATGTCTGCATGAAGGCGTCGGAAATGCAATCTTCTCTGATCGAATGGTATGGTGAACGTCCTGTCGCTGAACCGACCCAAAACGATACCCGCCTGTGGGTGTCGGATGCATCGGGTTCATGGACATTGGTTCGAAACGTTTCTGGCGGCAAAGCCTGTGTTGTCGCGCAGGGCCGGAATTGGAGCGCGGATATGGATGCGCAGGACATGGTTGCAGCGATACAAGCCCGTACCGAAGGCTAGGTGAATTTGCGCGCAGGTCCGCGCGTGGCGCTGATTGCGAAACAGCTGGTGGGGTGCTATGCGCGCATCCAACGTGATCAGAAGGAGCGCCGCGCATGGCCAACGACTATATCGTAAAAGACATTGCCCTTGCGGATTATGGCCGCAAGGAACTGGACATCGCCGAGACAGAAATGCCGGGACTTATGGCATTGCGTAGCGAGTATGGCGAAGCCAAGCCGCTGAAAGGGGCGCGCATTGTCGGATCACTCCACATGACAATTCAGACAGCTGTTCTCATCGAAACATTGGTAGAACTTGGTGCCGACGTGCGCTGGGCATCGTGCAACATTTTCTCCACCCAAGATCATGCTGCCGCTGCTATCGCCGCAGGCGGAACACCTGTTTTCGCGATCAAGGGCCAGTCGCTGGAAGAGCATTGGGATTATCTCGATAAATCGTTCATGTTCCCAGATGGCCCGAACCTGATCCTTGATGATGGCGGTGATGCAACGCTGTACATTTTGCTGGGTGCGCGCGTTGAAAATGGGGAAACCGACCTGATCGAAGTGCCCACATCCGAAGAGGAAGTTGCGGTATTTGCGCAGATCAAAAAGCGTATGGCCGCCAGCCCCGGCTGGTTCACCAAAATGCGTGACCAGATTGTCGGCGTTTCCGAGGAAACAACAACCGGTGTGCACCGTCTGTATGATCTTTTCAAAAACGGCCAATTGCCCTTCCCTGCAATCAACGTGAACGATTCCGTTACCAAATCGAAGTTCGATAACAAATACGGCTGTAAAGAGTCGCTGGTCGATGGCATCCGGCGCGCCACCGATACGATGATGGCCGGCAAGGTTGCTGTTGTTCTGGGGTACGGTGATGTTGGCAAGGGCTCTGCTGCCTCACTGTCGGGTGCCGGTGCGCGCGTAAAGGTTACCGAAGTTGACCCGATCTGCGCCTTGCAGGCTGCGATGGACGGTTACGAAGTTGTGCTGCTGGAAGATGTGATCGACACAGCCGATATTTTCATCACGACCACAGGCAACAAAGACGTGATCCGCATCGAGCATATGCGCGAAATGAAGGATATGGCGATTGTTGGCAACATCGGTCACTTCGACAACGAAATTCAGGTTGCCGCGCTGAAGAACCACAAGTGGACAAATATCAAAGAACAGGTCGACATGATCGAGATGCCGTCCGGTAGTCGCTTGATCTTGCTTTCCGAGGGTCGTCTGCTGAACCTTGGCAACGCAACTGGCCATCCATCCTTTGTGATGTCAGCCTCCTTTACCAATCAGGTTCTGGCACAGATTGAACTGTGGACGCGTGGCGACCAGTACAAGAACGAAGTTTATATCCTGCCCAAGCATCTGGACGAGAAGGTTGCGCGCCTGCATCTTGACCGGATCGGTGTGAAGCTGTCCAAACTTGCACCCGATCAGGCTGCATATATCGGTGTGTCACCCGAGGGGCCGTTCAAGCCCGAGCATTACCGCTACTGATGTCTGCTAGTTGATCAAAACGCCGTCCGGCTCCGTCGGGCGGCGTTTTTGTTTGCGGCTTGTGACGTGTGCGTAGAGTAACTTTCGCTCATCCGGCTCAGGACGTCTTTCTGCTCATGGGGAAAACCTGTGGCAAAAATTCCTTTCGCAATTGCATTCAATTATATTAGGGTTTTGCGAAGATTGGCAAAATGTCCAATCAGGCAATAGAAGGAGACGACAGATGGGCAAGCGGGACGAGTGGATCGCGAAATACGCGGAAGATCTGAAAAACAAATGCGGCATTGAGCCTGATATTGCACTGTTGACCAAAGTAACCATTGGATGTGGTCCCTCTATCTATAACGCTGATGCATCTACAGTGGCAGGCAGCCAGCCAGCCGAACTGGAAACTGTCAAAAACAACTTCCTGATTAAAAAGCTGGGTCTGCCTGACGGCCCAAACCTGATGGAAGCCATCAACTCGGTAATCGAGACATACGGCAAATCAGAGCGGAACAAATACCGCGCAGTGATTTATTATATGCTGACCAAGCACTTTGGCAAAGAATCCGTTTACGGCTAAGCGGACCAATGATGATGCCGTCAAAACGCCCGCTTGGTTAAGCGGGCGTTTTTTATATGTGACCAATTCAAAATACTGTTTTCTTGCGAAAATTTCGCAGCTGGCGTAAGTTCTATTCACGGCCAGTATGGCCAGAACATATTTCGAATACGTGTGTGGGTCTTAGGGAGCACACGGGGTGAGAAGGGTTCTGGCGGGGTGCCGGAACCCTTTTTCACATTTACGCTTCGGTCTTTCCCATCTTGCAGACAAGGTTCCACTCGGCTTCGCTAACGGGCTGCACTGACAGGCGCGGGCTGCGTACCAGTGCCATATCAGCCAGCCGTTCATCGGCTTTGACCATGTCCAGTGTTACCGGCTCCACAAACGGGCGCACGGCCTTGATGTCCACGCACTCCCAACGTGGATCATCGGTGCTGCTGTCAGGATGTGCTGCCGCGCAGACCTCTACAATCCCTACAATCGCCTTTTCCTTTTGCGAATGATAGAAAAACCCCAGATCGCCCACAGCCATATCGCGCATGAAGTTACGCGCCTGATAGTTGCGCACACCGTCCCATTCCTCGCCCTCGCTGCCTTTGGCAACCTGATCGTCCCAGCTCCATTCGGAGGGTTCGGATTTGAACAGCCAGTAGGCCATTAGCCAATCACCTTTTTCCATTCGGTCAGGGAGACACTCTCGAACAGACCGGCTTTGGCATAGGGGTCATTGGCCGCCCATGTTTCGGCGGTGGCCATGTCAGGCACGTCCAGCACAATCATGGAGCCGCACATGCTGCCTTCAGCATCAATCAACGGACCTGCAAGATGCACGTGATCCGTGCTTTTGAGGTATTCCACATGGGCAGGACGGTTTTCCATACGCACATCAAGCGCACCGGATTTGTCACGAGCGATCAAGCAAACAAACATCTTATTCTTCCTTCAAGGGGCGGTTCAGCAAACTGTAAACTGCATCTTTCACATCTAACGATTTATCCAGCAAGGCGGCAACGGCCATTGTAATCGGCATGTCCAGCCCTGATTCCCGCGCCACTTGCGCCATTGCGCGGGCTGTTGCGGCGCCCTCAACGGTGGTGCCGGCGTCAAACGCTTCGCCCCGCCCGAGGCTGAGGCCAAGCCGGTAGTTCCGCGACCCTTCCGAAGTGCATGTTAGCGTTAGATCACCAAACCCCGATAGGCCCGCCAGCGTTTCCGCCTCTGCGCCGCGATGCTCCGCCATGCGTTTCATTTCGGCGTAGCCGCGTGTCATCAGGGCCGCGCGTGCGCTTTCCCCCATGCCTGCACCCATTGCCGTGCCGCAGGCAATCGCCACCACGTTCTTCAATGCACCGCCCAGTTCCGCGCCTATGGTATCCGTTGTCCGGTAGAGGCGCAGGGTTGGCGTGGTCAATTCCTTTTGCAAACTTCGCGCCAGGGCATCGTCCTGCGCGGCGAGTGTGAGCGCCGTAGGCAGGCCGCGCGCGATATCGGCAGCAAAACTGGGGCCTGTCATGATCGCGGCTTGTGCGTCCGGCACCTCTTCTGTGATGATACGGACAGGGCCGGCACCCGTGGTCAGCTCAATCCCTTTGCAGCACGCGACAAGGGATTTGCCGCTCAAAAGCTGCGCGTTGTCCCGTAAGAAACCCCGTAATTTCTGCATGGGAAGCGCCAGTAAAATAGTCTGTGACGTCAACGCGTGAGACAGATCACCCGTCACCTCTAGTTTATCGGAAAAGTGGCAATCCGGCAGCCGTTTTTTGTTCTCGCGGGCTTCTTGCATGTCAGCAGGATCGCGCGCCCAAAGGATAACGGGCACTTGACCCGCAAGTGCTATTGCCAACGCAGTTCCGAAAGCACCGCCGCCCAGTACACTGATACTCATGCTTTTGCTCCCTTCTTTCCGCTTCCCAGCATCGCGGGCGCGGTTTGATCCAGCGGCCAACGGGGCCGCGCAGAAAGCGTCATGCCATCTGGTGCGCGTGTGCCCATCTGCTCCAGCGCGGCGTAGGCGATCATCGCGGCATTATCAGTGCATAGCGCCAGCGGCGGGGCAATGAACGATGCGTTAAATTCGGCCGCTACATTCTTTAGTGCGCCACGAATGGCCATGTTTGCGGCCACACCACCCGCTACACAGATGCTGCGCATATTCGTTAGCGTAGCATATTCTACCAGCGCGCGGCGGGTCTTTTCGGCCAGTACGTCTACCACAGCCGCTTGAAAACTTGCGGCCAGATCCGCCTGATCCTGTGCGGCAAGCGCGCCATCGACCAGCAAACTGTCGCGTTGGCGCAGCACGGCAGTTTTCAGACCGGAAAAAGACATGTCGCATCCGGCACGGTCCAGCAACGGGCGGGGCAGTTTGAACCGCTTTGCATCGCCAAATTTCGCACGCGCCTCTATAGACGGGCCACCGGGTTGCGGTAAGGCGATCAGGCGCGCTACCTTGTCAAATGCTTCACCGGGTGCATCGTCTATTGTCCCGCCGAGGCGGCGGAAGTCATCAGGGCCGGAAACGATCAGAAACTGGCAATGCCCGCCCGATACAAGCAGCATCAGATAGGGAAATGCCACACCGTCTGTCAGGCGCGGGGTCAATGCATGACCTGCCAGATGATTCACACCATAGAGCGGCCGATTGCGTGCCAGTGCGATCCCCTTTGCGCACATCACACCTGATACAACACCGCCGATCAGACCTGGTCCCGCGGTCACGGCCACAGCGTCGATCGCCTCCAGGCCAAGACCTGATTGCTCCAACGCCTGCCTGACACAAATGTCCAGCTTTTCGGCATGGGCGCGGGCAGCGATCTCGGGAACGACACCGCCAAAACTGGCGTGCAGGTCCGTCTGGCTTAGGACAACAGATGACAGTACCTCGGCCGCCCCTGCCTGCCCGCGCAAGACTGCCGCCGCGGTATCGTCACAGCTGCTTTCGATGCCAAGAATTGTGAGCGCGGTCATGTTCTGCTTGTTTCCGTTGCGAAGGGGGTAGGGGGCAGGTAACACTCAACCGCGCGGCAAACAATCCTGAGAGCGTCAAAGCGAATGGCCCTGCCTACCCTTTTATTGACCCGCACCCGTGATCGCGCGCAGGCATTTGCGCAGGCTCTTGATCCGGCGGCGCTGGGGCGCGTGCGGGTGATGATTGCGCCGTTATTGGCGATTTCACCAACCAAAACCCCTTTGGTGCTCGACGAAATGCAGCAAGTGATATTCACCTCTGCAAATGGTGTGCTTCATGCGCCGCCGGGGCAAGGGCGCGTCGCATTTTGTGTAGGTGCGCATACCACCCAACAGGCAATAGCGCAGGGATGGAGTGCTACCCTTGCAGGTGATACCGCGAAAGAACTGATCGCAACATTGTCCAAAACGCCACCGAAGGGGCCTTTGTTGCATCTGGGTGGGACGCATACGCGCGGGGACATTGCGCAGATACTTACAGCGTCCGGCGTCAAAACACGTCACGTTGCGCTTTATGATCAAACCTTGCTGCCGCTGGAACAGCGCGCGATCGTCGCGCTGCGCGGGCCCTGCATTGTGCCGGTTTTTTCGCCGCGCACTGCGGCGCATCTGGTCCGTTCGGCAAAAGGAAAACTGGAACGCGCCAGCGTTGTGGCGCTAAGTGATGCTGTTGCCGAGCCGTTTCGCACGGAAAAGACGAAAAATCTGGTCATTATTCAGGCGCCACAGGCAGTATATATGCGGAAAGCGGTTGAAAACCTGTGCAGGACAGTCACCTTGCCTTGAGGGGCCGGAGGATGCCGGATAAGGTTACAAAGCTGGGCCCGTGCAGAGGGCAAGAATCGAAAAGGTATATGTTGTGGCATCATCGAAGAAAACCGGCCCTTCAAAGAGCAAATCACCGAAGAGCGAGGCGACAGACTCCAAGATAAAAGATGCTGTGATCGTTGAGGGTGAAACGTCTTCCAATCAGAGCGTGGACGTTGCCAAGGCAGAAGATGCAAAGAGCAAGCCCGAGCCTGAACAGGCCGCAAAATCCGACACGGTGCCAACCGGTACGGAATACACGGGCAACCGCGAACCGGACGAAAAGAAATCCGCCGGGGAGAAGTTGCAGGATGATGCTCCAGCGGCAGAAGAACAGGGTACAACCGTGGCCGAAATGGTACATCCTGTTCCCGTCACAACTCCGGTGCAGGAAAAGCGCAGCATATTCCTGCCATTGGTTCTGGGTGGCATCATTGCCGGCGTGATCGGATTTATGGCCGCTGAAATGGATATGTTCGGCAATGGCAGCGCAGACATCACAACAAAACTACGCAATGATCTGAACACCCAGCAAGAGCGTATCACTGCCCTTGAAACAGCTGAACAACCCGCTGTCCAGATGCCGCAAGTTGATCTTTCTCCGCTGGAACAACAGTTGAGTGCGCTGGAAGACCGGATTGCAGTCCTGGAAGAACGCCCTGTTGTTTCAGTTCCCGAAAGGGTTGATCTGGATGCGGCCGAAGCATACGCAGCCGAGCTTGCGGCGCTGAAATTATCTGTCGAAACCCAGCGCAGCGAGATCGAGACCCTTCTAAACAACGCAAAAAGTGTTGAGGAGGCCACAGCGGAAGCGGCAAGGGCTGCCACAATTCAGGCGGCGGTTACCAAAATCATTTCTGCAATTGACGCAGGCCAACCCTTTGACGCGGCACTTGCCGAGTTGGAGGCGGTTGAGGGGGCAACGATTGATCCTGCGCTGGGCGATGTCGCGGATGATGGTGTTGCGACGCTCAGCACCTTGCAGTCCGAATTCCCCGATCAGGCGCGAAAAGCGCTTGCGACCGCACGGGCCAGCGGGGTTGAAGAGGGCCAGCAGGGGCTGGGTGGATTCCTCAAGCGTTCGCTGGGTGCGCGGTCTGTCGCCCCGCGTGAAGGCAGTGATCCCGACGCCGTTTTGTCGCGCGCAGAAGCCGCGATAAAGTCCGGTGATCTGGATAAAACATTGACTGAACTTGATACCCTGCCCGAAGAAGCGCAGGCCGCAATAGCAGATTGGCGCGCAGCGGCGGATGCCCGTAATGCTGCACGCGCAGCGGCTGATGCTTTGGCACAACGCCTGACGGCAGACTAAGGAAAAATATTTATGCTCTGGTCCTTGATCAAAATCATCATCTTTGTTGGCGTTGTTGGCGCATTGGCATGGGGCGCGGGCCTTCTGCTGGAGGCAGACGGCGGTTTGCAAATCCGTGCGCTTGGATACGAGCTTAGCCCCGGTCCACTGGAGTCAATCCTGTTGCTGATTGTTCTGGTACTGGCGGTTTGGCTGTTGCTTAAAATTATGTCACTGCTTCTGGCGGTCTGGAAATTCCTCAACGGGGACGAAACCGCGCTGTCCCGGTACTTTGATCGCAATCGCGAGCGCAAGGGGTTTGACGCGCTGTCCGAAGGGTTGATGGCACTGGCCAGTGGCGAAGGCCGCGTGGCAATGGCAAAAGCTGCAAAGGCGGACAAGTACCTGAACAAGCCGGAACTGACCAATCTGTTGACTGCTCAAGCCGCCGAAATGGCGGGGGATACGCAAAAGGCCGAAGAAACATACCTGAAGCTGGTAGAAAACGAACAGACGCGGTTTGTTGGTGTGCGCGGGATCATGAAGCAAAAGCTGGCAGCCGGTGATACCGAAACCGCGCTGCAACTGGCGCAAAAGGCATTCGCCCTGAAGCCAAAGCACGAAGAAACCGGTGATGTTCTGCTGCGCCTGCAAGCAGAGAAGGAAGACTGGTCTGGCGCGCGCAAAACCCTGAACACCAAGCTGCGCAACGGTCAGTTGCCGCGTGACGTTCACAAACGCCGCGATGCTGTGCTGGCCCTGTCAGAGGCGAAGGATATTCTTGCTGATGAAAGCTCGATCGAAAAGCGTGAGGCGGCGATTGAAGCCAACCGTCTGTCGCCCGATCTGATACCGGCGGCAGTGATGGCCGCCCGCAGCTATATTGACCAGAACAAGCCGCGCTATGCCGCGCGTGTGTTGAAAAAGGCATGGGAAGCGCGCCCGCATCCCGATCTGGCAGCCGCCTTTGCCGCAATTGCCCCCAATGAATCTCCCGCCGAGCGGATCAAACGGTTTGCGGCGCTGACCAAAATCAAAACAGATCACCCCGAAACCAGAATGCTACTCGCCGAATTGCATATCGCTAACGAGGATTTTCCAGCCGCGCGCCGTGCGCTGGGTGATCTGGTTGAAACCGATCCCGATGCTCGCTCTGTCACATTGATGGCGGTGATTGAACGGGGTGAAGGTGCGTCTGACACGGTTGTCAAAGGCTGGCTGGCCCGTGCCATCGCGGTTCCTCGCGGCCCCCAGTGGATTTGCGAAAACTGCCAGCACATCCACAACGAGTGGAAGCCGATCTGTGAAAATTGTTCCAGCTTTGACACCCTTGAATGGAAACGCCCACCGCAGTCTGATGTGGCTATGCCGACCGGTGTACAGATGCTGCCGCTGATTGTTGGCGCGCTGGAAGATAATTCAGGTGCGACTGGTGTACCGCAGGTAGGGGACGATGTAAGCATCGAAGATGCCGAGATTATCGAGGCTGAAACCAATACCGAACCTGACGGTGAAAAGGGCGCTAAGTAGCCTCGGTGGGCTGATTGATTGCGCCTTCAGGGGGGCGCAAAATGTCTGATACATTTCGCATCCGTGTAGAAAATGTGTCGTGCGGTGCTTGCGCCGCCCGCGCGCAAAAGACGCTTTTTGACGCTGACGGCATCGAAGATGCTGCCGTCAGCCTTGCAGATGAAAGTGCGCATTTCACGGCAAAATCTGTAAAAGCACTTAAAGCGGCCTTTGAGGCCCGTGAGCGCGCTGGTTATCCGGGTAAACCGAAGGAAGGCGAAGACGCTGACACGCGCCGCGAAGCCAAGGAATACGACATTCTTTAGTTGCGCCGTGCAACGCTGTTTGCCGCACTTCTGGCTATTTCGGTCTTCGTGCTGGAAATGGGCAGCCTTGTTTTCCCCGTAGTTCACCGCGCGATACACGCAACGATCGGCATTGAAATTTCGTGGCAAATTCAGTTCGTGTTGACGACACTTCTGTCTATTGGCCCAGGCGCGAGGTTCTTCCGGCGGGGTGTTCGGGCGCTGTCGCGCGGTGCGCCTGATACGAACAGCCTTGTTGCGCCGGGCACAGGGGCTGCGTTTTCCTATTCAATTTTTGTGCTGCTCGCGCCGGAACTGCTGCCTGAACAATCGCGCGGTTTATTTTGAGTCGGCCTGCGCCATTATTGTGTCAATTCTGCTGGGCCGCTGGTTGGATGCACGCGCCAAAACCCGCACAGGCGCTGCGATCGAACGGCTGATCGGTATCGCCCCGATCCGGTACGGCTTGAAATCGATGGTGACCGGGTTGAACGCTCGTTGTCGGAACTGGTTACTGGCCGCACATTTATGGTGGGCGCGGCTGAACGGAGCGCTGAAGACGGAGAAGTAATTAACGGCGAAAGTGATGTCGATCAAAGCCTGTTCACCGGAGAGCCGAAGCCGGTATCCAAAGCGGCGGGTGATATGGTGACAGGCGGCACGGTAAATGCCGAAGGCACCCTGATCTGTCGTGTTACAGCCACCGGTTATGACAGCAAGCTTGCGCAGATTATCCGGTTGGTTGAAACAGTTCAGGGTGCCCGTCTTCCCCATTCAAGGTTTCGTCGATAGAATTACCCTGCGTTTTGTACCGGCCGTCTTAGTGACGGCACTGGTAACGATGATCGTCTGGGGTTTTTTCCGGGTCTGACCCAAAACTGTCGTTTATGTTGGTCGTCGGCGTGTCGGTCCTGATCATTACCTGCCCTTGTGCGATGGGTTTGGCAACGCCAACGTGTATAATGATCGGTACAGAGGCCAAAGTTGTTGAGCGCATGCAATTTGATCGCGGCTACCTCAGCCCTTACTTCGACACGGAACCTGCAAAAATGACGGCAAACCTCGAAGACTGTGTCATCCTGCTTCACGAGAAAAAGTTAACATCGCTGGCGCCAATGGTGCCTTTGCTTGAAGCCGTCATGCAGGCGGACAAGCAGCTCTTGGTCACGATATGGCTGGCTGATATGGTCGACTTTGACGAGATGAATGCCGTTTGGGACGCTTGGGTGCCAACGGGCCACGCGCCTGCTTGCGCTTGCGGTAAAGCAAAGGTGGTAGGCTCTGATCTTTTGGTAGAAATTATCGTGACGGCAGCGGTTGCTGCGTAACACTGCTTGGCAGAGAAATACAGCCGGCTCATCACGCTTTGGTTGTTTTCGGAAAGGTGAACAATAGCGAAAAAATAGCTACTTATCGGATATGATCATTCATCCGACCGCCTGCAAAGACCGCTTTGTCTATCAGCTTAAATCGTCCTGCGTCGCTAAAATTAGGGAAAGGCTCCAGAATATTTCGGACGCTGCCCCCTTGGAGAGACACAAAAAGCCTTGAAACCACACTAGATCCCCGACTTTGGTTCATCGCGAAACTAAGGGCAGGGTCGCCCCAAAATTACATGCGCTGTGCAATGAGGTGAGCGGCCGCTTTCAAACCGGAGGCAGAGAAGCTCCCACGACTGTCTGGATTCTGCCGTATCACGCGTCATGGACGACAGGTTCGTTGAAGGGATGCCCAAACAACTCACGTCTGTACCCCAAAATTCGAGCGGAGAGCTTCAGTGATCTCACAACAAAAAAATGTGAACGAACATATTCAACGAACATAAAATTTTTGATTGGTTATCAAATCGCTGCCAGTCAAGCCGACGTAGCCCTCAGACATGCGTAAGAAACTATAGTATTCCAGATCAGTAATTTCTGGATCAATTACCCAACGGCGCCGGATAGAGCACCGGCGATTCAACCACCCATGCGTTTGGTCAAGTACAATTCAAGTTGCACGAGTGCGTCATAGATCAACACGGCGAAAAGCCCGACGATCAAACCGCCCTGCAATACGTACGCGGTGTTGTTGGTTAAGAGGCCGGCGATGATAACCTCTCCCAGAGTTCGGGCCGCGACAGTAGAGCCTATCGTCGCCGTGCCCAAGGCGATGACAATGGAGAGTCGGATGCCCGTCAGCGTCACCGGCAATGCGAGTGGCAGTTCGACCCGCAAAAGGCGTTGCCAGCGGCTAAGGCCAATACCGCGTGCGGCTTCCATTGTGGCGCGGGGAAGGCTGGTCAGCGCGGTGACTGCGTTCTCGAATATCGGCAACAAGCCATACAGAAAAAGTGCCATCAACGTCGGTCCGGCACCGAAACCCAAAGCAGGGACAGCAAGCGCCAGCACAGCGACCGGCGGGAAAGTCTGGCCCATATTGGTGATCGTGCGCGACAAAGGTCGAAATGCAGCACCAGCCGGACGCGTCACGAGAATGGCGAGCGCCACAGCGACAATCGTCGCAGCAGCAGAGGCAAGTGTCACAATCCCGAGGTGGCTCAGTGACAAAGACAACATCGATGTCCGCTGATAGATCACCGGACCGCCGTCTGGCGCAAAGGGAGCAAATATCGGAACAAACCATTCGGGTCGTAGCACCAACGCCAGCAGAATCGCGATCATCACAGGGCGAAGGATCAGGCCGATTTTCATACGTGTGCCTCGGCGCGTGCGCGAATGGCTTTAAGTGTCACACGCCCTACGACTGAGCCTCCTCTGGTTGCGGGCACGGCATCGCGCCCGCTCCACAGACAGGCTGAGAGGGCGTCACGCAAGCTTGCGGTTTCTGACAGTGCTTCGCCCTCTGCGTCACCCGGCTCGATGATTTCGGACACTGAGATCAATGACAAAAGCCGTAGGGGCCTCTCGACGTCCCCTACCATGTTAGCCACGAAGTCTGTCGCGGGTCGGGAAATGATTTCGGCCGGGGGGGCATATTGTACCAGCTTTCCGCCGTCCATCACGGCCACGTGGTCCCCCAAGCTGATGGCTTCTTCCATGTCATGGGTTACCAACATGATCGTCGAACCCAGCTTACGCTGGATGTGCCGCAGGTCTTCTTGCGCGCGGGTCCGGATGATCGGGTCCAGTGCGCCGAAAGGTTCGTCCATCAGCAATAGATCAGGTCGCGATGCCAGCGCGCGCGCCACGCCGACACGTTGTTGTTGCCCGCCGGACAGTTCGGCTGGAAAGCGGTCGCGGAATACTGCGGGATCCATTGAAAACAGCGCGAGCAATTCATCGACGCGTGCATTGATCTTGTCGCGGGACCATTTCAGTAATTCGGGAACCGCGCCGATATTGCGAGCTACTGTATGGTGCGGGAACAGTCCGTGACCTTGAATGGCGTAGCCGATGCGCCGTCGTAGAAGATGCGGTTTTACCGAAGAGGTGGATGTACCGTTGATCCGCACCTCGCCAGAGGTCGGTTCCTCAAGACGGTTTATCATGCGCAATAATGTGGTTTTGCCAGACCCCGAGGTGCCAACAATTACAGTTATTGATCCAGTTTCTACCGTCATGGACACCGCATCGACCGCGTTTACTGTACCGTAGGTCTTGGTGATTTGGTCTATCTCGATCATGCTGTCTCCTCGGTGTGATGACGGGTGAGTTCGACCAGAATGTCCATGACAATCGCCGCCGTTAGGGCCAGCACAACAGTCGGCAATGCCCCCAGCAGGATCAGATCCGTCGCGGTTTGGTTTAGCCCCTGAAATACGAAAGTTCCAAAGCCGCCACCGCCAATCAGTCCGGCAATGACCGCAAGGCCGATGTTTTGCACAAGTACGATGCGCAAACCGGTTAGGATGATCGGCAGACCAAGCGGCAACTCAACGCGCAACAGACGCTGGCGGCGCGTCATTCCCATGCCGCGTGCGGCCTCCAGCGCGGCGGGGGGCGTGGAGGCGAGGCCAGCGACCGTGTTCCCAACGACAGGAAGCAGGGAATAGAGTACTAGAGCAAGAAATGCTGGGGCAAACCCGATGCCCGCGATGCCGATTTCTTGCGCGCCCGGAACGATATTTCCAACCAATCCAAGTATCGGGATCATCAACCCGAACATGGCAAGCGATGGAATGGTCTGTAAAAAGCTGAGTACTGGTAGGGTTACCCCCTTAAGCGCTGCGCGGTGGTGGCACAGAATACCAAGCGGAAACCCGATTAATGCTGCTGCCGCGAGTGATCCGAAAGCCAGTCCCAGATGGCGCTGAAACTCGGTGAAGAAAGCAACACGACGGCTGGCAAACTCCTGAAGAACCGATAGGTCGGACAGAAGGCCCGAGCTAAGGACGAGGGCCAATGCAAAAAGAATTGCGACCAATAACACACCGCGCAGCAATGGCCCCGGTTTCAGGGCGGCCAATGCGTCTGCCATAAGCAGCATAAAGATGACGAACAGGCACCAAAAGCCTGCCGCTGGTGAGACGCGTGCGTACTCTCCGGCTTGTGACAGAAGGATGGGCGCACTCTGGGAAAGTAACCAGAGGAGCCCCGCAAGACCAAGAACGGCCCCCAGAAACCTCAGGCGAGCCCACCCCGCGGCAAGACCCATCGCCAATCCGATGATTACTGCCGCCACGCCGGGGACGGTGATTGCATGCCCCGAAATGCGCCACGCAACAATGCCATCACCCGCCACAATGCGATTGGCCGCAAGCGTCATAAACGGGGCCAGCAATGAGGCCAGCCCCAGAATGGCAAAGAGCAATCCGGGCGGTGAAAGGTGGGTGCGAATACCCTTCATGCTCCAGGCCCTACGCGATCAATCCAGAACACCCGTTTCAGTCAGGTAATGGCGTGCCACGTCTTCAGCAGGCTCTCCGCCGACTTGGATTCGACCGTTCAGCCGTTGTAGAGTTTGCATATCAAGACCGGCAAAGATCGGGTTCAGGATTTCTGGTATGGAAGGATACTCGGTTAAAACGTCGGCCCGTACGATTGGAGCTGGCTCATAAACGGGCTGCACGCCTTTGTCGTCCTCCATCACCACAAGGCCCGTCGCGCCGACCCCCCCGTCGGTGCCGTATACCATGGCTGCGTTGACGCCCGATGTACCGCGTGCGGCGGCTTGGATCGTTGCGGCTGTATCGCCACCGGACAGAATTACGGTTTGATCGGACGTCAGGCTGAACTCGTAAGTATCTTGCATTGCAGGCAGGACCGCGGGAGAAGAAACGAACTCTGTCGAGGCCGCGAGTTTGACGTCGCCGCCAGCCGCAACCCAAGCGCCAAAGTCAGACATCGTCACTAAGTTATTCTCAGCAGCAATTTCACCAGTCACCGCGATGGCCCATGTGTTATTCGCGGGCGCGGGATCAAGCCATGTGACATTGTTCTGCTCACGATCCAACTCCGCCGCGCGCGCGTGCGCTGCGGCAGGATCTTTCCAGACGTCGCTGTCTGCTTCGTTAAAGAAAAACGCCGCGTTGCCGGTATATTCAGGGTAAATATCAATCTGGTCGGACAGCAGTGCTTCGCGCACAATCTGCGTGCCGCCAAGCTGCAAGCGACGTTCGACCGGTAAGTCTGCGTTTTCCAAAGCCAAGGCGATAATATTGCCCAGCAAACCGCCCTCGGTGTCGATTTTGGAAGAAACAGTAACGTCGGCGGTCACAGAGGTCGCCAGGAGGGCGGAAAGGCTTACCGCTGAAATGATTTGGCTGGGTTTCATAATTAGGGCTCCATTATGCCAGTGTTGTTCTTGCTGTAAATTTAGGTGTGGCTTTAAGTAGCTCAACAAACATTGAAGCCAAGTCCTGTCTCATTTCGCGCTTCCCGGTGATTAAAATTAGCCAAGAGCATTTATGTGTTAATCTCTGATTGTGGACCCATCGGCGCGGGAGTCAGGCAATGCGATCATCTTCCGAAATGGACTTTCAGAGTCTCGCAACGAAGGGCCGTTTCAGAATTGAAACTGACCAAATGTATTATAAAGTTCAAACAGCGCGCGAATAATTCCGCGCCTCGCAAATCGCATTAGGCGAGCCGGTCTTGGCTTTTGTACTTTCTTTTCAAGCCAGCCGAGCCGGCTGGCGGCGCAAATTGTAACCCAGCCGATAAGCCTCCAGTGCGATCAACGGTACAAAATGCACCATCGCAGGCCCAACTCCACCCCAATCATGCAGCGCTGCCCAATGCAGAAGCGTCAGCACTGCGGCACCGTAAACGAAGCGCTGAAGAGTTTTCCATCGAGGTCCCAGTTTGCGCACCCAGCCGTCTGTCGATGTGACGGCCAAGGGCACGAAGATCAGGAAGGCAAGCCAGCCGGTCCAGATATAGTACTTTGAAATTTCGTCTGCCGTGAAGGCGACCGCGCCTTCGTCAACAAGGTACAAAGCTGTGTGTGCTAAGGCATAGGCAAATGCCGCAACGCCAAGGTACCGCCGCCGCTTCATCAACCAGCGCGGCCCACGCCAACCTTTGAACAGCATCACCAACGGCGTGATCATCATCGCGATGATCATGAACCTTGCCGCAAATTCACCGGTCGGGTGCAGAAGTTCATGGACTGCTTCGGGATCGCCGGAGGCCAGGCCGATCACCATTGGAATGGCAGGCAACGTCAGGATGCCCCAAAAGGTATAGCGTGAATTGAAAAACGATTTTAATAAGGACATTGAAGTTACTTTCGTTTCCGTTTTACAAAACAGTGCAGTCAGTTTGCTGCGCCTAAGAGCAAGTATCGCGATATCGGGGTCACCGAAGAACGCTCATTCAGCCCGTGAGTGATCTGAAATAATCGGCCCAGCTTTCGTGAGCTCTGCCAGCAACAGCTTCAAAATCGCTGGGCGCATCGTAAATGCCAAGACGAATACCCTCATATATGCCGCCGATGATCGGGCCTATGAAATCGCCCAACTCGGCGGTGCGATCCGCAACGTATTCTTCTGGCGTCATTTCGCGATAGGTCAGCGACGTGCCGAACGCACCGTTCAAGAAATCAGTAAGCTCGGTTTGACTGATGGGAGTGCCCCACAGGTTAAATGTCTGGCCGTTGAAGTTATCATTGGTCAAAAGGCACGCGTAGGCATGGGCCAACTCAGAACGGGTTGTGTAGCCGCATTTGCCCGCACCGGCGCTGTTGGCGATCTCGCCTTTGGCTTTGTAACTATCGATATATTCCACGTCCGGCTCGATATAGATGCCGTTGCGTCCGATGGCATAGGCAAGCCCGCTGGCGCGCACATCGGCCTCGGTTTGGCGGTTGCTTTGCACAACGGGAGAAAAGGCAGTGCCTTCTTCGACGCCTTGGATACTGGTGTAAACGATCTTCCTTACACCTGCTGTTTTGGCAGCGTCAATGACATTGCGGTGCTGCTGAATACGGGCATCCGGGGCGTCCATGCCGGACACCAGCAACAATGTATCGACGTCTTTAAGCGATGTGCGCAACTGCTCCGGCTGCCCATAATCGCCGGGACGGATTTCGATACCAAGACCTTTTGCGTTCGCCGGGGTGCGGGCAAGGCCGATGATGGTCTCACTGGTTGGCATCTTAATCAGATTACGGGCAATCGCGCCGCCAAGTTGGCCCGATACGGCAGTTACTGCGATTGTCATTGGCGTGTTCCTCTACTGCAGTAGGCGGGCGCAGGATACGCCCGCCTGATTGAATTTCTAATCGTGGTAGGCTTGGCTGGTCGCAAGGCTGTCTTCAAACCAGTTCCACAGAACCACCTGACCATCACGCACTTTGGCACGCAGGGCGAAGGTGAATTCACCGATTTCTTTACCGCTATGGGTCGTGATCCCATTCATGCGACCAAACACGGCAACCGGATCTCCAGAGGCGAACGCATCTGTGTTCTCCCATTTCGTGGTCTGGAAGTTAGCCGAAAAGACGCGAAGGAAATCAAAGAGAGCTTCTTTGCCGACCGTCTGACCGATCCACGGTAGCAACGTGTCGCCTTCGTTCTGCGGGGCCAGATCATCAGCCATTAGATTGTCCATGGCTTCCATATCTCCGCTGCCCATGCACCCATAAAGGCCATGACGGTGGCAAAGCTGGCTTGTGTTACTTCGTCCATGTCCTGTTTTCCAACATTTGTGCCGAGGATCGGCGCAAGCAACGCGTCGAGGGATGTCATGATGTTTTACGGTTTTTGATAAGAGGTGTGTGAGTAACGGGTTAGGCAGAAACGACGGGCTGCCAGTCTATTTTTGGATTTTCGCGGAAGGCGAACCGTTCAAGATAGCTGCCGATAACACGGCACGCTGTTGTTAGGTCGCTTTGGGTTTCAGCTGTGACTGTCAGGTCAAGAACACCTTGGGTGGCATTCAAATTGCACTGGCCAAACGGGAAATCGATCAGGCCAGCCTCAGGATCAAACTGCACTTCAATCTTGTGCGCGAAGTGTTTGCAGAGTTGCTGCAAATACACGCTGGCCCGTTCGGTTGTAAATTTTGCGTTGCTTCTAAACATTGCTGTCTCCGGTGTGCTGAAGCCAGAAATAGACAGAACGCGCCTTTATGATTATCCCATATGTTAAGAAATCATTTTTACAGGAATTAGAAAGATGATCGAAGATTACCGCAGCCTCGCTGTCTTTGTCGCGATTGCCGATACGGGAAGCTTGAGTGCGGCGGGTCGTCGGCTAAAGCTTTCAACATCCGTCATCAGCCATCATCTATCACGACTGGAACAACGTCAGGGCGTGGCGCTGTTTTTTCGCTCGACGCGATCCATGTCTTTGACCCCGGAAGGCCAAATTGCCCTTGATCCTGCCCGCCGTATGGTCGCCGCGGGGGAAGAGGCCCTTGATGCGATCCACGCGGGAAACGAAGAACCCGTCGGATCACTCCATGTGGCGATGCCGGCTTTCGGCGAGCAAAGCAAACTTCACCAAGCGCTTTGGGGCTTTGCTCAGATGCACCCGATGGTTGCGATATCACTGCAGTGCAGTGACATGCCAACTGATCTGGTAAGAGACGGGTTTGATCTGGCGATCCGGCTGGGCACATTGCGGAACAGTAGCCTGAAAAGCCGTCGTATTGCGGATTTTGAGCGCTTGCTGGTCGCTTCACCGGGCTATCTGGCACAGCGCGAGCCGATTGTGACGCCGATAGATCTCGAGGCGCACGACTTCATCGCTGTAACACAAATCCCATCTGTGATGATGATTTTGGAGCGCAAAGAACAATCGGTAAGTATCGCCCCGACCAACATGCGCATCGAGGTGAATACCGTAAATGCCGCCAAGGCGGCCGTGCTGGCCGGTCTTGGTATCTGGCACCTGCCGCAAAGCGTAATCGAACAGGAGGTAACCCAAAGTCGCTTGGTGCGCGTCCTGCCAGATTGGAACCTTCCTACATTGGGAATCTACGCTGTTTGGCCAGACATCGGACCGCAAAAAGCGCTCACCCGACGCCTGATTGATCACTTCATTGCGCATCGTTCAGATTTGATGTTGTGAAGCAGTCACGTCAAACTCGTCGCTGACGCCGGCTGGATGCCGAAGTGGGCCAAGAGCCCTTGCACTGCCTCGTCAAACCGAGAACAAATCCGTTCAGTATATTGCAAACCCAGCATTGGCGCGGCCGTAACAAATGACCGGAATATTCGCAGAACGGAGTTTGATGCCGATGAAAACGTATGACCGCTCATTATGAGCATCAGGTTCAATTCATACGATTTTATCTCAATTTCCTGGTGTCAAACTAATAGCATCAGCATAGGGGCCGGCCCGACTGAAACAGCGACCAACCAGCTTCAAGGTTTCCGTGCGCGCAGATGTTAGCTGGTAAGTCGGGTTTTTGAGCTGTTTTTGGGCAGCCCCTCGTACCTCCAAATCTCTTGGCTGCCAGAAAAATCATCAATTTGACACCTCCCTGCGTAACGCACCAATGTGGGGTAAATAAGGTCAATTAGAACCCGTGCGTTGGGAAGATGAGCTCATGATGTCGCATGCAACTGCTAACGGTGTTATTTCTGGCAGAGTTAACTTCACTGGCTCGGAGCCACCCCGAAGTGGGTCAATCGCTGTTCGTTTCTGCACGATGCTTTCGTTCGCTTGAGTTTCTCGGAGCGCATGTCCAGCGCAAACCCGTCAGAGTGAGCGAGACACAGGAGATCGAAATCCTCGATTTCAGGATCCGCACTGATCCCGCCAGCCTTCAGGAGTTGAGATAGTCAGCGCGGGTCGAGTTTTGGGGCGCCTGGAAAAACGTTAGGCCCGAGGCCCTCAAGAGCAGCTCTCTGGGGACGCAAGATACTAGTGGCGTGCTCTCAAGAACGGTAAACCGAAAAAGACATCCAGCTTTGCTTTTGATAGACCAGTCCGAGATATCCTATTTGAGATGAGGCTGGATTCGGGGTGACCATGTTTGCACCCGATCGCCCTCGATCCATGAAATACACACCTCAATCGGCCGACTGTTGTTGGAAAGACTTGATGCCTGGAAACCTAGGACCGGAAACTTATGGCTACGTTTCTCGATGATGATGAAACTGTATCCTTCTTGATCCACCCGCTGCGCAGCATTTGCCCTGAACGAAAGGATTGCATTCAGGTGATATCATTCTAGATCGCCTCGATCCTGGATTTCCAGAAATAGCTTCATCCAAGCGTGGCTGGATCCCAATGATGCAGGGTTGCGTGCTTGGCTCAGGCGACCATTCTCCATGTTCATGCGGTTCGAGGTAAGCCGGTTGAGCATAGCCTTGTGAACAAGCCTCCCAACGACGGGTCTTGAAGCCATCCCAACCGTAACCGATACGAAAACTCCACCTACCTTGGATGTGGTTGAGCAGCACATCGGAGCCACTTTCGATGGCAGTGTCTCCGGCCTAAGGGATCAAGCGCTTGGCCAGTACTGCGACCGGCATAAGATGCCCACGCGATGCTGCGCTTTTGTAAAACGCACTGACCGTATTGGTGCCATGCTGGGAAAGCATTTGGACAAGTTTGTGTAGGCTCAAGGACGTTTGTATCACGTAACAAGTATCGACGATTGCTCCTCGCAGGCTGCCAACAGCCACCGGAGAAATAGCCGATAGCTTCTTGGAAGACGCTGAGCACTTGTCCCGTAAGGCCGCTTCCGGTTCATTCTTGGTCCTAGAAAGGGGAGAGTCAGAAGCATCAGAATTCGCTCAAAATTGCTTGGACCGAATTTCGCCAGAAAAATATTTCGTCGCCCCGAGAGGGATGCCGAGAACTTCACTCAAATTACTAAAAACTAATGTGGCAGACATTGATTGCCTTAATGAATTTTAAAGGCGTAGGGATCGGTTGTTCCATCCGCGACGCGCAAACTTATGCGCGCCACGCAAACTTATCCGCTTCCCTACAAATATTCAGAAATCCAGATTTTCGACGTTAAGTGCGTTTTGCTGAATAAATTCGCGGCGCGGTTCTACCACATCGCCCATCAGCTTGGTAAACAGATCGTCGGCTTCTGCCATATCCTCTACCCGAACCTGCAACAGCGTGCGTGCATCGGGGTCCAGCGTGGTTTCCCATAGCTGGCTCGGGTTCATTTCTCCCAAACCTTTGTACCGCTGAAGCGACAGGCCTTTTTCACCCTCGGCCAGAATTGCCGTCAACAAGTCCATCGGGCCGTGAATCAACTGTGTGCGATCCTTGCGGATCAGGGTCGCAGGCAAGTTATACACGTCTTGCAGATGTTCGGTGAAGGTGCCGGATTTACGGGCCTCTCCACCGCGCAACATCTTGCCATCCAATGTGCGCACTTCCTCAACTCCGCGCAGAATACGGGCCAGACGGATACCGTGATCTTGTGTAATGCGGCCCTGCCAACCCTTTTCATATTCAAGCGCGATCAGGTTCAGGCGCGCGGCTACCTTGTCGGCAACGCCTTGCAGATCTTTGTCCACCGCACCGGGAACAAACGCACCGGCAATCGCTGCCTGTTCAAGGATATGGCGCGGATAATGGGTTGGGAACGCCTCCAGAACGCGACGCAGCTGGCGCGCATGGTCAATGACACGTGCCAAGTCCTGACCGGTGATTTCCTCGCCGTTGCCCTGGCGCAGCATCGCACCTTCGCTGCCTTGCTGGACGAGGTATTCATCCATCGCAGCCTGATCTTTCAGATACACTTCGGATTTACCGCGTGACACTTTGTAAAGCGGCGGTTGGGCAATGTAGAGGTGCCCGTTTTCGATCAGTTCCGGCATCTGGCGATAGAAGAAGGTCAGTAGCAGCGTACGGATGTGCGCACCGTCCACGTCCGCGTCCGTCATAATGACGATCTTATGATACCGCAATTTGTCGATGTTGAATTCATCGCGTCCGATGCCTGTACCCAAGGCCATGACAAGGTTGCCGATCTCTTGCGAGCCGAGCATCCGGTCAAAGCGCGCGCGTTCTACGTTGAGAATCTTACCTTTAAGCGGCAGGATCGCCTGTGTCTGGCGGTCACGCCCCGTCTGCGCCGACCCACCGGCCGAGTCACCCTCCACAAGGAAGACTTCGGTTTTTGACGGGTCTTTTTCAGAGCAGTCTTTCAGCTTACCGGCGAGGAAGTTTACATCCATTGCCGTCTTGCGCCGCGTCAGATCACGTGCCTTGCGCGCCGCCTCACGGGCGTGAGCGGCCTCGATGATCTTGCCTACGACGATTTTAGCGATCTGCGGGTTTTCTTCAAACCATTCGGCGAGCTTTTCGTTTACCAGACCTTCAACAGCAGGCCGCACTTCGGAGGACACCAGCTTGTCTTTGGTTTGCGATGAAAACTTGGGGTCCGGTACTTTGACGGACAGTACACATGTCAGACCTTCGCGGGCATCATCCCCTGTAAAGGTTACTTTTTCCTTTTTGGCGATGCCGCTGGACTGTGCATAGTTGTTGATCGTCCGCGTTAGCGCGCCGCGAAAACCCGCCAGATGCGTACCGCCATCGCGCTGCGGGATGTTGTTGGTGAACGGCAGCACGTTTTCATGGTAGCTGTCGTTCCACCACATCGCGACTTCGACGCCGATGTCGTCTTTTTCACCGGTAATGAAGATCGGTTCCGGCAGAATAGAGGATTTGTTCCGGTCGAGGTATTTAACAAACTCTTTCACACCGCCGTCATAGTACAGTACGGTTTCCAGCGGTTCGGTGGGGCGCTCGTCGCGCAGAATGATTTTCACGCCCGAGTTCAAGAACGCCAGTTCGCGCAAGCGCTTTTCCAGCGTCTCGAAGGAGTACTCCAGGTTTGAAAAGGTTTCGAGCGATGCGAGAAAGCGCACTTCGGTGCCGGTACGATCTGTTGCGCCGAGTTTCTCAAGGTGCTTGGTGGTATACCCCCCCTCAAACCGCGCGACGTGTTCAAAGCCGTCACGCCAGACGCGCAGTTCAAGCCAGTCGCTGAGCGCATTTACAACAGATACACCAACGCCGTGCAGACCGCCGGAAACCTTGTAAGAGTTGCTGTCAAACTTACCGCCAGCGTGCAGCTGGGTCATGATCACTTCGGCGGCGGAAACACCTTCTTCCTCGTGGATACCCACCGGAACACCGCGCCCGTTGTCGGACACGGAAACAGAGCTGTCACTGTGGATCGTAACTGCAACATGATCCGCGTGACCTGCCAGCGCTTCGTCAATACCGTTATCCACGACCTCATACACCATGTGGTGCAGACCCGAGCCGTCATCGGTATCTCCGATGTACATGCCCGGACGCTTTCGAACAGCCTCCAAGCCTTTGAGAACCTTGATGGAATCTGCGCCGTATACTTCTGGGGTCTGCTCTGTCTCGGACATTGATGTGATCCTGTTATTCAATCCCCTAAATATACCGTTTTCACAGGCCAATGTCACGCAATTGGCACAAGATTTTGTGCGCTATAAATCCCCGTGTGAAACAACAGAGACACCGTCTGTTTCTGTTACCAGCAACGCCTGTGCGCGTATCCCCATCGCGGTAAAAAGCCCGTCTTCGGTCCCTGTCATCCACGCTTGTGCGCCCAGTGCTGCGATCTCGTCATAAAGGGCAGCGCGGCGCTCTGCATCAAGGTGGGCGGCGACTTCGTCGAGCAGCAACAGCGGGGGCGCGCCGAAATCTGCGGCCAGTGCCCGCGCATTGGCAAGGATCAGCGACACCAACAATGCCTTCTGCTCACCGGTAGAACAATCCCGCGCGGCCACGCCTTTAGTTGCATATTCACCGTAAAGATCAGCACGGTGTGGACCAACCAATGTACGTCCGGCAGACAGGTCGCGCATCCGGCCATCACTCAAAGCAGCCCGCATGGTTTCCACATCGTCCGGCATGTCACATTCAAGGGTTAATGTAGCTGCGGGAAAAGTGGTTTCGGCAGCGTTCTGTGCTTCTGTCAGCGCGCGCAAGGCGTATAGGCGGTTGTGATGGATTGCGACACCTGTTTCGGCCATCCGCGCTTCTAACGCGGCATACCACGATGGCTCGCGCACCATATCCTTTAACAGGCGGTTGCGTTCGCGCATGGCCTTTTCATAGGCAAGCGAGATTTCGGCATGATCCGGCAAAAAGCTGAGCGTCAGGCGGTCCAGAAACCGTCGCCGCCCTTCAGCGCCTTCAATCCAAAGCCTGTCCATCGAGGGGATCAGCCACAGAACACGCGCCACACGGCCCAAGGCAGTTTGCGGTGCAGGCTTGCCATCAATTCGCACCTGCCGGGCCGCCCCTTTTTCGGAAACCACTTCAATTTCGCTTACGCCGAGTGGTCCGTGCAGCAATGCGGTGATCTTCCAGCCCAACGCTTCCGGACGGCGCGTCATGTCCTCTGCGCTGGCGCGGCGCAACCCGCGTCCAGGAGAGAGGAGCGAGACAGCCTCGAGAATGTTGGTCTTACCAGCGCCGTTGTTGCCGTGAATCGCAACCGGGCGGGCATCGACCTCTATTACCGCCCGCTTGTGCGAGCGAAAATGTGAAAGCGTCAGGTTAGACAGGTATAGTCCGGCCATTATAGACGCTCGACATGGTTAATTGCTGGTTTGCTTATCACACACGCATTGGCATGACGACATAAACGGCAGAAGTATCGTTGCCCTCACGCATGAGCGTCGGATCACCGGAGGAGTTAAACAGGAACACCGCATTTTCGCGATCTACCTGCGACGCGATTTCTAGCAAGTATTTGGCGTTGAACCCGATTTCGAGCTTTTCGTCGCTGTAGGCTACGGCCAGTTCTTCTTCGGCAGCACCACTGTCGGGTGCGTTCACAGACAGGATCAGACGGTCTTCGTCCAGTTGCAACTTCACGGCGCGCGAACGCTCGGAACTTACGGTTGCTACGCGATCGACGGCCTTTGCAAAATCGGCGGCGTCTACTTCCAGCTTGCGTGTGTTGCCCTGCGGAATCACGCGGGTGTAATCGGGGAACGTCCCGTCGATTACTTTTGAGGTCAGCGTGATCAGCGGCGTGGCAAAGCGTACTTTGGTTTCCGATACAGACACGGCGATGATCATATCATCATCTTCCAGCAGTTTGCGCAGCTCACCCACAGTTTTGCGCGGTACAATTACGCCGGGCATGTCGGCGGCACCGTCGGGCATATCTGCATCGATACGGGCCAGACGGTGACCATCTGTTGCCACGCAGCGCAGTTTCTTGCCACCGTCACCTTCTGCGATATGCATGTAAACGCCGTTAAGGTAATACCGTGTTTCTTCGGTCGAGATTGCGAATTTCGATTTATCGAACAGACGCCGCAGCACAGCAGCATTGGCCGAGAAGTTCGAGGCATACTCGGACGAGGCCATCACCGGAAAATCTTCCTTGGGCAATGTCGCAAGCGAAAAATTCGAGCGGCCCGCTTCTACTGTGAGGCGGCCTGCGGCGGTGTCAGCGGTAAGTGAGACAAGCGCGCCGTCAGGCAGCTTACGAACGATTTCGTGTAGGGTGGTCGCGGCAACGGTTGTTGCGCCTGCGCGCTCTACCTGTGCGGGGGCTTTATCAACTACCTCGATGTCCAGATCGGTCGCGCGAAACGATACGTCGCTGCCTTCGGCCTCGATCAGAACGTTTGCAAGGATCGGAATGGTGTTGCGCCGTTCGACCACAGATTGTGCCTGGGAAACGGCCTTGAGCAACGCGGCGCGTTCGATGCTGAATTTCATATGCCTATCTCCACTGCACAGGGTCGGGAAGAATTAAATTACCCGCTTGCGGCGCAACCGCAAGAGTTAACGGACCAGACACGCAAAAGGCGACCTTTTCAAGGGCCGCCCTGTGACATCACTGCACCTTTGTTATTCGCTAGGCTTCAAGCGCGCGGCGCAAAAGCTCTAGATCCTCGGCGATCTGTCCGTCGGATACTTTCAGTTCTTCTATCCGCTTGACCCCGTGCATCACCGTTGTGTGGTCGCGGCCCCCGAAGCGACGCCCGATTTCGGGCAGCGAGCGGCTGGTCATGTGCTTGCACAGATACATTGCCACCTGACGCGGACGGGCATAGCTGCGCAGACGTTTCGGGCCGATCATATCCGACAGACGGATATTGTAATGATCCGAAACCTTGCGCTGGATCTCCTCAACGGAGATTTTACGTTCGGACGCACGCAAGACATCAGCCAGACAGTCCTGTGTCAGTTCCATATCGATCTTGCGCCCTACCAGTGAGGCAAAGGCAAACAAGCGGGTCAGCGCACCCTCAAGCACACGCACATTGGTGGAAATACGGTGCGCCAGAAATTCGAGAATTCCGTCATCCATCGCCAGTTCGGGATAGGAAGCGCGGTGAACGTCGACCTTGGTTTGCAAAATACCAAGGCGCAGTTCGTAATCTGTGGGGTGCAGATCGACCACAAGCCCGCATTGCAGACGGGATTTCACGCGATCCTCAAGATCTTTGATATCCTGCGGGGCGCGGTCGGCAGAAATGATGATCTGCTTGTTCTGGTCGACCAATGCGTTGAACGTATGGAAAAACTCTTCTTGGGTGCTGTCCTTGCCTGCAATAAATTGCACGTCATCGACCATCAGCACGTCAACAGTGCGGAAGATTTCCTTGAAATCCATCATTTTGCGATCACGCAATGCCTGAACAAAGCGGTACATGAATTGCTCTGCGGACAAGTACAGCACATTCAATTCCGGTTTGCGCGATGATAGTTCCTGCGCGATGGCGTGCATCAGGTGGGTTTTTCCCAAACCGACGCCGCCATACAAAAACAGCGGGTTGAATGTCACCGGACCACCCTCTGCCACGCGGCGCGCGGCGGCATGGGCCAGCTCGTTGGGTTTGCCGACAACGAAGGTGTCAAACGAAAACCGTTTTTCCAGCGGTGCAGTATAGGATGTTGCGGCGTTTGGCGCTTTGGGCGCAGCTGTGCGTGGCGGTGTTATCGCATCTGTTTTGCGTGTCGCAGGCTTGGCGGTTTTTCCGGCGACTTCGAATTTCAGACGCGACAGGGTGACATCCATCGCTTTCATCTCGTGAAGGATAAGATCGGCAAAGTTTTGGCTGACGTAGTTGCCAAAAAACGTGGTCGGCACCTGAACCGTTGCAATGCCATCCTGCATTTGCCCCAACGCAAGCGGGTCGATCCAGGTTGTATAGTTGTTCTGCCCCACCGTTTTGAGAAGACGCTGCTTAACACTGCCCCATTCGTCACGAGTCATCTTTACCTACCGCCATCATTTACGTCGCCGATGCGACACTCACCCAAACAATCCATTGGACATACACAAGCCGCCCGGTCCCTCGGGAAACCGGCTTTGTCCATTAGACTTTTACCTTGATGTGAACACCTATGGATGCGTCCTTGCACCAGCACAGAGTGTACGACACCGTTCTGATTTTGTGACAGGCAAATGTGCTGGCAGCAGCATCTGCAACTCTACTCAGTGCCCGAAATGGGCATCAAGAGAGACCTTCAAAACCGTACCCCACCTCTAGCAAAAATGGTGCCGCTCTTTCGGGTCTGTCCCCCCGCGATGTGAATCGCTCACTCTTCGTAGCAAGGGGGGATAGGGCGGTTCAACTCATCTTATATGTTGACTCTGTCTTTACCGCTAAAGAATCTCGCAGGCCCCGAAAACAGGCCTGAAAACAACACAGGCGCCACCAAAGGTGACGCCTGTATAAAAATCGCTTTTGGCCGATTCTCAGCCGAGTGCTTTGACCCGCGCGGACAGGCGGGACATTTTGCGTGCCGCTGTATTCTTGTGATAAACGCCTTTGGACACGCCGCGCATCAGCTCTGGCTGTGCCGCGCGAAGTGCGGCAACCGCATCCTCTTTTACGCCTGATTCAATCGCTTCTTCCAGCTTGCGCAGGAAGGTGCGGATACGTGAGCGGCGTGCTTTGTTGATTTCAAAACGCTTCTGGTTCTGACGCGCGCGTTTTTTCGCCTGTGCTGTATTGGCCATCGGATCATCCTATCAAAATATTCGTGTCAAAGCGTGCAATCGCTCCCGCTGGGGAGGACACCGATAGGTGATTCTAGCCTGAGCGGGCTGCACGCGCATGTATGAGGGGGGCTATAGCGGGATTTAGGCGGGAATGTAAAGGATGTCCTTCTGCATTGCGGCAAATCTCCCGGTTGTGCTTTTGTTGACAAAAAATCGGCAAATCGCAATGGTCAGGCACCTGCGCAAGCGGCGTCGATAAAAACGTACTGGAGTAAACTATTTCACGCGCTGAACGACTTTTGAATCTGGTAGAAGAGTTTCGCTGCCATCGCCGACCGGTTTCGGGGCAGGATCTTGCCAAAGCGTTGAGCATATCTATCCGCACCCTTTATCGCGACATCGAATCCCTGCGCGCCCTTGGTGCGGGGATCGACGGTGAACCGGGTGTGGGGTTCATGATGCGGTCAGGCTTTTTACTGCCGCCGATTATGTTCACGGTCGAGGAAGTGGACGCGCTGGTTCTGGGATCGCTATGGGTGGCAGACAAGGCGGACAAACCAATGGCAGAGGCCGCGCGCAAGGCGATGGCGCGGCTGACCGCAGTAATGCCAACAGAGCTGACCGATCGTGTTGAGGCGAAATATCTTTCTGTAACGCCCAGCAGCCATAGCCAACGAGAAACGATAGACATGTCGGCAATCAGACGCGCCATTCATGCAGAACGAAAAGTGCTGATCGGATACAATGATGCTGCCGGAAACAGTTCGGAACGTGTGATCTGGCCCTTCTTTCTCAGCTATCTGGACGGTGCGCGATTGATTTCCGCGTGGTGTGAGCTGCGCGAGGAAATTCGTCACTTCCGGACGGATCGCATGTCGAACCTCACAGAGTTGCCTGCACGCTATCCAAAACGCCGCCACGATTTAATCAAGGATTGGCGCGAACTGGAATCAAGTGAAGGCCCACATAAATGACTACTGCCATTTTCTGACACACGTGGCTGTTAGGGTGTCCCTGTAACAAGATGAACGAAGGACACCAGACGATGAGCAACGATCAAATCAACGCGACAATCAATGCAAACAACGCAGCAGTGGCTGCTGGCGATATGGACGCCATCCTTGCGACGTTTGAAGAGAACGCCGTCTTGGTCGGGCAGCCGGGTTCGATTGCCAAAGGTACGCAGGCTTTGCGCGAAGCTTTTCATGGCTTTGTGGCCATTAATCCGCAGATCAATGTAACAGCGCATGATATCATTCAGGCCGACGACATCGCACTGCATTCCTCTACATGGAAAATGACAGGCCAGACGCCTGATGGCTCACCCGTCGAGCAAAGCGGTTTTTCGGTTGTGGTTCTTAGAAAGCAGGCTGACGGCCGCTGGTTGATGGTGATCGACAACCCCTTTGGCGACCATCTTGTCAAGCAGGGTTGAGAATAGCAAACACTTGCGCAGTCGCTGATAGAGCGGTGTTGTTTGAAAGTAAAAAAAAGGCGGACCTTCGTTCAAGGCCCGCCTATCTGCTTCTATGCTTTTAACTGGTGCAATATTAGCGGTCGCGAAACTGCGCTTCGCGTTTCTCCAGAAAGGCGCCCATGCCTTCGGATTGATCTTCTGTCGCAAACAGAGCGTGGAACATGCGGCGTTCAAAGAGCAGACCTTCGCGCAGTGGTACTTCATAGGCGCGGTTGACGGCTTCTTTCACAACCATTGCCGAAATCATGGATTTTTCGGCAATCTTTTGCGCTGCGCTCAGTGCTTCTTCGATCAGCTTTTTTACTGGAACCACCCGTGAGGCAAGGCCAGAACGCTCTGCTTCGTCTGCATCCATGAAGCGGCCCGTCAGGTTCATATCCATTGCTTTGGACTTACCAATGATTCGCGTCAGACGCTGCGTGCCGCCGATGCCGGCGACAACACCAAGATTGATCTCGGGCTGCCCGAATTTAGCGGATTCCGAACAGATGATGAAATCACACATCATTGCCAGTTCGCAGCCACCGCCCAGTGCATAACCGGAGACGGCAGCAATGATAGGCTTGCGTACCCGCATGATCTGGTCGGTTTCGGCGGTGAACAAATCACCGGCAAAAGCATCAACGAATGTTTTGTCCTTCATCATCGAAATATCGGCACCGGCGGCAAAAGCCTTTTCCGATCCCGTGATCACGATGCAGCGCACCTTCTCGTTTTCCTGACATGCCGAAAGGCAATCAGCCAGTTCGCTCATCAGTTGATCATTCAGCGCGTTCAACGCATCAGGACGGTTCAGCGTCACCAAGGCCACGTGATTATCGACATCCAGTATGATCGTTTCATAAGCCATGTGTGCGGCCCTTTATTGTTGAATTGACGTTAGTGCATATCATGGCGGCAAGTTGGTTCAAGCTATCTTTGACATACCGGACAATAGAAAGTTGATCTGCCCGACTGGACAATGCGTGTGATGTTGCCACCACATCCCCCCCGCCGACAGGGCGCGCCCTCCCTGCCGTATACGTCAAAGGAATGCTGGAAATATCCAAGTTCCCCATCGGCTTGGCGGAAATCACGCAGGGATGATCCGCCCGCATCTATCGCATCGGACAGCACCTGCCGTATGATCGGAACCAACGCACTGACACGTGCTGTGGCAATTCGCCCCGCCTTGCGTTTGGGGCTGATTCCCGCCCGAAAAAGTGCCTCGCAGACATAGATATTGCCCAAGCCCGCGACAATACGTTGGTCAAGCAGCGCGGATTTTACGGGGGTGTTGCGGCCTTTGAAGGCATTCACCAGAATCGCTTCGTGAAAATCGTTACTCAGGGGTTCCGGCCCCAGCACAGCCAGCAACTTGTGATCAGCTGCCGTGGCAGTCTGCATTAAATCCATTGCGCCAAACCTGCGCGGATCATTGAATGTTATCCGCGCGCCGTTTTCCATGTGAAACACCACATGGTCATGTTTCTGCGCTGCCGGATGGTCATGCGCAAATACGCCCAGCGGATCACCTGATACCAGCATGCGCCCCGACATTCCCAAATGGATTAACAACGTCTCGCCCGAGCCCAGATCGGCAAGAATATACTTTGACCGCCGCCGCAAGCGTTCAACCCTCTGGCCTGTCAGCCGCGCCGCCATATCGGGCGGAAACGGCCATCGCAGTCCTTCGCGGTTCACATCCGCCTGCGTGATCACACCGCCCTCCATCACAGGGGCAAGCCCGCGGCGGACAGTTTCGACTTCGGGTAGTTCGGGCATGTCGGCTCCTGCGGCAATTGGCGGTTTGTATCTGCCGTTGTGAGGCTATATCCCACCTCTGACAAGATTAGGACACAGCGCATGACCGACAAGACCACCCATTTCGGGGCCCAGACAATTCGCGAAGACGAAAAGGCGGGTATGGTCCGCAGCCTTTTCTCGGATGTGGCCAATAAATATGACGTAATGAATGACGTGATGAGCATGGGCATCCACCGAATCTGGAAAGAAGCGATGATGGACTGGCTTGCGCCGCGCGCGGGTCAAAAGCTGCTCGATGTGGCGGGGGGAACCGGCGATGTATCGTTCAAATTCCTAAAGCGCGCGGGGTCCGGCCATGCAACTGTCTGTGATCTTACCGAAGGCATGCTGATCGAAGGGCGCAAGCGCGCCGAGGCCGAAGCGATGCAAGACAGTCTTGACTGGGTCGTTGGCGATGCAATGGCGCTGCCGTTCGAGGACAGCACATTCGATGTCTACACTATTTCCTTCGGCATTCGTAACGTCACCCGCCCCCAAGAGGCGCTGAACGAAGCCTATCGCGTGCTGAAACCCGGCGGTCGCCTGATGGTGCTAGAGTTCAGCCAGTTGCCAAATCCGATGATGCAGAAAGCTTATGATCTCTACAGCTTTAACGTGATCCCGCGGATGGGGCAGATGATCGCCAATGATCGCGACAGCTATCAGTACCTTGTCGAATCCATCCGCAACTTCCCCGACCAGGATACATTCCTTGGCATGGTGCGTGCCGCAGGATTCGAAAACGCAAAATACCGCAATCTAAGTATGGGCATCGCGGCCCTACACTCCGGTTGGAAAATCTAGAATGCGCGGTCCGCACAATATCTGGCGCCTGATCCGCACCGGCGCCACGCTGGAACGTACCGGTGCCATGAATTTCGTTCTCGACGCGTTCGAGGCGCCCAAGGCCGTGCGTTTCGTCGCGCGCGCGCTTGCGATCCCGTTCAAGCCGCTGGGGTACAAAGGGGACCCAACGCTTCAGCCTGCAACCCGCGCCCTCACAGCCCTTGGCCCTGCCTACATCAAATTCGGTCAAATCCTGTCGACTCGCCCCGATGTCGTCGGCGATGAAATGGCCCAGCAACTGCGCGTCTTGCAAGACCAGTTGCCGCCGTTTGATATCGAAACCGCAAAGGCCGAAGTCGAAAAAGAACTGGGCCAGCCGGTAGATGTAATTTTCTCGGAATTCAGCGAACCTGTCGCGGCGGCGTCCATCGCACAGGTCCACAAGGCGCGGTTGCATAGTACAGGCGAGGATGTTGCCGTAAAAGTCTTGCGGCCGGGCATTGAAAAAGCATTCAAAAAAGATGTGGATGCATTCTATCTGGCCGCCCGCATGGTCGAGCTTTTTTCGCCCGGCTCGCGCCGCCTGCGCCCGATGGATGTGATCGAACACTTCGATGGTGTCGTGCAGGGAGAGTTGGATCTCAGGCTCGAATCCTCTGCTGCTTCCGAATACGCCGCAAACACCAAAGACGATTCAGGGTTCGAACTGCCCGAGATCAAATGGGATTACTCGGCCCGCCGCGTCATGACCCTCGGTTGGGCAAGAGGTGTGCCCATGGGCGACAACGCCGCGATTGACGCCGCAGGGCACGACCGTGTTGAATTGTCCGAGCGTATCCTGGCCCTATTCCTGCAACACGCTCTGCGGGATGGATATTTTCACGGCGACATGCATCAGGGAAACCTGAAGGTTGCGGCAAACGGCAACATTATCGCGCTCGATTTCGGGATCATGGGCCATATCGATGAATACACCCGACGCGTCTACGCCGAGATTCTCTATGGCTTTATTCGCAAGGATTACAAACGCGTGGCCGAAGTCCACTTCGAGGCCGGATATGTCCCCGCTGACAAAGACGTGGACGAATTTGCCCGCGCTCTGCGTGCGGTGGGAGAGCCGATTTTCGGCATGGATTCGACCCGCATATCGATGGCGCGCCTGCTGTCGTATTTGTTTGAAGTGACGGAACGCTTCGGCATGGAAACCCGTACAGAACTGATTTTGTTACAACGCACCATGGTTGTCGTCGAAGGTGTGGCGCGCTCGCTAAACCCGCAAATGAACATCTGGCATGTCGCCGCGCCAATTGTCACCGACTACATCACAAAATCCATTGGCCCCAAAGCAGTCATCTCGGACCTGACAAAAACCGCGCGGGTTCTGTCGCGCTTTGGTCCACGTCTGCCCGCCTTGGTCGAGGCCGCTCTGATCCGGCAGGCCGCTACACCCGCGCCCGCCCAGCGTCCGTTCAAACGGTATCTTGCGCTCGCCGCACTTGTAGGCGCGGCCGGCGCCACAGGGATCATCTTTTTAATCGAGGCGGTTACCTGATAACTACTTTTTTTGGCTGAAAATGTCCTGCAGGGGCATCAGGGCTCGATGCCCTGATGCCCCTGCAAATAGTCACATCCGTTCAATCGCCAGTGCGATGCCCTGACCGCCGCCGATGCACATGGTGATCAACGCACGTTTTCCACCGATCCGCTCCAGTTCGTACAGCGCTTTGACAGTGATGATTGCACCGGTCGCCCCGACAGGGTGGCCCAGCGCGATTGCGCCGCCGTTCGGGTTTACTTTCGCCGGGTCAAAATCCAGCGCCTTGCTCACGGCCAGCGCTTGGGATGCGAAAGCTTCGTTGCTTTCGATCACGTCGAAATCTGCCGCCGTAAGGCCGGTTTTCTCCAGCAGCTTTGTAACGGCGGGGATTGGCCCGATGCCCATGACTTCGGGGCGTACCCCTGCGTGCGCATACCCGATAATCCGCGCCAGCGGGCGCAATCCGCTTGATGCCGCCGCAGATTCGCGCGCCAGAACCAGCGCTGCCGCACCATCGTTGATGCCCGAAGCATTGCCAGCTGTCACGGTCCCGTCTTTCTGAAACACCGGACGCAAACCTGCCAACTTCTCAAGCGTTGTTGCTTTTGGATGTTCGTCTACCTCGAAAGCTACCGTATCGCGGCCCTTGCGCACGTCGACAGAAACGATCTGTTCTTTGAAATATCCGGCCTCAATCGCAGCTGCGGCACGTTCTTGTGACTGCATGGCGAAGGCATCCTGCTCTGCGCGGGTTACTTCGTGCTCTCCGGCGACATTTTCTGCCGTGATGCCCATGTGCCCGGTTCCGAAAGGGCAGTTCAGCGTGCCCAGCAACATATCTTGCGAGGCAACATCACCCATTTTCTGTCCCCAACGTGCGGCGGGAAGGATATAGGGGGCGCGGCTCATGCTCTCTGCGCCGCCAGCCAGTGCAAATTCAGCGTCGCCCAACATGAGCGATTGAACAGCGGAAACAATCGCCTGAACGCCCGAACCGCACAAACGGTTAACGTTCATTGCAGGTACCGCATCAGGCACCCCTGCTTCCATCGCGGCAACGCGGCTAAGATACATGTCGCGCGGCTCTGTATTGATGACGTTGCCAAATACGACATGCCCGATCTGGCCGCCTTCAACGCCTGCGCGCGCCAATGCTTCGCGCGCGACGGTTGCGCCCAGTGTTGTGGCCGGTGTTCCCGCCAGCGCGCCGCCGAAAGTACCAATAGCGGTACGTGCGCCGCTCAGAATGACAATATCGTCTGACATGGGTTTTCTCCTGATTATGTTCGGCTTAACCTAGAAAGGCTTGCATGGATTGTCAGCCCCTACGTTCCGTCAGACTGCATTTCAGATAAAACTCTCGGGGTGCAAAGCGATACGCCCTTGATCCGAAAGTGACCAGCATTCCCGCCCTTCAAATACAACTGCGGCCAGCGGTCTTCCATATCCGGCACCGGCATCCAGATTCACGCGGTTACCATAATGGGTCACTGCTTTGACGGGGGTGTGGCCATGAACCACCAGCTTGCCGTGATCGCGCTTGTCGAGGTGGAACTCCTTGCGAATCCACAGCAGATCTTCTTCATCCTGCCCGGACAGCGGCACTCCAGGACGAATACCTGCATGGGCAAAAAACAAATCGACCGTTTCATAGCTGTGCGCGAGGGTGTTCAGAAAATCTATATGCGCCTGCGGGACAGCCGATTTTGCGAGCTTGTGTACAACCGTCTGTCGCTCTGTCTCGGTCACTTTGATGCCATACGAGGCCAGTGTCGCATCACCGCCTAAACGGGTGTGGAGCCAATAAAGATACACAGGCAAAAACGCATCATGCAGAGGATAATCGCGCATGAACCAGCTGAACATGCGGTCGTGATTTCCCTTCAGGCAGCGCCATGACTTACCCGCCGCGACCCCTTCAATCAGCAGATCAAGAACACCGGCAGAGTCGGGGCCACGGTCGGTATAATCGCCAAGAAATACAACTTCGGCATCTTTGCCACCATCGGCCTCGATCAAGGCCAGAACGCGGATCAACTCGGCCAGATGGCCGTGTATATCACCGATGGCGTAAATTGGTTTTGTCATGGAACCTCCAACGAAAAACAGGCGCGGCCCCGTCAGAGCCGCGCCTGTCAGATAAAGTATGGGTAGCTTTAAGCGACGTCGAATTCCAGCACCTTGATCTGGTTGAACATTCCGGTGTCGTGTAGCTTCTTCACCACTGTCGCCGGTACAGGCTCGTCGACGTACAGCAGCGCAATCGCTTCACCCTTCGCAGCCGAACGGCCCAGCGTAAAGTTGGCGATATTCACGCCGTTTTCGCCCATTGTATTGCCCAGCGTACCGATAATGCCGGGCACGTCTTCGTTGGTGGTATAGACCATGTGCGCGCCCACTTCGGCGTCGATGGTGATCCCCTTGATCTGGATAAACCGCGGCTTGCCGTCCGAGAAAACTGTGCCGGCAATGGAACGCTCGCGTTTTTCCGTAACAACAGTCACCTTGATATAGCCGTCGAAAACGCCGGATTTATCCTGATTGGTTGTGGAAATCTGGATGCCTTTTTCCTTGGCGACAACAGGTGCCGATACCATGTTCACATCAGGATTGGCGCGTTTCATAATCCCTGCGATGACGCCGCAGTTCAGCGCATCAATGTTCATATCCGACACAACACCGTCATAAAGGATGTTGATTGCCTTGATCGGCTCGTCGGTGAGCTGACCGATGAACGATCCGAGATGACCTGATAGCTTCAGCCACGGCCCCATAACCTGCGCCTCTTCGGCGGTAACGGACGGCATGTTGAGTGCGTTGCTGACGGCCCCCGTCAGCAGGTAATCAGACATCTGTTCTGCCACTTGCAGTGCCACGTTTTCCTGCGCTTCGCTAGTCGCCGCACCAAGGTGCGGTGTGCAGACCACGTTGGGCAGGTTGAACAACGGGTTTTCCTTGGCCGGCTCTTCTTTGAATACGTCAAATGCAGCACCCGCCACATGGCCGGATTTCAGAAGGTCGGCCAGCGCTTCTTCGTCCACCAGTCCGCCACGCGCACAGTTGATGATACGCACGCCCTTTTTTGTTTTCTCAAGGTTTTCACGGCTCAGAATGTTGTTGGTCTGCTCGGTGAATGGCACGTGCAGCGTAATAAAGTCAGAGCGCTTGAGCAATTCGTCCAGTTCAACCCGCTCCACCCCCATTTTGGCGGCCTTTTCTTCGCCAAGGAAGGGATCGAACGCGATAACTTTCATCTTCAAACCGCGCGCACGGTCACACACGATACCGCCGATGTTTCCTGCACCGATAACGCCCAACGTCTTGCCGGTAAGCTCGACACCCATGAATTTGGATTTTTCCCATTTCCCGGCATGGGTCGAGGCGGACGCCTCCGGAATCTGGCGCGCGACGGCAAACATCATCGCGATCGCGTGTTCTGCAGTTGTGATCATATTGCCGAAAGGCGTGTTCATCACGATCACACCCTTTTTGGAGGCTGCGTCTTTGTCGATGTTATCAGTCCCGATACCGGCGCGACCAATGACTTTGAGGTTCGGCGCCGCGGCGAGGATCTTCTCGGTCACTTTTGTAGCAGAGCGAATGGCAAGGCCATCGTAGTTGCCGATGACTTCCGCCAGCTTGTCTTTGTCCTTGCCCAGATCGGGCTGGAAATCCACGTCGATGCCGCGGTCTTTGAAGATTTGAACAGCTGCATCGCTGAGTTTGTCGGAAATGAGTACTTTAGGCGCCATGGGTGCGGTCCTTTGAAAAAAACAGGGGAGGGTGCGCGGAGGGATAGTCCCCACGCAGTTTATGCGTTGAGTTCAGCGTTGAATGCGTAGTCGAGCCAAGGCAGCATCGCTTCGATATCGCTTGTTTCGACTGTGGCACCACACCAGATGCGCAGGCCCGCAGGTGCGTCACGGTAAGCGCCGACATCCAGCGCGACGTTTTCATCCGCCAACCGCTTTGCAACGGCTTTGGCAAACGCTGCGCCATCACTGATCCGCGGATCGTTGAACTTCAGACATACAGAAGTGTTGGAGCGGGTGGCCGGATCAACGGCAAGGAATTCAAGCCAGTCATGTGTCTCTACAAAGGCGTTTATCGCCGCAGTATTGGCGTCAGCACGGGCGATCAGACCTTTCAGGCCGCCTACGGATTTCGCCCAATCCAGCGCAAGCAGGTAATCCTCGACGCAGAGCATGGAAGGGGTGTTGATTGTCTCACCCTTGAAGATACCCTCGATCAACTTGCCGCCTTTGGTCAGGCGGAAGATTTTTGGCAGGGGCCATGCAGGCGTGTAGTTTTCCAGACGCTCAACCGCGCGTGGGGACAGGATGAGCATCCCGTGGGCCGCTTCGCCGCCCAGCACTTTTTGCCAACTGAAGGTTGTGGCGTCCAGACGATCCCATGGCAGGTCCATCGCGAAAGCGGCAGATGTCGCATCGCACAGTGTCAGGCCTTTGCGGTCAGCGGGAATGTCAAAATCCGCAGGCACGCGCACGCCCGACGTGGTGCCGTTATAGGTAAAGCAAACATCGTTATCGAAATTCACACCGTCCAGATCGACGATCTCGCCGTAGGGGGCGGTTCTTTCTGTCGCATCGATCTTGAGTTGTTTCAGCGCGTCGGTCACCCAACCGGCCCCGAAGCTTTCCCATGCCAGCATTTCCACATGCCGTTCGCCCAGCAGGTTCCACATGGCCATTTCATACGCGCCAGTGTCAGACGCTGGCACGATGCCGATTTTGTAATCATCAGGCACGCCCAGAACTTCGCGCGTTGTGTCGATCGCTTCCAGCAGTTTTGCCTTGCCGGGGGCAGCGCGGTGGCTGCGGCCCAAGGGCGCGCCGGACAGTTTTGCCAGATCAAATGTGGGGGGTTTGGCGCAGGGGCCGGAAGAAAAACGCGGATTCACGGGCCGCGCCGTAGGTTGGTCAATAGCCATTATGCTATCCTCTCAGATATTCGCCCTTCGTTGGGGAAGGGTGTCCCACTGACTGATTTACGGGCGGTTGCCCTCTGGCACAAGGCGGCATTCAAGGCTAAACCGCCGTCTTGTAGGCTTTTTGCGACCTTCCTGACGCTGATCGGAAACTTTGATATGTTTACTGCCGTCCTTCTTACCGCGCCGAGCAAGCGCAACCTTGATCCGGCGCTGGTCGAATCGCTGCGCAATGCATGGGGTGGCGGTGATGCTGTCTGGTTGAGCCCTGACGAGGCGGCGGAGTTTTCACTGGCCGTTCTGCCGGAAAACCTGTGGGAGGTTTGGGAAAGCTGTCAGGCGATGGGCGTTGATTTGATTGTTGTGCCGTCGACAGGCCGTCGCAAAAAGATGCTACTGGCCGATATGGATAGCACGATGATCGAACAGGAATGCATTGACGAGCTTGCTGATGAGGCGGGAGTCGGCGCGCGCGTAAAGGACATTACAGCGCGTGCCATGAATGGCGAGCTGGATTTTGATGGTGCGCTGCGTGAGCGGGTTGGTTTGCTGAAGGGATTGCCCGAAGAGGTGATTGCAAAAGTGCTGGCGGAGCGGATCACATTGATGTCAGGCGGGGCGACATTGCTGGCCACGATGAAAGCGCAGGGTGCTTACACGGCCTTGGTTTCGGGTGGGTTTACAGCCTTTACATCCCAGGTGGCGGAACGGCTGGGCTTTGATGAAAACCGCGCAAATATATTACTGGTAAGCGATAGTATTTTGACAGGAGAGGTCGGGCTGCCGATCCTTGGCAAGCAGGCGAAAGTAGACGCGCTGGAAGATATCACCGCGCGGCTGGGAATTTCGGATGCCGATGTAATTGCAGTGGGTGACGGTGCCAACGATCTGGGCATGCTTGAGAGAGCAGGCATGGGCGTGGCACTACATGCAAAACCGTCTGTTGCTGCGCAATGTGATGTACGGATAAATTTCGGCGACCTGACAGCGTTGTTGTACGTGCAGGGATTTGCCAGATCAGAGTTTGTACTTTGACGGGGAGGGGGAGGGGCGCTGCCCCCTTGGCCCGAGGGCCAATTCCCCCGGGATATTTTTAGCCAAAAGAAAAATTAGAGTAGTCCAGCGGCGGGTTTGAGTATGCCTGTGCGCAATCCGTCCCAGTTGGTGATGGGTGCGTTGATCCGTTTGAGGGCTGCGGGGTGGTTTGCGTCAAGGGCGCCTAGACGGACAAGCAATGCGGCAATGGCCGCTTCGGCGGCGCGGGTTGTGCCGCAAGCGGCTTTCAGGGCGATGCCGATGCCGCGTTCTGGAAGGATAGCAACGAAAAATCCCTCCGCGCCGGTTTTAAGAGCGACTTTGCCATCACAGGCGCGCATAAGTTCGGTGCAGGCGCGACCTTCGCCTGCGACCAGTTCGGGGTGCAGGCGCATCGCCTGATGCAGACGTGTTTCGGCACTGTCTGATCCGGCTGCTGCAAAATGTGCCATGGCGCGGGCGACTCCGTGCAGGGTTGCGGCGTAATTCGGGGCCGAGCAGCCGTCTATTCCGTATCCCGGACTTTTCTGCTGCGTTACGTCTTCGAATGCTTCGAGGCAGGCGCGTTGTACCGGGTGGTCGGGATCGGTGTAATCAGGTCCTGCGCCGAGATGGCGGGCGAGTGTAAGAAAGCCTGCGTGTTTGCCCGAGCAGTTGTTGTGTATCCGGCAGGGGCTTTCGTGGGCGCGGATTTGCGCCACCATCGTGGCGCGATCACGTGATTCCTGTGGCCCGCAACGGAATGCTTCATCTTTCAGGCCGAGATCCTTCATCCAGTCACCCACAGCATCGACGTGGATTGTTGCGCCTTGATGGGAGGCGCATGCAAGCGCGAGTTGTTGAGTGGTAAGGTTGAATGCGTCCGCTGCGCCGGACCTTATCAGGGGCAGAGCCTGCATCATTTTTGAAGAACTTCTGGGTAGAACAATTGCATCGGGATCGCCCCAAGCATCCATGATCTGGCCTGATGAGTCGCAGATGACGGCATGGCCGGAATGGACACTTTCCAGAAAAGGGCCACGCCAGATTTCGGCAAACGGTGCGGGAGAGATCATAGTTGGTTCCTTTTGGCGTATATTATGGGCGAAAACCTGCCAATGCGGGGTTTCAGTACTCGCGTCTTTCGCGTTATGGTGTTTGTTGTCGAGAAGATCGCAAACCATTGCAATAGAATGACCCAATTTAAAGGGGCCGCAGCGTTGGTTTGCATTAAGTGTTGAGGCAACAAGACGGCTGGAGATTTGGACTGATGGCATTTTTGAGAACGGGTGTATGTGCTGCACTGATGACGGGCCTCATAGCGGGCGGCGCTTGGGCGCAGAGCCAGAGCACCAATCGCGTTGCGGCAAAGACCGACTGGAGTGTGTTCGTAGAGGATAACCCGACCGAGTGTTGGGGCGTTTCTACGCCAAAAGAGACCGTAAACTCCCGCGATGGGCGTGTGGTTGCTGTAAACCGTGGTCAGACTTTGCTGATGGTATTTTATCGACCCAGTGCAGGTGCCAAGGGGCAGGTTGCCTTTACCGGAGGTTATCCGTTTGCGAGTGGTTCTACCGTTACAATGGATATTTCGGGAAGTTCATTTGAGTTGTTTACCGAGGGGGAGTGGGCGTGGCCTGCGACTACTGCGGACGATTCAAAGATTATCACTGCGATGAAGCGTGGCGCCGATGCCAAGCTGACAGGCCGTTCGGGCCGCGGAACGAAAACAGAAGATACGTTTTCATTGTTGGGGTTCACTGCGGCTGTAGAAGATGCGGCGAAACGCTGCGGCGGCTGAATTTAACCTAGAGTTTATGGCAGCTCCATCCGGTATCGGGCGGGGCTGTTTTCATTTTTCGCACAGAACACCTATATAACGCGGAACCCCTGATAGGAATCGCACCCATGTCTGCACCAATCACCCAAGATGTTCACACCATTCCGCGCAAGCTGCCGGAAGGGCCCCAGAACCTTGTCGGGCTTACCCGTGACGCAATGCGCGATGCATTGATTGCTATTGGCACGCCTGAAAAACAGGCGAAGATGCGTGTTGGCCAGATTTGGCAGTGGATTTACAATTGGGGCGTTCGCGATTTCGACGCGATGACCAACCTTAGCAAAAGCTTCCGTGCCGAGCTGGCGCAGCACTTTGTAGTAGAGGTGCCGGAGGTCGTGACCAAACAGGTCAGTACAGATGGTACGCGCAAATATCTGGTGCGTATTGCGGGCGGTCACGAGGTGGAGGTAGTGTATATCCCCGAAACCGATCGGGGCACGCTGTGCGTCAGTTCGCAGGTTGGATGCACATTGACGTGTTCGTTCTGTCACACGGGCACCCAAAAGCTGGTGCGGAACCTGACGGCGGGTGAAATCATTGGGCAGGTCATGGTTGCACGTGATGATCTGGATGAATGGCCCAAAGGTGGTACTCGCACGCCTGAAGCGCGGCTTTTGTCAAACATTGTCCTGATGGGCATGGGCGAGCCGCTATACAACTTCGAAAACGTCCGTGATGCGATGAAGATTGCGATGGATCCCGAAGGTATCCAGCTTTCGCGTCGCCGCATCACCTTGAGCACATCCGGCGTAGTGCCGGAGATCGCACGTACCGCGCAGGAAATCGGCTGCATGCTGGCGGTGTCGTTTCATGCCACCACGGACGAGGTGCGCGACAAACTTGTCCCGATCAACAAAAAATGGAACATCGAAGCGTTGCTGGATGCGTTACGCGCGTATCCGAAAGCAGCCAATTCCGAGCGGATCACGTTCGAATACGTAATGCTGAATGGCATCAATGACAGTGACGAAGATGCGCACCGTCTGATGAAACTGATCGAGGGGATTCCCGCCAAAATCAATCTGATCCCGTTTAACGAGTGGCCCGGCGCACCCTATACGCGATCCTCCAACAATCGCATTCGGGCATTCTCTGATATCGTCCATGCAGCGGGTTATGCATCGCCTGTGCGTAAACCGCGTGGCGAAGATATCATGGCCGCCTGTGGTCAGCTCAAATCCGAGACCGAGCGCGTCCGCAAGTCACGACGCCAGATTGAAGCCGAGGCCGGTGTTGTGCGCGATAACCAATAGGAAGCCGCACAGCTTTCCTTGGATTGTTTCTGTATGAGCAACACCGCCAAACTTTTTTTGATATATCCCGGCTGTGCAGAAAGCCTCTTCGGTTATGTCATTTGTGGGCAGGCAGAGTGCTATTATGATTTTCCCGCTAGCGTAGAAAAATACAATTGATCGCATTCAACCCATACGTGCTATAGTAAATTTGTGAATTCGGCAGCAAACGCATTTCTTGCGCTTCAGGCGGTCATTTTCAACTTTTACGTGCTGAAAAACCGCCTTTCCGCCATATTACGATCTGAATCTCGACACCCCAACGCAGGAGACTGTTTCTCAAGATGGCTTAATCAGGAGAAATGTGATGTCTATCATTATTAAAACAGACGCCTTTACCACCGATAAGGTGATGCAGATCGTTACACGCGAGCGTGCGGTTGCGCTGTCGGCACGGGAATGGAAGCACCGCCTTGCAGGCTATGGCTATTCCATCCGCGATACCGATGACGGCAGACATGTTCTGGAAACCTTGCCCCACCAGGTAGAATTGTGTGAGTTGCCCGAAGAGCTGTTTAACTGATCATCTGTCGGGAATGCTGTCGCGTGTTGATGGCTCGCCCCAGTTTTCGATCAGATCCATCGCATCTTGGGCCGTTTCGACAAACCGAAACAGGTCAAGATCTTCGGCGGATATCGTGCCCGCATCGGCCAGCGCATCCCAGTTAATGATGCCTTTCCAGAATTCGCGGCCAAACAGCAAGAACGGCACACGTTCCATCCGGCCTGTCTGGATCAGCGTGAGCGCTTCAAATGTTTCGTCCAGTGTCCCAAAGCCGCCGGGAAACACACAGATCGCTTTTGCGCGCATCAGAAAATGCATTTTTCTAATCGCGAAATAGTGAAAATTGAAACACAGGTCGGGCGTAACATATTCGTTTGGTGCCTGCTCGTGTGGAAGAACAATTCCAAGGCCGATGGATTTGCCACCGGCATCCACTGCGCCGCGGTTGCCTGCCTCCATCACGCCCGGCCCACCGCCGGTGACGATAACATTTTCGCAGCCGCCGGATTCCTTTGATTTCAGGGTCATTAGACGCGCAAATTCACGCGCTTCGTCATAGAACCGTGAAAGGTCTGCCAGCGTTTTTGTGCGTGCAGTCTCTTTTTCTGCGGGGGCAGGGATGCGGGCACCACCAAACAAAACGATTGTTGACTGAATCCCGTATTCATCCAGAATCATCTGTGGCTTGAGAAGTTCCAGTTGCAGACGGACAGGACGCAGCTCTTCGCGGCATAAAAAGTCGAAATCACTGAATGCCAGCTTGTAGGACGGGGCCTGTGTTTGGGGTGTGACGGGCACATCAGCAGCAACGCTGCGATCTGTAGAGGCATGCCGCAGCGGGTGCCGGTTCTTTTTACTCATTATATCCTCGATCTTCTTGGCTTTGGCGCACCATGCACGTGATTGCGGCGGTTGACTATGGCATTATGTACGCTGTGGGGCAGGAGGCCCGTCAAGATTGTGAGCCGATCTAAATAGGGCGGAGGATTGCGCGGAAAGCCCTCTGCGCGTATAGCGCGTTCTAAACCTTTTTTGAAGACGGAGTTCCGACATGTCCAATGCACAGCTTGAAACAGCCATCGAGGCAGCGTGGGAAGACCGCGATAGCATTACCTCGGCCACAACCGGCGAGACACGTGATGCAATTGAGGCAACATTGAATGCTCTCGACAGCGGCAAACTGCGTGTTGCAGAGAAGCAGGACAGCGGTGATTGGCATGTAAACCAATGGGCTAAAAAGGCCGTTCTGCTAGGCTTTCGGATCAAGGATATGGAACATCAAGAAGGCGGCCCGCAGGGTGCCGGATGGTGGGACAAGGTCGACAGCAAGTTCAAAGGCTGGGGCGATGCGCAGTGGAAAGAAGCAGGCTTTCGCGCCGTGCCGAACTGCGTTGTGCGCAAGTCTGCCTATATTGCGCCGAACGTTGTGCTGATGCCTTCGTTTGTGAACATTGGTGCTTATGTCGACAGCGGCACAATGGTCGATACATGGGCGACTGTTGGCTCTTGCGCGCAGATCGGCAAAAACGTGCACCTTTCCGGTGGCGTCGGAATTGGTGGCGTTCTGGAGCCGATGCAGGCAGGTCCGACAATCATTGAGGACAACTGCTTTATCGGTGCACGCTCCGAAGTTGTCGAAGGTTGTATCGTCCGTGAAGGGTCTGTTCTGGGCATGGGCGTATTCATCGGCCAATCCACCAAGATCGTGGACCGTGAAACCGGTGAAGTCATGTATGGCGAAGTACCGTCCGGGTCCGTTGTTGTTGCAGGCTCCATGCCATCCAAGAACGGCGTTAACCTCTATTGCGCAGTGATCGTAAAGCGGGTGGACGAGCGGACACGCTCGAAAACATCAATCAACGAATTGTTGCGCGACTGATGCGGGTTCTTCTGACCATGCTGCTGGCTGTTCTGGCAACTGCTGCGTGGTCAGGGCCTTATGACGGGCGCTATCGTCCTGATCATCCGTCCGGCGACAGTTGGGATTGTAAAAGCATCGGGAAAGACGGTGGCGCAATCCTGTTGACCTCAAGTATTTTCTTTGCTGTAGGCAGCAGATGTACCTTGCGGGATGGTGTCGCGGTAAGCGGCATGGACGCTACGTTATATGATGCGATCTGTCGCGCTGACGGAGAGCCGTGGCACCGCCGGATAATGATCATGAAAACCGATAACGGCATCGCAGTTGTTCAAAAGGGCGCGCGCATCAGCATGTTGCGCAAGTGTGAGTAGGGCAATCTGCTTCTGTACCGTTTCAATTCGCGCAGGACCATCAGGGCTTGCGCACCCCTACCAGTAAGGTCGTTGCTATGTCTGAGGAAAATAAACCGAAAAAAACCTCCCGTCAGCAGGTCTATACCCTGTTGGTCGAGATTGGCCGCAAGGCGGGTGATGGGCTGCCCGAAAAAGCAACAGGTGCTGCGCTGATGTGTTTTGCTTCCGGCATCGACGAGGCGGAGGCCGTGCGCGAAACCGTTGCGATCCTGAAGCAGGCGGATACCGCCCCGCTGGACGTTACAGGATACGGCACGCTCGCCGAACGCGAAGCCGAGGGTCACGAAATTGACGAGGAAGAGCGCGCCCTGATGCAGCGCGCGCTCGACGAAAACTCCGTTATTGTGGCGCAGATGACGCCGTTTTTTGACTAGCCGTCAAGCTGCACGGCGTTTGGCGAGGTGAATAGCCTCATACCATTTGAGAATTTTGTGTGAGGGCGCTCTGTGTTCCGGAAGATCATTGCGATCCACGCCGAACAGCACGCTTGAGGCAAGCTGGTGCGTGTCACGGCGTATCCGACCGATATACATACTTTCCAACGGTGCGCCGCCAGCAAGGATCGTATCATGGTTCGGCAGGATCAATTGGGTATAGCGGGTTAGATGGCCGCTAGGCTCTGCTCGCGCAGCAAAGCCGTTAACCAGATGGCGCGCAGGCGTCAGCACCTTTTCACACGAGAACAGATATTCCACTTCCGGTCCGTCAATCACCACATGCTGTTCCGGCGCGATGATAATGTCATCCTGAAGCCCGAAATAGGGCGCGCGCATACGGATCGGCGCATAGCTGCCGCGTGCAGGCACGCTTCGGGTCACCGTCTGCAATACCGGCACCACATCGCCGTCGGCTGTGTAAACGGTATCGCCGCGTTTTAGTGTGCCGGCATTGCGGTAACCCCACGGCGTGGCAATCGGCGTGTCGGGCGACAGGGTCGGCCTTGCGCCAATCGGTTCGATCTGGTCAGACAGCGCGGCAAATACCATGTCCTGAGCATAATCCTGTTGCCCGCGGCCCAGCATTAGATCGCGCAGATCATCCAGCGTCAGTGTCAGCGGGTTTTCAACCGCAACACTTGTCACCACACTCTCGCCGACCTGTTCCAGCGTCAGACGGCCCCAGTTATATTTCGTGTCCCATGCATAGGTAAGGCGCAGCACTTCGGCGCGGCCAGCGTTCTTGTGCGCAATAGCGGCGTGGGCGATATGCTCCCCCTGAACATGCACCATCGCGACACCACCTCCGGGAATGGCCTGAAACACAAGGCTTCGATGGCTTGGGTGCGGAGTGGTGTAACCGAACAAGACCTGTGGTTTGCTGTCTTCGGCGACTTGGGTTTCAAATACGATACTGCCGCGCGTGAGAACCTGACCGGGCACATCCGCTACTATTGGTGCAGTGCGTTTTTCATGGCCCAGCCCGCGCAGGGACAGGCGGCGGTCGGAATGGTCGGTCAGTGCAAGCCAAGTCATTTTATGCTACCTTCGCGGCGCGCAAAAGCTCCGCCTCATAACGTTTCAGGGTAAGGCGTGCAGCTGTGGGATAACCGGTGCCGGTATCAGGGTCTAATTCGGGGAAAATACTGTAAATCTCCTTCACGGCATCGGCCTCGAAACTGCATGCGGTCTGCGGACCGGGTAAAAAGCTTTCGGTCTCCAGACCTTCGGAAAATACAACCTGATGGCGGTCAAACAGCAGATGCACATACGTCACCTCGCCGCCTTCGCGACGGGTGATCGAGTGATCGTTTACGAGATCGCGTGCAGCGACCAGCACTTCGGCCTCGCCGAATAACAGCTCTGCAAGATTGTCCTTGATCAATACGCGATGTAGCGGCGACACTAGCAAATCACGGTGCTGGCCAATGGTATTGGCGCGAATATGAATTGGTGCAAAGTCGCCTATGGCCGGTACGTTCCGCGTCCCGACCCAGCGCAGCGGCTGTGCCCCTTCATCTTTGGTCATCACCAGTTCGCCCGGCAGCAGCGTTTCAGCTCTCCGGTCGCCGTGCGGCGTTGCAATCAGTGTCCCTGCAACAAAACACGGCACAGAGGTCGCGTTGACAAAACCAACATCGGTGTCCGTGCCGTTGTCGATTGTATAGGTGAAGTTAAAGTCTTCTTCGTCACCGTCGCCGACCACATTAAAGGTGCCATCGGCGTTCAGGGTCACCTGCTGCCCCGTCGGCAGCGTAATTGCAGTACCCACTGTTACGGGTTGGCCGTTGATATGGGTGATGGTCATTGTGCCGGGACCGCCGTTCAGATCGTTTGACAGTACGTCCAGTGTGGTTGTTCCGTCCGGGTAGACATTCACATCATCCGATACGGCCACCAGCTTGGTCTGAACCGAGTTCCCCGCGATCAGTATGTTGGAGTCATATTGCGTATCCCCCACATCCGCCAATGCGATACGCATGGTGTTTGTCTGGTTGGGAATGACATTCATTGTCAGCGTCAGGGTGATGGTGAAGCCGTCCATCTCAGTGTTGTACGCGTCGCCCGTATTGTCGACGTACATGTTGATGTTGTTAGTGGTCGAGATGTTGTAAGGGTCTGTTTCGCCATCTCCCACGTCATGCTCAACCTGTTGGCCATTGATCCAGACGCCAAAGAAATCCTGATAGATCGAATTTGCGAATTCGGGATATTCCTCGGAGCTGAATACGAACTGCATCGTCAGCGTGTCACTGTCAGGGGTGAAATCAATATCCAGCGTTGCGGCATCATAGGTACGTGCGCCAGCCGCATTGTTGTATTGATAATAGTTATTCGTGCCCGAGGTATTTGTTGAAGTATTGGTATTCTGGTTTGACTGTCCGGAAGAGTTTGTAAAATCCTCAACCTCACCGGTTGAGAGAATAATACCTGTATCGCCCGGGGTTACGCCCGGCGACGTGGTGCTCCCGCCCGAGTACGTACCCGCACTGTCCTGATCTCCATAATATGTGGCACCGTTGACGATCACACCGTTGCCGAAGATCTCTTGCGCCATTTGCGTGGCGGTTGTGCCTTCGCGTACCGTTTCAATAGCGAGTTCGGATGCTGCTACCATGTTACTGCCTCAAACCATTCAAAAGGAGACAGCACACATCGCAGATAGACAGGGGTATGCCCCTGTTCCTGATCATGTCCGTATTTTCCGGACGCATCCGCCCCTGTTTTCAGGTGACGAATCTGCTCATACCCTGCCTCGGGTTATTTATTATGAGGTAAAGCTAACACAATTTTGACATAAATGAAGCGGGATTTCATGTGGGGGGATGGGGCTGGCACTTTTGTACCACAGAAGGGATAAGGGATTCGTGTTGAATAAGGAGCGCGCCACATGTCCAAATCCACCCCTGTCGACTCCGTAGAACTCACTGCGGCGCTGGTGCGCTGCCCCTCTGTCACGCCGGCGGATGGGGGTGCGTTGGACATTGTGCATGATCTTTTGGCATCGGCGGGATTTACTTGTGCGTGGGCGGATCGTGGCGGTATCCGCAACCTGTTTGCGCGTTGGGGCGCGAAAGGCAACACACGCAGCTTCGGCTTTAACGGTCATACAGATGTAGTGCCCATAGGGGATGAAGCGGCGTGGACCATGCCGCCCTTTGGCGCCGAAATCAAAGACGGCGTCATGTACGGGCGCGGCACCACCGATATGAAATCGGGCGTAGCTGCGTTTGCTGCGGCTGCCGTTGATTTTGTTAAAAACACGCCACCTGATGGTTCCATTTTAATCACGGTCACGGGTGACGAAGAGGGTGAATCTGTTGATGGTACACTGGCGCTGCTTGAGTACATGGAGCAGAACGGCGAGCGGATGGATGTCTGTTTAGTGGGAGAGCCGACCTGTCCGAACACCATGGGCGAGATGATCAAGATCGGGCGTCGCGGCTCCATGACGGTCAAGTTCCGCGTGATCGGCAAGCAGGGTCATTCTGCCTATCCGCACCGCGCCAATAATCCGCTGCCCGCGATGGTGCGCCTGATGGACAGGCTTGCCAGTCACGAACTGGACACAGGCACCGAACACTTTGACGCATCAACGCTCGCGATTGTAACCGTGGATACGGGTAACCCCGCCACCAATGTCATTCCGGCAGAGTGTGCCGCGACCGTAAATATACGTTTCAACGACAGCCATTCCGGCGAAAGCCTGAGCGCGTGGATCAAAGAGGAAGTGGCCGCAATTCGTGACGCGTTTGGCGTGCAAGTTGAAACCGAAGTAAAGATCTCGGGCGAAAGCTTTATCACACCGCCGGGTGAATTATCGGCCATGGTGGCAAACGCGGTGGAGTCGATCACCGGTGTGGCGCCAGAACTGTCAACCACAGGCGGTACGTCCGATGCGCGGTTTGTGAAGGCCCATTGCCCTGTCGTAGAATTCGGGTTGGTTGGGCAATCCATGCACCAAGTGGATGAACATGTGCGGGTCGAGCATATCCATGAATTGAAGGCGATCTATTCGCGCATCCTTCAGGATTATTTTGCATGATCGACATCACCGAAACAGACGACAGGCAAGCGTGCTATGCCCTGCGCCATACCGTGTTTGTGCAGGAGCAAGGCTATACCGCGGAGGGTGAGGTTGATGCATTAGACCCGTTAAGCCATCATTTGCTGGCGCAGCAAAACGGCACGCCTGTCGCTACAGCGCGGGTATATATTGCGGAAGGAACCGCCAAGATTGGTCGCGTCTGTGTTTTGAAAGAACTGCGCGGTACGGGTCTGGGTGCAGATCTGATCCGCGCCGCGGTCGAACTGGCCACGCGACAAGGCGCAGACCACGCCATTCTGGGCGCGCAGGTTCACGCGATCGGCTTTTACGCAAAGCTGGGTTTTGAACCCTACGGCCATCCATACGATGACGAAGGCGAGCCCCATCAAATGATGCAGCGGACCCTGTGAGGCGAACTGTTGTTGTGATGCTGAAAGAGCCGCGCGTCGGGCGGGTCAAGACGCGGCTGGGCCGTGATATCGGTATGGTGGCTGCGGCGTGGTGGTTTCGCCATCAGGTGCGCGCGCTGCTGCGACGCATTAGCGATCCGCGCTGGAATGTTGTGCTGGCTGTTTCGCCTGATTGTGCGGGCATGGTGTCGCGCGTCTGGCCAACCCATCTGCCGCGTATCCCCCAAGGCAGTGGTAATCTGGGCGACCGGATGGCGCGGGCCTTGCGCAGCGCCCCTGTCGGTCCCGTCTGTGTTATTGGCGGTGATATTCCGGACATCAACGCGGCACGAATTCAGGAGGCATTCGTAGCGCTGGGAAGGAGCGATGCGGTTTTTGGGCCTGCAACCGATGGGGGGTACTGGCTGATCGGGTTGAGCCGTGTACGCGCCATCCCGCCCGTCATATTTTCCGGCGTGCGCTGGTCATCGCAACACGCGTTGGCGGATACTATCGCAACACTGCCGGATCATCGCATCGCTTATGTCGCTTGCCTGCGTGATGTCGATACGGCTGATGATTTAAATTGATGTGACGCGCCCCTGTCACCGTGCTACCTGCTGATACATGAAAAAAATACCTACCAAGCAAGAGATCCTGAGCTGGATCGAAGAGAACCCGACCCTGACCGCCAAGCGCGACATCGCCAAGGCGTTCGGCATCAAGGGGGCTGCCCGCATTGATCTTAAGCGGCTCTTGAAAGAGCTGGAGGCCGAAGGCCATCTGGAGAAGCGCAAGAAGTCCTACTCCGATCCCGAGCGTTTGCCGCCTGTAAGCGTGCTGATGATCATTGGCGCGGATGGTGACGGCGATCTCTATGCCAAACCGATGGAGTGGGGCGGCGAAGGTGTAGAACCTGTAATCCTGATGATCCCGCGTGCCGCCGATCCGGCGCTGGGCGAAGGCGACCGTATTCTCGCCCGTCTGACTTTGGTGAAAGGCGAAAAACACCACTATGAAGGCCGCCTGATCCGCCGTATCGGGACCAACCCGAAAAAGATCATGGGTATTTTTCGCACCCACACTGAGGGGGGGCGCATCCAACCCATCGACAAAGGTGCGGACAAGGAATGGGCCGTGCCTGCGGATTATACCGGAGGCGCGCAAGACGGTGAATTGGTCGAGGCAGAGCTTGCTGGCCCCAAGGGTCGCATGGGCCTGCCGCGTGCGCGTGTCGTTAACCGTCTAGGCGATCCTTCTGCGCCCAAAGCAGTTTCGTTGATCGCGATTCACGAGCATAACATACCGGATGAGTTTCCCGATGATGTGATCGCCGAGGCGGATAATGCAGAACCCAAGGGCCTGAAAGGTCGCGAAGACCTGCGGGAGCTTCCGCTGGTGACAATCGACCCGTCTGATGCACGTGACCACGATGATGCCTGTTTTGCGCAGGCCGATGATGATCCGGCGAACGAGGGGGGGCACATCCTCTGGGTCGCGATTGCGGATGTCGCCGCCTATGTCACGCCCAATTCGGCGCTGGACCGGGAGGCGCGCAAGCGCGGAAACTCGACCTACTTTCCCGACCGTGTCGTGCCGATGTTGCCGGACCGTTTGTCGGGTGATCTGTGCTCCCTTCACGAAGGCGTTGATCGCGCCTGTATCGCGGTGCGGATGGTGCTGGATGCCCATGGCAACAAACTGCGCCATGATTTTCACCGCGCCCTTATGCGCTCTCCTGCCAGTTTGCATTATGAAGAGGTGCAGGATGCGATGGACGGTAGGGAAAACGACCGCACCGGGCCTTTGCTAGAGACTGTTATCAAGCCGCTTTATGCTGCTTACGGTGCCTTGGTCACAGCGCGCAAAGTACGTCAGCCGCTTGAGCTTGACCTGCCGGAGCGGCGGATAGAACTGGATGATGATGGCACTGTCCGTTCTGTCAATTTTCGCGAGCGGCTGGATGCCCACCGTCTGATCGAAGAATTTATGGTGCTGGCGAATGTGGCCGCTGCCGAAACGCTGATTGCCAAAAAAACGCCTTTGCTGTTCCGCACCCACGAAGAACCGACGCCGGAAAAGCTGGATGCCCTGCGCGAAACCGCTGCGGCGGCGGGATATACACTGGCCAAAGGGCAGGTTTTGCAAACCGCGCACCTCAACCGTCTTCTGGATCAGGCGGCGGGCAGCGATGATGCGGAACTGATCAACATCTCGACGTTGCGTTCCATGACACAAGCCTACTACGGGCCGGATCACATCGGCCACTTCGGCCTTGCGCTGCGGTCTTATGCGCATTTCACCTCGCCCATCCGCCGTTACGCCGATCTGATTGTTCACCGTGCGTTGATCACGGCGCATGGCTGGGGCAAAGACGGACTGTCAAAGCATGACATCGACGATATGGAAGCCACAGGCGCACATATCTCCGATACCGAACGGCGCTCGATGATTGCAGAGCGTGACACGAACGACCGCTATCTGGCGTCTTTTCTGTCGGAACGTGTGGGCAATGAAATGACAGGCCGGATCAGCGGCATTGCCCGTTTCGGCGCGTTTGTGAAGCTGGACGAGACAGGCGCAGACGGGTTGATTCCAATGCGCAACATCGGCCGCGAATATTTTCACCATGATGCAGATGCTGGCACGCTGATGGGCGCTGATACGGGTATGACGATCGGGTTGGGCCAGCGTGTGACGGTACGTCTGGCCGAGGTAACGCCGGTCACAGGGGGGATCGCGCTGGAACTGCTGGAGATTGACGACGAGAAAATCCCGCAAGGCCGCAAAAGCCCGGCAGGTCGAAGCCCTCGCCGTAAAGGGGCGAAGGCCAAAGGCAAAAAGGCAGCGACCAAGCGCAAAGTGACGCGCAGCCGTCGTTAACCCATCTCATCGGCACAGCGCGCGGTAAAGACGCGCAGCGCTGGATCGTTTGGAACGCCGTCGGGCCAAAGGCATCGCACGGGCCAAAGACCGCCCAGCCGGAACCTGACTGCTTTTCGCAGGAAAGGATCAGGTTTAGATTGCCTAAAACCGTTTCACAAAGGGTCTTATCATGCGTGGTATCACATTTTTCTTGATGCTGATGGCATCGTCAGCCGGAGCGCAGACAAGCACACCGGACGTGGTGCGCACGAATGAAGGTTTGCAGGAGTGGATTTTGGCATTCCGGCCCAAAGCACTGGCATCCGGTGTCACAGCCAGGACGTACGACACGGCGATGTCTGGCGTTACCTTTGCTACCAAGGTGGTAGAGCGTGATCGAAACCAATCTGAATTTACCAAAACCATTTGGGACTATCTTGAGACTGCCGTTTCCGATCTGCGGATTTCCAATGGTAAGGCAGCGCTGGCAAAGCAAAAAGCGGCGCTCGAAGCTATAGAAGCCAAGTATGGTGTACCTGCCGAAATAGTGACGGCAATTTGGGGGTTGGAAAGTGCTTATGGCACATTTCGCGGGACTGATCCGGTTGTCACATCAATGGCGTCACTCGCTTATGATGCGCGGCGTGCTGCCTTTTTCGAGAATGAACTGATTTCTGCCCTTAGCATCGTTGATGCGGGCCAGGCCAATCTGGAAAACCTGAAAGGTAGTTGGGCCGGTGCGATGGGCCACACGCAATTCATGCCAAGCTCGTTCTGGGGGTATGCTGTTGATTGGACTGGGGATGGCAAGCGCGACATCTGGGGTGATGACCCCCGTGATGCATTGGCATCAACCGCTGCATACCTCGAAGGACACGGATGGGTTTCGGGCCAGCCCTGGGGTGTTGAGGTGAAAATCCCCGAAGGCTTTGATTACTTGCTGGCCAACCGTGAGGTCTTAAAAAGCCCGAGCGATTGGGCAGCTTTGGGGGTCATGGATACCGATGGTAAACGTGTGCTGGATCACGGGCCTTCGTCAATCCTGCTGCCTGCGGGTGCAGAGGGCGCGGCGTTTATGGTTTTCAAGAATTTTGAAGTGCTGGAAAGCTATAACACGGCTGATGCCTATGTGATCGCGGTTGGCCATCTGGCAGACCGGATCGCAGGTGGCGCGCCGTTGCAGGGAAGCTGGCCCACAAAAGACCGCGCGCTGAGTTTTGACGAGCGGATCGAGCTCCAGAAGGAGCTGACTGCACAGGGGTTTGATACACAAAAAATCGATGCCAAGATCGGGCCGCTTACGGTGAATGCTGTGCGGGGCTGGCAGGTATCGCAGGGGTTGGTGCCTGACGGCTATGCCTCCCCCCGCATACTGGATCTTTTACGCTCAGCTCGGTGACATCCCGCGCAACCGTTCGGAGCGGCGGCGCAACAGTTCTACGACAGTCAGCAGACAGATCGAAATTCCTACAAGAATTGTCGCAACCGCCAGAATTGTCGGGCTGATCTGTTCGCGCAAACCAATGAACATCTGCCATGGCAGGGTTTTCTGGCCAGACGATCCGACGAACAAAACCACAACAACTTCGTCAAAGGAGGTAATGAACGCGAACAGGCCGCCTGAAATTACACCGGGAAGGATAAGTGGCATCTGAACGCGGAAAAAGGTGGTCACGGGGTTCGCGCCCATATTGGCCGCCGCACGCGTAAGAGAGCGGTCAAACCCCACCAGCGTGGCGGTGACAGTGATGATCACAAATGGAATACCAAGCGCCGCGTGCGCCAGAACCACGCCCACATAAGTGCCTTGAAGGCCGATGCGGCTGTAGAAAAAGTACATACCGGCAGCAGAGATAATCAGCGGCACAATCATGGGAGAGATCAAGATGGCCATGATTGCGCGACGGAACGGCACATGAGGCTGGCTGAGGCCAATGGCGGCAAGCGTGCCGAATGACACAGACAGCAGCGTCGCCACAGGAGCAATCTTGAGCGAATTCCACATCGCGTTCTGCCAGTCAGCATTGGTGAAGAAATCGCGATAATGCTTAAGCGAATACCCCGCCGGATCAAAGCGCAGCATTTCAGGCGTGAAGGTAAAGAAGTTCTCGGCGTTGAAGCTGAGCGGCATGACCACAAGGATCGGAGTGATTAGAAACACAAATATCGCACCGCATATGACGCGGAAGGTAAAGTGCCACAGAACCTGTCCGGGTGTCAGATAGGGCGGAATTTTTGCACGATAGCGTCCCTCGTATAGCCAAAAGGTGAGAAAGCCGAAAAACCAGCCAAAAAAGATGCCAATTAACAATCCGGGAATACCCGCAAGAGCGAACCCGCCCAACGCGATGAGGAGTGTAAGGCCCCAGCGGGCGGCTTTTTCGTTTTTGATCAACTTGGTCAGAATAAATGCCAACGCCCCCATAAGGATCGCGCCGCCTAGAACGCCCGCAATCAGGTTACCTTGGCCTGTGCCGATGAAGACGCCGAAGAACGCGCCGAAGGCCGCAACAACCGGAACATAAAACGTCGGTTCGGTGCGTGAGATGGGTGTGAGTGCAACCATGGGTCTGCTCCTTATCCGAGTTTCACGTTATCAATGCCGACGATCTTGTCGTAAGCGTAATACAGCAGCAGCACGGCCGCCAAGAGAATCGCGCCCAGCGCGGCACCAAGACCCCAGTTCAGCGAGCTGGAGATATGATAGGCGATCCGGTTCGAGATGAATGTTCCCGACGTACCACCCACAATCGCAGGGGTGATATAGTAACCGATGGCCAGAATAAAGACGAGGATACTGCCCGCCCCGATACCGGGAATGGATTGCGGGAAGTACACGCGCCAGAACGCGGTCCAGTTCGTTGCGCCCAGCGATTTCGCCGCACGCAGATAGCTGGGCTGGATCGTCTGCATCACAGAGTAAAGCGGCAGGATCATAAACGGCAGCAAAATATGTGTCATCGCGATGATCGTGCCTGTCTGGTTGTTGATCAGCGCCAATCGGTCATCTGTGGCCACAAGCCCCAGCCAGACAAGCGTATCGTTGATGACACCTTCCTGCTGCAGCATTACTTTCCAGGCCGAGGTGCGGACCAGAAGAGACGTCCAGAACGGCAGTAGTACAAGGATCAGCAGCAGGTTAGCTTGGCGAACGGGCAGGTTTGCCAAAATCCACGCCACCGGATAGCCCAGCAGAATGCACGAGCCCGTGATCACAACCGACATCACAATCGTACGCCAGAACAAAATCCCGTAAATGCGTTCGTTTTCGGGGCGAAGTTCGGGGCCGTCCACCGATTTTTGCATGTCGACCGCGTTCAGGAAATAGCCGGACGTATATTTCGGGCTGTAAACCTTGATGGTCTGCCAGACATCCAACGCGTGCCAGTCTTTATCGATATCGCGGAAGGCCTCGGAAAAGTTCACTGTCTCAAATGCAGGTGCGGCTGCGGCTGCTGCTTTCAGCTCTGCTGCAGCGGGGCCGGTATAGGACGCGACGCTGTTCTGGCCTGTCAAATCCGCATGCAGTGATGAATACACAATCGCCCACGGATCTTTCTTATAAAGATTGTCTTCGTCCTGGTTCTGGATGAAGTCTGCAAACCGCACATAGGTTTCGGTCGTGGCAGGCAGCATCTCTGCGATACCTTCGCGCAATTCAAACGGTGGCTGTTTACCGTCGGATTTTTTCCAGCCGTCCATCGCGACAAGCCAGCCATCGCTGGCCATCAAGCTGTTCCAGTTCTCGCCGGTCTTCCAGAAATCATCAAGATCTTCGAATTGATCCTGATAAACCTCTCCCATATCGTCAACCTTGCGGCCGGTTTTGCGAAACAACGATGAAACACCCGTCAGTTCATAATTCAAACGCGAGCCGAGGCGTGTGTGCAGTTTTGCTTCTTTGGCAAAAAACATGTCGTCGTAGAGCGCCTCGAATATCGGCTCCTGCGGAAATTCGGTGCCTTTTGCATCCCATTCCGCCAGCATATCTGTGGTGCGCGGTAATGTGTTGGACACGATCTCGTTCTCGACCGAGCGGAACAGCATATCAGCAATCGGCGCGATAAATGTAACCAGTACAAAGATCAGAAGCGGGCCGATCAGCGCCAAGGCCCGTACTTTTTGCAGTCGCAATGCACGGTTTAGTGACTTCTTCAGCGGCGTGCCATCTGCAGCCAGCATGGGCCCCGTATGGGCGGCATCCGCAGCGCGCGCCTCTGCGGCGGAAGATGCGGCGGTTTGGACTGTTGGTGCGTCGCTCATGGTGTCCCCATCGGCTTGGTCGGAAATGGTAAATTAACTAACAAATCTAGTGCGGAGAGGGCCGCGATGGGCCCCCTCCATAAGCTGCATCAGCTTATTGTACCAACCACGCCTGGAATTTGGCGTCGATGTCATCACGGTAATCTGCCCAGAACTCGTAGTTATACAAGAATGTGTTCTTGGCGTTTTCGGGATCGGTCGGCATGTGTGGGGCCATATCGATGCCCAGTTCTGCGTGCTTGTCCACCAGCGGTGCGGAGGATTTACGTGCAGGACCGTAGGCGATGTATTTCGCCTGATCTGCCAGACGCTTTGTGTCTGTTGCGAACATGATATAGTCCAGCGCGCGTGCCTTACGCTCGTCTGTCAAGCCGGTTGGAATGATCCATCCGTCAAGGTCGAACACCTGCGCGTCCCACAGCATTGCAACCGGCTGGTTCTGTTCTTCGATCAAGCTGAACAGACGGCCATTGTAGGTGGAACCCATAATCACTTCGCCATCGGCCAATAGTTGTGGCGTATCGGCGCCGGCTGACCACCAGACAACGTTGTCTTTGATCGTCGCCAGTTTATCCAGCGCTTGCTGCTGGCCTTCGGCTGTTTCCAGCACGTCATAGACTTCGTCTTTTGCAACGCCGTCACACAGCAGCGCCCATTCCATGTTGTTGATCGGGCGCTTTTCCAGCGAACGCTTGCCGGGATATGCTTCCAGATCGAACAGTGCACAGATATCTGTCGGGGCTTTGTCACCCACTAGATCGGTGCGATAGCCAACTGTTGTGGAATATACGATCTGCGGGATAAAGCAGTCGCCCACCAACAGGTCGCCAAAATCGTCGGAAGCTTTGGAGCCGTCATCGCCATCGGCAAGCATTTCGTCAGGGTCGATTTCCATCGCCAGACCTTCGTCGCAAAGACGGAGGGCATCGGCTGCAACAACATCGACAACGTCCCATGTGACATTGCCTGCTTCGTTCATCGCGCGCAGTTTGGCCACCGCCTCGTTCGAGGATTCGTCATTGATGATTTTGACGCCGGTTTTTTCCATGTAGGGGTCGTGATAAGCCTTTTGCTGGCTGTTGGAGTATGCCCCGCCCCAGCTTACGATTGTCATCTCGTTGGCCATATGGCTCTCAGCAAAAGACATGCTAGCCGCGACTGTAAGCGCGGTTGATGTCATCAGAGTTTTTGTAAGATTCATTCTTTTCTCTCCCAGTTTTATCCCGTTGCGGTATTTCAAGGCGACAACAACGGGTTTAGCTGCCACCCTTTATAGATCACGCCGCAGAGTGTGCGGCGCGATACATCATGCGCGGTGGTCTTATGCGTCCAGCGCGCGGCAATCTTCGGGCAGCCAGCCGATTTCGATCTGGGTGCCGGGTGTCAGGCGATCCTGATCAGGTGCGTTGCGGGTCTTGATGACAAAGTCGTCCCTGCCTGCAACACGTAGGCGTGTGCGGAAAATATCACCCATATAAATGAATTCCAGCACTTCGGCTTTCAGGGTAAATGCGTCTTCCTGCAAGCGTTCCCTGTTATATTCCACCCGCTCGGGGCGGATTGAAACGCGGGTGCGTTCACCGGCTTTCGAGACGTTGACCGGCTTCGCATCGATTAATTCACCGCTGTCCAGTTTGACAATCGCGATACCGTTCCTGATGTCCTGTACGGTGCCTTCTAACGTGTTATTCTCACCAATAAATTGCGCAACAAAACTGTTTTCTGGCTCTTCATACAGTTTGTCCGGTGGCGCAAGCTGCTGGATGCGGCCATCGTCAAACACCGCCACGCGATCGGACATGGTGAGGGCTTCGGTCTGGTCGTGGGTTACGTAAACAACGGTGATCCCCAGATCATGCGCCAGCTTGGTGATCTCGAACTGCAGGGTCTCGCGTAACTGTTTGTCCAGCGCGCCCAGCGGTTCGTCCATCAACACAAGCTCGGGTTCGAACACAAGTGCGCGCGCTAGTGCGATCCGCTGCTGCTGGCCCCCTGACAACTGCGCAGGACGCCGGCCCGCGAAATCACGCATCTGCACCATGTCGAGGGTGCGCATGATTTTTTCCTCGCGTTTGGATTTGCCCATTTTGCGGACTTCCAGCGGGAAAGACAGATTCTCGGCAACTGTCATATGCGGGAACAGGGCGTAGTTCTGGAAAACCATGCCGATGCCGCGCTTGTGAGGCGGGATGTTATTGATCGAAACGCCATCTAGGCGGATGTCGCCATACGTTGCCGTCTCAAATCCGGCAAGCATCATCAGACAGGTCGTTTTACCCGACCCCGATGGCCCAAGCATTGTCAGAAATTCGCCTTTGGGCAGGCTTAGGTTCAGATCTTTGACGACAAGGTTCTCGCCGTCATAGCTCTTTTGCACACGTTCAAATTCGACAAACGCGTCGCTGGATTTAGTATTCGCCAAATGTATGGCTCCCCGTAGTCTTTATTATTTTTAACATTGCGTCTGACTAAACGCATGCCTGCCCCTCTTTGCAACTGGATAAAGCTAGAAATGTTACAAATAAGCTGATTCAAGGCAAATTGCCTAAATTTCCATCAAATATCGGTAGAATGAACTGCAAAAAACGGGTCCGGAGATGAATCACTATGTCCGGACCCGCATCCCTCACGAAGCGGTTTTCAGCATGTCACCGTCTTTTAGCGCTTTATAAGTCTCGTCCAGTGCGAGTTTGGCGCGGGTGTGGAACACGTCAATCTCTTCCGGTGTGATAACCAGCGGCGGGGAAATGATCATGCGATCCCCGACGTGACGCATCACCAGATTGTTGGCAAAGCAGCGTTCACGGCACATGAATCCAACGGTCCCTTCATCCATTGCGAATTTGGCGCGGGTGTCCTTGTTCGGGGTCATCGGCAGCGAGGCCATCATACCCTTCACATTCACGCCGCCGACCAGCGGATGTTCTCCCAACTTCTCAAGCGCAGCGTGAAGGGCGGGGCCCGCCACGTTGTTTACATGATCAAGAACGTTTTCATCCTGCAAAAGGCGCAGGTTTTCCAACGCCACAGCGGCGCAGACGGGGTGGCCCGAATAGGTGTAGCCGTGGTTGAATTCGATTGCGTTGATTACTTCTGCGATTTCGTCACATACAATCGATCCGCCAATCGGTACGTATCCCGAGCTTAGACCCTTTGCGATGGTCATGATATGCGGTTTGATCCCCATCGTCGTGGAGCCGAACCAGTTGCCTGTGCGCCCGAACCCGCAGATCACCTCGTCAGCGATGATCAGGATATTGTGCTTGTCACAGATACGCTGGATTTCCGGCCAGTAGGTGCTGGGCGGCACAATCACGCCGCCTGCGCCTTGCACCGGCTCTGCGATAAACGCAGCAACATTCCCCGCTCCCAGTTCGAGGATTTTCTCTTCGAGTTCCCGGGCGCGCAGCAAGCCGAAATCTTCTGGCGTGTGATCGCCACCCTCGGCCCACCAATCAGGCTGCCCGATGTGATGAATTCCGGGAATCGGCATGCCACCCTGTGCATGCATATATGCCATCCCACCTAATGAGCCCGATCCCATGGAAGAGCCGTGATAGCCGTTTTTCCGGCTGATGATGTGTGATTTTTCGGGGTGCCCTTTTTCCGCCCAGTAGGTGCGCACCATCCGCAGGTTTGTATCATTCGCCTCGGAGCCGGAACCGGCGAAGAATACATGGTTCAATCCTTCCGGTGCCAGCTTTGCCAATTCGGCAGCGAGCGCAAGCGCAGGTGTGTGGGTTGTGTTGAAGAATGTGTTATAATAGGGCAGTTCCGCCATTTGGCGGGTAGCAACCTGTACCAGTTCATCGCGACCATAACCGAGATTCACACACCATAGACCCGCCATCGCATCGAGAATTTCGTTCCCCTCGCTGTCGCGCAAATAGATGCCTTTGGCACTGGTGATTACGCGCGCGCCACGCTCACCCAACTCATCATTCGTGGTAAACGGATGCATGTGGTGGGCGGCATCTAGTGCTTGCAATTCGGCGGTGGGAAGATGGTTGGATATGATGGTCATGAAAGGCCCCTATAGGCTAATGTATGGCTGAGCTTAAAATATGATCAAATTCTTGCGCGGTCAATCTTGCTGTGGATTGTGATGTTTCCGTTTGCGCAAAAGTATTTGCGCTCAAATGTTCTCAAAAGAGGGTAATCGACATGTTTTGCCTTGGCAAACAGTGCGAAATTTGATCATCTTTTCGCCAATGCCGGGATCAACCCGGTGTAACTGATGGGAGTTCCGTAAATGATCAAAGCACTTTTGACTGGTACCGCGGCTGTGTCGCTGCTGGCTGGCATGGCCATGGCTGAAGAAGTACGTGTGTACAACTGGTCCGACTATATCGACGAAGAATTGTTGGCCAAATTCGAAGAAGAAACCGGCATCAAGCTGATCTACGACGTCTTTGACAGCAACGAAGTGCTGGAGACAAAATTGCTGGCTGGCGGATCGGGATATGATGTTGTTGTGCCATCGGGTACGTTCCTGCAACGTCAGATCACTGCGGGTGCGTTCCAGAAACTGGATATGTCCAAACTGCCTAACATCTCGAACATGTGGGGTGTAGTGACAGACCGGACAGAGCAGTATGACCCTGATAACGCCTATTCCATCAACTATATGTGGGGCACCACTGGCATCGGTGTGAATCTGGGCAAGGTGCGTGAAATCCTTGGTGAAGACGCACCTGTTGATTCACTCGAACTGGTTTTGAACCCTGATAACATGTCCAAACTGGCAGAATGTGGTGTGCATTTCCTTGATGCCCCCGCCGAGATGCTGCCTATGGCGCTGAAATACATCGGCGAGGATCCAGACAGCCATGACCCCGAAGTTATCGCGAAAACCGAAGAGGTCTATGCCAAGGTCCGGCCCTACATCCAGAAATTCCACAGCTCTGAATATATTAACGCCTTGGCAAATGGTGACATCTGTGTGGCTGTCGGCTGGTCCGGCGATATCTTGCAGGCGCGTGATCGCGCGGCAGAAGCTGATAATGGTGTAGAAATTGCTTATCATGCGGCCAAGGAAGGGGCGCAGATGTGGTTCGATCAGATGGCGATTCCGGTTGATGCGCCAAACGTCGAAGCAGCACACAAATTCCTGAACTTCATCATGGATGCCAAGAACGCTGCGGCGGCTTCGAACTATGTTTATTACGCCAACGGCAACAAGGCCTCGCAAGAGTTCCTGCTGGAGGATGTGATCGGCGATCCGGCGATTTATCCTGATGATGACACGCTGGAAAACCTGTTCACCACCACCCCCTACCCCCCAAAGGTGCAGCGCGTGGTGACACGCACATGGACCAAGATCAAATCCGGTACTTGATCTGTCAGACAGCGGGGCGGCGCGCACAGGTGCCGCCCCATCCAAACGCGGCGAACGCAAGGAATATCACCCGTGAGCACAACCGTCTTCGCCCCTTGGGACGACCCGAACGCAAAACCCCTGATCCGGTTCAAAAACGTTACAAAACGCTTTGGCGAATTTGTTGCGATTGATGACCTGACGCAGGATATCTACGAAAGAGAATTCTTTGCCCTGCTTGGCCCGTCGGGCTGTGGCAAAACGACAATGATGCGCATGCTCGCGGGATTTGAAAGTGTTTCGGAAGGCACAATCGAACTGGCCGGACAGGACATTGCAAACGTACCGCCAAACCAGCGCGCAGTGAACATGATGTTCCAATCGTATGCCTTGTTCCCGCACCTGAGCGTTTACGACAACATCGCTTTCGGCCTCAAACGGGACAAGATGCCGAAAGACAAGATTGACGCGCGGGTGTCAGAAATGCTCAAGCTGACGCGGCTGGAGAAATTCGCCCGCCGCAAGCCGCACCAGATATCAGGTGGTCAGCGCCAGCGTGTCGCACTGGCGCGCAGTCTCGCCAAGGGGCCAAAGTTGTTGCTGCTGGACGAGCCGCTGGGCGCGCTGGACAAAAAACTGCGGCAGGATACCCAGTTTGAATTGATGGATATTCAGGAAACGACCGGCACCACCTTTGTCATCGTGACCCACGATCAGGAAGAAGCGATGACCGTCGCATCGCGCGTGGCCGTAATGGATGAAGGCCGGATCATTCAGGTGGCCACCCCAAGCGGTATCTATGAAACGCCCAACAGCGTTTATGTGGCCGATTTCATCGGTGACGTGAATATTATCAGTGGCACTGCCCAGGCAGCCAAGAAGGGGCAATATTACGTGGATTGGGGGGTCAACCAAGCGCCAATTCTCGCAACCTCCGAGCGGCCTTTCAGCGAGGGGCAGGAGTGTCATCTTGCCATCCGCCCTGAAAAAATCTCGATCACCAAGGAAAAGCCGGAAGAAGCTGAAAATGCCGTTGAAGGCAAGGTTCTGGACATCGCCTATCTGGGAAATCTCAGCACCTATCACGTGGAATTGCCGGGGGGGCAGATCATCAAGGCGCAGACCGCAAACACCCGCCGCCTGTCGCGCCGTGATATCACATGGGAAGATTCCGTCTGGATCCGATGGAACGCGACCGCCGGAGTGCTTTTGGCAGAATGAGTTTTCTGGAAAGCCTCTTTCTGAACTATCTGCCCTTGGCCGCAATTATCGTCGGCCTGATATGGTATTTTCGCAGGCCCGTAAAACGGCCCCCGCCAATACAGGCACCTCCCGTCAGTCCTCCCGAACTGCCCGATCTAGAATTGCCACCGCTCAAGGACAGATTGCGTGTGTTTGCACATGACATGTCAAACGGTCATTCCGGTTTGCTCAGGTTTGTCGATGATATGATGGCGCAAGGAGTGCTACCGTCTGATGCGCCGGAAGATTGGGAAATTTGGGATCAATATGATGATGGTGCTGGCCCCGAAGATTTCGGTGGTATCGTTGTGCAAGCACTTGTGTCGATCCATTTGAACACAGATGCCGTCATGCCATTGGTGTATTTTGACTGGAAAGAAGACACCGAGGAGGCTGCGGCACAGTTTGACGAATTGTTCGAGAGAATGACTGGCAAGACGGGCACGATCCTTTCCAAAATAAACGCTCTGCCTGAAAATATTCGGTACGCTAAAACCGGCCCCGAGGTCACGGCGGCCTTTGCAAGGCAAGGGTTTGAAACCAGCGGTTTCAAACTGTTGGAAATTACGCCGCCGATGGGTTGGGATGCTTATCTGTTTGCCGCTGTGCCCAGACGCCTTGGCAGGCGCTGGAACATGCGTGCGCTGCGCGCAACGCACGGGATGGACAGCAGAAAGGATATTTCGGTGAAGGACGCCTATTTTGCTGCGGCCCTCTTTATGGAAGAGCAACGCCCTGCCGGTGTGGACTATTTCAAGAACCGTACAGGTGAGGTAAGCCTTACCGTCACACCTTACTGGGAGGAAAACTGATGCGCAGATTTGCATTGATTGCGGTGCCATACATATGGCTGCTGGCGCTTTTTCTGGTTCCCTTTCTGATCGTGTTCAAGATATCGCTTTCGGACACTGCGCTCGCGATCCCGCCCTATACTCCGACGCTGAAGGACGGTTTTGGCGCGTTGATCCAAGGGCTTGATTTTGAGAATTTCAAGTTTCTGACAAGCGATGATCTGTATTACAAAGCCTACCTGAGCAGTTTGAAAATTGCCCTGTTCTCCACAATTCTGACTTTGCTGGTAGGGTATCCGATGGCCTACGGTATGGCCCGCGCCCCGCAAGAATGGCGCGCAACCTTGATGATGTTGGTGATCCTGCCTTTCTGGACCTCGTTTCTGATCCGCGTGTATGCGTGGATCGGTATCCTGAGCAATGAAGGACTCCTGAACCAGTTCCTGCTGTCTATCGGTTTGATTTCAGAGCCGCTGACGATACTGAACACCAACACGGCCGTGTATATCGGGATCGTCTATACCTACCTGCCATTTATGATCCTGCCGATCTACGCGCAGCTTGAGCGTATGGATGACAGCCTGATCGAAGCAGCAGAAGACCTTGGCTGTTCGCGCCTCTCCGCATTCTGGCTTGTAACGGTGCCGCTGTCCAAAAACGGAATAATCGCGGGATGTTTTCTGGTGTTCATTCCGGCGCTGGGCGAATTCGTTATCCCTTCGCTGCTGGGTGGTTCTGGCACGTTAATGATCGGCAAGGTTCTGTTTGAGGAGTTCTTCAACAACCGTGACTGGCCGGTGGCCTCGGCGGTGGCAGTTATTCTGCTGTTGATCCTGATCGTGCCGATCGTGCTGTTCCAGCGAAACCAGCAAAAGCAGGCGGAGGCCGAAGCATGAAACGTCTGAGCATCTTTAACGTCACATCGCTGACCCTCGGGTTCACCTTTCTGTACCTGCCTATGGTCCTACTGGTGATCTACAGCTTCAACGAATCCAAACTGGTCACGGTATGGGCAGGCTTTTCAACCAAATGGTACGGCGAATTGCTGCGCGATGAAGCGTTTTTAAGTGCCGCCTGGATTACGCTCGAAGTGGCAATTATCTCGTCTACGTTCGCAACTATCTTGGGAACGATGGCGGCCTATGTGCTGGTGAACAGCGGCCGCTTCTTTGGCCGCACACTGTTTTCCGGTATGATCTATGCGCCGCTTGTTATGCCCGAAGTAATCACGGGCCTGTCGCTTCTGTTGTTGTTTATTGGCATCGGTCTTGATCGTGGTGTGCTGACAATCGTTCTGGCGCATACGACTTTTTCGATGTGTTTCGTGTCGGTTGTTGTTTCGTCTCGGCTGGTCAGTTTTGACCGCTCGCTGGAGGAAGCGGCCCTTGATCTGGGGTGCAACCGTTTTGATGCCTTCCGGCTTGTGACGCTACCAATTATCGCGCCTGCCGTGATTTCAGGCTGGCTTCTGGCCTTCACGCTCAGCCTTGATGATCTGGTGATCGCATCGTTTGTGTCCGGTCCGTCATCAACCACCTTGCCGATCAAAATCTGGAGCGCGGTGCGCCTTGGCGTTTCGCCAGAAATAAACGCGCTTTCTACATTGATGATCGGGATTGTGACGGTTGGTGTGATCAGTGCTTCATTGGTGTCCAAGCGAAATTCGGTGCGTGCCCAAAGAGATGCACAGGCGGCAGAGCGTGGCGCGTGAAGCGTCTGTTTAATGAGTACGCTTATGGCGAAGGTCCCCGCGCCGGGTGTTGGTGGGATGAAACCTGTGAGATTCCTGCGCAGCCCGAATTTTCGGCGGCGGCGCGAACTGATGTTGCTATTATCGGCGCAGGTTTCACCGGACTGACTGCGGCGCTGTTTCTGGCGCGTGCGGGTATCACTGTAACCGTGCTGGAGGCACAGCGCATTGGCTGGGGCGCATCGGGCCGCAATGGCGGCTTTTGCTGCTTGGGTGGCGGAATAGCAGATGACGCGGCTCTTGATAGCCGCTTTGGCACCAAGGGGCGGGTTGAATTCCGCCGAACCGAGGTGGCAGCGATCCAGTTCGTTGAAAGCATAATTGAAGAAAACACCATTGATGTTGATCGCCATTCGCACGGTGAGACATCCCTTGCCCATCGGCCCAAAGATCTGGATGCTTTGAAAACACATGCCGGGAGTATTGCGGAAAATTACGGCGTGCCCCATCAAATACACAGCGCGGAAGATCTTGCGCCAATGGGCATGGCTGGCCCGTTTCATGGGGGTCTTACGGTTGAAGCAGGGTTTGGCCTGAACCCGCGCAAATACATCCGCGGGCTGGCGCGCGCTACGACGGCAGCGGGCGCTCAAATATTTGAAAAAAGCCTCGTAACCTCGATGGACAACCGGATCGACGGTTGGGCACTGAAGGTGAATGGCCATACGTTGAAAGCTGATCAAGTTATTTTGGCAACTAACGGGTATTCATCCGAAAACCTGCCTGATTGGTTGGCAGGGCGTTATATGCCCAGCCAATCCAACGTCATTGTCACCCGCCCGCTGAGCGATGATGAACTGGCCGAAGCCGGATGGACCAGCGAGCAGATGGCTTACGATACCCGCAATTTGTTGCACTACTTCCGCCTGATGCCGGACCGGCGTTTTTTGTTCGGTATGCGGGGTGGATTGCGTAGTGGAGCGAAAGCCGAAGCAAAGGCCAAAGCAAAAATTCGCACGGAATTTGATGCAATGTTTCCGGCGTGGCAGACGGTCGAAGCAGCGCACGGATGGTCAGGAATGGTATGTCTTGCCCGTGATCTGATGCCGTTTGTCGGGCAAGTCCCCGACCAGCGCGGATTATGGGCCGGAATGTGCTACCATGGTAACGGCGTCGCGATGGGCAGTTACAGCGGCGCATTGCTGGCGCAGCTGGTGCAGGAAAAGACACCGGATTTGATTTATCCCGAAACGATACGACAACCCTTGAGACGTTTCGAACTGGGCAGGTGGCGCCGCGCGGTTATGCCGTTTGCCTACGCTGCCTTCATGCTTGCCGACCGCTAAAATCATGTGCCTTCGCGAAGTGCGGTGATGCTGGAAGCAGGCGCTTCTGCACCTCCGGCAAACACCACGCGAGCTTCCGCGCCAAGGTTTTGTACTTCGATGATGCGTGCATAAGTTGCGGCCTGTGTGGTTGGTAGCGTAATGCCATTGGCCCCTGTTGCCTCCACTTCGAAGCGGTAAAGACCGGCAGGCACGGGCCGTCCATCCGGCCCGACCCCCGCCCAAACAACCGGATCGGAAGAAACAGGCAACGCGCCGCGATCAACCTCGCGACCCTGCACATCAAAAACTACCAATTGCATTTCCTCAGCGCCGGCGGGAGGGGTCGGCAGAACAGTGATCGGCGCGCTGTCAAACGGGACGGGTGCGGTTGTCCGTCCCTCCATTCCGATCCATCCGGCCATCTGCCCCATGGTTCCACTACCCAACTGGTTGGCCAATGCGGTCAATAGATCGTTTGACAACACCTGCTGTTCGACCATCGAAAACTGCGCAAGTTGCGCGGCATATTCCGAACTGTCCAACGGCTCTAGCGGGTCTTGATATTTGGCCTGTGTGGTCAGCATGTTGATAAAGGTTTCAAAGTCCGATGACAGCACGGCGCTGGTCTGCGGTGCAGATCCTGCGGTGGTAGCGACACCCGAAGGTGTCAGAGCAGAAGGTATCATAATTATTCCTTAAAGGCGGATATCGACGCCGCTTTCAGACAAACTATCCAGTTGAATAACGGCGGTTTCTGCGTTGGTCTCCTGGACTGTCCGTTCATCGCCGTCTGGCAAAGTGCCTGTCTGCCCGTCATGCGGCTGCTTTTCGCCTTCATCACCACGGCTTGCGCCATGACCAAAAGCGAAGTTGATCTGTTCGTAGCCCATATTGCGAAATGTCTGGCCCAACTGATCGATATGACGGCGCATCAAGTCAATTGTATCGGCACGTTCCGCAATAATATTGACAGTAATCGCCCCGTCATCAGTAATGATAGACATGCGTACCCGCCCCAGTTCTTGCGGCGACAGCGCAATTTCAACAGGTCGATGGACGGCTTGCACCATGACCTCTATCATTTGCCGTGCAACGTGTGGTGGCAATTCACTACGTAGCGGTTGAAGTGCTGATTGAGGAATATTTGAAATCCGCACACTGTCCCAGCTAGATAAATCGGGGCTCTCTAATGAAGCCATCAGCGAAGGTTTGATCCCTACTCCGTCTTCAATCTTTCCTGCATGCTTCGCTGGGAGCAACTTTCTTATAATGCCGGAAGCGGGTGTCTCTTCCGTCTGACTACGCGTCGTCGTCTGATGGGATTTGCCAGTCGTAAGGTGTATGTCACCACTCCTGTTATCTTGGTCTGTCAGGCTCGTATGTATCGTAGGCAAACCTGCCCGCCGCGAGCTTTGTTTTTCAGGTAAAAGGACCTTGGGTTTTTGTCCTCCTGCTTCTACCTGGGAATCAACGTGATCGAATGCCTGGCCTAGCGAAAGAGGGGAGTCGCGGCGGTAAGGTGGTGCGGTGGTGGCCATGGTCGGTGCGCCAGCATTAGATCCCGTTGGTATCAGAATGGAATCTAACATTTTCGCGGATTTAGGCTTCCGAAACGATTCCGTAGCGTCATTCTCACTCTGCGCGTTACCGTTCAAAGGGTCGGCGTGCACTGGTTTCGGCTTTGAAATACTATCGGATTGGCGAGGTCCACGGACCTGATCCGCCAACTTGGCGGGTTCCATTCCAGTTTGTGTAAAAACATCAGAAGTCGATTGGGTCGATTTATTCAAAGCTGTTGATGTATTGGTCGAGACGCTATCTCGGGACGAGGATGTCCTGGCTGGTGGTAAACGTGCGTCTGGCTCTGTCGATATTGCCGCTCCTGAGCCATAAAGGCCTTTTTTACGTGCGGTGCCAGACCCGTTTTCGTCTAGGATTCCGCCTGTTTGATCTTCATTCCAGCCGTTGCGCAAAAATTTTGGATCACTCTGGTCAGGACTATTTTTCTTGGTTTCTCTCGTGACAGGTAAAGTCATAGCCTCGGCCTGTTTCACCTTGTCATCAGCAGTTTGCATCTGAAATTGAGTGGCTGTCAAAGCAGACGCAAGATTAGCGTTTGTTGGCAAACGTTCTAGGGCAATCGAACGCGGATTTCCTTCAGTTACGTTTGTCGTATTCGCTGGGGAAGAAGCTGATCCGAGTTCCCCTTCAATTCGTGACGAGACTGATCGCTCCTCGCTAAAAGAGTCAAGCTGGTGCCTTTTTTCAGGGGTTCCGCTACTGCGCGCGTTGGATGCCGTCTCGCGTTGCTCGATCGTGTGTGACGCCGTCGTTTGTGATTTCTCTTTTGGCAAAGGCGCATCATTCTGGAGAAGCTGATCGCGGTCTATCGTGCCGGAGGGGTCTTCTTTTTCTGTGTTTGGTAGCATCGCCAGAAATGCGCCAAAATCTGGATGGCCAGCTTCAGTCTCCTCCGTGCTTAACGGAGTCTTTGGCGTATTTATCACCATCGGGATCACGGTATTTGCGATTTGTGCAACGGGAGTCTTCATTCACTGCCTCTTCAGATTCGGCGTCTGTCATCGAACACTATCCATACACTTCCTTACCGGTTGTTTACTGAATCGCGTCCATGATCAGAAAAATCGAAGCAATTTATGGAATGTTCCCGATGACCCTGATTCCCCCCGTGCTATCGCCGTCAGCCCCTGCCGACCGTCAAACAGCGCTTTTTGAAGCGGCGCAAAATCTTGAATCTGCGTTTTTGGCTGAAATGTTGCAGTCAGCCGGGTTTGGACAACCCAGCGAAAGTTTCGGAGGCGGGGCAGGCGAAGAACAGTTCGGCTCGTTTCTGGTTCAGGAGCAGGCAAAACATATCGTGAAGGGTGGCGGAATTGGTCTGGCGCAGTCTTTGTTCGAAGCGCTGAAGGAGAAATCGGAATGATGGCTGGAAATATTGACCTTGAACAGCTTGATTTCCTACTTGAGCGTGAACGCTCGTTACTCCTGAAAGGTGACCTGACCGGTCTGGGCACACTTCTTGAGGCAAAAGAAGAAATGGTTGAGATGCTATTGAAAGATACTGAAACACAAGCGGAAAAAATTATCCCGCTGGAAGGTAAACTGCGCCGTAACCAGCTTTTGCTGAATGGTGCGTTACATGGTGTTCGTTCAGTCGCAAAGCGGCTTGCTGCGCTACGACAGGTGCAAACCACACTAGAAACCTATGACGCACAAGGGCGAAAGCAGGACATCCTTGCAGACACAAAACCAAAGCTTGAAAAGCGTTCATGAAAATTAGGAACCGTGAAGCACGCGCTGTTTTGGTGATTTTTGCAGGAAATCCAATTGAATCAAATTCACGGAAGAGCGATCGGCCGCGTTAAGAATATAGAAAGAGCCAAAGCAGCAATATGGCGATGCATCCGGTACACGGGTGGCACATTGCTCGGAACGGGCGATTGTAAACGTCAGAATGGCATTCCTGTCCGCATTTTTGTGCAGACGTTATCCGGCGCAAAGCGTCGACACGAAAGGAACATGCTTCAATGTCGAGCATTCTTACAAACAACAGCGCAATGGTAGCGCTGCAAACTTTGAAATCCATCAACAACAATTTGTCAGAAACGCAAAGCCAGATTTCGACCGGCAAGGAAATCGGTTCAGCAAAAGATAACGCATCGATCTGGGCAATTTCGAAAGTCATGGAATCCGATGTTTCCGGTCTGGATGCTGTCAAAGACAGCCTTGCAACGGGCCAATCGGCTATTGCTGTGGCCAGTGCCGGCGCTGAATTGATCGTCGAAACGATTAAAGAAATGCAGCAGTTAGCAATTTCTGCCCAGTCGGAGGGTGCGGATTTTGGACAGATTGGCACGGAAATGGCCGAAAAAAAGCTGCAACTTGACTCGATCGTTGCCGGATCACAGTTTAACGGCGTCAATTTGCTCAACACTGATGTGGATGGCGCCGGTGCTGGTACAACATCAATGACAGTTGTCGGTGCGATCAATCGAGTTGGTAATGCTGCGCCAACGGCCACAACCATCAGTGTAGATTCTGCGAATCTGGAAGCGTCGGTGACCGGCGTAACGCTGACGGGAACCGCGGATACAGCAGACGCTGCAACTACCTATGGTGAGCTGACCACAATGCTTGATCTCGCGATCACAGGCGCGGCAAACCTTGGTACGGCAGCCAAGCGGCTGGATGATCAGGCCAATTTCGTGTCAAAGCTATCCGACTCTTTGACATCGGGTATCGGCGCCTTGGTCGATACAGACATGGAGGCGGCATCAGCCAAACTTCAGGCGCTGCAAACACAGCAGCAATTGGGTGTTCAGGCGCTTTCGATCGCCAACCAAACGCCGCAGACTATCCTGTCGTTGTTCCGTTAAATCAAGGCTTCCTGATAATAGTTGGGGGCGCATGTCAGCGCCCCCGCACAAAACCATTAATGAGTAGGGAAATCCGTGAACGCAACAGTACTTGCGCATATTGGATATGCGCCGACCGCCGCACCATTGAAATCTGCGCGAAAGGCAGAGTATGATGTTATTGCGCGCATAACATCACGCCTGACGACGGCGATTAAGGCGAAGGATTTTAATAGGTTAGTTCATGCACTGCATGAGAACCGCACTCTGTGGCGCAAGCTGGCGATGGATGTCGCAAGCCCCGAAAATCTCTTGCCCGATGACCTGCGCGCGCGGCTGATTTACCTTGCGGAGTTCACTGAGCATCATACCCGCAAAGTTATCAACCGAGAAGACTCAGCGACACCGTTGGTAGAGGTTAACACTGCGATATTGCGCGGACTGAAATAGAATGGAATCCAATATGAGTGGTCTTGTCCTTAAGCTTGGTCCAAAAGAGCGCGTTCTGATTAATGGCGCCGTTATCGAAAATGGAGACCGGCGCAGCCGCCTCGCCATAATGACACCTGACGCTAAAATATTGCGGCTTCGGGATGCAATCCATCCGGAAGATGCGAAAACGCCGGTGCGCCGGACTCTTTTTGCTGTGCAACTGGTTCTGTCTGGGGACAAGGATGCTGACAGCGCGCATTTGCCCTTGTTGCGACAGGTTGAGGAATTGAGCCAAGTGTTCACAGATGCAGACAGCCGCCAGATGCTGGCGGAAGCGAGCCAAGCGGTAATCGACAAGCAGCATTATCGGACGCTTAAGGCGTTACGTGCACTTTTGCCCCGCGAAGAGCGGCTTCTGGCCGTCCGGCCAAGCTAATGTTTCAGCCTGTTATTCCAATAAACGGCCTTGGGGGCTGGCGATTTCTACAAGACACTTATGATAGCCAATTCAAAGCATTTACACAAAGCACCCAGCTGCAACGCGATACCGAATATTTCCGCGAGAATATTGGCGCCATCGAAACCGCAGAACAACTGGTTGCAGACAGACGGTTATTGAACGTCGCGCTGGGCGCATTTGGTCTACAGGACGATATAAACAGCAAATTTTTCATTCGAAAAATGCTTGAAGAAGGCACGACAAGTAGTGATGCGCTGGCAAACCGCTTTACAGACCCGCGCTATAAAGAGATGTCACAGGCCTTCGGATTCGGCCCAAGTGAGTATCTGAAAGTTGACGAACCCATTTTTGCTGAAGCTATCATCGACCGTTTCGAGAAGCTCGAATTTGAAGTCGCAGCCGGGCAACAAAACGAAGCAATGCGCTTTGCGTTATACGCAGAGCGGCAGATGGGAGTCTTGGCACAAAAGGACATGTCAAATGATGCAAAGTGGTTTACCTTGATGGGTGAACCGCCCTTGCGAAAAATATTTGAGAAAGCATTAAATTTGCCTGCCGCTTTCGGCCAGATCGACATTGATCAGCAGCTCGGTGTCTTTAAGGATCGCGCTAAGAAAGAGTTCGGATCAGATGATTTGGAGCTATTCAGCGATCCGAAGATAGTTCAGGAGTTGATAACAAAATACGTTGTCCGTGATCAGATATCTCAATTCAACGCAGGCTATTCATCTAACGCAATTGCCCTTACACTTTTGCAAGGCGGCTAACCCTGACCGAGTCCGGCGCGACGGAGAATAAGTTCCAACTGGCTGAAGCTGCGCTGCGGGTCATCTGGCTCCACCTTTGCCAGAAACGCTTCGATTTCCGGATGTAGCTGAATCGCTTTGTCAATTTCGGGATCACTTCCGTGAGTGTAAAGTCCAGCGCGGATCATCATGGCGTTTGAATCATATAAGCTAATCATTTTTCGGATCAAAACGAGTAGGCGGTTCTCACGATCATTCGCCGCTGCAGGTAAGCTGCGTGAGACGGAGCGCAAGACATCCACAGCGGGGAATCTACCGCGCTCTGCAATTGTGCGATCCAATACGATATGACCGTCAAGAACACCGCGAAGGATGTCAGCTATTGGCTCGTCCATATCGGATCCGGCGACAAGAACGCTCAGAAGAGCAGTAATGTCCCCCTGTGATCCTGCTCCGGGTCCAGCGCGCTCACATAACGAAGTGATAAGATGGGTCGTTGAGGGAGGATAGCCACGAAGAACGGGTGCTTCGCCAGCAGCTACAGCAACTTCACGATGTGCTTCGGCAAAACGGGTGATTGAATCAGCGAGAAAAAGAACCGATTGGCCCGCATCGCGGAAATGTTCGGCTACTGCCATGGCAGTCCATGCACAGCGGCGGCGTAACAGGGGTGATTGATCAGACGTCGCGGCCACAACAATTGCCCGTGAAAGGCCCTCAGGCCCTAAAACGTTATCAACGAAATGGCGTAATTCGCGCCCCCGCTCGCCAATCATGGCGATCACGACGATCTCAGCGCTCATATGACGTGCGAACTGACCCAGCAGAGTAGATTTTCCGACGCCTGATCCTGCGAATAACCCCATGCGTTGCCCTTTGACCATCGGAAGCACCGTGTTGGTAACAGCCAGCCCGGTTCCAAGGCGATGGCCGAACGCGCGCCGCTTGGCAGCGTCAGGCGGTGAACATAATAATCGTCGCGAAAACGCTCCACGCAAAAGCGGCTTACCATCCAGCGGCTGCCCCATGGGATCAATAATCCGGCCAAGCCACTCACCAGAGGGGGCGATTACTGCAGGGGATAATAATGTCGCTCTGTCATTCAGGCTCACGCCTTCTGGCGGTTCTTCGGCGAGCATGACGAGATTTTCCTCAACAATTTGAACAACCTCCCCCTGTAATGGTACGCCCCGTTTGCGATAAACCTTCACCCCGTCTCCGATGGATGCATCATGCGCGAGACCGGTGATGTGCAACGCAGCGCCATCCGCACGGATGATTCTGCCTACGGGGCACACAGTGCGCAGATCGGCGATATGGGCGGCAAGCCCGTCGATAAGCGAAGCATCTGTCATGACATTCCTTTTCTGCTGCTCACTGTTTCTAAAGGAATCAGTCTTAAGCATTGATTGAAATTGCAGCAGGGAGAATCCCGATGTTCGAAAATCTAACAGTCTTTCAGACCGCGTCTGCGATGGCCCGCCATGCTGGGCAAAGTCAGGCATTGATATCCCAGAATGTCGCGAATGCAGATACGCCAGGGTATGTGGGCAAGGAAATGCCGGCCTTTGCAGAGCTTTACGCGCCGAACGAAATGGCAGGCATCCAACGCGCCACACGTCAGGGGCATTTGCACGGCAGTGTCAGCGTTCAGTCGATGACCCCCACAGATATGCGCAACGGCGATAATCCCAACGGCAACACCGTATCGCTTGAGACAGAGATGATGAAGGCGGCCGAAGTCAAAAGCCATCATGACCGCGCGCTGGCAATCTACAAATCTGCGCTGGATGTGCTGCGTGTTTCCGTGCGTACAAGATAGGAGCGATATTTATGACCGATTTTTCTTCAGCCCGATCCGTTTCTGCCAGTGGAATGCAGGCGCAGGCGCAGCGTTTGCGCCACCTGTCCGAGAATATTTCCAACGCAGATACACCGGGGTATCGGCGAAAACTTGTCTCGTTCGAAACAGCGATGGGGCAGGGTGATCGGGTGTCAAAAGTGGAGGTCGGGCGCGTGCGTCTGGATCAGAGCGAGTTGGCACAAGTGTACGATCCGGCACATCCGATGGCCGACGAAACAGGACAATACGAAGGCTCCAACGTGAACCTTTTGATCGAACTTGCAGATGCACGTGAAGCCCAGCGCAGCTATGAGGCAAACCTGAAAATGTTTGATCAGGCACGCAAGATGTCGAGCAGCTTAATGCAACTTTTACGTAATTAGTAAAATCTGCGACTTACGGGTCAACTTTTCAGAAGGAGTTCCAGAATGGAATTGAAAACACTTTCCGCAATCCAGAATTACGCCACCGCAAAACCTGCCACCACACCTGGTGAGGGGGAAGGCGGCGCGGCTGCGGCGCTAAAGGGTATCGCCGGTGATTTCGCATCCACCTTGGCGAAATCCGAACAGGTCGCGCAGTCGACGATGATGGGCAATGCTGATCCTCACGCTTTGGTACAGGCTTTGGCGCAAACCGAACTGGCGGTCGAAACGGCGGTAACTGTGCGAAACAAAGTTGTCGAAGCCTATCAGGAAATTCTGCGGATGCCTGTCTGATGATGGATGAACTGGTGTTCTATGACACCATGCGTCAGGGGCTATGGGTTGCAGTAGTAATCTCTTTGCCGATCCTGATTGCGGCATTGGTTACTGGTGTCTCAATCGGGTTGGTCCAGGCGCTTACATCCGTACAGGAAATGACACTGACATTTGTGCCCAAACTGGCGGCGATTGCCGTCGTGTTCTGGATGTCGATGCACTTCATGACCAACTCGCTTGTCGCGTTTTTTCATAACCAAATCATCCCGCTGATTATCGGAGGATAAAGATGGAAAGTACCGGATATATTACGCTGTCTCGACAGTCGGGCCTGCAACGTGAGATGCAGACCGTGGCAAATAATATTGCAAACGCTGCCACGACGGGATTTCGCGCAGAAGGTGTGATTTTTTCCGAATACGTGAAGCCTGTAGATCGTGGTACTTCTCTTTCGATGGGGCAGGGCAACATCGGAAAGACCTCCTTTGAACAAGGCGGTTTGCGTCAGACGAACGGCACATTTGACTTTGCGATTGAGGGGGATGGGTACTTCGTTATCCAGACCCCGATGGGAGACCGTCTCACCCGCGCGGGTGCATTTTCGCCCAGCGCTGATGGGCAACTGGTTACACCGGACGGGTTTCCGGTGCTTGATGCAGGCCGCGCGCCGCTGTTTGTCCCCGCAGAGGCGGGAACACTATCGGTTTCGTCTGATGGCACGTTGAGTATCAATGGCGCGCCACTGGGGCAGATGGCGCTGGTGCGGCCATTGGCACCGTTGGATATGATCCGCGAAGATGGCGTGTTGTTTCGCGCTGATGCTGGGGATGAACCGGCCGAAAATGCGCGCGTATTGCAAGGGTTTGTTGAGGGGTCAAATGTAAACCCGCTGCTTGAAATTTCCCGGATGATAGAGGTTCAGCGCGCCTATGAAATGGGCCAGAGCTTTTTACAAACTGAGGACGAGCGTGTTCGCGCCGCCGTAAAAACCCTCACACAATCCCAATAAAGGAGTAAGCCGATGCGCGCCCTTAAAATTGCCGCAACCGGAATGAGTGCCCAGCAAATGCGGGTCGAGACGATTTCCAACAATCTCGCCAATATGAGCACGACCGGCTACAATGCTCGTCGTGCCGAATTTGCCGATCTGCACTATCAACAAATGGCGCGGGCGGGATCGGTCAATGCCTCCGATGGTACCGTTTTGCCAACTGGTATCCAGTTGGGTCTTGGGGTGCGCCCCGCCGCAGTCAGTCTGCATTTGCAGCAGGGCTCGCTTTCTGCAACGCAGGGCGATCTGGACGTCGCGATTGAGGGGCAGGGATATCTGGAGGTCACGCTGCCCAGCGGGCAGACCGCATACACACGTGACGGCGGGCTGAAACGCACGGGCGAAGGGTTGATTGTAACATCCGAAGGGTTTCCTGTCGGGCCGGAAATTACCATTCCCGCCGATGCGCGCAGCGTTTCGATTAATGCAGACGGTGAGGTATATGCCTACTTCGATGAGGCTGCCGGTGGGCAGCTGCTGGGACAATTCACGCTGACCGGTTTTACCAATTCCAAAGGTTTGGAAGCGATCGGCAGCAACATGTTTCTTGAAACAGAGGCGTCCGGCCCCGCGCTTGTATCCTCTCCCGGAGAGGACGGGCTGGGGACACTGCGCCAAGGCTACCTCGAAGACAGTTCTGTTGATGCTGTACGAGAAATTACGGAGCTGATCGAGGCGCAGCGCGGCTACGAAATGAATGCAAAAGTTATCTCTGCAGTTGATCAGATGATGAGCGCAACGACGCAGGTACGCTGATGAGAACGTTCGCAATAATTTCCGCCGCCGTAATTTGTTTTCCAGTCTTCGCTGATACGGTTGTGCCTGCCCGCACGATCCGGCCTAACCAGATTATCACAGAAATGGATGTGACATTTGCCGCGGGTGATCTTGCGACAGGCTTCGCCCGCTTGGCCGATGTCATAGGCCAGGAAGCGCGAGTGGCGTTGTATCAGGGGCGGCCAATACTCCAAGGCGATATTGGCCCTCCGGCGATTGTCGTGCGAAATCAGATTGTAGGTCTGCGATACCATGCGAACGGCATAAACATCAGCACCGAAGGCAGGGCACTGGCACGCGGTGCAATCGGTGACCGGATACGGGTTATGAACCTTGGGTCACGCGCGATCATTTTCGGTCAGGTTCTGGGCGACGGCACTATTTCAGTAAGGAATTGATTCAATGCATACTACGCTCAAACTTGGCAGTATTGCCGTACTTGGCTTGACGATAGCGTGTGCGCGCGCGGATCATATCGGGACACCGCCCAGCTTTACGCCGGCGCTGGAAGCGCCAGAGGCGCGCGCGATGATCGAACCGGGATTGCCGGCGGTTCTTGTGGCGCAACGGCCAGTTGATGCTGCATCTCTCTGGTCGCCTTCACGCGCATCCCTGTTAGGGGACCGCCGCGCAGTGGTGCGCGGTGATATCCTTACGGTTGTGATCGAGATTGATGAAAAAGCCGAAATTTCGAATTCATCTGATCGCAGGCGCGCGGGATCGGAGAACCTGAGCATCCCCAGCCTAATTGGCCTGCCTCAACGGCTGAACAAGAAGCTGCCGGAAGGGGCCAGTTCGGACGATCTGGTGGGCATCAGCTCCCAAAGCAGTTCTTCCGGTGACGGGTCTGTAAAACGAAAGGAAAAGCTGGAACTGCGGATTGCAGCAACAGTAGTGGATGTCTTGCCGAATGGTGTTTTGTCCATCTCGGGAAGCCAAGAATTACGTGTGAATTTTGAACTGCGTGAATTGCTGGTCACGGGCTTTGTGCGACCTGAAGATGTCTCGCGCCAAAACGAGATCACTTACGACAAAATTGCATCGGCACGGGTTTCCTACGGGGGACGTGGCCAGATCAGTGATGTTCAACAGCCGCGGGTGGGCCAGCAAATTCTCGACGCTGTCTTGCCGTTTTAGTCAGGATTCATCCTATGAAAAAAATCATCCCGCTTGTTTTTCTTCTGATTGGTACCGGCGCCGGTGTCGGTGCGGGAATCCTTTTGCGTCCCGCTCCGGCTTCCGAAGCTGTTAGCGACACAGGCACTGAAATTAAAAAAGAAAAACAGGGCGAGCAGTCAGCACAGAAAAATATTGTTGAGCCGGATCACGGTGAAACGGCCGAAAACGAGTATGTAAAGTTGAGCAACCAATTCGTTGTACCAATTGTGTCAAATGACAAAGTTGTTGCGCTGGTTGTTCTGGCATTAAGCGTTGAAGTGCCGTCAGGAAAAACCGACAGTGTGCTGGAACGTGAACCGAAGCTGCGTGACAGTTTTTTGCAGGTATTGTTTGATCATGCAAATATGGGTGGGTTCGAGGGGAACTTCACACAGGCAGAAGTGCTGGGCCGGCTTCGTATGGCACTGAAAGAAGTGGCGCAAAGGGATCTGGGAAGTGAGATTGTGAAAGAAGTTTTGATCGTGGAGATTGCCCGGCAGGATTACTAGGCAATCCTACTGCGTTGACTCGATCGCGCGCTCCAAACGGGCGCGCGCTTTTTTCTTCTTCAGCTCTATACTCGCACTGTCTAAAAGCGCATCAGTCACCAGAACCTTACCGAAAGCTTCACGGACCTGCGCAATGTGGCGCTCTTTTACGGCAAGAACCTGAGCCAACTGCATGTTCAATTCGTATTGTTTCCGACCGATCCACGCCTGCCATAGACCATCGGCCCCGATTGCGCGCTGTGCAGGATCGCAATTTGCAAGGCTGTCCAACCGCTGCGTTTCCAGCCGGGACAATGAATTGCGCAATTTCCCTTCCTGTGCGGTCAGTCGCCCGAAGCTTTCTTGCTGCTGGCGATACTTTATATCTACAAGCCTCTTCATTGTGGCGAGATTTTTGAGATTGCTCATCTTGATCCTTTGGCGCGGCGGCGCATGTCTTCGGCAAATCTGATGGCCGCTGCTACGGGTGCGTAATCTTCATGTCTGATCTGTTGACCGATTTCGACCGAGGTGTGCAGGGCGCGCGCTGTCGGTGGATCGGAGTGAATGGGAACACCTGCCTCCCCCCCTAAACGTCGAATTGTCGCAGCGATTTCGTCCACCCCTTTGGCAACACAAACAGGCGCCTCGCCGGAAAGGCGGCTCCATTTCAACGCGACAGCATAATGTGTAGGGTTCACAATAATGACATCGGCATCAGGCACATCCTTCATCATCTGGTTTTGTGCGGCGGTTAATGCCCGTTGGCGCCGCTCCTGTTTCATATGTGGGTCACCTTCGCTTTCTTTCGTTTCGTCGGTAACTTCCTTCCGTGACATCCGGTTTTTTCGCATGTGCGACGCATGCTGCCAGAGTGCATCTACCGCGCCAATCAAGCCTGAAATGACAACTACGACACTCAGGAACGAAATGCAGATTTTTGCGAGGAGAGAGATTGCTGTTTGGGGCGTCGTCTGCAGCACCCCGATCATCTGGGGCAGCCATGTGCGGATAAAGAGCGCAAGGCATATTGAAAAGATCAGCAGCTTTACAAAACTCTTAAAAAACTCGAACAGCCCGTCACGCCCGAATTTGTTTTTGGCGTTGGACAACGGTGATATGCGGTTAAGTTTCGGCTCCAATTTGCTTGGCGCGAATACCCACGCGCGCTGTGCGAACAATGCGAGTATTACGCCAAGCGCAGGAAGCACAAATACAGGAGCCATTCCCCATCCGACAGCTTTCATTATTCCGCCTACCGGCGCGGCAGCGCGATCAGTGAAAAAAAGCTCAGCCAGCGCATCGGGCTGGTCAAGAAGAACCATCAATGTGCTTCCGACATGCTTTATTCCGGTCGTACCTACCGCTGAAAGTGCGACCAGCAGCCCCAGATAGGCGCAGGCCGTAAGCAGGTCGTTGGATTTGGCGATGTCGCCTTTTTTGCGCGCCTGCAGCAGCTTTTGCGCTGAAGCGTCAAAACTTTTATCCGAAGGATCTTCGCTATCGCTCATGGCACTGGCGCCAGTGGATTTGCAACGAAACTATTGAGCGCGTTAACCCATGTCGACAAAAGCAAAGGCGCCGAAAGACATAAAAGGATAAGACCGCCCGCCGTAATGACCGGCGCGCCGACAAATGCGACCATAAGCTGTGGCATAGCCTTGTTAATAACGCCCAAGGCAACATTGTAGAGTACGGATAAAATCACGAACGGTGCAGCCAACGTGAATGCAAGAGAAAACGCGCGTCTAATCTGGTCGACACCCCATTGCGACACATCGGAACCGGAAGGAAGTCTGCCCATTGGCAGCATTTCATAAGACAGGATCACCATTTCCGCTGCCCGAACATGAAGTCCGGTCATGACGGCAAGTGCCAGACCACCTGTCACAAGGATATGACCCATGGCGGGAACAGGCTCTGCCACAGCACCGCCCAGAATCTGCGCAAGGGACGTGGATTGGGCCGCAATCGATCCGGCAGTTTGCAGTGCGAGAACAAACAGGCGAATACCAATCCCAAGCAGAAGGCCGGCCGCAATTTCCGTCAGGGACATCCAGATGATGGAGTCAAATTTCATCGCTGTATCCGGCGCAGCAACTGCCGGAGTGATAATCAGCGTAAAGGCAAGCGCAATGCCGAGTTTGACACGTGCAGGCACCGATTGCTCACCAAAAGCGGGAAGCAAACTGACCAATGCGCTGACACGCAAAAATACAGCGAACCCATGCCAGAGCATAGCGTCGGTAACCTCCATCATTTCGGCCAGGCTCTGAATCATGCGGGTACAACACCTACCAGGGATGGTTTGGCGTCCAATCCGATTTCTTCAAATGACATGACAGGAGATCGAATTCCTTTTGCTAGCATAACTGTGTGTAAAAACCGCCGGCGACGTGTGTTGGTTACCACTGCGGGATATATTCCGTTCTGGTTTGCATCATTAATTTTCTGAGCGACCCCTTCTGCCAGCTGGTTGAACAAATCCGGTGGCAAGGCGATGTCCAGACCGCGATCTGCATCGACTTGATAGGCAGCGAACGTATCTTCCCATTCCGGCGCAAGTTGCACCAATGGCAAGGTGCCGTCTGCGCGGCGCACTTCAGCTACCATTTGGAATCCCAGTCGTTGCCGGACCAGCTCGCAAATAGCCTCCGGTTGGGCATTCTGGCCACGCGCTTCGGCAATCGCTTCGAGGATAAGCGGAAGGTTGCGGATCGAAACCTGCTCTGCCAGCAGCAGGCGCAATACGGAATGCAACACATCGACCGGCACCTTGTCCGGGATGAGTTCGTCCAGCAGTTTTCTGTTCGCTTCTGCTCTGGCAGGAGAAGAAATATTGACCATCTCATCCAACAGACGCCGGAGGGATTTTAACGTCAGTAGGCGCGGGAAGTTGCGTTTCACGACTTCAAGAAGGTGAGTGGCGAGAATTTCGGCAGGGGTGACAAGCGTAATACCGGCAATTGCTGCGTCTTCCTGGTCGGCTGCATTTATCCAGCGCGCAGGTGCCCCATATACCGGTTCCATCGTATCAAGACCAGATGGCAACGCATCAGGGTTTTCCGGCGCAAGCGCCAGTATCTGGTGGGGATTTAGTTTAGCGCGCGCCTGCTCTACCCCCTGAATACGTAGCAGGTAGGTGCCGGGCGGCAATCCGGCGTTATCTGTAAGTCGAATTTCGGGAAGAATAATGCCGAAGATTGATGCAACGTGGGTGCGCATGTTCACAATTCTCGCGTCCAAGCCTGTTCCGGGATCCAGAATCATACTGACAAGATCGGGGGCGAATTCGACATGGATGTCCGCCAGTTCCAGCACGTCACCAAGTGGCTTTTCACGTGGAAGTATCGGCGATTCCTCATCAGCTGTTTGCACTGGAGTCAAAGCCGCCTTTCGATACATGCGGTATGATAAAAGCCCAAGCCCCAACGCGCCGGCGATAAACGGCAAAAACGGCATGCCCGGAACAAGCGCGAATAAGGTCATGAGGCAAGCAACCGTTGCCAAAGCTGCGGGATGTTTGCTGAGTTGGGCAAATACGGCCAGATCGGTTGAGCCTTGCGCACCACCGCGCGCCAGTAATAAGGCAGAAGCAATCGAGATAATCACTGCGGGAATTTGCGAAACCAGACCGTCGCCCACAGTAAGAATGGCGTAGGTTTCAAATGCTGCGCTGATCGGCATTCCGTGTACCAGCGTCCCCATGATCAAGCCGGCCACAAGATTCAGCAGTGTGATCAACAGGCCCGCAATTGCATCCCCTTTGACAAATTTTGACGCGCCATCAAGGGATCCGAAAAAGGTTGTTTCCTGTTGCTCCTGAGCGCGGCGGTTTTTCGCTTCTTCGTGACTAATGGCGCCGGCAGACATATCTGCGTCTATTGCCATCTGCTTGCCCGGCATCCCGTCCAGAGCAAAACGCGCACCCACTTCCGCCATGCGGGTCGCACCCTTGTTGATCACCATAAAGTTAACAATCAAGAGAACACAAAAGACGACAAGACCCAAAAAAACAGACCCACCCATAACAAACTGGGCAAAGCCCTGTATGACGTCGCCCGCTGCATCGGTTCCTGTATGCCCCTCACCGATAATCAATTTGGTAGAGGAAACGTTCAGCGACAGACGCAGCATCAGCGATGCAAGTAGAATTGTTGGAAACGCGGAAAAATCCAATGGACGTTCGATAAAAAGCGTCACCGTAAAAATCAGAATTGCCAAAGCAAACGATGCGGCAAGCCCCACATCAAGGATCCACGCAGGCATGGGCAGGATCATCATGACGATGATCATCATCAGGGCGACGGCAAGCATGACAGTAGGTTGATAAAGCGCCCGCAAAGAAAACATCATATCAGCCCCCGCTCTGTCTGGCGAATAGAGAGCGTCCGGCGGAGGTTGCGGGCATCAAGGAGCCGAGAAATCCTCCGCTTCCGCCCGTCAAAAGCGAATAGGTATTTACGTTTGGTTCGGCCGGTTGTGTCGCGGCTTGCAAAATTTCTGGAGGTTGCGCTGGCTTTTCCGGGGTGTCTGAAAGCCTGCTACGAATCTTCTCATAGCGAGCCATGTAACGGGTTGCATATTTTCTTGTGCGTGAATGATATGCACCAGCCGCTTGTGTCCAATCGCCAAGTTCGCCGTAAAGCTGACCGAGGAACTTGGCGGCGTATCGGGTATTGATAAGCGGGTCGAACATATCCTCAATTGAATTGAAGGCCTTGCCGTGCCAGCGATAATTGATCTGGAAGCATCCCACATCAAAGCTTCTCGCGCCATTTTTGAAATGGCGGAAAACGTAAACACGTGCTTCATCTTCGGAATCGAACCAAACGCCTTTACCTTCCATATTCACTGTCCATGGCCAAGGGCGCAACGAACCGCCCGTACCGCGACCCGTCTCGGTGCGGGTGATCGCGCGTAAAACTGCCAGAGGCACACCGGATTCTTTTGCCACCTGCCTTGACGCAGTATCGCAGACTTGTGCTGGATCATTATCTGCTAACAAAATCCCAGCGTTAGAAAACAGTGCTAGGGCGATCAAGCCAAGCCAATTTGTCTGCATTTTGCACCTCAACTCCGCGTTCTGCGGTCAATGATCAAGCTAACGATGCAGTGTTTATTTTTTGTGACCAAAATATCGAAAATCACTGTAGTTTAGGCTCGAATTGCAAGCTTGGTTCTTTGAGTAATTGTTCGATTGTTGAGCGCGCATTACTACTTTCTTTCAATGCGTGACTGGCACGGCCTAAAGGTCCCAACCCAGCATTTGCACCAGATTGTTTCCTCTGCACTAGCGTGGTGATAGCGCCGAATTCTGCATTGTCAGCGGATGTTATCTCTTCCCAATGCTCTGACAGCCACGCGGCCTGTGCGGCTCGCTCTGTCTCGTCGTTGCGTGTGAAAATATCAGCAGCTTCACTGTATGCCCCTGTCATTTCTTTCGCCTGAGCCAACAAAAGCTCTGCTTTTTGGCCTTCGATGCCTATTAATGCAGCCTGAGCCTGAAAGGGTTGGCGCAGCTCAATTGCTACGCGGGCAGCCTGCAATTGGCGCGCAGGTATTCTTGGAGTTGCAGGAATCATGGCGATCATACCTTGGGCCTGTTCGAAAAATCCCAGGTTACTCAGACCATCTGCCAGCAAAAGTTTTGTGTCAAAATCAAGATTGTTCAAATCGTCCTGATTTTGCGCCAGAAAATGTTCCATAAAAGATAGAGGATCTGCCTTTCTAGCCAATTGGCCCAGCACCGTTTGTAAGATATCTTTGACAACCTCAGGTGAAAGTGATGGCTTCAGATCGCCCAGTTCTGAAAATGCTTCGTCAAACCGCTGCGATTGGCCAAGCGCAATAATTTGGGTGCGTCGCATTTTTTGGCCGATAGGAGCCCCCCGAAGCTCCTGGGCATACGCTTCAATCAACGTGACTGCTTCGGCTGAAACAGGCTCATCTCGTGCGATCTTTCCCTCCACCTGCTTTATCAATGCCCGAGCGGATTGCATGCTGTTCGAGTCAATGATGGCTTCTAGGGCAGTTTCAGCAGAGATTCCCGCGCCGAGCGCAATGTCAGCTTTCGCCATCAAAGCATCTGGCGGAACTTCACCTGCGAGCCGTTCTATGCTGCGCAATGCTGTCGCGGCGGCATTTGGGTTATTGGTTTGTAAAAAACGGTCACTCAACATAGGTGCTACGACTTTTCGCAGATGTTGGGGTAGTTTGTTTAGCGCGCGCAGTGCAGCATTGGCTTCAATGGCAATGTCTGAAGGAAGATCGCGAGCGCTCAGAATCGCCCAAAGTGCGACGTTAGATTTACAACTTGCGTATCCGGCAAGCGTATTGCTGCCGGTGGCGGCGCCATGTTCCAAAATAGCGGCAACAACGAACAGCTCAGCAACTGTGGTCTGCGCAGTAGGATCAAGTTTCAGTACTTTCAGCGCTTCAGCCCCGAAGCCGAAATGAATGTAGAGCCGCGCGAAATGGTGCACGGCCTCTAGATCAAGGCGATCGCGGGCGTCTATCAATGCATTTCGCGCGGGGCCAATTTGTTTAGAAAAGCTCTGATCGGTTCCCCACGTCTCTACTGGAAGAAATTCATCCGAGGGACAGGTCTGGCTGGATGCTGTCACGCTAACTTCTTCGCTTACGGCGCGTGTATCTCTATCCATGCTTGAACTAATTCGCATATTTTCCGAGGGAACCTGAACTAGCTGTGGCAACGCATTCGGCGTGAGGTCTGCTGTCATTGGGCCGGTCTGGTCCGTGATAGGACTAACAGGCGGAGTCTCATAGCTGTTCTCAAGAATTCCGATACTAGCGGCGTTTGCGACTTCCTTAACTAGTTCGTTTTGAACTTTATTAAGCAGATCTTTTTGGTCCGCTGAAGAACTCTCTGGCTCAAAATTGCGAATGTTTAGCTGGGCAGAATTAGGAGGCGTAAGAGGAAAGGCAAAACGAGAGCGGGCCCCAATCCAAGGCAAAACAGCACCATTCTCACTATTGGACATTTGTGTCTCGGACGTAACGCGCGCACCAATCAAAGGCGGACCATCAAGTAGAGGGCCAGCTAGCTTACTTCCTTGATCAGCTACGTCGACGACCAGCAGCGAGCCGCTTCGGAAAACGGTTGCTTGGCACGCACATGTAACTACCAATTTCAGTGAGTTCCGGCTTGTTTCGATAGCTGCGATTCGTTCCCGCTGCATGCGGATGAATACGTCCTTGAGGTCAAAGCCACCTTTGAAATCTGGCAATTGGATCTCTACGCCCGTTGTAGTTTGACGTGCTTCCCATGGCTGTTTGACCGGTACAGGAATTGTGAGACGGCTAAACGTGGGATGGTCACCTGACCGAACAAGCAGTTGTTGCGCTTGCGCGCCCCCTCCGAAAAGAGACATGAAGGCAATGAATAGGCCGAGGTTTCTCATGCAGCGTTCTGCTTTAGCGCCTTTAGCGCTTCTTCAAGGTCAATGTAGCTGGGGCGGCAATGGGATGGCGTATTTTGCCGCCCTACTTCGATACAGATGTTCGTTGCATGATTGTGCAAGTTGGCTACCAGTACTTCGCGAATTAGCTGGTAAAAGTTCGCTTCGTCCCGCGTCACGTCTCCTACCTTCGCCGCAAAAGGACCGACCAGTCCATAAGCGAGGAAAACACCCAGAAACGTCCCGACCAATGCGCCACCGATCAGTTTGCCCAATACTTCGGGCGGTTGGTCGATTTGCGCCATTGTTTTGATGATGCCCAAAACGGCGGCAACAATTCCCAGAGCAGGCAAGCCATCTGCAACAACCTGTAACGCGTGACTGGAGTGCATGGCATGTTCACGATTTGCATCCATTCGCTTGTCGAGAACTTCTTCGACTTGATGCGGATCGTCGTAATTCATTGAGGCCGACCGCAAAGTATCGCAAATAAGCGCGATGGCTTCCTTATCCTTCAAAATTTTGGGATATCTAGTGAAAATGTCGGATTCTTCCGGTCCCTCGATATGCTCCTCCACCGCAACGGGATTTTGCCGCGCAAGCCGGATAAGCTCAAAAAGCAGGCACAGCAAATCCTGATAGTCCTGATGTTTCCATTTCGGGCCTTTGAATACCTTACCCATATCCTTCAGTGTATGTTTTATGGCCGCCCCGTCATTGCTGATCAGAAAGGCGCCTGTGGCTGCCCCACCAATCATAATCATCTCGAATGGCAATGCTTTAAGGATGATTCCCATCTTGCCGCCAGCAAGCAGATAACCCCCAAAAACCATAAGGAATATGGTGATGATGCCGATAATGCCGATCATATTGATCCCCGGAATTGTTTCTTGCAGTGTCCCACGCGAAAGTTAAAAAAGTCTCAGCAATTGATCAGGTCTTTGGTACCTCAGCATTTCGACCAGCCAAAATGACGCTAATAGAATAGGCCGTTGGGGGTGAAAGCCCCGCCATGACCTGCGCGGCAACGTCAGGACGCATGCGACCCAGAAATCCGGCAGCAAAGCTGGGGTCCATCTCCTCGAACAAAGTCGCGGCGTCTTTGGGTTTCATGTTTTCGTAAAGTGCTGTCAGCCTCAGCAGGTCTTTTTCTGATGCTTCATCGGCAAGAGATAAGGTCGCGCGTAAGGACTGCTCTGTTTCGGACAAATCTTTCAGTCGTTTTTCAATTTCCATGTCAGCGATTGTCAAAGCACGCATGCGCATACCCAGTTGTTTTTCACGCACTGCAACCTGCGCTTCACGCTCGCTGAGTGCTTTTATCAAGCTGTTCATTTCGCTTCGGCTGCGTTTTGATATCTGCGTGAAATCGGCGGTTTGAGGCGTTGTATTTACCTCGTCTGCCGATTTTGTTTTTTCAGAGGCTGCAGGCATAGGAGCGGTTGGCAATTGGCTGTCTTGTGCCAGCACGCCTGTCGCACTTGATAGGATTCGAATGGTTGCGGAGCCCAGCAGGAGGGCGCCAATGACCATGACGGATCCGCGTCCTGCGGGAGCGAAAATTTTTCTAACCGCGCTAAAAATCATGCGATATCTCCTTGAGTCGTCGAATGGGGACGGCGGGCAAACATAGGTGTAGCTGAGCTTGCCGGGGGAGGCGGAGCGGTAGGCGCAACTGACTGTTGTTCCGGCACGGGCGGGACATCGTGTAATGCAGCCATCTGTAGCTCGAGCCTGCGAGACATATCCTCCGCTCGTGTTGTTAAATCTGTCAGGGTTTGCGCTGATCCCGCCGCTGTTTGCTGTGCGGCTGCCAGCGTCCGGTTTAGATCGTCAACCTGTGCCGAAAGCACTGCAACGGCCCCGCCAACGCCTTTCTCAAGGTCATTAAAGCGGTTGAGCCTGCGCCCGAGAACATAGCAATAAACTGCTGCGCCAATAGCCCCTGCGGCTAAAAATATATCTGCGATCAAGTTCATCACATGCTCCTCTATGTTACGACAAATTCCATGATTAAGAAGTCGTTGACGAGATCCGGACCCGTCACAATCTGTACACGCCGCAACATCTGCGCGCGCAAGCGCGTCAGTGCCGCTTGATCTTCCAGATCCGAAATTTCCAAAGCGCGAAGATAGCTGTTCAGTACATCCACAACACGGGGCAGAAGCTTGGTCACGGCGTCCCGCTGGCTTTTTGGAACTTCAAGCTGTGCGCGAAACCGAAGCAAGCGCCGCTCTGGTGTAGCGTTAACCGAAATGATCATCTGATCGACTTCAACAAATGCGATATCACCAAAAGGATCTTTTATTTCTTCTGTACCGGATTCGGTCCTGCTGTCACCCGTTTCAGCCAGAATCATACCTGACCATGTCGCATAAAACCCGCCAGCGGCACCGGCAAACGCCAGTACAAGGCCCAATACTAAGGGCATTTTTGACTTTTTTGGTTCTTCACCATCAGGGGTGTCTTCTTCTTCAGCCATAGTTTCTCCGTCCTCTGGTCTTTCAATCCATATAGACGCGATTGCACTAACGGGTTGTTAAGGCCGATAGGTCATTTGTTGAGTCGAAGCTGAACAGAACGTTCGGTGTGACGGAGGCCATTGTGCAGCAATACCTAAATGTCTGGATGAAGCTTGGACTCAAGCGGCAAGTAATTGTAATCGCAACGACAGGAGCGATGTTTTTTTCAATTCTCGCGATGGCGCGAATGACAACAGCCCCCAGTATGACGCTGCTTTATGCAGGGCTGGAAAGTAGTGCGGCAGGTGATGTTGTGAGCGCGCTAGAGCAGCGGGGCGTTGTATTTGACGTCCGCGGCGGCTCCATTTTCGTGGATAGCAAACAGCGCGATCAGCTTCGTCTTACACTGGCAAGCGAAGGATTGCCTGCAAATGGCAACCGAGGTTACGAACTGCTGGATCAGTTGACCGGATTCGGGACGACCAGCCAGATGTTTGATGCTGCCTATTGGCGTGCAAAGGAAGGCGAACTGGCGCGCACAATTGTTGCAAGTCCGGCTATTGCGATGGCCCGTGTGCATATTGCCAGCACCGGGTCCAACCCTTTCCAGCGCGGTGTGACACCGAAGGCGTCCGTCTCGCTGACACCCAATGGCGGTGGTATTTCCACTGCTCAGGGCAAAGCAGTTCGGTTTCTGGTGGCGTCTGCGGTGGCTGGTCTGGCACCGGAAGATGTTGCTGTTATTGACGCAAATGGTTCCCTGATCGGTGCAACAGAGCAGACAGCACAAACAGTAGGAGGCGACGACAAAGCGAAGGTTTTGCGTGATCGCGTCCAGCGCTTACTGGAAGCTCGGGTTGGTTTCGGTAACGCTGTCGTAGAGGTAAGCGTGGATACCGTGACCGAAAGCGAAGCGATCCGTGAACGTAGTTTCGACCCTGAGGGGCGGGTTGCGATCAGCAGCGATACCGAAGAACGTACCAATACGGCCAAGGGTACAGGCGGCGATGTGACCGTTGCAAGTAATCTGCCTGATCAGGAAGGTGGAGGCGGCGATGAATCTTCTTCCCAGAACAGCGAAACGCGTGAGCGCATAAATTACGAAGTATCCGAAACCGAACGCGAGGTAATTCGCGCTCCGGGTGCGATAAAGCGTCTTTCGGTTGCAGTCTTGGTTAATGAGGCAACTGTTATTAATGATGTCGGCGAGCCTGTGTCCCAGCCCCGTGACACAGACGAAATGGATGCCCTTCGTGAGCTTGTATCGTCAGCTGTAGGCTTTAACGAAGATCGCGGGGACGTGATCACCCTGAAATCCATGGCGCTACAATCCATTGCGCCTTCTGGAACTGCGGCAAGCACCTCCCTGATGGATCAGTTCGATCTCGATCTACTGTCAGCGATTCAAATGATCATATTGGCCATTGTAACGCTGATACTCGGGTTGTTTGTTATCCGCCCTGTGCTGAGCCGTCAGCCTATGGAGGCCCCCGCATTCTTAGGCCTGCAAACTACTCCGCCACATGATGAATCCATCGTGGAGAGTGACAATTTGCCCGCGGTATTTGAAGCAGAAGATATGGGCAGCAATTCACGCCGTGACACTTCAAGCGGCATGAATTTAGTGCAATCGGACGGGTATCCCGAGGGACAACCGCAAGATCCCGTAGCGCGGTTACGCAGTATGATTGGCGAACGACAGGACGAAACGGTTGAGATTTTGCGAGGGTGGCTGGAAGAGAAGGAAGAAAAAGTATGACCTCTATTGCCCACAGATATGCAGATTTCAGCCCATTTGAAATTGATGGCCAACCGGCCAATCCAGTTCCGCCCGAGCGCGTTGAAGATCAAAAGTTACAAGCATTCGAAGAAGGGTACCAAGCCGGGTGGACGGATGCGGAAAAAAATCACACCTCTGAGCAGAAAAACATTGGTGGAGAATTTTTACACACACTTCAAGATCTTTCATTCACCTATCAAGAAGCGCTAGCGCGGCTGAACCGCGGTCTAAGACCGATGTTTGAGCAGATGATTGCGACGCTGCTTCCGCAGACCACAAATGCTGCACTGCGCGCTCATGTGATTGAGCAATTGACCGAACTTGCCGCGACACAGACGAGCGCGCAGATCACGTTACGAATATCAGATAGCAATCTTCCAATGCTCGAAGACCTGCTGGAAGATGTGGAGCTAAAACTCCCTGTTCTACTGGCGCCGGACCGGAGCCTCAGCCCGAACCAGCTTTTTGTCTCTCTGGATACGCTGGAGCGGGAGGTGAATTTGGATGCGGTGTGCCAAGAAATCATATCAGCGATGAATGCCTTTAATTTTCACAGCCAGACGGAGCGCCCCAATGACTGAACAGACAAATCTTGCCACCGACGCGTCTAACCCGTTCACCTCAGTTCCGATCGAAGTCACTGTTTGCGTTGGAAAAGCCAGACCCCTTATTCGTGATTTGGTAATGTTGGGGGAGAATGCAGTGCTGACGTTGGACCGGCGCGTCGATGACCCCGTTGAAATTTATGTAGGGGAAAAGCTCATCGCGCGCGGCAGTCTGGAAGAAGCAGAGGGCGATGCGCATGGCCAGTTGATGGTGCGATTGACCGAGGTCGTTGATATGCAGCAAGGCATCTGATGACGCGGCTATTGTTCTATGTCTTTTTGTTTGCCGGATTGATATCAGCGCAGGGAGTTTCAGCTCAAGATGTCGCAATCTCATTCGGTGATGACGGGTCAGTTTCTGCGCGCACAATTCAGCTTTTTGCACTAATCACAGTCCTCAGCATCGCGCCAGGGCTTGCAATTATGGTCACTTGTTTCCCTTTTCTGGTTACTGTTCTTTCGATTCTCCGACAGGCTATTGGGCTTCAGCAATCACCGCCCAATATGTTGATCGTTAGTCTGGCGCTGTTTCTGACATATTTCATTATGGAGCCTGTTTTTACGGCTGCTTGGACAAATGGGATTGGTCCGCTCACGCGGAGTGAAATTGATGTGGAGCAAGCTTTTTTGTCGGCGCTGGAACCGTTCCGAGGCTTCATGGCAGCTCGTTTGGATTCGGATACTTTTTTTGCCATGGCAGAGCTGCGACCTGACACCGCAACCGCACAGCCCACGCCGGATGCTCCGCTTTCCGTGCTTATACCCAGCTTTATGCTTTCTGAAATCTCGCGCGCGTTCCAGATCGGATTTTTGATCTATCTGCCTTTTTTGATTATTGATCTGGTGGTTGCCGCGATCCTGATGTCCATGGGAATGATGATGGTTCCACCAGCGGTAGTATCTCTCCCGTTCAAACTTGCATTTTTCGTCGTAGCAGACGGATGGGCGTTGATTGCGGGGAGTCTTGTACGAAGTTACTTTTGAAAAAACCTTAGCGCAGAAATCATTTCTTATTCAAAAAACTGCGAATGTAACCGCTTCAGTTAAGCGGTCCGGCGAAACTGGACAGCGTGTTGAGATGTGTTCACCCTTCAAAACAGAAATTAAATAATGACAAATATTCGCGGATTTTGGACAGACCTTTAGCTACTGTGCGTCTGACCTGCTGAGTGGTGACAAGGCCGCGCAAGAGATTGCAGCGAAGCAGAAGATACATCCGACGCAGGTGGCGACATGGACGCGGCGGGCAATTTGTGGCCTGCTCGATGTGTTTTCCGACAAGGCCAAGAAAGCTGAAGATAACGAAGCCGAAGTCAAAGAGCTTCATGTGAAGATTAGCAAGCTGGCGGTTGAAATTGATTTTTTGTCACAAGGGCTGAAGCGATGAGCCCGACCGAACGCAATGTGATGATGAATTCGGGATCAGACGGATCTGAGTCTGGCAGCCAATGCAAACGGCCGAAGATCAGCCAATCCTCGAGATATTACACGTCGGTTAGTTTGAATGGTGAGACGCTGGAACTGATGAACGAGAATGACCGCGTGTTGACGAAGTATCCGTTTTTCGGCAGCCGCCAGATCGCGGCCTACTTACCGAGAAATGGTTTCTATGCCAGACGCCACCCATGTGGGCAGGGTGATGGGTTTGATGGGACCTCAGGCCATCTACAAAGGACCGAACACTAGCAAGAAGCACCCACAGCACCGGATTTACCCAAACCTGCTCCGGAACTAACAATCACGCGGCCGAACCACGTTTGGTGCAGTGACATCACCTACATCCCTGTACGGCGTGGGTTTCTGTATTTTGTCGCCATCATGGATTGGGCGACCCGCAAAGCCTTGGTATGGCGGTTATCAAACACCCTGGATGCCAGTTTTTGTGTCGAAGCCTTGAACGAGGCAATCGCTAAATACGGCAGGCCCGAGATCAAGAATACGGACCAAGGATCGGAGTTCACGGGTGCAGCCTGGACCACCACCTTGCCCGAGGCAGATGTTAAAATCTTAATGGATGGTTGAGGTCGTTATTTCGATAAAGTCTTCATCGAACGGCTGTGGCGGTCACTCAGACAGGAGGCCGTTTATTTGTACGAATTACAAGACAGGTTCCAAGCCAAACGCGTGATCAAAGACTGGATTCTACGATTCTGAACGGCCTCACACAGCCCTCGACAAGCGATCCCCCAAATGACGCATTCTTCGGCACGAAACGAACCCAAAAAGCGAAACGACACCAACCCGATTACGTCTTAGCTCGGCTGCAAAACTGTCCAAAAAAGCGGAACCACTTCAGGGATTCTACCGCAAGCGGACGTCGAGATACGGTTTGCACGGAAACTGCAGCGCATCTGAGGGTTACGAGCTACTCAATTCACTTTGATAGGTTTATGAAATTCTCTGAAGTTCTACTAAAGCCTGCATCTAACCTTCAGCTAAATGGCGAAAAAATTACCTTATTTCATACAGATATGGCAATTGCTCCAAAATGAATTTGATTTACTCTGGTTATCGTGCCGGGATGGCATCTAATATTTGGTGGCAATCATGGATCAGTGGAAAGTGCGGTCTGGAAATGGCGCATACGGTATTTTTCGAAAAATACTTGACGCGGCGATTGGCATCGTGTCGCGATGTCCGGATGTTTTCATTGCAGTTTGGATGCTCGATGCAATGGATCTTAGCATATATCTTGTGGCACGAATGCTATCGCTATCTGTACCTGCAGCGCTTTCTGTGTTGGAGTGGAAAATTACACCTCGGCTGTTGCAATTGTTAGAGGCAAACAAATCCATAGCCTTTTGCGCAGCTGCTGCGCGCGTTAACCTGAGTTACATGATGATCGCTGGAGCCATAGGTTTGCTAGTGGTGAGTGGCATGACATTCCTGATGCACGAATTTAGCATCGTAAACCACGGTTTCGAAGATGCATTCTTATGGATGGTCGTTGGTCAGTCATCGCCTGTATTATTCGGCGCGACAGCCTTATTGATGAAGGTGTTTGGGAGAGAAGTGGTTTACACGCTGTTTTCTCACCTAACATGGGTCTTTTTTGCTCTCTGTATGTTGATCTTGAAGGTGGATGGGCCAGTGCAGATTGCCCAATTATTGGCTACTGCGCAGCTGACGCTCGCAGGGGTTTGCGCAGCCCTGTTAACACAAAATGGAGTCTGGCCCGGATTAACTGCAGTGTTTCACAAAAAAATCAGAATCTTTTGAACGTCTAACGTACGATAAACTCCGCGTGTAATGCGCCCGCTGCTTTGATGCTTTTCAGAATATCAATCATGTCACGAGGTGAAACACCCAAAGCATTCAGACCGGCAATAACTTCAGAGAGTGAGGCCCCCGAAGGAATTTCTGCAAGCCCTATACCTGGCTCTTCTTCTATTGCGGCCCGTGTTCGCGGTACAACAACAGTTTCGCCTGGCGAAAAGGGATTTGGCTGCGCAACCAGCGGCTCTTCCTGAATACGCAACGTCAGATTTCCTTGGCTTACCGCTACGCGGGAGATCCGTACATCTTCACCCATTACAATTGTGCCGGAGCGCTGATCAACTACTACACGCGCTTTCCGTTCGGGTTCTACTTCGATGTTTTCAATTCGCCCTAGCGCATGCGCTACTGAACGCATGCGCGTCGCCGAAATGTTTAGCATAACTGTGCCGCTATCAAGCATCACTGCAACACCACGACCGAAGTTCCGGTTAATTGCTTGTTCGATCCGTCCGGCAGTTGTGAAATCGGCGTCGCGAAGGGCGAGGCGAAGATCGCTAAGCGAGCCCAAATTAAAATCGATTTCACGTTCAATTCGCGCACCTGATGGGATTGTGCCTGATGTCGGAACGCCTTGCGTGACCTGCCCGCCGTCGCCTTCTGCGGTAGCCCCTCCGGCGATAATCGTGCCCTGCGCGACCGCATAAATTTCTCCATCGGCTGCATTCAACGGGGTCATAATTAATGTGCCACCAAGGAGACTTTTTGCGTCTCCGATAGCGGACACAGTTACATCAATTTGCCCGCCGGCCCGGGCGAATGGCGGAAGGGTCGCGGTTACAAGAACAGCTGCAACATTCTTCGGCCTAAACTGCTCGCCCGTTACGTTGACGCCAAGACGCTCCAGAATATTGGTCATGATATCTTCAGTGAAAGGTGCGTTTCGCAACCCGTCACCTGAACCGTCCAGGCCGACAATTAGACCATATCCGACAAGATCATTGCCTCGAACTCCGTCAAAATCTACGAGATCCTTGATCCGCACTGGGCTGGCATGACTGCTGCCAATGGAAGCCAGAAGGAATGCCAAACAAGCTGTGATCTGGATTAATTTCCTCATAGGAAGTTCACCAGTGACAGTTGTGACATGCGGGAGGTAATGGCGTAAAGGCTTTGCAATTGAAATTGGACCTGCTCCAGTTCTGTCGCCGCTTTGTAGGGATCAATGGAGAGCAACGTGTTGCGGGCCATTTCCAAATTGGACCGTTCGGTACTGTGCCGCACGCCAATCGCCTCAATCAGGTTTTCCGAAACTCCGATCTTCGCCTGAAGATCAACCACAGCGCCGTCTGATTTTAATACCTCCCCAACGGTTTTCTGAAAGAGTTCTGTTTGTTGTGAATTTGTAAGGCCCAGTGCAGGATCGCCTGCCAGAGAAACTATCGCAAGATTACGCAAGGTGTCGCGCAATGCTGGATCGTCGCCGCGCAATTCGAAATTTGCACTGTCTTGATCAGAAAGCGAGACAGGCGCAAGTGAGGTGGTAGAGCCAAGATAGCCAACGTTTCGATATCCTGCCGGATCATCAAACCAGTTCTGCGCTGCCGTCAAAATGTTGTCGACACTCCCGGCTCCGACAATGGCTGTACGCAACGCCGCCAATAAATCGTCTGTCTTTGCAACCGGCTGGGTATCTGTGGCGGCTCCGGAAAAGATCATTCGTCCGTTAACGCTGGTATTCATTGCATTTATCACGCTGTCGAGCGTCTCACCTGCCTGAGTCAGGATGCTTTGGGTTGTATCCCCAAAAGCCGGATTTGTTGCTGTCATCAGCGTATCGCGGAAATCACTGTTCAGATCACCAATCCGAGAGAGTGCGCTTTGCACCCCTTCCGCAAACATGCCTGCCTCTTTCGTTGCCAGATCATAGCCTTCCAGTTTTGTCAGGCTGCGTTCAAGATCGTTAACGTAGGCCGAATTACTGCCGACTGCCTGGCGGATGTCGGCCACCTGACCGGAAGACAATTCAAGCGTGAGCCGCTGAATGTCATGCTTTAATGCGGAATTGCGCGATTGCATTGCATAGGATTGGGCTAGATCGCCTGAAGTACCAATTTGCATTTTTATAACCTTGTCAGTGTTTCCAGCATGGCGTCCGCTGCCTGAATAACGCGAGCGTTGGCAGCGTAGGCACGTTCAAGCAAAAGCAGGTTTTGCAATTCCTGATCGGTATCGACTCCATCTGATAATTGCTGCTGCGTAAGTTCGGCGAGGCGCGCAGAGGAATAGCTTAAATCCTGCTCTGCACTGCCGCGTGATGAGGCCAGAATACCGGTAAAGGAAGAAAACAGCTTGGCTATTGATTGTGGCCCCGAACCGAAATGCCCGGAAGCTGTCGGACGCAGTGTGTCCAGTGCCGACCGCAGATTATTAAGCAATGTCGCATCACCAACATCGCCTGGCGATATTGCTCCTAACCCGTCGCGCAAGCGCCACGCGTCCCCGCCTGCTTTCGGATCGACGGCAGCATTCAGCATCAATCGTCTGCTCAGGCCTACTTCGTCATGGGGTGCAAATGCGTTACCAGAGTCGGTGAAAAGTGCCGGATCGCCTGCGCCGCGAGAGGGATCCAGTGCTGGATCGGAAAACCGCTCAACCAGATCGCGCGCGAGTGCGTCTAGGTTTGTCTGCGCCTCGACGCCGTGTTCGTCGCGCACCGCGAAATGCCCGCCCAGACTACCCCCAGCCAGCGCGCTTGTGCGGATGCCCTGACCATTTAAAGTCAAGCCCGAAAGGGTTCCGGCATCGAGCGTTTGAAATTCCGTGACTATGTTTTGTTGATCAAAGCCGATTTTTGCGGCGGTGATATCCAACAAAATTGCACCGCCTTCAGTGTAAATTGCAATTGCGCCGTCATCGCGAGGGACAACGTTGGTGGGCACAATTGAACCGATTGTATCAAGAACCTTTTGACGTTGATCTAACAATGCTGGACTGCTGCCACCGCGTGCGTGAGATGATACGATTTGGATGTTTAATTGCTCAACCTGCTCTAGCGCTGTGTTAAGTGTGGCAACCTCGCGGGCAATGTTCGTATCGGCGCGTGTGCGCATCTCTTGTACATTTTGCGCCGCAATCCCGATGCCTCTGATGAGCTGTTGTGCTTGGGCTACGGTATTTTGCAGACGCTCTATCGAATCCGGCCTACTGGCGGCGGTGATCAGGCTTTCCTCAAATGCAGCGAGACGCCCGCTTAATCCGTCAGGGTTGCCAGCAAGGCCCGAAATGTCTTCTAACTGGTGGAAGAAATCAACAGCTGTCTGTGTATGCTGCTGGGCGGCCTCCGCCAGACGCCGGTCGGCCAGCACACCGTCGTTCATGTGGCGGTTGATGCCATCGATGCGCACGCCACCTGAAGCACCATGGCCGAGGGCCGACAGCGCCACTTCTCGCCGTCCATAAGACGGTGTTAGCGCGTTGGAGATATTATTTGAAACAATCTCGGAACCACGCGCAGCGGCGCGTAGTCCTGAAATAGCCGCGTTCATGGCTCCAGTTAGTGACATGATTGTCCCTTTCACTCACAACGGGGAGGCCATCGGTGCCGGCCCTAAATTACAGATCAACGCTTGATATTGGTCGTTTCCTGCAACATTTCGTCTACGGTCTGGATCACCTTGGCGTTGGAGGAATAGGCGCGCTGTGTCTGGATCATTGATGTCAATTCATTCGCAACATCGGTCGTCGATTCCTCGCGCGCGAAGGCCACAATGTCACCTGTTGGCCCATCACTGGCATCCCACAAAAAGAATGAACCGCTGTCGACCGAGGGTTGATAGGTTTGCGCGTCAAGGGCCACCATGCCGTTGGGATTTGGTAAGTCCACCAGTGGCACCTGATAAATTGTGCGTGTTACGCCAGTATCGAATGTGGCGTGTACATATCCGTTTCCATCGACATTTACGCTGGTCATATTGCCCACTGGCGACCCGTCTTTAGTAATCGAAACAGGGGCGAAGGTGTCCGACAATTGCGTAAGAGAGTCACTTTGCCCCAAGACACCGATATCAATTTCTATTGGGCCACCATCGACATTTACAATCAAGGTGCCAGCTGCGTTGTCGTATGCCCCGCCGGATACGGTTGCAACAGAAGCCAGTGTGCCACCAGCTGTGCGGCTGTCATCAAACGTCAGAACATATTCCCCGATGGTCACTGCTGGATCGACCGAGTCTGTGAGTGTCATTGTCCATTCATTTGATGCGCCCGTTGCTGGCACAGTTGGTGTAAACGTCACGTTCACACTCTCGGATGTGCCGAGGTTGCCATAGTATTCAACAGCCAGTTGTTGTGGATCGGCGGCGCTGCCAGCGACAGTGGCAGTTGCAGGTAGATTGACACCAAGACTCATCCTTGTTGTCGGCTCTCCGGTGAGTTGATTAACGTTAATCTGAATCGGTTCAAGACCCTCGGCAGTATCGCGCGAGAATGTCGGGATTGTGCCATCTGGCTGCGCAGGCCAGCCAAGCAGTACAAGGCCCGAATTTGTTGTCAGATACCCTTCATCATCGGTGGTGAACGAACCGGTTGTCGTTAGCAGCATGTTTGTGTCACCGTTACCCACATTCAGATCGGTGACTTTTCCGACAGGCAACATGCCACGCCCCCGCACGGCAAGGTCGGTCGCGTTTGTTGTCGTAACCAGTGAACCGCTCAGATCAATCTGGCGGTTTGTGTCCGCGCGCACGCCACCGGCCGAGTAGTTGCCGCCATTGCGTGAAATCACCATAGATTCAAAATCGGTCTGTACCCGTTTGTACCCGTAGGTTGACGAATTCGCGATATTGTCCGAAATGCTGGCCAGTTTGGTTGCATTGGCCTGAAGCCCCGCAACACCCGCGTTCAGCGAAGATGATATTGTCATAAGACACGCCTTTCTGCTCTGCCGTTTAGAGTTGTCCTGAAAGGCATAGTCCGACTCGCTTTAACGTCGGACTAACAGATAAAAAGAATCCCATATTTTCATCATCGAATATCGCGCAGTAATACAATCTCGACGCGTTCGTTGCGAATTGCCATGGTGTCACGTAGCACCGGCTCACGGTCGGCATGGCCCGTAACGCGATGGATGCGGGTGGCCTCGATGTTCTGGCCTTCAAGCAGCAGGCGCACTTGCGTGGCACGCCGATGGGATAGATCCCACACCGGGTTTTCGCGCAAAACAACGGGGCGTGCGCGTACATGGCCGCCTATTGCGATTTTGTTTGTGACGGTCCTGCTGACTTGGGCAACCAAAATTGCCAAATTCTTGAGCAGTGGTGTCGAAATGTCCGTATCACCGTCGAATATCTGCGCACCGCCGCGCGAATATAATTCGATGACCAGACCCTCGTCTGTGATGCGCGTGTTGATATGTTCCAGTGCGTTTTCCATTACCGAGGATTCGCCGCCATGCCCCAACAGCATCGCTTCGAGGCTTTCGAAAACTTCGTTTTGAGCGGCGGTTTCCTCTGCTGATGGATCATTTCCTGTTGCGCCACGGGTTTTGTCACCTGTTGCAGGATTGCTCGCGATCGCGCCTGAGCCCTCTTTTGGTAAAGCCACTTCCGAAAAAATGCTTTCGCCTGAGAACGCGCCTGTGCCGCCCCCGGACACCCGCACAACCGGAATCGACGGAGAAAAATAGTCAGCCAGCCCTTTTCGTTGTTGTTCCGTTGTCGCATTCAGCAGCCACATCAGCATGAAAAAAGCCATCATTGCGGTTACAAAATCCGCATAAGCGACTTTCCAGGCACCACCATGGTGCCCGCCGCCCTTGACCACTTTCTTACGCTTAATGATGACTGGCGCGCGGTTTGCTTGCGCACTCATATTCACCACCTCTTTTTCACCCAGCTATAGGGATAGCGGATGAAACGTTATCAAACCGCTAATCGGGAAGGAGTGGTAAACAATATGTTAAGCTTGCATTCGGGCATAGATCACGGCCACATCATCTGATGGATGATTTGATCACTGATAGCCGTTATTCTTGGAGCCGCCTCGCGCTGACATTGTGCGTCGGGACGGTGATCAATGCCGGAATGTGGGCGATTATTGTGATTATGCCCGCAGTTGAGGCCGAATACGGGGGCAGCCGCGCTATGGCGTCGCTGCCTTACACTCTGACGATGATCGGTTTTGGCACCGGCAATTATCTGTTCGGACGGGCGACTGATCGTTTCGGAATTACCAACTCCCTTATTGTCGCGGCGGTTGTAACAGCCTTGGGTTACGGGCTCGCGACGCTGTCAAACTCGCTTTTGATGCTGTCACTGGCACAATTGATTGTCGGCTTTGCGTCCTCTATCGGATTCGGGCCGCTTATTGCGGATATTTCACATTGGTTTGTCCGGCGACGCGGCATTGCCGTGGCAATTGCGGCATCCGGTAACTACCTTTCCGGCGCAATCTGGCCGATTTTATTGGCCGGAGTGCTACAGGAAAGCGGATGGCGCGCTGTTTATCTGGTGATGGCAGTTGTGACGCTGGCCTTGGTAATTCCGCTGGCGCTGGCGCTGCGCCGCCCGTTACCGGACGAAGCACATGCCGCCGCACATCTGGCCTCGACACAAAATGCACAATCCTCGGGGTTGTCGCCGCGCGCTTTGCAATATCTGCTGGCTTTCGCGGGTGTGGCTTGCTGTGTGGCGATGTCGATGCCGCAAGTGCACATCGTGGCGCTTTGCGTCGGGCTGGGTTTCGGGCCTGCCGTGGGGGCGCAGATGCTGTCGCTGATGCTGTTGGGCGGCGTTGGTTCGCGCATTATATCGGGTCTTGTGGCGGATCGTCTGGGGGGCGTGCGAACGTTGCTGATCGGATCCATTCTTCAGTGCATCGCATTGTTTCTGTATTTGCCTGCGGGCGGAATGGTGTCGCTCTACGCCGTAAGTCTTGTTTTCGGCCTCAGTCAGGGCGGGATCGTCCCCAGCTATGCACTGATTGTACGCGAATACATGCCAGCAAAAGAAGCAGGCGCACGTGTAGGGTTTGTGATGATGGCAACGATCCTGGGCATGGCGCTGGGCGGGTGGATGTCAGGCTGGATTTATGACGTCAGCGGATCTTACACGCTGGCTTTTGTAAATGGCATCGTGTGGAACGGCGTAAATATTGCGGTCATGCTTTGGCTGTTCTCGCGCAGCCGTCCCCGCGCGCCCCGTCCAATGGCGGCGCCAGCCTAACTTACCATTTGCGCCGTTTGGCTAGGTGCATCTGCTTTTGACGCTCCCGAAAGCGCATCTTATCATCCTCGGATGTTTCATCTACGCAGTTGTGACAGCTGACACCCTGCTCGAAGCCTTCCCGCTCAGTGTCGGCGGGGAGGATCGGGCGGCGGCAACCATGACACAATAGATGTGGCCCGATTTTCAGCCCATGTTCGACACTCACGCGGTTGTCGAAAACAAAGCACGACCCGTTCCATGTGCTCTGCGGCTGAGGCACTTCTTCCAGATACTTCAGAATACCACCTTTAAGGTGATAGACGTCTTCAACCCCTTGCCCAAGCAGGAAATTCGTGGATTTCTCACACCGGATGCCACCGGTGCAGAACATCGCGATTTTCTTGTTGTGAAAGCGGTGTTTGTTCGCCTCCCACCACGCGGGAAATTCGCCAAAGCTTGTGGTTTCGGGGTCAACCGCGCCTTCGAAGGTGCCAATGGCAACCTCGTAATCGTTGCGGGTGTCGATTACCGCTACATCATCACGGGTGATCAGATCGTTCCAGTCTTCCGGTTCGACGTAGTGACCAGTACCTGCAAGCGGGTCGACATCGGGCTGACCCATCGTCACGATCTCGCGCTTGATCCTCACCTTCATACGGCCAAACGGTGGCACGTCGGAATGGGCGATCTTGTGTTCCAGTTCCGCACATCCGGGCAGGGCGCGCAGATGTGCCAGCACTGCGTCAACTGCCGCTTGCGACGGCCCTGCGATTGTCCCGTTCACCCCCTCGCGCGCCAGCAGCAGTGTGCCAGTGATGTCGTTAACAAGACACAGTTTCAGCAACGCCGGTTTCAAGGCATCGGGGTCATCAAAGCGGGCAAAGTGATAAAGGGCGGCTATGGTATACATGGGACGCCAAATAGGCTGCACTGGGGCTGTTGCGCAAGAGGTCTGTAGGGTAAAAAGAACTCTATATCTGTTTCCAAGCGAAAAGGAGCCACCATGCACGCCCTTCTTATCATAGACCTCCAAAACGATTTTTGCGAAGGCGGCGCGTTGGCTGTCGCAGGCGGAAGCGAGATTGTCGCAGGCATCAACGCGTTGGCGGGGCAGTTTGATGCAGTCGTTCTGACCCAGGATTGGCATCCGGCGGGCCATTCCTCCTTCGCTTCGACGCATGCAGGACACGCGCCTTACGACATGATCGAAATGCCTTATGGTCAACAGGTACTGTGGCCTGACCATTGTATTCAGGGCACAGAGGGCGGCGCGTTTCACCCTTTGTTAGAGACTGATCGCGCGGATATAATCATTCGTAAAGGCTATAATCCTGCGATTGACAGCTATTCGGCATTTTTCGAAAACGACCATAAAACACCCACCGGACTGGAAGGGTATCTGCGCACGCGGGGGGGCACCGAAGTCACTCTTGTTGGTCTGGCGCTGGATTTCTGTGTGAATTATTCTGCCGTGGATGCGGCGCAACTGGGGTTCAAAGTAAATGTGCGTAAGGATTTGTGCCGCGCCATTGATCTGAATGGATCACTGGCCGAAGCGGAAAAGGCGATGAAAGGTGCAGGGGTTAGGTTTGACTAACCGCTTGCCCCCTAACGCGGCATACGCCACAAAACACAGGCATAACGGAGTTCTGCCCAATGGTTGATATCGCCACCCGCGTCTGGAATCACAAATGGAAGATCGACCCGATCGTGCGGTCGCTTATCGATACCGACTTTTACAAGCTGCTGATGTGTCAGTCGATTTTTCGAAACAAGCCGGACACGCAGGTGACGTTCAGCCTGATCAACCGTTCAAAAGACGTGCCACTGGCGAAGTTGATAGACGAAGGCGAACTGCGCGAGCAGCTTGACCACATCCGCACCCTCAGCCTTAGCCGCGGTGAATCGACCTGGCTGCGTGGCAACACGTTTTACGGCAAACGCCAGATGTTCCGCTCGGATTTTATGGAGTGGTTCGAGAACCTGCGCCTGCCGCCCTACCATCTTGAGCGTAAGGGCGATCAATATGAACTGACGTTCGAGGGCAAATGGCATGAGGTCATGCTTTGGGAGATTCCCGCCCTTGCCGTGCTGATGGAACTTCGCAGCCGCAGTGTTCTTGACGGGATGGAGAAATTCGAGCTTCAGGTTCTTTATGCCCGTGCGATGACGCGCGTCTGGGAAAAGATAGAGGCGCTGCGCGATGTACCTGATCTGTCCATTGCCGATTTCGGCACCCGACGGCGCCACAGCTTTTTGTGGCAGGACTGGTGTGTGCAGGCCATGAACGAAGGGCTGGGTAACAAGTTTACCGGAACCTCCAACTGCAAGATCGCCATGAAGCGTGAGCTGGAAGCAATTGGCACCAACGCCCATGAACTGCCCATGGTTTACGCAGCGCTTGCCGAAACCGACGAGGAACTGTTTCAGGCGCCCTACAAAGTGCTGGAAGACTGGCACGATGAACATGAAGGCAATTTGCGCATCATTCTGCCCGATACCTACGGCACCCAAGGCTTTCTGGATAGCGCACCCGACTGGCTGACAGGCTGGACGGGTATCCGCATCGACAGCGGTGATCCCGCCACAGCAGCGCAGCAGGCGATTGATTGGTGGAAACTGCGCGGCGAAGACCCGCGCAAAAAGCGCGTCATTTTCAGTGACGGGCTTGATGTTGCCAAGATCAAGGAGCTGCACGCGCAATTCGCTGACAAAACGGCGATTTCGTTCGGCTGGGGCACGTTGCTCACTAATGATTTCCGTGGCCTGGTGCCGGATGATGCGCTGGCTCCTTTTAGCCTTGTGTGCAAGGCAGTCAGCGCAAACGGGTCACCGACCGTGAAGCTGTCTGACAACCCGAAAAAGGCCATGGGCCCCGCCGATGAAATCGCCCGTTACAAGCGCGTGTTCGATGTCGGAGAGCAGGAATCACAAGAGGTAGTGGTATGAGCACAACGCATGAAGCAGACGAAGACCAGCGCAATCAGGATATCCTGATCTACGTCAACGGAGAGCTGAAGCCACGCGCCGAAGCAACCGTATCTGTCTACGACAGCGGCTTTCTGCTGGGGGACGGAATGTGGGAGGGAATGCGGCTCTATAACGGGGTTTGGGCGTTCTTTGACGAGCATATGGACCGGTTTTTCAACTCGTGCAAAGCGGTATCGCTTGATGTGGGGATGGACAAGGCAGGCATCGCCGAAGCGCTGCGCATGACTGCCGAAGCCAACGGCATGACAGATGATGTGCATTGCCGCCTGATGCTGACGCGCGGCGTAAAGGTAAAGCCGTTCCAGCATCCCTCGCTGTCACGTAGTGGCCCGACGCTGGTGATTATAATGGAACATTCCAAACCGGTCGAAACCCTGCAAACGACAGGCATCCGCCTTGCGACCGTGCCGCAGGTGCGTGGCCTGCCGATGTCGCAGGACGCCAAATACAACAGTCATTCCAAGCTGAATTGCGTGATCGCCTGCCTACAGGCCGAACAGGCTGGCGCGGATGAGGCGCTGATGCTGGACCCGTATGGGTTTGTGAACACCACCAACGCATGCAACTTCTTCATTGTGCGCCGCGGCGAGGTTTGGACCTCGACCGGAGATTATTGCATGAACGGGGTCACCCGCCAGAAGGTGATCGATCTATGCCGTGCCGACGGGATTCCGGTATTTGAAAAGAACTATTCGCTCTATGAGGCATATGGCGCGGACGAGGCATTTCTCACAGGGACATTCGGTGCGCAATCGCTGGTATCACATATCGATGGCAAGCCTATCGGGGACGGCAAGCGGCACGTCACAGACAGAATCCGCCAGCTTTATAAACAAGCAATTGCCGAGAATATCAGCGCCTAATCCTGACGGGCGGAAGCGCGGCGTGTGACCATGCCCGCCCTGACAAACGCAACAATGAATACGGCTGTCAGGATCAGGATGATTGTCGGGGCAGGGGCGCTATCAAGGTAGAAACTGGCATAAACTCCCAATACGCTCGACAGCATTGTGACGCCCACGGCAACCGGTAACATTCGCCCGAATTTCTGCGTAAGCAGAAATGCAATGGCACCTGGCGCGATCAGTAGGCCGATAGACAGGATGATCCCCACCGCAGACAGGGTTGCAACAATGGTGAGCGAGATCAGGGCGAGCAATCCGTAGTGCAGCCAGCCAACGCGCAGGCCCACCGCTTGCGCCTGTACCGGATCAAATGCATGCAGCATCAGATCATGCCGTTTGGCAATCACAATCACGGCTGCAAACAAAGCAATCAAACCGGCTGTCCATAGATCTGAACTGCCAACGCCCAGCATATTACCGAACAGGATATGATCCAGATGCATATCTGTCGAAATCTTCGTGTACATCACGATGCCGAACCCGAACATTCCGGAAAACACGATGCCCATTACGGTATCCTGCTTGACGCGGCTGTTTTCCGAAAGGAATCCCGTCGCCAATGCGCAAAACATACCGGCACAAAACGCGCCGATGATCAGCGGTATCCCCAAGATGTAAGCGCCGACAACTCCGGGTAGCACGGCATGGCTGATTGCATCCCCCATCAACGACCACCCCTTAAGCACCAGATAACATGACAGCAGGCTGGTCGGCACCGAAATGATGATCACAATCAGAAAGGCGTTTTGCATGAAGGCAAACTGAAACGGCTGAAGCAACGTCTCGATCATGGCAGCAATGCCTCCCGCGCCTTGCGCCGCGCAGCTAGATAACCGTGCTTGGGGGCGAACAGAAACACAGCAAGGAAAATGACCGTTTGCAAACTAACGATTATGCCACCCGTCGCGCCATCCAGAAAGAAGCTGAGGTATGCGCCAAAGAAAGAGGTGCCTGCACCGATCGCAACACTGACAACAAGTAGACGGGGAAAGCGGTCTGTCAGAAGATACGCAGTCGCTCCCGGTGTTACCACCATGGCAATCACCAGAAACGCCCCAACCGTTTGAAGCGCGGCCACACAGGATGCAGACAGCAACATGAAAAATACAACTTTGAGCAGGTCGGGCTTTAATCCGATAGAGCGCGCGTGATTTTCATCGAAAAACGTAACCATCAGGTCTTTCCATTTGGCCAACAGAATGGCCAGCGTCACAAACCCGATAACCGCAAGTTGCAGCGTATCCGCTGGCGTGATGGCCAGGATGTTGCCCATCGTAATGGTCTGCACGCTGACCGATGTGGGCGACAGCGACACCATGAATAGCCCCAAGCCGAAGAAAGAGGTAAATATCAGACCGATGATAGTATCTTCCTTCAGGCCCGACCGCTGGTTGAGAAACAGCATCGCGCCCGCCGCCAACCCACCTGCCGCGAAGGCTCCTAACGCGAAGGGAAGACCCAGCATATAGGCCCCCGCAACACCCGGCACGATGGAATGGCTGAGCGCGTCACCAATCAGTGACCATCCCTTCAGCATCAGATATGCTGATAGAAACGCACAGACCCCGCCGACCAGCGCGCTAACCCACATTGCGTTGAACATGTAGCCGTAGCTGAACGGCAGCAGCAGCGTTTCCATCACGAGGCGTCTTCCTTGCGTGTTTCATCTGCATACACGACAAACGGGCGCTCGTCGTCGGTGATCACACGGATTGTGCGCGTGTCATCATCGTCGTGCAGGTCCGCGCCGCCCAGCACAAAGTGGCGCAGCACACCGCCAAACGCGAGTTCGAGATTATCGTGGGTGAATGTCTCTTCCGTGGTGCCATAGGCGATCACGGTTTCCTTGACCAAAACTGTCCGGTCACAAAACTCGGGGACTGAGCCGAGGTTATGGGTGGAAACAAGCATCACCCGTCCTTCGTCCCGCATATCGCGCAGCAGTTCGATAATCTGATCTTCGGTTTTTACGTCAACACCGGTGAACGGCTCGTCCAGCAAAATCACCTGACCGTCTTGCGCCAGAGCACGGGCCAGAAACACACGCTTGCGCTGGCCACCGGACAGCTCACCAATCTGGCGGTGGCGGTATTCGATCATGTTGACCCGCTCCAGCGCGCTTGTCACAGCTTCGTGGTCGGCGCGTTTGGGGTGGCGGAAAAATCCCATATGGCCGTACCGCCCCATCATTACAACATCTTCAACCAGTACCGGAAAAGACCAGTCGACCTCCTCTGACTGGGGAACATATGCGACGATATTGCGCTTCAGGGCTTCTTTGACAGGCATTCCCATCACAGTAATCTCGCCCTTGGCAGCAGGAACGAACCCCATAATCGCCTTGAACAGGGTCGATTTTCCAGCCCCGTTAACCCCTACCAGTGCGGTAATGGTGCCGGTCGGTACTTCGAATGTAGCATCACGAAGGGCGGTATGCCCGTTGCGATAGGTTACAGTGACGTCTTGGGCGGAAATACCGGTGGTCATTTTGTAAGGCCCTCCACAATTGTCTCGGATGTGACGCGGATAAGATCCAGATAGGTTGGCACTTCCCCGTCCGCTTCGGTCAGGCTATCAACGTACAGAACACCGCCATATTTCGCGCCGGTTTCCCGCACGACCTGCTTTGCGGGTGCCTGACTGACTGTTGATTCACAGAACACTGCCGGAATGCCGTTTGCACGCACGGTATCAATGACCTTGCGCACCTGCTGCGGTGTGCCCTGCTGGTCGGCGTTCATTGGCCAAAGATACAGCTCTTTCATACCAAAATCGCGAGCCAGATAGCTGAACGCGCCTTCGCATGTCGCCAGCCAGCGCTGATCTTCCGGCACCGCAAGGACCGCATCGCGCAGAGGCACAATGACATCGTTAATCTCTTGTTTGTAGACTTCAGCGTTAGTGCGGTAAATCTCTGCGTTCTCAGGATCATGCAGCACGAAAGCGTCACGAATGTTGTCCACGTATATTAACGCTGTGCTCAGGCCCATCCACGCATGGGGGTTAGGCTTTCCGTCATACTCGCCTTCTGTAATGCTTATCGGGTCAATCCCGTCGGTCAACGTGGCAGAAGGGACATCTTTGAGGTTGGATAGAAACTGCTCGAACCACAGTTCAAGATTCAAACCGTTCCAAAGGATCAGGTCCGCATCCTGTGCGCGAATGATATCGCGCGGCGTGGGGGAATAACCGTGAATCTCTGCGCCAGGTTTGGTGACGCTTTCCACGACAGCCGCATCACCCGCCACATTGCGCGCCATATCGGCAATCACGGTAAAGGTCGTAACAGCCTTGAATTTCTCCTGTGCCGCTGCCGACGTGCTTACCAAAGCCAGCACAGCAGTTGCGGTGATCATTTTCAAGACGATTGCACCCATGCGGGAGACTCCTCAATTTTCACTTCTTATAAAAAATGCATATGAGAACCATTCACAAGTGTAAATAAGAATGATAACGATTCTCAAACATAGACGTCTGATGAGAATTTCGGGGCGAAAAGATGAGCGACGCGGCAGATACTACAGATAAGATGACAGCAGCATTGCGCAAAGCCGGTATTCGCGTGACCCGTCAACGCATCGCACTGCTTGGTGTTTTGGCCGAGGCGACCGATCACCCTGATGCTATTGAGCTGCACAAGCGTGCGAAGGAAATAGAACAATCCGTTTCGCTCGCCACTGTTTACAGAACACTGACAGTGCTGGAGGAGGGCGGCGTTGTACATCGTCACGCCTTTGACGGGGGCGGCGCACGGTTTGAAACGACACATGAAGAGCATCACGATCATATTCTGGATGTCGATACTGGAGAGGTGATCGAGTTCCAGTCCGACAAAATTGAACAACTTCAAGACGAGATCGCACGCGAATTGGGTTACGAGGTCGTGCATCACCGATTGGAGCTCTATTGCCGAAAGAAGGCTGCCGGCTCTAGTTGATGTTCGAATACAGGTAGGAAGGTCTGTAAGTACCCCCGAGATTGTCAGAGCGCGCTTTCGCGCGATCCAGCACGAAGTCCAATCTGGATGACCGGGCCTGCAACCGCTATGCTACATTGCGCGACGTTGGAGCCTGAGGTATAGGCCGGAAGCCAGTGTCGGCAATGATGGAGGCGGCTGGGTGACCGATCATACTGACTACCATGAACAAGACCAAAGCACCGGCAGCCCTCATCCAGAAATGGCGAAAGACGGGTTAATCGTGCAGGTGCGTCCGTTTTGTGGCCGCATCAGCCGCGCTCAGGCTGATGCTATCGCATCCCTTGCGGCTGCTCATGGCAACGGACTGCTGGACCTCACCGACAGTGCAACACTCCAGATCCGTGGTGTATCGCGGCAAAGCCACCCCGCGCTGATCAATGGCTTGAAAATGATGCGCCTGATTGATCCCGATCCGGATGTGGAAATCAGGCGAAATATCCTTGTCACCCCTTTCTGGAGGCCGCAAGATGAAGTCGAAATTCTCGCCAACCAGCTGACTGCCGAAATCGCTGCCAATGACGCTTCGGGCTTGCGGGATGAAATTAGATTTGCGGTCGATACAGGCCGCACACCCGTGTTGCAAAACGACGTGGCTGATATTCGCTTGGAAACAGACGCAGGCGGCAGTCTTCTACTGGTCGCAGATGGGATGAAAACAGGCAAACCCGTCACCACAGACTCAGCAGTTGCCGAAACTTTGAAACTGGCCCGTTGGTTTTCCGAAACCGCTGAAGATAAGGTAGATCGACTGAAGAGCCTTGTGGCGAAGAGTGTAATACCTGCCGGAGCTTTTGTGCCCCGCCAACAGGGAGCATACAATCCGGTACCTGGATATACACCAAACGGTGCTCTTGTAGGGCTGGCCTCGGGGCAAATGCATGTTGAAACGCTTTCATCTCTGGCCAAGCACGGCGGCTTGCGCCTTACTCCGTGGCGCCTGATCCTCGTCGAAAGCGCACGGGAATTACCCGAAATTGATGGAATCGAAACAGACTCCGGCAACCGGCTTTAACAGGCCTCGCGCCGGGTCGCCCTTGTCTGAGATTTCGCAGATCGCAAGTTCCAAAGGATTTACTACCAGTTGAATAGGTATTTCAACCAATGCACAGCTTCCTTGGTCCGCTCGGTCTGAAACACGTAACCAGCAATTCAAAGAGCTTGTCACACGCCCGCCGCACAGAACCACCCCCAATACGGCACCTAATCCACTTTCATTTTCCTGATAAATTCAAATCCCGCACCCGCTAGAAGCGCGACCGTCTGCTAATCAGGATCTACCTTTCCACGCAATGCCTTCACCTCGCCGCGCACCTTCTTGGCTTTCAAGCGGCGCTTCTTTGATCCCAACGTCGGTCGCGTGGCGATCCGCCTTTTCGGTGGCGTAACTGCTTTTTCAATCAGCTCTTTCAAGCGTTCGCGTACCAGTTCGCGGTTACGCGCCTGACTACGGGTCTCGTCGCACTGCAACACCAACGCACCATCATTGGTCCAGCGCCGCCCCGCCAGTCGCCGTAACCGGTTTTTCACGGGCAAGGGAAGTGACGGAGAACTAGCTGCCTCGAACCGCAACTCCACGGCAGAGGATACTTTGTTCACATTCTGCCCACCCGGACCCGAGGCACGCATGAAGCTTTCGGTCAGTTCCCAGTCCTGAATTGTAATGGCATCAGTGATATATAACATGGCGATAAACATAGCGCGCCCACGGCCCCGGTTGAAGGGGCGGCGGAGATTCCAGATGCCTGCGTTGCAAAAAGGGCCGCCCTGAAACAGAGCGGCCCAATCGAATTGTATAGGAGGCGGGATCGGTTAGACCGCTGGTCGACTCCGGTGTTTTGAATGCAGGGGCTGCCCTAGCAAACAAACTCCAAAGCTGTTCCGACACCTCTCTCCAGTACCGTTCTTGACACTAGATCACCTCCTTTACATTTGTTGAACTCACTGGGAGCGTCCCACATGTTTTCCAATTCGCAAAGCACTTTTTCAGGTGTTTTGTGTTTTTTCCTATATGTTGTCTATCTGCCTGACCTTCAGGCGGGCGGTGATGATGCGGAAAGGTATCAGGGCGATCAGCGCAAGGCCCAGTTTGACGCTCCAGTCCGCCACCGCGAGTGACACCCAAAGCGGTGCGAGCGGGCCGACTCCCAAAACCGGAAGAACCTCTGCTGCCCACGCCACATCAGTCGCGGGATGCACAAAAGACAACGCGCCGGAAAATGCGACGGAAAAAAAGATCACCGTATCGACAGTGCTGCTGACGAGCGTAGATACAAGCGGCGCTTTCCACCAGATACCTTTACGGAAAATGGAAAATATCCCGATATCCAGCATCTGGGCGATGAAAAATGCCAGACCGGATGCTATTGCGATACGCAAGGTAACAAGCGGCCCGAATTCTCCGATGATCTGGGTTCCGATCAAAGAACAGATAATGCCGACGATAAAACCCGCCAAAACAACGCGCCGTGCGGCAGCGGTGCCATAGACGCGGTTCATAATGTCCGTGACCAGAAAGGCAAGCGGATAGGTGAAAGCCCCCCATGTCAGCCAGTTACCATACAGAAATTGAACGAGGATGTTGGAGGCCACAACGATTGCAGCCATGGCAATAATGCCGGGAAGATGTGTGCGTGTCATATTTAAAACCGTTTTTGCAAGGGTGCGGCGACTTGGCCTGCGACAATCGCAGACCTCGCCCGTTTAGGCATCCCCGGCCAGTCACGCAACCATGTTTGCGAAATGATCACTCATTGACGGTATATTCGACGATCTGCGTGCGCAGAATGCGCAGATAATTATCATCCGAAATCATCGTCACATGCATTTGCCCGCGCGGATCGGTCCAGACGCTGAGTCCTTCCAGATTGTCGTAAAGACCGGGGAGGGTGGTCAGCAGTGACACCTCCCGCGGGGCGCGCGGATCAATCACAAACATGCGTATACGGCTGCGAAACCCCAGCAGGGTAGTTGCCCGTTCCAACAACCAGTACCTGCCTTTGTCGTCGAAATCCGCTCCGACAGGTACAAATGGGCCGCGTTGGGGGATGCGCGCACTGATCCGCCACTTGCCGTTGCGGTAGGCATAAAGCGGAAAGGAGCCACCACTGGCGGGGGGATTTTCTGCGATAGCAAACAGAGTGCCATCGGCACTGATGGCAAGCGCCTCGACACCTGTGTTGTCGCCCAAGGTGTTCTGGAACGGCAAGGCGATGCGCCCAGATGTCCGGCCTGTATCTGGATCAACCTGCATGATGCGGTGGCGGTGTTCAAAGGAAACATACGCAGTTCCGTCGTCAGAAATTGCAAGCCCTTCGGCGTCGCTCGCTTTTTTGCGCAGCGGCCTGCCGGACGAACGACCCAGACGGGAAACGTTTTGCACCGCCACACCATCCAGTTTACCGCTCGCGCGGTTCATGGATGCATTCAGAATATAGCCAAAGTCACTGATGACGGTCATTCTGGCGCCGTGGTCCGTCACCTCGATTCCGGACCATCCCCCAAACCACGGTGCGTCAAGCTGCCAGCGCATTGCGCTTTTGTGCTGCAACGCGATTTCTGCCTGTACACCGCTGCACAGGCAGACCAGGGCAATCGCCAGCCGGATCAATTTGCGTCAAGCACAGCTTTGCACTGGGCTGGAAGATCGGCCAGCACCAACTCGCGGCGCGGCTTGCGCGGAGTCGTGGGCTTTTTCGGGGTCGGCTTGGCCTTCGGCGGGTTCAGAATATTCGCCTGCCATTGGCGTGCATCGTCACACCCGTCACCCGCTGGTGGCGGGTTCTGGTCCCGGCAACCGCGTTCACCCTTCGGGCAGGCAAGCCGTACGTGAAAATGATAGTGATGCCCGTACCAAGGCCGGATCTTGCGCAGATAGCTGCGATCACCGCGTTCATCATCGCACATCTGCACTTTTGCTCCGGGAAACACAAAAATCCGTGCAACACGCGGATCTTTAGCCGCCGCCTTGATGATGTTGTGATGTGAACGTGTCCACGAGTCGTTTACATAGGCCCCCTTTGCGCGGCGCATGGAAATAGACGAAATATTTTCGCGCTGCTTTCGCGTCAGGCTCAGCGAGGTTGGCGGAAGCATCCAGATGTCTGCATCCAGCCCCATCTGGTGACTGCGGTGGCCCGTCAGCATCGGCCCCCCGCGCGGCTGGCTCATATCGCCAATATACAGGCCGTTCCAACCGGGTTGCTGCGCGGCAAACTGGCTGAGTTTCGTGACCATGTCGATCAGTTCCGGATGGCCCCAGTTGCGCCCGCGCGAGAGGCGCATGGCCTGCCACGTTGGCCCGCTTTCGGCCAGTTGCTGACCACCGGCCAGACATCCTTTTGCATAGCTGCCAAAGGCGGCAGGTGTCTGGCGGGTGCCCGATGATTTCGTCCCGAACAGCTTTTTCGCCTGAACATTGGCGAGCGGTCCGGCCAGTTCGCCAATGGTTGGCAATTCGGCCTTTTTCGCTTTTGCGCCGCTGATGTCGCGTGCGCCGCCGCAACCGGCGACCAGCATGCCCAAGACGGCGATTGTAACGAGCTTTCTGATGGTCATCTGTGAAAATCCCCTTTCGGTTTCACCCAGATTAACAGCATCAAGCCAATGATGAACAGCCCCACGACGGGGCTTACGCCCAATCGCTGGCTGCCGGTCATCTGGCTGGTGAAGGCAATCAGCGCCGGTGCAAGAAACGATGTTGCCTTGCCAGAAAGTGCATACAAACCGAAAGCTTCGGTAATCCGTGCCGGATTGGCTTGCCGCGTCATCATGTTGCGCGAAGAGGCTTGTAACGCGCCACCAGCTCCGCCAATGGCGGCACCGGCGATGAAAAAGGTCACATCCGGCATGTTTGATCCTTCCGCAATCGGAATGCCCAACACCGATGTCGGTGTGATCATCACAATCAGCAATGCAATACAGGCCAGCAGAACAACGCAAAAAATGATCACCGGCATCGGCCCTACGCGGCGATCCACGCGGCCTGCAACCCAGCAGAAAAATGCGCCTGATATCAGGGCGATGATGCCGAAAATACCAACTTCGGTGATTGACCACCCCAACACACCCGCAGCGTACACCCCGCCAAATGCATACATGCCATTCAGCCCGTCACGGTAAAACATGGACGAGCCGAGATAGGCCATCAATGAGGGATGGCGCGGCAAACCTTTCAACGTGGTGATCAGGTCACGGATGCTTTGGGCGACCAAAAGGCGGGGTGCGCCGGTTTTACGCCCGTCCCGTGTGTATAGGAAAAAGGGTATCATAAATACGGCAAACCAGATGGCGGCCAGCGGCCCGACAATACGGGTGTCAGCCTTGGTTTGCGGGTCCAGTCCGAACAGCGGCTTCAGTCCGACCATGGTATTTCCGCTTGCCGTCGCCTGAAACAAACCCAGCAAAATCGCCAAGGCCAGTAACCCGCCCAGATATCCAAACGCCCAGCCGGAACCGGATATGCGGCCCAGCTCCGAGGGATCGTTGTCAAGCTCAGGCAGATACGAGTTTGTGAAAATGGTCGCAAACTCCATCCCCATCAGGCCGACACCAAAGAAAAACAGCGCCCACATCACCGAAAAATCCTGCGGTGCGGTCCACCACAAGGCGCCGGAGCCGACGAAATACATCGCGGAAAACAGCCAGATCCAAGGCAGCTTGCGCCCCGAATTGTCGGCAATTGCCCCTAGAATCGGAGCAAGAACCGCAATCAGAATGCCCGTCGCAGCCAACCCCCAGCCCCAATAGGCTTGGGCTTGCGCGCGCGCGGCAGTTTCTGCCATGCCTTCGGCGATCAGGTTGGAGGACAGTGTGCTGGTGAAGTAAGGCCCGAATATAAACGTAAGAAGCAGCGTATTGTAGGGCTGGCTGGCCCAGTCGAAAAAAAACCAGCCCCAAATGCGTTTGCGCTGTGAAACCGCTGTCATAAAACTGCCTCTCCCGATTGCGTCCTAACATAGAACAGGCTGCACCAACCGGCGCAAGAAAAGGTTTGCGATTGTCTACATGTCCTGCATCGGGGGCCATGGGCGGGTGGCCTCGGCACGGGTCCAGTTGCTGACCCATTCGGGCATGGCGGGTGACACCGCATCCTGCCCCAACGCGGCCAGAACACGCGGCGGCAAAACGATCCCGTTATTGTCTGTTACGGCCGCGCGGTAAAGAACGTGGCTGGCGCATTCACCATCCCGTTTCCACATCGATTGTTCGATGTACATAAATTTGTCATCCCAACAGATCGCACGGCTGCGCACTGTAAACCGTTCAAAGGCGCGAATACGGCGGCGAAAGCGCACGTGGGATCCTGCCACGGTCAACGCCCAACGTTTGCGCCGCAAAACATCGATCAAGCCGGCGCGCTGTGCCAGCACGGTACGCCCCAGATCATACAGCGTCAGGGCGCGGCCATTGTTCAGCTCTAAAAATATGTCCAGATCAAGTGGCCAGCAGATGTGATGCGAAACAAGGGTGTCGGTCAGGCTGTCAAAACGCGGCTGACGGCGGGCCAGATACATATCTTTGAACAAGCGGATAAACGGGAACATCTCGAACCTCCTTTTTTACCGTCCGAATGACGTATATTCACCGCGCGTCAACCGTGAACATCGCGGCACCCTTGTCCTTTTTGCGCATCACGCTTAACTGCTGCTCAGATGTTTTGGAAAAGGACCGCCGCCTGTGACTTCACTGTTTATGATACTCATGCTTTTGTTGAACATCCTGTGGTTCTTTATCATTGCCCATGTGGTCATGTCGTGGCTGATCAATTTCCAGGTGCTAAACACCCGCCAGCCGCTGGTTGCCCAACTTTGGTATGGCATCAACCGTCTGCTAGAGCCGATTTATGCGCCCATCCGCCGCGTGCTGCCAAATATGGGGGGCCTTGATCTGGCCCCGCTGGTTGTATTGATCGGCGTTGCCATTGCGCGGATCGTGCTGACCAACAATGCGGCACTGTTTTACTAACACCGGAATTTCCCGACACTTAATTGACCTCAAACGGCGGAGTAGTCCTTGCCCCCCCTTTGGGGATATGTGAGTCTGCACCTGCTGCTTTTCCCAACTTCAGGTCTTGTCCATGTCCGGCGCCGTTTCGCTGCTAAAAGATGTATTCGGCTTTGATGGTTTCCGTCCGGGTCAGGAAGAGATCGTGCAGGCGGTGACCGCTGGCGAAAACGTGCTTGCCATCATGCCCACAGGCGGGGGCAAATCCCTCTGCTTCCAGCTTCCGGCCTTGATGCGCGAAGGGGTCACAGTGGTGATTTCGCCGCTGATTGCGTTGATGCGCGATCAGGTGCGTGCATTGCAGGAAGCCGGCGTTGGCGCGGGTGCGCTGACCTCTGGCAACACGCCCGAAGAAACAGATGCCGTATGGGAGGGGCTTGAGGCTGGAACACTGAAGCTGCTGTATATGGCGCCCGAGCGATTGGCAGCGGGTTCTGTCACTGGAATGCTCAAGCGGGTCGGAGTCAATCTGATCGCCGTGGATGAGGCGCATTGCGTCAGCCAATGGGGCCATGATTTCCGCCCCGATTATCTGCGCATCGGAGAGTTGAAACGCGCGCTGGGCGTACCGCTGGCGGCGTTCACGGCCACCGCAGACGCAGAGACGCAAGCCGAGATCATCCAGAAACTGTTTGACGGTATGGCCCCCACCGCATTCCTGCGTGGGTTTGACAGGCCGAACATCCACCTGATGTTTGCCGCCAAAAATAGCCCCCGAAACCAGATACTGAACTTTGCTGCCGCGCGGCGGGGGCAGTCGGGCATTGTGTATTGCGGCACACGGGCCAAAACCGAAGGCATCTCGCGCGCGCTCAACGATGCGGGTCAGCGGGCGATACACTATCATGGCGGGATGGAGGCAGAAGATCGCCGGATCGCCGAACGGAAATTCCAACAGGAAGACGGGCTGATCGTCGCGGCAACTGTTGCTTTTGGCATGGGGATCGACAAACCTGACATTCGCTGGGTTGCCCATGCCGATCTGCCCAAGAGCATAGAGTCCTATTATCAGGAAATTGGTCGCGCAGGTCGTGATGGCGCCCCTGCGGAAACGCTTACATTGTTCGGCCCCGAAGACATACGCCTGCGCCGCACCCAGATTGACGAAGGGCTTGCCCCGCCCGAACGTCGCAGCGCAGATCACGCGCGGCTGAACGCACTGCTGGGGTTGGCAGAGGCGCTTGAATGCAGGCGTAAAACCCTGCTGGGGTATTTTGACGAAAGCGAGGTTACCTGCGGCCGCTGTGATCTGTGCGATACTCCGGTTGAAACGTTTGATGGCACCACAGCTGTGCGCAAAGCCCTATCCGCGATGTTGCGCACGGAGGAATGGTTTGGCGCCGGTCACCTGATTGATATTCTGCTCGGCAATGAAACAGACAAGATAAAGCAGCGCGGCCACCAATCACTGCCCACTTACGGGGTCGGCACTGAATACTCCAAACCCGAATGGCAGGCGGTGTTCCGTCAGATGATGGGCCGTGATCTGGTGCGTCCCGATCCGGCGCGCCACGGCGCATTGCGGATGACGGATGCGGCCCTGCCAATTTTGCGCGACGAGGCAAAAATTACCCTGCGCCGTGACAGTATCAAGGCGGCCGGATCATCATCACGCCGACCTGCTGTTAAAGCGATGGTGAACGATGAAGACGCGCCATTGCTGAGCGCGCTCAAGGCCAAGCGGCGCGGACTGGCAGAGGCGGCAAAAGTGCCTGCTTATATCATCTTTACCGACCGGACGCTGATCGAAATGGCCGAGACACGGCCGACCAATCTGGACCAGATGGCACGCGTGAGTGGAATTGGCGCGAAAAAACTGGACAGCTACGGCGCAGCGTTTCTGGAGGTCATCAACGGTGAGGCTGAAATGATGCACCCGCAACGCCGCAAACTGGCCGGGCGTGATGCGGGTGGGCTGTATGATCAACTGCTTGAAAAGCAGGCCGAACTTTCACGCGGGGCAATGGGCACGGAAAAGCCGCTGAGTTGTTCGGCATCCTTGCTTGCAAAAGTGGCCCAGTTGCGCAGCGCGGACGCGCAAGGCATCGAACGGATACTGGGCGAAAAACGTGCCGAACGCTTTGGCGCGGCATTTCTGGAAATTCTGCGGGACGTAGAATAACTGGTCAGACAGGCGGCGCGGGCTAGGTCCGCGAACAGATAAGAGGAGCGGATATGCTTGTTGTAATTTCACCGGCCAAGCGGCTGGATTGGGCAGAACGTGATGTCGCTGTGACTGAACCTGATTTTCAGGAAGATGCCATGCGTTTGGTTAAAACCGCGCGCAATCTGACTCTGGGTGATTTGAAATCACTGATGTCGCTCAGCGACGATCTGGCCAAGCTGAACCGCGATCGTTTCAAGGAGTTTGAGGAGGCACCCGAGGCTGAAATCACGCGCCCTGCCGCTTTGGCGTTTGCAGGCGATACCTATCAGGGATTGGAAGCGGACAGTCTTGATGCGGATGAACTGGCCTATGCGCAAGATCACCTTCGAATTCTGTCCGGTCTTTATGGCGTATTGCGTCCGCTGGATGCGATACAGCCTTACCGTCTGGAAATGGGCAGCAGGCTCAAGACGCGGCGGGGGAAGAACCTGTATGACTATTGGGGCAGCGATTTGTCCAAAGCGCTGAATGTGCAGGCTGAAAAGACCGGTAGTGATGTGTTGGTGAATTGCGCCAGTCAGGAATATTTTGGCGCGGTTGATCTGAAAACGCTGAAACTCCGGGTCATCACGCCACAATTTATGGAAGATAAAAACGACGGCAAAGGCCCCAAAATCGTAAGCTTCTTTGCCAAGAAAGCGCGCGGTGCCATGGCCCGGTTTATCGTGCAAAAGCGTATCAATAGCGCCGAAGGTATCCTGGATTTTGATATCGGCGGGTACGCCCACGCGCCGGAGTTGTCAAAGCCGGACACGCCTGTCTTCTTGCGCCCCTATCCAGCCTCCTGATCCTCTGTCGGAAGGATCGGTAGCGTCCTATCGGGTTGTGCAAGAAGGATGTGTTCTTCGATAGCCGCGCGGCGCAGCGGCTTGGTCAGGTAGTGATCAAGCCCCGCCTGCAAAATCGATTTGTCATCGTCAGGCAGGGCATGGGCGGTCATCGCCACGACAGGAACGTGCCCGCCTGTGCCAGCTTCGATTTTGCGTATTGCCCTGGTCGCTTCTTTGCCATCCATACGGGGCATTGAAATATCCATAAACACCAGATCGGGCTTGAAGCTTTTGAAAAGTGATACGGCTTCTTCTCCGTTTTCCGCAAACTCAAGCGTGATGTTCAGTGATTTGATCATCTTGCTAAACACCAGCCGGTTGGTCCGGTTGTCTTCCGCGGCGAGCACGCGCATCTTGCGCAAGATTGCCGAAGGCGGGATATCAACCTCAGGTCTTTTCTCGGGCGCGATTTGTTTCAACGTATCAAACAAGGCGCGTCGCGGAATAGGCTTTTGCAGCATCGCGGCAAAACCGTTTGCACGCGCATCCTCTTTTAGGCCGACATGGCTCGCGCTGAGCAACATCAAAGGCACATCATTGCCACCAGAACGGATCGCGGTGACTAGCGAAAGCGCATCGACATCGGGCAACTTGTGATCACTGATTACCATATCAATTGTATGATCCAGCGCGGCCAGTGCTGCTTCGTTAGAGGCAACTCCAATTGTTTCGAGTTGTAGTTGCGCCAGCTGCCGCTCAAGTATCTCGCGATTTGCCGAGATATCATCCACCACCATAACCCGCCGCATAACGGAGGTCAGCGAAGGATAGGCCACATCAAGATCACCATTCGCCACCATTTCGATGCGGAAACCGAAACATGACCCGACCCCTTCTTCGGACGTGACCCAGATTTCACCCTGCATCAACTCCACCAGACGTTTGGTGATCGCAAGCCCGAGGCCAGTGCCGTCAAACTGTCTGTTCCGCTCGTTCTCGACCTGATTGAATTCGCCGAAAATGTGGCTGGTCATGTGTTCGGGAATGCCGATGCCCGTATCCTCAACCGCGATATGGACGGCAACCTGCCCTTTTTCCGCATCGGCAACCCCCGTGACGCGGATCAATACATGGCCTTCTGTCGTGAACTTTACCGCGTTGCCGATCAAATTGGTTAACACCTGCCGGACCCGTCCGGCATCCCCGACCAGATCGGTCGGCAAAAACAGGTCATAATCCAGCAACAGCTCAAGCCCTTTGTCATGAGCCATGGGCTGAAGCAGCATAATCACCTCCTGACAGGCACGTTCCAGATCAAAGGGGGCGTTGTGCAGTTCAAGGCGATCCGCTTCGATTTTGGAGTAATCAAGCACATCATTGATAATGACCAGCAGTGCTTCGCCGGAGTTCTTGATGGTTTGGGTGTAAAGGCGCTGTTCTTCGTTCAAAACGGTATCGTCCAGCAACTCAGCCATGCCGACGACACCGTTCATCGGGGTGCGTATTTCATGGCTCATGTTGGCAAGGAAAGCGGATTTGGCGCGGTTGGCCGCTTCTGCCAGTTCCCGCGCGGCCTTCAACTCCCGTTCGTAATGCACAGTCGTAGTGATATCGAGACCAAGAGAGACGACATCGCCGCTGGGGCCGCGCTGGTCCACCATCTTGACGTAATTGCCGTTCCACAGCTGGATCACTACGGGTTCGGGCTGTTGCTGCTGGAACCTGTTCATCATCCGCTGCCGCCACGCTGCCGGTTCCACGCCGCCGAGATTGATAATCCCTTCATCCGTCAACGCCTGTAAAATTGTGACAAAGTTTACTCCCGTCTTGATCACTTCCAGCCCGTCAAAGATCGACAGATAGGCCTGATTGGCCATGATCAGGTGGTTGTCGCCGTCGAAAAAGGCAAACCCGTCCTTGATTGTCTCGATAGAGTGCCACAGGCGTCGCTCTACCACCGCGATCTTTTCATGCGCCGCGTGCAGATCGGATTTTACCTTGCGATTCTCCGCGCCCATGCTTTCCACCAGCGCACGGGTGTCCACAATTTCATCGCTAAGCTGCCTTGCGTGACGGCCCAGCTTGCGATTTGCAGCAAAAAGCTCTGCCTTCTTCAGCTCCAGCATCCGTTCTGCCGCCAAACGACCGCGCCGCTCTTCGGTGAGTTTTTGCTGCAGGCTCATCCATTCCTCATTGGTCGCATCGTGCAAACCCACTTGTGCGCCGATGGAGGTAAATTTCAGCTTAACATCAGCACCCTTGCCTGTCTGCCGTCCCGCGTGTCACGCTGCCGATAACTGGCAAATTAGGGGATTCTGTCATGCGTGTTATGCAAATGGTGGCGGGTGTCGCGATCTGGCTGACAGCGACTGTTGCAGGTGTGCAAGCGCAGCAGGCGCTGCCGGATCATCGCTACGTTTATACGCAGGATGCCGATTTTTATGGCGCTGATCTCGGCCCGCTGTTTGAAACAACGCGCGATGCCTGCGCGCGTGCCTGTACTGCGCAATCTGCCTGTACGGCGTTCACGTTCAATACCCGCTCGAACGCATGTTTTCCCAAATCTGCGATAACACAGGTCGAATTTTTCGAGGGCGCTCTATCCGCGCGAAAGCTGGTCACACCCGCTGTCGCCCAAGCTGTTGCAGCAGAGCGGCGCGCCGAAATGATTTTTTTGAAACCTTCCGATTTTGATGCAGCGGCGCAATTGGTCCAAACCAACGCGGATCGTTATCAGACGGGCAATATCACGGTTGAGGATGCTGTTTCTGCCATGAACGCGGCGATTGCCCGTGGTGATATCCCCTCCGCCGCGCGCTGGGCGGGCAGTGCGGTGGCGTTGACAGATCGCGGCGATCTTTGGGCGCAGTTGGCATGGCTCGGCCTGCGGCCGCGCGGCGATACACCCCGCAATCTCGCGCAGCGCTTGCAGCGTGAGGCTGTTCCCGCAGCGCTCAATGCCTATCTACGGGCGGAGTCTCGGCCCGAACAGGTCAACGCGCTTGACCTGATGGCGCGCGCGCTGGAGGCAAACGGGCAGGGCCGCGAGATGATCGCGCTCTTGCGCCTGGCGGTAGCGCTGGAACCGCGGGAGGAGTTGCAAGCAGCGCTGGACACCGCGATTGGTAAATACGGCTTTCGCATTACGCAAACCCGTGTGGACAATAACAGCGCCCGCCCACGCATTTGCGCCGAGTTCTCTGAAAAGCTGTTACAGGCAGGCACCGATTATGAACCCTTTGTGCGGCTGGAAAACACCTCGTTGGTGGTAGAAGCGGGCGAGCGCGAAATCTGCATCGACGGTGTTTCCCATGGCGCGCGTTATACCGCAACCTTCCGCGCAGGGCTGCCTGCCGCAAGTGGTGAAGTTCTGCACAAGGATGTTCCAGTCACGCTGTATGTGCGTGACCGTGACCCATCTGTCCGCTTTTCTGGCCGTGCATATGTGTTGCCGCGCAGTACGCAGGCGGCGCTGCCTGTCGAAACCGTAAACACCGACAGTGTCGAGCTACAGTTGCGCCGTGTCAGCGACAGGAACCTGCTGCGCGCGATGCAGGACAGTTATTTTGGCAAACCGCTGAGCAAATATCAGGAGGACCGCTTTGCCGCAACGATTGCACAGGATATCTGGAGCGGTACAGGCGAGGTGCAAAATACGCTGAATACGGCAATGACCACCCGCCTGCCGCTGGGTGATGCGCTGAAAGATCAACCGGCCGGTATTTACGCGCTGACAGCGGGGATCAAAGGCGCTGATCCTTATGACAATCCCGCAGCGACCCAGTGGTTCATTCTGACCGATCTGGGTCTGAGCACGATGTCGGGCACAGACGGGTTGCACGTCACGGTGCGCAGTCTGGGCAGTGCCGATGCGCTCGCCGGTGTGACACTCAGCCTGATCTCACGCGCAAACGCAGTGTTGGGTGAGGTGGTGACCGATGCGCAGGGCCGCGCACATTTCCCCCGCGGGTTGACCCGTGGCGGCGGGGCTGCGGCGCCTGCCTTGTTGATGGCGCAGGAGCCTGACGGGGATGCAGCTTTCCTGTCGCTTACCGAGCCTGAATTCGACCTGTCGGATCGTGGCGTCGAGGGCCGGCCGCCTGCCCCGCCGATTGACACGTTTGTCACCACCGACAGGGGGGCCTATCGCGTCGGAGAAACCGTATATGCAACGGTGTTGACCCGCGATACCCAAGGGCGCGCAATTAACGGATTGCCGCTGGTTGCTGTGCTGAAACGCCCTGACGGTGCGGAATACAGCCGCATGTTAACCGCAAATGCGGTTGCGGGGGGGCATGTGTTTGCCATGCCGATTGGCGCACAGGCACCGCGTGGCGCGTGGCGTCTGGACATTATTGCCGATCCCGCAGAGGGGCCGCTGTCATCGCAGACCATCCTTGTCGAAGACTTTCTGCCGGACCGGATCGAATTTGATCTGACGCTGCCCGATGCCCCGCTTGCACTTGGCGATACGCCGCCGCTGCAAGTCGATGCGCGCTATCTGTTCGGCGCACCTGCTGCCGACCTTGCTGTTGAGGGCGAAGCGCGCCTACGCACCACACGCCGTCTGGACGCCTATCAAAACTATTTGTTCGGGCGCCACGATGAACGGTTCGACACGCGAACAAACTATATCGATCCTGTCCGAACAGATGCGCAGGGTCAGGCACAATTGTCCCTGATTATGCCACAGGTTGATGAACTGCCCAGCCAGCCGCTGGAGCTGGCAATCACAACGCGCGTTGCCGAAGGGTCGGGCCGCCCTGTCGAGCAGCGGCTGACCCGTACGCTGGTGCCGCAGGGGCCGCTCATCGGGATCAAGCCGGCGTTTGAAGATGTGCTGTCCGAAGGTGCAGAAGCGCAATTTGATCTGATTGCGACGCAGGGAAACATGCCTGTGCGCTGGACCTTTAACCGCGTCGATACGCAATACCAGTGGTATCAGAACGGCGGAAGCTGGGCGTGGGAGCCGATCACCCGCCGCATCCGTGTAGACAGTGGCGAGCTTTCACTGTCAGAGCAGCCGACGCCGCTGTCCGTGCCGACACAATGGGGTCAGTACGAACTGGTGGTAGAGCATCTGGGCGCACCTTATGCGGTAACCTCGGTTTCTGTCGCATCGGGCTGGTACGGTGGCGATGATGCGTCGGCCACGCCTGATTTCCTCGCTGTATCGCTGGACCGTGAGACATACAGCGTTGGCGATACTGCCCAACTGCGGGTTGTTGCACCTGAGTCCGGAGTTGCAGAAATCGCGGTGTTGTCGAACCGTGTGATCGAACAGCAAAGCCTGCGTGTGGAGGCCGGTGAAACGGTCATCCCCCTTACCGTGACCGAAGACTGGGGCAGCAGCGCCTATGTGACCGCCTCTGTGATCCGGCCGATGGACGCACAACAGGACCTTAATCCTGCGCGAAGCCTCGGACTGGCCCATGCGGCTGTGCGCCCCGCCGCAAAACAACTGACCGTTACGCTGGATCCTGCAGGAGAAGTTGACGGGCAGGCAGCGACCTTGCACGTTCCTGTTCAGGTTACGGGTATTGCCGAGGGTGAGACAGCCTACCTCACGCTGGCTGCGGTTGATGTCGGTATCCTGAACCTGACAGATTTTGCGGTGCCTGATCCGTCTGCGCATTATTTTGGCCAGCGGCGTCTGGGTGTCGGGTTGCGGGATGTTTATGGGCGATTGATTGATGGATTGAGCGGCGCCATGGGCAGCGTCCGTTCGGGTGGTGATGCAGCCCTGTCGGCGCAGTTGCAATCCCCACCACCTACCGAAGCGCTGATGGCGTTTTTCAGCGGTCCGGTCGCTGTGGATGCCGAGGGCCGCGCGGTGGTTGAGGTGACGCGTCCTGCTTTCAACGGCACAATCCGGCTGATGGCTGTCGCGTGGAGCGAGAGCGGCGTGGGCAACGCAACCCGCGACGTGGTCGCGCGCGATCCTGTCGTGATCACCGCCAGTCTGCCACGCCTGCTGGCGCCGCAAGACACAAGCCGCTTGCTGCTGGAAATGGTCCACACGCGCGGGGATAGCGGTGTGATGAAATTGGATGTGTTCGCGGATGCAGGCATCGCGATGGGGGCTGTCCCTGCCGTGGTGAACATCACCGAAAGCGGCACATTGCGGTTGCCGCTGGACCTTGTTGCCCGCGAAATTGGTGATCACCGGATCACTGTGCAACTTACCACGCCGGATGGCACGGTGTTGCAGCGCGTGCTGACCCTTCCGGTGCGCATCAATGATCCCGAGATTGCCACAACCAGACGGTTTTCGCTTGGCGCGGGTGAGACGTTTACGTTCGATAATGCGGTTCTGTCCGGTTTACGTGAAGGCACCGCCAGCGCTACGTTGACTGCCGGACCATTGGCACGGTTTGACGTTCCGGGGCTGCTGCGCCAGCTTGATCGCTATCCCTATGGCTGTACCGAGCAGGTTGCATCAGCATCCCTGCCGCTGCTGTATCTTGGCGATCTGGCCCAAAGCGCCGGTATCGGCAGCCCGTCGGAGATCAATGAAAAGATCGCAGAGGGGATTGCCCGCGTTCTGGCGCGACAGGCCTCTAACGGTGCGTTTGGCATGTGGCACCCCGATACGGGGGCGTTCTGGCTGGACGCGTATGTGACAGATTTCTTGTGGCGCGCTCAGGCGCAGGGCCATCCGGTGCCGCAGCGCGCGGTATCATCGGCGCTGGATAACCTGCGCAACCGTGTCAACTTTGCGCCTGACTTTGACAAGGGCGGCGAGGATATCGCTTATGCGCTGCTGGTGCTGACCCGTGCCGGTGCCGCGCAAATGGGTGATTTGCGATACTATGCCGACACCAAAGCCGCGGCATTCGCGACCCCGATGGCTGCTGCACAACTTGGCGCGGCGCTGGCAGCTTATGGCGATCCCGTGCGGGCGGATAAAATGTTTGCTCGCGCTGGCGCATTGCTGCTGACCCCCACAGACCGCAACCAATGGCGCGACGACTTTGGCAGTGACCTTCGTGATCGCGCAGCGGTTCTTAAACTCGCCGCAGAAGCGGGCAGCGAGAAGGTAAATCTGGAAGCGCTTGCACAATCCATGCAGGCAAGCCGCAATCTGTCGACGCAGGAAGCGGCGCAGGTTGTGCTTGCCGCCCATGCGCTGGATGTCGCCCCGGCGGGCAACAGCGGGATGGAGGTTGATGGCACGCCGGTCAGCGGTCCGCTCGTGCGCAAGCTTAGCGACCGCGATCCCCAAACAACGATGGTCCGCAACGTGTCTGATACGCCCACGGATATCACGCTCACCGCCTATGGCGTGCCAGAGGTAGCACCTGATGCGGGAGGCTATGGCTATGCCCTAACGCGCCGCTATTTCACGATGGAAGGAGAGGCGGTCTCAGGGCCGGTCGCCTCCGGTACGCGGTGGGTGACCGTGCTGGACATAAGGCCGTTTGATGATATCGGTGCACGGTTGATGATAGATGATCCACTGCCCGGAGGGTTCGAGATCGACAATCCCAACCTGTTGAACAGTGCATCCATCAAAGCGCTGGACTGGATTAAACCGGCCAACCCGCAAAACGTCGAATTCCGCGCGGATCGTTTTCTGGCGGCAGTTGATCACAGCGGCAGCGATGCGTTTCAGTTGGCCTATGTCGTGCGCGCTGTCTCACCGGGGGAGTATCATCACCCTGCTGCAATGGTGTCTGATATGTACCGCCCCGAGTATCGCGCCAACACAGCAACAGGCCGCCTGACCGTCACGCCATGAGACGGATCGCCGCATTTCTGGCTGTTGCAGTTGTGCTGCTTGGCCTCGCCGCGCATGGGCGGGACAGGCTGGATGATTGGGTCGCACAGACTGTGCTGCCGCCAATTCTGTCAGAAGTCGCAGTTGAAGTGCGCGCACGTGACGGTGCCTTGCTGCGCGCCTTCGCAGTAGAGGGCGGGCGGATGCGCCTTGCGATGCAACCCGACCAGGCTGACCCGCAATTCATCGCGATGCTGATCGCTTATGAAGACAAACGGTTTCATAATCATGGTGGTGTCGATCTGCGCGCGATGCTGCGTGCAGCTGCACAAGCTGCTTGGCATGGCGAAATCGTTTCCGGTGGCTCGACCCTCACGATGCAGGTCGCGCGTCTTCTGGAAAACTCCGGCACGGGAAGTTTCAAAGGCAAGCTGCGGCAGATGCGTGTCGCGCTAGCGCTCGAGCGGCGGTTGAGCAAAGTTGAAATACTCTCGCTGTATTTACATCACGCGCCTTACGGTGGTGCGGTGGAAGGCTTGCGCGCTGCAAGTCTCGCGTGGTTCGGCAAAGAGCCGCAACGATTGACCCAAGCCGAAGCGGCGCTTTTGATCGCCCTTCCGCAAGCGCCGGAAGTGCGCCGACCCGACCGCCATCCCCAAACAGCCCGTGCCGCGCGGGATCGGGTTTTGTCCCGTCTGGATTTAATTGCTGATGCGCGTCAGCCCGACGTGCCGAAATCAATGCGTACAATCCCGCAAGACGCTCCACATCTGGCGGCTTCGTTGCGCCACTCCGCTCCTGCTGCACTTCGCCTTGACACCACAATAGACAGACAACTTCAGCGTCGCATGCAAGAATTGGCACAGCGTGCGGTCGCCGGGCAGGCATCTGGCGTGTCTGCGGCGATTATTGTCGCAGATCACGGCACGGGGGAAATTCTGGCACATGTCGGATCACCTGCGTTTTCCTCTACACACGGTGCGTTGGGATTCGTCGATATGACGGTGGCAAAACGCTCACCGGGATCAACGCTCAAGCCCCTGGTCTACGGGCTCGCCTTTGATCAGGGTTTGGTGCACCCCAATACCTTGATCAACGATGCGCCTGTGTCTTTCGGCGGCTACGCACCACAGAATTTCGATGGCCGGTTTCGTGGAGTGCTCACCGTGCGGGATGCGCTGGTGCTTTCGCTGAATATCCCGCCCGTGTTGTTGACCCATGAACTGGGGGCCGCGCGGCTGATGTCCGGGCTGCGCCGCGCTGGGGCAGACCCGCAACTGCCATCGGGGCAGGCAGGGTTGGCAATAGCGCTGGGCGGCGTCGGGATAAGCTTGCACGATCTGGTTCAGCTTTACGCCGGTATTGCCCAAGGCGGAAAAGCAAGACAGCTGAGCGCGCGGCGACAGAAAAAATCACCTCTGCCAAAACAGTTTATCTCGCCGGTGGCGGCATGGCAGGTGTCAAACATCCTGTCGGGGATCGCACCCCCCAACGGGGCGGGCGCCGTTGCAGGGCAGATCGCTTATAAGACCGGTACATCTTACGGGCATCGCGACGCGTGGGCCATTGGCTTTGACGGGCAGCATGTGGTGGGTGTTTGGCTGGGCCGCCCGGACGGTACACCTGTGCCGGGTGCGTTTGGTGGTGCGCTTGCCGCGCCGGTGGTGTTTGAAGCCTTCGGCCGCATTGGACCTGATCGCGCGCCGCTTCCCGCGCCGCCACCGGAAACGCTAATCCAAAGTACAGCGCATCTGCCGGAACCATTGCAGCGGTTTCGCAGCCGCGCGGCGGTGTTTGCTGCTGATCCGGATCGGCCTGTCGTGACCTTCCCACCCGATGGTGCGGTTCTGCAGCGTAGCGGATTTGGTGTGCCGTTAAAGGTACAAGCAGGCAAGCTGCCGATGACTGTGCTGGTGGACGGTATGCCGATGATAACGCATCTGCGGGGGCGTGATGTTTTACTGCCGCTAAAGACCGCAGGCTTCACGCGGATATCGGTTGTGGATGCGCGTGGGCAAAGCAGCAGCGTTGAAATCCGTCTGGACTAATCACCGTTCGGATGGCAGGGATCACGGATGTCGCTTGCAATTTCCGCCCTTCCCCTTCTGTTGATCATCGCTTCGGGTTATGCGCTGGCGAAATCAGGGATCATTCCGCGCGGCAGTTGGGCCGCGATCGAGACGCTTTCGTTTCGCGGGCTTATCCCTGCAACGCTGATCCTGGCGATTGCGCGTTCCGATCTGTCACTTGAACGCTTTGGCGGGTTTGGCATTGCACTGGTTGGCACTCTGGCGGTGATTGCAGGTCTGGTGCTGTCCTTGCGAATGATGCCACAGGCGCGGCTGGGGAACCCCGCGTTCACCTCGCTTTTTCAAAGCAGCGTGCGATGGAATGCCTTCGTGGCGCTTGCCGCAGCCGAACAATTTTTGGCGGGTGGCATCGCGATCATGGCCGTGGCGATTGCGGTCCTGATACCGCTGATCAACATCACCTGCATTGTTGTGCTGGCGTCCTTTGGCCCCTCCAAGGCAAGCGTGTCAAAAATCCTCAATACGCTGATGCGCAATCCGCTGGTGCAAGCATGCGTTATCGGGCTGACGCTGAATCTCGGGGGCATATCCCTTCCGGCGTCGCTGGCAGACACTCTTGATATGATCGGGCGGGGCGCGCTGGGTGTCGGGCTTATGGCTGTGGGCGCGGGAATAAGCTTGCGGCGGATGGCACGGTTTGATTGGCGTGTCGGATTTGGTGCGCTTGTCCGGCCCGTGTTGGCGTCAAGTATCTTTGTCGGCTTCGGCGTTGTTCTTGGCCTGCCTTCGGCGCAAGTGTTTGCAGGGGTATTGGTGTTTGCAGCACCCGCTGCGTCCAACGGCTATATCGTGGCAAAACAGATGGGCGGTGACGCCGATCTTTATGCTGACGTTATGACATGGCAGGTGGTACTGTCGCTGATGGTGTTGCCCTTCTGGGCGTATATCCTGCTGTAGCTCCGGAGCTATCTGCGCCCTTCGCGCAGCCATGCCGCAGTGATCAATCCCGCACTCAGCAAAAGGACAAGCCATGCCGGCAGTATCGGCGTTTGGCGCACATCACGGGTTTCATAGGCCGCACGGGGGGTAAGCCCGATCCATCCCCGCCCCGCTGCGGGACGCCCTGCGCGCACGTTACGCAAGCGCGGCAACCCGTCTTCGATACGGGTTACCCCGCCTCGCAAAGCGTTCAAAACAGGCTCTAACGCGGATGGGTCTGCAATTGTTTCTACAAACTCACGCGGGGCCGAGGGGCCAAGACCGATGACACTCACCTGCTCGCCGTTTTCCAGACGGTAAAGGCCGATCTGCGGCCCGTCGAAAACCGTTTCGAACCGGCCCGGTCCTGCGGGTGACAGGGGCAATTCGGTGACTGTTCCATCAGGGCCGGTGATGGTCAGTGGCGGCACATCCTCACTCAGGGTGCGTCGTTCAATCCGCATGGTCTGGCCCTCGGCTGTGGCGGTCAGTGCCTCTTCTTCCAGTTCCGGCTCCCCCATCATCCAGTGCGCCAGACGGCGCAGCAGTTCCAATTGTGGCCCGCCGCCTTCATAGCCACGGTTCCACAACCACGCATGATCTGAGGCGAGCAGCGCCACGCGCCCTTCGTCCACACGATCAAGGATCAGCAGGGGGCGGTCTTCAATACCTGTCATCACGACGTTGCCGGAGGTCGTGGTCACATCAATCTGTCGCAGCCAGCGGCCCCATTCGCCGTTTTGCGGTAGGCCGGACGTGACCGGATGACGATCCCCCAGATCGGATACAACCGGCAGATAGGGTTCATCCAACACGCGCGCAGTGGGGTTCGCTGGCAGCACTGCGCCCAACGGTGTGCGATAGAGGCTTTCGGCGCTCGCAAAATCCGGCCCTGCGGATACCAGAACGGCACCGCCCTTGCGCACGTAATTCGCGATGTTTTCCAGATAGAGCGCAGGCAAAATACCCCGCCGTTTGTAGCGGTCAAAAATGATCAGATCGAAATCGTCTATTTTCTCCATGAACAATTCGCGCGTGGGAAACGCGATCAGCGACAGTTCCGACACCGGGACGCCGTCCTGTTTTTCCGGTGGTCGTAGAATGGTGAAATGTACAAGATCAACCGAGCTGTCCGATTTCAAAAGGTTGCGCCATGTGCGTCCGCCCGCGTGGGGTTGGCCGCTGACCAGCAGCACCCGCAGGCGGTCGCGCACGCCGTTCATCTGGATCACGGCGGAATTGTTACGGTCGGTCAGCTCGCCCTCGGCCTCGGGCAGGGAAAATCGGATCACGTTGCGACCGCCGTGCGGCAGTGTGACGGGCAGCTCAAGGTCTTCGCCAATTGGCACACGGAACCGCTGCGGCGCGTCTGCGTCAATAGAGATATCAAGCTCGGCAAAACCCTCGCTGGCAGGGGCCGCGCCAAGATCATCAATGCGCAAGGTCAGGACCACAGGTTCGCCTATAATGGCAAATGCAGGCGCGCCCAGAACGCTCAGGCGGCGGTCCCAATCTGTCGCTTCACCACTTAAAAGAACGTGAAAAGGTGCGGGCAGATCGACGGGCAAGTCGGCGTCATGCACACGGCCATCCGTTACGGCGACAATGCCCGCAACCCGCGCGCGCGGCTCTTCGGCCAGAGCTTCCGAGAGAGCCGTCATCATCTGCGTTCCGGCGTCACCTTGTCCGTCGGGAATGGTGATCCGCCGCAATTCGGTGTTGGGCCGTGCGGTGATGTGGGCGGCCATGGCATCGGCGGCATCGGATGTCTGCAGGGCGCGCGCGCCAAGGCGCTGACTGGCGCTTTCGTCTTCCAGCATCAAAACGATATCGCTCAGCGGTGCGCGGTCTTCCTGTTGATAGGACGGACCGGAAAGGGCCGCCAGCACCACCAGCCCCGCCAAGCCGCGCAGCGCCCAGCCGCGCAACCCGCGCACCAGCGCCAAAAGCACTCCAAGACCGGCAATCACGGCAACCATGACGAGTAAGGGCCATGGAACAAGCGGATCAAATACGATGCTGGATGTCATTGGCCCAACCTGTCCAAAAGCGCAGGCACATGGACCTGATCAGATTTGTAGTTTCCTGTAAGCACATGCATCACCAGATTGATGCCGAAACGGTAAGCGATTTCGCGCTGCCGCTCGCCGCTGTAGCCACGCCCGACAGGCAGCATGGGCCCACCGCCGGAGTTCACAGCCCACGCCGCTGCCCAGTCATTGCCGCCAATCACAACAGGGGTCACGCCATCGTTCAGGTCACGAAATGGCATCCCTTCGATCTGTTTGGCATTCGGGTCCGCCGCCTCGACCCAGACATCGCGGCCTGCATGACGGCCCGGAAAATCCTGAAGCAGATAGAAGGTGCGGGTGATCACATGGTCGCTCGGAATCGGCTCTAACGCGGGGATGTCAAGGGGCGCGGCCAGCTCTTGCAGTTTACGGCCATTGGGACTGGACGCGCCGAAGCTGGCCGTATTGGCGTCGCGCGTGTCAAACAGGATCATCCCCCCAGAGCGTAGATAGGTGTTCAGTTTGGCATAAGCCTCGCTCGACGGGGTCGGCTGTGCGGGCGTCACGGGCCAGTACAGGATCGGGAAAAACGCCAGTTCGTCGGTTTCAAGGTTCACGCTCAGCGGGTTCGACGGCTCTACCGAGGTGCGGAAGAACAGCGTATCGCTCAGACCGGTGAGGCCGGCGAGAGCGATTTCGTCAACCTCTGCATCACCCGTGATCACATGGCCCAACACCAGTTCTGCTGTCGCCGCCAGCGCAAATTCTTCCTCTGCCGTCTGGGCATCTGCGGGTGGTGTAATCATCAACAATGCGCCAATTGCGATACCAGCGGTATTACTGCGGCTCAACAGGCGGCCGGACAGGGACAGGGACACAACCACATCCGCTAACAGCAACAGGATCGAAAGGCTCAGGAACCAGCCTGCTACGGGCTGCTCCGGCGCAACGGAAAATCCGCGCACAGGCACATCGGACGGCCACTCTGCAAGGCCCAGCTCTGTTTCAGCGGTCAGCACGTTGCGCGCCAGCGTCCGGTCGCCCGACGTATACAACCCCGGTGGCACCGCAGGGCCGGTCGGCGCTTCGACCAGTTGCGGCCCGTCAACGCCGGCGAGTTTGCCTGCATCCACCAGCGTGCCAAATCCGTCCATCAATCGGCGCGGTATCCATGTGGTACCTTCCAACGCAGCGGTTGTCGCACTTGCCGCAGAGGAGGATACGGCCAACCGCTCCAGCATTTCAACAAACAGCCCCGACAGGGGCAGGGTGGACCATTCCGCAGTTGCGGTGACGTGAAACAGTACGATCTGGCCTTGTCCGACAGTCTTGCGTGTCACCAGTGGCGTACCATCGCTGAGCGATGCAATCACCCGCTCGGCGAGCGTCGGGTCGGGCTGTGCGACAACCTGCGCGCTTACGGTGACATCATCGGGGATAATAAGCCCGAAGAACGGTGAGCCGTTGGTGAAGGGCGACAGCGCTTTGGGCTCTCCCCAACTCATTGCGCCGCCTACACTTCGCCCACCTGCACGCAAACGAACGGGCATCAGGGGGTCTTCGTCAATGCGTGAAATATCACTTGCCGCGATGCGTGGACCTGCAAACCGCACCAACATGCCGCCCCCTTCGATCCATTCGGTTAGGGGGGCTGCCTCGGCCTCGGACAGGGTGGCAACATCGGCAAGGACGATCACATCAGGATTGGCAGGCAGCACATCACCCAACGCGCCGTTGATCAGATCGGCAGTGGGGGCCAGAGCCTGTTCGATGTAGTGCAAGGGGGACAGCAGCTCCAGCCCCTCGCGGTTTTCACGTGCCGAGATCAACGCAACCTCGCGCCGCCGCAAACCATCGTCGCTCAGCGTGCTGGCACCGGCAGAGCGCTGGCCGACAATATCAAACCGCGTTATCCGCGCGCGCAGTTCCGACGGCAGAACAATGGCTGTCTGACCCTCCGTCGCGCCCTCTTCAAACGTAGCGTTTGCGGTGGTTAGAATACGGCCATTGCCGGCGGGATCACGACCTTGTGCTTGTATCGTCACACTGCGTTCAGGTCCGGCAGTGGCACGCACGATACGTAACTGTACCGCACCATCCTCATATGTGGCGGGGCGAATGGCCATTACGTTCAGGGCTGTTTGATAGGCTTCGACCGAACCACGCTGTTGCAGTGCATCCAGCAGGTCATCGCGGCCTTCATATTCCAGAGTGTCACTAAACCAGAGTGTATCGAAGTTCCCCGCATCGCCAAGCGCTTCACGTGCACTGTCCAGCATGGCGGGGCTTGGTTGCCACGGGGCGGGTTTGATTCCTGCCAGCCTGTTGCGCCATGCGTCTGCGGATTGGAAAACAGGCGGTTCGGGTTGTGTCAGTGTCAAAAACCCGACCGTCCGGCCAAGGCGGCTGGCGCGGGTGAGTTGTGCCTCGATCGCCTCTTGTTGTTGTGGCCAGCGGGTCGCACCGGCCCATGATCCATCCAGCACAAACAGTAGCGGTCCGTTGCCATCCGCCTGCTCTGTTTCGGGGTTCATGACCGGCCCCGCAAGCCCGATGATAATTGCCGCCACCGCCAGCATCCGCAGCAGTAACAGCCACCAAGGCGTGCGATCAGACACAGTCTCGTCATCTTTGAGGCCCAGCAGCAGTGCCACACCGGGAAAGCGGCGTTTGACAGGCGCAGGCGGCACAGCGCGCAGCAGCAGCCAGAGGATCGGCAAAGCGGCCAAAGCAAGCAATAACCAAGGGGTGGTAAACCCGATGCCACCCAGAACCATCATGCGGCCACCGCTTTTGCATCAAGCGCGGTATAGAGCCAAAGCAAGCCCGCCTGCGCCGTGCTGTCTGTGTGGTGGAGACCATAGTGCCATCCGGTGAGGGCGCATAGCGATTGCAGTTCTGCCTTACGTTCGGCCAGCCGCGCCAGATAGCGCTCTTTCAGATCGTTGGCTTTCAATGTCTCGTGGCTGAGCGTGCCGCCCATGGATTCAAAAATCGTGCGACCGGTAAAGGGAAACGCCTCTTCGAAGGGGTCAAGCACGTGATACAGAACACCCCGAACCCCGCGATCGGCGGCTTTGGTCAGTGCTGTGCGAACCCCATCGATATCGCCCATGAAATCCGATATGAAAACAGCGCGCGCATGGGGGATCATGGCACGGTGTTCAGGGGGGGCGTAATCGGCATTGTCATCGCGGCACAACAGCGCGGCGAGCGCCATAATCTGCGGACGTCCCGCACGTGGTGGTAATTCGGTTCCGGTTAGCCCCACGCGCTCTCCCCCACGATTGAGAAGGATCGCAACGGCCAGCGCCAACACACGCGCACGCTCGATTTTTTGAGGCACCGCCTCTGATGAGGCAAAGCGCATGGAGGCTCCCTGATCCACCCACAACATCACCGACTGCGCGATCTGCCATTCCCGTTCGCGCACGAACTCGGTATCGCCCATGGCCGAGCGGCGATAGTCAATCGCACGGCGGCTGTCCCCGATTTGCGCCGGACGGTATTGCCAGAAATCATCCCCCGCCCCTGCACGGCGTCGGCCATGTGCGCCTAGCAGAACGGCACCGGCCAACTGCTCGGCACGGGCCAGCAGGGCAGGCAGGGCGACTGCTTCTGCCTCTGACTTTGCGCGAAGGGAGAGGGGATCGCTCACGCTACTGCGGCTTTCGGTTTGGCAAGCGCAGCGGCTGTTTCGTCGATCAAGTTGGTCAGGCTGTCGCCGCGCGCACGGGCGGCGAAATTCAGCGCCATGCGGTGGGTCAGTACGGGCCGCGCCATATCAATCACATCCTCGGCAGACGGGGCCAGGCGGCCCTGCAACAATGCACGCGCACGAACGGCCAGCATCAATGCCTGCGCGGCACGTGGTCCCGGGCCCCACGATACTGTTTCCCTGACGCGTGCACTTACCCCGTCTTCTTCGGGGCGGAAGGCGCGTACCAGATCAAGGATCATCTCCACAACGCTTTCGCCAACGGGCATCCGGCGCAAAAGCCGCTGCGCATCCAGTAACTCTCCGGCGGTGAACACCCCAACGGATTGCGCCTCTGCCTCGCCTGTGGTGGCAATCAGGATGTCACGCTCGGTTGCGCGATCGGGATAGGCGATGTCAATCTGGACCAGAAAGCGGTCAAGCTGCGCTTCCGGCAGGGGATAGGTGCCTTCCTGCTCGATCGGGTTCTGCGTCGCCAGAACATGAAACGGTGACCCAAGCGAGCGGTTTTGTCCTGCAACAGTGACTGTTTTTTCCTGCATCGCCTGTAACAGCGCGGATTGTGTGCGCGGTGATGCGCGGTTGATCTCGTCCGCCATCAAAAGCTGACAGAAAATCGGCCCTTCAATAAAGCGGAAACTGCGTGTGCCGCCGGCATCGGTGTCCAACACCTCGGAGCCGAGTATATCGGCAGGCATCAGATCGGGCGTGAACTGTACCCGCTTGCCATCCAGACCCATCACTGTACCCAGCGTTTCAACCAAGCGCGTTTTGCCCAGACCCGGCAGGCCCACCAATAGGCCGTGCCCACCGCACAGCAACGCGGTGAGTGTCAGTTCGACAACGCGCTCCTGCCCGATAAACCGCGCCATGATGGATTTGCGCGCCTCGCCCAGCTTCTCGCCCAAGGCTTCGATCTGATCGACCATATCTTCCGCCGCAAGGTCTTTGGCCGCCTGTGTGTCCGCTTGGGTCATGACTTCTCCGCTGTGCAGGTTATATTGTTACCATGTAAGTGTATCTCGAACTAAGGGAATGGTAAAAGCAATGACTGGACAAAAAGCTGTGACTCCGTCCGCCGAAAGCCTCGCGGCGTCTATCAAAGCATCCAAATCACGCGGTTTACCGCCGGTTGAGAAATGGAATCCCCCGTTTTGCGGTGACATAGACATGGAAATCCGCCGTGACGGTACATGGTTTTATGAAGGAACCCCCATCGGACGGCCCGGATTGGTCAAACTGTTCGCGTCGATTCTGATCCGCGAAGACGATAAATTCTTCCTTGTGACGCCTGTCGAAAAGGTGGGCATTCGCGTAGATGACGCGCCTTTTGTCGCAGTTGATTTCGAAGTGTCGGGGGAGGGGAGGGACCAGCGCCTGACCTTCACCACCAATCTGGATGATGTCACCGTTGCCGGACCGGACGCGCCCCTGCGGTTTGTGCGCGATGACGAAACCGGAGAGCCGTCGCCCTATGTGCGTGTCCGCCGCAACCTTGAGGCGCTGATTGATCGCAAGAGTTTTTATCGGCTTGTTGAACTCGGCTTACATCATGACGACTGGTTCGGTGTCTGGTCGGGCGGTGCGTTCTTTGGCATCATCCCGTCAAAAGACCTGCCTAAAGAATAGGAAGAGAAGTGTGGCTGCATTCAGGCGGATAATCGCCCTTCTGGTTGCCGCTATTGGGCTATCAGTGACGCCAGCGAGCGCACAGGAGATATCTACCGACGATTTCTTCAAGATGGTCCAGCTGGGTGAGGTGGCAGAGGTTGCGCAGGCGTTAAATCAGCAGCCGGAACTGGCGCAAGCCAGTGACAAATACGGCTTCTATGCCATTCACATGCTTGATTACGGCGGTTTCCGGCAAAAGCTGAAGCTGTTGCAACAAGCCGGTGCGGATATTAATGCCCAAAACGATGAGGGTTTTGGCCTGATGCACCTGATCGTTGATCCCGAGTTTATTCCCGCCGCCGTGGCGGCAGGCGGTGATGTAAACCTGCTTGATTTTGAAGGGCGCACGCCGCTTATGGCGCATCTGCTTGATGGTGGTCCTGATGATCCGTTCAACTTTATCGTGGCGTTGCTGGATGCCGGTGCCGACCCTGCGATACGGGACAACAGCGGCAGGAGTGTTCTGGATTATTCTGATGCGATGGATGATCCTGAACTGACAGCGATGTTGGTACAGGCGGGAGCCACCCGTTAAGGTCACAGCAGGACAATTTTATCTAAGGATGCGCCCGTATTGAGCTGCGATGTCGCAGGGTGTCGGGAGCAGATTGCAGCTTTAATGTTAGAGGGTTATGACCTCTATGTCAGTGAAGAGAACACTTCCGGCACCTGAGGTCACCTATATCTAACCGGATGAAATTATTATGATCCCCGCTCGATTTGCCCCCGTATTGTTTGGCTTTATCCTGTCTGGACTGATGTCTTGCATGGTGTCTGCCATCGCCACGTTTCGTGTGATTGATGCCGGTGATACATTCGTCAGCGCCTGGATGGCGTCATGGATTTTCAGTTGGGCGGTGGCTTTCCCGACAGTTTTGCTCGTCGCGCCTGTAACGCGCCGGATTGTGGCGCGGATTGTGGCGGCACCTGATACCGCTGGCTGATTTCCTAATTGGGAAAATACACAGACGGGTCGTGCGGTTTCCATTGCGGATATTTGTGCATGATGGTTGCGAATTCAGGTGATTCCAGAAAGGTATCAAGCCAGAGTTGAACGTTCGGCCAAGGCTGTTCGTCAAACCACGGCTTGTCTATATAGGCAAACTGGCGGACGAAGGGCAGGATCGCAAAATCGGCAAGTGACGGTTTTTCAAACAGCCACGGATTTAATACGGCATCCAGTTCAGTCAGAAAATCACTTGCCGCCGCGCGATGTGTTGCGGCGTCCTCATCAGGATATCGGATGGCGTATTTTGTGCGGTCCAGCGCGTGTTTAAACGGCCCGTCCGCGCGTGTGATCCAGTTTTCGCCCGCCTCGGGCATGTCCAGCCACCCTTTCGGGTCGTTCTGCTGTAAGGCCCAGCGCATGATATCAAGGCTTTCGTCTATCACGGTTGACTGATCTACCAGACACGGAACCGTTGCCGAAGGGGAAACCGCCAGAAACGCATCCGGCTTGTCGCGCAAGACAACCTCGCGCAGTTCAACGCGGCAGCCGGATACCTGCAATGCCAGTCGTGCGCGCATGGCGTAGGGGCAGCGGCGAAAGGAATAGAGAACAGGATTCACCAATGTCTCCTTAGTGTGCTTGCGCCCAATTGCTGCCGATCCCTGCTTCGACGCTCAGTTTTACGTCCAGTTTTACCACCGGATCAGAGGCGTTTTCCATGATGTTGCGCGCGGCCTCGATCAACGCATCCTCTGCGCCCTTATCGACCTCGAACAGCAGTTCATCGTGTACTTGCAACAGCATTTTAGCAGGCAAGTCGGCAATCGCGTCCGGCATACGGATCATCGCACGCCGGATCACATCGGCGGCGGTGCCCTGAATTGGTGCATTGATGGCTGCACGCGCGGCAAACCCTGCACGCGGACCTTTCGAGCCGATCTCGGGCGTGTGAATCTTGCGGCCGAACAGGGTCTGGACATATCCGTGCTCTTTGGCGAATGCCTTGGTGTCATCCATGTAGGTACGGATACCAGGGAAGCGTTCGAAGTAACGGTCGATGAACCCCTGCGCCTCTGCACGCGGGATGCGCAGATTGCGCGCAAGACCAAAACCGGAGATGCCGTAGATCACGCCAAAGTTGATCGCTTTGGCCTGTCGGCGGATATCGGGTGTCATTTCAGCCAGCGGCACGTTGAACATTTCGGATGCGGTCATGGCGTGAATGTCCAGACCATCGGCAAACGCCTGCTTTAGTGCGGGCAGATCGGCGATATGCGCCAGCAGCCGCAATTCGATCTGTGAATAATCCAGCGCCACCAGCGTTTTGCCTTCGTCGGCGATGAACGCTTCGCGGATGCGGCGACCTTCCTCGCTTCGGATCGGAATGTTTTGCAGATTGGGATCAGTTGACGACAGCCGCCCTGTAGAGGCACCCGTGATCGAATAGGATGTATGAACGCGGCCCGTGTCGGGGTTGATGTGGGTTTGCAGCGCGTCTGTATAGGTTGATTTCAGCTTGGACAGTTGCCGCCAGTCCAGCACACGGGCGGGCAATTCATGTTCGGTCGCCAGATCCTCAAGAACATCCACGCCGGTTGCATACGCGCCGGTCTTACCTTTTTTGCCGCCCCCAAGGCCCATTTCATCAAACAGGATTTCACCCAGTTGCTTGGGCGATCCCACATTGAACGAACGCCCGGCAAGTTCGTGAATTTCCGCCTCCAGCCCTGCCATCTTCTGCGAAAACGCGTTCGACATCCGGCTGAGCGTGTCACGGTCAACTTTGACGCCGTGCCGTTCCATCTGCATCAGGACCGGCATCAAGGGGCGTTCCATCGTTTCATAGACGCGGGTGGTTCCCACGCGGTGTAGGGCGGGTTTGAAGTGCTGCCACAGCCGCAGGGTGATATCGGCATCTTCTGATGCGTACTTTACGGCGTCCTCCAGCGGCACCTTGTCAAAGGTGATTGCGGATTTTCCGGTGCCCAGCAGCGGCTTGATCGGTATCGGCGTGTGGTTCAGATACCGTTCCGAGAGCGTATCCATGCCATGTCCGTGGATGCCAGCGTGCATGGCATAGGACATCAACATCGTGTCGTCGAACGGTGTCACAGCGATGTCGAGTTGCGCAAAAATCTTGGCATCATATTTCATATTCTGCCCGATTTTCAGGATCGCGGGATCGCACAGCATCGGCTTGAGCATCTCCAGCGCCTCGTCCAGCGGCATTTGCCCCTCGGCCAGATCATCCGAGCCGAACAGATCATTGCCGCGGTTCGCCTTGTGGATCAGCGGAATGTAACAGGCCTCGCCCGCCTCTACACACAGGCTGATGCCGACCAGATCAGCGGTCATGTCATCCAGACCCGTTGTTTCGGTATCCACCGCCACATAGCCGCGCTCGTAAATCCTGTCCAACCACGTTTGTAGGGCTGCCCTGTCGCTGACCATCGTGTAAATCGCCTTGTCAAAGGGCACCGCTTCGATCTCGGGCGCATCGGCGCTTGGCGCGGGGTCCGGAATGGCGGGGGCCTCTACCTTCAGGGCTTCTGCAATGCGTTTTGTAAGCGTTCGAAACTCCATCTCAGCCAGAAATTTCAACAGCTTTTCAGGGTCGGGCTCGCGGACTTCCAGATCATCCAGCGTGAATTTGAGCGGAGTTTTATCATCCAGCAGAACCAGACGCCGCGACAGGCGGATTTGCTCGGCATGATCGATCAGGGTCTGGCGACGTTTGGGTTGTTTGATTTCAGAGGCGCGCTCAAGCAGGGCGTCCAGATCGCCGTATTCGTTGATCAGCAAAGCCGCGGTTTTGATCCCGATGCCTGGTGCGCCCGGTACATTGTCAACCGAATCACCGGCGAGCGCCTGCACATCCACCACCCGTTCGGGATACACGCCGAACTTTGCGTGCACGCCTTCGCGGTCGATCGTGTTGTTTTTCATGGCATCAAACATTTCCACACCATCGCCGACCAGTTGCATCATATCCTTGTCGGAACTGATAATGGTGCAGCGCCCACCAGCTTCACGTGCCTGAACAGCCAGCGTTGCGATAATGTCGTCAGCCTCATAGCCTTCCATTTCTTCGCAGGCGATGTTGAAGGCGACGGTCGCTTCGCGCGTTAGCGGGATCTGAGGGCGCAAATCTTCGGGCATCGCCTCGCGGTTGGCTTTGTACTGGTCGTACATTTCATTGCGAAACGTATGGCTGCCCTTGTCGAAGATCACCGCAACATGCGTGACGTCACCGCCTGCGTTTCCTTCAACATAGCGTTGCAGCATGTTGCAAAAGCCCGACACCGCCCCAATGGGCAGCCCGTCGGATTTGCGGGTCAGCGGCGGCAGTGCGTGATAGGCACGGAAGATAAACGCAGAGCCGTCAATCAGATGTAGGTGGTGACCTTTGCCAAATGCCATGTCTCTGCGCTCCCTTTTTGCGGTGACTTTCCTTTTGCCACGCCAAAGGCCGGCTCGCCAGAGGCGATCCGCTGATCAGGCCGGTAGAAAGTTCAGACCTTGCCTTCAAAGTCCTCGTGGATGAATTTGCAATCGCAATAGCCACATTCGACCCAGCCTTTGTCGGCGGGGATTTGCAGCCATACACGGGGGTGTCCCGACGCGGTACCGCCGCCATCGCAGGCCACGCGGTGTGTATTGACGATGCGGGTTTCAGGTGCGTTCACGGTCATGGCTGGCCCTTTATACGTGGCAGTTCGGTTTGTGCTGTTATGGCTAATGGATGTCGCACGGGCAAGGGGGTGCCGAATTTACCGGTTCAGTTGCCGCCGCGATATAATAGCACGCACCGTATCCCAAATGGGGTATTCCATAAGTTAATCAATCATATATCCCGTTATCCGAGAACTCCCTGTCAAAGCTGCATCAAAAATAATTGCCTCGGCGCAATGATCATTGGCATCAAGGGATCATTGAAAAATGATCAGAACGGTCAGATTACTTACTAGTCGCTTTGAAGCTCCAAGGTGAGTTGTACTGCATCAGGCAAGGGCGCCGAAGGGACCACTCCTTGGCAAGCAGAGTGTCATATTCCGGCACGTGCTCCGCGCATGGTTCACAACACTCCGCCGGTCCGGCCGGCAGCCTTGGAGGCATTTTTCCGCTTTTCCTTCATTCGGTGGGTATATGCGCAGATAAAGTGGTTCACGTCCTGCTGCGCTGTAGGTACAAGGCCCTAACGCTGTTATCTAAGCCGGAGCCTGTACCCATGTCGTCGCCCAAACCTGTTGTGCTTTGTATTCTTGATGGTTGGGGAATCGGGGCGACACCCGAAGGGAACGCGCCGCATCTTGCAGCGACCCCGAACATGGACAGACTGATAGCGCAGTATCCTTCAGCAACGCTAACCACGTTTGGCCCCGATGTCGGCCTGCCGCGTGGGCAGATGGGCAATTCGGAAGTGGGCCACACAAATATCGGCGCGGGGCGCGTTGTTGCGATGGACCTTGGCCAGATTGATCTGGCGATTGAGGAAGGTCGGTTTGCCACGCATCCGCCGATGGTCGAATTTATATCGGTGATGAAGCGCGCAGGCGGCACAGCGCATCTGATGGGGCTTGTATCCCGGGGCGGGGTACACGGGCATATCGCGCATATGATCGCGGCAGTTCATGCGCTGGATGCTGCTGGCATACCGGTGGTGATCCATGCGCTGGCGGACGGGCGTGATGTCGCCCCGCGATCCGCGCTTGCTGATCTGGCGGATCTGGAAAGCGCGCTGCCCGAAGGCGTTCGCATCGTCACACTTACGGGGCGCTATTACGCGCTGGACCGTGACAACCGTTGGGATCGGGTGCAACTGGCCTACAACGCCATTGCCCAAGGCGAAGGCGTGCCCGCCGACAGTGCGATTGCCGCGGTGCAAGCTTCCTACGCGGAAAACATCGATGACGAGTTTATAAAACCCTGTGTGATAGGGGATTACGCTGGCGCGCAGGATGGTGACGGATTTTTCTGTCTCAATTTCCGCGCAGATCGCGCGCGCGAGGTCATGGCAGCACTGGCCGCGCCCGATTTTGATAGTTTTGATCGAGGCACGCGCAAGGATTGGGCGGCCGTCATGGGAATGGCCGCGTATTCCACGGCCCACACATTTTACATGACTACGATGTATCCGAAAATGGAAATCGTGAACACTTTGGGCGCGTGGGTTGCGGCCAAAGGTTTGCGCCAGTTCCGCCTTGCCGAAACAGAGAAGTACCCGCACGTAACCTTTTTCCTCAACGGCGGTGCAGAGGAACCGGAGCAGGGCGAGGAACGCTTTATGCCGCTTTCGCCTAAGGTTGCGACCTATGATTTACAGCCCGAGATGTCTTGCGCGCAGGTGACCGATCAACTCGTTAAAGCCATTGAAGCGCGGTATGATTTGATTGTCGTCAACTTTGCCAACCCCGACATGGTCGGGCACACCGGTGATCTGGATGCGGCAATCGCTGCTTGTGAAGCGGTTGATGCGGGGTTGGGCCGTGCGCTGGACGCCTTGGAGAGAGTTGGCGGCGCGATGATCGTCACCGCAGATCACGGAAATTGCGAGATGATGATCGACCCTGTGACAGGGGGCGCGCACACAGCCCATACGCTTAATCCCGTGCCGGTTATTGTGGTGGGTGGGCCGGATGGTGCTGGCCTGCGCGCGGGTCGGCTGGCTGATCTTGCGCCGACAGTTCTGGCGCTGATGGGGCTGGACCAGCCCGATGAAATGACGGGCGAAAGCCTGCTCACATGATCCTTCGCGCCGCCTTTCTTTTTCTGGTGCTTGCCACACCGCTCACAGCACAAGGGAACGCTGCCCAACAGGCGCGCGCAGCCGTTGAAATGCTGGAAGATGCGACAACGCAACTGGATGCGGCAGAAGGTGCGCGCGACCGTGTGCGCGCGCTGACCGGAACTATCCAAGCATTTGAAACAGGCCTCGCGGCAATGCGGACAGGGCTGCGGCAGGCGGCCATCCGCGAAGCCCAGCTTGCCGCGCGACTGGATGCGCGCGACAGCGAGGTCGGGCAACTTCTGGCCGTTTTGCAAAGCATCGGTACAGACACCCCGAAAGCGCTGTTGCATCCCGACGGGCCGATGGGAACCGCACGCGCAGGCCTCTTGCTGGCCGAATTGACACCGGCGCTGAACCAGCGCGCGGACCAGTTGCGCCGTGATCTGGAAGATGTGCAAACCCTGCGCACCTTGCAAACAGATGCCGAAGCCCGCCTGCGTACCAGCCTCACTGCTGTGCAAGCGGCCCGTGCGGCGCTTAATCAGGCCATGGCCGAGCGGACCGATCTGCCCAAACGTTTTACCGAAGACCCCGTTTCAACCGCGATCCTGATTGCCTCTACCGAAACGCTGGACGGGTTTGCATCGGGCCTTTCGCAGATTGTGACCGATGAAGACCTGAATGTTCAGACGCCGGTAAACATCGATGGCCAGATCGGCGATCTGCCGCTTCCGGTGCAAAGCGTTGTTTTGCGCGGCATGAACGAAGCAGATGCCGCAGGCATCCAGCGCCCCGGCCTGTTGTTGGCCACGCGCGCGCGTGCGATCGTTACCTCACCAACGGCTGCGACAATCCGCTATCAGGGGCCGCTGTTGGACTTTGGCAACGTAATGATATTGGAACCGCGCGCAGATACCCTATTTGTACTTGCAGGTATCGATACGGTGTACGGCGAAATCGGTCAGGTGATTGCCGCTGGCACACCCATTGGCCTGATGGGCGGGGCGGAAACCAGCGGCGAATTGTCAACAGATGGTGATGGCACTGGCGCTACCCGCACAGAAACGCTCTATATAGAAGTCAGACAGGACAATGTTCCCCAAGATCCCGCATCTTGGTTCAGAACCGACAAGGATGGATAGGTAAATGAAGAAGTTTTTGATGGCCGCCGCTGGTGGTACGATCCTCGGTGTGATCGCCACAACCCAGATCGCAGCCCCCCTGCTGGCGCAGGAGGCGGCAAAAACGAACAATGTGTACGAGCAACTGGACCTCTTTGGTGATATTTTCGAGCGCATTCGTGCGCAGTATGTCGAAGAAGTGGACTCATCCGAGCTGATCGAAGCGGCGATCAACGGCATGCTGACATCCCTTGATCCGCACTCCAGCTATCTGTCGCCCAAAGACGCGGCCAAGATGCGTGAACAGACCCGCGGAGAATTTGGTGGTCTTGGCATCGAAGTCACGCAAGAAGACGGTTTTGTCAAAGTAGTTTCGCCGATTGATGGCACCCCGGCGGACGAAGCGGGCATCGAAGCAGGTGATTTCATAACGCATGTAAACGGCGAAAGCCTGCTGGGGCTGGTACTGGACGAAGCGGTTGATCTGATGCGCGGGCCTGTCGGTTCCGAAATCGTGATCACAGTAGTGCGCGAAGGCGAAATTGAACCCTTTGATGTATCCATCATCCGCGACACCATCGAACTTACAGTCGTGCGCTCGCGCACTGAAGGCGACAGCGTTGTGCTACGCCTCAGCACATTCAACGATCAAACCTACCCCAAAATGGCCGAACAACTGGCCGAAAAGGTAGAAGCGGCTGGTGGAATGGACGCGATCAACGGATTCGTCATCGATCTGCGTAACAATCCGGGCGGCTTGCTGACGCAGGCCATCAAAGTGTCCGACGCCTTCCTAAACGAAGGCGAGATCGTCAGCACACGTGGGCGCGAAGTCTCTGACGGAGATCGCTTCAATGCAAAAGCGGGTGATCTGGCTGAGGGTAAACCGATTGTGGTCCTGATTAACGGCGGCTCTGCCTCTGCCTCAGAAATTGTTGCGGGCGCGTTGCAGGATCATCGTCGCGCAATTGTTATCGGCACCAAGAGCTTTGGCAAGGGATCGGTCCAGACGGTCATGCCGTTGCGCAGCGAAGGGGCCATGCGCCTGACTACCGCGCGCTATTACACGCCATCGGGCCGCTCGATCCAGTCGCTTGGTGTGTCACCTGATATCATCGTTGCCCAGCCGCCGCGCCGCGCCGAGGAGGAAGACGACGAGGAAACAACAATGCGCCGTTCCCGCTCGGAAGCGGACCTGCGGGGCAGCCTGAACAATGACAGCCTGACCGAGGACGAGATCAACCAGATCAAAGCCGACCGCGAACAGGCCGAAAAAGCCGCTGAATTGCGGATCGAGGATTATCAACTGGCCTATGCCATCGACATTCTTAAAGGTCTGTCAGCGCTTGGGTCGAAAAAGTAAACAAACCGCAATTTCGGTTTGATCGGGGCCGCTCTATTTCAGGGGCGGCCCTTTATCGTTTGCGCAAAACTGATGAAGCACGCTGGGGCTTTTCCAGTACCGGTCAGGTTAGGGATGCGGCGCATACACAATTTGTGGATTTACCCTGTTTCGAGGCAGTGACGGCGAAACGCGCGTTTCAGCATATCCAGTTCTGCGCGCAGCAGATCAACCTCGACACGCAAATCGTCGCCCAATGCTTCACCCGCCATTAGCGTAATCGCGCCCAATTGCTCATCGGTTGCGGCATCCGCGATCAACAGCGTTTGCAGCCCGTCTGCGACAGCTTCGGGCGGGATGGGGATTTTGACGGCGTGGCCCTTTTTATCCTCCAGCGCGGTGACCGAAACATCGGGAACCTGTGTGCCTTGATGGGTCACGTCAAGTTTGGGCAGCGCGCCGTCTGTCGCGCCTGTCAGTAGCCCTTCCCAAACGCCTTGTCGCATTTGGGTCTTGGTCAACACAAGGTTGGTCATCGCATCCTCCGTCACCCGTTCAGGGTGCTAAATCGTTTGTCCTAAATCTGTGCGCGTGGCCGCCGCGAGAATGTCAGATCACGCAGAACAACCTGATTCATTTCCGGCCCTTCAAATATCAGGTCAACCCATGCCCCCTCAACCCGCCGTTCATTCAGGTTTGAGTAGGCCAAATCAAACTCTACAACCGTCTGATCTTGGGTCAGGTCGACCTCGCGTACAATCTGCTCGGTGTTGGGACCATTCTTGATATTCAGACGGGCGAAAATCTCGATCGGTTTTTCCATTTCGATGATAGCGTCCATGCGGATCAGATGCGTGCGCTTCAACCCGTCAACACCACCCTCGGGCAGATCAATAACCAATGACAGAAATGATCCGTCGAATTGAAAAACGTCCATGCGCAGGCCGTAAGGCGCCAGATCTTCGGCGCGCAGGTTGCGCAACTGGCGCAATGTCAGTTCGGAAAACTCGCAATCGTGAAACAGCGTTACCTCACTGCCCAGCATAGATCGGGTTTGCGCCGCCGACAGGCCCGGAGTGGGCAGAGGCCCGCGCCACAATTCGGGTCGCCACGCCCAATCGGCGTTGTGCGGTTTGGGAAAGCTGGTCGATCCCTCCAGCGGCAAAGACAACCGTTCGTCAGCGACGTGAATCAAACTGTCTAGATGTGCCTTAAGCTGGCGGGCGCGCAAACGCTGGCGGCGCAGCGACACCAAATCGGCAGAGCGCGCCATCCGCGCGTTGCGTGCCCATTTCGCAATTGTCCGGCTGTAAAACGCCGTATCCAGTAGGTTTCCGCCTAATTTGGCCATTATATCTGCCTTGCTGCTTCCTGCATCTTTATGGGTCCCCAAACTGAGCTCTTGCTGAACGCCTGTGCATTTTCGACAAGATGCCATGTCTGCGCACCATCACGCAAGCATGGAGGTGGATTATCCCGTTGTGGTTTTGTCGGCAGTGCGTTTGATCATTTCTTGCAGAAAACTTGCACCTTCGGTTGAAACTGCGCGTCTGCCTTCGGGGCCGTATAACGCGGCGCCCATGAAAAAACCGCCGACTTGGGCAACAGAACGCCAGTGCGCGGCAGCCAGATCGGGGACCGGCGCTTTACCCGTTGTCTTGAAAACAACGCTTGTGTCTTGATTTCGCACATCCAGGGGCGGCCCCAGACCGGAGGCGGTCGCAATTTCTTGGGCGCTCGGAAGCGGTATATTCTTTGTATTTCTCGCGAAACTTACCGTCATCATGCCAAGAGGTGCACCCGCGCCACCAGTCGCCGCGCCAAGCGTATCGCATCGCGCCATGAGGGCAAAACTCTGGCTCAGGCTTTCGGGATCAATACAAAACCCCGTGGGTGGCACCAGTGTGACCTTGCCCCGCATCATCAACGCTTGGGTGAGCGGAGCAGGCGGCAGCGCCGCGTCGGATGGCGGCTTCAGGTTGTCCAGCAGGCCGCCTCCCGTCGTCGCCGCATCGCAAGCGCTCAGCAAAACTGCGATGCCGAGCGCTGCAAGCGGTTTAGAGGTCCATGTAGTCATGGCGCTCTTTCTTGCCGCCCGGATGGGTCACCGCCCCCAGATAGGTAGGGCCGACCAATTGCGCATATTTCCACAGTGCACCGGAACCATAGAGCGTTTCGCGCGGGCCCTCCCACGCAGCCTTGCGTGTTTCCAATTCCTCGTCCGTCAGATCAACCGAAATGGAGCCGGTGACTGCGTTGAGGGTAATCATATCGCCGTTTTTCAACAAGCCGATAGGCCCGCCCATTGCGGCCTCCGGTCCAACATGGCCGACGCAGAATCCGCGTGTGGCACCGGAAAAGCGGCCATCGGTGATGAGCGCAACTTTCTTTCCCATGCCCTGACCAGACAGCGCGGCAGTGGTGGCCAGCATTTCGCGCATCCCCGGACCGCCGCGTGGCCCCTCGTTACGGATGACAAACACGTCCCCTTCAGAATACGAGCGGTTTTGTACCGCTTCAAAGGCGTCCTGTTCACATTCAAACACCAATGCAGGGCCCGTAAAGACGATGTCTTCCTCGTCCATGCCTGCGATTTTCACGATGGCGCCTTCAGGGGCGAGGTTGCCTTTCAGACCTACAACACCACCGGTCTTGCTGATCGGGTTAGCAACGGTGTGAATCACCTTTCCGTCAGCTTCTCGCGTTAGTTTGTCCAGTTCTTCGCCCATGGAATAGCCGGTCACGGTCAGGCAATCTTCGTGCAGCAGACCCGCCTTGCGCAGTTCCTGCATTACCACAGGCACGCCGCCAGCCTCATAGAGGTCTTTAGCCACATAAGCGCCGCCCGGCTTCATGTCGACAAAGTATGGTGTGTCGCGGAAGATCTCGCAGACATCTTCAAGGAAGAAATCAATCCCCGCTTCATGCGCCATCGCAGGCAAGTGCAGACCCGCGTTGGTCGAACCGCCTGTGCAAGCGACGATTCGCGCCGCGTTTTCAAATGCCTGACGTGTGCAGATATCGCGTGCGCGAATGTTCTTTTCGATGAGGTTCATAACGGCCTTACCGGATGCAATCGCGTATTCGTCACGGCTCTCGTATGGGGCAGGCGCACCGGATGAGTTGGGCAACGCAAGGCCGATCGCCTCGGAGACACAGGCCATGGTATTAGCGGTGAACTGGCCACCGCACGCACCGGCCGATGGGCAGGCCACCCGCTCAAGCACATCCAGCGCTGCTTCGGACATTGTGCCGCTTTGCCAATTGCCGACGGCCTCGAACATGTCTTGCACTGTTAGATCGCGGTTCGCAAAATCCGCAGGCACGTCAGCACCTTTGGGCGCCTTGCCCGGCAGGATTGATCCGCCGTACATAAATACCGAAGGCACGTTGAGGCGGATCATCGCCATCATCATACCGGGCAGGGATTTGTCACACCCTGCAAGGCCCACAATAGCGTCATAGCAGTGGCCGCGCATCGTAAGTTCGACCGTGTCTGCAATCGCTTCACGCGAGGCGAGCGAAGAGCGCATCCCCTCATGACCCATCGCAATACCGTCTGTAACGGTGATGGTGGTAAATTCGCGCGGTGTCCCCTGTTCGGCGGCAACGCCGACCTTTACAGATTGCGCCTGACGGTTCAGCGCGATGTTACACGGGGCCGCTTCGTTCCAGCAGGTTGCAACACCAACCAGCGGCTGGTGAATTTCCTCTTCGGTCATGCCCATCGCATAATAATACGAGCGGTGGGGCGCACGCGCCGGTCCTTCGGTAACGTGACGGCTGGGCAGTTTTGATTTGTCGAAACGGGCGTTAGTGGACATCTGGGCGCTCTCCTGAGGAATTCTTTGCCAAAGGCATAATGGTGCAATGGGGCTGCTGCAAGCATTTGCGGGCTTCCCTGCATTGTAATGGCGCGCCCGCACGCATAGTTTGCCCCCAGTATTTTCCAGAGAAAGTCATGTCCATGGATAGCAGCCTGTTTGCCTTTATCTGGAAGCACTCCAAACGCGAGCAGCTTGTCTTGCTGGCGGTTACGATTCTGACGTTTCCGTTTTTGTACGCAACACTTGAATTGCCCAAGAGGATCATCAACGATGCCATCGGTTCTGAAACGCGGGTCATAGACGTTTTCGGGTATGAGCTGAGCCAGATACAGTTTCTGACGGTTCTGTGTGTTGCATATCTCGCGGCGGTGCTGGCACACGGCCTGATAAAAATGCGCCTGAACACCATGAAAGGTGTGGTCGCAGAGCGGATGCTACGCCGTTTCAGGTACAGTCTTATCGCACGCATGATGCGGTTTCCCAAACGCTACTTTCAGGACACATCACAGGGCGAACTGGTGAGCATGGTCACCTCCGAGGCCGAACCGATGGGTGGTCTGATGGGTGATTTTCTGGCCCAGCCGGTTTTTCAGGCAGGGCAGATGCTGATCATCGTGTTCTTTCTGTTTTTGCAATCGTTCTGGTTCGGGTTGGCCGGTGTCGCGCTGATCCCGTTGCAGGCTTATGTTATCCCGATGTTGCAGCGACAGATTAACTTGCTGAACAAGGATCGCATCAAGGAAGTGCGTGTGTTGTCTGCTGAAATTGGCGAAACAGCCGCAGGCATCACCGATCTGCGCACCAACGGCGGCTGGCGGTTCCGTCTGGCGGGGTTCACTGACAGGTTGGGCCGCCTTTTCGACATACGCTTCAAAATCTACCAAAAGAAATTCTTTATGAAGTTCCTCAACAACTTCATCACACAGCTCACCCCGTTCTTTTTCTATCTGGTGGGCGGCATATTGGCCATTCAGGGTGATATCACCGTCGGTGCGCTGGTCGCGGCTCTGGCGGCGTACAAAGACCTGAGCAGCCCGTGGAAAGAGCTGTTGGCTTATTATAACCAGACACAGGATATGGCGTTGCGCTGGGACGTGGTGACAGAGCGGTTTGAACCCGCCGGTGTCATCGACGAGGCGTTATTCGAGGGTACACCTGATGAAATTCCGCACCTGAAGGGCGAGATCAGTCTGCAAAATATCGTTGTGCGCAACAGTGATGGCGCTGCGGTGTTGAATGATCTGTCGCTGACGATCCCGAAGGGCGCACAGGTTGCGATAAAAACCTCATCGCAGTCAGAACGGCGCGCCATCGCCGAACTACTGACTCGCGAGCTGTTGCCCACGCGCGGGACCGTCACGATGGGAGGAATAGATATTGCCTCGGTGCATCAGGCTGTGATTGCGGCGCGTATCGGGTATGTCTCCGCGCAGCCCTATCTTTTCCATGGTACAATCGGTGACAACCTTTTGATGTCTTTGCGCACCTCCCCCAAAACTGTTCTGTGGGATCCGCAGCATCGTGACCGCGTCGGCATCGAGGCACGCCGCGCGGGTAATAGTCTGGACAGCCTGAAAGCCGACTGGCTTGACCCGGCGCTGGCTGATCTGGAAAGTCTGGAAGACGTGCACGCATGGTGGTTCGAGTTGAGCCGGGTCCTGAACACCGATGAGGGGATCATCAGGGGTATTTTGGGTGCGCGTGTGGATGCCGATAAACAACCCGAACTGGTCCGAAAGATCGTCAGTTTGCGCGACGAAGTTCACGCCACACTAAAAGAACGCAATCTCGATGGTGCCGTGTACCGCTTTGATCCTGAAACGTTCAATCCGGCTGTTGCGCTGGGCAGCAACATTCTGTTTGCCTCGCCCAGCCGTGATATCACCCAAGAGGGGCTGGCAAATGAAAAAGCCTTCCTTTCCATAATCGCAGAACAGGGGCTTGCAGAGCAGGCCATCGCTATCTCGCAGACGCTGGTGGAAACGTTGCACCAGACATTCGGCATGGATGGCACTAATCATCCTCTGTTTACGGCGCTCGGCATCGAAGATGACCTCTATGAACGTCTTGTCGACATTGCCACCCGCCGCCGGACACGCGGGGACGGCGCGCTCAGCGAATTGGAGTTTTCGCTGTTGCTGACAGTTCCTTTTGCGCTCACGGCCGAACAGATCGGGCCAGCATTTCCCGATAGTTTCAAAGATGAAATCCTGAAGTTGAGACGTACACGTGGCGCGCAACTGCGCGAGCTTGCGTCTGATATGTTCATTCCCATTACGCCTGACAATTATTTGCCACGCCTGACATTGCTGGAAAACCTGATCTATGGCCGCATCTCCGCCGTGGCGGGATTGCAGGCAGATTTGGTTGTTGACGCTGTGTCGGATGTTTTGCGCGCGCATGACTTGCGAAGTGCCGTTGCGGCGAATGTTTTTGATGTGCCTACCGCGATCGGCGGGGCCAACTTGCCTACGACCATCCTCGAGCGGTTTTCCTTTACCCGTGCCGCAATCAAACGCCCCGATATTCTGATATTTGACATGGCCCTTGCGGACAGCGACCTGACCCGCGTTCGCGAGCAACTGAGCAGACTTTTGCCAGATACTATCCAGATTTTTCTGGATGACCGGTTTGATGCGATCGAAAGCTACGACATGTTTGTGGAAATCAGTCATGGCCGGATGAATGGCGTTGAAGGCACCGAAAGTTATGACACAACGGCCGGCGTTTCAGAGGATTTGCGCCGCAAGCTGGAGGTGATCCAGCGCAGTGAACTATTCGGTCCGCTGGAACCGCGCGCACAGCGCTTGCTGGCATTTGCGGCGAAATGGTACGATGCGCCTGCAGGCAAAATCATTTTCAGCACCGGTGAACCCCCCGATGCAACCTATCTGTGTCTGTCAGGCAAGGCAGAAATTACGTTCCGCAACAAAGACGGTGAGGAAAAGCATGTCGCGACCATTGAACCTGGTCGTGTGATCGGCGATCTGGCGGTCATCGTCAGACAGCCCCGTCAGGCCAACCTGACGGCGCTCGAAGACAGCAGATTCCTGCGGTTTGGCGCAGACCAGTTCCGCTCGGTGATCGAGAATGACAAAGCGGTTTTGCTAAGCCTTCTGCAAGCGGTTTCCGAGAATCTTACCGGCGCCGCCAGCGTCATCAGGGATGCGCGCATAGAAATCCCGCGGGATACTTTCGGAGACGAGAGTTGATGCGAATACTGCCCGATTACCCGGCCCACGCACTGCATACTGCCGCCGTTGGCCGCAAGACCGAAGTCTGGCGGCTGCTGCTTGGTATCGTCGTAATGATCGGACTCTATATCGTTATGGCCTTGTTCTATCAGCAGATTATTGCCGAATTTTCGCGCTTGCGACCAACCTTTCAGGATGAACTGATTGCAGGCAGCACACCACTTGCGATGTTTGTTCTGCTGTTCAGTTTTGGCCTGATCGGTACTGCGGTATTTATCGGTGTGCGGCTGGTGCACAATCGGCCCGCTTTGGGCGTGATGGGACCTCTGATCCTTGCTGTGCCACAATTCTTTCGGGTGGCGGGAATGCTTGTTATTCTTGGCGTTGTGCTGACGGTTCTGCCGCCTTACGGAATGGGCGGGCCGTTGGTGCCCAACTTGGGATTTGGGCGATGGGCCGTTTTGCTGCCGCTTTCTTTGGTCGCCGTATTTGTGCAGATCAGCGCCGAAGAGATTTTCTTTCGTGGTTATCTACAACAACAACTGGGCGCGCGCTTCCGCTCTCCGCTAGTGTGGATTGTTTTGCCGTCGGCGTTGTTTGCACTTGGTCATTACCAGCCGGCGGAGGCGGGGCAGAATGCGGTGATGATCACGCTTTGGGCGGGAATGTTTGGTCTGCTGATGGCCGATCTAACGGCGCGAGCGGGAACAATCGGCCCTGCGCTAGCGGTGCATTTTCTAAATAATGTCACAGCGTTGCTGATTACATCGCTTCCCGACAGTCTGGGCGGTCTTGCGCTGTGGCACGCGCCTTTCGGTCTGGAAGACACCGAACAGTTGCGCGCTTGGTTGCCTGTGGATTTCGCACTGATGATCGTGAGTTGGCTTGCCGCGCGGCTTGCGTTGCGGCGCTGATTGCAATTCCCGCCGCAGCCCCTTATTTGGAGGGGAAACGTAACGTAACGAGGCGTCGATATGAACTGGATCAACAACTACGTTCGGCCGCGGATCAATTCGATCTTTTCGCGCCGCGAGACGCCAGAGAACCTTTGGACCAAATGCGATGAATGCGGCACCATGCTGTTCCACCGCGAGGTCAGCGATAATCTGAATGTCTGCACCAACTGCGGCCACCACATGCATATCAGCCCGCGGGACCGTTTTACGGCGCTGTTTGATGGTGGTATCTTTAACGAGATAAAAGTACCGGCACCCACGCCTGATCCGCTACAGTTCCGTGATCAAAAGAAATATCCCGACCGTTTGCGCGCCGCGCAAAAACAAACCGAGGAAGCCGAGGCAATGCTTGTCGCGTCTGGTGAGATCGGGCGCACGCCCGTTGTGGCCTGCGCGCAGGATTTCAGCTTTATGGGGGGATCGATGGGCATGTATGTGGGCAATGCAATCATTGCCGCCGCAGAAGAAGCGGTAAAGCTGAAGCGCCCGCTGATCCTGTTTTCGGCTGCTGGCGGTGCCCGTATGCAAGAAGGCATCCTGAGTCTGATGCAAATGCCGCGCACCACGGTTGCTGTGCAGATGCTCAAGGAAGCCGACCTGCCTTACATTGTGGTTTTGACCCACCCCACGACCGGCGGTGTGACCGCCAGCTACGCCATGCTGGGTGATGTGCATATCGCAGAGCCGAACGCATTGATCTGTTTTGCAGGCCCGCGCGTGATAGAACAAACCATTCGTGAAAAACTGCCCGAAGGTTTCCAGCGTGCTGAGTATCTGTTGGAACATGGTATGCTGGATCGTGTGACCTCGCGCCTGCAAATGCGTGATGAATTGATCACGATCGTGCGGATGCTTCTGGGGCTGCCCCCTGCTGTGCGCGGTGATCTGCCCGCACCAGCGGAAGTACCGGACGAGAAGGCTGAAAAACCTGCCGCCTCGGAAGCGGACGGTCCCAAAAAATGATATTGTGGCGCAAGTGCGTCCTGCTTTGATCTGTCGGTTTACACTTCCGTAGAAAAGATATTCGCGTATGAACACCCGGACATCCGATGTCATCCTTGAACGGATGATGGCCCTGCACCCCAAGATCATTGATCTGACGCTGGACCGGATGTTGCGGCTGCTTGATGCGCTGGGCAATCCGCAAAAGTCTTTGCCGCCCGTGATTCATATTGCAGGGACTAATGGCAAGGGATCAACACAGGCGATGATCCGCGCGGGGCTCGAAGCGGCGGGAAAGACTGTGCATGCCTACACCTCCCCCCACCTTGCGCGGTTTCACGAACGTATTCGCGTGGCGGGTGATCTGATCAGCGAGGACGCGCTGACCGAAGTGCTGGATGAATGTTACGCCGCAAACGGCGGGGAAAATATCACCTATTTCGAGATTACCACCTGCGCGGCCTTGCTGGCATTTTCACGCACCCCTGCGGATTATACACTGCTTGAGGTTGGCCTTGGTGGTCGGCTGGATGCAACGAATGTTGTCGCGCGCCCTGTGGCGACAGTGATCACACCTGTGGACCTCGACCATCAGCAGTTTCTTGGCGATACGCTGGCAGCGATTGCAGGGGAAAAGGCAGGCATCATCAAACGCCGCGTGCCGTGCATTGTCGGGCCGCAGCAAGATGAAGGTTTAGACGTGATCGAAGCGGTTGCTGCGCGCAACATGGCCCCGCTGAGCATTTATGGCCAGCACTGGCATGCAAACCGCGAAGCAGGCCGCATGATCTATCAGGACGAGCAAGGGTTGCTGGACCTGCCGCTGCCAGCTCTGCCGGGATTGCATCAGGTGCAAAACGCGGGTGCGGCGATTGCGACGCTGCGGACATTGGGGTTTGATGAAACGGCCTGCGAAGGCGCGGTCACGGATGCACAATGGCCTGCACGAATGCAGCGCCTGAAACATGGCCCTTTGGTGGAAGCGGCAGGGCAGGCGGAGCTTTGGCTTGACGGGGGGCACAATCCGGCAGCGGGCCGTGCCTTGGCAGTCGTTCTTGATGAATTGCCGGCCGTGCCTACGTACCTGATTTGCGGAATGCTCAACACCAAGGATATTTCAGGGTATCTGCGCCCGCTTGCACCCCATGTCACCGCCCTGCACGCCGTATCCATTCCCGGAGAGGCGGCCACCTTGCCTGCGGCCGCAACTGCCCAAGCAGCAGAGGCGTGCGGGATCACAGCCGTGCAGGCGCCCGATGTCCTGACGGCGCTGCGGAGCATCGTGCAGGAGACACCCCAAGCACGGGTGCTAATATGCGGTTCTCTGTATCTTGCAGGCAACATCTTGCGGGACAACGGCTAACAGACCACAAAATGCAGAGGATCTTCGTTGACGCAGAGTCAGTCGGCGCATTAGGACTGTGGCAATAACGGACGGCGTAAATTTTTGCACCAAATCGGAAAAGCCTTAGGACCGAGCATGAAAAAGACCGATAAAAACACGCCGGATCACTCCGGCCCGAAATCGCCTTTCGTGCGGCAGATGATCGTAAGCTTCATCGCCTTAAGCATTATGGGGGTCGGTATATGGTCCCTGATGGGGCAAAAGGCACCCTACCATCCCGATGGGTTTGATGATGAAGTCAGCCGTGGTGAAGTACCGGCGCTGAACACGATCCGCGACTAGGCTCTGGCCCAATCATCGCTTTGCATTTCGCGCAGGCGTGATGCCGTGCGTTCAAATTCAAACGTGCCCTCACCTTCCAGATACAGCATTTCGGGCTTTGCCGCAGCCGAGCAGATCAGCCGGACGCGCGCCTCGTAGAGCGCATCAATCAGCGTCACAAAACGCTTTGCTTCGTTGAAATTACTGCGCCCAAGCGTCGGGATGTCATCCAGCATCAGTACCTTCACCGCTTCGGCAACCGCGAGATAATCGGCAGGGCCAAGAGGCTGACCGCATAGCGCGTGAAACTTTGTGCGCCCGATGCCGTTGCGAAACCTTGGTATCACCACGTCACGCCCTTTGACCCGAAGTGTCAGCGGCTCGGCCTCACCGCCTGTCAGATCGTTCCAGACCTCATCCATCGCGGCGCGGCTTTCGGCATTTACGGGGGTGAAATACACCTGACTGCCTGATAGGCGATCCTGCCGGTAGTCCGTCTTGCTGACCAGTTCTTGCACCACCATCCGCTCTTTGATCAGATCGATAAAGGGAAGGAACAGATCACGATTGAGACCGTTTTTGTAAAGGTCGTCCGGTATTCTGTTCGAGGTGGTGATCACCACAACCCCGTCAGCAAACAGCGCTTCGAACAGGCGGCCAACGATCATCGCATCGGTGATGTCGGTGATTTGCATTTCGTCAAAGGCAAGCAACCTGACAGAATTGCTGACGTCTTTGGCAACTGGCGCAATCGCGTCATCTACACCGGTTTTGCGTACCTCATGCATCGCGGCGTGGATTTCCTGCATAAAAGCATGGAAATGCACGCGCCGCGCAGGAATATCGCCCAGATTTTTTACGAACAAATCCATCAACATGGATTTGCCACGCCCGACACCGCCCCACAGATACAGCCCCTTGGGCGGCTCGGGGGCTTTGCGGAACAGCCCCTTTTTAGCGGGGTTCAGCAAAGCTTCGCGGATGCGGTCAAATTCGGGCAACACCGCCTCTTGTGCGGGATCGGGCCGCAGGGTGCCGTCGGCAATCATCTGGTCATAAAGGGCGCGCAATGTTGTCATGACGGTGTACTTAATGCGCGGCGCGACGGTTGGAAAGTGTATGCGCACAATCGCCTGATTGACGGCACGGACAGACCCGCGCAATCTGGCGCGATTGAACCGGAGCTTTGCCATGCAGAAAACGCCACTCTTTTCGCCAGTGCTGATTGTGGGTTGCGTGATTATCATGGTCAGCTTTGCAATCCGCGCATCTTTCGGCGTGTTCCAGATACCCATCGCCGAAGAATTCGGCTGGCTGCGCGCCGAGTTTTCGCTGGCGATCGCGATCCAGAACCTTGCATGGGGGATCGGGCAACCGATCTTTGGCGCGATGGCGGAAAAAATCGGTGATCGTAAGGCAATCATCATCGGTGCGATCATTTATGCGCTTGGTTTGATCCTCTCGGCAGGATCGGACACGCCGATTGCGCACCAAACCTATGCCTGGCTGGTGGGGTTCGGCATTGCGGGCACCGGATTTGGTGTCATCCTAGCGGTGGTCGGGCGCGCGGCATCGGATGACAACCGCTCTATGGCGCTGGCAGTTGTGACTGCGGCGGGCAGCGCAGGCCAGATATTTGGCGCGCCAATGGCGGAATGGCTGCTCGGCATGATGAGTTGGCAGATGGTGTTCACCGTGTTTGCAGGCGTAATACTGTCTGTAATTCTAACCCTGCCGTTTATGCGCGCACCGGTCCAGGCCGACCGCGCGGAGCTGGAAGAGGCGATGGGCACCATTCTGCTGCGCGCGTTCAAAGACCCGAGCTATACGCTCATCTTCCTCGGCTTTTTCTCTTGCGGGTATCAATTGGCGTTTATCACGGCGCATTTCCCTGCCTTTGTCACTGAACTGTGCGGCCCGATCCTTGCGGGTGGCGTGTTGCACAACATGGGCATTACCTCCACTTCCGCCCTGGGAGCGGTTGCCATTTCGCTGATTGGTGCGGCGAATGTGGGCGGTACATTGCTGGCGGGATGGGCAGGCAAGCGGTACTCGAAAAAGTATCTTCTGGCAGGCATCTACACAGGCCGGACGGTGGTTGCAGCGGTTTTTATCCTGATGCCGATAACACCGACAAGCGTGATTGTTTTTTCAATCGCGATGGGGTCGCTATGGCTGGCCACTGTGCCGCTGACATCGGGCCTGATCGCCCATATTTACGGGCTGCGCTATATGGGCACGCTCTACGGTATTATCTTTTTCAGCCACCAGTTGGGCAGTTTTGCGGGGGTCTGGCTGGGCGGGCGGATGTATGACGCGTACGGCTCTTACACAACTGTGTGGTGGATTGGCGTTGCAGTCGGTGCGTTCAGTGCCGTTGTGCATCTGCCGATACGCGAAAAGCCGGTTCGCCTTGCTGTCGCTTGACAGGTGATAGTTTGCCGTACGATGCTACTACCATGCGCGATATGAAAGTTTCATGCGCCGCGCCTGCAAGATCAGCAAAACATCCGGTGCGTGTGCTGCCGTATTCCGCTAGGGATCGTGGCCCCAGTCATCGCCTTCGGGCGCAGGCAAAAACGCCGTAAGGTGCGCTAACACTTCTTTTGTGTGGGTGTAGGGCAAACCATGACCCGCATCCTCAACTACCTCATGGATTACGTCACGGTTCCACGCTGCCAGTTGCCCCATCGCGCTGGCGGAAACGACAGTATCTTCGCCCCCCCACAACGCAAGCACAGGAATTTTTGCGCGATGTAGCGTCATATGCTCCCCCTCCAGCGGTGCGCGCAACAGGCCGCGCAAACTGGACAGGACAGCGGGCACAAACCCCTGAAACACCAACTGGTTATGTTGGCTTTCCGATATTTGTGCGCTGACGTCGTATTGTTCACATTCCGCCCTGATCCCGTTGCGCAATTGGCGTGGATATCCGGCAAGCATGAGCCAGTCACCGATGATGCCGCGATCACGGATGAACCGTATCAGCGACGCGTCTATCCGTGCCATCCCTGCGGGAGTCAGCAGCGCAAGCCTGCGAACCCGCTCGGGGTAGGTTGCTGCAAATCCGGTGGCAATTGCGCCGCCCATGGAATGGCCTATCAGATGGAAAGGAGCGTCGATCTCCAGATGTGTCAACAGGTCAACAAGCTGGCGATTGAAAAGTGCTTTGTCCTGCGTGCCAGCGGGGCGGTCTGAATACCCGCGCCCGTAGAGATCATAAACCAGCACCCTGAAACCCAGATCCACCATTTCCTTGGCCAGCGGAGACCAGACAATTGATGGCGTGGTAAGTCCGTGAATACAAACCACAAGCGGTCCCTCTGCGGGGCCGGTCAGATGATAATGGGTTACACCCTGACTTAGCTCTGCGAATTGTCCGGAGGCGGAGCCGCGCCGTCCGTCGCTCATTTTTACGCGATAGTGTTCGATCACAAACGGTAGGGCCGCGACGGCCGCCAGAAGCAGAAGGAACAGCCAGATCATCCAGCTGCGCGCCACTGCTCAAGAATATAACGGCTGGTCATCAAATCCAGATGCGCGCCCCCGCCGTTTTTGCAGATGGTAATTTCATCATCAGAGCGGCGGCTGAACGCGTCGAGATTGTAGAAGTCTGCGATGATATGATCGCGGGTGATGGCGCCCGACTCCAGCGGAATTTTGATCTCGCCGATGTGGTCTGCGGTGGTGTCGATACTGTCGACAAACAGGCGCGCGCGTTGCAGCGCCGCGTCGTCCACCTCGCGCATGTCAGGGCGATAGGCGCCAATCAGATCAAGATGCTGGCCCGCTTGCAGCCATGCTCCTTTGATAAGAGGTTCGGTTGTCATCGTGGCACTGCCGATAATGTCGGCTTGCCCAACCGCGGCCTCAAGACCATCTGCAATCGCGAGGGCAGGCAAATCCGCCGCCATAGCCTCTGCACTGGCGCGGGTTCTGCTCCAGACGGTGAAAGTGGCATCAGGGAACGCCGCGCTGTAGGCGGCGTGCAATGATTTTGCGACCGTTCCCGCGCCCACCAGCAGAATACGCTTTGCATCCGGTCGCGCCAGACGGCGGGCCGCGAGCAGACTATCGCCAGCGGTTTTCCATTTGGTCACAAGATGAAAATCGATAATCGCCTCCAGCGTCCCATCCGTGTCTGAATACAGGCTGACCCCGCCGTTGATGGTGGGGATGCCGCGCGCGGCATTGTCGGGAAAGATCGTGGCCGATTTCACCGCCACACCCATACCGTCAATCCACGCGGCGCGGCTTAGCAATGTGTCGGGATCGCGATACAGAAAGGTATCACCAATCTCGGCCTTGGCCAGTGTGTGACCCGCCGCCATCGCGTCGGTCAGGGCTATCCAGTCCAGCAGTTTCTCGCCTGCCTCGAAGGAGATGAAAGGAATGGAGGTCATTGTGCGTCCTCTTGGGTTAACAGCCCTGCGGCGACCAGCCTGTCGGCCCAGCCCTTGGGGCTTTCAAAAAGATGTGTCTGCCAACCCCGCGCCTCTGCTGCGGCGATATTGTCGGTGCGGTCATCGGTGAACAGCAAATTACCACCGGACAGACCCGAAGTCTGCTCAAGCATTTCATAGATAAGCGGGTCAGGCTTGATCACGCCCATATGACCAGAGATGAAATCACGGTCGAATTCGTGCAGGAAACCGTATTTCCGCGCAGCGATTTCATAGGTCTGGATGCCAAAGTTGGTCAGGGAAAACACCGGCACGCCTTTGACCTGAAGTGCCTTCATCAACCGCACAGAATGATCAATGGCGGGTGATGCCATGTCGAGCCATCGGTCATGCCACAGCATGATTTCATCTGCCCATTGCGGGTTTTTCTTGGCGGTTTGCGTGATAACGGTGGTAAAATTCTCGCCCGTGTCCACGCGATCATTCATGCCGTGCAGGTCGACGTTGGCGAACATGGCGCGGCGGCGCTCCTCGCCGATTTCAGCGTCGAAAAAGCGCTCTGGCTGCCATTCGATCAGAACATTGCCGATGTCGAAGATCACTGCGGTGGGGGTCATATCCGTGCCTTTTCGACAAGAGCCGAGTTTATTGCAGCTTCTGCGCTGCGCGTATTTCACGCTCCAAAGCCTCAAGAAAGCGCGAGCGGTCGGCTTTTGTAAAACCTTTACCACCGCCCTGGCGGAACGGATCAGCGGCGCGCAGATCGGTCATCAGATCACGGGTGGCTAGCACATTGCCGATGTTTGCCTGCGTCAGCGCTTCACCGTTGTGTTTGATCACCTTCGCACCCGCTTCGACGCATTTTGCGGCCAGCGGGATATCGCCCGTTACCACCACATCCCCGCGCCCTGCGCGATCAGCGATCCACATATCGGCCACATCAGGGCCATCAGGGACGATAACAGTCTCTACATAAGGGTTTTGCGAGGGCCGCAGGCCCCCGTTTGAAACGACATACATCCTGATTTTGTGGCGCGTGATAACCCGCTCTGCTTCTTCTTTTACAGGGCAGGCATCCGCATCTATATAGACTGCTGTCATGCAGACCACAGCGCGTCAGCATGGAAAGTGATATGATCTTCCATAAATGTCGCGATGAAGAAATAGCTGTGATCATATCCCGGCTGCATACGGAACGTGCCGTTCTGGCGGCGTTTGGCCATGGCCGCGCTCAGCGCTTCGGGTTGCAGCAGATCGAGGAACTGGTCGTCAGTGCCCTGATCAATCAGGATCGGTCCGTCGAACCCTTTTTCCTGCATCAAAAGAGTTGAATCATGCGCGACCCAAGTGCTTTCGTCACTGCCCAGATAAGCGCTCATCTGTTTGCGGCCCCAATCGCTCGCGGTGGGGTGGGCGATGGGTGCGAAGGCAGATGCCGACATAAACCGCCCGGGCAGGGACATCGCAAGGGTCAATGCGCCGTGACCGCCCATCGAATGGCCGGTGATCGACTGGCGGGTCATATCAAGCGGAAAATGCTCGCCCAGCAAGGCTGGCAATTCATCGGCAATATAGCTCCACATCTGGAAGTGCGGTTTCCACGGGTCTTGGGTGGCGTTCACATAAAAACCCGCCCCTTGGCCCAGATCATAGGCGTCGTCGTTCGCCACACCTTCGCCGCGCGGCGAGGTATCGGGGAACACCAGTGCGATGCCCTGATCGGCGGCCCATGCTTGCGCGCCGGCCTTCACCATGGCGTTTTCATGTGTGCAGGTCAGGCCCGAAAGAAACCACAGCACCGGCACCGGGCCGTCTTTTGCCTCCTCGGGGAGGAACAATGCGAATGTCATGTCGCAGGCGCAGCTGGTGGATGCGTGTTTGATGACGTGTTGCGTGCCGCCAAAGCAGGCGTTGGATGAAAGCGTTTCCATGGGGGCTCCTTTTCGGGGTTACCTATGGCTACCCAGCACAGGCGCGCGGGGCAAGGGGGTGTTTATTTTACGCGCCCGTCAACCAGCCGATCCACATGCTGACCGTTACAATGCTGAACGCGGTTGAAACAAGGATCGCTGCCGAAACGCGTTGCGGCGACACGCCGTAGTGTTGCGCCAGAATATACACATTACCAGCAACAGGCAGCGCCGCTGCTGAAATGATAACAGTGGCCTGATAAGGCTCGACCTTGAACAGCGCGAAACACGCGAAGGCGACAAAAAGGGGATGCAGCACCAATTTGCAAAAGCTGAGCCAACCGGCAATCGACAGCCGCTCGGCCGATTTGGATGCAAGTGACGCACCAATAGCAAACAACGCCCCTGGTGTGGCGGCAGCGCCCAGAAGGGCCAGAAATTCGTTCATCGGTTCGGGGATCGGAATTTTCAGGCCAGACCACAACAGCCCCAGCGTGATGGCAACAATCATCGGGTTTTTGACCAGGCCCAACCCGACAGTGCGCAGGATTGCAACGCTCATCCGGCCATCCCTTGATCCGGTAATCAGGATCACGATCAAGGACGCAAATACGATCAGATCAACCGCAAGCGCCAGCATAACAGGGCCAATCGCCTCCGGCCCCAGCAACAGGACCAGCATCGGCACGCCAAGGAAGCCGATATTCCCGATCACAGCGCATTGCGCTTCGATCGCGGCGGTTTCGATGCTGAGTTTACGAAAGTAACACACCAGCGTGGCGATGCCGTACACAAAGGCAGTGCCCCAAAGATATGCCGCCACCAGCCGCGCATCCCACACCTCTGCCAGCGACAGATTGGCGGAAAACCGGAACAGCATTGCAGATAGGGCAAAGTAAAATACGAACTTCGTAAGGTACGCTGTCGCTTCGGCAGTAAAAAACCGCGTGCGTCCAGCCCAGTAGCCCAAACCGATCAGCGCAAAAAAGGGAAGTGTTTTAAGAAAGATGGCCACCATAACGGCACAGATAGCTCGCAGGCGTTCCCTATGCTAGTCAGAAACAGTTTCGGAAATCAGAACAACTCTGCGCATTGCAGGGTTTCACTGCCGTCCTGCTTTAGGCGGCTAACCGGACAACTTGCGTGCGGAAGGGAGAGCGGTCTTTTGTGGCAGTCGGGATAGTTGACGTAAAAGGCTGCATCATCGACAGTTTAAAACCTGCATATCTGACTTGGCAAATTTTTTGGGAATTAGGCTGCGCCAGCCCCCGATAGCTGTGTTCGGTACACTTGCGATAGGTTATCACTGAACGGTCCGGAGCGCTTAGCAAGGCGGATATCTGGATGCCGCTGCGGTTTCGGAGTAACAAGCGTATATGTGCGGTAGACAAAGATGGGACCGCGGATAACGAAATAGAAAATTTTTAGCGAGGTACGGCACATGAAGTATATGATTTTTGCAGGATTGCTTTTGGCGGGGTGCGGAGCGGCAGTAGGCCCGACAGCAAATCGCACACCCGCAAACGCCCCCGATACCTGCAATGCAGCGGCGCATCAGGGGCTGATCGGGATGGACGCGGCATCATCACTGGCACTGCCCGAGCCCAAGCGCCTATATGGCCCGAACGACGCTGTGACGACAGATTACAATCCGGACCGGCTGAACGTTCAGTTGAACGAGATCGACAATATCGTGGCAATAACCTGCGGCTAGTCCTCTTTGGGCCGCCTGTCCAGAATACGCACAGCCTTGCCCTCTGATCGGGGCACGGCGCCACATTCCCCAACCTCGATTTTCACACTGATACCAACCGTTTTCTTGATCGCAGCCGATAGGAATGCAGCGGCGTCAGTACGAGAGCTGGGATCAACTGAGTTATCGGCAACTTCTGTAAAAATTTGCATCTGATCCATTCGTCCGGGGCGGGACAATTCAATCTGGAAATGGGGGCCGAGAGCGTCAACCTGCATCAACAGTTCTTCGATCTGGGTGGGGAAAACATTGACGCCCCGCAGGATGATCATATCATCGCTGCGCCCTGTCACCTTTTCCATCCGGCGCATACTGCGCGCTGTTCCGGCCATCAGTCGTGTCAAATCGCGGGTACGATAGCGGATAACGGGAAACGCCTCCTTGGTAAGCGAGGTGAACACCAGTTCGCCTTTTTCACCATCTGCCACAACTTCACCCGTTTCGGGATTGATGATTTCGGGATAGAAGTGGTCTTCCCAGATGTGCAGGCCATCCTTGCTCTCGACACACTCCATCGACACGCCGGGGCCCATGACCTCTGACAATCCATAGATATCAACCGCGTGCATATCAAAAGCCTGCTCGATCTCTTTGCGCATGGCGTTTGTCCATGGTTCGGCACCAAAGATTCCGACCTCAAGCGAGCAATCGCGAGGATCAATGCCTTGGGCGTTGTATTCATCCAGAATGGACAGCGCATAAGAGGGCGTGACGGTAATCCCTTTTGGTTTGAAATCCTCGATCAGGCGAACCTGTCGCGGGGTCATGCCCCCCGATATCGGGATCGTACTGAGACCCAGCGCATCCGCCCCCAGATGAATGCCCAGACCACCGGTAAACAGACCATAGCCATAGGCATTGTGCAGCTTGTCCCCCGGACACATGCCCGCCGCGCGCAATGATCGCGCAACCACAGTGCCCCAATTTGCTAGATCACCTTCGGTATAACCGACAACAGTTGGCTGTCCTGTTGTACCTGACGAGGCATGGATTCGTTTTACACGCTCTTGCGGGACGGCAAACATACCAAAAGGATAGTTGTCGCGCAGGTCGGTTTTTACAGTGAAGGGAAATTTGGACAGATCACTAAGCTGTTTCAGATCATCTGGGTGCGCACCTGCCATGTCAAAACTGCGCCGGTAGAACGGTACATGATCATAGGCATGGCGCAGCGACCACTTCAGCCGTTCCAGTTGCAGTGCGCTGATTTCATCGCGGCTGGCGGTTTCAATCGGGTCAAGGCTGCCGGGCGCAGGTGTCAGATCCTTCATGTGATGTCTCCCTCTTCGGGGAATAATTGCCCCTTTATGGTTCGTGAAAGCCCCCGCATGGTCGCAATCGTGCGCCCGTCTTCCGCGCTGACCATCACGTCATAAACGCCAGAACGCCCCGCCATAGCCGTTTCCGTTGCTGTTGCGGTCAAAAGCTCGTCCACCTTGGCGGGGGCGATATAGGTTATCTGGTTCTGCTGGGCGACGGTCATGCGATTATAGCTGTTGCATGCAAACGCAAACGCACTGTCAGCCAGCGTAAAAATATAGCCGCCATGACAAGTCTGGTGACCGTTCAGCATTTTTGGCGTGACACGCATGGTCATGGAGGCAGCGCCGGGGGCAATATCAATGATCTGCATCCCGAGTTCGCGCGAGGCGGGATCTTGTGCCATCATTATTTCGGCTGACTTCGCCGCGCGTGCCTGTGGTGTCATCCGGTCGCCTCAATATGTTTCATGTTTTTCAAACCATATCCGCATATGTAACACATTCAAGCATTTTGAGCGTTAGCTCTTGATTTGCGCACACAGCAGGGCATGTTGGCTGTATGAGTATTTCTACGATCCCGACAAAACTTGCCCAAGGGGGTATTCACCCCGGACCGGCAGAGCAGGTTGCATTTCACCGTACCGAGCTTTCAGTCATTCTATCCCTATATGGCCGGATGGTAGCGGCAGGTGAATGGCGTGATTATGGCATATCGTGTTTGCGTGAAGTTGCTGTTTTCGCCGTCTTCCGTCGCACGGCTGAACATCCCCTATACCGTATTGAAAAGCGCCCCAAGCTTCGCATGAAACAGGGGTTGTACGCGGTAATTGGCGCAAACGGTCAGGTGATCAAACGGGGCCACGATCTGAAATCGGTGCTGCGGGTTCTTGAGCGCAAGCTGATCCGTGTGGTTGACTGAGTCTGATCATCCCAGGTTCCCGGACCTTCGGATTTGAGCTACTTTTTTCGACACACTTACTGGCGAGCAGAGCGCCCGAAATCTTGGTTTCGAACGCCCCGCTGCCGCGCAGCTATTTTTCTTTCATATCGGTCTGTGATTGCTGCATCTTTGCAAGCGTATCCTCATCAACCAGTTTTGTTATAATCGGATGAAGGCGCAACTCGCCGTCTTTGACGACCTGACGGAAATTTGCGATGACCTGTCCGGTAGTCTTTTGGTCAAGGGCGATGACATCAAACAGCCAGTTGATAGTCCCTGAAGTCCACTCGTTCGGCTTCAGGCGAATGGGAAATACGCCTGCGCGTATTTGCTCGCGAATTTTGACATCCACCTCTTCGGATACGCTTGCCCAGATCGCAAGGCCCGCCATATCGGGGGCGCCCGCCCCTTCATCCGCGTTGCGCCCGTAAGCCATGGCGATCCTGTCCATGGTCAGCGGCTCAAGAACCAGATGTGTGAGGTCCGCCAGGGATTGGTGCTTGTAACGCGGCTGCGTCATCATCGCCATGACCACTTTCCCGAAACTCTCGCGCACCTGACTGCGCAAAGTAGCGATTTTATCGGCTACATCCTTTTCGCTCATTTCCGGCGCGGCGGCAGGTTTGGTTTTGCCGTTTTGTTTTGGCTTGGGGTTGCTTTTCTTCTTTGCGCTTTTTTCGGTGGCTTTGGCCATGGATCATCTCTCTTGTGGTTTTAAAATTCTTAACGTCGAATGATTTGTCGCCGAGATCGGTTTAATGTGCATATGTCTCTGACTATAGGCAGTTGAATGGCTGCAGGGCAAACCTGCGCTCCTCTGACGGGGTGGTTTTTTTGGCACTGAATGTGCGCGACGATAGAAAAATTTTCAGGTTCGATAGGCGCAATCGTGCATAAAACAGCTGATTTCATGGAGAATTCAGCAAGTGCCAATACCCTTCGCCAGCCGAAACCTCATTTCACCGGCAGTGTGCAATACCCAATTTGGGGTATTTGGCCTGATTTGGACGCTGTAGGCGGCGAGTTGGTCGCTGGTCGGAGCATTATTCGTTGACTCAAATGCATCAGGTTCGGCAACATAAAATAGTAATATTTTAGTTAAATTGGCCTCACGGTTTTTGCAGCGATCTCTGATTTCCAGGGCCTGCTTTTTATAAAATTGGATTTTTGTGTGCTCAGATTCGAATCTGTCGATCAGGCGTTTGTTCTTGAAAACCGTTATCTTTTGCCGCCTGCACGCTCCAATCCGATGCATCCTATGACAGAATCGGAGACACCCCATGGCTGCTGATGGAACATCCGGACCGGACACAATTCTGGGAACTGCAGCGGCAGATTCGATCCGTGGTTTTGATGGTGATGACGATTTGCGGGGCCAGCAAGGCAACGATACGCTGGAAGGCGGCGAGGGGGATGACATCATCGACGGTGGTGATGATGCCGACCTGATTGTTGTCGAAAACGGGTTCGGCAATGATACCGTCATCGGCGGCGAGGGTGGTCTGGATTTCGATACGCTGGATCTCAGCGCGATAACAACGCCGCTCAACATCCTTTGGACAGGGCCGGAAGAGGGGAGTGCCGTCAGCGGGACGGACACAATCACGTTTTCCGAGATTGAAACCATCTTCACTGGTGCAGGCAACTCTCATGTGGATCTGGCCGGAGGCAGCACCACAACGCTGGTGAGCGGTGACGGCAATGATACCATAATCGGTTCGGGCGCAATTGGCGGCTTTACAGCCTACACCGGTGGCGGAAACGATTCCATTATCGGCAGTGTCTTTGCTGATTATCTCTGGCTCGGCGCGGGATCGGATTACACCCGGACTGACGATGGTAACGATACGGTCATTAGTGGCCACGGGAACGATACCATCATTGTTGACCACGGCGATGACAGCGTTGACGGAGGTGAGGATGATGATTGCCTGTTCGGGGGCGATGGCAACGATACGCTGATCGCGGGCGCAGGGGATGATTGTGTTTACGGCGAAGATGGTGCCGACCTCATCGAAGGTAACGAGGGCGAGGACACCCTGATCGGTGGTGCCGGCGAGGATACTATTAGCGGCGGCGACGACAATGACACAATAGAAGGTGGTCTTGGTAACGATGTCCTTACAGGTGATCACGGCGAAGATACCATTGATGGTGGCGAAGCAAATGACACCCTGAGCGGTGGAGATGGCAACGACACTCTGATTGGCGGTGACGGCCATGATCTTCTCGACGGGGACGAAGGCGACGACCTTCTGGAAGGCGGAGAAGGCAGCGATTGGCTGGAAGACGAGGAAGGCGACAACACCCTGCGCGGAGGGGTTGGCAATGATGATCTTATCGGCGGCGAAGGAGCCGATCTGCTGGACGGTGGTGACGATAACGACTGGCTGCACGCTGGTGGCGGTAACGATACGCTGCTGGGCGGTAGCGGCGAAGATACCTTGTTCGGTGGCGTTGGAAACGACCAGATTTCTGGCGGCACAGGTGCTGATGTAATATCTGGCGGAAGCGGGCACGACCAACTGGCGGGTGACGGCGGTGACGATATGCTGGACGGCGGCAGTGGTAACGACACGCTGAGCGGAGATGCAGGCAATGATGAAATCACCGGCGGTTCCGGTGACGATATTCTTGCCGGTGGGGCAGATGATGATGCGCTGTCCGGCGGGTACGGCGATGACACGCTGGATGGCGGGGCCGATAATGATGCCTTGTCCGGCGACGATGGCGATGATCTGCTGGTCGGTGGTGATGGTGATGATGCGCTGGCCGGTGGCAATCAGAACGACACGCTTTATGGTGGCGATGGCGACGACGTGCTGTCAGGCGGCATCGGCGCTGACCGGTTGTATGGCGATAATGAGGATGATTTTCTTGACGGCGACAGCGGCGATGACGCGCTGGATGGGGGCGCCGGAGATGACACGCTCATCGGCGGTATCGGCGCGGATCTCCTCGCCGGAGGTATCGGTGATGACGAATTGTCAGGCGGCAACCAGAACGACTCGCTGGATGGCGGCATTGGTAATGACTCCCTTGATGGTGGTCGTGACAATGATGTTTTGCTTGGGGGCATTGGCGACGATGCCCTTGTCGGCGGGCATGGCGATGACACGCTGGATGGCGAGTCCGGAGACGATGTGCTTCTGGGGGGTGAAGGGTACGATCTGCTGATCGGCAATCAGGATGACGATATTCTTGACGGTGGCGGGCTTGATGACACGCTGCTTGGCGGGTCGGGTGATGATACACTGATTGGTGGCGAGGGGGATGACATCCTGCGGGGCGGCACCGGGGCCAATGTACTGGACGGTGGGGCGGGTTTGGAAACCGTCAGCTATGATACCGCCGCAAACATCCTGACGCTGAGCGCTGGGGGCGGTGGTGCCCACATCCAGATTGCAGGCGCAACCGGTGAAGGCGAAATTAATGATACCCTGATAGATATCGACGCTGTCGAGATGAGCGCGCAATCTGACATCGTCGTCGTTCAGGGGGGCAGTGGCTGGGGAGGATCGGTTCTCGAAATCGGACTTGGCGGTGGCCATGATATTCTGGATTTCCATACAGAAGACGGCTCTGAATTTGCGTCAGGCGTCACTTTGGTAAACGGATTTGTGCAGTCCGGTGGCAGTGGTGCTTCAATCGACAGGCTGCGCGCTGTCGGTCTTGAAGTACGCGACAGTCTGCCTGATAGCGGCATCGGAAGCCTGCAGTTCACCAGTATGGACGACGTTTTCCTGACGGATGAAAGCGATTGGTTCGTTCTGACAGGTAATGGCGAGGGCGCTGCGGATGCGCATTCAGGCACGGGCCTGATTTTCGGTGCTGGCGGCGATGACATCCTTTATGTCGAAGACCCGAAACCCGGTGACCTCACGCTGGATGGCGGCGATGGAAATGACATCGTTATCGCCTTCAGTGGCACTGGTGTAAAAACTGTTGGTGGCCTTGGCCGTGACCTGATTATCAATTTCACGCAAGGCGGCGAATTATACGGCGATCTGATCACAGGGCAGCAATTCACCGGCGCGGAAAATGGCCCGCCTGTGGCAGAGCCGAAAGATGATGCTGAAAATAGTGACCAGTTCTATTTTGCCGCTGGTACAACCATTATGGACCCCCAAAAGGCCGACCTTCTGACTTTCTACGGGGTGCCGCTTACGGGGGGTGATGTGACCCCTGGTTCGGCCGTCTGGGGCGCGCTGGGTGGTGCGGGCGGAATTCTGGCGACAATCGGCAGCACCGTGGCCGGTGCAACGTCATTTGCTGCGGTTGTGGCAAGCGCGGCATCGGGAAACCACCTACGCGTTTTTTATGACACATGGATGCCGTTTATGGCCTATGTCGCCACGGATGACGGCCCGATGCGCGTGGTCAATACGGGTGATCTTCTGTGGCAGATAGCAACCGGAAACTCCGTTCCGACCGGTCCGGCTGACGGCGATGGCAGTTCCAACTATCAGACGGTACGCGGATATGACTATCAGGACGGCGGGTTCTTTACGTCCTCATGGCTGACAGACCCGCTGGGTGGGCACAAAGCTTACGTAAAAAGCCTTGTCCGCGATACCGCTGATCTGGGTCTGATTTTTAACTTCCCTGACGTGTTTTCCGTTATTATGGGCGGCCTCGGAATGGCGTCCGAGTTTATCAAGATGACCCCCGCAGTCGGCACCCTGATGGCTGCCTATTCGCAATTGTCAAATGTCAATGCTGCGTGGTGGCTTGCCGGTGCCAGTGTGCGTCTCGCCAAAGGTTTTGGCTGGGCCGAAGGTTTTGATCCGCTGACCATCGACCTTGATGGCGACGGGCTGGAAACCATTGCGATTGAAGCTTCGGATGTCTTCTTTGATCTCGATAACGACCGCTTTGCCGAACAGACCGGCTGGTTGAAAGGCGATGATGGTTTCCTTGTTATAGACCGCAATAACAATGACCGGATCGATGATCTGTCAGAAATGTTCGGCAGCCAGACTGACAGCGGTTTCGAGGATTTGTCGAAATATGACACTGCCGCGATGGGCGGCAATGAAGACGGGCAGGTTACATCGGATGATGCGATCTGGGCCCAGCTGCTGGTGTGGCGCGATGCGTCCGAAGACGGGATCACGGATGCCGGTGAGTTACTGACGCTGGACGCATTGGGGATTGTGTCACTCTCACTGGATACCGATCCGCTGGATATCACAACGCCCCAAGGTGCCGAGCTGCTTTCGGCGGGTGATATTACGTTCGCGGACGGATCTGTCCGTTTGATGTTCGACACGATCTTCGAAATGAACGACACGATCACAGAATACACCGGCGAAAAGGGTCTGGCTGCGTGGCAGCAAAACCTGACCATCGACATGCAGGGCTACGGTTCGATCACCGATTTGAGCGTTGCAATGGCAAACGACACAGAGCTGGCCCAGATCGTGGCGGATGCAGCAGCATTGATGACCGTGCCCGACCTGCGACTTCTGGTGGATCAGGTCGGCCCGGTGCTGGATTATTGGGGTCAGACGCAGGAAATGTCGAACGAACTGGTGGCGGTGCTGCTGGATACTGATGCGGATGGCAGTGTGACGCTGGCAGACAAAGGCATCTACGTCGAAGACGAAACCGGTGGATACTGGACGCTGGAAAGCGGCGATGCCGTGCGGGACGGGGCCGGTGAAATCATTGACCGCCCGACGCTTGAACAAGTGCTTGCGCAATCGGCTTCGGCAGGTCAGGTGTGGCAACTTGAACAGGCTTGGTCACCGGCATCGCGGGGGCAGGCGCCGCAGTTCCGCGAAGGCGCGCCGTATCTGGCGCGTATTGCTGATGACCGCGTGGTTGTTGACGATTACGGTATCCAGAACGAAGACGGCAGTTGGCGGCTGGCCAGCGGGCGCATCATTACAGACGGCGCAGGCGAGGCCATAGCACAGCCCACGGTTGACGATATTCTCGCACTGTCGCGTGAGGCAGGACAGGAGTGGCGTGAAGAAACGTTCACGTTCAGCCCGTTTGCCAACATCCCTGTCGAAAAGATCGGGTTCCGTGTCACGGACGGGATCACTGTTGATTATACCATCGAGGTCACGGATCAGGACGGCACCTTCCTTGTCTGGGCGCGCAATCTGGACCGCGCGCTGGAACTTCAGTTCAAAACCGGCGATTCACGCGAATTCAATCTGCGCAACTACGCTGTTGATCTGGAGACGCTTGACGAGGTCGGCGCCAGCAGTGACAGCGCCTATCGCGTAGTATCCCTGACGCCGGGGCAGATGCAGTTTGCGACGGCACTGGGCGGCATCGAGTTCCGTCCGCAGATGCTGAGCGCGACACTGGATAATGCGACCGGCCTGATTGATTATCGTGTGGTCGAGGGCGGTGATTACAGCTTCTCCGATGAACGCTACGAGTCGGTCATCACGCCGATGATCGATTATGCCGGCCAGTTAATGCAACAATATACGATGACCAGCTACCGTCTGGCGGTCAAGCTGGCGTTCCAGTCGGGTTTGTCCGAGTTCTCCCGCGGGCTGGAATACGACGTTGAGCTGGACAAATACCGCCCGACGACCGACCGCGAAATGGCGCCGATGTTCGAGGCGATCTTTGAAAGCGCGCCTGCCAGCAACGATGATGATGCAATCTATGATTACTTCATCGACTGGAGCATGATCCTGCTACAGATATTCCCCGACTTTCAGGCAGGTGATGTCGGGTTTTTCTTCGAGACCAAGGCGGGCTATGATCAGGCCTATGTGATGCAGATGCTGATCGCGGCCAGTGAAAACGTGCCCGTTGATCTGGATATCTTTGCCATCGCCAACGCCTTCGGTCTCGAAGAGCGGCGGATCATCACGCACGAGCCAACAGAAACCGCCGTGGTGTCCAAGGAAGGGGTGAATTTCTTCTACCTCTCCGAGGGCGATACCACCGTCACCGGCAGCTATCCGGAGGATGCGAACGGTTTTGGTGATGACATCCAGTCGGACATCTATTTCGTCGGCCGGAACTCGGGCAATGACATCATTTACGATCGCGATCTGGGTGATGTTGACCAACTGCGTCTGGCGCATCTGGCACCCGACGATGTTCGGGCCGTTCGCGACGGGCAGGACATGATCCTGTATTACAACGACGGAGCAAGCTCCATTCTGCTCAAGGATCAATTCCTTGGTGAGTTGAACATGCTGCTGATGGACGGAACACGCACCGAAACCGGCGTCACCGAGATCATCTTTGCCGATGGTTCGATCTGGAACCGGTTCCGCATGGCGTTCGAGGTCATCGATTATGAGCGCGGCGAAATGGACGAGGCGGATGCCTACTACGGTTCCGGCTCGGGGGATGTGCTGTTTGGCGGGCTGGGCAATGACTATCTCAGCGGTGGAGCGGGGGGTGATACCTATTACATCCGCCGTGGTGACGGAAACGATGTCATTGACGATCTGGGCAGCTTTTCGTTCGGACCAGTGCAGGCGGGCTTTGATTTCCTGATGTTCCGCGGTGATATCACGTCCGAGGATTTGCTGCTGACACGGGATGGTGCCAGCGAAAACCTGTTGATTTCGCTGCTGGACGACCAAGGCAACCTGACAGGCGATACTGTAGAACTGGTCGGGCAGTTCGGTGGTGTACGCATCAACCTGGGTGCTTTTTCCGAAGCAATGGGCACCAACACCGGACTGGACTTTATCGCACCCAACCTGATTGAAAAAATTACCTTCGAGCAGGGTCCGTCTCTGGAATACGAAGACATTATCGAACGCGTTTTGGAAAATGCCAAAACTGAAGGTGATGACGCCATTTATGGCATGCTGAACGACAACACGCTTGACGGTGGCGCGGGCGATGATTTCCTCACCGGTCTGGAAGGATTTGACGAGTATATCTACGGTCGCGACTACGGCAGTGACGTTGTGCTTGATGACGATAACAGTTCGTCGTTGTTTGGCCCGAAGGATGACAGGCTCACCTTTGTTGACCAGCTGACATGGACCGACATCGATTTTCTGCGCGATGGCGCCAGCGATACGTTGCGTATGCAGGTGAAGGGAACCACAGATCAGATCATCCTGCCCGATTATATGGATTACATCCTGCTGGTCGGCTTTACCAACATGATCGAAGAGATCGTATTTGCCAACGATGTGGTTTGGGACCAGTACAAGCTGTTGCAGCACTATGTCGATATCGCCAAAACCGACGGCGACGACGTGATTTACGGCTTTGATTATAATAGTGATCGTCTTGATGGCGGGCAGGGCGATGACCGTCTTGAGGGCATGGGCGCCAGTGATACCTATGTCTTTGGCGTCGGGTATGGCGAAGACACCATTTACGATAACACAAGCGCGGTTTTCGGCGGTCCGGGTACGGATACCGTCGAGTTTACCGGACTGACAACGGCGGATGTGTCGTTTTCGCGCACGGCGCTTGATCTGATCATTTCCATCGAAGGGACCAATGACCGTCTGGTGTTGGAAAACCAGTACGTCCGCTTTGGCCAGCAGAAAAACGCTGTCGAGTTTTTCGAGTTCACGGACGGTACACTCAGGTTTACCGATTTCAACCCCGAGGACATTGATCTGGTTGGAACTGCTGGTGCAGATACCATCACCGGTTCCAACTTCGGTGAGGTGCTGGACGGGCGCGGCGGGGACGACTCCCTTGTCGGCGGTGATGGCGGCGATACCTATCTGTTTGACGTAGGATACGGACAGGATGTTATCGTGGATGTCCGTGTGCGTGCGTCGTGGACGGATCGGAAGGGCATCATCGTGCCGGTGGACGATGTGGTTGCCTTTGGCGATGATCTTTCGCAGGACAACATTGTCTTTACCAAAGACGGCAATGATCTTGTTATCTCCAACACAGACAGCACCGACACGTTGCGCATCCGCAACCAGTTCCTCGATCTGGACAACGGGATTGAACGGTTTGAATTTACAGACGGCTCGGTACTTGCGATTTCGGATGTTGAGGAATTGCTGCTGATCGAGGGCGGAAACCGTGGCGACAACCTGATTGAGGGCAACCCCACCACCCCGAATACACTGGATGGGCGACAGGGCGATGACACATTGGTTGGCGGTTCAGCGGCTGACCTGTACGCCTTCGGCGCGGATTACGATTTTGACCGGATCATCGAGCGACCCGATGCGGATGGCGTCATCGATCAGGTCCAGTTCGGCGCATCGGTAACGCGCGACGGGCTGGCCATTACCCGCGACGGTCTGGATCTGGTGATCGATCTGGGCAGCGGCAATGATGTTCTGACAATTGTCGGCGGTCTGGGCTCAACGCGCATTGAAGAGTTCCGTTTTGGCGATGGCAGCATCCTGACACTGGATGAAATAATCGACGAGATGTTGACAGGAACCGATGCCGATGAACGTCTTATCGGGCTTGATAACCGCGATGACACGCTGAGCGGCGGCGCCGGTGCCGATGCGCTGGAAGGCGGCGCGGGCGATGACACCTATCTTGTCAATCTTGGGGATACCTCGACAGCGGTGCGCGATACTGCGGGCATCGACAGAATGCACTTTGGCGCGGGGATCACGATCGACAACATCGGTTTTGAAAACATTGATGGTGATCTGGTCATAACGTTGGCAGGGACGGGCGAAAAAATCGTCATCCTCGGCGGTTATATCGAAACACCAGTAGAAGTTTTTGCCTTTGCCGACGGAACCGAATTGGGAATTCTGGACGTGCGGGAAATCCTGCGCAAGGAAACATCCTATGAAGGTCAGAACATCATCAACGGTGCCGAATTTGCAGCGGGTGTGCCGCTGACGCCGGGTGGCGGGAATGACAAGGTTATTCTTGCGCAAGGCAGTATTGTGGAAATCTCGCCGTTCGAGGGCATCGACCGGATCGAAATGGGCGCAGGCGTGACAGAGGCGACACTGCGCATCCATGACGTTGCAAGCTATGCAGTAGAGGTGCGTCGTGCGGACGGGTCCAGTGATGATCTGGTTATCGCGTTCCCCTTTGCCAGTGGCCAGATTGTCATCGAAGGCGGGCTGGGGCGCGGGGCGCTGCCGGAAATCGTGTTCACCACCGATGCGGTGACATGGGGTGCGCAGGATCTGGTGCAGGCCATGATCGAAGGCCAGCAAAGCGCTGCGTCCGATTGGGTACTGGGCAGCGACCGTGCAGATACCTTTGAAGGCGGCACAGGCGATGACGTGATTTTCGGTAATCGCGGCGATGATGTGTATCTGTTTTCACCCGGTGACGGGCAGGATGTGATCGAAGATGAGCAGGGATTTGATACCCTGCAGTTGACGGGCTACCGCCCCTCGGATGTGCGGATCGAACGACTGGCATCCGATAGTGATGATCTGTTGCTGACATTTGCGGCCAGTGATGATTCCGTTTTGATACGGGATGCTGGCATTGATATAATCGTGTTCGGCGATGGTACGGTCTGGACGCGCGACGCCTTGCTTGATCTGGTCAACGCAACCGGATCGGACACCGATGATTTGCTCCGCGGCACTTCTGGTTCCGAAGAATATCGCGCGGGCCTTGGCAATGACATCATTGTCGACGGTCGCGGACTGGATATCTATCACTTTGCGCTGGGCGACGGTCAGGACCGGATCAGGTCAGACGGCGCGGCCGACGGTTTTGGCGCAATCGCTTTCGGCTCGGGGATCGCGCTGGAGGATATTACTGCAAAGCGCGATGCAGCCGGAAATATCACCATACTGATATCAGGCACCGATGATCGCCTTACCCTGATTGATCCGACAGGTGATCCTGATGCCATTGTCGGGACGCTGTCATTTGCGGACGGGCGGACTCTGTCCATTGCCGCCATCGCGCGTGACATTCCATCAACCGACGAGGATGATCATATCATCCTTGCATCAGGGCCGCTGGCAACGCCTGAACCGTCCTTTACCGCATTCGGACAGGGTGGCAACGACACGTTGGAAACCGGTCGTGGTGATGATGTGCTGGATGGAGGTCAGGGGAATGACCTGCTGAAAGGGAATTCCGGCAGTGACCGCTATGTTTTCGAACGCGGCGACGGGCAGGACTCCATTGCCGACATCGAACAACTGGATTCTGCGGCAATAGATGCGATTGTTTTTGGCGCGGGTATTTTGCCTGCCGATATCGAAGTGCTTTCTGTTGGGCCTGAGGATCTGGTACTTGGCCTTGTCGGCACATCGGACCGGCTGGTGCTTCAGGGCATGTTTGCCGACACCGCTGAGGGTTCAAGCACCGAAGAGTTGCGCTTTGCCACTGGTGACGTCTGGACGCTGGTTGATATCCTTGCTGCTGCTGCAACAGGCGGTGCTGACGATGACAACATCAATTTCGGCACGGCATTCACGGCTGATCTGGTGCTGGATGGTGGCACGGGTGATGATGTGCTGGCCGGTGGCAGAGGCAATACAATCTATCGGTTTGATCCGGGGTCGGGGAACGACAGGATTATCGAAGCCGGAAACTGGTTCTACTCTAACGATACCGTAAATTTTGGCGCAGGTTTTGATCCCGGCGATATGGTGGCAGTGCGCCATGGCAATGATCTGTTGCTGCGTTTTGCCGGCCATTCCGACACCCTGCTGATCGTCAACCAGTTCGGCCTGTCACATACGCCTGTCGATGTGTTTGCCTTTGACGGCGCACAAAGCCTGAGTGCTGCGGACGTGGCCGCCACATTGGTGGATGAAGATACGGCACAGCGCTTGCTGTCGCCCAGTGTTGCAGATGCCAATCCTTTCCTGTCGGGTCTGTTCAGCCATGAAAATGGTGGCGATGGATCGGGGGGCGGTGGTCCTGTGGATACAGGGACAGGCACCGCATCACCTCTGGCCCGCCGCATCGTAGCCGAAGATGGTACCGCAGAAATTTTTGCGACTTTCATCCCTGCAATAGATGAAGGCACCGGGCTGATTACCATTGCCGGTTTTGAAACGGGCGATCTGGGTGATCGTCTTGATATCGGGTTGGCGGCCGGTCTGTCGGGTGAGGTGGTCGCCCGTCAGGAAGGCGCTGATGTTTACATCTATTTCGCCGATAGTGGCGTCACCGATCTGGGCAATGCACGACAGATTTTCCGTCTTGAGGACGTGTCGCTTGACGCGCTTACACTGGGCAATTTCAACGGTGCGCCCTTCAGTTCGGCCGCACCGCAGACACTGTCCGGGACCAATACTGCCGAAACGCTGGAAGGCGGTTGGGGCGATGATACCCTCGACGCGAGCGGGGGCGAGGATACGCTGATCGGAGGGCAGGGCAACGACAGCCTGATCGGTCGCAACCAGAATGACACCTACCGCTTCGAAGCAGGATTTGGTCAGGATAGCATTTACGACAACGGCAACTACTCGACAGAAGACCGTGTTGTGTTCGGCGCTGGAATAAACGCCGCAGACCTTTCGGTAATGGCACAGGGCGAGGATTTGATCCTGTCGTTCCCCGATGGTGACAGTGTCCGTTTCCAGTACGATCTGACGAACTCCCGCTACCGTATCGAAACGGTCGCGTTCGAGGACGGGACCATTCTCAGCCACGATGATTTGTTGGCGATGGCTTTCGTCCCCGCAGACGACGACCGCCGCATGGACGGCAGTTACGATGATAACCTGCTGGATGGTGGCGGCGGCAACGACAGTATCTTCGCTCTCGGCGGTGCCGATACCCTGATTGGCGGTATGGGCAACGACAGCCTATCGGGAGGTGATCACAACGACACCTACCGTTTTGAAGCGGGCTTCGGTCAGGATTCCATCTATGAGAGGGGCAACTATTCAACCGCAGACGAGATTGTCTTCGGTGCGGGAATTGATCCGGCTGATCTGGTTGTGAGCGCGCAGGGTGAGGACCTGATCCTGTCCTTCCCGAACGGCGATAGTGTGCGGATCCAGTATGACCTGACAAACACCCGATACCGTGTTGAAACGGTTTCTTTCGACGATGGTACAACCCTTAGCCATGATGACCTGCTTGCATTGGCATATGTCGCCACTGACCAAGACCAGCGCATGGACGGCAGCTATGACGACAACCTTCTCGAAGGGGGCGGTGGCAATGACACGCTCTTTTCTCTTGGCGGTACAGATACACTGGTTGGCGGCGCGGGGGATGACAGTCTGTCGGGCGGTGATCACGATGACATCTACCATTTCGAAGCGGGCTTCGGGCAGGATACAATCTACGAGAGTGGTAATTATTCAACCGCGGACGAGGTGGTATTTGGCGCAGGAATAAACCCTGGCGATCTGGTAGTAACCGTGCAGGGAAATGACCTGATCCTGTCCTTCCCCAACGGCGACAGCGTGCGGCTTGAGTACGATCTCTCACACTCGCGCTATCGGATAGAAACTGTCTCCTTTGACGATGGAACCGTCTTTGATCACGATGATCTGCTGGCGATGGTCTATGCTGCCAGTGACGATGACACCCAGATGGACGGCAGCTACGATGATAACCTGCTGACGGGTGGCGGTGGGAACGATACCCTTTATGGTCTGGCGGGTGCGGATACACTCGTGGGCGGAACGGGCAATGACAGCCTGTCGGGCGGCAACCAGAACGATGTCTATCTGTTCGAGGCCGGATTCGGTCAGGATGTGGTTGCCGACAACGGCACATCGTCCACAGCGGACGAGATCGTTTTCGGTGCAGGTCTAAGCCTTGATGATCTGTTTGTGACTGCGCAAGGCGCGGATTTGATCATCGGCTTTAACGGAACAGAAGAACGGCTGCGCATCGCGAACACCCTATCCAACAGCCGCTATATTATTGAAACCCTGCGTTTTGATGACGGGCGCAGCATGACCTATGCGCAACTGCTGGATCAGGCGAATGCAGCGACACAGGCGGGCGATGCACTGACGGGTGGTGCGTCTGCCGACGTTCTCGACGGGTTGGGCGGCGACGACACAATCACCGGCAACGGCGGCGATGACACACTGCTGGGTGGTAGCGGTTTTGACCTGCTTGACGGCGGAAGCGGCGATGATGCGCTGTCAGGCGATGGCGGTGATGACACACTGTTCGGTGGCAATAACAACGACACGCTGATCGGCGGCAGCGGAGATGATTATCTGTCCGGCGGCACGCGCAATGACACCTACCTGTTCTCGGCAGGGTTCGGGCATGACGTTATCAACGAGAGTGACGGGTCCAATTTTTATTCCGGCACCGATACGGTTGTTTTTGACAACACTGTTCTGCCAGCCGATGTGACAGTCTACATTGATGGCGATGATCTGGTGCTGACACTCCCCGCAAGCGGCGACCAGTTGCGCCTGCAAGGCACTGTTGCGGGCAACAACAAGCGCGTTGAAAGCGTATCCTTCGAAGCAGATGGCACGATCTGGAGCCATGCGGATATGGTAAACAACGCGTTGCCATGGGCCGGACCATCGGGCCTATCGCAACAAGGTGACGCTGCCGTAAATCTGCTGGCTGGTGGTGACGGGGACGATTCCGTTCTGGGTTTGGAGAATACGGGCAGCCGGATGGAGGGTGGTCAAGGCAATGATACCCTGACAGGCGGCACATCGGACGAAGTTCTGACGGGCGGTGCAGGCAACGATCTTTTGCAGGGGCAGACTGGCGACGATGTCTATCTGTTTGAGGCGGGTTTCGGTCAGGACACCATCGACGATGGCGGTGCCAACGGCGACGGTAACAACTTCGATACCGTTATTTTCGCCGCAGGCATTTTAACCTCCGACATTGTTGTCGAAAAAACCGATGACACGGGCGGGCCGCTGATGCTCGGCTTTGCCGGTAGCACAGATCGGCTGACCATTGTGAACGGAAATGAGGATGCTACCGCCTTGGGTGGTATAGACGAAGTCCGCTTTGACGATGGCACAATCTGGACTGCAGCAGATCTGCGCAACATGGCCACACTACGGGCAGCCAGCGAAATAGAAGCGCCACTGGATGCTGCGATTGCCGATAGCCTAACAGGCAGCGATTATGGTGATGATCTGAACGGCCTCGATGCCAACGATACGTTGATCGGCGGCGCCGGAAACGACTATCTGTCCGGTGGTGCGGATGATGATCTGCTGGTCGGCGGGTTGGGCAATGATGTACTGGATGGCGATGCAGGTGATGATACCTACCGCTTTGGCACGGGCTTTGGCCGCGACACCATCCAGACGCAGTATGGCGGTAACGAAACCATCATCTTTGAAGCACCGATCAATCTGGCGGATCTGGTGGTATACAAATCCGGTTTTGAAGACGGCCCTGCCGAAACATATTGCCTGACATTCACCAACAGTGATGACGCTGTAACGCTCCAGCTTGAAGCCATTTTCGATGTAGAGGGGGAAGGCGGCAGCGGTGATCCCGCAACCTTTACCGTTCAGTTCGAGAGCGGTGGCACCATCGAGATGGCTGCACTGGACGCAATGGCAACATTCCTGCCCGACGGTCTGACACTGACCGGTGATCTGGCGGATGATACGCTGACAGGCACAGGACTGGCGGACCAGATTGAAGGCTACGCTGGCGACGATCATCTTGAGGCGCAGGGTGCAAATGCAACATTGACGGGCGGCGCGGGCGAGGACCTGCTGATCGCGGGCGCAGGCCGCACCCTTCTGGACGGAGGCGCGGGCTTTGACATCTATCGCGTTGGTGCAACCTTTGATCATGTCACGATCGAAAGTGATTACAGGTATGACAACCGCCTTGAGCTTCTGTCGCTGAACGCGGCGGATCTGATCGCCGAATACAATGCAAACTATGACTATCAGCTTGCGATGGCCACAGGCGAAGGCCGCATCGTGCTGGAATACGAAGCGGTGAGCGAAATCCGGTTTGCGGATGCAACATGGAGCTGGAACGATTTCCAGAGTCGCATCTATAACGCAACAGAGCGCGGCCTGAGCGACTATAGCGCATCGCTTACGGGCACAGCGTTTGACGATGACCTGAGTGGCAACAGCGCAGCGGGTTTGTTTGAAGGTCTGGCAGGTTCTGACTCTATCTATGCAGGGTCGGGCGATGATACGCTACGCGGCGGCACCGGACATGACACCCTGAACGGCGCAAGCGGCAATGATGTCTATGAATTCGAAGCGGGTTTCGGACATGATATCATCACGCTAAGCGACACGGGAACCGACGTTGATATCATCGTTTTCGGCGCGGGTATCCTGCCCGCCGATGTAACCGTCACCGACAGCTCTGGCGAGATGCTGATCTCGCTTAACGGCGGTACGGACACAATTCGTTTGGTGAACGGTAGCACGCCGATCTCCGAAATACGCTTTGCCGACGCCACGGTTTGGACAGCTGCCGATCTGGCTGCGATGATCGGGGCGCAACAGGCACCAATTGTCGGCACTGTGTTTGCGGATGACCTGAACGGAAGCGGCTTTGACGACCGGCTGTCAGGCGGTCAGGGCGACGATACGCTGTCAGGTGGCGCAGGCGATGATCATCTGGATGGTGGCGCAGGTCTGGACGATATCACAGCTGGGTCGGGTGATGACATCATCATTGACGAGGCCGGCGGTGCGATCCTGCGCTTCTCTGCGGGTTTCGGGCAGGATTATATCAGCGCGCAAACCGGCACGGGCGGCGCTGTCTCCGTTGTCTTTGACGCAACAATCGCGTCAACGGACATCAGCGTGGTGACCGAATATGAAGGTGGCCCGCTACTATTGCTTGTGAATGGCACATCCGATCGTCTGGAAATCGAGGTCGGTGGTTATGAAGGCGGTCTGGAAAATTACGGCGTTGACGACGTAACCTTCGCCGATGGCACGATCTGGACATTTGCAGATCTCAACGCCATGGCAACGCCGGTGAGCGGTCTGTCGATTGACGGTGATAATCCACCCGTTCCCGCGGGCAGTGCAAACGATGACAGCATTACCGGCAACAACAAGGATAACCTGCTGCTCGGGAATGATGGCAACGATACGCTGAACGGACTTCGCGGTGATGATACGCTTGTGGGCGGAGCAGGTAATGACCAGCTGGGCGGTGGTCGCGACAATGACACCTACCGCTTCGAAGCAGGGTTCGGTCAGGATGTTATCCTGAATGACGGGTATTACTACAACTATGACGTTGTCGAATTTGGCGTCTCAATTGCTTCGTCGGATGTCACGGTTGAATTGGTCAACGGATCAAATGATCTGGTTCTCAAGATCGCGGGAACAAACGACCGGATTACGATCCATGATGGCGCAACGCGCAGTAATATTGACGAAGTCCGCTTTGCGGATGGTACAACCTGGAGCGACAATGATCTGCTGACGATGGTCATGCCAGCAACTGGCACGACCGTCACCACTTCGTTTGTGGGCACCACGATGACCGGAACCGCGCTGGATGATGCGCTGCAAGGCTTGGGTGGCAACGATGACATTTCCGGTCTGGCGGGGCGCGATAACATTGCGGGTGGCGCAGGGGATGACACCCTGAATGGCGGTACGGGAAGTGACACGTTCTTTGATGTTTCGGGTGATGATACTTACCTCTATGCCGCAGGCGACGGCACTGACCGGATTACCGATCTGGAAGGCACCGACACCATCCGCTTTGACGGAGGAATAACGCCTGCGGATGTCACGATCTCACAGCGCTCCGGCACGGACATTGTGCTGGACCTCCCGTCGCTCGGTGACCGGATTGAACTGATCGGCGCGCTTGGAACTACCGGGCGGATGATCGAGCAGATCATATTCGATGATGGCACGATCTGGACACAAGCCGATTTGTTGGCGGCTTTGGTTGCGGGGACACAAGCCGGTGAAGTGATCGAAGGAACACCACAGGGCGACACCATCACCGGACTGGGCGGCGACGATACAATCAACGGCAACCAAGGTGCGGACAGCCTGTTGGGCGGCACCGGATCAGACAGCATATCCGGCGGAGAGGGTAACGACACCCTTTCAGGCGGGCACGGCGCGGATACACTGGCAGGTGATGCGGGCGACGATATGTTCCGCTTTGCAATCGGTGATGGCAATGTCACCCTACAGGACAGTCAGGGCACGGATCATGTCGAACTGGCCGCAGGTATCCTGACAGATGCGCTGAGGATCACCTTGCGCGGCAATGATATTCACCTGCGCGTGAAGGGCACAGAGGATCGTCTGATCTTGTCGGATGTGCTGGACAGTCCGGCCAATGAAATCGAGGAGTTGCGTTTTGCCGATGGTACAATCTGGACCCATGCCGACCTGATCGCGATTGCGCAGGCCAGCGTCGAAGATGACAATTTGACGGGGGATGCAACGGACGAGGTGTTCGATACCGGCGCAGGCAACGACACCGTTGATGCGCGTGCTGGCAATGACAGTATATTGGCAGGCTCCGGCGCCGACCGGATTGAGGGTGGTGAAGGCAACGACACAATCTACGGCGGCTTGGGCCGGGACACACTAAGTGATGATGCGGGTGATGATCTCTACCGCTTTTCGCTGGGCGACGGGGCGGATGTGATCACCGATTTGTCCGGCACAGATGCGATCGAGCTGGGCGCTGGCATAAACGAGGCAGACATTTCCGTCACGCAGCCCGACAGCGAAAATCTGTTGGTCCGTATTAGTGGAACCGAAGACCGGATCACACTTGTCGGTGCGCTGGGCAATCCTGAAAACGCAATTGAAGAACTGCGTTTTGACAATGGCGCTGTCTGGACATTCGCGCAGATGCTGGCGCTTAGCCAGACACCGACAGGCACCGCCGATTTGCTATCGGGCAGTGGTGTTGACGACACGCTGGACGGACTTGGCGGGAACGATACCATCGACGGACGCAGCGGCGATGACGTGTTGTCCGGTGGCGCAGGGGCGGACTCCGTCTTTGGTGGTGCGGGCGATGATATGCTGGATGGCGGCACTGGCACAGACCTTCTGGAAGGTGGGCCAGGTAATGACACCTATCTGTTTGCCGCAGGCGACGGTCAGACGGTTATCGAAGACACATCCGGGTTGGACCATATTATTCTGGGCGCAGGAATTTCCGCTGACCGTGTAAGCCTGTCACGCAGCGGCAGCAATGATATTGTATTGCGCGTAACCGGCACAGACGACCGTATCACGATTGTCGATTTTCTGGGCACCGGCGCAATCGAAAGCGTCGAGTTTGCAGACGGAACGCAGTGGGACAATGCTGAGATCCTGCGCCGCACAACGTTGGGCACGTCGGGCGATGACAGCTACTCTGGCCTCGATCTGCCCGAGCAGATGTCCGGCCTTGGTGGCGATGATACGCTGTCGGGCGCAGGGGGCGATGACACGCTGGATGGTGGCGCGGATGACGATCTGCTGTCGGGTGGTGCCGGTGCGGATCACTTGAGCGGCGGTACTGGAACCGACGTTTTGCAAGGCGGTGCAGGTGGCGATACCTATCTGTTTGCGGCGGGTGACGGCATGGCCCTGATTGATGATATGGGTGATGCCGCCGATGACACGTTGCAGATCAGCGGTTATGATCTCACCGAAATCCGCTTTTCCCGCACTGGGGCAGACGGTGATGATCTGACCATGCGGTTCGCCGGAAGCACAGACCGCATTGTTGTGGCCGGAGCATTTGCGGGTGACGCGGGCCGGATTGAACAGCTGGTCCTGACCGACAGTCTGCAAACCCTTACTTTTGCCGAGATCCAAGCCCGTGTTCAGCCTGATCTGGGCATCGACGGAACTGCGATCTATGGCGATGCAACCGATCAAACCCTGACAGGCACTGCGCTGGCGGATTACATCGAAGGTGGTGATGGCGCGGATACGCTGGATGGCGGCGCCGGTGATGACATCTTTGGTGATATTCTGGCCGACGACGCAACCGACACCTATACCGGTGGCACGGGTCGCGACATTTACCGCTACCTACCCGGATACGCGCTGTCGGGTGATATCGCAGAGGATGTGATCACCGATTTTGCAGCGGGTGATCTGGGCGATATTCTGCGCCTGTCGTCAGCCACACCGAACCCGTTTGTAAACGGGCGTCTGCAGCTGGTTCAGGATGGCGCTGACACCACAATTGTCCTGACCGATGACGCGGGCGGCAGCCGTTCTGTCATTCGTCTGTTGAACGTTGACGCAGCCACGCTGACGCCTGCAAACTTCGGTGGTGTCACGCTGGAGCGCGACAACAGCGGAATGAGCGGTGATGACGGCGCAAACATGATAACAGGTGGCCCGTTGGGTGATCTGGTGTTTGGCAACGGCGGTGCAGATACCATTCGCGGGTTTGCGGGCAATGACTCCCTTGCCGGCGGTGCAGACGGCGATCTGATTCTTGCAGGGTTTGGAAATGATTTGATCGCTGGCGAAGCAGGCCACGATGATCTGTCCGGCGGCGCAGGTGATGATACCCTGTCAGGCGGCACCGGTAATGACACATTGCGCGGCGGGGATGGTGATGCCCAATTTGCGGGCAACGACGTATTCCACGGCGGCGCCGGAAACGATGCCATTTATGGTGGCGCTCAAAACGACATCTACCTGTTCGGCGCGATGGACGGGCACGACACAATCGTCGATCCGGATGGCACCGATCGTGTGGAGTTCGACGCAACCGTGACACCCGAAAGCATGGTTGTTGTGCAGATCGGTGATGATCTGGAATTGCGCGTAACGGGGGGTAATACCCGCGTCCGTCTTGTCAATGCTGTCGCGGAGATCGTGCAAACCGATATCGAGCAAGTTGTTTTTGACGATGGTACAATCTGGACCAGAACCGATTTGCTAAGCCGCGCCATGATTGCGTCCCCTGCAGATGACACGCTTGCAATTTTGGCGGGTACGACAATTGATGGTCTGGGCGGCAATGATGACCTGACCGGCACAAGTGCCGATGAAACACTGCATGGCGGCGTGGGTGATGATACGCTGCGCGGTGGTGGCGGTAACGATACCTACACCTTTGCTTCGGGTGACGGTCTGGATTTGATCTCCGATGCGCTCGGGGCGAATGTGATCGAATTCGGCGCCGGAATTTCGCCTTCGGATGTGGTTTTGGTTGCGGGACAACCGACAATCACCTTGCAAATCAACAGCACCGGTGACCGCATTGATACAGGGCATATGCCCGATCCTGCAATGGCGCTGGCCGAAGTCCGTTTTCACGATGGCACAGTCTGGACAACCGGCGATCTGGTCAGCATGGCACTGGCCACGACGGCGGGTGACGATGTGACCTTCGGAAGCGATGCTGCTGAAACACTTGTCGGGCAGGATGGTGATGACCGGCTGGTTGCACAGGGTGGTGATGACGATCTGCGCGGTGATGGTGGTGTCGACCTGCTCGAAGGCGGCTTGGGCAATGATACCTACCGGTTTGATCTTGGCGATAATCAGGACCGCATCGTTGACACCGGCGGGGCTGCGGATGTGCTAATCCTCGGTGCAGGCATTGGCGTCGATGACTTGCGGGTTGCCCAATCCAGTGACGGCTCTGCGATGATCCTTGCCTTTGGCAGCGATGGCGACCGTGTGCGCATTGATAATGCGCTGGGTGAAGGCCGGATCGAAACAATCCGCTTTGCTGATGGTACCGAGCTCGGCATTTCCGATCTGCTCTCGTTCGTACCGACCGTTCTGGACGACCACATCTTTGGTGATGCTGCCGACAATCTGCTAAATGGCGGCCTGGGCAATGACCGTGTGAGCGGTGGCGCGGGCAATGATACCTACCTCTTTGCTGCCGGAGATGGCCGCGATATCCTGCGCGATGCAGCGTCCTCGGCGCATGATACCTTGATCATTACCGGCTACGCACCGGAGGATTTGGTGTTTAACGGTCTGGGCACCAGCGGCGGTGATCTGACGATACGTTTTGTTGGCAGCGACGATCAAATCATCATTGCAGACGGGTTGACCAAAAACGGGCGTGGTATCGAACGTATTGTCCTTGAGGACAGCGGAACCGAATACACCATCGCCCAAATCGGGACATTGCTTAGCGATGCGCAGGCCTCTGATGAAAACGATGTCATCTATGGCACCAATGGTGATGACATTCTGGCCGGCGGGTTGGGCGATGACCTGCTTGTAGGGTTGCTCGGGGATGATACCTTCCGTTATGCATCCGGTGACGGGGATGATCGCATTGATGCATTCGGGCGCGGCAACAATGTGCTGGAATTGACAGACTACACCCCAGCCGATCTGGAATCTGCCGTGCGTGCGGGGCCTGACAGTCACGATCTGGTTTTGACCTTCTTCACGCAAGGGGACCGGATTATTCTGGTGAACGCGCTGAGCGACCGGAACGTTGGCAACAGCACCCTGTCGATCCGCTTTGCGGATGATACCGTCTGGACCCGCGCAGAGATGCGTGCGCAGTCGTTGATCGACATCCAGACCGATGATGACGATTATGCAAACGACTTTGCCAGCGATGACCTGATTGATTTCGGTCAGGGTGATGATGCGGCGGACGGCCATGAAGGTGCTGACCAGTATGTCTATACCGTAGGGGACGGGCACGACCGTGTATCGGACAGCGGAGCAAGCCCAACAGAGACTGATGTAATCTCTATGCAGGGATTTGAGGCGGATACCACAACCGTAACGCGCCTGTTTCAGGGCAGCACCTCGGTCAAGCTCGGGTTTCTGGGCAACCCCGATGACACGCTGACAGTTATCAACGCGCTTTCGGATGATGCGACGTCGATTGAACAATACCTGTTTGATGATGGCACCATCTGGACCCGTGACACCCTGCTGACGTTACTGGAGAACAACACTCCAGTGGCCCTTGATGATGGCTTCTTTGCCGTCACTACGGGTGAGGAATTGCAAATTGGTTTGTTGGATATCCTCGAAAATGATTTTGATGCCGATGGTGATGCGCTCCGCCTTGTTTCCGTTGACGGGGGCGCGGCGGGCAATGCGCTGATTGATGGTGACGGCAATGTGCGTTTTGTAGCTGCTGACGGCTTTATCGGCGCAACCACAATCCGTTATGTGATCACTGATGACCGCAACGCTTTTGCCGAAGCTGAAATTTCGGTGAATGTCAGGCCTGTCGCCGAAGCGCTCGATGACACGGGTTTCACCGTTGAAGAAGACGGTTTTTTGACCCTGCGGGTCGAGCGGTTGTTGTCCAACGATATCGATGGCGACCGGATGATCGTCGGATCGGTTTTTGATGCGGTTAATGGCACCGTGTCCCTGTCCAGCAATGGGGATATCAGCTTCACGCCTGTCGCCAACTTCTATGGTCAGGCGCAATTCAGCTATGTGGCCAACACACCCGAAGGCGGGGCGGCAGTGGCGATGGTTTATATCAACGTCACACCAGAAAACGACGCGCCTATCGCGGGTGATGATGCCGGATTTGCGGGGTTTGAGGATACGCCGTTCGTCATCAGCGCCGCATCTTTGCTGGCTGATGACAGCGATGTGGATGGTGATTTGTTGACCATCAGTGCTGTGATCAATTCACCCGAGCTGGGCGTAACGCTGGATGACAACGGAAATATTCTGGTCACTCCGGCCGAGGATTTCTTCGGCACTGCCAGCTTTGACTATCTGGTCACAGATCCCGACGGGTTAAGCGATACAGGCACGGTCACTGTCACAATCGATGCTGTGAACGATGGCACGGATGCCCGCAGCGATCACTTTGACACGACCGACCTTGGTGCGCCGCTGCTTGAAGACAATCCGGTGATCATCGGGCTGGATCGCCTGACAGCCAATGACACCAATCAACTGGGTGAATTGCAGATTGCCCGTGTCTTTGGCGTTATCGGCGGCTCAGCGCGGCTGTTGGAAAACCAGACTGTGTTGTTTGAGCCTGACGCCAATTTCAACGGTGAGGCGCAATTCCAGTACACCGTTGATGACGGTCAGGGCGGGCGCGACACCGCTACGGTTACGCTGGCCTATCAGCCCGTGAACGACCGCCCCGTCGCCCGCGACGACCGCTACCGCGACGATGAACTTTCGCATATCCTGCGCGGGTTTCAGGATACTGCGCTGGAAATTCCGGTGCTTGAGCTGCTCAAGAACGACTATGATGTCGAAGGCCTTGCCGTCACGTTTGAAAACGCAACCGGTGCTGTAAACGGTGATCTGGTGGTTGAAGATGGCATCATCACCTTCACCCCGGATGCCGGTCATCAGGGAACAGCCACATTCGGCTATTCGGTGACAGACCCCGAAGGTGCGGTCGATGGCGGACAGGTGACACTGTTCTTCGAGACAACATCAGATGCGGCACCGGTTGCGGTGTCCGACCAGTTCCTTGTACCCGAAGATATTCCGACCACTATCCGCCTGAGCACATTGTTGGCCAACGATACCGATGTTGACAACGATACACTCGAAATCATCGGCTGGCGCATGACTGATCCTGTGTCGGACTTCTTCAAGTTTGGTCTTGATGCTGCATTTTCGTTTAATGGCACATTGGAACAGGACGAAAACGGTGATTTCCTGTACACGCCAAATATCGATGCGGAACTGGCGGGCGGCTTTGTCTATCTGTTGTCTGACGGTGCGGATGGGACCGACGAAGGCTATGTCGATATCCAGATTGTGCCATCAAACGATGATCCGACTGTCGTTGACGATGTAGGTTTTGTAACGCCGTTTGACGTGCCGCTGGTTATCCGCGTCGCAGATATGGTGTTTAACGATTATGACATCGAACAGGCCGACCACGACAAGGACGGCATCATTGATGTCGATCTGGACAACCCCGATCGCCCACGCCCGACCTTTGTAGGGGTGGACGGGGTTTACGACCCTGTAGAGCTTGCGCAAGGCAATCGCGTGTCGCTGGGCACATTCGAGGTGGTCACCTTCCGCGGCGAGGAATTCCTCGTGGCGCGGTTTGATGCGGGATACAGTGGCGAAGTTGCAATCGAGTACCGGATCGCTGACGAATTTGGCCTGGAAGATACCGGTTTTGCGACGGCATCTGTCGCGGATTTCTACGGTGCAGAGCTGTCGGGATCACCTCTGGTGGATTACATTGAGGGCAACAGCCTCTCCGAGAAAATCCATGGGTATCGTCGTGACGATTGGGTTGTAGCGCTGGATGGTGATGACACCATCGAAACCGGTTCGGGTGCCGACCTGATCGAAGCCGGTGCTGGCAACGACTTGATCAATGCAGGCGATGACGCTGACGAAGTGCGCGGCGGTACCGGATTTGATATATTGCAGTTTGCCGGATCGAACACGGGTGTGCGGGCCGATCTTTCGACATTGATCGGACAGGGTGGTCATGCCGAAGGCGACCGGTATGTCGGTCTCGAAGGCTTTGAAGGTACTGGCTACAACGACACGCTGGGCGGGGACGACAACCGCAATATATTGCGTGGCGAGGGTGGCCGTGACGCACTGATCGGGCGCGGCGGCAATGATGATCTGCATGGTGACGCGGGGGATGATACCCTTGAGGGCGGCACTGGCGCAGACAACCTAGACGGCGGCACAGGAAACGACTGGGCGCGTTACGAAAATTCTGCACAGGCGATCCAGATTTCACTGGATGAAAATACTGCCAGTGGAGGCGAAGCCGAAGGCGATATACTGAATGATATCGAAAACCTGATCGGATCGGACTTTGCTGACAATCTGGAAGGTGATGCAGGGGCAAACGCGCTCTTTGGTGGTCGTGGCGATGATACCCTGACTGGCCTTGACGGTGACGATCTGCTCCAAGGTGGACGCGGGGCAGACAGCCTTGTGGGGGGCGATGGTGTAGACACGGCCGATTATGTGCTCTCGCTTGAAGGGATCGATATCGATCTCGCCGCAGGGACGGCGTCCGGCGGTGATGCGGCGGGCGATACGCTCGACGGGATCGAGATCATTCAGGCCAGCTATCACAATGATACACTGCGCGGCGATGACAACGATAACACCTTCCGTGGTGGCCGCGGCGCTGACCTGATGGACGGGCGGCTGGGCTTTGATGTGGCTGATTATACCCGCGCGGATGAGGCGGTTACGGTTGATCTGTTCCTTGGGCAGGGGGTTGCCGGTGAGGCGCAGGGTGATACGCTGATTTCGATCGAGAAGGTCATCGGCTCCATCCATGATGATACCTTCATTGGCAGCGGTGGTGCCGACGTGTTTGACGGGCGTTTCGGCAACGACACCCTGCAGGGCGGATTGGGCGCTGATGACTATCTGTTCGGCTTTGACAGCGGCGCGGATATCGTCACCGACATTGGCGGCGGGGCCGAGATTGATCGCCTGATCCTTGGCACAGGAATCGCCACCAAAGACATATCGCTTTTGCAGGTCGGGGATGATCTCTTTGTCGAGCTTGAGCGCGACGATGGATATTTGATCGACACGCTGACAGTGACAGACCACTTCCTTGGTGAAGCAAGCGGAATTGAACAAATTGTTTTTGAAGACGGCACCATTTGGGATCGTGCTGCCATTCAGGCAGGACTGCGCGATGGCCGTTTCAATGCAATGAACGACATCTATCGCCTTGGCGTCGAAGACGAAGTCGCGCTGATCGACCCTGCCGACCTGATTGAAAACGATGCCGAAAGCGGGGTCGAGGATCTGGTGCTTGTATCTGTTCAAAACGGAGAATTCGGCACGGCATCCATCAACGCGGATGGCATGATCGAATTCCTAGGCGCGCAGGATCACAATGGCGATGCGTTTTTTGCCTATACGGTTCGTGATCCGCTGGGTCGTGAATCCACGGCCCGCGTCGAAGTGAATCTTTCACCTGTCAACGATGCACCTGTCGCAAACGATGATCCGTTGCAGTACGGTATCGAGGATGTGCCGCTGCGTATCCGTATCGAAAACCTGCTGGCCAATGATTACGATGTGGATGGTGATAACGAGATGGAGGGCTTGCGCATTGTGTCGGCCCAACCGCTGACCAATCTGGCTGGCGAGGATTTGCGCCCCTACTGGGACAAGCGAAACTATGATGGTCCTGCCACTGATGTGACATGGAAGATCGACAACCAGTATATCGAGTTCAAATCCCGTCCCGATCACTTCGGCTTTGCCGGTTTCCGGTATGTGCTAGCGGATAACGATGGTGCTACATCCACCGCAGATGTCGAAATTTACTTTGCACCTGTCAACGATGCGCCGCGCATCCGGGACGGATTGACCTGGGCGAAACTGGGTGAGGTGACAACCTTTACCGTCGACCAGTTGATGTCACGCGTTTATGATATCGAAGGCGATGAATTCGAATTTGTCGGGTTGCACATCGCGGCAGACGGTAACGCTTCGCGCAATGGTGTCGAGGTTTTTGATCCTGATACCGGCATTATTGAGTTCACACCTGCGGTCCTTGGGTACGCGACGATCTCGTTTGATGTGATTGATGCTTTGGGGGCAGAGGCGACCCTTGATTTCGGAATTCGGGTGCGGCCGCAGAATCTACCGCCTGTGGCGCGTGATGACCGTGGCTTTAACCTGCTTCAGGACGGGATGACCATAATTGATCCCGCCGATCTGCTGCTGAACGATTCCGACCCCGATGATGACACAGTTGTCTTTGAAGAAGTCTATCGCTTTGCCGAAAACGGCAAAGTCAGACTGAACGAAGATGGCATGATCGAGTTTGTTGCGCGCGAAAATTACAACGGTCCGGCCAGTTTTGAATACACGATCAGTGATGGCCTTGGCCTGACAGACACTGCTGTTGTGCATCTGAACATTCTGCCGGTGAACAACGGTCCGGTGCTGCGCGATGATGTGGTAAGAGGGCTGGAAGATGGTCCGCTCTATGTGATCCCCGCCGAGGCGTTTGGCAATGATCTGGATCTGGATGGCGATGTGTTGTTCTTCCAGCAAACAGAGCTGCTGGGCCAGTTGACCAGCCGGTTCCTCTCGCCTGATTATACTGTCCGTGCCACATCACCGAATAACACCGATCTACCGGATTGGTTGTTCTTTGACGCGGCCAGCATGACATTCTCGGGAAGCGTCCCCGACACACAGACAGATCCGGTAGAAGTTGCCGTATTCCTGAGCGACCCTTCCAGCGGTGCAATCTATGTGAACCGCTTTGCGTGGGATCCGGAAGACGACGCCGATGAGTTGGCAACCGGCATCAGTGTCCAGCCGACTGTATTGGCGGGTTTCACCATTCGTGAAGCGACCACTTGGTCACTTGACGAAGACGCAGATCAGGTCGCGACCTTTGATATCTCTGACGGAGAGTTCAGCGCGCAGGTGAATGGCGGGCGTCCTTTGCCAAGCTGGCTGACGTTTGATGCAGCAACGCGCAGCCTGAATGTATCGGAATTCGGCATTGATGATCAGGATCAAATGGCGCGGGTGCAGATTGTCTTTACGCCGACCGCACCGCTCGACCCCGATGTAGAAGATCAATACACCTTGGCAGACCGCGGCTTTACGCTGGAGTTTGTGATTGACCCGACCGATCCGCAGCTTGCCGCAATCAATGCGGTGCTGGCAGGCGATCCGTTGCTTGAAGCATCGGGGCAGTTTGGTCTGGATGCATCCGGCACTCCGACCCTCACCGTGGCACGCGAAAGCGGTGCGCCGCTGAACGACTGGATCAGCTTTGATGACACCACGTTAACCTTCTCCGGTACGCCGCCATCAGAATACGTGGGCGCGGTGCCGGTGCGGATTGATGTAAGCGGCGGTGCGCTGCCGGACATGTCGATCATCACTGAATTCGTCGTTGACGAGCAGTTTACAGTGATCGCGGAAGGGAACAACTCCCCCTTCAGCGTAATTGATTTCCCCGAACGTATCGACATTACCGCGCCCAAAGACTTCAACGGCAGTATTGCCTTTGCCTATGACGCCGAAGATGAAAAAGGCGGCGGAAGCGCTGATCCTGCGAATATCGTCTTCAATGTTGTCGCGACACGCGAATTTGCGGTCGCCAACGATGACACTATCTCGCTTTATGAAAACGGGTCGGTCACCTTTACAATTGCCGAATTGTTGCTGAACGATCGTGATGATGATGGTGATGCCCTGCGCATCACTGAGATCGGAACACCGCTAAACGGCGCTGTCAGCATTGCACTGGGTACGGTGACGATTGCTGCACCTGATGGGCTGGTGCCGCTTGCAGGTGGCACATGGTCTGTCGCGCTTGCGGATGGCAGTGAAACACCCGACTGGATGGTTGTTGATACCCTGACCGGCACATTGAGCGCGACAGTGCCGCTGGATGTGACAGGCAGCTATGACGTTGTATTCAGCAATTCGGATGGCACGACCACCCGTACGCAAGTTGTCAGCACCAGTTTTGATGGGAATGCAGGGGCCAGTGTCACCTACGCGCCGACACCGGGCTTTGCCGGAGAAGAGCGGCTCTCATATACATTGACAGATGATGCCGAAGGGGCAGTAGCGGGTACGGTCGTGCTTGACGTGATATCGTTGCTTGACCCACCGGTGGCCGCCACCGATCAGGTGAACGTGCTGGAAGACGGGGTTCTGGTTCTCACTCCCGCCGAACTGATGGCAAACGACAGTGATGCAGATGGTGATCCGATCCGCTTTGTCGGGGTGGGCGAGGCTGTGAATGGTACTGTCGCGTATGACGGCAGCCAGATCACATTTACACCCACACCGGATTTCTCGGGCGATGCATTGTTCACCTATACCGTAACCGATGACCGCCACGGCGAAAGCACCGGACGCGTCGAGGTCGATGTGATCAGCACCAACCGCGCGCCCCAAGCGGTCACGGATGTGTTTATTGTCGATGAAGACACACCGTTTGAATTCACCGCCGCGGACTTGCTGGCCAATGATCTGGACGCTGACGGCGACACAATCACCTTCCAGTCGCTTCAGTCGGAAGTGGCGGATGGCCGTTTGCTGGAGTTGCCGGACGGGCGCTATCAGTTTGTACCTGATGAAAACGTCACAGGACCGGTAACCTTCGGTTACGCTGTTTCAGACGGGCGTCTGGGCGCAAAAGCTTCTATCGTCTTTGACATCCAGCCTGTGAATGACGCGCCGATCGCCAACCCTGACGGGCATTTCTTTGGCACGCAGGACGAAGAGTTCCGCATTGATTTTGCAGACCTGCTGTTCAATGATCGCGATGTCGAGGGCGATACATTCTCAATTGTCGAAGTGTTTGACGGTGATAACGGCACGGTTCGTCGTGACGGGGATCAGGCGGTATTCCTTGGCCGTGCGGGATATTTCGGTGACGGTGGTTTCCATTATAGGGTCACGGATGAACACGGGGCGACCAATACAGGTTACGCGACCGTTCTGGTCATGCCGTTGTTCGATGTGCCCGTTGCCGTGTCCGACGCAGGATACGAAATGATAGAGGACACATACCTCGACATTGATCCCGCAGACCTAATGGCCAATGACGATATTCCGCTGGGCTCCGAAGTGATATTCCTCGGGTTGGAAACTGTCGGTCCGAACCGTTTTGAAGCGGAGATAACCGAGCTGGACAACGGCCTGTGGCGGCTGACAACAATTCAGGATTTCTTTGGTGAGATACAGCTGCGCTATGCGCTGACCAACGAAACCGGTTTCGAGGTCCCGACAACAGTGACGATTGATGTGCTTGGCACTTCTGATAGCCCCGTCGCGGAAGATGACATGCTGAGCGTCGTCGAGGATACATCTCTCGCCATCTTCGTGACCCAGCTGACAGCCAACGACAGCGACCCCGACAGGCAGGCCATCGTCCTGACCCGTATTCTGGGGTCCGAAAATGTTACGGCAGAGCTGACCGAAGACGGTCAGGTTATCGTGACACCGGATGTGGGTTTCTCCGGCACCGGATGGTTTGAGTATGAACTGGAGGATTCAGGCGGTCTGGCAACAACTGCACGGGTTGAAGTCCTTGTCGAGGCGGTGAATGACGCGCCGGTCCTGGCGGATCTAAGCGCGCTGTACGGTGTTCAGGAACAGCCGTTGTCTATCACGCTTCCCGTCGATGTGGCTGTTGATCCGGATGGTGATGCACTGGTTCTGACGGTGCGCGGACCCGAAGGCGCGCCGCTGCCCGACTGGCTTACGTTCAACCCCGCAACGCGTACGCTGTCGGGCACCCCTCCCCGAGACCTGAGCGGTGAGATCGCGCTTGAACTGTCTGCATCGGACGGACAGGCGAACACCGTCCGCGCGATAACGCTGAACCTTGCCAGTACAGAGGGCGCAGAGGCTCCCGTTATCACATCCGGTAACGGGGACCCTGTTGTCAGCCTGACCCATGCGGAAAACAACACGGCCGTAACGCAGATCACCGCTACGGATGAGAACGGTGATCCTGTAAACTTCGCCATAACCGGCGGTGTGGACGCGGCGTATTTTGCGATTGATAGCGTCACGGGCGAAGTCACATTTATTGCCCCCCCGGATTTTGAATTGCCGAAAAACGCAGCGGGCGACAATGTGTATGATCTGACTGTTTCAGCCAGTGACGGGGCGCGTTCATCTGAACAGACATTGCAGGTGTCCGTAACGGACGTGGTTGAAACCATTTCGGGCTTGGTTGTGACCGGCGCGCAAACAGATGATTTGATCGATCCCGAAAATACGGTGAACGGTCAGCCGCTTCCAACTGCTCTGGATGATGTAATCTCCGGAATGGGCGGTCGTGATACGCTGGATGGCGGTGCGGGTGATGACACGCTGCACGGTGGTGACGGTGACGATACGCTGTCTGGCGGCATTGGTGACGATGCTGTTGTCGGCGGCGATGGCATTGATACCGTCACCTATCTGGGTGCACCGATCGACTATGCCGTAAGCGGCGTCGGCAGCGGTGTGCTGAATGTGGTGTCGAATATTGATGCCGATCGCGGCACTGACGTTCTGGTGTCTGTCGAAAATCTGCATTTTTCAGGTGCGGTCTTTACTGATCCGCTCGCCATTTCCGATACGGAATTTGACACGGACAACCTCAATAACTGGATACTTCGCACGACAGAAAGGGATGAAAGCGGCGCGCTGGTTCGGACGTACCGTGCCGAGGACAACGGCCGCGAGATCGAAAAACGTTTCACAGACACCGGCGCGACTGAGGTTTGGGCCGATCCCCTGAACGTATCGCCGTGGCAATCAATAGTAATTGAATCCGGTGCAGATGGCGTAATGGTATCTCAGTCGATTGATTATGATAACGGTCGCAACAACACATATGCCTACGTCGATGGCGTACTGTCCGCGACGACCTACAGCGATTTTCTGGATATCGAATCGTGGACCACGATTTCGGCCAACTATGATGATACCGGTGCGATTACAGACAGTGTTGTCGATTATGACAACGGACGGCGCAAAGAGCTTGCTTATGTCGATGGCAATCTGGTGCAAAGCGTAACGTTCGATCTGGCCGATACAGAGGCATGGACAACCATCACAAAAGAATTTGATGCAGCGGGCGTGATTCTTTCGGGAGTTGTCGATTATGACAACGGACGGTTGAAAACTGCATCTTATGACGACGGGGCGCTGTTACAGACAGTGACATCGGATTTGGGGGATGCAGAATCGTGGACAAGCATCACACGCGACTACAACGCAGCCGGTGGGATTACGTCGAAAACCGTTATCTATGACAGCGGGCGCAGCAATGCGATTTCCTATGTGGACGGCACCGTAAGCCAGTCAATCCAGTCGGATCTGACTGATACGGAGACATGGACAAGCATTTCGACAGATTACGATGCCTCGGGTGTTATCACCTTCAAAGTGGTGGCCTATGACAACGGGCGCAGCAAATCGCTTGAGTATGCAGACGGTATCCTGTCGCAGAGTGTCACGTCAGACCTTCTCGACACGGAATCATGGACGCGTATCACAAGCGACTTTGACGCTTCCGGTCAAATCGTATCAAAGCTGGTGATTTATGACAACGGTCGCAGCAGCGCGCTTGAATATGAAGCCGGCACTCTGTCCCGATCAGTTATGTCCGATCTGCTTGATACGGAATCCTGGACGACCATCACGTCTGATTTTGACGCGGCGGGTACTATCATGGCCAAAGTCGTCGAATATGATAGCGGCCGCAGCAAATCGCTAAGCTATCTTGATGGAACATTGTCCCAGAGCATCGATTATGATCTGCTGGACACCGAGGCGTGGACCACCATCATCAAGGATTTTGACGCAGCCGGTGTGATTGAGAGCAGATTGGTGAACTATGACGACGGTCGCCAATTGAACGAGACATACCAAAGCGGCAAGATCGAAACGGCGTTTACCAACGACGCTGCCGATGTATTCGACTGGACCGCGCGGACCTACACCTATGATACAGAGGGCGAACTGGTCCTGTCAGAAATACACTATGATGATGGTCAGATAGATGAACGGATGTTTGTTGATGGCGTAAAAACGTCACGACTGCTGACAGACGGTGACGACATATTTGTCTGGACAACAAAAGAGACAATGTTTGACGAAAACGGTGAACGCAGTTCTCTCACCACACTGTTTGACGACGGGACAGTGGACACGATTATATTCTGACACGCGTAACATCGCGCGGAGCCAGCATTACTACATGGCCGAAGCGCTGCAAGTGTGCTTGATCTGAATTCTAGATCAGCGACATTTGCAGCGCCGCCGTTGGCGCAACATCGGGCCTTACAATAGGGGCCGCGTAATTGGCGTTTTTGGTGCTTTAGGCTTTGGCAGGCAACCTGCGGTGCGCGGTGATGGCGCCGTCGCTTTGCGCAATACGTGATATTGCCTCATCAATCGGCTCGAACACGGTGGCCATCGCGTGGCCATTCGCGTGGATCAGCATTTCATCATCCCAGACCAAGGCAACGTGCCCCTTCCAGAACAACAGATCATTGCGCTGTGGAACCGACCCGTCAGGCAGCAACGTGCCCAACCCTGCTTCCTGCATATCGCTGTCGCCCTGGCATGGTATGCCACATGCCACGCAAGCGGCCTGTATCAACCCCGAGCAATCAATACCCCAACGGCTGTTGCCGCCCCACAGGTATGGAGTGCCGAGAAATTGCGCCGCAACCTGCGCCGGATCATCCTCGAATATCTCTAGTGGCGCGATGTGTTGTTTGGGCACAAAACCGTGGCTGGTGCGGATAAATCCGTCTTTTTCATCCAGCATCGCCAATTTGCTGCCATGGCTCAGCGCGCAGCGGTCAATCGATTTCATGTTGGCGTTCTGATATCCGTGGCTGCCCGCTGCGGTGACCTTGTGAGACAATGTCTGGGGCTGCGTCAAGGACGACACACCGACAAAGCCGCAATACCCGTCCTGTGCGGATTGAACATAGGCCCAACCATCCTCACGCGAAAACACGGTCACCTCTGCGCCCAGCAGCAGCTGGCGATCGCGCGCGCCGTTCGGCTTGCGCAGCAGGTTGACCACCCCGCGCCCGATCTGGGCAGGCTCTTCTATCTGAACAAATTCGGGGTTTGGTGTCAGTCGTGGGTGGCTCATTTGATCAAAATCCTGTCGATGGCATCTAACAGTGCGCGCGTACCTTGCCCCACACCGCCCATGGCGCGCGCGGGTGCGGCGCTGGGTTGCCAGCCATATATGTCGAAGTGTGCGTATTTGCTATCGGTAACAAAGCGGCGCAGGAAAAGTGCGGCGGTGATGCAACCCGCAAAGCCGCCTTTGGGCGCATTGTCCAGGTCCGCAACTGCCGGTTCGATCATTGCCTCGTAAGGGTCGTGAAAGGGCAGGCGCCAGACGGGGTCAGCGACCCGCGCGGCAGAAGTTTCCAATGCGGTAACAAATTCTGCGTCATCGCTGAAATACGGTGCCAGATCGGGGCCGACAGCCACGCGGGCAGCCCCCGTCAGCGTGGCCATAGATATGATCTGATCCGGTTTTTCCTCATCCGCCAGCGCCAGTGCATCCGCCAGCACCAGACGCCCTTCGGCATCGGTATTATTGATCTCGACAGTCAGGCCCTTGCGCGATGTCAGAATGTCTTGCGGGCGATAGGCATTGTCCGAGATCGAATTCTCCACTGCCGGAATCAGCACACGAAGCTGCACTTGGACGCCGGTTGCCATGATCATATGCGCCAGCCCCAACACGGCAGCAGCGCCGCCCATGTCTTTTTTCATCAGGCCCATAGATGCGGCGGGTTTGATGTTCAGCCCGCCAGTATCGAAACACACCCCTTTCCCCACCAGTGTCAGGGTTGGCCCCGAATTGCCCCAGCGGATATCAATCAGGCGCGGGGCGCGGTCGGCCGCGCGCCCGACTGTGTGGATCATGGGCAGATTGGCGGCAAGCAAATCCTCTCCCACGGTAACCTCGATTGTAGCGCCGTGTTGCGTCGCCAGATCGCGCGCGGCCTGTTCCAGATCGGGCGGCCCCATGTCAGAGGCGGGAGTGTTGATCAGTGTGCGTGTCAGGGACTCGCCCTCGGCGATCATTTCAAGCCGCTGTGCATCAACTCCTTCGGGTGCCACTAGACAGGCGGCAATAGGATCCGCCTTTTTGTAGCGGTCGAAGCGGTAGCCGCTCAACAACCAGCCAAGCGCCTCCACCTCTGCGTGATCATCGGGCAGGCCGCTTGCAATCTGATAGGTGCCTTTGGGCAGCTTGGCCGCTGCTGCTGCCAAATGAAAGCGGCCACGTTTGCGCGTGGCCGGTGTGCCGTATCCGGCAAGGGCAAGGGACGGTGTGCCGTCAGGCCCCGCAATAACCAGCGCCTGCCCGATCCCGCCGGTAAAGCCGTTTGCCTTAACCCAGGTCGCGTTAGCGGCGGGTTGACCGGCAAGCCAGTCCTCCAGCGCATCCTGAGACAGGACATGCAGATTGATAGCGTCGGATGACGGAGCGGCAAAGCGAAGGGACATGACAGGGTGGGCCTTTCAAAAGTGTTTTTCAAACGCAGCCTATCGTATCCCTCAAGCGCTGCAAGCGCGCTCAAATGCTGAGATCTTCCATCGACCAGATGGCAGACAATGACCGCTCGCCGATGCGCAGAAGTCGCGATAGAGTGGCAGCTACGGCAACTGTGTCTTCCGCATCAAGGGTCGCGGTGACATCTCCAGCCACTTGGGCCAGCCTGTGCATTCCGATCTGGTCTGCAATCGCAATGAGAGAGCGGGCTTTCTTGCGCAATTGCTGCGGTTTGTCCGCACGCCACAGCGTTTGACATTGCGCCATACGCGCGGCCAGTTCCTCCATTGCGCGGCAGACAACGCTTTGCGCTCCTGTTTCGCCAAGCTGGCTGTACAGGGTGCCAATTCTGGCCTGATCCAGCTGAATTTGCTCTGATACACGGATATTTACGATATTGTTCATGTCTCACCCTTCATTTGCCCCCACGGCTTTGCCTGTTATGGGCCTGAGGAGTTTTCAAAACGTTGTCATACACATGTGTTTTCGCTCGAAATCCATCACATTTCAGTCTAAGTGAAAGAAAATGAATTGGGAGAATTGTGCGTTATGCAACAGGCAAAGCCGCTACCGAGCTACTTGGTTCAACGATATCATGGCTGGAAGGCCACCACATATTCCGAAAACCGCGCATGGTATCGCAAGTTAGCCAATGGCGGACAGCACCCTCGCGCCATGGTTATTTCCTGTTGTGACAGCCGCGTACACGTCACGTCAATTTTCGGTGCGGATCAGGGCGAGTTTTTTATTCACCGCAATATCGCCAGCCTTGTTCCCGCGTATGAACCTGACGGTAACCCCCACGGGACATCCGCCGCGGTAGAGTACGCCGTTCAGGTGCTGGAGGTCGCGCATCTGATTGTGCTGGGCCATTCCAATTGTGGCGGTGTGCAGGGATGCCTGAATATGTGCGCGGGCAATGCCCCCGGACTGGATGCAAAAGACAGCTTTGTCGGGCGTTGGATGGATATTTTGCGGCCGAAGTACGAACTGGTCAAAGATGTTGCCGACCCAGAAGAGCAGTTGCAACAACTGGAAAAGCACGCGGTCACAATTTCGCTGGAAAATCTGATGACCTTCCCGTGGCTGGCAGAAAAGGTTGCATCGGGCGAACTTACCTTGCACGGCATGTGGACTGATATCGGGGAAGGCGGGCTGGAATACTACAATCCGGCCGTAGCCGAGTTTGAAACGGTCTAGCGGTCAAGTTATAAGGGTCGGAACCCGTAACTGATCTCTTCGTTCTCGGCGGGGCAGGTCGCTCGGGTGAACGAAGCCGTTCAGGGTAGGTCAGCCGTGCGCAGGGAACAGTTCAGGTCGTGTGCTTCATCCGTCCCGACAGGCCTGATGGTCTGCTCAAAGCGGTATTTGCCTCGCCATATTTGTGTGGTGAGAGTTACCGACTGTGAAGTACTGCCCGCAGAGCGGCATTAACGCGTCGTTAACCAAATTCGCGCCAGTCTTATCTATGGATTTGGAATCAGTCACCCTAAAACTCCCCCGAGAGTTGTTGTCAGGCGCGCAGCGTGTCGCAACGGCGCGTGATGTCACGATCGGTCATCTGGTCCGCCACTTGCTCAAGCGGGAGGTTGATCGCCAGTCGTCGCAAGGTGCAGTCGCCAAGCCGGACCAGCGGCTGGTCACGGCACTGCAATCACTTCTGGCCCGTGATGTTCAAAATGCGCGCAGCTGGCAGGATCTGGTGGCGCGGTTGCGCATGCACGGTTACGCCTTGCACCCCTGTAATGATGATATGGTCCTGATAAAGATCAGCTGCGGCACACGGGTTTGCAGCGGTGCCGTGCTCGGATTTGACTATGCCGCGCTGGTCGAACGGTTTGACGGCCCATTGCCAATGGCACAAGAAAAGCCCGTAACAGGGTCGGGCGTAATGCCCGCAGGCAAGATCGACCCGACGCGCCATGCGATGCTGTGCAGACAGTTCACCGCCGCACGAAACTGGCCCGACCTGATCAACCGTCTGGCGATAGAGGGAATGGAACTGCGCCCGACCGGAGCGGAGATTGGGATACATATCGCTGCAACGGGGCGGCATCTGTGCAATGGATCGGCAGTGGGCGCGCCCTATGCGCAGTTGGTCAAGCGGTTCGGCGCACCCCTGCCGGGCCATCCTTGTAACCTTGGGTCACAAGCGATGAATCTGGCCACCGGAGAGTGACCCGATGTTCTTTATCGCAGCACTTTGCCATCGGGCCAGCGGATGGACTGCTCTATTGTGATTTCCTCTGTGGTATTTGCGCCTAGGGTCATATTCCACTGCATAAGCCCGCGGCGGTCATCGACGTTGGTAACATCTGCCTTGGGCGAGGCGCTCCACTGGATGACCAGATCATCCTGCTCGCTGTAGGGGATCGCGTCCAGTAGTTCGACATCCCAGATTTTGCCACCCAGATTTTCAACCGAAATCTGAACGTCTTGAGTTTGCGCATTGCTGCGGTTGATTAATCCGCGATCCCCTTCGCTGCGGTCCAGAACGGTACGAGTCAGTCGCAAATCTTCAACAGGGCCAAAGGCTTGAATGATATTGCCACCGGCTGGAACGGGTGCAAAATTGCTGCGCCCGACCAGCGCATCATCTACAAAAATTTGCGCACTGTTTGCAGCAAGCAGGGGTTCCTTGCTGGTGTTCACGGCCTCGCCCATCAAGAACGCGGTCTGGTCGCTTGCGGGCACTGCACGGGCAAACACACGGGTGTCAAATTGCAGCTTGTCCAGCTCTACCCGCGCACCTTCGGCGCTTTGCGCAAGGGTTACAGCATTGGGCAGGGTATAGGTCACACCGGGACCGTCAAAGCCGGGCATCGCTGTAACCGCGTCTTCCATCACAGGCTCCGGCGCGGCCGCCATGTCCAGATTAAGACCGCCAGCAGAGCGTTGCAGTTTTGCGCGCGCCTGCGCGTCCTCAATCGAAAGCAACCTCGGGTACACTTCGGACGGGACCACCTGCCCGCTGGGGGAAAGCGTGGAAAGGGTAAGAGAGATATCAGACCAGTTTTCGCCGCTGTTTTGATAGATCAATGCCGCACGGCGCAGTGTCAACGTGCTGTCATCACCAGTGGTCAGCATCACATCATAGGTGGGCTGCCACGTTGCGCGGGCAGGATAGCTAATTGACGCAATAACTGTGCCCGCCTCGGAAGCGTTCACTGATAGGGTCAGCAAGGCTTTTGCTTCTGCGGGGGGTGTCAGTGCGGCAAGGGCTGCACGGGCATCCTTGATGTCCTGCTCCAGATCCTCGCGGCCTTCGTTGATCTGGCGGGCTTTGCGCTGTGCGGCGATCTCTGCCTGCTTCGCGGCAAGGGTCTGTGCCTCGATCATCTGCGCCAGTTCGGCCAGTTCCTGCGGCGCAGATGGCAGTGTCTCGCTCGATACAAGACCTTGCAGGAAAGTCAGACGCGCCTGCGCTGCTTGCGCTGCAAGGTTTGCATCCTGTGCTTTGTCTTCCAGATCACGCAGCGCGTTTTCAGCGGTTTTGATCCGTGCTTTTGCGGCGGCAACTTCGGCGCTGTCGCTGTCGGGCTGCGGAGGTAGGGCATCGGTGCGCAGCCGCGTGCCTGTAATCTCTGCACCGTTAACAGCTGCACGAAGGCTTTCGGCATCAATCCATTGGGGCAGGTCAGGCAAAATGATCTCGTGCGTCCCCGCAGCCACGTCAACGCTCACCTCACGGGTGACCATGGCAAAACCGCTGTAAACGGTCGCCGCCGTTGGAAAAGAGGCGACTGTATAGGTGTCGGCCAGTGCAGGCAGGGGTAAAGCGGCAAGAGCGAAGGGGAGAATACGCATTTTAAGTGTCCTTTAAGATTGCGACCAACATGCCGTGCCACATCCCAAAGAAAAAGGGGCGCCTGTTCGGGCACCCCTCTGGTTAGGCATCTTGGGCGGAAATCAGCCCTTTTTCAGGACTTCGCGGCCCAGCAGTTCCGCAATCTGTACAGCATTCAGCGCGGCACCTTTGCGCAGGTTGTCCGATACACACCACAGGTTCAGGCCATTGTCGATTGTGCTGTCCTGACGGATGCGGCTGATGAAGGTTGCGAAATCGCCGACACATTCGATTGGTGTGACGTAACCACCGGCCTCACGCTTGTCGATTACCATGATACCGGGTGCTTCGCGCAGAATGTCGCGCGCTTCGTTCTCGTCCAGATGGTCTTCGAATTCGATGTTGATCGATTCCGAGTGGCCGACAAATACAGGCACACGCACACAGGTCGCTGTAACCTTGATCTTCGGGTCGACGATCTTTTTCGTCTCGACCATCATTTTCCATTCTTCCTTGGTATCACCGGAATCCATGAAAACGTCGATCTGCGGAATCACGTTAAACGCGATCTGCTTTTGGAACTTGCTTGGCGGTACATCTGTGACGGGATTGTAGATGCTTTTGGTCTGGTCCCACAGCTCGTCTGCGCCTTCTTTGCCGGCGCCGGATACGGATTGATACGTGCTGACCACAACGCGCTTGATCGTGGCGCGGTCGTGTAGGGGTTTCAGCGCCACAACCATCTGCGCGGTTGAGCAGTTGGGGTTGGCGATGATATTTTTCTTTGAATACATATGAATCGCCTCGGGATTTACCTCGGGGACGATCAGCGGGATGTCGGCGTCATAGCGGTACAGTGATGAATTGTCGATCACCACGCAGCCAGCCTTGGCAGCAAGGGGCGCGTATTTCTGGGTCGCTTCCGAGCCGACAGCAAACAGCGCCATGTCCCATCCGGTGAAATCGAACGTATCAAGGTCTTTCGTCTTAAGCGTCTTGTCGCCAAAGCTGACTTCTGTACCCAGCGAGCGGCGGCTGGCCAATACGGCAAGCTCGTCCACTGGAAACTGGCGTTCGGCCAGAATGCTCAACATTTCGCGGCCTACATTACCGGTGGCACCCACGACTACGACGCGATAACCCATCTCGATTACTCCATATATATGCGTGCGAGCCTGTTATACGGCTTTGGTGTACATTGAAAGGGGCAGGCGCCTAACCGCTGTCGGAGCGGGTGTCGGGGGCGAAGAGATAGACAAACAGACCGACGGCGAGCGCAATGGCAAAGTATACAAAGATCAGCGTATAGGGCAGAGACACCGTATCGGAGCCGCTATTGACGGCGTAAATGCGACCGGTGACAAATTGTGCAACGCCGACCCCGCCAATGCTGCACAGATTGAGCAACGTCACACCGCGCCCGACCAAATGGCGCGGCAACAGGTCCCGCCCGTGTGACATGATCGCGGCATAGGTTGCGCCAAAAAAGCCGACACCACACATCAGCACAACGGCCCACGTGGTGGAGTAATCGACCAGAACAACCATTCCGCCTGCCGATAACAGCAGCGCGAAGCTGCCAAGGAATACTGTCCATTTCAGGCTGTGAAAACGGCGGGCGAGAATGCTGTAAACCATAGGGCCGACCACCATCGTGATCCCCATAAAGAGTGTGGCTTGCCCGATGACACGGGGGGCAGCATTGAAAACCTCGGTTAGATACGGGCCGATCCAGAGGCCACGTAGCGCGCCCACCTGTGAATAGCTGACCAGCATCAAGGGGAAGATAAACCAGAGCGCGCGAATACGAAGCACCTCGCCGAAGCTTCCCTTTAGCGCGTCGGCTTCTTTCACGGGGTCGCGCACGAACACCCAGACGCCCAAGGCGGTAATTGCCGATAACACCGCCAGCCCCCAAAGGGCCGCACGCCAGCCTATGGTTTCGGCGGCAATTGTCATGGGATAGGAAGCGACGATGTTGCCCAGCGTCCCGACACCCACCATGACAGCCGCAAGAAATGCAAACCGAATTGGCGGATAATCAAGCGCGAAGATGTAATATGAGGCCATTAGTACCGGTGCACAGCCAATCCCGATCAGTGTCATCGCAATGCTGATATGCAAGGGCGTCGCGGCCATGGCAAATAACGCGGCACCGCCGCCACCACCGACCAGCAACAGAACTGCGGCCGTGCGCCGTGGCCCCACAGTATCCAGCGCCCAGCCAATCGGCGGCTGCAAAGCCGCGAAAGACAAGAACCAAAGACCGGATGCAAAGGCGAGATCTTCCGGCGTGGCGGCAATATCTGTCGCCAGAAAGGGACTAAGCACCGCAAGAAATGCCCGAAAAAACTGGCTGAGAACGTAGGCGAAAGCCAGCAGTGCGATACCGGTGTTCATCCCTTGGTTGCCTGCCATTTTTCAGCGAGTGCGCGCGCCGCATTGCCCAGCAGCAGTACGTCCGCACCTACGGCAACGAATTGCGCACCTGCTGCAATAGCATCGTTTGTCATCCCGTCGCGTGTTGACAGGATCCCGGGCGCTTTGCCTGCGACCCTGATGCGCCTCAGCGCATCCATAATCACGCTTTGCACATCGTCATGGTCTGCGTTGCCGATATGCCCCATGTCGGCGGCCAGATCGGCAGGGCCGATAAAGACGCCGTCAACACCTTCAACCGTCAGAATATCATCCAGTGCGGCCAGTCCGCGCATGTTTTCTACCTGCACCAGCAGGCAAATCTGAGCGTCCGCTGTGGTGCCGTAGTCGCCAATTGTGCCGAACCGCGCGGCCCGCGTCAGCGCGTATCCGACACCACGATCCCCGTTAGGTGGATAGGTCATGTCCCGTACCAACTGGCGTGCCTGATCCGCACTTTCGACCATCGGCACAAGAACCGTCTGCGCACCGGCGTCCAGCACCTGTTTCAGCATGTAGGTTTCACCTACAGGCACGCGCACAACGGCGTGGGCATCGGTGGCCGCAATCACTTGGAGCTGTAACAGGGTTGATCGCAGGTCATTTGGCCCGTGCTCGCCATCAATGACCAGCCAGTCAAAACCGGCCTGTCCCATCATTTCTGCGGAAAATCCGTCTGCCAGCCCCAGCCAGCAGCCAAATTGTATCTCGCCCTCTGCGAGCGCTTTTTTGAAGGGATTGAGGGGGGCAGGCATGGGCGGCGTCCTTTTCAGTGGTTGCCGTACCCTAGCGTTGGATGATCAGGAATGACCATAGCCCTAAAGCACCTTGATCACGTCCTTATCAATCGCCAGCATATAGCCGCGCCGTGCTATGTTTTTGACCAGTAATTCGCTGACCATCTGGTTGCCCAAAGTATCGCGCAAACGCTTTATCCGTGTGGCGCCCGCCGCTTCGTCACAATCTGCGGCATCCCTACCGGATATTACCGCTTCGATCTGCGAGCCCGACATCACATCATCATCCATACGGGCCTCCGCCAGAACGGCCATTGTCTCCATTGCGGCGTCGGTCAATTTAAAGCCGAGGTTGTTGAGGTACACTTTGTTCTCTTCTCGGCTGATCAGAAGGGAGGATACCTGAATGCCGGTCCGCTCAATCTGGGCCATGCGGCGATTGAAGGTGATGAGCAGCATCAGGAATACCACGGCAGCGATAAGCATAGCTGCCGCGAATATCAGCAGAACACCGATCAGCACGCGGTAATTGGTCAGCGTGTCGGAAAAGGCCGTGCCGGATTGGGCGAGTATTTCCAGCAGCTTGATTTCGGACGGTGAGGTGAGGGTGTCATTCTCGATGAATATCCGCTCGACCCGTGCGTTGAACGCATTGGCGTCGGGCAGCGCCCAGAACATGACCACAGCCCCAATCGTCAGCAGCGCAGCGACCGCGCAAATGCCGAAAATGACAAAGCGGCCACCGCTGCGGCGTATATCAGAAGCGGAGGAAGTTTGATCCGGCACTGTTTTTCCTTTGCGCTAGTCCGTCAGGCCCGAAAACCGAAACGATATTCAAAAGGGTCCAGCCCTGCGCGCCCAGCCGCTGTTCCAGTTGGGAACGCGCGGCATCTTTGGTGCAGTCACCGGAAACCTCGGCCACACCGTAATGCAGCCGAAGCGGATTGTCCTGTTTCGCTTTGTAATCGGCGTAACAGTCAGCGGCAAAGGCTGGCGTAGCAGATGCAAGCAACAGAGCGGCAAAGAGGGGAAAGCGGATGTGTTTCATGGGCGCAACGATGCGTTTTTCTGTGGTGTTATACAATATCCTGCGCCGCCGCAGTGAAGCGTTATTAGATAACAAGCGCCAGTTATTGCCTGTCCGACTGGCATTGGCCGAGATTGATGGAACACCGCAGCACAGACCGATTGTGCCGCACCTATCACAAAAGGACCACTCTCATGCGCCATCTGCTTCCTTCCCGCTTTGTTGGCACCTTTACAGGAGCCGCAATTGCCATGGCTACATTTACTGTTGCTCCCGCTTATGCCGATGATGACCGCACCGCACGTGCCATTGCCACAATACTGGGTTTGGCGGTTGTGGGTGCGATTATCCACGATAACCGGCAAGACAAGAAAAAGGACCATGTCAGGTATAAGGAACCGGTGCGCACTTATCCCAAGGCCACGACCCAATCCCAAGGCATCTATAATGGCAAGCGCCATCACGGCGGCAACGCCCATCAGCAGGGGTATAATCCGCCACGCCACAATGTGACACCAAAACCGCTGCCGCATCGGGTGAACCGCAAACTGCTTCCACAGGGATGCCTGCGCAGCTTTGAAACACGCAAAGGGAATGTACGCATGTTTGGCCGCCGCTGCCTTGAGCGCCACTATCGTCAAGTGAACCGCCTGCCGCAAAGCTGTTTCCAGCGCGTGCGTACGTTCAACGGTAAGCGGTCAGGCTATGGCGCACGGTGTTTGAGCCAGAACGGGTATCGGCTCGCGCGGCGCTGAACAGGAATCCGGCGCATCGGGTATCACCACTTTTTGCGCCGGTCCTTATGCGGCACGTCCCGCCGCATGGGAAACGGAAAGGGAGGGATGTTCGGGCATCTCTCCCTTTTCACTTGCACGCAGGGGCGGCATCCGGTTTCTGCACCGCCATGGAACCAGATTATTCATTCGAGAATTCAGCCCGCGCGCGCGGCTATGCCCGCATTGCTGGCGTAGATGAAGTAGGCCGCGGGCCATTGGCAGGACCGGTAACTGCCGCCGCTGTGGTACTGGACCCGACACGCATACCAGAAGGATTGAACGACAGCAAAAAGCTCAGTCGCAAAAAACGCGAACAACTCTATCCGTTGATCATGGCAGCGGCAGATGTGTCCATCGCCCACGCCAGCGTCGAAGAAATTGACGAGCACAATATACTGCGCGCCAGCCACATCGCGATGGTGCGCGCACTGGAAGGGCTAAAAATCCCGCCCGACTATTGCCTGATCGACGGAAACATGATCCCGCGCGGATTGTCCCTGCCAGCGGAAACAATCATCGCCGGTGACACGCGTTCTGTTTCCATTTCGGCGGCCTCAATTATGGCCAAAATATGTCGGGATTGTGTCATGTTGTCCCTTGCGCAACAGCACCCCGGATATGGCTGGGAGACGAACATGGGATATGGATCAAAAAGCCACATGTTGGCGCTTCAAAATTTGGGCGTAACCCCACACCATAGACGTTCGTTCAAGCCGGTACACAATATCTTGTGGCAAGAATAATTGTTAAAACTTTGATTCAAAAAACAAATTGACCCCGATTCCCTCTACGGTCATCTTGGGTCTCAAGCAACGAGTGCAAAAATGCACCGGGCAGTGAGGCAGAGCAATGACAGTAAAGACCAAGGAAGCGCAGGCGCTTCCCCTGAACACGATCCTAGACGGCGACTGTATCGAGGTGATGAATTCACTTCCCGCAAACAGTGTCGATCTGATCTTCGCAGATCCCCCCTATAACCTGCAATTGCGCGGCGATTTGCATCGTCCCGATAATTCCAAGGTAGACGCAGTGGATGACCACTGGGACCAGTTTGACAGCTTTGCGGTGTACGACAAATTCACCAAAGCATGGCTGAAAGCGGCGCGCCGGCTGTTAAAGCCAAATGGCGCGATCTGGGTCATTGGCAGCTATCACAACATCTTCCGCGTTGGTGCCGCGTTGCAGGATCAGGGCTACTGGATTCTCAATGACGTGGTATGGCGAAAGTCAAACCCGATGCCGAATTTCCGTGGCAAGCGTTTTACCAACGCCCATGAAACAATGATCTGGGCCGGCAAGGACGAAAACAGCAAATACACCTTTAACTACGAGGCGCTGAAGGCACTGAACGAAGGCATCCAGATGCGTAGTGACTGGGTCTTGCCCATTTGCAACGGTCACGAGCGTCTGAAAAACGAAGATGGTGACAAGGCGCACCCGACACAAAAACCCGAAAGCTTGTTGCACCGTGTGCTGGTCGGCTCCACCAACCCAGGTGATGTGATCCTTGACCCGTTCTTTGGTACGGGGACAACGGGGGCGGTTGCCAAAATGCTGGGCCGTGATTTCATTGGGATCGAGCGGGAGGAGGAGTACCGCAAGGTAGCCACCAAACGCATCGCGTCCGTGCGCAAATTCGATAACGAAGCGCTGCAAACAACCACTTCCAAGCGGGCAGAACCGCGTGTGCCGTTCGGCCAACTGGTAGAGCGTGGCATGCTGCGTCCGGGTGAAAACCTGTATTCAATGAACAACCGTCACAAAGCCAAAGTGCGCGCCGATGGCACGCTGATCGGTGATGACGTAAAAGGCTCGATCCATCAGGTCGGCGCGGCGCTGGAAGGCGCACCCAGCTGCAATGGATGGACATACTGGTGCTATAAAAAAGAAGGAAAAAGCGTCTCTATCGACGTGTTGCGCCAGCAGATCAGGGCAGAAATGCAAGCCTGATCGCCCCCTAGAAATTCGAACACCGCCAGTGTCACCGCACCCTCCACATGAGGGATGCGCTGATGACACTCACCTTGGCCCCGCCTTTCTGGCGGGGCTTTTTTTATGCGGTGGTCAGCGTCAGCCCGAATACCAGAACCAGACAGAGCCAGAAGATCACCATGCTTATTTGACTGATAGCATGCAGTACCCTTTGTAGGCTGGTTACTGGTGCGTTGCGCGGCGCTTTGTTGCCAACGCGAATTCCATCCCCCAACCAATCGCGCCACCACCCGGCAACGACCGAGACAGACAGGCAGATAAAGGCCACGCCATAGGCGTAGGGCTTGAGCAGTATCAGCGTTTCCATAACGCTAAAGGTAGGATCAGCAGGAACTTCCCGCAACCGGTCGATATGTATTATCGTTTACAGGATTGATCGCTGATGTGACTTGTCAGCTCACCCTGCGGCGTTTGCGCACGCCATTGCGCAGCGCCTGATCCACGTACTGCACACCGAATTCGGATTTATTGACGACATACAATACACCGGCAGAAGCTGCTTTTTCCCACATAAAGGGTGTGGGCCAGTCGCTGACCATAATTACAGGAATTTTGGCATGTTCCGGATTCGATGCCAGCTCCAACGCGAAATTTGCGCCGATCCCGTCGGGCAGATGGTTATCCAGCAGAATAAGCGAGATTTCACCGGCGGCCAGCGCCTTGCGTGCGGATTGCAATGTGGCCGCGACCTCTACCCGCATTTTATCTTGCGAGCGGCCAATTACGCGGGTCATCATAAGCTGGTCGAACTGGCTGTCTTCGATGATTAGGCAAGTCGCATCCCGAAGCGACCGAGCGGTGGCGTGCTGCTGCATAGAGAGAATCCCCTGACCTGATTACTCTCTCACGATTGACATATAGTAATTAAGGATCGCTTAGCGCGGCATTGGTGTGTTTGCGCGATTGTATTCCTGCCAGTCAGTGATTTCGGGGTAATACATCGCCCGCCAAGCGCGAACACGCGGGTTCATCGCGCGGCGCCACAGTGGTGGCATCATCGCCAGCATCGTCATCAGCGGATATCCATAGGGCAGTTGCGGCGCTTCGTCGGGACCATAGTTTTGCAAAACCGCAAACTGGCGGTCGGGTTTGTAATGATGGTCGGAATGGCGTTGCAGATTGATCAGCAACCAGTTGGAGGCTTTGTGCGCGGCATTCCAGCTATGGCGCGGCTGTACATGTTCGTACTTTCCATCGCCCAGATGTTTGCGGGTCAGGCCGTAATGTTCCACATAGTTGACCAGTTCCAACTGCCAGATGGCAACACCGGCCTGCACAATAAACAGGCCAACACCGGACCAGCCGCCCAGAACAAACGCGAGCACAATAAACCCGAGCTGTAGCGCCCAATACCGCCAGAACGGATTGCTGCGATCTGTCCAGGGCAGGTTTCTTCGGGCCAGCATCGCTTTTTCCGCGCGAAATGCGCTGACCCAGCATTGGTGCAGTACGCGGGGGTAAAAGCGGTGAAACCCTTCGTTGTAGCGCGCGGTGACAGGGTCACGCGGCGTCGCGACATAGCGGTGATGCACCAGCAGGTGTTCGGAACGAAAATGCGAATACAGCACCATCGCCAGCAGGATATCGGCCATCCAGCGTTCCGGTTTGCCCTTTCTGTGCATCAATTCATGCGAATAATTGATCCCGACCGTTCCGGTTATCACGCCAACACCGAAAAATACGCCGATCCGCTCCAGTGTGCTTAGATGCTCCGCCTGGGGGACGTACCACAGCAGGCTGATCAGCATGACAAACTGCACAGGCGTCCAGATCAGGGTGATCATGCTGTACCAGTAAAGATCATCACCGGTTGCACCAAGGTCCGCGTTTTGCGTGTTTAGCCCCAATGCAGCGTCCAGCGCTGTGAATAGATACCATGTTGCCGCGGGCACAATCACCAGCGTCCACCCCCCGTAGAGCGCACCGACCAAGGCAAGCGGGACCAGCACAAGCGATAACCAGAACGGCAAGGCACGGCCCAGCTTTGCCATTTCGGAGGGCGGGATCGGGGCGGCAGAGTTTGTCATGCTTTTGACCTTGAAAGACCTTTGCGCCTGTTCATAACAGGGATTGGCTGTCTGTCATATGCGGCGTCGCGTCTGATCGTACCAGATCATAGGCCTTTCGCATCACGGTGGGCAAATCCGACGGGCGGAACACATTGTCTGGCCTGAACGTACCCTGCGCAGGTTCCGCGCCAGGCGGCAACTGCGCGGTGACGACCCGCAGGATCAGATGAAAATGCGTGAAGGTGTGCCGCACCTCACCGCTGTTCTCTGTCCAGTCGCCTGTTGCCGGTGGCGCGCTTTGGGGATGGGGCAGCGCGGCATCCACCCACTCTGACCCGGGCCAGCCGAGCATTCCACCCAACAAACCCTTCTCGGGCCGCGTCTCCAGCAGCCATGCGCCATCGGTGCGGCGGCCGATGTAAACCGTGCCATGCCGGACCGGCTTGGCTTTCTTCGGCGTCTTTTTCGGCAGGTCCGCCATGGTTCCGGCAGCGCGCGCAGCACAGGGGTCACGCCAAGGGCAGATGCCGCAAGCGGGTGATTTCGGCGTGCAGATGGTGGCGCCCAGATCCATCACCGCTTGCGCATAATCACCGGCCCGCCGCGCAGGCGTTAACGCCTTTGCGTGGATCATCAGTTGTGGCTTGGCATCCGGTAGCGGCGTGTGGATGTCATAGAGCCGCGCCATAACGCGCTCTACGTTGCCATCAAGAACAGCGTGGGGCAGATCGAATGCAATCGATGAAACCGCTGCCGCTGTGTATGGTCCGATACCGGGTAGGTTGAGGAGCGCGTCATGGTCGGCGGGAAATACGCCGTCGTGGTCTGTAACCACTGTTCGGGCGCATTTCAACAGATTACGCGCCCGCGCATAGTATCCCAGCCCTGCCCATTCCGCCATGACGTCTGCGTCTTGCGCCGCCGCCAGATCACGCACTGTGGGCCAGCGGGTGATAAAGCGGATGAAATAGTCTTTTACCGTGGCAACTGTGGTCTGTTGCAGCATAATCTCGCTTAGCCAGACGGCGTAAGGGTCGGGTAGAACGCCGGCGGAACGGGCCTGCGGTGATGTTCGCCATGGCATTTCGCGGGCATGGGCATCATACCACTCCAGCAAGATTACAGACATGTTATCTTCTTCACGCACTGTTTATGAACCGATCCTGAATTGCCATAGTGGCAGCGCCGCCGCGTTGCGTTATGCTACTGCCTGACGATATAGCGCGGCATCCCTCCGGGTGCCACTCACACCGCAAGAAAGAAACCTAACCATGCCGCCCCGCCGCCCCACAACCAAAGGATTTGCCCGCACGGCCAGCTTGCTGAGTGGCAAAATCCGCAAGGCATCCGAAAGCCGTGGATTCGCGCAGTCGCGTTTGCTGACCAACTGGGCCGAAGTGGTGGGCGAGGATGCGGCGGCGATCTCGCGTCCTGTCGAGGTGTCTTATGGCCGTGGGGGTATGGGGGCCACGCTGACGCTGCTGACCACCGGTGCCAACGCTCCGGTCCTTGAAATGCAAAAAGAACAACTGCGCACGCGGGTAAATGCGGTTTACGGCTACAACGCCATCGCCCGTATCCGTGTTACGCAAACCGCTGCTACGGGGTTTGCCGAAGGGCAGGTGGCGTTCCAACACGCGCCCAAGAGAAAAGCCGCCCTACCTGATCCTGCCTTGCGCGAACAGGCCACAAAAACCGCCGCGCTTATCGGTGACGACACGTTGCGCGATGCGCTGGCCCGTCTGGGCGAAAACATACTGAACAAGCAAAAAAGCTGAGCGCGCAAACTACAGCATTCCCAACATCATTGAACGAAATTGAACGAAGGACTTACGAAATGAACCGCAGAAACATGATTATCGGTGCCGTCGCCACTTTGGGCCTTGGTGGCTGGTATCTGTCCAGCACCCGCAACACCACAATGGTTGCATTTCCCGATGCACGTCTGCCCGGTGCCGCAAACGCACAAAGCACAAATGGCGATGTCGATACTTCAGGCATCAAGGACATGGTGCTGGGTAATCCCGATGCGACTGTAGAAATTATTGAATATGCCTCTTTCACCTGCCCGCACTGCGCCACGTTTCATCAGGGGCCGTTCAAACAGCTAAAGTCCGAATTTATTGACACGGGCAAGGTGCGGTTCATCCACCGCGAAGTGTTCTTTGACCGCTTCGGGTTGTGGGCATCTCTCGTGGCGCGTTGCGGCGGAGAAGAGAAGTATTTCGGCATCATCAACATGATCTATTCAAGCCAGTCCGAATGGACCCGCGCAGGTGAGCCGGCCGCGATTGTCGATGAACTGCGCAAGATCGGGCGTCTGGCAGGGCTTGAAAACGATGCGATCGAGGCCTGTTTGCAGGACGGTGATCAGGCGCAGGCGATGGTTGCCTGGTATCAGAAAAACGCCGAAGCCGACGGCATCACCAGCACGCCGAGCTTTGTCATCGATGGCAAGAAACATGCCAACATGAGCTATGCAGACATGCAGAAAATCATCAACGACGCATTGGCAGGCTGATGACTGCGCCGCTGGCTGGCCTGAAGGTCATCGAACTGGCCCGTGTTCTGGCTGGCCCTTGGGCCGGTCAGACGCTGGCTGATCTGGGTGCCGAAGTGATCAAGGTGGAGAGCCCCGATGGCGATGACACGCGCCAATGGGGCCCTCCCTTTATCGAGCGCGGTGAAGATCAATCGTCTTCGTATTATCATTCCGCGAACCGCGGCAAGGCGTCGGTGGTTGTCGATTTGCGTACGCCGGAAGGGCAGGCAAAAATGCATGCCCTTCTGGAAGATGCCGACATCATGATCGAAAATTTCAAAACCGGCGGGCTGGCCAAATACGGCTTGGACTATGCCAGCCTGAAAAAGCGGTTTCCAAAGCTTATCTACTGCTCGATCACGGGGTTCGGTCATACGGGGCCTTACGCACACCGCGCTGGGTATGATTTTATTATTCAGGGCATTTCCGGTTTGATGTCGATCACCGGTGAACCTGACAGGCAGCCCCAGAAACACGGGATGGCAATTACCGATATCATCACCGGGATTTACTCCACCACCGCAATTCTGGCGGCTGTCCATCAGCGCAACAGCACCGGAAAGGGCCAGCATATTGATATGTCCCTGCTGGATTGCGCAGTGTCGATTACCGGCAATCAGGCGATGAACTATCTGACCACGGGGATCGCACCGACGCGGATGGGCAATGCGCACCCGAACCTTACTCCCTATGAAGTCTTTGAAGCATCTGACGGCCATTTGATCATCGCCACGGGCAATGACGGGCAATACCAACGCCTGTGCAAGCTGTTGGGGCTGGATGATATGGCCGCTGATCCCGACTACATCAAAAACGCCAACCGCGTGGCAAACCGCCCTGCGATGATTGCGCGGCTGAATGGCGCAACGCGGCAGCGCAGCCGCGATGACCTGTTGCAAGCTTGTGAAGACAACAACGTGCCCGCCGGTCCAATCAATACGATGGAAGACACGTTCAATGACCCGCAGGTGAAAGCACGCGGTATGCAGATCGAACTTGATGGTGTGCCGGGTATAAGATCACCGTTCAGGTTTTCAGAGGCAGAGCTGTCACTGGGCCGCCCCTCGCCGAAACTGGGCGAGGATAACTGAGTCGATACCAGCAACGGGCCCCTATTTTTCTGCGTCCGCAATTCGCTTCAGCGCGTCCCAGAGGGCATTATTCTGCGCAAGCGCCAGCCGGACGGGCAATGTGATTACCTTGCTGCGGTACGAGAGCGGCAGGCGGACCGCATCCTTTTCGGTTGTGACCAGCTGCGCGCCTTTGGCCCGCGCATCAGCTTCCAGCCGTCCCAGCAGCGCGGCGGTCAATGGCTGGTGATCGCTCAGCGGTTCGGCATGCACCAGCGTTGCGCCAAGACCGCGCAATGTGGAAAAGAACTTCTCGGGGTGGGCGATGCCCGCGAAGGCCAGAAGCGGGGTATCGGTCCAATCCATCCCTGTTTGCAGCGGGGTCAGCGCGGCGCACACGTGCGGCAGATGCTCGGGCAATGCGGTCTGCGCAAATTGCTTTTGCGCGGCGTCATTCCCGATTGAAAGAAGTATATCAGCCCGTGCAAGGCCCGTCGCGACAGGCTCTCTCAGCGGTCCCGCGGGGAGACACAGGCCATTGCCAAATCCCTTGCTTGCATCGACGACAACAATGCTCAGATCATAGGCGAGTGCAGGGTTCTGGAAACCGTCATCCAGTACGATGGTTTTTGCACCGGCGGCCTGGGCCGCTTGCGCACCTTCGGCGCGATTCTGCGCAACCCAGACTTCGGCAAAGGCGGCCAGCAGAAGCGGTTCATCCCCCACTTGCGCCGCTGTATGGCGGGAGGGATCAACCCGTATCGGTCCTTTCAATGTACCGCCGTAACCGCGCGAGACGACATGCGGTTCAAGATACAGATCACGCAAGCGTTCCACCACGGCTATGACTGTCGGGGTCTTGCCGGTGCCGCCTGCGTTGATGTTGCCGACACAAATCACCGGCACGTCCATCTTTATCCGCGCACCCTGTGACAGGCGGCGCGCCGTAGCGCGCGCGTACAATGCGCCCAGCGGTTGCAACAAACGGGCGCGGAAGCCGGGGCGGGGGCGATGCCAGAAATCAGGCGCACGCATTATTTCGGCCCCTTTCGGCCATCCAGCGTATCCTGCACCAGATCGGTAATCCGGTCCATCAGCGCAGCGCCCTCGCTGACCACATCCCAGCCTGCATGTGCCATGATCGCGGCCTGATCCGGTGCGACCAGCCGGTTAACAGCCATGCCCAACGCGGCGCTGTCATTGATAATGCGCGCAGCCCCTGCGGTGGCCAGACGGGAATAGCTTTGCAAATGCCGCCCCACACGGGGGCCGTACAATACGGCAGACCCCAGCGCGGCTGCCTCCAGTGGATCAATACCACCCCGCCCCGCGACAAGCGATCCGCCCAGAAATGAAACCGGTGCCACACGATAGAACAACCCGATGTCGCGGGGGTCTTCACTGATCAGGATCTGTGTTGTTTCATCGGGATAGTCACCGTTATCCCAGTTTGACACCCGAAACTCTTGGGCGCGGGCCTCGGCGAAGGCATCGGCCGGATCAAGAGTGCCTGCTGGACGCAATATCAATAGCAACCTGTGCGACAGACGCAGGGCCTGCCGGTGCGCCGCCAGCACGGTCTGCAGCTCTTCCTGCTGCACGCCGTTTGCAAACCAGATAGCGCGGCCCACACAAGCGGCGGCAAGATCAGCGAGGTCGGTTTCATTGCATGGTAACGCCTGCCCCCCAGCGAGCAGAGCGCTAGTGACTTCAACGAGTTCCTTATCAAGACCCAACTGGGTCAGCCGTCTTGCGGCGGCGGGTGTTCGTGCCATGGCTTCGGAAAACAGCGGCAGAATGTTGCGCGCGACATCAGGCAGCCAACGATCGCGCCGACCGTCAAAACCCGAGGTGTCAGCGTTGATCAGAAACATCGGTATGTGTCGCGCATCGGCTTCGATAATCAGGTTGGGCCGCAAGCCGCCCCACGTCCATACGCAACAATCGGGTGACCAGTAATCGAGAAAGGCAGTTACGCTCGCCGGATGGTCATCACGGATTTCGCCCAGATAGATTCCGTCAGGCTGTATTGTATCCATCGCGCTGCTGGCACGGGGAAATGCGGTCATGGTGATCAAGACGCTCAGGCTAGGGCGACTGGCAATCTGGCGCAATGCCAGATCCTGAACCGCCAGAAACCCGTCGATTTCGGCGCAGTGTATCCACAATAATTCTCCTGTGGGACGCGCGACATCAAAGGTCGGCAGCCGCGCTTCGCCGCGCCGTGCCAGCGCACGGTAGGCAGTCAGGCCCAGTGAGCGGGCCATCCCGCGATCAGCCCAGCTCTTCGGTTGACGAAGCTGCCGCTTCTTCATCGCGCAGGCGGTGCAGATGGGCGATGAAATACCGCATGTGTGCGTTGTCTACTGTTCGCTGTGCTTCGTTCTTCCACGCGTCATAGGCGGCGTCATAGTTGGGGAAAATCCCGACGATATGAAGGTCGTCGACGTTTTTGAAGATGTTTTCACTGGGGGTTACCAGCTCACCACCGAAAACAAGGTGCAGGCGTTGGGTCATCGTGTTTGATCCTTCAAGGTTGCTTGTGGATGTGTTTGCACGGCGCAGGCCTGTGCCGTCAAGCACGCAGGGGTGTTAGGCCAGCGCATCAATCACCGCAGCATGAATGGCGCGGCCACCGGCAACCACCCCGTCAAGACGCGGGTCGGCAGAGTTGAACCGCAACGGTGCGCCGCGCTGGTTGGTGATTGCACCGCCTGCTTCCGATACAATCAGCGCGCCTGCGGCGATGTCCCACTCCCAACTGGGGCGCAACGTCAGCATGGCGTCAAACCGTGATTGCGCAACCAGCCCCAGACGATACGCCAGCGACGGGCGATAGGCGGGTTTGAACGGGGGGCAGATACCATCGCGCCACAGCGGCCCCGCCATGGCGGGGCGAGCCGCGAGAATGGTTGAAAGGGAAAAGTCCGCTTGCCCCGACGCGTTGATCCGCGCCCCGTTCAGATAGGCACCCGCACCGCGCGCCGCCGTGTAAAGAAGGTTGCGCAGCGGCAGATAGATAACAGCGGCAGTGACCTCACCATGCTCTGCAACGGCGAGAGCGTGAGCCCAGGTGGTGGCCCCTTCGGTAAAACTGCGGGTGCCGTCGATTGGATCGACAATAAAAACACGGTCATGGCCAAGGCGGATGATACCGTCTTCCGTCTCCTCCGACAGCCAGCCGTAATCGGGCCGCGCCAGTAGCAGCGTTTGCTGCAACATATCGTTCACGGCCAGATCGGCCTCGGTCACGGGGCCAGCGCCATCCGGCTTGTCCCAACGTTTTGTCGAAGTTCCGACAAAGCTGGTGGCAATACGGCCCGCCATGCGCGCCGCGTCTATCAACAGGGGTAAATCAGCTGCCGGCAATGGTCATCCCCGTCACCAGCAAGGACGGAACAACGCGGCTGAGATGGGAGCGCGCATCATTAGCCGGTACTATGGCGCGCAGCATATCGCGCAGATTCCCCGCAATAGTACATTCGTTGACCGCATAGGTAATCTCGCCGTTTTCGACCCATAGGCCAGCAGCACCGCGAGAATAATCGCCTGTGTTGGGGTTGATCGTAGACCCGATCATGGAGGTGACCAGCAGACCCGTTCCCATGTCACGGATCAGATTCTCGCGGCTGGCGCTGCCTTGGGTCAGGGCGATGTTCCATGAACTGGGCGAAGGGCCGGAGCCTGTGCCGCGCGCCGCGTTGGCGGTGGAGGGCAGGCCCAGCTGACGACCTGTCGCCAGATCAAGCGTCCAGCCTTGCAGCACACCGTCCTTGACTACTGCGCGCTTCTCGGTGGCCAAAAACTCCGCATCGAAAGGGCGGCTTCCGGTGATGCGGGGGCGGTGGGGGTCTTCAATCAGCGATATCCCTTCGGGCAGCACTTGGGTGCCCATCGCATCGCGCAGGAACGATGCGCCACGCGTGATTGCGCTGCCGTTGATCGCACCCAGCAAATGCCCGATCAGCGAACTTGCAATGCGTTCGTCAAACAACACTGGAAAAGCGCCCGTGGGGGGCTTGCGTGCATCCATCCGTTGCAGTGCGCGCTCTGCCGCGGTGCGGCCGATTTCGCTTGCGCCGCGCAGGTCGGATTGGAAAATCCGGCTGTCGCCATCATAATCACGCTCCATTCCTGCGCCTGTGCCCGCAATGGCCACACAGCTCAGGCCGCGATCTGTCCGGCGGTAACCGCCGGAAAAGCCGTTGCTGCCTGCAAGGCGAATTTCACGCGCACCATACCCTGCACTGGCCGACTGCACCTGACTGATGCCTTCTACTTCAAGCGCGGCGGCTTCCGCCTGCGCTGCATCTTCTTGCAACGCTGCAGGCGCAGGCTCGGGGGTGGGGTCATAAAGCTCCAACGCGTCGGCGTCCCAGTTTGTGACAAGCTGGCTGGCATCCGCCAAGCCCGCACAGGGGTTTTCAGGGGCTTCGCGCGCCATGGCCACAGCCCGCTCCGCCATTTCGGCCAGCGTCCGCGAGGAAGTGTCCGAGGCTGACACAATGGCGCTGCGATGGCCGACGAACACCCGCAGCCCGATTTCCGTGCCTTCTTCGCGCTGCGCTTCTTCCAGCGCACCTGCGCGCACATCAACTGAAACAGACGTGCCGCGAAGGGCCATTGCATCCGCATCATCCGCGCCTGCTGCTTTTGCTGCATCCAGCATTTGCGCCGTCAGCGCATCAAGTGCTTGGGTCATCATACTCTCCTGATCAGGGGATAGAGGTAGCGGCGGGGGCCATTCCCCGCAAGAGCGGGCGCCGAAAGAAAAAAGCGGCCCGTGGGGGCCGCCTTGCGGTCTGGTCAGGAACGTCCACCTATTTTATGCGCTGCCCGTTGGCGAGGATCTGACCCTCTTCGTTAAACTCAATTGTTGATTTCAACGTATCCGGTGCATCGCCGGGAACAGCGAAAAGACCCATCATCATACGCACACCCATGATCTGCTCCGCGGGCACAACGCCCATTGCAACAAGCTTGTCGAGCAAAGCATTTGTGCCAGCTAGATCAACGTTGATTGCGCCGACAGGCTTGGGAACGCCGGGCAGGGTGGTTTTATCGGTGTTGTCAAAGGTCAGGTCGCCAGTTGCCTGAGCTTTGGCACCAACGGCATCTATCGTCAGATTGTTAATCTTGAGCGCTTCAATCTCACCGGCGCTTTTCCCGCTCTCGGCAAGACCTTGCACTGTTTCGGCGTTGAATGCATCGACCAGTATCTTGGCTTTACCGCTCAGGTCCAGTTGTACGGTGGCAGGATCGCGGGGCAACTGCGCGGACGGATCGAACAACGCCCAGATAATATCAGACATCGTCAGGCCGGACACATTGAAGGCCAGCCCGAAATCCTGAGCTTCGTCAGACTTCAGCATCGGCGCGCGCAGTTTGAAGCCGGTGTTTTCCATCTCGACAAACAACGGGAAGGGGAGGCCAGCCAACTGCGCACCTACCTGCACCTGTTTGGAGTTTACGTCATAGTTAAGACCATCCTCACCCATGGCGAAAGACAGCGTTGACCCGCCTGCGCCTGTCTTGATCTTCGATGCGCCTTCGTCAGACACGATTTCCATCTGCGTTTCAGTGGAATTCGTGGTGAATTTACCGTCAAAAGCAAAGCCAGCGGCCAGAAGGGGTGCCATTTCCTGCGTTTGGGCAATATCTGCCAGTGGCAGCGCGCTGGTGCCTGTGAATGCCGGATTGTTGATGGAGCTGTTTACGCTTACCGCTTCGACACTATCGGGGGACTTGAAGAATAAATCGTAGGCAACGCTGCCCCATTTGATGCTCTGGTCGTATTCGCGCAGGTCGCCGGTGTTCACGGTGGTCAGCGATTCTACCGCTTCTCCGGTCAGCGAAAAACGCGCGGCGTTCTGGTCAAAATCATCGCCGTCAACCCGCAGGGAGGCCAGTTCCAGCGCGAAATTGTCTGCACTGTAGTCATAGCGCATCGCCGACGAATCTCCGCTGGCGACCATGCTTTGGCCGATTTGCGAATAAACCATTTCAATACGTGTCGGACGTTCCGTGCTGTTGGGGGTAATCTCCAGCACGATAGGCATAGAGGGGGGCGTGACCACATCCACACTGCCGTTGTCGTTTTGTTCGAACTGGATCGGGCCCATTTGCATGGTCATCGATTTTATGTCGGGTCCACCGTTGATCTGGACAGCGATATCGCTGACAGCCAGGGTCTCCCCCGTGACCGTTTCGGTGGCTGTTACAGTGTATCCCATGCCTTCAAAATATCCCCGCCAGTCCTGCCATACCTCGGCAGACGTGAGATCGGCCGCGGCATTTGATGACACAAAAGACAGGCAAATGGCGGTGGATGCCATGTAGGTGCGGGCAATCGACATAGTTAAGTTCCTCGTCATTCAAAAGTTGTCATAAGGGTCTGGCAAACCATCCTGAGGGTCAAGAGGGCATGCGCGGGCCATCTATAGGCTGGTCGTTGCGCCGCGGGAGCGCTACCTAATGGTGGCGAGAATGCGAAAACCTGCCATGAATGGGAGAATTCAGATGGATATGACCTCAAAAACCGTAATGATCACCGGTGCCAGCCGCGGGATCGGGGCCGAAGCTGCGCGGGTTTTTGCCAATGCGGGAGCCAATGTGGTGCTGCTGGCGCGATCGCAAGACGATATTGCGGCGCTGGCAGGCGAAATCGGTGAAAAAGCTATCGCAATACCCTGTAACGTGGCGCGCTACAGCGAGATGTATTCGGCGGTGGCCACTACAGTGAAAGTGTTCGGCGGCATTGATGTTTTAATCAACAATGCGGGCGTGGTTGATCCGATCAGTCAAATGAGCGCGGCTGACCCCGATGAGTGGGGCCAGTTGATTGATATCAACGTAAAAGGTGTTTTCAACGGCATTCATGCGGCATTACCGGTGATCAAGTCGGGCGGCGGTGGATCTGTGCTGACGATCAGTTCGGGTGCCGCCCACAACGCGATTGAGGGGTGGAGCGCATATTGTGCCTCCAAAGCTGCCGTAAATATGCTTGGCCGCTCGCTGCATCTGGAAGAATCGGCAAATGGTATTCGTGCGATTGGCCTTTCCCCCGGAACGGTGGCAACGCAGATGCAACGCAAGATCAAGGATTCCGGCATCAATCCGGTGAGCCAGCTTGACTGGGATGTTCACGTTCCAGCCGACTGGCCTGCGCGCTGCCTGCTGTGGATGTGCAGCCCCGAGGCTGATAAATACTGCGGTGAGGAAATTTCGCTGCGCGAAGACGAGATCCGCCGTGCGGTCGGTCTGATATGATTGAACTTGCGAAAGATAGCGGCGTTTGGACGGTTACAATTAACCGGCCCGACAAGGCCAATGCCTTGACCGAGGACATGCTGCGCACCCTGTGCGAGATTATGGAAAGCGCAGATGAAGCGCGCGCTGTGATTCTTACTGGGCGCGGAAAGGTTTTCAGCGCGGGTGCCGATCTGGATGCAGCCCGCACAGGGTTGGCAGTTTCCGGTTTGTGGGAGCGGCTGTCGGGTGCAATTGCACGCTTGCCCGGTCTGACGATCGCAGCGCTGAACGGAACGCTTGCAGGGGGCGCCACGGGTATGGCGCTTGCCTGTGATATCCGCATCGTAGTGCCGGATGCCAAATTTTTCTATCCGGTGATGAAGCTGGGCTATTTGCCACAACCCAGCGACCCTGCGCGCATGACGGCGCTGATCGGCCCTGCGCGCACCAAGTTGATCCTTATGGGCGGTCAGAAAATCCGCGCTGACGAAGCCTTGGCATTCGGTCTGGTGGACCGTGTGGTGGCGCCTGACACCCTGATGGAAACGGCACATTCAATCTGCGCAGATACCATCGCCGCACCGATAGAAATTGCCCGTGGTATCAAGGAAATGTGCGGCTAGCAGCGGCTCAGATTAGAGGCACAAACGGAACATCACAGGCGGCGAGAATCAGAAGGGATGTGAGAACAAGTGCGATACGCATAGGGTTTTCCTGTAATTTCTGCTTTTTGGGCGTTTTTCGGGTTATTATCACAGCAGGGGCGCTGTCGGATAGTGCTTGTCATAAACAGGTGTGCGTTCAAGGTGGGTATTTGCCATCGCGGCTGTGCAACTAACCGGCAAAATCAACATTCCTGACGGCGCAGGGACGCGCGCGCCACTTGATCCTGATGATGCACTGCGCCAAGAGAGTGCATGGCCGACCGGAATTAGAAGGCGCTGAAATGAACTTCGACCTTACAGAATATCCCCCTATTGTTCAGCAGATCGCCGGATATGCCGAGCAAGGGTACGAATTGGCCCTTGGATGGTTGTTGAGCCCTGCGGCTTGGTCGCAGTTTGCTATTCTGGTGGGTGCCTATCTGCTGGCACTGTTGATCACACGCCGCCTGCGACCCGCGCTACACAATCTGATTGATCCGGCAGACAAGCAGAACATGTTTACGGCGATACGTCTGTTTGTACTGCAATTCCTGCCCCTGATATTACCGCTGTTGGCTTATGCTTTGACCGGTATAGGAGAGCAGGTTGTCCGATCGGTTTTTGACAGTGGTGCGGTGATCGCCTTTGGCAAGCGGGTATTCATGTTTCTCGCTGTGCGGATATTCGTGCGCGACATTCTTGCTGATCCGTTTCTCAAGCTGCTGGGCCGCTTTATGCTTTTGCCGATTGCGGCGCTGTACGCGGTAGGTCTGCTTGATGTGGTAACGCTACAGCTTACCGAAACGGTGGTTGGCGTCGGCAACATCCGCTTTTCACTGATCGCGATCGTGCGGGGTTTGATTGCGGGGTCGCTGCTGTTCTGGCTTGGCCAATGGTCCAACAACCAGACATCGGCGTTGATTGAAAAACAGGAAATGCGCCCCTCTATCCGCCAACTGCTGATCAAAACGGTTGAGTTTATGATCTTTGGCATTGCGTTTTTGGTGCTGATGAACGTGATGGGCATCAATCTGGGCGCGCTTGCCGTGCTGGGCGGTGCGATTGGTGTGGGCCTCGGGTTTGGCCTGCAAAAGATCGCGTCGAACTTTATTTCCGGTGTCATCCTGTTGATCGAAGGACAGGCAACTGTTGGCGATTATGTCGAACTGGACGGGGGAGAAACGGGCAAGATCGTTAAAATGACAGCCCGCGCCGCCATTCTGGAAACGTTTGACGGCCGCTGGATCGTTGTTCCGAACGAAGATTTCATCACAACGCGCGTGGTGAATTATTCCGATCAAGGGTCGGCAAACCGCTACGAGGCCCCTTTCTCTGTCAGCTATGACACCGACATCAATCTGGTGCCGCCAATCATCGAAGCTGCGGTATCGACCCACCCCGAGATTCTGGACCTGCCATACCCGCCTGATTGCGAACTGCGCGGATTTGGCGACAGTGGCATCGATTTTGCGGTCGAGTTCTGGGTCAACGGGATTGATGATGGCCCCAATAAATACACATCTGACGTGCTGTTCCTGATCTGGAACGCGCTTAAGGAAAACGGCATCGAAATCCCCTATCCCCAGCGCGTGGTCGAGATTAAAGGCGGCCTGCCTGCTGCTGTGCCGGAATGAAAACGGCAGTCGTCATCGGGGCGGGGCCTGCGGGATTGATGGCGGCGCAGGTCTTGGCGCAAGCCGGTGTTGCGGTAACCATCTGCGATGCAAAACCATCGGTCGGGCGCAAATTTCTGATGGCGGGAAAATCCGGCCTAAACATCACCAAAGCCGAAGATGCCGAGAAATTTCGCGACGCTTTTGCCGAGGCTACGCCATGGCTCGCGCCCATGTTGAACGCATTTGGCCCCGACGAAGTGCAGGAATGGGCGCGTGATCTGGGGGAAGAATTGTTCACCGGCTCCACGGGGCGCGTGTTTCCCAAGGCGATGAAAGCATCACCGCTGCTGCGCGCATGGCTGGCCCGTCTGCGCAGGCTGGGCGTGACGGTCAACACCCGCTGGCGCTGGACAGGATTTTCGGCGCAGGCACTGCACTTTGATACCCCTTCCGGGGACCAGACGCTGACCCCCGACGCGACGATTCTTGCGCTGGGCGGAGCCAGCTGGGCGCGCCTTGGCTCGGACGGGGCGTGGGCTGCGATCCTGTCGGAACATGGTGTGACTGTTACACCGTTTGCGCCTGCAAACACTGGGTTGGCCGTAGATTGGACGCCCTACATGGAAAAACATCTTGGCGCGGCGATCAAGGGTGTCGCGCTGCACGCCGGGCCTTATCTCTCACGCGGTGAAGCTGTACTGTCGCGCGAAGGGCTGGAAGGGGGCGGTGTCTATACTGTCTCGCGCGGCGTGCGTGAAGGCCATGATCTGACACTTGATCTGATGCCTGATCTGGATGTCGCGGCGATTGCACAGAAGTTACGTAAACCGCAAGGCAAGGCCACGCAGACAAGTCATATTCGTAAAACGCTGGGGCTGGATGCAGCGAAAATTGCACTGTTGCAGGAAATGGCAATGCCGCTGCCCAAAGAACCCGATGCGCTGGCGTCCGTTATAAAATCGCTGCCAGTGAAACACACAGGTTTGCGCCCGCTAGACGAAGCGATCTCGACCGCCGGAGGAATCGCACATGCGGGACTGGACGAGGCCCTGATGTTACGCGCACTGTCAAACGTCTATGCCGTTGGCGAAATGCTGGACTGGGAGGCACCGACGGGCGGCTATCTGATCACGGGCTGTCTGGCGACAGGTGCGTGGGCGGGCCACCATGCAGCGGCCCGCCTGGCCTCTGGCTAGGCGGGATCACGCGCTTGCACGGCCTTGAACGCATCGCGTTTGCGCAGGTCAGCGGCCCATGTGCCAAGACGGTCATCGACCCTTGGGAAACCGGCACCAATTGACCAGTTGATGCAATGCACGGCCAGCAGATCCGGCACGGTAATTTCATCGCCCATCAAAAACGGCCCTTCCAGACGCTCGGCCAGTGTGGTGGCGCTGCGGGTGAATTCAGCTTTCAGGCTGTCCTTGATTTCCGGCATGCGCATTTCTTTTGGCCAGACAAAGCTGTGCTTGGCCGCAGCCCAAAGAATCGCGTCAAATTCATCAATTAGCCAGAACAGCATAGCGTCCTGCCGTGCGCGGGCAGGGGTGCCGGCAGGGGCCGTCAGCGCGCCGTGTTTGTCTGCAAGGTATTGCATGATGGCAACCGAATCCGTCAGCACATCATCGCCGTCCAGAAGCGCGGGGATTTTGCCCGACGGATTGTATTTGCGCGCCTCATCCGAGCGCGGCGCGGCGGCGATCAGGTCATAGCTTTGGCCCAATTCCTCCAGCATCCAAGCGACGCGAAATGCGCGCGATTTTATGCTTCCGATTACTGTGTACATTGTCGTTCCTCCCCAAAGGTTAGCTGGCGCCAAACATTGCCAGCCTGATGAATGTCCGTTCGATGATTGCCATCGCTGGCGCCGTTTGGCCCGCCGAGCGCAGTTGCAAATCAGTGTCTGTCAGGATGCCAAGGGCCGTATCAAGCTTGGCCGCGCCCCAATCACGCGACTGTCGCACGACGCGGTCGCGATCACGCACCCCCCAAACCGGCGCGCCGGGGTTGCAGGCTGTACGATGCAAGGTGCGGAAATGGCGCATCGCCATAATGCTGAGGGTCACGGCATTCACGCCCTGACTTTGCAGGCGGCGCATCAGCGGCCCGATCAGCGCGGACTGCTTTTCTGCAACGATATTCAGGATGTCATCCACAGCAGCCTCGATCGATGCAGGCGCACAGGCGGCGATATCGTCAAGCGAAACAGGCGTATAGGGCGCACTCAGCATATAGAGCGACAGTTTTTCCAGTGTCTGACGGAAATCACCGGGATCAAGGCTGCGCGCAAGATCCTCAAGCGCTGCCATAGCGGGACCATCCGCGCGTAATTTCGCATCCCGAAGCAAGCGCTCTATCTCGGCGCGATCGGACGGATCATCATAGATTCCCCAAGCATAGGCGTCACGGTGCCCTTCGAATGCCTTCAGCAGCTTTGACGTTTTTTTCAGATCACCCGCACTGACAACAATCTGGGCATCGCCTGGCTGCCAATCGCCCATGGTCTGGACAATGGTCTGTGCCACAACTTCTGATGCGCCTTCGACAAAGGCAGCGCGGGGGCCGGGAAAGAAACCGACAGCCTTGATCGCATCCATCAACAGCGCGGGTTCGCGCCGCAGATCGCCGGCAGCAATACGGGTCAGGCGCATTTCCTCTTCGGCAGCGGGGCCCAGAAGCGCCTTTAGGTATTCCTGCCGCTTTAACGCCACCCGCATGGCATCGCCGCCATATAGCAGCATCCCGAGCTTGTCCCGAGGGGGTTTTGCAACAATGCCTGCCCCATCGCGCCGCCCCAGTTTCATGCCGGAATGTCCGCCGCATAAAGCCGTGCGGTGATCTGATCTGCGAGAATGATCATCAACCGCTCGACCGCATCACGCTCTGCGGCGAGGGTGGCAACAGTTGTGCCTGTCGCGGAATAGGCAGTGAAGTTGCGCACTTTGCCAGAGGTAACAACGCTGCCTGCGACCGTGTCGCGCAAGGCGAAATCCACAATCCCCGTAAGGTTGAAACGGATAATGTCACCTGCCGCGTTGATGGCAAGCCCGTCTTCCTCAAGCGTGATTGTGATATCGAGTGCATAGCGCGCAGCACTACCGCTGCGGCCAAGCCGCGTTTCCAGACGCTGCGTCAGCAGATACCCCGCCTGACTTGAGGGTTCCTGCACCAACACCTGACCGCGCAATTGCGAACCTGATCCATCCGGCCCGTACACCGGCGTAAAACCGCACGCGGCCAGGACCAGAGGCAGGGCAATTAGGGTCCGGCGGTTATACAACGACATTTACAATCCGTCCCGGGACAACGATCACCTTCTTGGGTGTTCCGCCGTCAAGGATACGGATCACAGCTTCGTGGGCAAGAGCCAGCTTTTCCACCTCGTCTTTGGGCATGTCCGCTGGCACATCAATTTCGCCGCGCCGCTTGCCGTTGACCTGAATGGGCAGCGTGACCGTATCGTCTTTCATCATTGCTTCATCTGCCACAGGCCACGGGGCCGTTGCGATCAGGCCCTCACCGCCCTGCATGGCCCAAATATCCTCTGCCAGATGCGGGGTCATCGGGGACATCAGCTGCGCCAAGGTCATCACGGCCTTCCGCTGCGCGGCTTTTGACGCTTTGGATTTTTGCAAAATCGCAGTGAAAGCATAGAGCTTTGCGATGGCCGCGTTAAAGCCGAACGATTCGATTGCCATTGTGACATCGTGAATAGCTTTGTGCATCTGGCGCAGCAGGTCGTCATCACCAGTTCCTGCGGCATTTTCATCCATCGCAGCAATTCTGTCGCTGATGTTCCATACCCGCCCAAGGTGTTTGTAGCCCGCCTCGGCACCGGATGCTGTCCACTCAACATCCCGCTCGGGGGGGGAATCGCTCAGCACAAACCAGCGCGCAGTATCCGCGCCGAAATCGGAAATGATGTTCAGCGGATCAACAACGTTATTCTTGGATTTGGACATCTTGGCTGACGGGATGATTTCAACTTCTTCGCCGCCTTCCTTCAGGAACGCCTTGTCACCTTTGAGGATTACTTCTTCAGGGTAATGGAAGATTGGTCGATTTGTCATTTCGAACGTGACGTCGGTGTTACCAAAAGTTAACTCTGTATCGCCCATCGTTACAGGTTTTGTAGATTTGTAGATCGCGTGCGTCACCATTCCTTGCGTAAACAATGCGTCAAACGGCTCAATTGCTGATTCTGGCAAGTGGCCTGTGATGTGCATCGCACGGGCAAAGAAGCGCGCGTAAAGGAGGTGGAGAATCGCGTGTTCGACGCCGCCGATGTATTGATCGACGTTCATCCAGTATTCCGCGTCTTCCATCACTGTGGGCGTATCGGCATGCGGCGCGGTAAAGCGCGCATAATACCATGACGAATCGACAAACGTGTCCATCGTGTCTGTTTCACGCAATGCGGATTTCCCACAAGACGGGCAAGGCGTGGTGCGCCATTCGGTGTGGCGGTCCAGCGGATTTCCCGGAATGTCGAATGTCACGTCCTCCGGCAGTTTGACGGGCAGGTTCTCTTTCTTTTCAGGCACCACGCCGCAGTCATCGCAATGCACCACGGGAATCGGGCAGCCCCAGTAGCGTTGCCGCGACAGGCCCCAGTCGCGCAGGCGGAACTTTGTCACCCCTTGGCCAACGCCTTGCGCCTCGCAAAACTCGATTGCTGTATCGATTCCTTCCAGCCCTGTCTGCCACTGTTCTCCGGCAAAACCGCGGTTGTAGAAAACTTTTTCGGTTTTTGGCGGCACATAGGCCTCGGTCAGCTCGTCCGATGCATCCTCGGATGGCAGATAGGTGGCGATGATGGGCAGGCCGTATTTGGTAGCAAATTCAAAATCGCGTTGATCATGGGCAGGGCAACCGAAGATTGCGCCGGTGCCGTAATCCATCAGAATAAAGTTGGCGATATAGACTGGCAATTCCTGTGAGGTATCAAACGGATGGCGCACGCGGATGCCCGTATCGAATCCCAGCTTTTCCGCAGTTTCAATCGCTTCTTCGGTTGTGCCGCCTTTGCGACATTCAGCCGTAAACGCGGCAATCTCGGCGTTGTCGCGTTCCAGCAGTTTGGCAATCGGGTGGTCTGGTGAAATGCCAACAAAGCTGGCCCCCAGCAGGGTATCGGGGCGTGTAGTGTAAACTTCGATCCGGTCATGGCCATCGGGTGCATTGACGGTCGAGAATGCAAATTGCAAACCGCGTGACTTGCCGATCCAGTTTTCCTGCATCAGCCGCACCTTGGCTGGCCAGTTTTCCAAAGTATCCAGCGCGCTCAGCAGTTCATCGGAGTAATCCGAGATTTTGAAGAACCACTGCGTCAGTTCACGCCGTTCTACCAGCGCGCCGGAGCGCCAGCCGCGCCCTTGCTCGACCTGTTCGTTCGCCAGAACGGTCATGTCCACAGGATCCCAGTTTACAATAGCGTTCTTACGGTAAATCAGCCCCGCTTCGATCATATCGATGAACATGGCCTGTTGGTGCTGGTAGTAATCGGGATGGCAAGTGGCAATTTCGCGCGACCAATCCAGCGAGAACCCCAGCGGCTTCATCTGGGCTTTCATGTCTTCGATGTTCTGGTAGGTCCACTCGCCGGGATGGATACCTTTTTGCATGGCAGCGTTTTCAGCGGCCAAACCAAACGAATCCCACCCCATCGGGTGCAAAACATTAAAACCCTTTGCCAGCTTATAGCGCGCAATCACGTCACCCATCGTGTAGTTGCGAACGTGACCCATATGAATGCGGCCCGACGGATAGGGAAACATCTCCAGCACGTAGTACTTCGGTTTGGACGCAGAGCGGACAGCTTTGAAAATCTGTGACTGCTCCCACGCAGTTTGCCAGCGGGCTTCGATCTCGGAGGGGGTGTAGCGGGTCATGTGCAGGCCTTTTTACGCAGCAACGCCGGACGTGTGGTAATCACAAAGCCCGGCGCTGCACTATATTGATAACGAATGAGGGGCGTTCAGAGTTTGTTGTCGGTGATCCGTAGCTCGCGGGCGCGCGATAGAATCGCGTCTTCTACCGCACGGCTGGTGGCCTTGCTTACGGCGGCGCCGCCGCGTGATTGTAGCGCTACGTTAAGTGAGCGTGCATCAAGGGCCGGATCATCAATAAGAACAGTTGCACGGTACGCACGGCCACCACCGGGAGGCGTGCCGTATCCGGTGACGATAACACCTGTGAACGGATCAACCGATTGGATCGGCAGGAAATTCAAAACTTCCAGTGACGCGCTCCAAAGGTATTTGTTCACCAGAACGGTGCTCTCGGAGCTTTTTTTGTTGAAGATGGACCAGATCGTGTTGCTCGCATCGGTCTCTACGTTCGAGGGAACGTTGGGATTCGAGTAGTAGTCGGGACGATCGGTGGCTGCTGAACCCAGGCGCCCAGCAGAACCACAGGCTGTCAGAGCTCCCAGCGCAATCGCCAGTATAACTATATTCCGAGTCCTCATACGCCCCACCTTCACCACGCTATATGCTATTTTGATATGCAATACCCAAGCCGCGCCTTCTGGGCAAGGTGAATGTAGAGAGGCGTGATGCAGCCAAGTGCGCTATTTCGGGGGCTCTGGCAGAGGAGTGCGGCCAAACTGTGGTAAAGCTGCATCATCGCTGGGTCCTTTGCTTTCTAGCCTGCCGGTTTGCTTGCCAAAAGCCGGATAGCAGCGCAAAAGATCCTCATACCCAGATCGGAATTCCCCGTTCGGGTCCTATGAATTTCAAATCGAGGGAAAACTCATGAAAAAAGTTCTCTTCGCTACAACAGCTTTGGTTGCCACAGCCGGCGTTGCAGCAGCAGACGTAACATTCTCTGGCTACGGTCGTTTTGGTGTTCGCTACGTTGACAACGGCGTAACAGACTCCACAGACGTAACAAGCCGCTTCCGCCTGCAGATCGACGCGACAGCAGAGTCCGACGCTGGCGTAACAATCGGTGCACGTGTTCGCCTCGAAGGCGAAGAGCGTGACGCAGCAGTAGGCTCGCGCCCACAGTTCAACGGCGTACGTTACTTCGCACGTTCCGGTGGTCTTGAAGTTGGTGTTGGTAACATCTTCGGCGCGCTTGAGTTCATGCCTGGCATGTACCCGATCGACCTGGGTCTGACCGGTCACTCATATGACTACACAGCCTACAACTTCCGCGGCGACGCGTACCAGTCCGGTTCCTTGGGTTCCGCAGGCGCAAACGGTGTTGAAGTTCTTTACTCCGCAGGCGACTTCTCCGCACACTTGTCCGCTTCCGAGCGCGGCGGTGTTGACCGTATCGCAGCACACGTTGCATACTCATGGAACGGCTGGACATTCGCTCTGGCGGGTCAGGACTCCGATGTTGCATCTGACACCGAGTTCGCAGCATCTGTTGGCGGTTCCTTCGGTATCGCAGACGTTACATTGGCGTATGCTGATAACGGCACCGCCGGTGACCACGTTGTTCTGACAGGCCGCTTTGACGTTGGCGCAGCCACAGATATCGAAGTGTATGTTGCTGATGCGGACTACTGGGAAGACACAGGCTTCGGTATCGACTTCAACCACGACATGGGTGGCGGCACGTCACTTCGTGGTGGTATCTCCACCGGTGGTTCCATGAGCTCCGTTGCAGACAGCGGTACTCAGGTTGACCTGGGTGTTCGCTTCAACTTCTAAGTTGAACGAAGATACTTTACTGATTTGGGGCAGACTTCGGTCTGCCCCTTTTCTTTTGTGCGCAGCTGTTATCTTTAGGCGCCAAAACAGGAGCCTTTCTATGACATTGCGCGACATCACAGACAGAATTTCAAAAGCCGCACCTGCGGCAAACAGTGCCGCAGGTGCGGTATCCCTGATCGCGGTCAGCAAAACCCAACCGAACGAGCGTGTTCAGGGGGTGCTGGAAGAGGGTCATCGTATCTTTGGTGAAAACAAGGTGCAGGAAGCAGCAGGAAAATGGCCAGCTTTTCGGGAACAATTCGACGGGGTAAAGCTGCATCTGATCGGCCCGCTGCAAACAAACAAGGCACGTCAGGCGATGGAGCTAGCAGATGCCATTCATACGCTGGACCGCCCCAAGCTGGCCAATACGCTGGCGCGCCTCGCCCAGGAGCTGGGCCGCTGCCCTGATCTGTTTGTTCAGGTGAATACCGGTGAAGAGGATCAGAAGGCAGGTGTCATGCCCGACAAAGCCGACGCGTTTATTGCAGAGTGTCTCGCGCTCGATCTGCCGGTCAAAGGTTTGATGTGTATTCCGCCCGTAAACGAAGAAGCCTCGTTGCACTTTGCGCTGCTGGCCAAAATAGCCGCGCGCAACGGGCTAAGGGATTTATCAATGGGGATGAGCAGCGATTTCGAAAAAGCCATTGCATTGGGAGCGACCCATGTGCGCGTCGGCTCGGCTATTTTCGGAGAACGTGACGCGGTCTAGGGCACAATCAGCCGTGTGTGTCGCGCGATGCGCTGCGCGATTTCATGCAGGTGCGGACGTGAGAACGCAACACAGCCTTCGGTAGGATAGCCCGCCCGTCTGAATTGATGGATGAATATCGCCGATCCGCGTCCCGCCTCAGCATCAGGCCAGTTCCAGTTAGTAAGAATCACCAGATCATACAGAGGATCGGCGCGGCGCAGTTTTTCATGGCTGTGCGCGTAAGGTGCGCGCACAAGTGTGTTATATTGACTGTCATGCACTTCGTCCGACCACAGGTCGCGCGGTCCGATGGGGGACGCCCAGCTTGTCGGCCTTGCAATCCGGTCAGGGCGGTAAAGCATGCCAACGATCCGGTGAACTCCACGTGGCGTCGCACCATCCCCTTCTCGCTTCCTGCCACTGATACCGCCTTTACCGATTGTGCAGGGCCACATCCGCCCCTGAAACCTGACGCCCATCGGCGTCAGCACCATATCATCCGGTGTCACAACAGGTGCCCCGATTTGGCAGCCTTCGTGGCCAGATAGTCCGTGTTGTGACGGTTTTCGCCTACAGCCAGCGGGACACGCTCGGTAACATGCACATCACATTGCTCCATCATCTCAACCTTGCGGGGATTGTTGGTTAGCAAACGCACGGCGGAAAACCCCATGGTTTTCAAGATATCTGCGCCCAGCCGGAAATCACGCTCGTCATCTTCAAACCCGAGGCGGTGATTCGCTTCGACGGTATCAAATCCCTGATCCTGCAAGGAATAGGCGCGCATCTTGTTAGCCAGCCCGATACCGCGCCCCTCCTGATTGAGATAAAGCAGAACGCCGTGTCCCTCTTGCCCCATTCGCGCAAGTGCGGCGCGCAGTTGCGGCCCGCAGTCGCATTTCAGACTGCCCATCAAATCGCCCGTGAAACAGGCAGAGTGCAGACGGCACAGCACCGGTGCACTGCGGTCAGGGCGCCCGATTTCGATGGCGTAATGTTCCTCGCCCCCGTCTTCCGGGCGGAACACATGCAGGCGGCCAGCCTCTGACACTTCCATCGGAAGACGTGCGTGGATTACAGAATGCAGGGGGCTGCGCACCAAAAGATGGGCTGCTGCCTCTGCTCCGTCGATATGTGTCAGGGTGTGCGTGTTTGCAAAACCGGCGCCATCGTCCAGCAACACAATTACCGCAGCGGGAAGCAGCCGTGCAGACTTTACCAAATTAAGAGCAGTACTATGAAGCGTGGCATCGCCGGTGCGTTGCGCCGAAAGCGGCCCTTTTAGAGGCGCGCGAAGATCATCGGCGGGGTCGGCAATGCTCTGCACCCACGCAATCGTTGCATCCAGCGGCAAAATTATGCGCGCTAGATCACCGTCATAAGCGCGCGCCTTCAGGGTCTGTGCGCGCCGGGCAGTGATGGCAAGAACCGCTTCGCCATCCAGCGCCAACGCTTCGGCCAGCCGTGCAGGCGTCAGAGTCTCTGCTGCAAGCACCAGAATGTTACCAATAACAACAGGCACGCCCATGCGCAGATCGCTGCGCGCACGCGCAAGAGTTTCGGTCACGTCGGGGGTAAATGGCATGGTGATTGTTACAACTCGTCAGGTCTGTTGAAGGATATCTAGGCCATGATACTAAGAATTGAAACAATTGACCGCAATGCGACACGCCGACGTGATGGAACCTGCGGCCCCCTTGTTGATCGGCGCGTGGACCGTATCCTTGGGTCTAATAAAGAGGAGACACACAATGGCTCAACTGAAAAAAATCCTGTTGGTAGACGATGATGACGATCTGCGTGATGCTCTGAGCGAGCAGTTGATCATGACCGAGGACTTTGATGTTTTCGAAGCGGCCAACGGCGCAGAAGCGATGAGCCGCGCCAAGGAAATGATCTACGATCTGTTGATCCTTGATGTGGGTCTGCCGGACACCGACGGGCGTGAGTTATGCCGCCTCTTGCGCAAGCAAGGGATCAAAAGCCCGATTATGATGCTGACAGGCCATGACGGTGATGCAGACACCATTCTGGGGTTGGACGCCGGTGCAAATGACTATGTGTCGAAACCGTTCAAATTTCCCGTTCTGCTGGCGCGCATTCGCAGCCAGCTGCGCACCCATGAGCAATCGGAAGACGCCATTTTTCAACTGGGGCCGTACACGTTTAAACCGTCGATGAAGATGCTGATCACCGAAGACGACAAAAAAGTGCGCTTGACGGAAAAGGAAACCAATATTCTTAAATTCCTGCATCGCTCTTCCGATGGTGTTGTGGCGCGTGACGTGCTGCTGCACGAGGTCTGGGGGTATAATGCAGGTGTAACGACCCACACTCTTGAAACGCATATCTATCGCCTGCGTCAAAAGATCGAGCCAGACCCATCAAATGCACGCCTGCTGGTTACGGAATCGGGTGGCTACCGTCTTATGATCTAAGTGCGGGAACTTTGTTAAGGTTCCGGTGTTATTCTCATGAACGACAGGGTGTTTCATGAGTTCCTGTCGGTTTGACACTGTCTTCGTGTGGCGAACTTTTCCGCCACCGAGATTCCCTCAAAGACTTGGCCGGGCCGTGTGCCCGGTCTTTTTTTGTTCTGTTTGTGGTGGTTGCTATCGGTTACCCGCGTTAGAGTGTGGCGACCTAATTCAGGAGCCGTGCGATGTCATTCACCCTTGCCACTTGGAACATAAACTCAGTCCGGTTGCGCGAACCGATTGTGTGCAAACTGTTGGCAGAAGAAGCGCCCGATGTGTTGTGCCTGCAAGAGTGTAAAAGCCCTGTGGACAAAATTCCGCTGGAAGCGTTTGCGGCTCTTGGTTACCGGCACATCGTTGCGGAGGGTCAGAAGGGATATAACGGCGTTGCGATCCTGTCCAAGCTGCCGCTGGAGCCAGCGGGTACACAGGATTTTGCGCAATTGGGCCACGCGCGCCACGTCGCCGCAAGGCTGTCGAACGGTGTACTTGTCCACAATTTTTACGTCCCTGCGGGGGGCGATGTTGCCGACCGCGAAGTGAACGTGAAGTTTGGCCAGAAGCTTGATTATCTGACTGAAATGCGGGACTTTTTCCACGCAGAATCGCCGCAGAAATCTATACTTGTAGGCGATTTGAATATTGCACCACGCGAAGACGATGTTTGGGACCACAAAAAGCTGTTGAAAGTTGTTAGCCACACCCCCGTAGAAGTGGAGGCGTTGGCCCAAACCCAAGACGCCGGAAAATGGGTAGATATCACCCGTCAGGACATCCCCGACGGGCAGTTGTTCAGCTGGTGGAGCTATCGCGCAAGGGAATGGGACACCGCCGATAAAGGCCGCAGGCTGGATCACGTCTGGGCCACGCCCGACATTTCATCTGCCGCTCACGGCAGTCGCGTGTTGCGTGCTGCGCGAGGATGGGAAAAGCCTTCTGACCATGCGCCCGTTTTTGCAACTTTTGATCTTTGACGCTATGCCTCTTTGAATTCACGGGCTGAGGGCACATATACACCTCAACCTTTAGAAAAAGCACATTAGGACCGATGATATGATGGATCTCAACCTTACCGCCAGCGCACCAGCCGCCGATCTGATCAAAGACACGACCGAAGGCACTTTTATGGCTGACGTCGTCGAGGCGTCGCAGAGTACTCCGGTTATCGTAGATTTTTGGGCGCCGTGGTGTGGGCCATGTAAAACACTGGGACCGCAGCTGGAAGCGGCGGTAACCGCAGCCAAAGGTGCGGTGAAGATGGTGAAGATTAACGTTGACGAAGCGCAAAGCATTGCGGGTCAGTTGCAAATCCAGTCGATCCCTACGGTCTATGCATTCTGGCAGGGCCAGCCGATTGACGGATTTCAGGGCGCTGTACCCCAATCCGAAATTACCGCATTTGTTGACCGCGTTATAAAAGCTGCCGGTGGTGAATCGCCCACAGACTCGCTGAACGATGCTGTCGAGGCCGCCGAAGAAATGTTGAGCGATGGACAGGCCGAAGATGCCGCGCAGACATTTGCTGCCATTCTGGGCGAAGACCCGCTGCACGCCGGCGCATATGGCGGCATGGTACGTGCGCACATTGCTATCGGTGATCTGGATCAGGCCGAAGGCCTGCTGAACGGTGCACCGATCGAGATATCCAAGGCTCCCGAATTGGAGGCAGCGCATGCCCAGTTGGAGCTTGCCCGACAGGCCGCAGATGCGGGGCCCGTAACGGAGCTAACTGCCGCAGTAGAGGCAAATCCGGATGATCATCAGGCCCGTTTTGATCTTGCCCAGGCGCTTTACGCAAACGGAGATTCAGAGGGTGCGGTTGATCAGTTGCTGGAGCTTTTCAAGCGTGACCGCGAGTGGAATGATGGTGCGGCAAAAACGCAGATGTTTACTATTTTCGACGCACTCAAGCCCAATGATCCGGTGGTGCTGAACGGTCGCCGTAAATTGAGCTCGATGATATTTGCCTGAAGCACTGTGCGCCCTATCTTAAGAGCATGATAAAACAAGTAGACCTGCCAGACACGATCCCGATTTTTCCGCTGGGCGGGGCGCTACTGCTTCCGCGCTCGCGGTTGCCGCTGCACATATTCGAACCGCGGTTTTTGCAGATGATCGAAGATGCGTTGAAAACGTCGAACCGCTTGATCGGGATGATCCAGCCGAACATCGTACCGGGGCGGGAGGGGACGGGGTTGCATACAATCGGGTGTGCAGGCCGGATCAGCCAGTTTTCCGAAACCGAAGACGGGCGGTATATGATCACCCTGGCCGGTGTCTCACGGTATCGCATCGTGAACGAGGTCGAAGGGTTTACGCCCTATCGCCGCTGCAAAGTGTCGTGGGAAGGGTTTGAACAGGATTTGCGGAGCGAGGAAACCGATCTGGGATTCAAGCGCAAAGCGTTTCTGGATGCTTTGGGCCGCTATTTCGATGTGCGGGGCCTTTCGGCAGACTGGGAAACCCTGAAGGAAGCGGATGACGAGCTGTTGATCAATTCGCTGTCGATGATGCTGGATTTCGATGCCGAGGATAAACAGGCACTGCTAGAGGCGCCGTCTCTCAGCACGCGCCGCGAGACACTGGTAACGCTGATCGAATACGCCCTTCGTGGCGGCAACGAAGGGGAGATGATGCAGTGAGTGATACAGTTGTGACATTTGATCGCCGGATGCTGGAAGCGCTGATTTGTCCGCGTAGCCAGCAAACCCTCAGCTATGATGCGGAGCGTCAGGAACTGGTGTCGAAATCGGCGGGCCTTGCATACCCCATCCGCAACGGCATCCCCGTCATGTTGGTTGATGAGGCAAGAACGCTGTAAACGCTACAGCGGCAGGCCGCGCATCAGCCTTGGCAGATCACCGTTCAGGCCTGCAGCTTCGCGGATGAAGGTTCTGCGCAAACCGGGCAGGGCGCTGATAACACCCATGCCGATATCCCGCGCAATTCTGATCAGAGGGTTATCGTTTGAAAACATGCGGTTAAATGTGTCGGTCGCCAAGGCGAGTGACGCGTTGTCAAACCTGCGCCACTCCTGATAGCGCGCCAGCGCGACACCTGCGCCAAAATCTTCGCCCCGCCGCTGTGCATCTATGATTACCTCACACAATGCGGCAATATCACGAAAACCCGCGTTCAGGCCTTGTCCTGCGATCGGGTGCAGCCCGTGCGCGCTGTCGCCCACCAACGCCACCCGTTCGGCAATCATATCATGTGCAAGCGACAGCCCGAGCGGATAGGTAAATCGCGCACCGGCAAGAGAAATCCCGCCCAGAAAATCGCCAAAGCGGGGCCGCAATACATCCAGATATGCATCATCCGGCAATGCGTTGATGCGCGCAGCATCCGCAGTGGTTTCCGACCAGACGATAGAGCTTCGGTTGCCCGTCAGTGGCAGGATAGCAAGCGGCCCGGGGGGCATGAAAAACTGGTGCGCGATCCCGTTGTGAGGCAGTTCATGCTCCAGTGCGCAGACCAGCGCAGTCTGGCCATATGACCATGCTGTCCGTTTGATCCCTGCACGGGTTGCGGTGCCGGATGCACGCCCGTCCGCCCCCACACACAACCGCGCGCGCAGCTTTTTGCCTGATGCCAAATTCAGTGTGATGCCCGTGTTATCTGTGGTCTGTGCGATTACTTTTTCACCGTTCATCACCGCGATATTCATGTGGGCGTCAATCGCCTCCATCAGGGCGCGGCGCAGATGGCGGTCTTCAATCATGTGACCCATCGGGCCTTCTTCGATTTCGGCGTGATCGAAGTGCATAAAAAACGGCGAAGGGCCTTCGCCCGCGCGTCCGTCTGTTACTTTGATTTCCAACATGGGTTGGGCATGCTCTGCTACCGCTTCCCACAGCCCGATCCCCTGTAAAAAGCGTACGGATGTCAGGGCTAAAGCATAGGCGCGCCCGTCAAAATCATCCTGTTTGCGCGGCGCTGCGGGCATGGCATCAATCACCGTGACCCTCAGGCCACCAGCAGCAAGCCCGAGGGCAAGGGCGGGGCCATTCAACCCTCCGCCGACGATCACGATATCTGTATCAAAACTCATACCGCTCAATATGGCGGGTAGCGGGGGATTGTCCATGCGCCCAAGCGCCGCTACCGTCAGAAGAAATCAGAAAGTGGGGGCAGTAAAATGCAGGAGTGGCTTGGCATGAGCGCAGCGGATCTAGGCCGCGCGATCGCAGCGGGGGATATTGATGCGGTCTCGCTGTGCGAGACCTATCTGAAGGCGATTGACGGGCATCCGCTAAGAGATCGCATCTATGCCCGCGTCACAGCACCCCGCGCCCGTGCCGAAGCGAAAGCGGCGGCGGTGCGCGCGCAATCAGGACAGCGTCTATCGTTGCTGGATGGTGTGCCGATCAGCTGGAAAGATCTGTTTGATTCCGCCGGAACAGGGACGGAAGCAGGCTCTAAACTGCTGGAGGGGCGTGTACCGGACCACGATGCGGTTGTTTTGCAAAACGCCACTGCTGCCGGTCTGGTCTGTCTTGGAAAAGTCCACATGAGCGAGCTTGCGTTTTCCGGTCTGGGGTACAACCCGTCAACGGCGACGCCACCGTGTGTTAATGATGCAGATGCCGTGCCGGGGGGGTCGTCGTCCGGCTCTGCGGCGTCGGTTGCGTTCGGGCTTGCGGCGGCCAGTATCGGCTCTGACACAGGGGGGTCGGTGCGTGTTCCCGCTGCGTGGAATGATCTGGTGGGGCTGAAAACCACACATGGGCGGTTAAGTCTTGAAGGGGCTGTGCCACTCGCGCTCAAGTTCGACACAGTCGGGCCATTGTGCCGCACGGTTGAGGATGCCGCCCTGCTGACCGCAGCGCTGGAGGGGAGCAAGGCACCGGATTTGAAGGGTGCATCGCTGAAAGGCCGCCGGTTTGCGATTTTGAACACCGTGATGATGGACAATCTGCGTGAGGTACCAAAAGCAGCATTTACCCGCGCCGTGGCGCTGATGGAGGCAGCGGGGGCGATTGTCGAGATAATAGATGTCCCAGCCGCACAGAACGCGCTGGATGTTTCGGGCCAGCTGATGACGGCAGAGGCGTATGGCCTGTGGCGTGATGTCATCGAGGCCGCGCCAGAAAAGATGTATTCGGAAATTCTGCGGCGGTTTCGTTTGGGTATTGAATGTTCCGGCCCTGATTATATCGCGGCATGTGCAAAACTGGACGGTGCGCGCATGGCTTACGATCAGGCGACAGCGGGATATGATGCAATACTGGCCCCCACGGCCGCCATCATGCCGCCCGATCTGGCGCGACTGGTTTCCGACCCCGGGTATTACGTTACGGAGAACCTGATGGCGCTGCGCAATACGCGGCTTGGCAATCTGTTGGGGCTGTGCAGCCTGACCTTGCCGACAGGTGTGCCAAGTTGTGGTTTGATGCTGCTCGCAGCACCTGATCAGGACAGCGCCTTGTTGCGTCTGGGTGCCGCAGCAGAAGCGGCGCTGGCATAAGGGGCGAAAATACCACAAGCGCCACATATCCATCGGGTTTTTCCTAGACGACAGGCGGCGGTTTGAGCTACCTTGGAAAAAACGGGGCGATAACGATCCCGATCCGAGGCAGTTTTGATGAATATTCCTGAGCGGTTTTCGAACCTTCCAGCTCATGCGTGGCCCCGTCTGCGTGCGCTTCTTGATGTGCACGAGGGAGGCGGCCCGCTGATCCAGATGACCATAGGCGAGCCGAAACACGCGTTTCCGGCGTGGATCACCGATGTGATCACGGAAAATGCCGCAGGTTTTAACAGCTACCCGCCGAACGATGGTGCGCCAGCACTGCGCGGCGCAATCGCAAGCTGGATTGATCGCCGCTACGGTGTGCCGGTGGATGCCGATACCCAAGTGATGGCGTTAAACGGCACCCGCGAGGGGCTTTACAACGCGGTGATCGCGCTGTGCCCTGAAACCAAGAACGGGCAGAAGCCCGCAATCCTGATGCCGAACCCGTTTTATCAGGTTTATATGATCGGCGCGATTTCGGGTGCTTGCGATCCGGTGATGGTGAATGCAACCGAAGCGACAGGGCATCTGCCGGATTTTCGCGCGGTCGATCAGGCAACGCTGGAGCGCACGGTCGCCGTCTATATCTGCTCACCCGCGAACCCGCAGGGTGCCGTGGCGTCGCGGGAATACTGGCAAGACCTGATCCGCCTTGCGCAAAAACATGATTTCCTGATCTTTGCAGACGAGTGTTACTCGGAGATCTACCGCGACACGCCGCCTGTGGGTGCACTACAGGTTGCGCATGAGATGGGCGCCGATCTGAACCGTGTGGTGATTTTCCACTCGCTTAGCAAACGTTCAAACCTGCCGGGATTACGCTCCGGCTTTTGCGCATCGGGTGCGGATACCATGCGCGAGATCAAGCAATTGCGAAACTATGCAGGCGCACCGCTGCCCCTGCCGCTGCAAATCGCAGCGGCAGCCGCATGGGAGGACGAATCGCATGTCATCGAGAACCGCGGGCTTTATGCGGAAAAGTTCGAGATCGCCGATCGCATTTTCGGCAATGTCGCGGGATATAAAAGCCCCGACGCCGGATTTTTTCTGTGGCTTCCCGTCGAGGATGACGAAGAAGCGGCGGTTAAGCTTTGGCGGGAAACAGGTGTAAAGGTTTTGCCCGGTGGCTATCTGGCGCAGGATGTGTCCGGCGCTGAAAATCCAGGTAAAAAATATATAAGAGTGGCCCTTGTGGCTCCGAAAGACGAGACAGAGCGCGGCCTTCAGGCCATCCGTGACTGTCTCTATCCGGTATAAGAGGGACGGGTTATGGCATATCAGACGCGGCAGCGCGAACCACTTCTAGACAGCAACATGACAGAGGCGCTGGAAAAGCGGGGCAAGGAATTGCTGGGCGTTGTGCTGATTGTGCTGGGCGTGATGGCTGCGCTGATGATCGGCAGCTATACGCCTGATGATCCCAACTGGATGCTGGCCACCGAGGCGCCTGCGCAAAACATGCTGGGCCGGATGGGGGCGTCCCTCGCGGCACCGCTGTTTATGATTGTTGGCTGGGGCGCATGGGGTCTGGCGATTGTGCTGCTTGTCTGGGGGGGGCGTTTTGCGCTGCACCGTGGACAGGAGCGCGCGATGGGCCGTCTGATTTTTGCACCGATTGCGATGGCGCTTGGCGCAATTTATGCCGCAACCCTGACGCCTGATGCGCAGTGGCTGGAAACGCACAGCTTTGGCTTGGGTGGTTTGTTCGGGGATACAGTGATGGGGTTGATCCTGACAATTCTGCCGATCGGGTCGACCTTTGCTGTGAAACTAATGTCGCTGTTGATGGGGCTGGGTATTCTTGCGCTTGGCGCTTTTGTACTGGGCTGCACATACGACGAGCTTTCCCGCTTTGGCCGCTTTTTGCTGGTTGGAACCATCATGGCCTATGCCACACTGATGAATTTGTTGGGTCGTGGCGCGTCGGGCGCAGTTGGTGCAGCCCAAGGACTGCAAGCCAAACAGGCAGAGCGCCGCGAACAACGCCGCGCCGAGGCTGCCGAAGCGGCGGCCTATGTGGCCGAGCAAGCGCGCGCCGAAGCACAGGTTGCACCCGCGGCGGCCCGTGCCCCCAGAATTATCGCCAGCCGCGCGGCCCCCGCACCTGCGCCGGAAACCGTGCAGGATTACGCACCCGAACCGGAACAGACCGCCGAAGCAAAAGCAGGGCTGCTTGCGCGGATGCCAGGGCTGATCAAACGCCCTGATGTCATGCCGGAACCGGAACTGGTTGATCAGTATCAGGATGTTGTGCTGGAGGATGCGCCTGATGCCGACAGGATCAAAACGAAAATCTCGGACGTGATCAAAAACCGTGTGCGGAGCGCCAACGCAATCCACGTTCCCGCAACAGCGCCGCTGACGCGTGGACGCGGGCGCGGGCCTGATCCGCTGCTGCTGAACACAACCCGCGCGGAGCCGCCCCTGACCGCAAAGGCAAAAAGCCAGAGCCTGCCGCCGGAACCGCCGCTCAGCGCACCGGCGCGCGCAATTCCGACAGCGCCCCCCGCGCCAGAGTTTGCGCAGCCTGCACCGATGGAAAGTTATGATGCGCTGACAGAGCCTTACGCGCCCGACGAAGTGAATATCTTTGTCGAGCCGGAAGTTGTTGAGGAAGCCTTGCCAGAACCACCAGCGCCAAAACCCGTGGCCGCTGCTGCACCGCAAATTCCGGTGGCCGAGCCAAAGCGCGTTGTGATGCCGATGATGCGCAAGCCCGTACCGCAAAGCAAACAGGCCCAAGCCGAGGCACAGCCGGTTTTGTCATTCGAAGACAGCCACCCGGGGTTCGAGCTTCCGCCGCTGAGCTTGCTGGAATCTGCGGATGATGTGCCGCGCCTGCATCTGAGCGATGAAGCGCTGGAAGAAAATGCACGGATGCTTGAGACAGTTCTGGATGACTACGGCGTCAAGGGCGAGATCGTCGCCGTGCGCCCCGGTCCAGTTGTGACCATGTACGAGCTTGAGCCTGCTCCCGGTTTGAAAGCCAGCCGTGTGATCGGTTTGGCCGATGATATCGCGCGCTCTATGGCGGCTTTGTCTGCCCGTGTTTCCACAGTACCTGGCCGAAGCGTGATCGGGATCGAACTGCCCAATGAAAACCGCGAAAAGGTTGTCTTGCGCGAAATCCTCAGCAGTCGCGATTTCGGCGATGGCAACCAGAACCTGCCGCTTGCACTGGGTAAGGATATCGGCGGCGAACCTGTGGTCGCCAACCTTGCCAAGATGCCCCACCTTTTGATTGCGGGTACAACCGGCTCGGGTAAATCTGTGGCGATCAACACGATGATCCTGTCGCTCTTGTACAAGCTGTCACCGGAAGAATGCCGGATGATCATGATTGACCCCAAGATGCTGGAGCTCAGCGTCTATGACGGCATCCCGCACCTGCTTTCGCCTGTTGTGACCGACCCGAAGAAGGCGCTTGTCGCGCTCAAATGGACCGTGGGCGAGATGGAAGACCGTTATCGCAAGATGTCCAAGATGGGTGTGCGCAACATCGAAGGCTATAACGGCCGCGTTCGTGAAGCGCTGGAAAAAGGCGAGATGTTCAGCCGGACTGTACAGACCGGCTTTGATGACGATACCGGCGAACCGATCTTCGAGACGGAAGAAAACACACCTGAAAAGCTGCCCTACATCGTCGTGATTGTAGACGAGATGGCTGATCTGATGATGGTTGCCGGCAAGGAAATCGAAGCCTGCATCCAGCGTCTGGCGCAGATGGCACGCGCATCGGGAATTCACCTGATTATGGCGACACAGCGCCCCTCGGTGGATGTTATCACTGGTACGATCAAGGCCAACTTCCCAACGCGGATATCCTTTCAGGTAACCAGCAAGATCGACAGCCGCACTATTCTTGGCGAGATGGGCGCCGAGCAGTTGCTGGGCATGGGCGACATGTTGTATATGGCGGGCGGTTCCAAAATTGTCCGCTGTCACGGCCCGTTCGTCAGCGACGAGGAGGTCGAAGAGATTGTTAACCACCTCAAGCAATTCGGCGAGCCTGACTATGTCTCCGGCGTGGTCGAAGGGCCGCCAGAGGGCAAGGAAGCCGATATTGACACGGTGCTGGGTCTGAATACGGGCGGCAACACAGACGGCGAGGACGCCCTGTATGACACGGCCGTGGCGATTGTGACGAAAGATCGCAAATGCTCCACCTCTTATATCCAGCGCAAACTGGCGATCGGCTATAACAAAGCTGCCCGTCTGGTTGAGCAAATGGAGGATGAAGGCCTTGTTTCTCCGGCCAACCATGTTGGTAAACGCGAAATACTTGTGCCGGAACAGGGTTAACCTCACCTCTTCCCGCACCCTCGTGAAGCGGTTCTCCTTCTCAGAGGGGAGCCGTTTTTTATTGGAAAAGCCGGCATTTTATCGCTGGTCGGCGGGGAATTTTGCGAACATCCCGCCAATGCGCGCAGTTGATATCGCATATCAACACAGGCAAGCCTATGTTGAGAGCAATGCAGTATCTAAGAATACAGGAACAACATATGCGAATTCTGAAAATCATCACGCTTGGCGTTGCCTTTGCTGTTGCCGCGACCGTTGCAAGCGCAGAGAAACTGCCACTGGGTAGCATCAGCAATTATCTGAACGGGATGACGACCGCAAAAGGGGAGTTCACCCAAATCAACAGCGATGGAACAATTTCTACTGGAACGATTTACATAAAACGCCCGGGTCGTGTGCGGTTTGAATACAATGCGCCGGATACGGGGCTGGTAGTGGCGGGATCAAATACAGTTGTTATTTATGATACCAAATCAAATCAGCCACCGGAAACCTATCCTCTGTCGCGAACCCCTCTTTCGATCATTCTGGCGCGTAACGTGAACCTTAATCAGGCAAAGATGGTGACGGGCCATTCCTATGACGGCACGGCAACCACGGTTACGGCCCAAGATCCCGAAAACCCGCAATACGGCAATATCCAGATGAAATTTACAGGCCCCAGCCCCGAATTGCGCCAGTGGATCATCAATGATGGCAATGGCAGTCAGACCACCGTGGTTTTGGGGGAATTGAAGAAAGGCGGAAGCCTTCCGAACAGGCTTTTCGACGTGGGCAGTCCCGGGTCGATGAACCGCTAAACGTTATTCGATGTGGGTGAGTATATTCAAAACTTTTCCTTCAGGATCGACGACATAAAACCGTCGCACCCCCCACGGCTCGTCCGTGAGGGGATATTCGATTTTCAGGCCTAGATCTTGGGCGCGCTGATGAGTTGCATTTACATCGTCCACCTCAATTGACAGATCAGGCACAGGCGTACCGGACCCGCCTTCGCTGGCAATGCTGATTTGCGTGGCGGATTCGCCTTGTGATGCCAGTGTAGCGATCCAGCCGAGATCCATCACCACATCCAAATTTAGCAGATCGCGATAAAACGTGACGACCTCGGGCAGCGACTGGGTTGCAACGTTGAAAACGATTCGCCTGACTGTCACCGCAGCCGGCAGCCGGCAATCTGGTCGCGATACATGGCCGAGCGCGCGTCAACTTTGCTTGCCACACCCACTAGCCATGGTTTGCTGTTATAGCTGGCACGGCGGAACCCTGTGTGCCCTTCGTGATAGGCCAGATACTGGTTGCGCGCATCTGTCAGCGCAATGCCGTTACGGTCGCGGCTGATGTTCATGTACCAACCCATGAAATCGGTCGCATCCTTGATCTTGTTGCGCTTGGCGCCGCTGCGTCGTTCGGCCGCGCGGTATTCATCCCATGTGGCATCCAGCGCCTGACTGTAGCCATACGCGCTGGACTGACGGCCCATGGGGATCACACCCAGAACGTAGCGGAAGGGCGTACGCGCATCCGATACAAATTTGCTTTCTTGATGTATCGTGGCCATTTGTACGTGAATGGGAATTCCCCATTTCCGCTCTACAGCTTTGAACGCTTTATGATAATCGGGGCGCTGCTGAAGAATTGTACAAGCGTTATCCAGATCACGCGGAGGTGTACTGGAGGAGCCGCCACAGCTTGCCAGCAAAAGCGCGGCGATCAATGCGCGAAGGGGTGTTTTCATCTGATCTGCTCAATTTTGGTATTTTATATTTTCGTAAACCATACCTCAGGAAGCGGAGCTTTTACAGTAAAAACCTACAGCAACACTGCCAAAAGTAGCGGCAATGCGCCGATTGATATCAGCGTTGAAACCACAACCAGCCCTGCAACCGCTTGGGCATCCGCGCCATATTTTTCAGCCAGCAAATACGAGGTGACGGCAACAGGGGTGGCAATCTGCAACACCAGAACGCCGGACGCGATCCGGTCCAGATCAAAGGCAAGCGCGGCAAGCCATGCGATGGCGGTACATAACACCAGTTTGACCACCGACAGAATCACCGCACGCCCGATGCCGCGTGGCGTCAGCCGTGCCACGGCAACGCCCAGCGTGATCAACATCAGCGGAATGGCCATCTGTCCGACCAACTCCAGCGTATTGGTCAGGAATGTCGGGGTTTGCCAATCCCGCCAGAGAAAAACACCCCCCAAAAGCGTGGCCCAGACCAGCGGTTCACGCAGCACCTTGCCAAAACTTCCCGCGCCGGCAACCAGCCAAATGCCAAAGGTAAAAGTCCAGATTGCCATGATGGCAAAAACCACTACCGCATAGCTCAGCCCTTCCTGACCAAAGGCGAAAAGCGCCAGCGGCAGACCCAGATTGCCTGTGTTGCCAAAAATCATCGGCGCCAGATATGTCCGGCGGTGAAGGCCCATGACGTAAACCAGAACAGCAGCGGCCACAGTAACCCCGAGATAGGCCGCTACCGACGCCAGCGACAATGCAGTAAGGGCGGTAGGGTCGATCTGCGTCTGCATTAGCGCGGTAAAGATCAGACAGGGCACTGCCAGCGTGGTTGCCAGTTGCGTCACAAAGTTGATGCGGTATTCAAAACCCAGCTTTACCCATGCAAAGCCTAAGGAAGCCAGCAGAAACACCGGGGCGACAATTTCCAGAACCGTTAGTGTCAAGTTCACAAACTGTTTCCTCTAAATTAGCGGCATTGATTCGACAAAATGCCCTTGTTTCGGGTAGTAACCAAGAGTAGGGAGCGCATTGCTATGATACGAACACGCGCAAAATATCATTTGGGGCAGGTTGTCCGTCACAAGAAACATCCGTTTCGTGGTGTCATTTTTGATGTCGATCCCGAATTTGCCAACACTGAAGAGTGGTACGAGTCGATTCCCGAGGAAAGCCGCCCGATCAAAGGACAGCCATTCTATCATTTGCTGGCCGAAAACGATCAGAGCTATTACGTTGCCTATGTTTCGGAGCAAAACCTTGTCGCGGACTATTCAGGTGAACCGGTGGACCATCCCGACATTCCCGATCTGTTCGGTCCGTTTGAGAACGGTACCTATCCGCTTCACTTCCAATTGAACTAAGCGGGGGATGCGGCAAGCACCCCCCGTCTCGATCTATTAGCACCCTAGCGCGCAGCCGTCTTTGCGTGGGTCCGATGCACCTTCCAGAACGCCGTGCTCATGAATTTTGATGGTTTGCGCCCCACCGATTGGCGTATCAGGCACAGAAACTGCATGACCCATATCTGACAATTGTGCGCGAACCGCATCGCTGTATCCACGTTCGACCTTCAGTGTGCCACTGTCTGAAAACGCGCGGGGCGCATCAATTGCCCTTTGCGGGTCCATCCCGAAATCACGCAGGTTCGAAACAAAACGGGCATGACCGCAAGATTGATATGCGCCACCCATTACCCCGAACGGCATGACAATGCGCCCACCCTTGCGGATCATTCCGGGAATGATTGTGTGCATGGGCCGTTTACCACCCTTCAATTCGTTCGGGTGACCTTCTTTGAGGGTGAAACCTGCGCCACGGTTTTGCAAAAGCAGGCCAAATTTTTCAGACGCGATGCCAGAGCCGAAGCCGTGGAAGATCGAATAGATCAATGAAACAGACATCCCGTCGCCGTCGACCACGGTGATATAGATCGTGTCTTTGTGAACGGCCTCTGAAAGGGCCGCGGGGCTTTGCATTGCTTTGGCCGGATCAATCAGAGCGGCAAGCCGTTTTGCGGTATCCATTTCCAGCATGTAATCAGCTCGGGTCGCGTAATCTGCATCGGCAAGGAAGCGGTTGCGCGCGTCATAGGCCAGTTTGGTCGCTTCCGCCTCAATATGCACGCGCTGCGCGCCCAGTGGGTCCATGCCCGCGATGTCGAACTGGGATAGGATATTCAATATCAAAAGCGCGGTTGCGCCTTGGCCGTTTGGCGGGTGTTCGACAACTTCGATATCCTTGTAGGCGCCGGCAATCGGCGTGGTTGGCGTGCAGGCAACATTGGCAAAATCATCCGCTGTATGTGTGCCACCCGCCGCTTGAAGTGCGGCCAGCATATCGTCTGCCACTTCGCCGGTGTAAAATGCATCCCGTCCGTCTTTTGCAATGCGCCGCAGGACCTCTGCCTGTCCAGGGGCGCGGAAAATATCACCGACTCTGGGCGCTTTACCACCCATCAAGTAGTGATCACGCGCGGCCCCTTGGAGTGTCGGCGCGTCAAGTTTCCAATCGAATGCAACCCGTGGCGCAACTGGCACGCCTGTCTCCGCGTAGCGGATCGCGGGGGCCAAAATGGCATCAAGACCCAGCTTGCCCGCGGATTCTGACAGATGGCAGAACGCGTCAATCGCGCAGGGAATTGTTACAGCATGTGCTGACGTCAAAGGGACGGTCTTTTCACCCGCGTCGCGAAGCTGCGCCGCATCCAGTGCAGCAGGCGCGCGACCTGATCCGTTAAGGGCCTTAACCTCACCGCTGCCGCCCTCAGACCAGAGAACAAAGCAGTCACCGCCGATTCCCGTCATTTGTGGCTCACAAATGCCCAGCAACACAGCGCCTGCAATTGCGGCATCCATCGCATTGCCGCCGCGTGCCAGAATGTCGATTGCAGCTTTGGCCCCCAGCGGATGTGATGTGGCGCACATCCCGCCAGTTGCCAACACGGCAGATCGACCGGGGAAATGAAAATCGCGCATGATAAACCTCACTCAATCATATGTTCGGGCGAAGCCTAGAGCGTTGGCCAGCCGATGCCAACGTAATTGAAGCGGAAATATCGGGGAGAGTTAGTGCTCCGGTGTCGCGTACTGGGTGGGGGCAATTAAACGCAACACCGGAGGGAGCTATATGCAGCTACAGGTAACTGTATGCTCCCTAAGGATGGCAACAATGTGGGCAGGATCGGGCATGTGTAAGGTAATCGCGCGGCCTAACGGTGCTGGCAAACGGCAATTTATGAATCAAGCGCAAGCAGCAGGCTCAGGCGGTTTTGACCATCGGCGCGGACATAACTTATGTCTTGCGCCAACGTGTGTATCATAAACCAACCAAACCCGCCTTCGGGCATATCAAGCACAGCAACGTCAACATCCGGCGGAAGGGCCGCTGGCATCCTTCCCGCTGGCATCGAGGCACCGTGATCCAGAACGGTTAGATGCAACCCCCTGTCGCTGTAGTGGCCTTGAATTTCAATATCGCTCCGCTTGTGTGTTTTTGTAAGCGCATGCTCGACGATATTGTTCAAAATTTCAGCCAGTACCAATTCGATCGCACTGATCCGCTCCGAAGACAAGTTTAGGTTCCGGATATGGCCGAGAACCTGCAACAGTCCGTCCCTGACTGCGCATTCGCTGCCAGAGATTCTCACGGTAAAGGGAGGCGCTCGATCATCATCTGCCATAGGGCATTCCCCACAGTGAGATGCTCATCTCTGTAGCTCTGCCAGTGCGTCCTCGACTGTCGAAAAGACCCCAAAGACCGAATCCATCCGCGTGAGACGAAACACTTTATCTACTGCAGGTGTTAATCCGGCCAGTACCAGCCGCCGGTCGGGGCTGAGGTTTTTCATTGCGGCGACGATTGCGCCCAGCCCGCTGGAATCGATGAACTGCACATGGTTCAGGTTCAGCAATACCGTATCTATGCCACCTTCAGTCACATCACGCATCCGGTCTTTGAACAACAGCGCAACGGATGCATCAATCCGTTGATCCTGCACTGTAACGATCTGTAGCGCCGGTTCTTTAGAGCTGGTAAGGTCCATGATACATTCCTGCAAAGATTGCGTGCGACCCCTTGCTAAAGCCAAATGGCTAAGAAGTTGTAAGCACCCGAAACAAGGAGAATAAAAAAATGCACAAAGTAGTAATCGCAGGCGCCTCAAGAACCCCGATGGGCGGTTTTCAGGGGGCTTTCTCCGATATGACAGCTGCGCAACTGGGCGGCGCCGCAATCCGCGCAGCCCTGGATGGCATCAATCCGGCACTGGTTCAGGAAGTGCTGATGGGGTGTGTTTTGCCTGCGGGCCAAGGGCAGGCACCTGCACGGCAGGCAGGCTTTGCCGCCGGGCTGGATGACAGCGTACCGGCAACAACCCTGAACAAGATGTGCGGGTCTGGTATGAAAACCGCGATGGTCGGGTTTGACCAGATCGCCCTCGGCCAGACGGACGTAATGGTCGCTGGCGGCATGGAAAGCATGACCAACGCCCCGTATGTGCTGCCAAAAATGCGCGGTGGCGCGCGGTTGGGCCACGCGGCGGTAGTAGATCATATGTTTCTGGACGGTCTGGAAGACGCCTATGACAAAGGCCGTCTGATGGGCACATTCGCGGAAGATTGCGCCGAAACATTCCAGTTCACCCGTGAACGGCAGGACGAATATGCGCTTGCCTCGCTCAGTCGCGCGCTGGAGGCCCAGAAAAACGGTGCGTTTGCAGATGAGATTGCACCCGTAGATGTTAAATCCCGCAAAGGATCAGTTTCCGTTGCAGCAGATGAACAACCGGCAACCGCCCGTCCAGAAAAAATCCCCCAGCTAAAGCCTGCTTTCCGTGATGGCGGTACTGTCACGGCTGCAAACTCCTCTTCAATCTCCGATGGCGCGGCTGCATTGGTGCTGGCCTCGCAAGAGGCTGCCGAGGCGAATGGCATGACTATCCGCGCGCACATCATGGGCCATGCCAGCCATGCCCAGGCACCGGGGTTGTTCACAACCGCCCCTGTCCCTGCGGCCCGGAAACTACTGGACCGTTTGGGGTGGAGCAAAGAAGATGTCGATCTGTGGGAGGTGAACGAGGCATTTGCCGTTGTTCCGCTGGCTTTCATGCACGAAATGGGCCTGTCCCATGACATCGTGAATGTTAATGGCGGGGCGTGCGCATTGGGTCACCCCATCGGCGCATCCGGTACGCGGATCATGGTAACTTTGCTTAACGCGCTGGAAAAGCGCGGCCTCAAGCGTGGCATTGCCGCGATCTGTATCGGGGGTGGTGAAGGCACTGCAATCGCAATCGAGCGGGTTTAATACACGCGCAGCGCCGGACCTCATTTTTTCTATAAACTCCTCGTGGCCCTTCGGGGCCACTTTCCACATCAGCAAAGAACGCCATGCCTGTCGATTATCCCACCCTCTCGAAAACAATTGCATCCCTGACAGAAGGGGAAGACGATGTTATCTCTCTCATGGCAACCATCGCGTGCGAAGTACATCACAGTGATGAACGCTTTGACTGGACCGGCTTCTACCGTGTCACCGCGCCCGAAGTGTTAAAGATCGGCCCCTATCAAGGGGGGCACGGTTGCCTTGTGATTCCCTTCACGAGGGGTGTTTGTGGTGCCGCGGCACGCACGGGGAAGGCGCAACTGGTTGCCGATGTCGATGCGTTTCCCGGTCATATCGCCTGCGCCAGTTCAACCCGATCCGAGCTGGTGATCCCGGTCTATGGTGCGGGGCAAAGGCTGCTTGGTGTGTTTGATATCGACAGCGACCAGCCAGATGCATTCACAGCCGCAGATGCAGACGCATTATCCGGAATATTGGAAAGAACTTTCAGTACCGTGAAATAATACTGGATTTTTTCACGAACCTCTGCCACCAATTTTGCAGCACTTCCCAAAATCGCAGGTTTTGCGGCTGTCGGGTGGGCCAGGATACAGGGGTTTTATGCGTCACGATCTGCCTCAAACATCTCATACGCTGGGCGTAGATTTGCGCGCCCTGCGGCGGGCGCGGGGATTGACGCTTGCGCAAACAGCGCAGGCTTTGGGGCGCTCGGTCGGGTGGCTTAGTCAGGTAGAGCGCGATAAATCCGATCCTTCCATCACCGATCTGCGCCAGATCGCGGCGTATTTCGATGTGCCTGTCTCGATTCTCTTCCGGCACGAGGCCGCACCGGCAACAGAGGCGGGATATATCGTACGGGCCAGCGCACGCCGCGCGATCGGCTCTTCGGTGGCGGGGCTGGTCGAAGAGCTTCTCTCCCCGGATCTGAGTGACGATTTCGAGATGGTCCACTCTACCTTCTTGCCGCACAGCCGGATCAAGGACGCAGTCAAACGGCCCACCCAGGAGGTCGGCTATGTCATCACCGGCACCTTAGAGATCGAAATCGAAGGAGAGGTGTACGAGCTTAACGCGGGCGACAGTTTTCGCATTCGCGGCGAAGCGTTCCGTTGGGCCAACCGGACACCCGAACCTGCGGTTGCGATCTGGGTCATCGCCCCGCCGGTGTATTGAGGTGGGTTTTACATGGGAGGTCAAAAACATGATGTCGTACAGTTTCCCCATATTTTGCAGGATAACGTTATGCTGAAAGGATCATGTCTTTGCGGTGCCATTACATTTACGGCCGATGGCACGGCGCGTGACCCTGTCGCGTGTCACTGTACACAGTGCCGCAAGCAATCGGGTCATTATTGGGCGGCGGTTCAGGTCATGGACCATGCGCTAAACGTCACCGGCGCCCCGACTTGGTACGCCGCAAGTGACAAAGCAAAGCGCGGCTTTTGCCCCGCCTGCGGGTCGTTCCTGTTTTGGAAAGGCGTCGGCGACCCAAGCACCGGCATAGCACTCGGCGCACTCGATGGCCCTACGGGCTTGCATCTGGAGCGCCATATCTTCACCGCCGACAAAGGCGACTATTACGACATCACAGACACCGTCCCCCAACAGGAGCAACAAACATGAGTGATTTTCCAACAACTGCCCGTGTGGTCATTATCGGCGGTGGTGTCGTGGGGACATCCACACTCTACCATCTTGCAAAAGGCGGCTGGGAAGACTGTGTTTTGCTGGAAAAGAACGAACTGACAGCAGGCTCCACATGGCACGCCGCTGGCAACTGCCCGAACTTCTCCAACTCTTGGGCGGTGATGAACATGCAGCGTTTCGGGCTGGAGATGTATCGCACATTGGGGACCGATGTCGATTACCCGATGAACTATCACGTCACCGGTTCGCTGCGCCTTGCCCACAGCAAGGAGCGGATGCAGGAATTCGAGCGTGTAGCATCCATGGGGGCGTATCAGGGCCTGGAAATGGGCATGCTGACCCCTGCCGAACTAAAAGAATACCACCCCTTTCTGGAACTGCACGACCTGAAAGGTGGCATGTGGGATCCGCTGGATGGTGACATCGATCCCGCCCAGTTAACGCAAGCGCTGGCCAAAGGCGCGCGTGATGCGGGCGGGCGGATCGAACGCTTTTGTCCGATGATCGGGCTGGACCGTGACGGCGACGAATGGATTGTGAAAACCGACAAGGGCGATATCCGCGCGCAGTATGTGGTGAACTGTGCAGGCTATTACGCGCAGAGGGTGGGCGAGATGTTCAAGCCCTTCGGTGGGCGTACCGTGCCGATGGTTGTCATGTCTCACCAGTATTTCCTGACAGAACCGATTGCAGAGCTAGAAGCATGGACAAAAGAGGTGGGTCACAAAGTACCATTGGTGCGGGATGTTGATATTTCGTACTACCTGCGGCAGGATAAAAACGGCCTGAACCTTGGCCCGTACGAGCGGAACTGTAAGGCTCATTGGGTCACGCCGGATGATCCTATGCCGGAGGATTTCAGCTTCCAGCTTTACCCAGATGATCTTGAGCGTTTGGAGTTTTACATCGAAGATGCCATGGCACGGGTGCCGATCCTTGGATCTGCTGGCGTGGGGCGCAATATCAACGGGCCGATACCCTATGCGCCAGATGGTCTGCCCATGATCGGGCCAATGCCCGGCGTGAAAAACGCGTTTGAAGGCCACAGCTTTACGTTCGGAATTGCGCAGGGCGGTGGTGCAGGCAAGGTGCTGTCCGAATGGATCATGCACGGCGAAACCGAACTGGATATGTGGGCCGTCGATCCGCGCCGCTATACCGGATACGCCGATCACGATTACACACTGGCCAAGGCGCTTGAGACTTATGGCCACGAATATGCCATGCATTTCCCACACCACGAATGGCCTGCAGGGCGTGACAAAAAACTGTCGCCAGTAGATGCAAAGGTGCGCGCGCTGGGCGGGCAGATGGGCGCCTACAACGGATGGGAGCGGGCGAACTGGTTTGCAAAAGACGGCGATGACACATCAGAGGAAGCAACCCAGACCTGGGACCGCGCCGGCCCGTGGGCCGCGCGCATCGGCGAAGAGGTTGAGGCCGTGCGCGACAATGTCGGTGTGCTGGACCTGCCCGGATTTTCGCGCTTCAACCTTTCGGGACAAGGCGCTGCGGAATATCTGCGGGGTCTGATCGCAGGTGGCTTGCCAAAGGTGGGCCGCATGAACCTTGCCTATTTTGCGGACAGTCGCGGCCGTATCCTCACCGAGATGTCGATCATGCGCCATGACGAAGATTTCTTTACCCTCATCACCGCCGCATCGGCGCAATGGCATGATTTCGACGTTCTGAACAATGACCTGCCAGAGGGGCTGACCCTCACGGATCATACCGACAAATATTCGACCCTGATTGTGACAGGCCCGAAATCCCGCGCCCTGTTTGAGACGTTGGAAACGCAGGCCGATCTGTCTGCTTCATGGCTGTCCATCCAGCCCGCAACTGTGGCGGGGATCAACTGTGCGCTGGCACGGGTATCGTTTGCAGGCGAACTGGGCTGGGAAATTCATGCCGATATGAACGATATTCCGGCGCTGTATGATGCCGTGCTCGGCGCGGGCGCAACCCCCTTCGGGATGTACGCGCTGAACTCCATGCGGATGGAAAAAGGGTATCGCGCGTGGAAGGGCGATTTGTCGACGGATTATTCCTTGCTTGAGGCAGGGCTTGATCGCTGGGTCAAGCTGGACAAACCGCAGGACTTCAGAGGCAAGGCCGCGCTTGCAGCGCAGCAGGCTGAAGGCATCAAGAAACGCTTTGTCACGATGATTGTGGACGCAGGCGATCAGGATGCGCCCTATATGTCGACGGTTTATCACGGCGATGAGGTGGTTGGGGAAACCACCAGCGGTGACTGGGGCTACCGGATCGACAAGTCCATCGCGCTGGGTACCATCCGCGCCGATTTGGCCGTGGCGGGAACCGAGCTGCAGATCAACATTTTCGGCCGCATGTGCAAAGCAGTGGTTCAGCCGGACGAGCCGCTTTGGGATCCAAAGAACGAAAGACTTCGCGCATGAGCCGTATCACACTTCTGGACGGTTCTATCGGACAGGAACTGGTCAAGAGGAGTAACACTCCCGCGACCAATCTGTGGTCCACAAAAGCGATGATGGACGATTATCCAAGTTTGGGTGCACTGCATCACGATTACTTCGGTGCAGGAGCAAGTGTCGCCACGACAAATACCTATGCCATGCACCGCAGCCGCCTTGAGCGTGCTGGGCTGGGTGACCAGATACAGGAGTTGGTAGAGTTGGCCGTCGAAGTGGCAGGCGCTGCGTGCGACAGGCGTGATGACGGGCTGGTCGCAGGCTCGCTCGGCCCATTTCTGGCATCGTTCCGGCCTGACCTTGCGCCCGATGTCGGCGAAGCCGCCCGGGGGTTTGCGGAGCTTATCCGGTTTATGGGGGAGCGCGTGGATGTCCTGCTGGCCGAGACAGTTTCTTCGTTGCAGGAGGCAGAGGGCGTCTTCCAAGGCTACGCCGCCTCTGGCACGGAAAAGCCGCTTTGGATCGCGTTCTCGGTCGACGATACCGACGGGACCAAGCTGCGCTCGGGAGAGCCGCTGTTTATCGTGACGCAAATGATGGATCATTACAAACCGGCCGCAGTGCTTCTCAACTGCTCCACCCCGGAGGCGATCGCCCAAGGATTGCCGATTCTGACAGATTGCGGCTTGCCGTTCGGGGCCTACGCCAATGGGTTCACCATGATCACCGAGGGCTTCAAGCAAGACGCACCAACCGTCGACGCGTTGAGCGCGCGCACAGACCTGACGCCGCAAGTCTACGCCGACCACGTAATGAACTGGGTCAGCGCCGGTGCCACGATTGTGGGCGGCTGTTGCGAAGTGGGTCCGGCCCATATTTCCGAAATCGCCCGCCGTCTGCATGACGCGGGCCATGAGATTGTCTAGAAAGGCAAAGCCATGGCTGATGTTCCCTCCCACGCGCGCGTTGTCATCATCGGTGGCGGCGTTATCGGTTGCTCTGTGGCTTATCACCTGACCAAATTGGGTTGGAAAGACGTGGTGCTTCTGGAGCGTAAGCAGCTCACCTCCGGTACCACATGGCACGCGGCTGGCCTGATTGCGCAACTGCGTGCAACCAAGAACATGACCAAGCTCGCGAAGTATTCCCAAGAACTTTATGGCAATCTGGAAGCGGAAACAGGTGTTGCAACTGGTTTCAAACGCTGTGGTTCAATTACTGTCGCACTAACGGATGAACGGCGCGAAGAGATCTTCCGCCAAGCTGCCATGGCACGTGCTTTCGGTGTCGATGTCGAGGAAATATCACCTACCGAGGTGCTGAGACGGTATGAGCATCTGAACATCGAAGGTGTGACAGGCGCCGTCTATCTGGACAAGGACGGGCAGGGCGACCCCGCAAATATTGCGTTGGCGTTGGCCAAAGGCGCGCGGCAACGCGGCGCAAAAGTGATCGAGCGTACGGCGGTGACCGCCATCGCAAAAGAAGGCCGCCGCGTGACGGGTGTTGAGTGGCAACAGGGCGAGGTCACAGGCCAGATCAAGGCTGACATGATTGTAAACTGCGCGGGCATGTGGGGGCACGAAGTGGGGCGCATGGCTGGCACAAATGTTCCGCTGCATGCCTGTGAACACTTCTACATCGTGACCGAAGCAATCCCTGGTTTGACGCAATTGCCTGTGCTGCGGGTGCCTGATGAATGTGCGTACTACAAAGAAGACGCTGGCAAGATGTTGCTTGGTGCGTTTGAACCGAACGCAAAACCGTGGGCGATGGATGGCATCCCCGCAGATTTTGAATTTGACCAACTTCCCGAAGACTTTGATCATTTCGAACCGATCCTGGAAGCCGCAGTTACGCGTCTGCCGATGTTGGCCGATGCCGGTATTCATACGTTCTTTAACGGTCCTGAATCGTTCACGCCCGATGATGCTTACCACCTAGGTCTGGCTCCCGAGATGGACAATGTATGGGTTGCGGCGGGGTTCAACTCTATCGGAATCCAGTCTGCTGGCGGCGCTGGTATGGCGCTGGCACAGTGGATGGACGAGGGGCAAAAGCCGTTTGACTTGGGTGACGTGGACATTAGCCGTATGCAGCCGTTCCAAGGCAATAAAACCTACCTGTTCGAGCGGTCCAAAGAAACGCTGGGCCTGCTCTATGCGGATCACTATCCGTTCCGCCAGAAGGCAACCGCACGTGGAATACGCCGAACACCTTTCCATCACCATTTGCAAGAGCGTGGTGCAGTGATGGGAGAGCTTGCCGGCTGGGAGCGGGCAAACTGGTTTGCCCGTGAGGGGCAAGAGCGTGAATACCGCTATAGCTGGCAGCGGCAGAATTTTTTCGGCAACGTCGCTGAAGAGCATCTGGCCGTTCGAACAAACGTGGGGATGTACGATATGTCCTCATTCGGTAAAATTCGCGTAGAGGGCCGCGATGCCGAAGCGTATCTGAACTACCTTGGCAGCGGAGATTATTCGGTTCCAGTAGGAAAAATCGTTTATACCCAGTTCCTGAACCATCGCGGCGGGATAGAGGCGGATGTGACGGTGACCCGCCTGTCGGAGACCGCCTATCTGGTGGTTACCCCTGCCGCGACCCGCCTGGCAGATGAAACATGGATGCGCCGCAATCAGGGTGATTTCAATGTGGTCATCACCGATGTAACAGCAGGCGAAGGTGTGTTGGCCGTCATGGGCCCGCGTGCGCGCGATCTGTTGCAGGCGGTGTCACCCAACGATTTCACCAATGCAGTAAACCCGTTTGGTACAGCGCAGCTAATCGACATCGGCATGGGGCAGGCCCGTGTTCATCGCGTTACCTACGTGGGTGAACTGGGTTGGGAAGTTTACGTCGGTGCCGATCAGGCAGCGCATGTGTTCGAGACGCTGGCAGAAGCAGGACAGGATTTTGACCTGAAATTATGTGGTATGCACATGATGGACAGTTGCCGGATCGAAAAAGGGTTCCGCCACTTTGGCCATGATATCACCTCCGAAGATCATGTGCTGGAGGCGGGGCTGGGCTTTGCCGTGAAAACATCCAAACCAGCGTTCATCGGGCGCGACGCGGTGCTGGACAAGAAAGAGGCAGGGCTGGACATGCGGATGGTTCAATTCAAGCTCACCGACCCCGAGCCGTTGCTATACCATAATGAGCCCGTGTTGCGGGATGGCGAGATTGTGGGTTTCCTCACCTCCGGGGCATACGGCCACCATCTGGGGGCGGCCATGGGCATGGGATATGTACCTTGCGCGGGTGAAAAGCCTGCGGAGGTGCTGGCCTCCACCTACGAGATTGATGTGATGGGGGCACGGGTAAAGGCCGAAGCCTCGCTTAAGCCGATGTATGATCCGGCGTCAGAGCGAGTGAAGGTGTAACGGGTACAATCTTAGCTCTTTAAGGAGCGTGCAACTTGTCCTACCCCTGCGCGGGTAGGAGAATTTTCATGCGAAATCCGGACGCTGGCACACCAACAACAAATCAGGACACCCCGCAGGGCTTGTTTTTTGCAGGCAGCGCATATTTTCTGTGGGGCTTCCTGCCACTTTACATGAAAATGCTCAGCCATATGCCAACGGCAGAGGTTATTGCACATCGCGTCATCTGGTCAGTTCCGGTCGCGGCCGTGGTGCTGATCTGGCTCGGTCGTACAGCAACCCTGCGCGAGGCATTTCGCAATCCGCGTATGCTGGCCATGGGCTGCGTAACGGCTACGCTGATCTCGCTGAACTGGGGAATATACGTGTATGCAATCACCTCGGGCCACGCTTTGGATGCCGCTATCGGATACTACATCAACCCGCTGTTCAGCATTTTTCTCGCCGCTTTGTTGCTGGGCGAAAGGCTGAACCGCGCGCAATGGGTTGCGGTCGCCGTGGCTGGTGTGGCGGTGCTGGTGCTGGTGCTGGATGCCGAGCGTACACCGTGGCTGGCCTTCGGCATGATGCTGACATGGGGCTTTTACGCGCTCGCGAAAAAGAGCCTGCCCATCGGTCCCAATCAGGGCTTTCTGATGGAGGTGCTGATCCTGCTGCCTCCTGCGTTGGCCTATGCAGTTTACATGGGCAATATAGGCGGGGCGCATTTCATGGCGGGTAATGCGCGTGATACTTGGTTACTTCTGGGGTGCGGCGTTGCGACTGCCGTGCCGCTGTTGTTTTACGCAAACGGTGCAAAGCTGTTGCGCCTGTCCACGATTGGTATCATGCAATACATCGCCCCAACGATGATACTGCTGAATGCCGTGTTCATTTTTGGAGAGCCTTTCGGTCGCGCGCGCGCGATTGCATTGCCACTGATCTGGTTGGCCCTGATAATTTATACCGTCTCAATGGTGCGCCAGATGCGGACAAAACGAGTGTTAGCTTAGCGCGGATTTGTGCTTTAGAAACGCTGGATCCTTTGAAACACGCTCGTTCATAGCGGCGCGCAAAGCGCCAATCGTTTTATACGGGCGCATCACGACCTCGAAATTTTGCATCAACCCGTCGTCGTTAAGGGTGATCAGATCAACGCCGACACAATCAAGACCGTCAACCTTGCATTGAAACTCCAATGCCCAGTCGCTGTCCGAGCCCATCACGCGACGGTACTCAAAATCGGTAAACACTTCGTTCACGTGCGCTAGAACGGCAGCAACAGCATCGCGGCCATTCCATGTCGCCCAATATGTGGGTGGCCGGAATTTGACGTCATCGGCCATAAGCGCAGGTACGCCGCTGTGATCATTGGCTAGAACGAGGTCGTGAAATTTTTGAATTGTAGGATGCATTTTGGTTCTCCGTTTGTGAAAGCTTGCCACGGCATGGGTTGAAAACCCACCCCACACATGGGACTGAAGCGTTTATGGACGCAACGTATTCTCCACCGACAGACCCGTTGAAGGTGCTGCACCTCGATCACGAAGTGATCTTGGTAGATAAACCCGCAGGCTTGCTCTCAGTGCCCGGGAAAGGGTCAGAACTGGGCGATTGTCTTCTGGCCCGCGTGCAGGCTGCTTTTCCCGATGCTCTGCTGGTTCATCGTCTGGACCGCGACACATCAGGTGTGATGATCTTTGCGATGACACGTCACGCACAAAGACATCTGGGCCTGCAATTCGAAAAACGCATGACAAAGAAAACATATGTGGCCCGTGTTTGGGGTATCCCAGCGCAGAAGACAGGAACGGTAGATCTGCCGCTGATCGTGGATTGGCCAAACCGTCCGCGTCAGATGGTGTGTCTTGAAACCGGCAAGCCCGCTCAAACAGATTGGCGTGTCATCAAAGCCGAAGTAAACACAGCCCGCGTGAGGTTAACGCCACACACTGGGAGAAGCCATCAGCTACGCGTTCACATGCTCAGCCTAGGCCACCCAATTCTTGGGGACCCGTTTTATGCCCATGAACTTGCACGTGATTACCCACGCATGATGCTACATTCCGAAGAACTCCGCTTCAAACATCCCGACGGGGGCCAGTCCACCAAGATCCGCAGCAAAGCGCCATTTTGATACGTCAGGCGCGCTGCGGTGACAGTGGTAAAGCGTTTCTGGGAAATAGCGAAAACCCAGAATATTACGACCACTTAGCTCTCATCGCTCAATTGACGAGATGTGGAAAATTGGTGAGCGGCCCCATGAAATATAAGAAGACTCCGCCCCGCGCGACGGTTGAATTCTTCCGCAAATCAAATTTCTGAGATCACCCATCCCTTTTTGTCAAAATCACCATGCAGCGTGTTTTCACACTGCAGGATCTCGGCGACGGTGTAACGGCCGCAATCGCCGAGGATCACTCTGAGAATGTGTGTTCATTCTAGTTGGTTGCCTACAACTTTCTTTGGGTGGCGGTGAAACAGTAACATTTGATCCTTCGAATGTAGCGGCTAGGATGGTGTGTCATTGCGCCGCGATACCTGAGAGATGGTATGGAATTCAGGGCGCGAATAGTTAAGTAGGTCTTGGCAAACATAACAATGGAGTAAATAAAATGAGCTTGCGCATCAATGAAACGATCCCAGATCTGAAGGTCGAAACCGATCAGGGAACATTCACTCTTCATGAATTTGTTGGCGACAGCTGGGCTATCCTGTTTTCCCACCCCAAAGATTTTACCCCTGTTTGCACAACAGAGTTTGGCGCAGTCGCTCAACTGGCTGAAGAATGGGAAAAACGTGGCACCAAGGTGATTGGCGTGTCTGTCGATGGTGTTGAAGACCATAAAAAGTGGAAAGGCGATATTGAAGCGGTTGCGGAGGCGAAGGCCGGATTCCCGATCATCGCGGATGAAGATCTCGAGCTGTCCAAAGCGTTCAATATGCTGCCAGCAGAAGCTTATCTGCCCGACGGCCGCACGCCAGCGGATAGCGCGACGGTGCGCTCCGTATTTATTATCGGGCCGGACAAGCAGCTTAAACTGTCAATGACTTACCCAATGACCGTCGGGCGTAACTTTGCCGAGGTGCTGCGTGCGCTGGACGGATTGCAGACGTCAACCAAGCAGGGGGTAGCAACGCCGGCAAACTGGAATGTTGGCGATGATGTCATCATCCCGACCAGCGTATCCGATGAGGATGCCACAGCGAAATTCGGCGAGTTCAAGACTGTTCTTCCATACCTGCGGACAACCAAGCTTCCTGCTTAAGTTATCGCTCCCCTTAAAAGCAAAATGCCCCGCTGTTATGGCGGGGCATTTTTTACATAAGTACCGGGACTTAGTGCAAAACCACGCGGGTACCATTTGGTACGCGGTCATACAAATCAATCACATGCGCGTTGATCATGCGCACGCAACCGTTGGACACGCGGGCTGCTACTGTCTGCGGTTTAGGCGTGCCGTGGATACGCAGATAGGTGTCGCGATCGCCGCGATAGAGATACAGCGCTCTGGCACCCAGAGGGTTCATGCCGCCGCCTTTCATGCCAGAAGCATGTTTGGCGTAGATATGAGGCTCCCGCCGTATCATCGCCTTAGTTGGTGTCCAACTTGGCCATTCAGCTTTGCGGCGAATACGGAATGTTCCGGACTTATAGCGTCCGGCAGTACCAATGCCGACGGAATAGCGGATCGCTTTTCCATCAGGCAGGGTCCAGTACAAAGCAAATTGTCCTGGATCTACGTGGATCTCATTCGGGCGAAACCGATCGCGGATGTCGACAATCCGCGGCTGCAGGTGGTTTGGAACCTGATAGGTACTTGTTGCTGAAAATGCAGGGCCAGCCATGGTTGCGGCGGCACCAGTCAGTAAAAGGGTCCGGCGATCTATTAGTGACATGGCAGTGTCTCCAATTAAATGTGATTCTACAAAACAATGTTTATGGTAATGGAAAGGTTCCGAAATAGTGAGTCCGGTTAACCTTACCCGACTGTTTATTCCGTAGCGCTCTAGTAGGTTCAGGTCGGCAATAAATTGAAGGGTGATTGCAAAATTACAAGAAGCTTCAAAAGCTTCGTACCCCTACAGTGGGGGCGTTACAGCCGATTTTTCTGACCTATTATCAGAAAACGAAAAAAGGGCCCCTATGTTTCCATAGGAGCCCCGCAGTGTTCAGATATTAAACAGAGTTATTCTTCTGCTTTTTCTTCCTTAATTTCTTCACCAGTTTCCTGATCGACCACTTTCATGGACAGACGGACCTTGCCGCGATCGTCAAAGCCCAAAAGCTTCACTTTCACTTCCTGACCTTCTTTCAGAACATCGGAAGGATGGTTCAGGCGGCGGTTTTCGATCTGGGATACATGCACCAGACCGTCGCGCTTGCCAAAGAAGTTCACGAAGGCACCGAAGTCGACGATTTTGACAACCGTTCCGGTGTAAACCATGCCTTCTTCCGGCTCGGCTACGATGGAGTGGATCATGTCGTAGGCTTTTTTGATCGAGTCGCCGTTGGGCGATGCGATCTTGATGATGCCTTCGTCGTTGATATCTACCTTAGCGCCGGATACTTCGACGATTTCGCGGATGACCTTACCACCGGAACCGATGACTTCGCGGATCTTATCCGTTGGGATCTGCATGGTTTCGATGCGTGGCGCGTGAACAGAGAACTCCTGCGCGCCGGTGATGGCCTTCGCCATTTCGCCCAAAATATGCAAACGGCCAGCCTTGGCCTGAGCCAGTGCTTTTTCCATGATTTCGGGCGTGATGCCAGCGACTTTGATGTCCATCTGCAAGGAGGTGATACCCGCTTCGGTACCCGCAACCTTGAAGTCCATATCGCCGAGGTGATCTTCGTCACCCAGAATATCGGACAGGATCGCGTAGGAGCCGTCCTCTTCGAGGATCAGACCCATGGCAACACCTGCAACGGCGGATTTAAGCGGTACGCCCGCATCCATCATCGACAGGGAGCCACCACAAACGGACGCCATGGAGGAGGAGCCGTTGGATTCAGTGATCTCCGACACCAGACGAATGGTGTAAGGGAAGTCTGTCGCGGCAGGCAGAACGGCCTGAAGGGCGCGCCATGCAAGTTTGCCGTGACCGATTTCGCGGCGACCTGGAGGGCCCACACGACCGACTTCACCAACCGAGTAGGGGGGGAAGTTGTAGTGCAGCAGGAAGTTCGATTTGAAGTTTCCGTGCAGCGCGTCGATGAACTGCTCGTCGTCGCCGGTGCCCAGCGTGGTCACAACCAGACCTTGCGTTTCGCCGCGTGTGAACAGGGCAGAGCCGTGCGTGCGGGGCAGGATGCCGGTTTCGGACACGATGTCGCGAATTTCGTCGGTTTTGCGACCATCGATACGCTTGCCGGTCTTCACCACGTCACCGCGCAGGATCGACGCTTCAAGGCCTTTGATCGCGGAGCCGAGGTTTGCATCTTCTAGCTGTTCTTCGTTCAGCGCTGCCATGATGGTTTCACGGGCGGCAGCCACAGCGGCGGTACGCTCTTGCTTGTCACCGATGGCAAATGCCTTGCGCATTTCTTCTTCGCCCGCTTTCTTTACGGCGGCGGACAATTCGGAATAATCGACTGGCTGGAAATCAAACGGCTCTTTCGCGGCGGTTTCTGCAAGATCGATGATCAGGTCGATGACCGGCTGGATCTGCTCATGCGCAAATTTCACCGCACCCAGCATTTCTTCTTCCGAAAGTTCGTATGCTTCGGATTCAACCATCATCACGGCATCTTTTGTACCGGCAACAACCAGATCAAGACGCTGATCGGGGTTCAGGCGCAGGTCCTGCATATCGTCGATTTCGGGGTTCAGGATGTATTCGCCACCCTCAAAGCCCACGCGGCAGGCGGCAATCGGGCCCATAAACGGCGCGCCGGAAATGGTCAGCGCAGCAGAGGCAGCGATCATCGCAACCATGTCGGGATCGTTCACCAGATCGTGGCTCAGAACAGTACACATCACCAGAACTTCGTTCTTGAAGCCGGGAACGAACAGCGGACGGATCGGACGGTCAATCAGACGGCTTGTCAGTGTTTCTTTTTCGGTGGGGCGTGCTTCGCGCTTGAAAAAACCACCGGGGATTTTACCCGCAGCGTAATATTTCTCGTTGTAGTGGACAGTCAGCGGGAAAAAGTCCTGACCGGGCTTTTGCTTGCGTGCGAACGTTACGTTCGCCATCACGGATGTCTCGCCGTATGTGGCGATGACGGAACCGTCGGCTTGGCGCGCAACTTTCCCTGTTTCCAGTGTCAGCGTTTCTTCGCCCCACTGCATGGATTTCTTAACTTCGTTAAACATCATCGTTTCCTTGTTGGCTCATTAGCCATTGCATAGAGGGCGTATTCCCTCTGACCCCTGTTTTGTAACGCTTGCATCAGGGTCCGAATGCAGGCGCATCGATGATCGGCGTGTACAGGAAGTGAGCGGAGATGGGAAGGGAATGCACAAGACATAGGCAATCGCGGAACCAATCACTGTTTTGACGGGTTGGTTCCAAAATTTTACAAGGAATCCCGATGGAAGAAGTCGACGCAAACCCCGGGCTTATATTCGACAAAATTGACACGTGGTTAGACGGTTTGTTCAAACTGTTACCCAACTTCGCGGTGGCAGTCGTCGTCGTTATAATCTTCTGGTTTTTGGCCAAAGGCATCGGAGCATTGATCCGGCGCAGCGCCAAATCACGGGGCCGTGGCAGTTTGGGTGATGTCGGCGGATCGCTGGTACGTTGGACAGTTACAATCATCGGTATCATGCTGGCAGTTACGATTGTAGCCCCGACGATTTCGCCCGGTGATTTGATATCCGGCCTGGGCATCAGTTCCGTTGCAATAGGTTTTGCCTTCAAGGATATTCTGCAAAACATGCTTGCCGGTGTTCTGATTCTTTTGCGCCAGCCATTTGAAGTGGGTGATCAGATCGTGTCTGGCGGGCACGAGGGAACGGTGGAAAAGATTGAAACCCGTGCAACGCTAATAAAAACATACGATGGGCGCCGTGTCGTCATACCCAACTCGGATATCTACACAGACAGCGTCGTTGTGAACACAGCGTTTGATGTGCGTCGTTCGCAATACGATATCGGCATCGGCTGTAACGATGACTGGGACGCAGCACGCAAGATTATGGAGGAGGCCTGTGCGGGCGTCGAGGGGGTGATAGGTGATCCAGCCCCGGAGACCATTCCTGTCGAACTCGGTGATTTTGCGAATGTCGTCCGCTTGCGCTGGTGGACCAAATCGGATCGTGCAAGCCAGATCCATACATTCGGGCGCGTGCTGCAAGAGGTGTACAAAGCCTTGGATCAAGAAGGCATCGATATGCCGTATCCAACGCAGGTTCACCTGTTCCATGACCAGACCGAAGAAGTCGACGGTGATCGTGCGAAACAACGCGAAGGTTGGCCTGCAGGCCAGGGCGAAGTGCCAAGGCCGGCCCGCGAAAAAGACCGCGAGAGCGCTAGGGAAAAGAAATCGGTATCTGACTGAAAGAAGAGCTAGAGCGCGACTTCTTCGGTTAGCTGTTCACGACATATTCAGAGCTTCGTGCGCATCGCTCAGCACTTCGACCAGCCCACCCAAGAACTTATCTGCTGTTACATCAACCAACGCCTTGCCCTCTTCATCCTGTAATGTGAACGGGGCGGGCTCGATCTTTTCCAGCTCTCGCAGGCTCTTGCCGCCGCCGTGTTTCAGCACATTCGCCGCGAGGTAGTAGTGGTAGACAGTCTGGGCGAGGTCGGTACGCCCGTCCGCCGCCAGTTTGTTGCGAAGTTTCACAAAAAACGGGCCGCGGGCAAAGTGGTGTTGCAGGCGCGCCTCGAAGGCCGAAACGGTCTCGACCACCATCGTCTCGATTTCCGCTACATCGGCGTCCGGGTTATCAGCCACGGCTTGGGCATTGGCGAGAAGTTGGGCGACGTCGGGGGTGTCAGTCATGGCATGGTCCTTTGGGATAAGAGTTCACGCCATCACTGCGCTTCAGATTTTCTTACTTGCTCAGGCTCGGGAAGTAATCCTCGCATTTGCCCTCTCGGTACACATCCGCCGTGCAGCAGTGCAATCCGCCGCCAAAGGCGTAGGCATCACGGAGCTCGACTTCGACCACCTCCATGCCCAGCTTGTCCATCTGCTCGGCCTGATTAACCTCGGACTTCTCGACGCAGACGGTTTTGGGGTCCAGCACCAGCACATTCATGCTCAGCCATGTTGAGGAATAGCACAATGGCGGTGGTGTGTTGTGGGCCGGGCTTGCGGCATCGACAATTTCCCAATCGTTATCGTTATACATCTTGCGCTGCTCTTCAGGCAGGCGGCGGTGCGGATTGTTCAGGATCAATCCCGGGCGCAACGGCGTGAAGGTCGCGTCGATGTGGATGGGGTAGGGATCACCGGGAAAGTTGACTGTGTGTACGCGGTGGTCGGGGAAGTGACGGCGCAGCCACTCGATACCTTTGAGATTTGTTGTAAAGCCGTGCTGCACAACAAGATCCTTGCCAAAGCGCAAAACATCGGCGGCATCAAACAGAGGCTCTTCTTCGGTGGTGACAAAGAATTTTTTGGCTGCCCATTCAAGGCGCTTGGCGTCACCGATTTTGTCGCTCAGATAGTCGGGGTGATAATCTGCATCCGTCAGGCGCGGCTTGGGCGCGCTCTCATGGCGAAAGTTGGGGTCTTCGTCAAAATACTTCTGCATCAAGGGGCGGTAATTTAGATATTCGAACCAGCGACAGCGATAAGACATCGTTGCTTCCAGCATCTCGCTGCCAACGGTCAACAGAACATCACGCGGGGGCATGCAGCCGAACTGCGATTCCGTGTGGAAATCCGGTGTCGTGACAGGCTTGGAGTGATCAATGCTGGTGGGGCGATCCACGCGGACGCCACGTTTTTCCAGCATGGAAGCAAAATTATCGAGCAACTCGTTCGCGCGATCAATTGTTTCCTGTGGGCGGCGGCCCCATTGGCCACGCATATCGCTGTCTTCGGGCACCTTCGCATCCAGCGCGGGTTCTTCTGGCGGAATATGGCAATCATCGGCGCGGCCAACGATAACATGCTTGAGCGGATCCCACTCGTTCCAGCTGTTGACGATTGTTTTGGACATGGGGTCGCCTCCGTAAAATAATTCAGGCAAGGCTTAGGCGGAAAAGTCAGGCGGCGCAAAGAAAAAGAGCAGGCGTTGCAGTCTGCTCCGGTGTGGATAGCTTAACAGGTGTCAGGCTTTGGCCAAAACCTTCGCTTGGTTCTGCCATTTGTCACGCGCCCCAGCGTGCATTCCGCTCAAAGGATATCCGGCGGCTTTGCGCGCGCCCTGCGGCGGTTGAGTTGTCACCAACAGGTTGCGCTTCGCCAAATCCGACAGGATTAAGCGCTGATTTCGGCACGCCCCGCTCCTCCATGAAATCGGCAACGGCCAGGGCGCGGCCTTCGCTGAGCATCTGGTTGTCTTCGTCAGAACCCTGGCTGGCCGTATGCCCGCCAATCGCTACTGCAAGACCGCTATCGGCGCAGGCCAGCGCAATGCCTGTCAGATGTTCCATCGTCTCGACAGAGCCGCGTTTGATCCGCGCTGTACCACTTGAAAAGTTGATCTGCGCATTTTCCGGAATCTTGCCAGCCTGCGCGCCACAGCTTTCAGCGACTTGCGCGGATGTAACCGGCTCACCTGTGCGCGGTGATGCGGTCGCGGTTTTTTGCAGATTGGTAAGGGTTGCGTCACGCTCACCAATTCTTGTTGTCAGGTTCTTGATCCGACCGGAGAAGGTCTGCGTTTGGCAGCGTTCATCGACATTGCCGGTTGCCGCACCCGATAACGTAAAGCTGTCGGGTGTTTCCTTCATCGCGTCGACAACCTCGCCTTCTGCCCTGTTTTCCGTAGCGGCAAGCCATGCCTCGTGCTGTGCTTCTGACAGAACAGCGCCCGACAGTGTAATGCGGGAAACGGATTTAACGGCGTTAAAAAATGGAATTGCCCGACAGCAACGTCAGCCCGTCAATTGGCTGCAGTGCGCCATATGTTGTATCTGCAACGTCAAGATACTCGGTTTCAGTTGCTTAAACACCGACAACACCGCTTAGCGGTATTTGGCGAGCATCCACACCGATGTTAACACTTTCGGCGATTGCTTTTTCCGGGTCATTAGTGAATCGCTCAGTTATATCGGCTTCAATGTCTTCTGATTTGTATCAAAGCGCGGAATAGACTGTGAGCACCGTCGCGAATAGTGCGCCGACAATAAATAGTGGCCTCATTGGTTCCCTCCAGTTTGTTGGAGTTCCCTGTGCTATGAATTGTTTTGGTGAAAAGGTGAAGATTTAGCCTAAGGTGCCAACATTTTGAATAAAAACCCCTTGTGAAGCCAAATGTCGTGAAAATGAAAAAAACCGCGCCGTTCTATAAAAACGGCGCGGTTTCATTGGAGAACGCAGCAGGCTATTGCAGCTAGCCGGACTTTCCTGAAAACTTTCTTGACAGAACTTGCGCTTAGCGGCGCAGGCCCAGACGTTTGATCAAGTCCTGATAGCGTGCTTCGTCTTTGGACTTAACGTAGTCCAGAAGCTTCCGGCGTGTTGCGACCATTTTCAACAGACCACGACGGCCATGGTTGTCTTTTTTGTGTGTTTTGAAGTGCTCTGTCAGCGTCGCAATCCGCGAGCTGAGCACAGCAACCTGTACTTCAGGGGAACCGGTATCGCCTTCTTTGGCGCCGAATTCTTTCATTACACGTGTTTTTTCTTCTTTGGTAATCGACATCGGGGTCTCCTTGTAAAAAGGTTAAAGGGATGGCACAGGCCGGGATGTCGTCCAGCACAGGCCCATGGAGGAATCGCAAGCGATGTCGGCGTATAGGCGGGATCGCAGCGATTAGCAAAGGGTTATTGCGTAATGCTGTTTCCACCTGCGTTTAAGGAGGGTTATGCTGTCGCCAGACCAAACAGTGCGGCGGTGCTTAGCGGTATCAAGGCGACGTCGTCAGGTTCCAGATTCGTGCCGTTTACGACTGCAATGATTTCACCGTTCATCCTTACCAGTGTTTGGTTTTCCATGTCCGGATCAGCGGATAGGGTTATCAAAGGTTCTGCGCCATTTTCGGCGGTGTCGTCCCAGACCAGAACAATGCTGTCCTCGGCGACTGCGTAATCCATGATTTGAACCGCTTCTCCTCCTGACAGCCAGTCGCCGAGAGCGATTTCGTCAGATCCTTCGCCTGACGTGACCACATCACCGGCACCGGCAAGGATACTATCATCACCGCCACCGCCATTGAGAAAATCGGCGCTGTCGTCATCACCGCCTGCGGCGTTGCGCATCAGACCGTTCAACACATCGTTCCCCCAGCCGCCAAACAATACGTCAGCGCCCGCGCCGCCGGTCAGGGTGTCGTTATCCAGACCGCCGTGCAGGGTATCATCGTCGGCCCCGCCATCCAGAACATCATTCCCTGCCGAGCCTTGAAGTGCATCCGCGCCTGCATCACCAAAAAGCGTATCATCGGCGTTGTGACCAAACAGGATGTCGTCATCCGCGCCGCCGTGCATAAGGTCGCCGCCATCGTGGCCATGCAATGTATCGCGTCCCTCGTCCCCGGCGAGGGTGTCTTCACCGGCATCGCCGCGCAGTTCATCATTGCCCGCACCGCCGTTCAGGGCGTCGGCCCCGCCGTTTCCGCGCAACCGATCGTTTCCGTCATCCCCGGTAATGTTATCATCCCCGTCCGAACCCTCGGCTAGCGTGACCGCGTCATCACCGGATGGATCGAGAGGCGGGAGTAGGGCAGCGTCATCACCGCCGCGCGGGTCATATTCAGTATCGAAATTGTCTTCGGGGGGCGGTGATGCGCTTGCAACGATATTGCTTTCGGCTGGGTCGGGGGTGGGTGGCGGCGCCGCCGGATCAATATAATCCTCATCGTCATTCGCGACGGTTTGCGGATCGACGAAAGCCACCGCACCCACGGCCATAAGTCCCATTAATCCTGCCAGCCATAACATCTTGATTGTTCCACTATTACTTTGGCGCCCGTCTATACGTCATAAACACAGATTTTCCCCGAATCGTCAAAACTGTACGTGACACAAGGTTAACGCGCCGTAAGTGCCATCCGGTCTATGACCAAAGTACAGGTTGCGCGCTATAGGGCAGGTAGAGCGGATGGCGCGGATGCCCTGCTTTTGTCAGTCCCAGATGGAACAGCGGGTACCCTGCGGCGCGCAAACGGGCCGCCACCTCTGGCCCCTGATTGCGATGGGCGCCGTGTACACCCCACGCCGCAATAACGGTGTTCGCCCATTTCGTGGCTTCTTCAAGAGCTTGCATATTATCAGCGCCTTCGGGGTCCTCTGCGGCGCGCATATCGCGCGGATCGGTCGCGCGCAGGCCAAAGATGTTGACCGCCCGAAACCCGCCAAACCCCAACCGCCGCGCGCGTTGTTCGCATCGCTCGATCGTCGGATCATTCTGGATTTCCGTTGCTGTTGACGGGTTCAGCATGACAAAAGCGACCCGCGGCGCGTCTTCGTCCCAGACGCGAGTCAGACTATAACGGTACCGCTCGCAATCGGAATAAACAGCCGTGGAGGGCGCGTCGCCTTTAATATGTGTGCGGGTAATCATGTGCGTGATCCGCGCGCTATTCCGGCTTGTTAAAGACGCGGGAGGGATGCAATTCGCCTGCCTTGAAAATGCCCACGGCGATGGCCGATCCCTCGTGCGAGGCCCAGCATTCATCGCCGTATTCCACATCGTTTGCAAAAACCATTCCGGGGTTGCCGTTGCGCAGCCGGACAGCCCCTTCACCGCTGGCGGTAACCTCGGGTAATTCTTGCAGGCCCATTTCCAGCGGACCAAGATAAGCGTCAAGTTCCGGCGTTTTTGCCATTTCCTCAATCTGCGCCAGCGTGATGGCGTTATCTACGTCAAACGGGCCTGACCATGTGCGGCGCAATTCACGCACGTGGCCTTTGCAGCCCAGGGTTTCGCCCAGATCCCGCGCGATAGAGCGCACGTAGCCCCCTTTGCCGCAGACCATCTCCAGCGTGACGTGATCTGCATCGGGCCGCTCAAGCATAATAAGGCTATCTACATAAAGCGGCCGCGCTGCGATTTCCATCGTTTCCCCGTCACGGGCGCGCTTGTATGCGCGCTCCCCGTCTATCTTTACGGCAGAGAATTGCGGCGGCACCTGTTCGATATCCCCCACAAATGCATTCAGCGCTTCCTTGATTGTGGCATCGTCGGGGCGCAGATCGGTTGTGGCAATAACCTGGCCCTCTGCATCGTCGGTGTTGGTGGCAACGCCAAGCCGGACGGTGAAGACATATGCTTTCAGTGCGTCGGTAATAAATGGCACGGTTTTGGTCGCTTCGCCCAAGGCAATAGCCAGAACGCCTGTTGCATCAGGGTCCAACGTGCCTGCATGCCCAGCCTTGCGCGCATCGAACGCCCAACGCACTTTGTTGACAACTGCGGTAGAGGTAGGCCCAGCGGGTTTGTCGATCACGACCCAGCCGGAAATATCGCGCCCTTTGCGTTTGCGTGCCATGTGCTGTCCTTAGCGTAATTTTGGAATTGCGGTATGCTTGCGCGCCGTTTTGCAGATTGTGCGCACGGGCGCAACGGGGGTCGCTTATTCGTCGTCGTCCGAAACAGGGGCTGCTTTTGGCGTTGGAACCGTCTCGTCCACAGGTTCCGGCGGCGGGATTTGCCCCTCGACAACACCGACAATAGGGCCGAGCGCGCCAAATCCGATATCATCGCGCCCGAGGTCGGGCGCACGCAGACGGGAGACATTGCCGTCAAAATACAAGGCATTATTCAGACCAAGATGATCCCGAAAAAAGCTGGCGAAGGTGTGAAAGGTCACCGGATTGTTGGAAATCACAAATGACGCGACCCGCCCGTCATCGCTAGTGCCGACACCGTTGCGAATGTAGCGCGAAGTGGAATCGCGAAGAAACCGGGGGTGCAACTCGCCGTCAATCACCAGCATCGGGCCGGATTGCGTGGCGCTGTTACAATCGGGCTGCTGTTCGACATATCGCAGTGTTTCAATGACATCGGCGCGCCTGTCACGCAGGCACAATACGCCGTTCGGCAGCAGGCCAAAGTTGCCCGGACCTGCACTGGTAATCACGTCCTGAGACATCTTGCCGTCTTCGATGTACAGCCCCACGGGCGCGCGATCTTCGTGATACATGCCTGCATTCATGGCAAAGCCAAGGGCAAATCCCTGTTCCTCAAGCGCTGTGTTCAACGTAGTAAAATAGCCGTAAGGACGTGTGCCGCTTTGATCATAGAGAAACAGCCGCAGCATGTCCTGCGTCAGGTCGACGTCGCAAATAACGTATTCGACACTCTCGTAATTCTCTTCACGGCAGGCAGCCGCCTGCGCGCTTTGCGCCCAAACCAGCGCAATCGCTGCAAAAGCAGCGCAGCGCATCACGTTTCAACTGTCCCGTCGTCCGCCGCGTCTGGCGCATCGGCGTCACGGCGCACTACATCTTGCGCCAGCATACGCCGTGTTTCATCCATCTGGTCAAACGTGCGGTCCAGCTGAAAGCGTAGCTCGGGTGAAAATTTCAACGTCAGCTTTTTTGCGACCAGCTTGCGCAACTCGTATTTGTTTCGCTCAAGCAATTCCAGAACATCGTCCTGACCGATACCACCCAAAGGCAGGACATACGCTGTCGCCACTTTCAAATCGTTGGATGTGCGAACCTCTCCGACCGTGATGGACATGCGGTTAAGTTCAGGGTCATGCACATCGCCGCGCGCCAGAACATCGCTAAGCGCGCGACGGATGGTTTCCGCGACGCGCAGTTGCCGTTGTGTTGGGCCTCTGCCCTCGGATGATTTATTCTTTGCCATACGCATCATCTAAGGTGTCTGATCTTCTTTGCCAAGGCGGCAACCGCGCGTTACACCGCAGGTTAACAGATCAAGCGGAGAACAGCACATGACACAGACAACGGGTATTGCCATTACGGGAATTTCGGGCCGGATGGGTCAGATGCTGGCGCGCGAGGTCGCGGCAAATCCGAAAATGCAGCTTGTCGGCGCTGTCGAGCGCTCCGGCCATGACTGGATCGGTCAGGATCTGGGGGGGGCCATGGGCGGTACGGCTAACGGTGTCATCGTGACAGACGATGTTGCCACTGCAATTGCCGATGCCCAGGCGATCATAGATTTCACAACACCCGCTTCGACACTGGCCTTTGCGGCAGCGGCAGCAAAAGCCGGTATCGTACACGTCATTGGCACAACAGGGATGAGCACGGCCGAGATTGCGCAGCTAAAAGAGCCGGCCCGCAATGCGGTGATCGTGCGCGCGGGCAATATGAGCCTTGGAGTTAACCTACTTACTCTGCTGACGCGCAAGGTGGCTGCGGCATTGGATGAAGATTTTGATATCGAAATTATCGAATCCCACCACAATCAAAAAGTAGATGCCCCGTCAGGCACTGCGTTGATGCTGGGCGAGGCCGCAGCCGAGGGGCGCGGCGTGAACCTTGCCGATGTCAGTGATTCGGGCCGCGATGGCATTACAGGCGCGCGCAAGCGCGGAGATATCGGATTTTCAGCGATCCGCGGTGGTGACATTGTCGGTGAACATGATGTGATGTTTGCTGGCGCCGGAGAGCGGATCATTTTGCGTCACGTTGCATCGGATCGTGCATTGTTCGCGCGCGGCGCGCTCAAGGCTGCGCTGTGGGGGCAGGGCCGGGAAGCCGGAGAGTATGATATGCTGGATGTGCTGGGGCTTGGGGAATAGACAGTACGGCAAACCGGCGAGACTTGGAAAAACCCGCTTTTATGAAACTATCGGCGTGAACGCGACGTATCTATAGCAATCGACCTCGAAGGAGAGATCAAATGCTACGGATCATATCTGTTGTTGCCAGCCTTGCGATACTGTCCGGTACGACCGCACTAGCCGAGTTTTCAAAGGTGGAGACCGCATCGCAATTTAAAAGCATCATTCAGGGCAAAACCCTGACCCGCCCACTGGTAAGATTGAACGTCGGCCTTGACGGCGCGATTTCCGGTAAAGGCGCTGCGTGGGATGTCACAGGGAACTGGACTTGGAAAAACGGCTATTTCTGCCGGTCATTAAACTGGGGCGGTGACGATTTGGGATATAATTGTCAGGAAGTGAGAGCGTGGGGCGGAAAACTCCGCTTTACCTCTGATCGGGGTACAGGCGACAGCGCAGATTTCTCTCTGCGCTAGGTGTGTCTGGTTAATATGTAATTGCGCCCCAGGCTCCGGCAATCGATGCTAGAAATCGATTGCAATGCCCTTTTTTTCCCAATCGCCGTAGCGTACCGGCTCTGGTCCGTTTCGCCCGCCCAATTCCGGCGGCAGATCAAGGTCTTGCGCTGCGGCGCGGCGCGCAGCGGCCTCGGCCAGTGCGCGCTGGGCAGGAGGAGGCAGATCAGGCTCCGGTTCCGGTGTGGGTGGAATAGGGGCGTCCGGTACGGGTGGTTCTTTGGGGGATGGATCCTTGGCCATGGGGCGTTCCTTTCTCAACTCTCTCTTGATATAACGTGCGCCTTGCCCCAGACAACCACCAGACCGCCAAGAGAAAGCCAAGTACATGTCAGACACCGGCGTATCCGCCCGTAAATCCGCTGTTTTCCTGCTCGACCAGATTCTGGGCGAAGGGAAGCTGATGTCAGAGCTTTTGGGCGCAGGTGTGCTGGACAGGCTGCCACCCGATGATCGTGCACGCGCCCAGCGTCTTGCACAGGATACCTTGCGCGGGATGGAACGTGCTGACCGCATTTTGCAAAAACACCTGAATAAGTATCCGCCCCTCACAGTTCGGAACGCGCTGCGTGTCGGCACGGTGGAATTATGTACAGGCGGTGCAGCGCACGGTGTGGTGAACGCCATGGTGTCCGTGGTGGCGGGTGACAAACACCTTGGCCACCTCAAGGGGCTGGTCAACGCAGTGCTGCGCAAGGTCGCGGCCGAAGGGCCGGAGGCATGGAGTGCACGGCGCGCCCCGCGTTTGCCCAAATGGCTGCGCGGTCCGTTGGTTGATGCATGGGGCGCAGATGCAATCGCGGCAATAGAAAGCGCCCATTTCAAAGGCGCGCCGTTCGATCTGACCGCAAAGGATGACCCTGCCGCATTGGCTGAACGTCTTGAAGCTACGTTACTTCCTACAGGCACCGTGCGTTTGCATGGCGGGGGGCAGGTTTCAGCTATGGAAGGTTTTGCGGAGGGCGATTGGTGGGTTCAGGATGCTGCCGCTGCCCTGCCAGCAAAAATTCTGAATGCCCAAGCGGGTGAACTGGTGCTTGATCTTTGTGCCGCACCGGGGGGGAAGACGATGCAGTTGGCTGCCACAGGAGCCGAGGTGCGCGCGGTGGACGACAGCCATTCGCGGATGCAGCGGGTGAAAGAAAACCTTGCGCGTACGGGGTTGAACGCCCGAACCTTTATCAAGGATGCGCGCCAGTTTCAGGGCGAGTTCGATGCCATTTTGCTGGACGCCCCCTGTTCCGCCACAGGAACAATCCGGCGTCACCCCGATCTGCCACATGCCAAAGACGGCTCCGATTTCGGTGCGCTGATCGAATTGCAGGAAGAACTGCTGGACCATGCATGGTCGCTGTTGAAACCCGGTGGCCGGATGGTGTTTTGCACCTGCAGCCTGCTGCCCGACGAAGGCGAGGTCCAGATTGACGATGCGCTAGAGCGGCATCCGGATATGTCTGTGGACAGCGCAGCGCTCGACCTGCCCGGTATCGATCCGGCGTGGGTATCCTCTGAAGGTGGTCTGCGGCTGCGCCCCGATTTCTGGGCGGAGCAGGGCGGTATGGATGGTTTTTATATCGCTTGCTTGCGCAAACAGGCCTGATTGCCTGCGCCCGGGAAGGGTGTTCGTGCTGCTGATCTACAGCTTTGGGCGGTAATGTGCCGGAAAAACGGTGACACCCCCCCACAGTGCGGGTTAAGCTATCCGAAACGCCATCAGAGCGTATAGGCAGAGCACATGATCCAGTTTCCTCAATTACGCGCGCATCGCACGCGTTTGTTAAACCAATGGCACGCCCGGGCGGCGGCGCGGATGCGTGGCCATGCGCGGGGCTTTGTTTCATCCCCCGAACCGCGAACAATCGGATCATTTGCGCGAGGCCGGCAACTCGCCGCAGGAAACTTTCTGTTCGCGGGCAGTCTCATTACCGCACCCGACAAATCCCCGTGGGAGCTTGAAGCACCCGACACTGCCTTTTCGCAAGCGCTTCATGGATTTGCGTGGCTAGACGATCTTGCCGCTGTCGGAGATTTGCCATCGCGGCGCGCCGCGCAGCGCTGGTTGTGGCAATGGATAGAGCTTTTTGGGAGTGGCCGTGGTGAAGGCTGGACGCCGGACCTGACAGGCCGCCGATTGATCCGCTGGATCAACCATGCGCTGTTCGTGTTGCACGGCGGAGGTGAAAACGCGCCCGACAGCGAAGCTTTTTTCCGCTCGTTGATGCAGCAGACCCGGTTCTTGTCAAAGCGGTGGCATGCTGCGGCCCCCGGACTGGCGCGTTTTGAGGCGTTGACGGGATTGATCTATGCCGGTTTGTCGCTGGAGGGGTTGGAGAGCCTTGCCGATCCGGCAATTAAAGCGCTGGCGCATGAATGTGAAACGCAGATTGACGCCCAGGGCGGCCTGCCGACGCGAAACCCGGAAGAATTGCTGGACGTTTTCACGCTGCTGACGTGGGCCGCAGCAGCCCTGTCAGATGCGGGGCGTGGTACGCCGCAACCCCATCTTGCCGCGATCGAGCGGATTGCACCAACGTTACGCACCTTGCGTCACACGGACGGTGGCCTTGCCCGTTTTCATGGCGGCGGGCGCGGTGCGGAGGGGTGGCTGGATCACGCGCTTGCAGCATCCGGTGTGCGCACCACGCAGCCAGAGGGGTTGTCGATGGGATATGCACGCCTTTCGGCGGGGCGCACCAGCGTAATTATTGATGCTAGCCCGCCACCACAGGGGGCCGCTTCTGCAAATGCCCATGCGTCAACACTCGCGTTTGAGCTTACCTCGGGGCGACGGCCCTTGATTGTGAATTGCGGCTCCGGGGCATCATTCGGATTGGACTGGCGGCGCGCGGGTCGGGCCACACCGTCACATTCAGCGCTCAGCCTTGGCGGATATTCCAGCGCACGTCTGGACACCGCAGACCGCCGCACAGGTGTCGAGGCGCTGATTGATGCGCCGACACATGTGCCTGTTGAAATTACACCGGTAAGTGACGGGATGAAATTTCAGGGCGGGCATGACGGCTACGTTCTGACCCATGGTTTGACCCATGCACGTACAATCGAGCTGACCCATGATGGCCGCGCTGTCGCGGGCGAGGATATGCTGCTGGCGTTAGAGGATGCGGAAAAGCGCCGGTTTGACCGTGCCCTGGACAAAACAAAGCTAAAAGGCCTGCGATTTGAAATCCGCTTTCATTTGCACCCCGAAGTTGACGCAACGCTTGATCTGGGCGGCGCTGCTGTTTCCATGGCTCTGAAGTCGGGTGAAATCTGGGTGTTTCGCCATGACGGCACAACCGAACTTACGCTGGAACCCGGCGCATATCTGGAAACAACACGCCTGAAGCCGCGCGCGGCACAGCAGATTATTTTGACGGGCCGCGCGATAAATCCCGCGACACGGGTGCGCTGGTCCTTGTCGAAGGCGCAGGAAACTGCGATTGGCGTGCGTGATTTAGAACGGGATGATCCGTATCTCGACCAAGACTGACCAAAGGAGCCCTGCCATGGCTGATCTCTACCCTGTTAAACGCGCCCTTCTTTCTGTTTCCGACAAAACCGGATTGGTTGATTTTGGTCGGGCGCTTGCTGACCGGGGGGTTGAACTGCTTTCGACGGGGGGTACAGCAAAGGCACTGCGCGAGGCGGGGCTCGAGGTGAAAGACGTATCCGACGTTACAGGCTTTCCCGAGATGATGGATGGCCGCGTGAAAACGCTGCATCCCGTGGTGCATGGCGGCTTGCTGGCGCTGCGTGACGACGCGGGGCATGTGGCCTCAATGGAGGAGCACGGGATCGGCGCAATCGATCTGGTTGTAGTCAACCTCTACCCGTTTGAAGAAACAGTTGCCAAAGGTGCGGGATATGCCGAAGTGATCGAAAATATCGACATCGGTGGCCCCGCGATGATCCGTTCTGCCGCGAAGAACCATGGTTTCGTCAGTGTTATCGTGGATGTAGAGGACTACGCGCCGTTTCTGGACGAGTTAAAAGCAAACGATGGCCAAACAACATATGCCCTGCGCCAGCGGCTAGCCCAAACGGCCTATGCGCGCACAGCGGCCTATGACACGGCGGTCAGCACGTGGATGGCGGACGCCGTGGGGGGCACCCCGCGCCGCCGCACCTTTGGCGGAACGCTGACGCAAACTTTGCGGTATGGTGAAAACCCCCACCAGCAGGCGGCCTTTTACACGGATGGATCATCGCGCGCTGGTGTGGCCACGGCCAAACAGCACCAAGGTAAAGAGCTTAGCTATAACAACATCAATGACACGGATGCCGCATTCGAACTGGTGTCGGAGTTTGATCCCGCGAACGGACCGGCTGTAGCGATCATCAAACATGCGAACCCTTGCGGCGTGGCAACCGGTGCAACAATGGCCGAGGCCTACGCCCGTGCGTTTAATTGTGACCGCACCAGCGCTTTTGGCGGCATCATTGCGTTGAACCAAACGCTGGATGCCGAAACCGCCGAAGCAATTACAGGCATTTTCACCGAAGTGGTCATTGCGCCGGATGCCGACGCTGATGCGATCAAGATTTTTGCCGCCAAGAAGAACCTCCGCTTGCTGACCACAGGTGGATTGGCCGACCCGACCGCCGCGCGCCTTGCGCCGCGCCAAGTGTCCGGTGGCTGGCTGGTGCAGGACCGTGACGTGGGGCGGATTGAATTGGGTGATCTGAAAGTCGTCACCAAGCGCCAGCCGACAGACCGTGAACTGGCCGATATGCTGTTTGCTTGGACGGTGGCGAAACACGTCAAATCAAACGCGATCATCTACGTCAAAGACGGTGCAACCGTCGGCGTGGGCGCCGGCCAGATGAGCCGCGTTGACAGCACGCGCATCGCTGCGCGTAAAGCGGTTGATATGGCCGAGGCGATGGGCCTTCCCAACCCTCTCACGCATGGTTCTGTTGTCGCGTCTGATGCGTTTTTCCCCTTTGCGGATGGTCTGGTGACCGCCGCCGAAGCCGGTGCAACCGCACTCATCCAGCCGGGCGGCTCCATGCGCGATGACGAGGTCATCGCGGCCGCGGACGAGGCCGGTCTGGCGATGGTGTTCACCGGCATGCGCCATTTCCGCCACTAAAACAGGAGCGGTTTTCCGATGCGGATGATCTTTTGGGCTGGTTTCTGTGCTTTCACGCTCGACCAGATCAGCAAATACATTGTGATCCACATGATGGAACTGGCGCGCATCCGCAGCATCGACGTTTTGCCGCCGCTGATAAATTTCCGCTACGGTGAAAATCGCGGCATCAACTTCGGCCTGTTTGGTGGCGGATCAGAGGCAAGCCGCTGGTTTCTGATCACCCTTGCGATTGTAATTTGCGTGGCAGTCCTGTTCTGGGCGCGCAAAAACGCAACCACAGCCATCGCGCAGGTGAGTGCGGGCCTGTTGATCGGCGGCGCACTTGCAAATGTCGTTGACCGTCTGATCTACGGCTATGTGCTTGATTTTCTTAATATGTCCTGCTGTGGCCTCAATAATCCCTTTGTTTTCAACATCGCCGATATCTTCATATTCGTAGGGGCGCTGGGCTTGATCTTTTTCGCGGACGGGAACGATAAGGCCCCCAAAGGAGACGGCAGGAAAAAGCCGCGCAAACCTCGCGCGAAAAAAGCTGGGTGACATTGCGGTACAGGTTGCGATATTGAAGGGGCAACGACGGTCTGGAGGCCTTTGATGCGGAAATTTGCTTTGTTGTTTGTACTGCCTGTGCTGGTCGCGGGATGTGCCAACGTGGGCCTGCGGGATTTGCAGAGCACATCCAAAGGACCGGATGAATTTGGCATCCAGCCTGTTGGCGAGTTGCAAAGGCCCGACAGCTACCGGGATCTGCCCACGCCGACCCCCGGCGGTAGCAACCGCGTTGACCGCTCGGCGCTTGCCGAAGGGGCGCAGGCCTTTGGCGGCCAGTTGGGTGATCCGAATGCGCCGGTCCCTGCGACTGACGGTGCATTGGTGCGCCATACCAGCCGTCTGGGCGTCAGCCCTGACATACGCGAGAACCTTGCCCAGACGGATGCCAAATTCCGCAAACGCAAGGCGCGGTTTACCCAGTTCCGTATCGTCCCTGTAGACCGCTATAATCAGGCCTACCGCCGTGAAGCGCTGAACGCGCAGGCCGAACAGAACCGCTGGCGCAACGCTGGTGCGCGCACGCCATCCGCTCCGCCTGCACCCTGATACTTCATTACATATCTGTGATAATGCGCCGCGCTGCTTGAACCTGCGCGCGGTGGGCGTACCTATGTCACATGCGCCCCTTGACCGACCGAAAAGGAACCTCTTGATGTTGCGATACGCCCGAACCGCGTTGCTGTCCGTAATGCTTCTGCCGACTGCCTTGCTGGCGGAAACGAGTGGTAAAGTCACCGATTTCAACCTTGATAACGGCATGCAGGTCGTTGTGGTGGAAGATCACCGCGCGCCGGTTGTACAGCATATGCTTTGGTATCGGGCAGGCTCGGCGGACGAGCCGAAAGGCTCCTCAGGTGTGGCGCATTTTCTTGAACATCTGCTGTTCAAGGCGACTGATGAACTGGAAGCGGGTGAACTATCGGCTACCGTGGCCGCGAATGGCGGGCGCGATAACGCCTTCACCAGCTATGATTATACCGCATATTACCAGCGCATCGCCGCGGATCGTCTGGACCTGATGATGAAGATGGAAGCGGACCGGATGAAGAATATCCGCCTCACGCCGGAAAACATCGCAACCGAACGGAACGTGATTATCGAAGAGCGTAACCAGCGCACGGAAAACAATCCGCAAGCCCTGTTCGCAGAGCAGGTAAGTGCGGCCCAGTACCTCAACCACCGCTACGGCACGCCCGTGATCGGATGGATGCACGAGATGGAGCAGCTTGATCTGGAAGACGCGCTCGGCTTTTATGAATTGTATTATTCGCCTAACAATACCGTGCTGGTTGTATCGGGGGACGTGACACCGGAAGAGGTGCGCACACTGGCCGAAAAACATTACGGCCCGATCCCTGCGAATCCGGATTTGCCAGAGCGGTTGCGCACAGAAGAACCGCGCCAGAACGCAGAACGCCGCGTGATATTCCGCGATGCGCGCGTGGCCCAGCCCTATGTCTCGCGCAGTTATCTGGTCCCCGAACGCGACAGCGGCGCGCAGGAAACCGCAGCGGCCCTTACCATCCTTGCTGAAATTCTCGGCGGTGGATCAACCTCCTATTTCGCGGAAAAGCTTCAGTTCGACACACAGACGGTAACATATTCTACTGCGTGGTATTCCGGCGTATCGCTGGATGACACCACATTCAGGATGATCATTGTTCCGTCAGACGGCGTAACCCTCTCCGAGGGGGAGGCCGCACTGGATCAGGCGATAGCCGATTTCCTTGAAAAGGGTGTAGATGCAGAGCAGCTGGAGCGGATCAAGCTACAGATCCGCGCCGCCGAGATTTATGCGCAAGACAATGTGGATGGCATTGCCAACAGATATGGCCGCGCCCTGACATCCGGCCTGACGATCGAGGATGTTCAGGCTTGGCCGGAAATTCTGGATGCTGTCACAGCCGAAGATATCATGAAAGCCGCATCTTTGCTGCGCCGCGAGGCTTCGGTGACCGGCTGGTTGATGCGCCCCGAAGGAGAAACACAATGATCCGTTTTGCAACTGCCCTGTTTCTGGGCGCCGCCGTGGCAATGCCGGCCTATGCCGAGGTTGATATACAGACGGTCACGTCTGACGGCGGTGTTACAGCGTGGCTGGTGGAAGAACATTCGCTGCCGTTTGTAGCGCTCGAAATCGCGTTTCTGGGCGGCACGTCGCTAGACGTTGAGGGAAAACGAGGTGCGGTAAACCTCATGACCGGTTTGCTGGAAGAGGGATCGGGTGGGCTGGATGCACGCGAATTTGCCCGCGCCACGGAAACGCTTGCAACCAGCTTCGGGTTCGGCTCCGACCCCGAAGCAGTTACAGTATCGGCACGGTTTCTGACCGAAAACTTTAATGAATCCGTAGCGCTGCTGCGCGATGCGCTGCAGAAGCCGCGTTTTGACGACGCCGATATCGAGCGGGTGCGTGCGCAGGTTCTGTCCGGTCTGGCATTTGATGCCAAAGACCCAAATGAAATTGCGGCTAAAACATTTGCAAAGATGGCCTATGGTAACCATCCTTATGGCACGGTTGAGTCAGGCACGACCGAAAGCGTTGCGTCCCTGACCCGTGACGATTTGGTCGAGGCACACCGCAACACGTTGGTCCGTGACCGTGTGCTGGTAGGGGCGGTCGGTGATATCACGCCCGAGCAGCTCGGCACGTTGCTCGACACGTTGCTTGGCGGGTTGCCGCAAAGCGGCGCGCCCATGCCGCCCAAAGTGGAACCGCAGATCGAGGGCGGAATTACGGTGGTTGATTTTGATACACCGCAATCGGTTGCCCTGTTCGGCCAGCGTGGTATCGCGGTCGATGATGACGACTATTTCGCCGCTGTTCTGCTGAACCAGATTCTGGGCGGTGGATCATTCGAAAGCCGTCTGATGCAGGAAGTGCGCGAAAAGCGGGGCCTTACCTACGGCGTCTATTCCTACCTTTTCCCGCGTGATCTGGCTAATGCCTACATGGGGTCTGTTAGTTCTGCCAATGACCGGATCGGCGAAGCGATCAGTGTGATCAAGGATCAATGGCGGCTTGCAGCAGAAGAAAGCGTCAGCGCAAAAGAATTGGAGGACGCCAAGACTTATCTGACAGGTGCCTACCCGCTGCGCTTTGACGGAAATGGTACAATTGCCGGTATTCTGGTCGGAATGCAGACGATTGGCCTAAGCCCTGAATACGTCAAAACCCGCAATGAACGGGTAGAACGCGTGACGCTGGAGGATGTGCAACGTGTGGCGGGTGAACTGCTGGACCCTGACGGATTGCATTTTGTTGTTGTCGGTAAACCCGAAGGTGTGGTTGCCGATTAACCGTCTGAGTTGTCGCCCCTTTCCGGGGGCGACAAGAATGAATTTACTGGAAAACTGAAGAAGGGTTACTCTCCGTAGGGTACCCAGATGTTCTTGATTTCGGTTGAATGTGCCAAAAAGGGTTTGGCATCGGTGCTGTTCCAGTTCACCGCATTACCGTTTTGCACCCAAGTCCGCTTTAGATTGCTCGCCGAGGCGCTTTCGACGGTTTTGTCATGGGCGGGGTCGCTGAAACTCCATACCGCATCGACATCCATATGGCGCGCCAGAGTGTCGGCTGTATCGCTGTGCGGTCCTGTCAGAATGTTCACCACGCCTGCCGGAACATCGGATGTTTCAAGCACCTGACTAAAGTCGGTGGCCGCCAGCGGGAAGGGCTCTGATGCACACAGGATCACTCGGTTACCCATTGCAATCGCGGGGGCCATAACGCCGACCAGACCTGCCAGAGGCGCAGTTGACGCGCACATCGCGCCAATCACGCCAACAGGCTCTTTCATCGCCAAAGCAACGCCGCGAATGGGTACATTATGAATTTGCCCATCATATTTGTCAGCCCAAGCGGCATATGTGAACAAGCTCTGGATCGCGGCGTCGACTTCTGTGGCGCCCGATTTGCCGCCCTGCATGTGATTAAGGCGCTGTGCAAACTCTTCTGCGCGGGCGTTCAGATTTTCCGCGATGAAATAGAGAATCTGTGCGCGCAGGTGGCCGGGTGTTTTACTCCACCCCTTTGCAGCATGGGCAGCCTCGACTGCGTTGCGCACATCTTTTCGACTGGCCTGCGGGGCGTGGCCAAGCAGTGCGCCGTTTTTGCCCCAGACAGGGGCGGAGTATCCGCTGTCAGGGCGGGCCTGTTTGCCGCCGATGTAGAGTTTCGCCGTGCGGTCTATGCCATCTTCCGGGGCGCCACTGCCTTCCATCGGTGCGACATCTTTCACGGGCTTGGGCTTCGCTTTGGGCTTGGTATAAGCCGACAGCCCTTCCCAGCCGCCCTCGCGGCCAAAGCCGCTTTCGCGCACGCCGCCAAAGCCGGCAGCGGCGTCCATCATGTTGGTGCCGTTGATCCACACGATCCCGGCGGATAGCTTGGGCGCGATATCGAGTGCGAGGTTTACGTTCTCGCTCCAGACAGTCGCGGCAAGGCCATAGCGGGTGTTGTTGGCGATGCTGACAGCTTCGGCAGGGGTGCGGAAGGTGGTGGACACCAGAACAGGACCAAAGATTTCTTCCTGCATCAGTGTATCTGCAGGATGCAGGCCCGTTATCAGAGTTGGCGGGTAAAAGCAGCCTTCGGGTGGAATAGTGCAGGCGGCAACATGGGTGTCACCTGCGGTATTGGCGCTCACCATCGATCGGATCGCATCCAGTTGCTTGGGGTCGACAATCGCACCGACATCGATGCTTTTGTCCAATGGGGAGCCAAGGCGCAGCTTGTCCATCCGCTCGCGCAGCTTAGCGTAGAACAAATCGGCTACGGGCTCATGAACCAGCAGGCGCGAGCCTGCGCAGCAGACCTGCCCCTGGTTAAACCAGATCGCATCGACCAGCCCTTCAACGGCCGAGTCCAGATCGGCATCATCAAACACGATGTAGGGAGACTTGCCGCCCAACTCCAGTGTAAGCGCCTTGCCGCTTCCGGCGGTTGCTTCGCGGATACGACGGCCAACAGCAGTGGAGCCCGTGAAGGCCACTTTGTCCACATCGGCATTCACGATCATTTCACCGACGGCACCGTCACCGGTAACGATGTTCACAACACCTTTCGGCACACCGGCCTGCGTGCAGATGTCGGCGAATAGCATTGCCGTCAGGGAGGTATATTCGGCGGGCTTCAAAACCACGGTGTTGCCAATGGCCAGCGCTGGGGCAACTTTCCATGCCAGCATCAGCAACGGGAAATTCCACGGGATCACCTGACCACATACACCAATGGCTGCCGCATCGGGCAGTTCGGACTGCATAAGCTGCGCCATGCCCGCGTGGTAGTAAAAGTGCCGCTGGGCGAGCGGTACGTCGATGTCGCGTGTTTCACGGATGGGTTTGCCGTTGTCGAGGGTTTCCAGAACAGCGAACAGACGGCTGTGTTTCTGCAACAAGCGCGCCAGCGCATAGAGAACCTTTGCGCGCGTGTGACCGCCGGCAGATTCCCATTTGGGCTGTGCGCGGCGCGCAGCCTTCACAGCGGCATCTACATCAGCTTGTGTGCCTTGGGTAAGATGGGCCAGCACCTCGCCCGTGGCGGGGTTGCGACTCTCGAAAATTTCACCGGTGGCGGTCATCGCACCATCAATGAAATGGCCAAACCTGCCCCCTTGGTCCACAATCCATGCCAATGCCTCGGCAGCGGCTTCAGGGGCGGTGCCATAGTCCATAGTTTCGAATATTTCGGAAACGGTCATTTGTGTCGCCTCTTGGCTTTAGGATGTGGGGTGGCGGTAGCTGGCGGAATAGGCACCGCTGACGTGATGCTCTAGTTGGCGTTCGATATCATTGAGAAGCGATGACGCACCAAAGCGGAACAGATCGGGCTGCAACCAGCGATCGCCAAGCTCTTCCTTGATCAGCGCAAGATATGTGATTGCATCTTTGGCCTTGGATATGCCGCCGGCAGGTTTGTACCCCACGCGGTACCCGGTGCGGTCATAGTAATCGCGGATTGCGCGGATCATCACCAGCGATACAGGCAGGGTAGCGTTTACGCTTTCCTTACCCGTCGAGGTCTTGATGAAGTCTGCGCCGGCCATCATGCACACAAGGCTGGCGCGCGCGACATTGCGCAAGCTGCCCAACTCGCCCGTGGCGAGGATCGCCTTTACGTGGGCGTCACCACATGCGGCGCGAAAGGCACGCATTTCATCATAAAGGGCTTGCCAGTTCCCCTCCAGCACATGGCGGCGGGAAATGACGATGTCGATCTCTGCTGCGCCTGCTGCCACGCTTTGTTCTATCTCTGCGATGCGCAAGGGCAGAGGGGACAGGCCCGCCGGAAATCCGGTGGAAACAGCAGCGACCGGAATGCCGCTGCCCTGCAGTGCATGCACTGCGGGGGCGATCATTTCGTGATAGACGCATACAGCGCCGGTGGTGATCGGTGGCATGCCCAGCGCGTCGAGTGTCGATGCTGCAATCGGCTGGCGCGCTTTGGCGCTTAGTCTGCCAACGCGGCGCGCGGTGTCATCGCCGGAGAGTGTAGTCAGGTCGATGCACGTCACGGCCTTGAGTAGCCAAGCAGCCTGATAGATTTTCTTAACCGACCTGCGGGCGGGCAGGGATGCTGCACGCCTTTCGATAGCGGATGTGTTGGCTTGTGCGCTCAGCACCCAGTTCAGATCAAGTGGCATGCCGGTGTTTCGCGGCTCTGTCACCTGCGGCAGGTGTTCAGTGTTGGTTGATGTAGTGGGTAAGGTATCGACGGACATCGGGCAGCACCTTTCGGAAATGACATGCGTAAACTCGCACGCAGGCATCCCGCTTTGCAAGGTGTCGTGCATTGTATTGCGGTTGCGTTGCGCAAACGGAAAGATGCGATGTACGCCTGCAAGCCCGCCCCGGCTTCTACAAGCTTTCAGACGCAAGAAACGCATTTGGAGTCAGGTGTTCAACTATAGCGTGTTGATCGCGGAATGGATTTTGAAGAAATAGGCGAAGAAGTAATATTTTTTTCCAAAGTGATTCGTTTTGCTTTGACGACTGATTCGCTCTCCGCCTATATCTGGTGCGGAATTCTTCGAAGCACTACTTGGTAGCCGAAAATGCTACACTTGGTGCCCAGCGCTGGGGGGCGGGATGAAGATACGAACAGCGATATCCAATGTTCTGCTAGTGTTTTGCGCCGCAGCGGTTCAGGCCGAAGAACAAAAGATTGATGGCAAAGCGCTGATGTTTGCAGCGATTGTTCTGGTTGCATTTGTACTGGGTCTTTCAACCGCCCATCTGATGCTGGGGGACGAGACGACCAGATCACAGGCCGCATATTCTGGTTCTGCCACGCTATCGGAAGGAACACCTGCAACCCGATTGATAGTGCAGGACAAGATAGTAAATGTGCAGACAGCAGATGTTGCCACCCGTGCGGCGTCACCTGATCTGACCGATGTAAGCGGCTCTATGGCCGTTTTCGAGGGCGTGAACCCTGTGGTAAATAAACTGACTGCTGCGGTGATAGCCGGTTTGAAGCCGTCCCCGAAAAACGCGGTAACAGACGCTAACGACCTGGAAGCTAAAGCGGTTCAGGCGTTGGACGTTTTGGCGGTGAACAAGCTTCGGATGTTGCGTGAAGGTGTGATGGCGGAGGTCTATGAAGTTATTAGGACCGACGTTAACGATGTGCAGCGGGTTGATTTACGCAACATTAATGCTGATGCCACCAGTTCCTATTTCGTGCAGGCGTTGATAAAAGCCGCCCATGAAGGGCGTATCGATATGACTGCGGCCTTGCCTACACCTGAGGGCAGTTTTGATACCGACATGCTGGCTTTCAGTCTGGTGCAAGCGTCCTTAATGCGGGACAAGACCGAGCGCAGCACGAATGCTGCGCGTAAGATGTCAAGAAAGGTCTTCGCAGCGTCCACTGCACGTAGCTTCGATGTTGGCGGCGTGCGATTTAGCACCGTTCAACCCGGCGACAGCATCGCCTTTATTTCTTTGCAATTTTACGGAATGCCCAGCGCGTATCAGCGCATTGTAACGGCGAACCGTGACACACTACAATCGCCCGACATGATCCAGGTAGGCCAGCGGTTAATAATACCCAGCTGATATAAAATAATAAAAAATTGACGTCTCAACGGCGTCGGGTGAGCGGCGGGCCGGACAGAAATGTCCGGCCTGACTGTGTTTGGAGGGGTTGCTTGGATATGTTTTGCGATACTGATATGGGCTAGAACACCAATCTGGATGACACACACGACACCGGATATTTCAACATCGCACGCGTATCGCGTCCTTCTTTCGGAGAAATCTTATGACTTATGCGTTCCCCCCCGGTGGTCTGCCGGATCAATCCGTTTCACCCGAAGGAACGGCCGTATTCACAGAAGCATACGCCGTGGTTCCGGCAGTGACCCAACGCGATATCGTCACCAGTCTGCTGCCCGGCTGGAAAGGAATGCGCATGTGGGTTCTGGCGCGCCCCCTGTCCGGATTCGCCGAAACCTTCAGCCAGTACGCGGTCGAACTTCAGCCGGCAGGCGGATCCGACGCGCCGGAGACAGATGAAGAGGCGCAATCTGTCGTTTTTGTCGCAGCCGGACAGGTTACGCTGAACATTGATGGCTCGCGCCATGTGTTGGATGCCGGTGGTTACGCCTATATCCCACCGGATGCGGTTTGGACCGTATGGAACGATAGTGATGCCGTCAGCCAGTTTCACTGGATTCGCAAACGTTATGTGGGCGCAGAGGGCGTCGACCTACCCGAAGCGTTTGTAACCTCTGATCAGGCGGTTGCCCCGACTGAAATGCCCGATTGTGACGGGGTTTGGGCAACAACCCGCTTTGTCGACCCTGATGACCTGCGCCATGATATGCACGTCAACATTGTCACTTTCCAGCCAGGGGGGCGGATTCCTTTTGCCGAAACCCATGTGATGGAGCACGGCCTGTATGTGTTGCAAGGCTCCGCCGATTATCTGCTCAACAAAGACTGGGTGCCAGTTGTCGAAGGTGACTTTATGTGGCTGCGCGCGTTCTGCCCGCAGGCCTGTATCACTACAGGCGACCAGCCGTTCCGCTATCTGCTGTACAAGGACGTGAACCGGCACATGCCACTGTAAATGATTTGGCCGGCGGCGTGACGCAGCGCCGCCTGCCTTCTCGATCTGCGCATAAATTAGCGGTGGATAACCCTGCGCTGCGGGTTTCAGAATCGCGGGTGATCATGCTAGGTTTTGCGCTATGCTTCAAACAAACCCCAACATAAGCGCGCAGCAACCCGTTATTCGCCAACTTGACGATAACGCGGTCAACCGTATCGCCGCAGGCGAAGTGGTTGAGCGGCCTGCCTCTGCCGTAAAAGAACTGGTGGAAAACGCAATAGATGCGGGCGCGCGCCGTATCACAATTGAATTTGCAGATGGCGGCAAAACCCTGATCCGCGTGACGGATGACGGTTGTGGAATTGCCGGAGCCGACCTGCCGCTGGCATTGTCGCGCCATGCGACGTCCAAAATCGACGGTAGTGATCTTTTGAATATCCACTCCTTCGGATTTCGCGGCGAGGCGCTGCCATCGCTGGGCGCTGTGGGCCGTCTGACCATCACGAGCCGCGCCGAAGGATTCGAGGGGGCAGAGATTAGTGTGACGGGAGGCAAGCACGCGGCAGTCAAACCCGCGGGGCTTAGCAGTGGTACGGTCGTCACCCTGCGAGATCTGTTTTATGCGACGCCCGCACGGCTGAAATTTCTGCGTACGGACCGGGCAGAGGCGCAGGCGATCGGGGATGTGATCAAACGGCTGGCCATGGCGGAACCGTTTGTGCGTTTTGTGCTGCGCGATGTGTCGGGTGATGGCGCAGGCCGCGATGTATTTCGCGCCGAGGCGGAGCAAGGCGAGTTGTTTGAGGCGCTGCATGGCCGTTTGCGTCAGGTTCTTGGCCGCGAGTTCGCTGAAAACGCGCTGCCGATAGACGCCGAGCGTGAGGGTTTTCACCTGACGGGCTTTGCCGCTTTGCCAACTTATTCGCGCGGCAGCGCGGTGGCGCAATATCTTTTCGTTAACGGGCGGCCCGTGAAAGACAAAATGCTGATCGGTGCGTTGCGTGGTGCTTATTTCGACTTTCTTAGCCGTGATCGCCATCCGGCGGCAGCGTTGTTTGTGGATTGCGACCCCAAGCTGGTGGATGTGAACGTACACCCCGCCAAATCCGAAGTCCGCTTTCGTGACCCCGGTGTTGTGCGCGGCTTGATCGTGTCTGCACTGCGTCATGCCCTGGCAAACGCAGGCCATCGCGCATCAACCACCGTGGCGGATGCCACCTTAGGCGCGATGCGTCCTGAAGGGCAGAACGAGGCGCGGGTGTATCAGATGGACCGCCCGTCAAGCGGTGCACGGCAGGCATCGTATCAGGTTCAAGCCCCTGAAGGGTTTGCAGAAATGAAAGGCGTTTGGGGCAGGGTAGAAACACCGGATGAACCGCCGCAGACAAACGCCGAGCCTGCGGATTTCCCGCTTGGAACCGCACGCGGACAGGTCCACGAGAATTACATCATTGCGCAAACCGCCACGGGAATGGTTATCGTGGACCAGCACGCAGCGCACGAGCGGCTGGTGTATGAAAAGCTGAAAAACCAGATGGCACAAAACGGCGTGCCTGCCCAAGCGTTGCTGATTCCCGAAATTATCGAATTATCGGCAAATGATCGCGCCTCAATCCTAAGCGTGGCCGACGATCTTGCACAATTCGGCCTTGGGATCGAACCGTTTGGCGGTGATGCAATCGCCGTGCGTGAAACCCCGGCCATTCTGGGCGAAGTAAATGCCGAAGCGATGATCCGCGATATTCTGGATGAGCTTGAGGGCGAGGGCGAGAGCCTGTTGGTGCAGGCCCGTGTCGAGGCGATCCTGAGCCGTGTTGCCTGCCATGGCTCGATCCGCTCGGGCCGTTGGATGCGCGCCGAAGAAATGAACGCCCTGCTGCGCGAGATGGAGGCAACGCCGCATTCCGGCCAGTGCAACCACGGCCGCCCGACATACGTCGAGCTGAAGCTGAGCGATATCGAACGGCTGTTCGGGCGTACATGATCCGGTTTGGCAAGGTACAGCTTGATTTGAATGATCCGGTCATTCTGACCGCGTTGGCCGGGCTGGCCGTGCTTTCGCTGATCCTCATCCTGTTGGTTGTAGTGGTTTTGCGTCCCACACGTATTCCCGTGCAACTATCGCAACAGTTGCGCGCGCTCGGCAGTGGTCAGGAACAGCTGCGCGGCAATCTGCAAACTGTCTCTGACACGCAGGCGCACGCGCAAACCCAACTGATCCAGAGCCTTGAAGCGCGGCTGGCCACCGTACAGCTGCAAATGCAGCAACAGCTGGCGCAGATGCAAGAGCGCACCAACCAGAGCCTGCACGGCTCTGCCCAGCGTACCACCACCAGCCTGACACAGTTGCAAGAACGCCTGGCCTCTATCGACAAGGCGCAAGACAACATCACCAAGCTTTCGGGTGATGTTCTGTCTTTGCAGGATATCCTGAGCAACAAGCAGACCCGCGGCGCGTTTGGTGAAATCCAGCTGAATGATATCGTGTCCAAGGCGCTGCCCAAAGACAGCTATACAATGCAGAAAACTCTATCGAACGGACGTCGTGCGGATTGTCTGATCCATCTGCCAAATCCCCCCGGACCGATTGTCATTGATGCAAAGTTCCCGCTGGAAGCCTATGAGGCGCTGCACCGTGCGCAGACGGATTGGGAGTTGAAATCTGCCGTTGCAAATATGCGCACAAGCGTGCGCAAACACATTCGCGATATCTCGGAGAAATATATTCTGGACGGAGAAACGGCGGATGGTGCCCTGATGTTTCTGCCCTCCGAGGCAGTTTACGCCGAATTGCACGCGAACTTTCCCGAGCTGGTGCGCGCGGGATTTGAAGCACGCGTCTGGATCGTTTCACCCACCACCTGCATGGCGACGCTGAACACCATGCGCGCAATTTTGAAAGATGCGCGGATGCGCGAACAGGCAGGCGAAATTCGCAAAACCCTGCGGCTTCTGCACCGCGATGTTGAACTGGTGGTCGATCGGGTGGGCAAGCTTGATACCCATTTCCGCCAGGCGCGCAATGATCTGGAAGGGATCGGGACAGCCGCCGAACGCGCGGGGAAACGTGCCGCACGTTTGGACAACTTCGATTTTGAAGAAGTTGAAGGCGCAGATGGGCCGCTGCCGCTTGCCCCCGTAAAGGGTGCGCCAAAGGGCTGAGGCCTAGATGCGGAAAAACTTCTGTAAGATGCTTGGCAGAATACCGGTAAAGCGCAGCGGCGCATCGGTGACAGCCAGACAGATGCAGTCTTCATGCACATCGGCAATCGGGATATGCTGCACATCAATGTCAGCAATCTCGATGTCGCCGCGCGCGAAGTAGTCGTTCCCATCCAGAAACGCGCCCTTTAGCACCAATGTCATTTCAGTGCCGTTGTGACCGTGGTCAGGCATTGCCGCCCCTGCGGGAATTAGAAATAATCGCGCAGTCGCTGCTTTTGAGGTAGGTAGAATGGCCTGTTTGACCCCCATCCCCAAGGGTCGCCAGCGCACGGCATCCAGATCGCCGCCAACATAGTCTTGTAGCGGCGCAGGAAAATCACCGGTTGCGGTTTTTTTCCGCCCGGCAGGCTTTGGATCAGCATCCAGCCGCGCAAGGGTTTGGGCGAGGCTTTCATCCGCCAGTGCCGCGCTTTCGTCCTCCAGCAATGCGCCACCAACGGCATCATAGGCCTGAACATCCGCGCGGCATCTGTCGCAAAGTGACAGATGTGTCGCGACAATCAGATTGAAGGCTTCGGGCAGTGTACCTGCTGCATACCCCATTAACGTGGCTTCGTTAAGGTGATGGCGGATCGCGGTGCCGGAGGGTGATGTAATGTCTGGCTGTGTCATATGGCTATTTCATTGCATGGCGCAGGCGGTCCAGCGCGAGACGTAGGCGGGATTTGATGGTGCCCAGCGGAAGGCCGGTTTCCTTGGCGATTTGCGCTTGGGTCAGATCGCCAAAGTAGGCTTGTTCGATCAGGCTGCGCTGGTTGGGTGGTAAGGTTGCAACCGCTTGTGCAAGTCGCGCGGCTTCCTGCTGCATTTCCAGAACGTGGATTTGCTCTGGCTCCGGCTCTGGCCCCCATGGAAGGTCTTCGGGTTCGGGTCTGCGATCACGGCGCAGCATATCAATACGGCGGTTGCGGGCGATGGTAAAAATCCATGTCGCTACAGAGGCGCGGGTCGGGTCGAACTGTTCGGCTTTGCGCCAAAGTGTTGTCATCACGTCTTGCGCACATTCTTCGGCGGTGGTGGCGTCTGCACCCGATTTGATTAAATACCCTTTGATGCGGGGGGCAAAATGGGTGAACAGCGCCGCAAACGCAACCTTGTCGCGGTTATCGCGCACACGCACCATCTCATCGATCCAAAGAGGTGTTCTATTTGTATCTTCTGTCACGCGTGGGCGCCTTGAAAATTTCACTGGCCCCGTCAAAGCAACGGAGGCCTGCGGGTCATATCGGTCGGGCGTTTTGCGCGATGATGTATTAAGCGATACTAACATGTGAAGATTACGGGGCAACGGGCATCTTGGATCAAAAAACATTCTGAAACTTATTTACATCCAGCGCCGTGATTTATCCGTATAGCCTACAATATCTTTCCAGACAGGACACAATCACCTTATGCCCTTTGAAGCGCCGGTAACCTTAGACACAGTGACATCAAACCACACGCGCCGCATTGCGGTTATTGGTGCAGGTATTTCGGGGATGGGGGCGGCGCACAAGCTGTCTAGTGATAATCAGGTCACGCTGTTGGAAAGCGGCGCGCGCATCGGCGGTCATGCGCGCACTGTGATCGCAGGAAAAAACGGTGATCAACCGGTTGATACCGGATTTATCGTTTTCAATTACGCGAATTACCCGCATTTGGCGGCGCTATTTTCAGAACTCGATGTGCCGGTTGTGAAATCCAACATGAGCTTTGGGGCATCTATCGATGGCGGACGGCTGGAATATGCGCTGACCGGATTCAATGCGATGTTTGCGCAGCGCAGCAATCTGGTAAATCCCCGTTTCATCGGGATGCTGCGTGATGTGGTCAAGTTCAACAAATATGCGCTGGATGTTGCGCAGGATAAAACACTCAGCTTGCGTGCGTTTCTGGCAAAATTGGGGACTGGAAACTATTTCAGAGACTACTATCTTTTGCCGCTGTCAGGCGCGATCTGGTCTACGCCTGTTGATCAGGTGATGGATTTTCCTGCCCACGCGATCATCCGGTTTTTCGAAAACCATGCGCTTTTGGGATACTCGGGGCAGCATCAGTGGTACACTGTGCAGGGCGGCTCTATCTCGTATGTAAGCAGGCTGGAGGCAGCGATGCGGCAAGGCGGTGTTGATATTCGTCTTAACGCGTCTGTTCAGGGTGTGCGGCGCAATGCGCACGGTGCAGAGGTGAAAACCTACGGCGGAAATTGGGAGCGGTTTGACGAAGTGATCATGGCCACACACTCCGATGACACACTAGCGATGCTTACCGATGCAACGCCTGCCGAGCAGGCTGCACTTGGGGCCATTGCGTATCAACCCAATGATATTGTGCTACACGCGGATGCGGCAATCATGCCCAAACGCCGCGCAACATGGGCTTCCTGGAATTATACCGAAGATGCAAAGGCGAAATCGGATCGCATCGATCTGACCTACTGGATGAATTCGCTACAGCCGATCCCCCACGATGATCCGCATTTCGTGACATTGAACACAAAGCGCACCATCCGCGAGGAATTGATTTACGATCAGGTCATCCTGCGCCATCCGGTTTACGACCTTGCGGTGCTTGATGCACAAGACGCGGTGCGCGCGATGAACGGGCAGAATAACACCTGGTTCTGCGGCGCGTGGATGCGTCACGGGTTTCATGAGGACGGGCTGTCCAGCGCGGTAGATGTTGTGAATGCGCTGTCAGACCGTGCTGCGGCGGCGTTGGCGGCGCAATGACGGCCACTGTCGATCATATCGTCGGGCAGACCTTCCATGGCCGGAAGGGAAAGATCGAAAACGCCTTTCGGTATTCGATCGACTACGTGCTGCTCGACGCCGAAGCGCCGGTTGCCACGCCAAGCCTGTTTTCGCGCAACGGGCGTGCCCTGACTTCGTTGCATGATACAGATCACGGCGGCGCGCCGGGCCAGGGACGGGGCGCTGTCTGGGTGAGGGAGGTGCTGGATCAATACCAGATCCGCAATATCGCGCGGATCGAGCTTTTGGCGCAACCGCGTGTGTTGGGTTATGTGTTCAATCCGGTCAGTTTCTGGCTGTGTCGCCGCGAAGATGGCGCGCTGGTGGCTGTCATCGCCGAGGTGACCAACACTTACGGCGACCGCCATAGCTATCTGTGCCACCACCCCGATCAGCGTGAGATTACCCGAAGTGATAAACTGCACGCGACCAAGGTCATGCATGTCTCGCCCTTTCAGCCGGTTGAGGGTGACTATACGTTCCGCTTTGATATTACCGACGCGCGTATCGGCATCTGGATTGATTATGGCCGCGCGGCGGGTGGGCTGATCGCAACCCTCACCGGTACGCGCCAGCCGCTGGACAATGCCGGGATCCTGCGCAGCATGCTGCGCCGTCCGCTTGGTGCGCGGCGCGTTCTGGCCCTGATCCACTGGCAAGCACTGAAGCTGTGGATAAAGGGGGCGCTGTTTCGTGCGCGCCCCGAAGCGCCGAAAGACGAAGTGTCAAAAGGGTGAGTTCAACCGCTGCCACACGCCTGCCTGCCTATGCCCTGTTTGCGGCGCTGCTCGCCTGTGCGGGGCTACCTATCTATATTCACGCGCCCAAGTTTTACGTAGATCAATACGGGGTTTCCCTAACGGCGCTGGGCACTGTCCTGTTCGCTTTGCGGCTGCTTGACATGGTACAAGACCCGCTGCTGGGGCGGCTGTCGGAAAAACTGCGTGACAGGCGGGGCGTTGCGGTGGGGATCGGCTGCGTAGTAATCGCCGTGGCGATGCTGGGGCTATTTGCCGTGCCTCCGTTGACACCACCGGTGGTGTGGTTCGCCATCATGCTGACGCTGGTGTTTTCGGCCTACAGTTTTCTGACCATCTGCTTTTATGCGCAAGGTGTGGCAAAGGCAGACCGAATGCCAGGCCAGGGGCATCTGCGCCTTGCAAGGTGGCGCGAAACCGGCGCGCTGCTTGGGGTTTGTGTGGCTTCTGTCGTGCCTGTGGCGCTCGGCTACGTGTTTGATGCGCCATTCGGCGGTTTTTCAATCGGCTTTTCTGTACTGGCACTTGCCGCGGGGCTGGCGATGCGTGGTGAATGGTTGTCGGTGGATGTGCCCGCCGGTACAGGGTTCGCCACCGTGCTGCGCGATCGGCTTGCGCGCCGGCTGCTTGTCATTGCGCTGCTGAATGCCGCGCCCGTGGCGGTCAGTTCAACCTTGTTTCTGTTCTATGTCGAAAGCGCTTTGGAGGCACAGGGTTTCGAGGGGCCGCTTTTGTTGTTGTTCTTTCTCTCTGCCGCAGGGGCCGCCCCTGTCTGGGGTGCACTGGCCGAGCGGCATGGCACCCAACGGGTGCTGCTGAGTGCAATGGTACTGGCGATTTTCGCTTTTGGCGGCGCGCTTTTTCTGGGGGCGGGGGACCAGTGGTGGTTTGCACTGGTCTGTGTCGGTTCGGGTGCGGCCATGGGTGCAGATCTGACACTGCTACCGGCCCTGTTCGCCACCCGCATGGCGCAAATTTCTCCTTCTGCGGCGGAGGGTTTTGGGCTGTGGTCATTTGTATCGAAATTCACCTTGGCATTGTCGGCGGCGGTCCTGCTGCCTATGTTGGAGGCATCAGGATACGTCAGTGGTCTTCAGGCGCGCCCCACAGAGGGATCGATTGAGTTATTGCGCCTACTATACGCTGGTGTTCCCTGTGTTCTGAAACTGGCTGCGATATTTCTGTTGTGGCGCACAAAACTGGATCGTGGTGCGTAATGAGTGATGAATTGTTGTTCTTCCTTTTGGGAATTGCATTGGTGTGCCTTGTGTTAGTGCTGCGCAGGCGGTTTGCGGACTTTATGGGCCAGTCGGCTGATGATTACGCTGACGTCTCACCACTTTTCGACATGCGCGAGCATCTGAATGGCGCGATGATTTGTGACGGTGTTATTTTCGGGCCGTTCGGACGAATAACAAGCACATTCAACGCAGATTTTAATGTCAGCTGGAACGGCAACAACGGCACGATTAAAGAGCGCTTTGTCTATAACGACGGCTCTGTCCAAAATCGCGAGTGGCGGATCACGTTGGACGATAATGGTGGTTTTGATGCCTTTGCTGATGATGTTCCCGGTAAGGGGCGGGGCGAGATAGCAGGACCAGCCGTTTTGTTCAATTATCCCATCAGGTTGCCTGCCGAATCCGGGGGCTTCAAACTCAAGGCGTTTGATTGCATGTACTTGACAAAACAGGGTACGGTTGTGAACCGGAGTCAGTTTCGCAAGTTTGGTTTTAGGGTCGCCGAATTGGTCGCGACAATACGAAAAAAGGAAACAGAATGACGCAGTGGCAAGGCAAACGGTATTGGCTGGTAGGTGCAAGTGACGGATTGGGCGCGGCCCTTGCCGGACAGTTAAGCCGCGCCGGGGCAGAAGTTGTCCTTTCTGCACGATCGGAAGACAAGCTAAAGAAACTTGCCGATAGCCTGCCGGGAAAGGCGCAGGTTGTGACGCTGGATGTATCGGACATGACAAGCGTTGAAGCGGCCGCAAAATCCGTCGGTGAAGTGGACGGTGTTGTTTATCTGGCCGGTGCTTACTGGCCCTTTGGCGCACAGAACTGGAACGCCGAACAGGCCAACACCATGGCCGATGTGAACTTTACCGGTTTGATGCGGGTGTTGGGGCAGGTTGTGCCCGATATGGTAAAGCGGGACGCGGGGCATATTGTGATCACGTCCAGCCTGACAGGGTTCAGGGGTTTGCCGAACTCTATCGGTTATACCGCGTCAAAAGCTGCTGTGATGTCACTGGCCGAATGTATGCATGCCGATTTGCGCAAAACCGGCGTGCAGGTTCAGGTTGTGAACCCCGGATTCATTAGAACCCAGCTTACGGATAAAAACGATTTCAAAATGCCGTTTTTGATGGAGCCTGAGGACGCTGCCCGTGAGGTGTTTGAGCACATGAACACCGACAACTTCAAAAAGAGCTTTCCCTACTTCTTTTCGCTCTTGTTCCGCGGAAGCCAGTTTCTGCCGGACTGGCTCTACTTCCGTCTGTTCCGCTAAATCTCTGGCAGCTGCGTGATCTGGATGTGCCGCCCCAAGGGGCGGCATTTCGTGTTTTTACGCGCGTTCGTGGTGCTGTTTGCGGTCCGCAATCGGAGATGGTGCGCGTAGTTCGTTCATGTCCATTCGGGTCACAGCATCCCTTTGTCGCGAACTGTGCGGACGCTTTCGCGGTTTTCCATACGCGCCATAAACGCTTTGATCTCGGGGAAATCCGCTACGGTGACCCCATCCCCTGCCAGCCATTTGCAAACGACAAACAAATACGGGTCTGCGATGCTAAATTCATCGCCGCAGACATAGGAGCCGCGCAGACATTCTGTTTCGACAAACTGGGCGCAGGCGGTCATGTTTTCTGTTACTTTCGCCTTCATATCCGCGTGGCTGTCTGGGTTGTCTGCCCAACGGCTACCGCGCATTTTGTGAGCATGGGCGACATGCATTGTCGAGGCGAGGTAATACATGACACTGCGCATATGGGCCGCATCTTCGGGTGAGGCCGGAACGAGACGGGCATCAGGGGCCAACGTTGCGATATAATCCAGCAACGCACCGGTTTCCGTAAGGACGGTCCCATCGTGCAAAGCCAGTGCGGGCACCCGCCCCTTTGGATTGATGGCAAGGTATTCAGGCTTGGTCTGCTCTGCTTTCGCAAAATCAAGACGTGTCAGGGTGTGATCAAGCCCCGCTTCGACAAGTGCGATAGCAGGCGCAATCGAGATTGTACCGTTTGTGTAAAATAGATTCATTGTACGGGCTTTCATATGTTGGTTTTCGACAGGCTGCGTGCAGGGGTGTCCAAATGTGGGGTGGCGTTGAACAAAACTGGCGAGAGGTGCCCTCCAATGGGGTGTAGCTGGTGTAGTGAAGTGTGATAAATCGCAATTGCAGTGCGGGCTGTGGCTGACACGCTTAATTCCATCTGCTGGGCGATCACATGGGCAATCAATCCGCCGGATGTGACAACTAGTGCGGGCCCGTTATCGGCGGCGATCTCTGCCAATGCGTCGCGGATGCGCATGCGAAACTGTACGTAGGTTTCCGGCGCGCCTTCTAGCTTGTCGTCTTTCCAGTGCTGGAAAACCTGTGGCAAATGATCGATGAAATCAGGTTGCTCGGTCGGGAACGGTATTGCGTGTTGTTCCGACAGCAGACGTGAAAGTGTGAAGTACTCCAGCTCGTTCAGGCGGGGGTCGCGCTGTGGTGTCAGGCCAGTTGCCATGCCATCGGCTGTTTCGATGTGGCGGCGCAACGTGCCGGTAAAAAGCCGCGTATAGGGCAAGCCGGTGTCGCGCAGATGTTCGCCCAGCCACTGCGCCTGTTCGTGCCCCAGATCGCTGAGGCGGTCATAACTGACCTCGTCTTTCGCGGTAGAGTTTGCCTGACCGTGGCGAATAAGGGTAATAGTGGACATGAATGCTCCTGTTGTTTCGCTATTGTTAGGGGAGCGATGCCGCCAGTGAAAGAGCTGTATCGGCAACTCGACAAGGCGCTGGATGGCGGAAATGCGTGGTGTCGTGTCGGGAACCGCCTTCCTGCAAGAGGCTCGCGGGGCTAGAACGGTTCAAACTATTCCGCAGGAGGTTGTTATGACGGATAAAGTCACATTCACGCTTGACGGTCAGACCGTCGAGGCCGACGCCGGAATGACGATTTGGGAAGTGGCCAATGGCCGCGGTCTGATCATTCCCAATCTCTGCCACAAACCTGCCCCCGGATACCGGCCTGACGGCAATTGCCGCGCCTGCATGGTCGAGATTGAGGGAGAACGGACACTGGCCGCGTCCTGCATCCGCGAACCTTCCGAAGGAATGGTCGTGGTTACCAACAACGAGCGCGCAAAAAGTGCGCGTAAGATGGTGATCGAACTGCTGATGGCGGACCAGCCGGAGCATGCTGTGTCACACGATAAATCCAGTCACATGTGGGATATGGCCACGCTGAACGGCGTGGAGGAAAGCCGCTTTCCCAAGATGGACGAGGGCTGTATCCCGCTGCTCGACAACAGCCATGTAGCGATGAGTGTGAATCTGGATGCCTGCATTTCGTGCGGCTTGTGTGTTCGCGCATGTCGCGAAGTGCAGGTAAACGATGTGATCGGCATGTCCGGTCGCGGGCAAAGCAGCTATCCCACGTTCGATATGGCCGACCCGATGGGAGAGTCGACTTGCGTGGCCTGCGGTGAATGTGTGCAAGCCTGCCCGACAGGTGCCTTGATGCCCGCCACTGTGGTTGATGAAAACCAGATCGGGGACAGCGCCGATTTCGACAGTGAAGTCGAAAGCATTTGCCCGTTCTGTGGCGTCGGGTGCCAGATTTCGCTCAAGGTCAAGAATAACAAGGTAAAATACGTCGAGGGCATCAATGGCCCCGCAAACGAGGGCCGCCTGTGTGTTAAAGGCCGCTTCGGATTCGACTATATCCACCACAACCACCGCCTGATGAAGCCGCTGATCCGTCGTGATGATGCGCCTGCCAAGGGGCTGAACGTTGATCCCGGAAACTATCTTGATGTGTTCCGCGAGGCGACATGGGACGAGGCATTGGATGCTGCCGCAAACGGGTTGAAGAGTATCGGCGGCACGGGTGTGGCCGGTTTCGGCTCTGCGAAATGCACCAATGAGGAAGCCTATCTGTTCCAGAAGTTGATCCGGCAGGGGTTTGGCCATAACAACGTCGATCACTGTACGCGTCTGTGTCATGCATCGTCAGTCGCAGCATTGCTGGAAAACGTAGGGTCCGCAGCTGTGACAGCCACGTTCAACGAGATTGAAAATGCTGATGTTGCAATAGTCATCGGCGCAAATCCGATCGAGAACCACCCTGTTGCGGCGACATACTTCAAGCAGTTCAGCAAGCGTGGCGGGAAGCTGATCGTGATGGACCCGCGCGGTCAGGCGCTCAAGCGGTTTTCGTCACATATGCTGCAATTCCGGCCCGGCACGGATGTATCCATGCTGAACGCAATCATGCACGTGATTGTGGAAGAGGAGTTGTACGACAGGCAATACGTCGAAGCCTACACAGAGAATTTTGAAGCGGAGAAGGCCCATTTGAAGGATTTCACTCCGGAATTGATGGCGGCGACATGCGGCATTGATGCAGAGACGTTGCGCGATGTCGCACGCACCTTTGCCGGTGCCAAAGCGGCGATGATTTTCTGGGGCATGGGGGTGAGCCAGCACACGCACGGCACCGATAACGCGCGGTGCCTGATCAGCCTTGCGCTGATGACAGGTCAAGTGGGCCGTCCGGGGGCGGGGCTGCATCCGCTGCGCGGTCAAAACAATGTGCAGGGTGCATCTGATGCGGGTCTGGTGCCGATGTTTCTGCCCGATTATCAATCTGTAACCGATGACGGCGTCCGCTCGGCCTTTACCGATGTCTGGAAGAGCGGCGATTTCAGCAATGAAAAGGGTCTGACAGTTACTGAAATACTGGACGCGGTACATGCGGGAAATATCAGGGGCATGTATATTCTGGGTGAAAACCCCGCCATGTCCGACCCCGATGTAGAGCATGCGCGGGACGCGCTGGCAAAGCTGGATCATCTGGTCGTGCAGGATATCTTCATCACCGAAACCGCAAATTATGCGGATGTGATCCTGCCGGCGAGTGCATTTGCAGAAAAGTCCGGGACGGTGACCAATACCAACCGTCAGGTCCAGATGGGCCGCGCCGCCGTATCGCCCCCCGGCGAGGCGCGCGAAGACTGGTGGATCGAAGTGGAGCTTGCCAAACGGTTGGGCCTGCCGTGGAACTACACATCCCCCGCCGAAGTTTTTGCCGAGATGAAGCTTAACATGAAATCGCTCGACAATATCACATGGGACCGGCTGGAGGCCCACAACGCAGTGACGTATCCTTCGCTAAGCCCTGAAGACCCCGGACAGGCGATTGTGTTCACCGACGGCTTTCCACGGGTTGACGGGCGTGCACGATTTACCCCCGCCAGCATAGTTGCGCCCGATGATCCGCCGGATGCGGATTATCCGATGATCCTGACCACGGGCCGGCAACTGGAGCATTGGCACACGGGGTCGATGACCCGCCGTGCGACAGTGTTGGATGCGATGGAACCGGAGGCGAACTGCTCGCTGCATCCATCCACCTTGCGCAAGCTGGGCGTGGAACCCGGCGGGATGGTGCGCCTGACAACCAAACGCGGCAGCATCGAGATTATGGCGCGGATGGATCGCGCTGTGTCTCCTGACATGGTGTTTCTGCCGTTCGCGTATGTGGAGGCAGCGGCGAATATTCTGACCAACCCTGCAGTGGATCCCTATGGAAAAATACCCGAGTTCAAATTCTCTGCTGTGAAGGTGGAAGCGGTGAATACGGCGGTAGCTGCCGAGTGATCATTGGCTGCTAACTTTGGGACAAATGAGGGGCTCACTTCTGAAATGCCCCAGAGTTTTGTTGGAAAATAAAGAAGGTGATCTTGTGCGTGTAGATAATAACCGGTTTCTGGCAGACCTTCACAAGCTGCGCTCTTTCGGGGCGTCCGGCATTGGAAAGGGCGTTGTGCGGCCTGCGTACTCGCAAGCGGATATGGAGGCGCGTGAGTGGCTGGCGCAGCAAATGCGAGATGCGGGGCTGCGCGTAGAAGTTGACCCGATGGGCAATCTTTTCGGATTAACAGACGGGCCTTCGGTTTTGCTCGGCTCGCACAGTGACAGCCAGCCGGAAGGAGGGTGGCTCGACGGGGCGCTGGGTGTGATCGCTGCGCTGGAAGTTGCGCGCGCAAGCCGCGAGGCGGGCGGGCCTGCTGTTTCGGTTGTGTCGTTTCAGGATGAAGAAGGCCGGTTCGGTGTGACCACGGGCAGTGCGGTGTGGTCGGGGCATCTGACTATGGATCAGGCGGATGTGCTCTGTGACCATAGTGGCGTGCCACTTGCGCAGGCCCGACAAGTCGTTCCGGTGACGGAAGCCGTTGACCCTGCACAATTCACCGGTTTCATCGAAATGCATATCGAGCAGGGGCCTGTGCTGGACAGTACCGGTGAGCGGATCGGCGTTGTGACAGATATCGTCGGTATCCGTGACATGAAAATCACCTTTGAGGGTCAGCAGAACCATGCCGGAACCACGCCAATGCATATCCGGCGGGATGCGTTTCAGGCGGTGTCGGCGTTCAACCACGCTTTGAACGAGCGGTTCGCCAATGTGGTGACGCCCGCTACAGTCTGGACTGTGGGTCATGTTTCGTTGCACCCTAATGCGTCTTCCATTGTGCCGGGAAAAGCAGTGTTTTCAATGCAGTGGCGGGATGGGGATGCAGACCGTCTGGGCCGCATGGAGCAAATTATTCGCGATCTGGCACAGGAAATTGCCGATGTGCGCGGCATGCAGGTTTCGTTTGGTACATTGCTTGGGCTGGAACCGGTAGCGATGGATGCGCGGCTGCGCACGGCGCTGGAAGCTGGCGCAGAGACGGTCGCGCCCGATAGATGGCGGCAGATGCCGTCAGGTGCTTTGCATGATGCAACCAATGTTTCACGGCTGATGCCTGTTGCAATGCTTTTTGTGCCCTCTATCAACGGGATCAGCCACGCATTCGAGGAAGATACCGCCGAAGACGATCTGGTTGCAGGGTTAGAGGTTTTGGCAGCGGCTATCGATGTTTTGGGAGGCTGAGTTGCCGCTCTGCGTTATGCCCATGACACATCGCCCAGAAAGATATATCCCGCGCCGTAGATTGTTTTGATCAGGCGGGGATTTTTTGGATCTTCGCGCAGTTTTGTACGCAGGCGGGAAATGCGCACATCCATCGCGCGGTCGAAACTTTCCGATGCGGCACCGCCAAGCGTTTCCTGCATCTGTGCGCGGCTGATCAGACGTTTGGGCGCATCGAGGAACATACGTAATACTTCGCCTTCTGCGTGGCTGAACGGTGTCTCTGATCCGGAATCGTCCTGCAAGACGTAGCGGTCGAAATGGGCGGTCCAGCCGTTGAAACTTGCCGTGTTGCCTGCGCGTGCAGAACTGGGGCGGGCGCCGCGCAAGCGTGCCCTTATGCGCGCGACAACCTCGGCAGGATCAAACGGTTTGCTGATATAGTCATCCGCGCCCAGTTCCAGACCCGTTACGCGGTCCTGTACCTGCGCGCGGCCCGAAATAATGATCACAACCGCACCTTGTTCAAGGGCGAGGCGATGTACCAGTGTCAGACCGTCGGTGTCCGGCAAGGACAGATCGACCAGACAGACATCGGGGGTACGCTTTGCAAGCGACGCTTCGAAAGCGGATGCGCGCCCGAAGCTTTGGGTGTCAAAACCCGCTTCCTGCAGTACGTCCGATAAAAGCGTACGAATTTCCGGTTCGTCATCAAGAATGCTGACCAGTGGTCTTGTCATGCGGTAGCTTTCTGCGTAGCGGGCGAAATGAGTGCGGCAAGATCGCCTTGCGTAAAGGGTTTGCGCAACACCGGTGCGTGTTTTTGCGCGTCAAGGAACAGGGGCGCATCCGGTGGCAATGATGTCATCAGGACAATGGGCGGGCTGCTTACCCCCAGCCGGCGCACCAGATCAATTCCTGTTGCTTCTCCTTCCAACTGAAGATCGGAGAGGATCAGCGTAATATCAGGGAGATCGGCAAGCAAGGCTGTTGCTTCATCGGCCGAAGTGGCCTCGATTACAGAGTGGCCGAGTTCCATCAGCATGTCACGCAATACTGCGCGCAGATCGTCGCGGTCCTCGACCAGCAGGACCAGTCCGGTGGTGGCGGGCACAGCCGCACGGTAGGGCAGGCGCAAGGTGACTTGTGCGCCGTCTTTGGAATTGGCAAGGTGCATGTCACCTCCGGCCAGTTTGGTCATATCATAGACCATCGGCAGACCCAGGCCGGACCCTTCGGACCCTTTGGTGGTGAAAAACGGATCAAGCCCTTTTTCCAGTGCAATTGCGGAGAACCCCGGACCGGTATCGCTGACCTGAAATTCGATCCACGTGTCGTGGACACGGCGTACATCCAGGAATATCGAACCGCCTGTGCCCATGGCATCACGGGCGTTCAGTATCAGATTGAGCAGCCCGTCCTGAAGCATACCCCTGTCGAGCAGGACCGGCCCGATTTCTGCGACGTTCAGCATTAAACGGGTGCCTTGTGGAAGTGTCGGTTCTGCCAGCGTGACCAGATCTTGCATCATCGAAGGTAAATCGGTGGCGACCGGCCTCAGACTACGCGGATCGGAGACTTGTGCAATCGAGCTGAGCAATGTGCCACCGCGCCGCGCTGCGGCAAGTGTCCCCTCAATCAGGGGGCGCGCATCAGCCGGAAGGTCGGGCAGCCGGTCAAGTCTGGATTGCATGCCCAGAATGATGGTCAGCAGGTTTGAGAAATCATGGGCGAGGCCCGATGTGATTTGCGCTGCCAGCGCGCGGCGACTGGTTTGCTGTAACGCGGCGCGGGTCTGGGTTTCTTCGGTGATGTCCATCGACAGAATGTAAACGCCACCCATCTTGTCCGGAGTGAGGGCGGTGCGGATACGCCGCGCGCTGGTGGAATCAGTAAACTCCTGAACCACTGCTTTCCCGTTATAGGCAGCCGCCAGCGACCCCAGAATTTTATCGTGGTTGTCGGCGCCCAGCACCTTGCGGATATGATGGCCGAGTATCTCGGAGGGCCGGTTGGGAATCACGATGTTCAGCCGCTGGTTTGAATAGGTGTAGATCCCGTCAGCATCGACATGGGCGATATGGGCGGGCATCATTTCGGTGGTCAGGCGCGCGCGGGCTTCTGCTGCGGTAAGTTGGCGTTTGGTTTCTTCCAGTGCGGTGATCATCGCGGCAAGTTCACGGTTGGTCTGCGATAACTGTTCTGTATGTGCCAAAAGCTGGTCACTCAGCGCGTCGGAACGCGCCCGCAACAATGCTTCCTGCGCCTTTGTCGCGGATATATCGGTATAAACAGTGACCCACCCGCCCTCGGCAAGTGGCGATCCCTCGACAGAGATGGTTCTGCCGTTAGCGCGTGTGCGTTCCATATAATGCGGCTTGAAGGCGCGGGCCTGCTCGACCCGCTCTGAAATGAAGGCCTCCGGGTCCGTGACATCGCCGTATTCGCCACGTTTGACGAGGTGGGTGATTGTATCAAGAAACGTGGCGCCGGGCGTGACCAATTCGGCGGGGAGATCAAAAAGAGCCTGGAATGGCGCGTTTGAAACCACAAGGCGTAAATTTCTGTCATAGATCGACAGTGCCTGCCCGATCAGGTTGAGCCCTGCCATTGTCATGGTTTTGGTTTGATCATCATTGAATGGCATCTTGCAAATGCTGGCACCGCTGGGGGCGGGTGTCAAAGGATCAGTTCGCCTTGTTGCAATTCGTTAGGATTGTGCAAACTTCAGGAAAAAGTTGACGCTGATATTATACCTGCCATTCTCGGCGTGATAATGAATCGCGCAAATGCGGTCTGCCTGTCAAAATGACAGGATTGGGAGGATACAATTTGGCTTTGATAGAATGTCCCGCAGGGCAACCGGCATCTGTTCCGGCGCTTTTGCATCGCAACGCAAAACAGTTCGCGAATGCGCCTGCCTACCGTGAAAAAGAATACGGTATCTGGCAAAGCTGGACGTGGAGCCAGACACGTGGCGAGGTCGAGGCGCTGGCGCTCGGGTTTATGGATCTTGGTCTGAACGAAGGCGATTTCGTAGCGATCATAGGCCGGAACCGACCCTATCTATATTGGGCGATGATGGCCGCAGAAATGTGCGGCGCGATACCGGTGCCGCTGTATCAGGACCAGAACGCGGAAGAAATGGCCTATGTGATGAGCCATTGCGGCGCGCGCTTTGCCGTAGTTGGTGATCAGGAGCAGGTCGACAAAGTGCTGGACGTCGCCGATGACCTGCCCGAATTCGAGCGGATGATCTATCTCGACTCGCGCGGGATGCGGAAATACGATCACAGCGCATTGAACCAGTATCAGGACGTTCAGGAGCTTGGCCGCAAGAACCGTGACAAACACATCAAGGAGCTGGAAGCGCGTCAGGCAAAGCTGAACTACGACAGCATCGGCGTGATGCTGTACACATCCGGTACGACCGGCAAGCCGAAGGGTGTGGTGCTGAGCAATCGCAACATAATCGAGACGGCAAAATCTTCGTCCGAGTTTGACGGCCTGAAGCAGAGCGACGAGATTCTGGCGTACCTCCCGATGGCGTGGGTTGGCGATTTCATCTTTTCCGTAGGACAGGCTCTGTGGACAGGTTTCTGCACCAACTGTCCCGAAAGCGCGGACACGATGCACGTGGATTTGCGCGAAATCGGGCCAACCTACTATTTTGCACCGCCGCGCGTGTTCGAGACACAGCTGACCAACGTGATGATCCGCATGGAAGACGCGAGCCGGTTCAAGAAGAAGTTGTTTGATTACTATATGGCGCATGCGCGCAAGGTGGGACCGGCCATTCTGGATGGTAAGGACGTAAGCTTTGGTGATCGTCTGAAGTACCGTCTGGGCGAGTTGTTTATCTATGGCCCACTTAAAAACACACTCGGATTTAGCCGCGTGAGGGTTGGGTATACGGCTGGTGAAGCGATCGGTCCGGAGATTTTCGACTTCTACCGCTCGCTCGGGATCAACCTGAAGCAGCTTTATGGCCAGACCGAGGCGACTGTTTTCATCACTGCACAACCTGATGGTCAAGTGCGCAGTGACACGGTTGGCGTAACCTGCCCCGGTGTGGAGTTGAAGATCGCCGACAACGGCGAAGTATTCTACCGCTCGCCCGGTGTGTTTGTGGAATACTACAAGAACGCAGAGAGCACCGCCGATACAAAAGACGCTGAGGGTTGGGTTGCGACGGGAGACGCCGGATTTATCGAACCCGATACCGGCCATCTGCGGATCATTGACCGTGCCAAAGATGTAGGAAAAATGGCTGACGGATCGCTTTTTGCGCCGAAATACGTTGAAAACAAGCTGAAATTTTTCCCGAATGTTTTGGAAGTTGTTGTGTTTGGCAACGGCAAGGAAGAATGCACCGCCTTTATCAACATCGATCTCACAGCCGTGGGAAATTGGGCGGAGCGCAACAACATCGGTTACGCCTCCTATCAGGAACTGGCGCGGCATCCGCAGGTGATGGACACGATCCAGAGCCATGTGGAGGAGGTGAACGCCAGTGTCGCACAGGACGAGATGCTGTCGGGCTGTCAGATCCACCGGTTTGTTGTTTTGCACAAGGAACTGGATGCCGATGATGGCGAATTGACGCGCACGCGCAAAGTGCGCCGCCGTATCATCGAGGAAAAATACCACGACATCATCACAGCCCTTTATGATGGCTCCAAGCAGATATCGACCGAAACCGAAGTGACCTATGAAGATGGCCGTAAGGGCAGCATCAAGGCGACTCTGGAAGTGCGGTCTGCAAAGGTATTTCCGGTAGCGCACAAGATGGCTGCGCAATGATGGTTCGGCACGCGTCTGCGACGACGTCCCGCCCACCATCCCGCAAGGATGTTCCGCGTGATGCCGGCGCAGGAATGAGTTTAGTTGGAAAAATGAAGCAGGGGATCCGCGCGTGAAGGATAACGCAGAAAGCTATGTGACCGAAGACGGGCGCACGATTGGCCCTGTTGTCATGGAGATGAAGAACATTACGCTGCGGTTCGGCGGTGTGGAGGCAATTAAGGATATCTCGTTTGATATCCGTGAAGGTGAAATCCGCGCGATTATCGGGCCGAATGGCGCCGGCAAGTCCTCGATGCTGAATGTGATTTCAGGGTTTTACGTGCCCCAGGAGGGCGAGGTCTGGTATCGCGGTGCGCCGCGTCCCGCGATGAAGCCTTTTCAGGTGGCGCAGCAGGGGATTGCACGCACGTTTCAGAACATCGCGCTGTTTGAGGGCATGAGCGTTCTGGATAACGTAATGACAGGCCGATTGACGCATATGAAAACCGGAATGATGGCGCAAACCTTCTGGTACGGTTCAGCCGAGCGGGAAGAAATTGCCAACCGTGAAGTTGCGGAAAAGATCATTGATTTTCTTGAAATCCAGGCAATCCGGAAAACGCCGGTATCACGTCTGCCGTATGGTTTGAAAAAACGTGTCGAACTGGCGCGTGCTTTGGCGGCCGAGCCATCTTTGCTGTTGCTCGACGAGCCGATGGCGGGAATGAACGTCGAGGAAAAAGAGGACATGAGCCGCTTTATCCTGTCAGTGAATGATGAATTCGGGACGACCATTGCACTTATCGAGCATGACATGGGCGTGGTGATGGATTTGAGCGACCGTGTGGTCGTGATGGATTATGGCAAGAAAATCGGCGATGGCACGCCGCATGAGGTGCGTAACAATCAGGAGGTGATTGATGCGTATTTGGGTGTGGCACATGATTGATAACTGGGGGGCTGTGTCATGAACGAGCAACTGGCGTTTACGATTGAGGTGTTCCTCAACGGGCTGATGGCGGGCGTGCTTTATGCACTGGTCGCATTGGGCTTTGTGTTGATTTACAAAGCATCGGGGATTTTCAACTATGCCCAGGGGGTTATGGCGCTGTTTGCGGCGATGACGCTGGTCGGCATACAGAACGGGCAGGTGCCGTTTTCGCATTTGATCAATGCGATATTCGGCACAGACATTCACAAATTCGGGTGGTCCGTGCATTCGTTTCTGGCGATCATCCTGACGGTATTTGTGATGATTGCGCTGGCGTGGGCTGTGCAGAGATTTGTGTTTCGTCATCTTGTCGGACAGGAACCGATCATTCTGTTCATGGCGACAATCGGTCTGGCGTATTTCCTTGAAGGTGTTGCCGATTTGATGTGGGGTTCCGAGCTGAAAGCGTTGGATGTTTGTGTTGCTGAAGGCGCGTGTTTGCCGCAGGGCATGAACACATGGCTGGAGGCGACAACTTATGACGCCCTAGGATACGGTTTCTTCATCGATAACTTGGACATTGTTGCGAGCATCATTGCTGCGCTGCTGGTTGTCGGGCTGGTGATGTTTGCCCAATATACCAAGCAGGGCCGTGCGATGCGTGCGGTTGCCGATGACCATCAGGCTGCGCTGTCTGTTGGTGTTTCGCTGAACTTTATCTGGATACTTGTCTGGTCACTGGCGGGATTTGTCGCACTGGTTGCGGGGATCATGTGGGGGGCGAAATCGGGTGTTCAGTTCTCGCTGTCGCTGATTGCTTTGAAAGCATTGCCAGTGCTGATGTTGGGCGGATTCACATCCATTCCGGGGGCAATCGTCGGAGGTCTGATTATCGGCGTAGGGGAAAAGCTGTTCGAATTCCTGATTGGTGCGCCTTTCCTTGGCGGGGCGACCGAAAACTGGTTCGCTTATATGCTAGCACTGCTGTTCTTGGTGTTCCGTCCGCAGGGTCTGTTCGGGGAGAAGATCATTGAGCGGGTTTGATGAAAGAGTTGACCCGACCGGGGCGCTGCCCCGGACCCCGGGATATTTACAGCCAAAAGAAATAGGGAGCGTTCGGTATGTTCTATCGTGAAGCAGGCGATTTCAGGACGACTTATAAAGAAGACCAGCAGACGTTTCCGATCAAGTTTGACCGGTACCGCTATTATCTGGTGTTGTTTCTGGCAATCTTTGTGGTCCCGTTCATCGTTAACGACTATTGGGTTAATTCCCTGCTGCTGCCGTTCCTGATTTACGCAATTGCGGCATTGGGGCTGAATATTCTTGTCGGGTATTGTGGGCAGGTGTCGCTTGGCACCGGTGGCTTTATGGCTGTGGGGGCGTATAGCTGTTACAAGTTCATGACCGGTGTCGATATCTGGTGGGGCGGTGAATTGTTGTTCCGCCTTCCCGAGTTCAACATCTTTTTCAGCGTGATCATGGGCGGTATTATGACAGCGCTTGTGGGTGTTCTGTTCGGCTTGCCCAGTTTGCGGATCAAGGGCTTTTATCTGGCGGTTGCGACGCTTGCCGCGCAGTTCTTCCTTGTCTGGCTGTTCAACCGTGTTGCGTGGTTCTACAACTATTCGGCGTCAGGCCAAATCAGTGCTCCGGAGCGGGATCTGTTTGGTGTGTTGATCACGGGCCCGTCGACAACGCCTTGGGCCGCTTATATGTTCTGTCTGTTTTTCACGATCGTCAGTGCTTACATTGCGCGCAACCTGACGCGTGGTGCGGCCGGGCGTAAATGGATGGCGATCCGTGATATGGATATTGCCGCCGAGATCATCGGTGTTAATCCGCTGCGTGCCAAGCTGACAGCATTTATGGTATCTTCGTTTTTTATCGGAATTTCAGGTGCGTTGTTCTTTGCCGTCTACCTCGGTGCTGTAGAGGTGGGCGAAGCATTCGGCATCCAGAAATCGTTCCTGGTACTGTTTATGGTTATCATCGGCGGTTTGGGCAGCATATTCGGTTCTTTTGCGGGCGCTGCGTTTCTAGTGCTTTTGCCGGTTGTTCTGAAGGTCGTCGGCGTTGATTTGCTGGGTTGGCCGACGGACATCGTGGCGCATTTGCAGCTGGTTATTGTCGGCGCGCTGATTATCATCTTCTTGATCGCTGAACCCCATGGCATCGCCCAGCTATGGCGTGTGGCGAAGGAAAAACTGAGATTGTGGCCTTTCCCGCACTGACGTGGGGGACGTCATGAAAACGCGAGGCGGGGATAACCCGCCCTTCAAAACCAATCGGATAAAATCCAAGGGAGGAAACACCGATGAAATATAAACTAGGTACAATGGCCATTGCAGGCCTTATGGCGGCGAGCCCAGTGATGGCAGACCTTGTATTCCCGTCGCTCAGCTATCGCACAGGCCCTTATGCGGCAGGCGGTATTCCGTTTGCGGATGGCTATGCAGACTATTTCACCATGTTGAATGCGCGGGATGGCGGAATTGGCGGCGTAATGACATCCGTTCCTGAATGTGAAACAGGCTATAACACCGAAAAGGGTGTTGAGTGCTACGAGAGCCTTAAGGGCGGCGGCGGGCTGGTGTACCAGCCATTGTCCACAGGTATCACATACCAGTTGATCCCGAAAACCACTGCGGATGATATTCCGATGCACACGATGGGCTATGGCCGCACGTCTGCAAAAAATGGTGAAGTGTTCACGCACACGTTCAACTATCCTGCGAACTACTGGGATGGTGCATCGGGTGCGATCAACTATCTTCTGGCCGAAAACGGTGGTGATCTGAAGGGCAAAAAAATTGCACTGGTCTATCACAACTCTGCTTATGGCAAAGAGCCGATCCGCACGCTGACCGAGCTGAGCGAAAAGCATGGCTTTGAGTTTAAGGAAGTGCCGGTGGATCACCCCGGACAGGAGCAGAAATCGCAGTGGCTGCAGATTCGCCGCGATAAGCCTGATTATGTGATCATGTATGGCTGGGGCGTAATGAACCAGGTTGCTGTTCAGGAAGCGGCAAACATCCGGTTCCCGATGGAAAACTTCATCGGCGTCTGGTGGTCCGGTTCCGAGAATGACGTGTTGGCGGCTGGCGAGGCCGCGGACGGATACAAGGCGTTGACCTTCCACGGTGTTGGCAAGGATTTCCCCGTGTTTGACGACATCCAGAAGCATGTCGTGGACGCAGGTAAAGCGGCGGGTGCCGGTGACCAGATCGGTACGGTTTTGTACAACCGTGGTCTGTATGCCGCGATGCTGGCTGCCGAAGCTGCGAAGACAGCGCAAGAGATCCACGGTGTCACCGAAATCAACGCATCCCAGATGCGGGATGGCATGGAAGCGCTGGAAATGACCGAAGAGAAGATGGCCGCACTTGGCCTGCCGAACTTTGGGCCGGCGTTCAAGGTGTCGTGCCAGAACCACGGTGGTGACGGCCTTGTTGGTGTGACCCAGTGGGACGCGAAAGCCAAGACATGGACGCTGGTTTCCGACTTTGCAGCAACCGACAAAGAGCTGATTGACAGTTTGGTTGCGGAAGACTCCTCAGCATACGCGGCGGAAAATAATATCGAGCCTGCTTGCCAGTAAGCTGCTTTTTCTCTGGCCGCGGCAAGGGCGGCGGCCAGAGATGCCGAGAATTTCAAAAAGGGTACAAGGGATATGTTGGACGTAAACGCCGCTGAAGTTCAGGTTGATAACCTGCTTGAGGTGAACAACATCGAAGTGATCTACAATTCAGTTATCCTTGTACTGAAGGGTGTAAGCCTGAATGTGCCAAAGGGTGGTATCACCGCTTTGCTGGGCGGCAATGGTGCTGGTAAGACGACCACACTCAAGGCGATATCTGGGTTGCTGGCATCTGAGCGGGGCGAAGTGACCAAGGGCTCGATCAAGTATCGTGGTGACCCGATCCAGGACCGTGATCCGGCTGAGACGGTCAAGAGTGGCGTCGTGCAGGTGATGGAAGGCCGTCACTGCTTTGAGCACCTGACGATTGAAGAAAACCTTTTGACGGGTGCGTACACGCGCAGCGACGGCAAAGGCGCAATCGCCGATGATCTTGAAATGGTCTATAATTACTTCCCGCGCCTGCGCGAGCGGCGCAAATCACAGGCGGGATATACTTCCGGCGGCGAGCAGCAGATGTGCGCCATGGGCCGCGCGCTGATGAGCCGCCCCGAAACGATCCTGCTGGACGAGCCTTCGATGGGGCTGGCCCCGCAGCTGGTTGAACAGATTTTCGAGATTGTGAAATCGGTCAATGAAAAGGAAGGAGTGACCTTCCTTCTAGCCGAGCAAAATACAAACGTAGCACTGCGGTTTGCGCATTATGGCTACATCCTCGAAAGCGGTCGGGTTGTGATGGATGGCCCTGCAAAAGATTTGCGTGAAAATCAGGATGTGAAAGAGTTCTATCTTGGTATGTCCGATGAGGGCCGCAAATCTTTCCGTGATGTGCGCAGCTATCGCCGGCGCAAACGCTGGCTGTCCTGAATTGGCCCCGTCCGCACATAGCGATGATCCGCACCTGATAGAGCGGGTTTCGTGGCTGCGTGCTGCCGTGATGGGTGCGAATGACGGCATCGTTTCGACAGCTTCAATTATTGTCGGTGTTGCTGCTGCTGATCCTTCTCCACGTGCGGTCCTGATTGCAGGTGGTGCGGGGCTTGCTGCTGGCGCGATGTCGATGGCAGCGGGGGAATACGTGAGCGTTTCATCACAGGCTGATCTGGAAGGGGCTGATATAGCCCGTGAACAACAGGCTTTGCAGGAAGATCCGGAAGGCGAGGAGGCAGAGCTGGGCGCCATATACGAAGAGCGGGGGCTATCCGCCGAGACGGCTGCATTGGTGGCGCGGGAGTTGACGCAGCATGATGCGTTGGGCGCGCACGTACGTGACGAGCTCGGCCTGAGTGAAGGACAAGCGGCACGCCCCCTGTTGGCAGCGGTTACGTCGGCAGTGACGTTCAGCATTTTTGCGTCAATTCCGTTGATTGCGGCGGTGCTGGCACCGCAAACTTCGGTGATTTCGGTCGTGGTGTTGACCACGCTGTTTGCCCTTGCCGCCTTGGGTGCGTTGGGTGCGCAGGCAGGCGGGGCCGCGCTGTTGCCCGCGACGGTGCGCGTTGTCTTCTGGGGTGGTCTGGCGATGGCTGTGACCGCCGCTGTGGGCAGCTTGTTCGGTGTGGCGGTGTAGGTTGGGAAATAACAGTCAAGGCGACGCATTGACGGTAGTGGAAGCAAAAACAAAGTGAGCAACATGACCCATTTCGACGATTTGGAAACCCGCAGCGCGGAACAGCGCGCCCAGCATCTGGCGACGGCATTGCCTGCGCAAATTGCACGTGCAAAAACGCTCGGCGGTTATGCCGGAACACTGGATGATGTGGATGCGCAGAGCATAACAAGTGTTGCTGCGCTTGCGTCCTTGCCGGTTTTACGCAAGTCCGATCTGGGGAAGGCCCAAGCCGCAAACCCGCCATTTGGCGGTTTGACGACCAAGCCGGCGCACGCGTTTTCCCATGTATTCCAGTCGCCTGGCCCGATTTATGAGCCTTCTTCGACTGATCCCGACTGGTGGCGCATGGGGCGTTTTCTGCACGCGATGGGAATTGGCGCCGGTGACATTGTGCAAAACTGCTTTGGCTATCATCTGACCCCTGCCGGGATGATTTTTGAAAGTGGCGCGCGTGCTGTGGGTGCAGCGGTGCTGCCTGCCGGAACAGGCCAGACAGAACTACAGGTCATTGCGGCCCGTGATATGGGAACAACCGCCTATGCAGGGACGCCGGATTACCTGAAAATCATTCTGGAAAAAGCCGACGAAATGGGGATTACTCTTTCGATAACACGCGCGGCAGTGGGTGGTGGCGCGCTGTTTCCGTCCCTGCGTGACTGGTACACTGCGCGGGGCATAACCTGCCTGCAATGTTATGCGACAGCCGATCTTGGAAATATCGCTTACGAATCTCCTGCCGCCGAGGGCATGATCGTGGACGAAAATGTGATTGTAGAGATTGTGACCCCCGGCACGGGCAACCCCGTACCGGATGGAGAAGTGGGCGAGATTGTCGTGACCACGCTGAACCCCGATTACCCGCTGATCCGCTTCGCCACCGGCGACATGAGCGCGGTGATGGAAGGGCAAAGCCCGTGCGGACGCACCAATATGCGCATCAAGGGCTGGATGGGTCGTGCGGACCAGACCACCAAGATCAAGGGTATGTTTGTCCGTCCCGAACAGGTGGCCCAATTGGTTGCGCATCATCCTGAAATCACCCGTGCCCGCATTATCGCGACCCGTGAAGCGGAACAGGACATGATGACAGTCAAGATTGAAACTGCCACGCCGGATGCAGACGCATACGCCCAATCGGTGAGCCAGCTTTTGAAGCTGAAAGGACGGATCGAGGTGGTTGAACCTGACAGCCTGCCGAAAGACGGTTTGGTGATCGAGGATTTGCGCCAGTACGATTAGAGGCGACTTGCGAGGCTGTGGCATCGGGGTACTTCCCTTTCTGACTGAAATAGTCGACATACAGCCATGGCTTATGCATCGATCCCTTCTTCCGGAAAAAAACGTGATGGCGCGCGCGCGCTGTCCGGACTTGCAATCCTTGTTGCGGCTCTGTGCGCGCTGCCGATGGTTGCGGTGTTTCTGGCGGCTGTTTCAGGCGGCACGGATACCGTGCAGCATCTGGCGCAAACCGTCCTCGGCGGGTACGTTCGCACAACTTTTGCACTGGTTGTTCTGGTGGCCTTCGGCACTTTTTCCATCGGTGTAGGTGCTGCGTGGCTTGTCACGATGACCCGCTTTCCGGGTGCCCGCATTTTTGAAATTGCGCTTGTGCTGCCGTTGGCATTTCCCGCCTATGTTTTGGCGTATGCCTATACGCATGTGCTGGACCATCCGGGAATTGTGCAAACCACGCTGCGGGATGTGACAGGATGGGGGCCACGTGATTACTGGTTTCCTGAAATCCGCTCTCTGGGTGGGGCCGCGGCGATGTTGGTGTTGGTGCTGTATCCGTATGTTTATCTGCTGGCCCGCGCGGCCTTTTTACAGCAAAGCGGCACCACGTTTCTGGCTGCGCGTGCGCTTGGATCATCACCGTGGGCGGCGTTTTTCAAGGTAAGCCTGCCCCTTGCGCGACCTGCCATTGCCGCTGGCGTTCTGCTCACTGTGATGGAAACTATCGCCGATTTCGGGACGGTTGCATATTTCGGGGTACAGACCTTTGCCACGGGGATCTATACCAGTTGGTTTTCCTTGTTTGACCGTACAGGTGCCGCGCAACTGGCACTGTGTCTGCTCAGCTTTGCCCTGTTTCTTGCAATGTTGGAAAGATTGCAGCGCGGAGATGCGAAATACCATGATCCCTCCCGCCAGACCAAAGCGGCAGCGCCACTGGTGCTGCGTGGGACAAGTGCTGTGTTGGCGACGATGCTTTGCACCATTCCTGTTGTCTTCGGGGCGGTGCTACCGATTATCGTGCTTTTCTATATGGGGCTGGGATCCGAGCAGAACCTGCTGAGTACGCGATATCTGGGTTTCATACATAACTCTGCGATACTGGCATCTACGGCAGCGGTGGTCACTGTGCTGGCCGCAATTAGCGTCGGGTTTTTCCAGCGTATGCGCAGCGGTCGATTGTCACAATCTGCCGCATATGTTGCAAGATTGGGATACGCAGTGCCGGGCGGCGTGATCGCCGTTGGTTTGCTAGTGCCGTTTGCGGCCTTCGACAATGCGCTGGATGCATGGATGCGCGCAACCTTTGATATCTCGACCGGATTGCTGATCACGGGGTCAATCTGGCTGCTGGTGATCGCGTATATGGTGCGATTCCTGGCAGCGGCGCTGGGAGCGTATGAAGGCGGTCAGGCGATGGTGCATATGAATATGGATGCCGCGTCACGCTCGCTCGGGCAGGGGCCGATGGGGACATTGCGCCGCGTGCATCTGCCAATTCTTGCGCCCAGCTTGCTTACTGCGCTGTTGATCGTGTTTGTGGACGTGATGAAAGAACTGCCTGCGACGCTGATTATGCGGCCCTTCAATTTTGATACACTTGCGGTACAGGCGTACCGGCTTGCGAGTGACGAACGGCTTGAGGGGGCAGCGGTACCGAGCCTTGTGATTGTCGCGATGGGGCTGTTGCCTGTGATCCTGATTTGCAGGCAGGTCGGGCGGCGCTAGACTTCGGGCCGAATGCGCGGCGTGAGGGATGGATTAAGTTTATAGGAAAATTGAAGAAGATGAGGTGCGCGCCGATGTTCCGGCGCGCACCGGACCGTTAGTCCTTTGCAATCTTGTCTTGGGTTTTGGTTTCGAAATCAGATGCATCGTGGCGTTCATGTAGCTGCATGGACAGATCGTCTCCGAAGGCACGGTTTACCATTCGACCACGGGTTACAGCAGGGCGGGCATCAATTTTCTCTGCCCACCGCATGACGTTCTTATAGCTTGCCACATCCAAAAACTTTGCCGCATCATAAAGCCGCCCCAGCACAAGCTGGCCATACCATGCCCAGATCGCGATGTCGGCAATAGAATACTCGCCGGCAAACCACTCATGATCGGCCAGATGGCGATCAAGTACGTCCAGTTGGCGCTTTGCTTCCATAGAGAAGCGGTTGATCGGATATTCGTACTTTTCAGGTGCGTAAGCGTAAAAGTGGCCAAATCCCCCTCCCAGATAGGGGGCCGAACCCATCTGCCAGAAAAGCCAGCTCATCATCTCGGTTCGTTGTGCAGGGTCTTTCGGGATGAAGGCCCCGAATTTTTCCGCGAGATACAGCAGGATTGCACCGCTTTCGAATACACGCTGCGGCGCTTCTGTTGAATGATCCATCAGAGCAGGAATTTTGGAATTCGGGTTCACTTCGACGAAGCCCGAGCTGAACTGGTCACCTTCTCCGATGTTGATCAGCCACGCATCATATTCCGCTCCTGTATGACCTGCGGCCAACAGCTCTTCCAGCAGTATGGTCACTTTGACACCATTAGGGGTCGCTAGGGAGTAGAGTTGCAGAGGATGCTTGCCGATGTTGAGATCTTTGTCGTGTGTGGGGCCAGCGATGGGGCGGTTGATTGACGCGAATTTTCCGCCGCTTTCTGCTTCCCACTCCCAGACTTCCGGTGGTGTATATGTAAGGTCGCTTGCCATCTAAGGCTCCTTTCGAAGTGATGCTGTCGAGGTGCAAGTTAAGCCAGCGTAGCTGCAGCGCAAGGGCCAGCGGTGGATCGATCGGCGAATGCAGGGGCAATGATGGAGGTTGGCGAACAATTTTCGGGATAAAAAGAATGCCGACGCAAAAAAGGCTGCTCCGGAGAGAGCAGCCTTTTTAGAATTATTTCAAATCAGCTTTAGCCTTGGCGGGCTTTGAAGCGTCTCTGGGTCTTGTTGATCACGTAAACGCGGCCTTTGCGACGCACAACACGGCAGTCGCGGTGCCGGTTCTTGAGCGAGCGGAGCGAATTGCGAACTTTCATAGGTCCGATCCTTCCAAGTTGTGGCGCGGGCCAGCGCCGGGTTACGGGCAGCATGTTCACAAAATGAACACGCCAGAGAATACATGGTGGACGATACTGGGATCGAACCAGTGACCCCTTCGATGTCAACGAAGTGCTCTACCGCTGAGCTAATCATCCACTTATATAAACGCCGAGCACCGCCCCCAACCAAAATTGGGCGCAAAAGCACTGCGCTGTCCGGCTGCTATAAAAGGAGTCGTCAGTGTGATCAAGGGCTTTTGGCTTTGTAATAAACTAGGCTATGTCTTTTGTGACGAAGGAGACCATTATGCCATCCGCTGCCTTTGATGTTTCGCTGCCGGGCACGCCCACATCCTGTGTGGTCTTTGCCTCCCCACACTCGGGGCGGGACTATTCTTGGTCGTTCATGCGAAAGACAGTTCTGAACGAGCATGCGATTCGGTCCTCCGAAGATGCGTTTGTTGATCTGCTCTTTGAGTGTGCACCGCATTTCGGTGCGGCCTTTATCAAGGCGGGCGCGCCGCGCGCCTATGTCGATCTTAATCGCGCGCGCGATGAACTGGATCCGGCCCTGATAGAGGGGGTGCGCCGCGCAGGACATAATCCGCGAATAGCATCCGGCCTGGGTGTCATCCCGCGGGTCGTGGCCAACGGGCGTGCAATTTACCGGGGCAAAATGACAGTACACGAAGCGCAAGAGCGTATCGTGCAGTATTGGGAACCCTACCACAAACGTCTGCAATCCCTGCTTGACGCTGCCCATACACGTCACGGTCAAACCGTTCTTATCGATTGTCATTCGATGCCGCACGAAGCGATGAACGGAGTGGCCCGATCCGGAATGCGGCGGCCGGACGTTGTTCTTGGTGATAGATTTGGTGCCGCAGCAAGCGGAGATGTTGTAGACCGGACTGAAGAAGCTTTCGCTGACGCAGGCTTTGTCGTTACACGAAATACACCTTTCGCTGGGGCTTATATCACTCAGGCATACGGTAGGCCGGCCAAAGGCCAGCACGCTGTACAGGTCGAAATAGATCGCTCCCTTTACATGAACGAGCAATTGATTCGCCCAAACGGAGACTTCGAGGCTGTTCAGGCAGCCATACGAGACGTGGTTCAGAAAGTTGCCCGGATAGGAGAAGGGCAAGTACCGCTCGCCGCTGAATAGATCAGATTTCTTTTGGCCAGAAATGTCCCGGGGGTAATTGGCCGCAGGCCAATGGGGGCTGGCCCCCTGATTCTCAGCGAAGGGTACGCCCCTTAATAATGGCATTGGCACCAAACCGGTCGCGGATAACATCTGTCGCTCTTTCTGCGCCGGACCGCCGCGCAGCACCGGGGTCCAGTAGATCGCTTAGTCTATCCGCATCTGTTGCTTCGCTCAGATCCGCTATACCACAGCCAAGCAGCCGATAGGGTCCTTGCCCGTCCACCTGATCGAAAAGGCCGCGTGCGGTGCGGTATATCCTGTCTGCTAGTTGGGTCGGGTCGCTTAACGCCATGCGACGCGACAATAGCGTGTGGTTCGCGCGCTTGAGCTTTAGCGTAACCACACGTCCTGCCAGTCCTTTGGCCTTGGCGCGGTCCGAGACTTTTTCAGCCATACGCCAGATATGACCATCCAGAAGATCAGGGTCAGACGTATCTTCGCTAAATGTCGTCTCATTGGTGATGGATTTCATTGGAGAGTGCGCAGAAACACGGCGTTGATCCTTCCCGCGCGCCAAGTGGTAGAGGCGATCTCCCATGCCGCCGAACCTTGCAATCAGGTCTGCCTGCTCCCACCGTAGTAAATCGGAAAACGAGCGTATGCCTACTTTCTCCAATGAGGCCTGCGCCGCAGCACCTACGCCCCATATCATGCGCACCGGCTTATCACTCAGAAACGCCATGGTCTCGGCTTTGCCAATTACGGAAAATCCGTGTGGCTTATCCAGGTCGGATGCGACTTTCGCCAGAAACTTATTATGGCTCAGACCAATTGACCCGGTCAGTCCCAAATCGGTTTTCATCCGTCGTACCAATCGTGCAAGCATAACTGCCGGGGGCGCACCATGTAATCTTGTGGTGCCACTCATGTCTAAAAACGCCTCGTCCAACGACAGCGGTTCTATGGCAGGCGTGAGTTCTTCCATCATCTCACGGATCGCGCGGGAAGCTTTGACGTATTCTTCCATGCGCGGGCGGATCACGACAGCTTCCGGGCAAAGCTTGAGCGCCTGAAACATCGGCATCGCGGACCGCACGCCACGAATGCGCGCAACATAGCAGGCAGTAGAAACGACACCGCGCCGCCCACCCCCGATGATTACCGGCTTGCCTTCAAGGGCCGGATTGTCACGTTTCTCGACCGATGCATAGAAAGCATCGCAATCCATATGGGCGATGTTCAGATCCCATAGCTCGTCATGTCTTGTCACGCGCGGACTGGCGCAGGCGGGGCACCGGCGCTCTGTGTCAAATTGGGTCAGGCAATCGCGGCAGAGTGCGGGCATGGCGGGGATTGTGATCTGTTGCTGGATGTCCAATCATAAACCCCACGAGCGGAGAATCCCATGCAATTCGACATTACTCCTTACGACGGTGAGCCGTTTGGCGGCGCAAAACTGGCATTGTACCTCGGCACCAGTTTGGCAGTCATTCTGCGCGACGCAACACCAGGCCTGATATTTGCCGACCATTGGGACCTTCCGGGGGGTGGACGCGAAGGAAATGAAACACCACTTACCTGTGCCTTGCGTGAGTGTCGCGAAGAACTGGGGCTGGAGGTGCCGGAGCAATCTGTTCAATGGGGCCGCAAATTTTACGAAGGTGATATCGCAAAGTGGTTTTTTGTGGCGCAGATGCCGCAGAGGGAAATGGGAAACATAGAATTCGGTAATGAGGGGCAAGAATGGAAATTAATGCGTGAACAGACATTTTTGAATCACAATAAAGCGGTGCCTGCCTTTCAGGCTCGACTGGCTGTCTGGATTGCTGAAAGGGATGCAACGATATGAAATTTACATATTTCACGAAAAGACCCCCCGCTGCGTCTAGCGGGGGGGAAGGTGACGAACATAAGGAAGAACCAGTTCGTCGGGGAGTATCACCGTATTTACGTTAGCATGAATTAGCTTTTTGACATAGTCGGTGATTCCTGACCGATAGGTCAAAAGCTGTTAATGTGATGGATTTGGCACACGGCTAGGTTGTTCTGGACACACCCGACATTTCTGTCACAATATCGCGCGCCGCCTGCGCGGGGTCATCAGCGCGATGGATTGGGCGGCCAACCACGACGTGATCTGCACCGTTTTCAATTGCAAATGCCGGTGTTGTAACGCGTTTCTGATCCCCCAGTACCGCACCCGCAGGGCGCACACCGGGAGTCACGATCAGCTTTCCGTCTGCTTCGGGTTGCGCGCGGATCATCGCGGCTTCCTGTGGGGAGGCGATGACTCCATCCGCGCCCGCTTCGAAGGCGCGAAGCGCCCGCGTAACAACCAGTTCGGGAAGTTCGCCATCACGGATCAGGCAGGCATTCAGATCATCGCGGTCCAGTGACGTGAGAATAGTCACACCCAGAATCTTCAGATTGCTTCCGGCAGCGCCCTCTTTTGCGGCGCGCACCACATGGGGATCGCCATGCACGGTTAAAAAATCCATATCAAACTGCGCCAGACCGCGCACTGCTGCCTCGACTGTAGCACCGATATCAAACAGTTTCATATCAAGGAATATCCGCTTCCCGTGCTCCTGCTTTAGCTCGTTGGCGAGTGCCAGACCGCCCCCGGTGAGCATGCCCAAACCGATTTTGTAAAAATTCGCGGCATCTCCGATCCGCTTGGCCATCTCAAGACCGGCAAGAGCATTGGGAACATCAAGGGCAACAATCAGGCGGTCATCAGACATGGGCAGGCTCCATCAGGGCAAAAAATTCGGCAAACGTCTTGCGGCATATGGCATGAAGCAGGGGCTGTACAGAAAAAAGGCCCGATCACGCATTGCGGATCGGGCCCAAGTCTCAGAGACAGTGCAGGCAGGCAAGCGTCTCTGGTATTGCATAGCGGCCATATGTGCAGGGACAGTGCTTCAACATGACCAGTCGCTATGCAAATACGAATTCAATTCCGATCAGGCAGCCTGATCGGATGAAGAAAAGCCAAGTTGCGCTAACCACACACGCGGATCAAATCGTGGGCGCACTGCACGTAAGTGCGGCGCACGGTTGCGAATTTGCGAATAAAGGCTGTTTTTCGATTTGTTGCGGCGCAGTGCCTGTTTGGAAAGGCCTTTTGCGGCATCTTCAAAGCTCATGGTTATTGGTGCTTCGATGGCACAAGGGTATTTAACGGCGCTCTGGCCCTTATTAACAGTTACCAACGCTTCAAAACATTGAGTACTGGCGTTATAGATAACATCGCTCATCTGAATTGTTGTCTGTGTCATTCTCAAAACCTCGTATGCTCCTGAATTTATGGTGGAGCTTTGTTTGCCTCTGATAAGTATTTGGGCACTTCTGATAATAAAATAACTATTAACATCGATAAAAGTTTCCCCCTCCGCCTGCTAAAACCTTAAAGTGTTTTAATTCAACTTGAGAACAATAGCTTAAGATAGGTGGAAATTCGCCTATCACATGCCTGCATGCCTTTCGCCCGCAAGTGTTGACCGGGTCGCATAAAAAAAATTGGTTTGTTCATGGGCTTGATAAGGGGCGGAAAATTCCCAGATAATAACCGTGAGGTTCACACATCGGTATGCCGCTAAGCGGGTGCCGGAAAGTGGACGCTTTTTTATATAGGAGATACCCATGGACCTGAGCAAGTTCACGGAGCGGTCGCGCGGTTTTGTGCAAGCGGCCCAAACAATTGCAACACGCGACAGCCATCAGCGGCTGGCACCCGAGCATCTGCTGAAAGCGCTTATGGATGATGAAGAGGGGCTTGCGAGCAATCTCATTAATGCATCTGGCGGCAATGCGTCGTCAGTAAAGGAAGCGGTTGATCTGGCGCTGGGCAAAATGCCCAAGGTCATGGGCGATGCTGCGCAAACATATCTGGATGGTGCGACCACGCGCGTACTAGCTGAAGCCGAAGCGTTGGCGAAGAAAGCTGGCGACAGCTTTGTGCCCGTCGAGCGTATGCTGATGGCGCTTTGCATGGTGAAATCCGGTGCCAAGACTGCGCTTGAGGCTGGAAACGTCTCTGCGCAGGCCCTGAACAGTGCAATCAACGATCTTCGCAAGGGGCGCACCGCTGACAGTGCCAGCGCCGAAGACGGCTATGATGCGTTGAAGAAATACGCTCAGGATCTGACTGCGCGTGCCGAAGAGGGAAAGATTGACCCGATCATCGGTCGTGACGAGGAAATCCGCCGTGCAATGCAGGTGCTGAGCCGCCGGACCAAGAACAACCCCGTTCTGATAGGTGAACCCGGTGTCGGTAAGACGGCGATTGCGGAAGGTCTTGCCTTGCGTATCATTAACGGTGACGTGCCTGAAAGCCTGCGCAACAAGCGATTGCTTGCGCTGGACATGGGCGCGTTAATCGCCGGCGCCAAATATCGCGGTGAGTTCGAAGAACGCCTGAAGGCTGTGTTGACAGAGGTGACCGAAGCCGCTGGCGAAGTGATCCTGTTCATTGACGAGATGCATACGCTGGTCGGTGCCGGTAAGGCAGATGGCGCTATGGATGCGGCCAACCTGATTAAACCTGCCCTTGCGCGCGGCGAATTGCATTGTATCGGTGCGACCACGCTGGACGAGTATCGCAAGTACGTGGAAAAAGACGCCGCACTTGCGCGCCGGTTCCAGCCGGTGATGGTTCTGGAGCCGACGGTAGAAGACACCATAAGCATTCTGCGCGGTATTAAAGAGAAGTACGAGTTGCATCACGGTGTTCGTATTAGCGACAGTGCATTGGTTGCGGCGGCTACGCTAAGCCACCGTTATATCACTGACCGCTTTCTGCCCGACAAGGCAATCGACCTGATGGACGAAGCCAGCAGCCGTTTGCGGATGGAGGTAGACAGCAAGCCCGAAGAACTGGACGCTCTGGACCGTCAGGTGTTGCAGTTGCAGATCGAGGAAGAAGCGTTGAAGCTAGAGGACGATCAGGCCTCTAAGGATCGACTTGAAACGCTGCAAAAGGATCTGGCAGAACTGCAAGAGCGCAGTGCCGAAATGACAGCCGCTTGGCAGGCAGAGCGTGACAAGCTGGAAGGTGCACGCGAGATCAAGGAAAAGCTGGACCGTGCGCGTGCCGATCTCGATATCGCAAAGCGGGACGGTAATCTGGCGAAGGCGGGTGAGCTGTCCTACGGCGTTATTCCGCAGCTTGAGCGGGATCTGCTTGAGGCCGAAAGCCGTGAAGACGGTGTGATGGTCGAGGAAGCAGTGCGCCCCGACCAGATTGCATCTGTCGTGGAGCGCTGGACAGGCATCCCTGCCGGCAAAATGCTGGAGGGCGAGCGTGACAAGTTGTTGCGTATGGAAGAGCAGTTGCACGCCCGTGTGATTGGTCAGGATCAGGCCGTAAAGGCGGTCGCCAACGCTGTACGCCGTTCGCGCGCAGGTCTGAACGACGAAGACCGTCCCTTGGGCAGCTTCCTGTTCCTCGGGCCAACAGGTGTGGGTAAAACAGAGCTGACCAAAGCTGTGGCCGAGTTCATGTTTGACGACGACAACGCCATGGTGCGGATCGACATGTCGGAGTACATGGAGAAACACGCCGTTGCCCGCCTGATTGGTGCGCCTCCGGGGTATGTCGGATATGATGAGGGGGGTGTTTTGACTGAAGCCGTTCGCCGCCGTCCGTATCAGGTGGTATTGTTCGACGAGGTCGAAAAAGCCCACCCCGATGTGTTCAACGTGCTGTTGCAGGTGCTCGACGATGGTGTGCTGACAGACGGACAGGGCCGGACCGTGGATTTCAAGCAGACGCTTATTATCCTTACGTCCAACCTTGGTGCCCAAGCGCTCAGCTTGGCGCCCGAAGGCAGCGACATGGTGCAGGCAAAGAAGGACGTGATGGAGGCTGTGCGCGCACACTTCCGCCCCGAATTCCTGAACCGTCTGGACGAGACGATCATCTTCGACCGCCTCAACCGTGAAAACATGGACGGGATTGTCACAATCCAGATGGCACGTCTGCTCAAACGTCTTGCCGCGCGCAAGATCGAGCTGGCGCTAGACGATGACGCGCGCAAATGGCTGGCGGACGAAGGCTATGACCCTGTGTTCGGCGCAAGGCCGCTAAAGCGTGTGATCCAGTCGGCGCTGCAGAACCCGTTGGCAGAGATGCTGTTGGCAGGTGATGTAAATGACGGCGATGTCGTTCCGGTGACTGTCGGTCCGGACGGGTTGATCATCGGGGATAGAATATCCTCCAGCAACCGGCCAAAGCCTGACGAGGCAACGGTTCACTAACCGGATATAGAAACCAAAAAGGCCCACAGTGATGTGGGCCTTTTCATTATGAATTGTCTTTCATATGCATCGCGCAGGGCAAACAGAAACGATCCCGCAATTGCGAGACGTTTTACGAATCCGGCATAATCACTTTGTCGATCACATGGATCACGCCGTTTGTCGCCTCGATATCTGCGGTGGTGACAGTCGCATCATCCACCATCACACCATTGTCGAGATCGATCATCACTGTGTCACCGTTTACAGTGGCCGCTTCCATATCGTCCGTCAGGTCTGTTGACATCACCTTCCCGGCGATAACGTGATAGGTCAGGATGCTTGTCAGCATTTCCTTGTTTTCGGGTTTCAACAGGTCTTCGACAGTCCCTTCGGGCAATGCTGCAAAAGCAGCGTCCGTCGGCGCGAATACGGTGAACGGCCCTTCGCTTTTCAGGGTTTCAACCAGACCGGCAGCTTCGGCTGCGGCGAGCAGCGTGCCAAAGTCACCCGCGGCGTTGGCTGTATCTACGATGTCTTTTGCATGCCCTGCGGCGAATGCGGCAGTCGCCAGTGCAGCAGCGGCTGTGAGGGACAGAACAGTTGTACGAAACATGGTATTCTCCTTGAAAGAATGTGCGATGCTTGTTGTTGCATCGAAAGAGATACGCAGGGCGGGGCTGGACAGTTTAGTCTGAACAGCAGTTATTCCGCTGACAGGTGCGATCGGCCGACAAACCTGCCTTTTTCGGGCAAGATTCTGCCGGAGTTCCGACTGCCACGCACAGTCCCGCTAAATCGGGCGAAAAAGATACGCCACATCGGCCGCAGAGCTGGACGCGTCGCAATTGCGATTTAGAGGCGCTGCAATTGCTGACAATAGAGTGTGCCGGATGAAATGTGGCGCAAAACCAATTGGTCCCGCGCATCAGTCGCCTTAGGTGTAGTTCAACAGTAAGGAGACAACCAATGGCGATGCGCTGGAAAAACACGCTTAAAGAATCCGATGTCACCGAGGAGACTGCATTTCTGAACCGCAGGCAACTGATGGGCAGCGCTGCGGCGGGATTGGGGCTGGCCGCGATTGGCGCAACAGGTACACGTGCGGCAGCACAAGATCTGCAACCCAACGCTTACGAAGACATCACACTATATAACAACTACTATGAGTTCGGCACGGGAAAGGATGACCCCGCCCGCTACGCAGGCCAGCTGACCACACAGCCGTGGAGCGTTAAGATCGACGGTCTGGTCGACAATCCCGGCGATTACGCCTTTGAAGACATTATAAAGGCCATGACCATCGAAGAACGAATCTACCGTTTCCGCTGTGTCGAGGCGTGGTCAATGGTGATCCCGTGGAACGGTTTTGAACTGGCCGATCTGCTGGGCATGGCTGGTGTACAGTCGGGTGCGAAATACGTCGCATTTGAAACTGCCCTGCGCCCTGACGAGATGCCGGGCGTGAAATACCCAGTGCTGGAATGGC
>NZ_JAPMLP010000002.1:0-2500 GCF_026410285.1 Sulfitobacter sp. F26169L | reverse complement strand
ATGGGTAATGGGGACTCACCGTCTTACTGATCCTAACCAAACTCCGAATACCGAGGAGTACTAGTCGGCAGACACACGGCGAATGCTAACGTCCGTCGTGAAGAGGGAAACAACCCTGACCTACAGCTAAGGCCCCTAATTCATGGCTAAGTGGGAAAGCAGGTGGGACGACCAAAACAACCAGGAGGTTGGCTTAGAAGCAGCCATCCTTTAAAGATAGCGTAACAGCTCACTGGTCTAAACAAGTTGTCCTGCGGCGAAGATGTAACGGGGCTCAAGCCATGAGCCGAAGCTTAGGATGCATTTATTGCATGGTAGCAGAGCGTAGTGTGACATAGTTCCATGTGTCTTTACTCACCTTCGGGTGAGGTTGGACACAAGGAGCTTTCTGTGAAGCCGGCGCGTGAGCGATCCGGTGGAGAGATCACTAGTGAGAATGATGACATGAGTAGCGACAAAGAGTGTGAGAGACACTCTCGCCGAAAATCCAAGGGTTCCTGCTTAAAGCTAATCTGAGCAGGGTAAGCCGACCCCTAAGGCGAGGCCGAAAGGCGTAGTCGATGGGAACCAGGTTAATATTCCTGGGCCAGATGGAAGTGACGGATCACAGAGGTAGTTCATCCTTATCGGATTGAATGGGCTGCTGAGTGGTTCCTGGAAATAGCTCCATCGCTAGATCGTACCCTAAACCGACACAGGTGGATAGGTAGAGAATACCAAGGCGCTTGAGAGAACTATGTTGAAGGAACTCGGCAAAATACCTCCGTAAGTTCGCGAGAAGGAGGCCCGGTTTCTACGCAAGTGGGAGCTGGGGGCACAAACCAGGGGGTGGCGACTGTTTATTAAAAACACAGGGCTCTGCGAAGTCGTAAGACGACGTATAGGGTCTGACGCCTGCCCGGTGCCTGAAGGTTAAAAGGAGGGGTGAGAGCTCTGAATTGAAGCCCAGGTAAACGGCGGCCGTAACTATAACGGTCCTAAGGTAGCGAAATTCCTTGTCGGGTAAGTTCCGACCTGCACGAATGGCGTAACGACTTCCCCGCTGTCTCCAACATAGACTCAGCGAAATTGAATTACCGGTCAAGATGCCGGTTACCCGCGGTTAGACGGAAAGACCCCGTGCACCTTTACTACAACTTCACACTGGCATTAGGCCGAACATGTGCAGGATAGGTGGTGGGCTTTGAAGCGTGAACGCCAGTTTGCGTGGAGCCTCCCTTGAGATACCACCCTTGTTCTGCTTGATGTCTAACCGCGGTCCGTTATCCGGATCCGGGACCCTGTGTGGTGGGTAGTTTGACTGGGGCGGTCGCCTCCTAAATCGTAACGGAGGCGCGCGAAGGTTGGCTCAGACCGGTCGGAAATCGGTCGTTGAGTGCAATGGCAGAAGCCAGCCTGACTGCGAGACTGACAAGTCGAGCAGAGACGAAAGTCGGTCATAGTGATCCGGTGGTCCCGAGTGGAAGGGCCATCGCTCAACGGATAAAAGGTACGCCGGGGATAACAGGCTGATACTGCCCAAGAGTCCATATCGACGGCAGTGTTTGGCACCTCGATGTCGGCTCATCTCATCCTGGGGCTGGAGCAGGTCCCAAGGGTACGGCTGTTCGCCGTTTAAAGAGGTACGTGAGCTGGGTTTAGAACGTCGTGAGACAGTTCGGTCCCTATCTTCCGTGGGTGTAGGATACTTGAGAGGAGTTGCCCCTAGTACGAGAGGACCGGGGTGAACGATCCACTGGTGGATCTGTTGTGGCGCCAGCCGCAGTGCAGAGTAGCTATGATCGGACAGGATAACCGCTGAAGGCATCTAAGCGGGAAGCCCCCCTCAAAACAAGGTATCCCTGAGAGCCGAGGTAGACTACCTCGTCGATAGGCCAGAGATGTAAGCGTAGTAATACGTTCAGTTGACTGGTACTAATGGCTCGATAGGCTTGATTTGATCCAGTAACAGAGTGACTTAACTCCGTAACTGCGTCGCGAGACCTCCATAAGAGGCTCGTTATCAAAAGCATACACACACAATCAGCGTACTGGCTTGGACATTTGGAAAGTTTTTTTGGTTTGGTGATCATAGCGTAAGCAAAACACCCGGTCCCATCCCGAACCCGGCAGTTAAGTGCTACTGCGCCGATGGTACTGCGTCTTAAGGCGTGGGAGAGTAGGTCATCGCCAAACCTAATAAGCTTTCCAAATTATGTATCTCTCTACGATGACTACACAAAACGACGCCAGCTGAAAAGCTGGCGTCGTTTTGTCGTCTGGCATCCAAAAAAAACCGCCGTAATCTGGCGCTCCCAATCGTGAGCACGTGGCGACTTCCCCCTTAAAATATCCAATGTTTTGAACTCTCCCGCCCTCCTCCGTAGCGATGGACCAGGCTGGCCAATAGCTGCCTACGCGTGACGCAATCAGCGTGTCAGAAACGCGACCACCCTCAAGTACCGCTCTAAATATAGCCACAAAATGGTCAGCGCGATTAACATGAAACCAATTGAGGTGG
>NZ_JAPMLP010000029.1 GCF_026410285.1 Sulfitobacter sp. F26169L | reverse complement strand
CTGCCAGACCGCCTCACCCAGCGGGATCGCGACCGGGGGCTCTGGCAGATTCTGTTTCCTGACGCGCAAGAGGACCGGTCATGAGTTTTGTTTTGGAAGCCCGCCACTGGGTGATCATGATCGGTGCTGTGATCCTGGCCGCTGCCGCCCTGATCCTCGCTCCGCAAGCGGTCGCGATCTACCCGGTGACCACCTATGCCTTCCCGATCATCGCC
>NZ_JAPMLP010000028.1 GCF_026410285.1 Sulfitobacter sp. F26169L | reverse complement strand
AGCGGGCATTGCCACATTGCTGGACGATGACACGTCGGAAAGCCTGCCCGAGATTTCCGCGCTTCCGGGGCAGGCAAGCGAATCCGGTGATCTGTATTTCGACGTGTTTCTGTCAGAGGCCTCGCTTTCTGACATAACCGTGGAATATCGTGCGGTGCCAGATGGGTCAGCGCTGGTCGATGCGAGCGATTTTGGTTTGCGCTCACCTGCGGACACCTTCACTCTCACGATTCAGGCC
>NZ_JAPMLP010000027.1 GCF_026410285.1 Sulfitobacter sp. F26169L | reverse complement strand
GCCACCAGACATAATAGCTGACAGACTAACAGACTGTTCCTTTCCATGGGTCTTTTCTGCAGTCACCGTCCTTGACACGAAGCTTAGACCACCATGGACATGAGGGTGCCCGCTCAGCTCCTGGGGCTCCTGCTGCTGTGGCTGAGAGGTGCCAGATGTGACATCCAGATGACCCAGAGCCCCAGCAGCCTGAGCGCCAGCGTGGGCGACAGAGTGACCATCACCTGCCAGGCCAGCCAGGACGTGAGAACCGCCGTGGCCTGGTACCAGCAGAAGCCCGGCAAGGCCCCCAAGCTGCTGATCTACAGCGCCAGCTACAGATACACCGGCGTGCCCAGCAGATTCAGCGGCAGCGGCAGCGGCACCGACTTCACCTTCACCATCAGCAGCCTGCAGCCCGAGGACATCGCCACCTACTACTGCCACCAGCACTACATCACCCCCTGGACCTTCGGCGGCGGCACCAAGGTGGAGATCAAGC
>NZ_JAPMLP010000026.1 GCF_026410285.1 Sulfitobacter sp. F26169L | reverse complement strand
AGAGGTGGTCCTAGAATTTCGACCCGTTTGCAGCCTTGTTAAGATGGATCAGGGTTAAGTTTATGCTGCTACTCTCATTGGTTCTGTTTTGCTGACATAGGCCTCATCAGGGGTCAAGGTGCCGTGGGTCGAGTGCGGTCGCGCAGGGATGTAGCAGGTCAGCCATTTGCCGATCCCAGCCCGCATTTCAGAACATGTCTCAGAAGCATTCAGATAGACGCATTCATACTTCAGCGACCGCCATAGACGTTCAATCATGCGATTGTCACGCCACGCGCCTTTGCCATCCATGCTTATCTTGATCTTTGCACCCATGAGCACGTCGATCCATGTACCACTGGTAAATTGACTGCCTTGATCCGTATTGAATATTTCCGGCTTACCATACCTGGCCAAAGCTTCCTTCAAGGCCTCAACGCAGAAGTCTGCGTCCATACTGTTCGATAGCCGCCAAACCAGGACTTTGCGACTGTACCAATCCATGATGGCGACGAGGTACAGGAAGCCGCGTCGCATTGGGATATAGGTTATGTCAGCGCACCAGACTTGGTTGGGCCGATCAATCACCATGTTCCGCAGCAGATAGGGCCAGATCTTGTGCTGCGGATGTTTCGTGCTGGTGTTGGGTTCCTGATAGATCGGGACTAAACGTATAAGCCGCATTAGACGGCGCACCCAATGCCGCCCGTATTTGTGGCTGGTGCGCTGCATGCAGCGCGCCATTTGACGTGACCCGTACCATGGCGTTTCGAGGAATTGCTTATCAATGTTTTCCATGAACCGTAGGTTTTCAGCGCTCTCGACCTTGGTTCATAGTACAAGTGGGATCGGGACAGGGTCAGCAGGTTGCATTGACGGCGCGCACTCAGTTTGTGGTCCTTGCTCACCATTTTTTGCCTCGCGTCCCGAACAGTTGCTGCGAGGCATCGGCCAAAAAATCCCGTTCCACCACCAGCTGGCCGATCTTAGAATGCAGCTTGTCGACGTCCGCAATGCTCACTTGCTCAGGGGCGGACCCTCGGCGCGGAAATGCCGCTGCCATGTTTTCTATCGCCGCGCGTTTCCAAGTTCCAATCCGAGTCGGGTGAACGCCATATTTCTTGGACAGCTCTGCCATCGACATCTCCTCGCGGATTGCTTCAAGCGCAACCTTGGCTTTGAAATCAGGCGAATGGTTCTTTCGTTTCGTCATTTGGGATAACTTCTTTCACAAGTTGATCCACCTTAACTACCGGTACGAAACCTTGCGACCACCTCT
>NZ_JAPMLP010000025.1 GCF_026410285.1 Sulfitobacter sp. F26169L | reverse complement strand
TATTCTGTTGAAAAACTCACGTTGATTTAGCCTCGTCTAACTGATTCAATTTCCTCATTGAGATGGGAGATTGTTGCGATGTTGGGACCACGGCAAGAAGCGCAAAGCGCTCTGTTTTACGATTTCTCTATCGAGGATCATGTTCCTGCAGATCATGTCTTACGGGCAATTGACGGTATCATCGATCTATCTGGCGTGCGTGCGCATTTGGGCTCGTTCTATAGTTCAACCGGGCGTCCCTCGATTGACCCTGAACTGATGATGCGGATGTTGTTTGTTGGCTATATCATGGGCATCCGTTCGGAACGGCGGCTGTGTGATGAAGTCCATCTCAACTTAGCCTACCGCTGGTTTTGCAAACTTGATTTGACGGACGCCATTCCGGATCATTCGACGTTTTCCAAGAACAGACATGGTCGGTTCCGTGACAGTGATTTACTAAGGCATGTGTTTGAAAGCGTTGTGGCACAGTGCATTGAAGCTGGCCTTGCAAGTGGTCAGCGATACGCGGCGGATGCGAGTATCATTGCAGCTGATGCCAACCGCCAGCAATCAACGCCAAAGGCTGATTGGATCCCCGAAGCGATAAACCCGGATGAAGCCCCACGCGCAGTCCGGGAATATTTGGAAACGCTGGATGACGCTGCTTTTGGCGCGGCCAGCCCTGTGGTTCCCAAGTTTATCTCGCATTCAGATCCTGCTTCGCAATGGACTGGCGCACGTGGTGGCCCCGCGTATTTTGCGTATTCTACGAACTATTTGATCGATACGGATAACGCTGTCATCCTTGATGTGGAACCAACACGTTCCATCCGCCAAGCAGAAGTTGACGCCGTCAAAATCATGATTGATCGTGTACATGAAGTGCATGAATTGATGCCACAGCGGTTGATTGCGGATACGGCTTATGGTTCAGGTCCGATGCTGGATTGGTTGGTTCAAAAGCGCGGGATTGCGCCGCATATCCCTGTCATTGATAAATCTGGCCGAAAGGATGGCACGTTTGAACGCGCTGATTTTACATTTGACGCTGAGCACGATCTTTATATTTGCCCTGGCGGCAAAGAGCTGAAGCAATATAGACGCGCATTCACCGCACCAAGATCTGGCCCCAATAAAGATGCCACCATCCGCTAACGCGCCCGAAAATCTGATTGTGAGGCATGCTCGCTCAAACAACGCTGCACACCCAAAGAACCACAACGAAAAGTTACACGTTCAATCTATGAACCATCTCGTGATGTCGCCCGCGCCTTATCGCAAACACAGCAATATGCCATCTCGCGGAAACTACGCAAAAAGGTCGAAATGTCGTTCGCCCATCTGAAACGCATTCACGGCTTAAGTCGGCTTCGACTGCGTGGGCCATGCGGGGCTCATGACGAATTTATCCTCGCCGCAACCACCCAGAACCTCAAAAAGTTAGCAAAGTTAGCTCCGAACCCAATTCGGGCCAACACCGCTCAGTAAAATCAAGGAGGGAACCATTCGCCCCGTGATACAGGGCCCAGAAAACCATGAGTTTTTCAACAGAATA
>NZ_JAPMLP010000024.1 GCF_026410285.1 Sulfitobacter sp. F26169L | reverse complement strand
GCTGTGATCCTGGCCGCTGCCGCCCTGATCCTCGCTCCGCAAGCGGTCGCGATCTACCCGGTGACCACCTATGCCTTCCCGATCATCGCCGTGGCCACCATCCTTGACACCCTCGGGACAGCCGCAGAGCGCCACAGGACACCGCTGAAGCTCCTCGCATGGGTCTGCCTGTGCGCTGCCGCCCTCACAGCCCTGACGCCCCTCAGAGCGCCTCTCAACGACATACTGGCGACTGTCCAGGCATGGACGGGCGCTGGTTGGCCCCTCCCCCGTGCCATTTGGGAAGGACTCAAGGGGCTGGCGCGGTATTCTGATCCGCAGAAGCAGGCCATGGCGATCTCCTTCGCGCTCGGGGTCTTCGGCGTGGCCGTCGCTGTCAGCACCCCGCTGATGGCGATCTTCAATCCGCGCATTGGCCGCAACCGCAAATCCCGCACTGGCCCGTGGCAAGCGGGATGGATGGACCCGCGCGACATTGCCCAGCTTGTGCGCAACAAGACCGGCCTGCCCCTCGCCCTGCACAAGGGCAAGCTCCTGCGCTACGTCAAGAACGATGCGAAGGGCTGGCGTGGCGGGCATCACCTCGTCGTCTCCGGCACACGCGGCGGCAAAGGCGTCAGCGCCGTGATCCCGGCGATCCTCGATCACCAGGGGCCGGTCGTGGTCCTGGACATCAAGGGCGAGAATTTCGCCGTGACGCGCCGCCACCGCGAAGAGCTTGGGCGCAAGGTGGCGGTCCTCAACCCCTTCGGCCTCGTCGAGGATGGACAGGATCAATTCAACCCGCTCGACTACATCCGGCCCCACGAGCTGGCGCGCGACGTGGCTCTGGTTGCGGACGGCCTGGTCAAACCCGAACAAGGCGACGGCGCGCATTTTTCGGAAATGGCCCGCCAGCTGGTCGCGGCGGCGATAGAAGTGATCGTGACCCAGGAAGAACCCAACCGGCGCAATCTGATCGCCGTCGCTGATCTGCTTCTGTCTGCAAACCTCGACAGCACGCTTGAGGCCTGGGCTGAAAATGGCGACCTTGTCGGTCACCGCCCGGCCCAGACCGCCGCAACCATTCTGCGCGCAGGTGACAGAGAACGAGGGTCGATTCAAACAGCGGTCTCGAAAGCTTTTGAGTGGATGCAGTCCGACAACATGCGCCACTTCCTGGCCGGGTCCAGCTTCCGCATGGATGATCTTCTCGATGATCGGGTCGATCTCTTCATCGCGGTGCCGCTCGACCAGGTGGATAAGCAAGCGATCTTTATGCGCCTGTTCATTAACCTTGTCCTGGGCACGGTTGTGCGCCAGGACGGGCGGCGCAAGGTCAAGTCTCCGATCCTGCTGGTTCTCGATGAATTTGTCCGCATGGGCCGCATGGAGCAGATCATGAACATTGCCAATGTCGCCGCAGGGGCCGGTGTCGAAGCGCTGTTCGTTACCCAGGACACGGGTCAGGTCGAAAAGGCCTATGGGCCAAACGATGCCCGTTCGATCTTTGGCTCCTGCATCACCAAGCGGGTCTTCAATCTCAATGACATCGAAACCGCTGAATGGGCAGCGCGCCACCTCGGGGAAAGCACTGTCTATTCTCAGCAAATCCGAGAGGGTAAGGCCCCAAACGAGGGTCGGGATTTTTCCTACTCGGAGCAGCGTCAGAAGCTCATGACGGCTGAGCAGATCACGGGCATGAAGGCAGATGATCTGCTGCTGTTGGTGGGTAACCGCAACCCGCTCAAGGCCAAGCAGAATGTGTATTTCAAGAGCAAGATTTACCGTGGACGGTTTGATCAGAATCCGCTGAATTGAGTTGATTTTCCAAGTTATCCACAGGCTTAGTGTGTTAAATATGTGTTAAATATAGTGTTAAGCTGTTTTTGAGGCCTGTTTTACTATTTTGAATCAACGTGTTACGCATTCGATCAGTAACTAAAAACACGAATCTCGGTAACTGAAAACACGAACTTTGGTAACTGAAAACACGAATCTTGACATGGGTAACTGAAAACACGAATGTGCTGCTATGGTAACTGAAAACACGAACCCACTGACACCCCTTTTGCCTGATCGTCACCCTCAGCACGATCTGTTCATCTGTGACGTTGCAGACGCTGTTCTCAAGGACGTCATGCAACATATGGAGCATCCGTTCTACTCACTCTCCAAGAAACCAGAGACTTCTGTGAAGCGTTATAGGAACGGTGATCACTGGTTGGAAATCACGCCGAGTGTCAAAGGGCTGGCAACCATCTATGACAAGGACATCCTGATTTACTGCATCAGTCAGATTATGGCGAAACTTAAACATGGGGAACCGGTCTCGCCTCGCGTTCGTATCAATTCGCACGAACTCCTGATTTTCACGAACCGTGGCACCAGTGGTCGAGAATACATCTCGCTCATGGATGCGCTTGACCGGTTGGAAGGCACGCGGATCAGAACGAACATTGTTTCTGGTGACGAAGAACAGATTGATGGGTTCGGGTTGATAGACGCCTCCTCCATCCGTCGAAAGCAAGGCCTCGACGGTCGTTTGCTCTGGTGTGAGGTCAAGCTGTCGGACTGGGTCTTCAATGCAATCAAAAACGAAGAGGTGCTGACCCTTCACCGCGACTACTTTCGCTTGCGCAAGCCGATTGAACGCCGCGTTTACGAGCTAGCGCGCAAGCACTGTGGCCAGCAAAAAAGCTGGAAGATTACCCTAAAGCACCTGCTTATGAAGTCTGGGTCGCAAAGCCCAGAAAAGCGATTTCGTCAGATGATTAAGCAGCTGGCGGTTCATGATCACCTGCCAGATTATCAAGTGTTCTTCGATGAAGTGGCGGACATGGTGGTTTTTACCAATCGCGGCACGATGACCCCGCCCTCCCTTATCGAAGGGCGTATTCCTCCACTTAAGTCTGAAACCTACGATAGGGCGCGACAGGCCGCGCCTGGTTGGGATGTACGTCACCTGGAAAGTGAGTGGCGTGACTGGATCGTGGAGGCTCCGAGGGATGTGGATGCCGCATTCGTAGGCTTTTGCCGCAAGTGGTTCGAGAAGCGCGGTAGACCATAATCGGATTTAAAACCGGTTATTGATTTAAATCCGGTATCAAATTTTATTCTGGTATTGGAAATTTTACCGGTAAGTGATATGTTTCCGGTAACGAAAATAGTATGAGGCCGAGCAATGCCCGTCATCGTCATGGCAAGCCCCAAAGGGGGCGTCGGAAAATCCACATGTGCTGTAATCCTGGCCACAGAGTTCGCTCGGATGGGAGCTCAAGTGACAGTCTTGGACTGCGACCCCAACAAGTCACTGACCCGATGGGCATCTCACGGACTCCCCAAAGGTGTGACGCTTCATCAGGATATAGGGCGCTCTGAGATAGTGCCGACGATCAGGGCATCAGATGGCGATGGGCAGATCGTGATTGTTGATCTTGAAGGCGTAGCATCGCAGCTTGTCAGCCGCGCTATTTCTCAAGCTGATCTGGTTATCGTTCCTATGCAGCCAACGGCGCTCGACGCGGAGATCGGGTCTGAAGCCTTGGCTTTGATCCGGGAAGAGGAAGAGGCGCTTGGTCGCACAATCCGTCACGCCGTTGTTCTGACCAAAACAAGCGCAGCTGTGAAAAGCCGCGTTCAAAGAGATCTGGAAGAACAGCTGCGCGGGGCAGGGATAGACCTGATCGAACCGTCGCTCGTCGCTCGCGCGGCGTTTTCAGAAATCTTCGCTTATGGCGGTGATCTGACCGCGATGATGAAAGACCCTGACATGGTAACTGGCGGCAAGGTCGATAAGGCCTTGGAGAATGCCAAATACTTTACGGAGGCTGTCTATGAGCGGCTCAAATAGGCTTGCAGGGCTGAAGGCCCGACCAAAAGACACCACGGTTGCCGAGGTCCGCCGTGTCGATGAGGTTGGAGAGGCGAGGGGCTTCCTTGATCGTACCCCACGCAAGAAACCAGGGCGTAAACCAAGCCCACGCACCTATCAGCTGCACCCGAAGGTTTTCCCTGAAGTCGGGGAAGCGATTGCCGCTGAGGCAGAGCGTCTTGGCATCACGCAGGGCCAGCTAATAGAGATGATGTGGGAAGAATATCAAAAGCTTGCGCGCTAACCTTGGGACCATTCAGTAATGGAACCGCAGTTGCGCAATCTCTAGGCTTTGGCGATCGCCAGCTCCACTGACCCGGTAGACCATTCGATCTTCCTGAGA
>NZ_JAPMLP010000023.1 GCF_026410285.1 Sulfitobacter sp. F26169L | reverse complement strand
CAAAACTCATGACCGGTCCTCTTGCGCGTCAGGAAACAGAATCTGCCAGAGCCCCCGGTCGCGATCCCGCTGGGTGAGGCGGTCTGGCAGATCGCGCCGCACCAACTCTAAGAGCTCGGGGCTCTGAAGAGCAGGTTCGGCGCTCAAACGGTCGAAGACCAAAGTGCCCAAGAGCCATTTGATGCGGTCTTCGTCTTTCTTCTGAGACAGACGCCGCCGGGCATCGAGCGCTGCGATCTGAGCGTCGAGCTGAGCTTTCTTCTCGGCCAGTTCTTTGATCCGGGCGTCGGTCGGGCGGCTTTGGGACATGGGGCAACCTCGGGAATAATCGGGGCGAATGTAGTGGCGGATTGATAGGTTGAAAAGATTTAAATGCGCGCTTATACATTGTCTTCGACAACGTGCGCGTCCTCATGGGGGTAAACCCCCGCGCCGGACGGCTTCCCCCCAAGGCGGCATTGCCGCCTAAACGAGGGTTTCACCCTCGCGCTCCCGACCAGCGCAAGCAGGCGCTGGACCCTGTTTTGAAGAGAGGCGTCCCAAGCGTGGCGATCTACCATCTCAGTGCAAAAGTGATCAGCCGGGCAGGGGGCCGTTCATCTGTCGCAGCCGCCGCCTACCGGACGGCTGGGCGGCTGCGGGATGACCGGCAGGGGTTGGAGCATGACTACAGCCGCAAGGGCGGGGTCGTGCATTCCGAGATCATGGCCCCCGAAAATGCGCCCGACTGGATGCGCGATCGCGACCAGCTCTGGAACGCGGTCGAGGCGGTCGAGAAGCGTCGTGATGCGCAGCTTGCCCGAGAAATTGAAGTGGCCCTTCCCCGGGAGCTCGATCGCGGCGAGCGCCTTGAGCTCCTGCGCGGCTTTGTTCAGCGCGAGTTTGTCGATCGCGGCATGATCGCGGATGTGGCCGTTCACGAGGGCAAGGCCCGTGATGGCCACGGTCAGCCCCATGCACATGTCATGCTGACCATGCGCGAGCTGACCGGCGAGGGGTTCGGGAAGAAGGATCGCAGCTGGAATGCGCCGGACCTGCTGATGGGCTGGCGCGAAGCCTGGGCGCGGGATGCGAACACAGCCCTTGAGCGGGCAGGGCGGTCGGAGCGGATCGACCATCGGTCGCTCGATGTTCAGCGGTCTGAGGTCGAACAACAGGTCGAGCGGGCGCGCGGGGGCGGGCAGGAAGAGATTGCGCTTGAGCACGAGAAGAAGGTGGTCGAGCTCAGCCGCGAGCCCGAGCCGAAAATCGGACCATCGGCCAATGCTCAGGAAAAGCGCGGGATCGTCACGGAGCGCGGCGAGGCTTTCCGCGCGGCGCAGGCGCGCAATGCACAGCGCCAAGAGCTGGGCTGGCGGCAGTTGGAATTGCGGCTTGAGCTGATGGAGCGGGGGCGCGCCTTCATTGCCACCGCGCGTGAGCGGCTGGATCAGCTTTGGGGCCGCGCCGAGGCGGCGATGTCACGGATCAGGGAGAGGTTTATGAGCGAGGTTGAGAGGCCGCAGGTTGGTGCCGATCGGGGCGACATGGACGCGCGTCGGGCGGCGGTATTGGGGCGCGATGTTGATCGACCCGAGGTGCAAGCGCCGGATGTCGGGCGGGAGAGGGTTGCGCCCGACGATCCAGACCGCGAGCGGCGGGACGCCATCCTTGGTCGAGCGCGCGATATCGGACAGGATCGGGATGCAGCCGAGGTAGAACGGGACATTGCCGCCCGTGACGGCGAGGGCCGTGACCAAGGGCGGCGGGATGACATTCTCGGGCGCGGGCGTGATAATGCGTCCGAGCGCGGGCAGGGCCGCGATCGCGACAGAGACAGAGAGCGGTGAAAGACGTTTGCGGAGGGGTGGCCAAGATGAAGAAATGGCGCGTTGTTCTGGACGCCGCGAAGGCCCCGACCTGCGGTGACTGGGTTGCCGTGAGCGGGCTTTGCCCAGGTGAGGAAGAAACCGCACGGTTCCTCTTTTTGGACGGGACGGAGGCAGATGGGTTCACGTTCCTCGATGCCCCACAGGAGCAGGTTGGCGACTCTCTTAGTGGCGAGCAGATTCCGTGGCTGCACTTTCCAGACTGCATGGAGATCGTCGGAGTGGAACGTCAGGAATGGCGACCGCCGAGCTGGCGGCACGACAAGACGTTGTGGCGTCTGACCCTGGTAAGCCTGCCGTCGAATGTCGAATTCGAGAAACGGCTTTTGGTTGGTCAAGAAAGCAGGCGTGGTGTCCTCAGCCGGTTAGGGTTGAGATAGGGCAGGCACTTGGGTGTTGCGCGTCCCAAGGCCTATTTGCAGCGCGGCAGACTCAGGAGGTTATTCGGTTCGGCTCCATCGGCCTCGGTTTTCAGGTATTTCTTTCCATTCCGCGTAGCGATGATGACCCAGACCGAGTTGCCATTGACGCTGGTCCAGAAGCGCCAAGTGCCATCTTCGATACCTTTGATGGCAACATCGAGCTTAATGCACCAAGGACCACCACTCTTGGAACCAGTGGCTCCGCCGATGCTGTCAATACGCCGGTCAGAGTCCGCACCGTCTGGAATAATACAGGTGATCTGATGATCCTGTGGCATGGGATAAAATCCTTCTTTTTATGACATTCAAGGATGCCAGGTTGAAACGGACCCGCAGAGGTAGATGCTATCTGCGAGCCCTGATGTCGTAGGGTCATAGGCTTAGCAATCAGGGAGATTGTCCAAGTTGTTGCTCGACGACTTATCGGCGGTTGAGCGAAGGTATTTGCCGCTCGTTCCGTTCACCACGGTGATGTCGACACGAGACGTACCAGGCTGCTGGACGTAGTAGGTGTGCGTGCCGTTTTCGATATCGCGGATCGCGTCAGCCTTCATCCGTGGGGACCATGCCTCGCCTGATTTGCAAAGCTTGGTGATGTCGCCGTCCTTGTCTTTTCCCGACGCGGTAACTTTTCTGTCAGCCATCTTTTCGTTCTCCATTTTGGTTTACATAAGTATAGCTAGTACTACACTTGAGGTCAGATATAGTGATCGCTATACTTCTGTCAACCCGCGAACAGAGAGAATCTTGCATGTCAGAAAAATTTGGCGAAAAGCTCAGAAAAATCCGAACATCCAAGAACATGACGCAGGAGGAGCTGGCGACGGTCCTTGGGTCTTCAAAGGCATATGTCTGGCAACTCGAAAACAAGAAGAATGCCAAGCCGTCCGCTGAGTTGTTGCTAAAAATCGCAAATCATTTTGGGGCGTCGCCAGAGTTCTTCTTGGACGATACGCAAGACGAGCCTTCTGACCGACAAATCGAGGATGCCTTTTTCAGAAAATTCCATAAGCTGTCTGAGAATGACAAGCGCACGATTGAGAGGATAGTTTCAGGTTTTGACGACGACGATTAGCCGCCCTCCGATGAAGGAGGCCAACCGCCTTACAAGGCTCTGGCAGGACCACGGCCCGAACACTTACCCACTGGATATTTCAAAGCTCATTGATGGCGCACTTCAGAACAGCGATTTTGGCGGCGAACTGAAAACCAAGATAGGCAGCTACGATTCCTTCGAAGGGTGTCTTGTTAAAACAAAGAACACCGACAAGTGGACGATTTTGCTGAACTCGGAAATCGAGAACAAGCGGCGTCAACGGTTCACATATGCCCATGAGCTGGGACACTTCATGTGCCATCGGGGTTTGCGGGATCGTTTCGAAGACAGCGATGATACCCTGAACGATTTCAGGGATAAGATAGAAACCGAGGCCAACGTGTTTGCGTCGTGGCTACTTATGCCTGCAAACCTTCTCAGAGATGAGTTTAGCGGGATTGGCTGGAATACAGATTCCCTGTGCGAGATAGGAAACCGTTTCGAGTGCTCACTCCAGGCGAGTGCTTTGCGATTTGTTGGGCTGTCCAGCAAGCCGGTTGCATTTATCGTGTCGCGCGATGGAATGGTCGTCTGGGGCAGCAAAAGTAAATCAGCTCCGTACATGACAGCGTTTTGCTTTGGAGATGAACTACCCAAGGCGTCCCACGCTCATACAGCCCACCTCAATGGTGGAACCTGCGCATTGCCGCAGGATTCCGGCTTGGCTTGGAATGAGTTTCGAAGCGCGAAGGAGAGCCAATATTTTGATTATTCCGGACGGGGATATCAGTACACCTGCATTGAGTTTGTTGGATAAATTGACGAATACCACTGATAAATCAGCCATAGAAAATATGTGATCCCGGCGTGCGCCGGTCTCGCTTTGAGCGATAGGCAGGGCAGGGGATCGACAGGCTGACGCCTGCTCACCCCAACCCTGACAGTTTCCAAATCCTGTTGATCCGCCTGCCATCCTGGCTGGTCCGAGAAAACCGGCAAGCGCCGCCGTTGGCGTCGGTTCCGGCCCTGAATTCCGGTTCCTCCCACGCGCAGGCGCGCGGTTCCCTCCCAAATTCACGCCCTCCACCCGGTTGTCACGGCCCCGCCAGGCCGCAGGA
>NZ_JAPMLP010000022.1 GCF_026410285.1 Sulfitobacter sp. F26169L | reverse complement strand
CGAAAAAATGTCCGTAAAGTCGATGTTCCGACATTTGGCACCCTACCCCAGTCAACACCTCCCTTGACGCATGACGAGGCGCTATGAGCGTATCTGTGTAGGTTTCGACAGCGCCTGTATCCTTGATCGGCACAAAAATCGTTCGAACAAGACGATCAACAAAAATAAATCCCTTTTTTTGAAATCTCCTTTTCCGACCCCCCGCCCCCCTGCCTCTTCACTTTGATTTTGTCCTTGCCCTGTCCCTACTCGCTGCCTGAAACCTTTTAATGATGCTGCCGAAGGCAGAGACGCGGAGCGCCCTTTCCTGTCGATAGACAGGCCACGCGGTTACGCGAGCCAGCTTGCTGGGCCGATGTGACCGCCTCACGTTGGCGTCTGGCAGGTTGAACGCTCTTTCGCGTGATACATGCTGGGACGCCCCGCCTCGCAGAGCGTTACCCTGAGACGGGGTAACGGGAACCAGCTGCAAAGCTGGTTCGGGTTGATAAAGATCATCAGTTTGCGAAAAAATATTACCCGTGATAATTTCCGTTTTATCATGGTCAAAATCACGGGTGATGGCATGGCTGACGATACCGGACACAGATTTATGACATACGAAGATGCGGCTAAACTTTTGCGCATTAAACCCGATAGTGTAAGGCGCAGAGCCGCAAGTAGGCACTGGCCGAAGCGACAGGGAAACGACCGGAAAGCCCGTGTCGGTATCCCGACCAGCATCATCCCTGATGGCATCCCTGCGCTCACCCCTGATACCATCCCATATGAACACGCGCTGCGCGAGGAGCTGGCGACCACGAAACAAGCACTTGCCAGGATGGAAGGGCAGGCAGAAGCCACCACGGCCAGACTGATCGACCTGGCGGCGGACCGAGACGCATGGAAGGCGCAGGCAGAACGGCTTGCATCAGACCTCCGGCCCGTCGTTCCAGCCAGCCTCTGGAGTCGGATTTTCGGCGGCAACTAAGTCCTCTTCGATGCTCGCAATATCCCGCATCAAGTCCTTGCCGATGAGATCCAGACTCAGTGCCGATCCTATGCGCACAACCACATCCCGCACTCGTTTCATGAACTGGCTGATCTTCCGGCGCTCTTCATGCGCCACCTCAGCCACCTTTTCTGCCTCTGTGTGAGCCGCCTCGATGATTTGGGTGGCTTGTGCCCAAGATTGAAGTTCTTTGGCCTCAGCGGCCCTCTCACGCGCTGATACGGCCTCTTCCCGCGCCTCCAGTTGCTTTTCCCGCCGCATCACACTGCCATGGACCTTTCCCAGCGTGTGGGCCTTCTCGGCGGTGGCCGTGTCCCGTGCGTCAATCTTCCCCACACGGGCCTCTGCAGCGCTCACATGCAGGTCAGCGGCATCGGCACTGGCCTGCGCCGCCTCTGCCCTCTCCAAAGCCGTCTTATGGGCCTTAGCGGTCGCTTTCTCGGCGTTCCATTGTTCGCGGGACAGTCTGCGGCGTCTGGGGCCTGAGCGTGTGAGGCCTTCAGGAACCCCGACCGCCGCGTGATATTCATCCTGCCAGATCGTCATGGCAGCTTTCAAAGCGCGATTGCCCAACTTCACGGCTTCCCGATTTTCGACACCATCGGCTTTGGCTCTGGCCTCAACCTCTTTTTTTGCGACCTTTCCCGGATGCAGTGTTGTGGCATCTGCACCGGGATCATCAGGGAGAAGCCATGCGTGAAGATGCGGATGATTTTCATCATCATGGGCCAGAGCAACACAAAGCTGGCCCCCGTATTTTGTCCGGAGCCAGTCGAGATTGCGTTGTTCCCATGCAGCCAATTTTGCTTTGGCTTCATCTGTGACAATGGCAGAACGAGGCACAGGATAGCTCATGACGATCGAGGCCATGGTGTGACGGTCGGTGCGAATGGCACGGCTCTTTTGTGATCCATCAGCCATGATTGCGATTGTAGAGCGCGCAGCAACATGGGCGGCATGATCGGCGGCAAAGGTGGCGGGGTTGCCGAGAAGAACGCGGGGAGGGGCTGGATTTTCAACATGCATCGAAAATTCAGGGTCGCGATTTGCTTCAGCGATGACATGATCAATCGACTGACCCGCCTTGTTTGGTTTGCGCGACCATGTTTGAATATGCGCGAATTGTGGGCCTGACATTGGCGAGAACTCCGAGATTACCTGTTGAGGCATTGTCGGCGGTTCTTAAGAAAATTCCTAACATGCTGATTTTGGTAGAAAAGCCGGGGAAAGCAAAGGCAATAGGGCCGACTATTGTGTTGGCAAGCAACACCCATCTCTCGGCCCCCTAAAGGGACCTCACCTGCGCGCCTACGGCTTGCTTTAAAAGCGTAACCCGCCTTGCGCTGCGCGGTTTAGCGCACCCTCGGCCCACTGGTTCAGGCTCTTATCGTTTGTAAACCTCTCTGCGATTTCCGATCCTCAGAACCAGAACGCACACTTCTGCGTCCTCGATGCTGGCGATGATGCGATAATCGCCAACGCGGTATTTCCAAAACGCCCCCAGCTTCGCTCCCCTCAGGGCTTCACCAATGCTGCGTGGGTCGTCGAGCATGGCAACACGGCCATGCAGGAAAGCCAGAATGCGGCGGGCCGTTTGCGGGTCAAGCTTCGACAGTTCGCGCTCCGCCGAACGCTCGAACTTAACCTGCCAGCCCATAACGCGCCATCAGCTCATCCAGCGACACTGTGTCGGATTTGCCTGCCCGCAGCTCCACAAGGCGCTGTTCTGCGAGGTATAGGTCTTCAAGGTCTTCGAGATGTTCGGTGATGGCCTCGGTCGCATAGAACGTCTTGCTGCGCCCAGTGCGCTGCGCCAGCGCACTCAGCCGAGATTCAACATCGCTGGGAAGGCGAATGGACAAGGGCATGGGGAAACTCCAATCAAATTGCGATACATGTATCGCATAACCTTTCGGCACGGTCAATAATTTGATGCTCCATCACGCAACATGCCGCGCTGCATCTTCGTCGATCTGAACCCAAAATCTTTGAAATTGTCCCTCTGAAATCCTTATTATTTTTATAAAAGGAACGCAGTTCCCTTATTTCTATAGGTTTCTTATTTCAGGGCCTTGTAAGACCATGAAAATAAACATGGAATCGGATTAGGCGGTAGTTTTCGGGACCTATACGGTAGTTTTCGGGACTCTACACGGTAGTTTTCGGGACTACTCTTAGTTATTGATCGTAACAAAACTACTGGTTAAGTAACTGCATGGGATATGCAGTAAACAGCGCGAAAACGAACGACCATGACCCCGCCAAGCTCAGCAAGGCGGGCGAGCTGGCCGATGGGCAATACAGCGAACGGGCTTTGCGCAATCCGCCGAGCTTGCAGGCGCTCAAGCTGCAAGACGTGCTGATGAAAAACGCGGGGGGCAAGATCGCTGACGACCAGTGGCACGAGCTGCCGCTGGCCACCTTCAAACAGGTGAAGGGTTTCCGGAATTTGACCCACGAAGACGTAGTGCGGCTCTTTGAGGAGCTGCGCAGCGTGACCATGCGCCATGTGAACACTGCCGAGGGCCATACCGCCATTTATGGCCTGATTGCCGTGGGCCGCGTCGATATGGACGAAGGCCACGGTAAACTGCGCTATCAGTTCGACGCAGAGTTTCGCAAAATTGTCGAACAATCGAACCTCTATGCCGTTCTGGACTATCGCGCCGGCCTCGCCATGTCCTCGCGCTATGCTCACCGACTGCACGAGATGATCTCATTCCGCGCCGCCCGTGAACGGCAGATGGAACGCTTCACCGTCGAAGAGCTGCGCGCCCGACTGGGCGTCCAGACAGGCAAGCTTTCTACATGGGGCAACTTTCGAAAATTTGCCCTCGATGCTGCTATTGATGAGGTCAACCAGTCGAGCCGTTTCCGTGTCAGCTACCGCATCACGAAACGGGAACGCCGTAAAACGACGGAGATCGAGCTGGCATGGGAGGTCAAAGAGGCTCTGGAAGAGGCCAAGAGGGAGCAGGAAGCCCATTCCGTGGCCCGTAAGGGCCGGAGGGCAGAAGCCAAGGCTCCTCTGGCCTTCCCAGAGACGGGAAGCGTCAAATATACCGACCCATGGGAGACGCTGGCACGTGAAAATTGCAACTGGGACCACGGCAAGCTGGCAGACGCCTTCCGGTCGTTCTGCGCGCAAAAAGGGATCAAGCTGGCGGCAAAGAACGTTGAGGCGGTATTCGTGAACTTCTGCCAGAGTCAGAAGCGGATTTGAGCAAGGTCGCAGGGCTGTTCAGAAACAGTCGTTTCTAGGAGATCATACTTTCTGTAATCTGAGCTGCCCCCTAGACAGCTTGTCCAGAAGAACCAGGCACATTCGGTGTTCCGGCTGTGGGGTCATATGCTTGAGCAGAAATTTGCGCGTATGCATCGAGGGCCGCAGTATTTGTCACTACCATGTTAGACTCTTTCTCTTAAGAAAATGGGACATGCTCGGTAATTGGTCTACCGCCGGATGAAATGAGCTTTGAAGGATGCGGCGGGCTGACAGGATTTGGCCTGTAGTACGCTAAATATGCAGAACTTTTGGGGATGCCTCTCGGCCACCAACAAGTCATATACTGATTTAGCTTATTCTGATTGAAGACCTCACAAGCCGGACGGTCGCTACGAAGCCGTGGGATTAACTCCGCCGGGACCTGCGTCGGCGGGTTCGCCACCAGCGCCTGATAGATCGGATCGTTCTGTGGACTCGGCCCGCAGGCCCCGATCAGCAGCCCCGCCGTCAACACGGCCAGTAATCGTTTCATCGCATATTCCTTTCGCTGGATGGCTCCGACGGAAAGGACAGGGGTTGGCTGGCCACGGGCCGGATAAAGACTTCAATCATGAAGGGAAGCGTATCTTGCCTTTTTAAGAATTCAATCTGAGGTCAGTAGGGGCACGATGCGGGTGGTCGAAAAAATGTCCGTAAAGTCGATGTTCCGACATTTGGCACCCTACCCCAGTCAACACCTCCCTTGACGCATGACGAGGCGCTATGAGCGTATCTGTGTAGGTTTCGACAGCGCCTGTATCCTTGATCGGCACAAAAATCGTTCGAACAAGACGATCAACAAAAATAAATCCCTTTTTTTGAAATCTCCTTTTCCGACCCCCCGCCCCCC
>NZ_JAPMLP010000021.1 GCF_026410285.1 Sulfitobacter sp. F26169L | reverse complement strand
TGCGCAAGAATGTTGGGGGGCGCCCACGGTCGGCCTCCCCGAAAGTGCCAGTGTCGATCCGGCTCGATCAGGACGTGATTGCAAAGTTCAAGGCAACGGGGCCAGGCTGGCAGACCCGCATCAATGAGGTTCTGCGTAAATCAGCGGTTCAGTGAGCCACTGATCCTACCGTAATGAGCCATTATCGGGCGACAGCCACGGTTTTTTCGTAGATTTCAATCTATCGAAGAAAAAACTGGGGCGGGATAAATACACTACTCTTGATAGTATATCCTTTTAGTGGTGCCAAATGCCAAACGCTGTCGAAAAGCACATACGCGGCGGCTTTGCATTTGGCACCACTACCCTAGAGCGGGTTACTTCAATCTCGCTCTATAGGCCGCAAAACCCAAGGCTTTGGAAATCATTTTGCACCCAGCACGGGTTACCGTTCGATCCATCGCGCGGTGCATTGTATTTCCACCTGTTGCGGCCTTTCTCGATGGCTAACGCCTGTATCGCACCTAGAATATCCTTCATGCCTTAAAATAGCCGATCTCAGCGCTTTAAGCTGGATTTACCTACCGTGGGCAGGCTGAAAGCCATCAAGACCCTCTGAGCCCCGTTATATCGCCTCTGCGCAGCTAGAGAGCTTAGCTTCGTATCTGCTGAGAAGGCACCTGAGTTATTTCTCTATCTAAGTAATTTTTTTCATAGCTTACTATTTGGCGCTGTAATTTGCGGTTTTTGAAAAGTTATCCACAGGCCATGCCTAGTGTTAATAGTGTTACCTACGGAGTAGTGTTACGAATTCGCAAAGCGCCTTATTCATATAGCTCAAAGGTACCTCTGGGTTCCGAAAGGCACGAATTATGGTTCCGAAAGGCACGAATTATGGTTCCGAAAGGCACGAAACTGAAAAGCGCGAAAAATGGGTTCCTGATAGCACGAACTTTTGGGTTCCCGATAACACGAACATTTGCTAAGGTGCGGCATGGCTCTTTTACCCGATCGACACCCTCAAAAAGATTTCTTCATCCTCGACATCTCAGATGCCGTTCCAAAGGATGATACCGCTTCTATGGAACATCCAATGTTCTCTCTAGCGACTAAGCCGGACATGCGGCATTTGCTCTACCAGAGCGGGGAAAACAGCCTTGAGATTATCCCATCTGGCCTTGGGCTGCCCTCCATCAAAGACAAAGACATTCTCATCTTCTGCATCAGTCAGTTGATGCACCGGAAAAACCGCGGCGAAGAAATAGGGAAACGGGTCCGGTTCAGCGCCAGAGAACTGATGATAGCGACCAACCGCAACACTGATGGGCGCGAATACAAGCGTGTTGAAAAGGCTTTCCAGCGCCTGCAAGGCACTCAGTTTAAAACCAGCATCCGCACGGGTAACAAAAAAGAAGTCCGCATATTTAGTCTGATTGACGAAGGCGGATATGTGATGCGTCAGGAAGGTGAATGGCGGCTCGATTACTGCGAGGTTGTCCTGTCTGATTGGTTCATGCGCGCGATTGAAGCTAACGAAGTGGTCAGCATTTCAGAAGACTATTTTCGCCTCCGCCGCCCCCTTGAACGCCGCATCTATGAGATTGCTCGCAAACATTGCGGCAGCCAGAAACGCTGGCACATCAATCTCGCCAAACTCCAAGACAAAACGGGCAGCAATGCTCCGCTAAAGAAATTCCGCCTCAACATTCGCCAGATTATCGAAGGCGACCATCTGCCATTCTACAAATTAGAGCTGACCTCTGATGATCTGGTTATCTTCCGGCCACGTCAGAACCCTGTGACCATCGCAGCTGATATTTCCCTGCCGGATTGGGCCGAAGAAAAAGCCCGTGAGATCGCACGGAAAAAGGGCTGGGACTACCACGCCCTCCGCGCAAACTGGATGAACTTTGCGCACGAGGCTACAGGCAAGGGGAACCCACCACAAAATGCAGGGGCGGCATTTGTTGCCTACTGCAAAAAACAGGACGCACTAAGATGAAGGCGGATTATCCCAACGCAACGGCGCAACGCGTTGCGCAACAGACAAATGCAACGATACGCAACAGCAATGTAACGGCATGAAATACACGCTATCACAAGCCGCTTCTACTACAGGAAAAAACAAGGCAACCATTCAAAGAGCTATAAAAAGTGGGAAAATATCTGCTATAAAGAACTCATCCGGCGCTTATGAAATTGATCCATCCGAACTACACCGCATATTTCCTGCAACAGCGAAACGCGTTGCGCAACACGACAAATGCAACGACACGCAACACCCTCAAAAGCATGATGAAACGATGCAGGCGAAGCTGAATTTTATCGAAGCAGAACGAGATCGTGAACGCGAACAATTGCAGGCAACGATTGATGATCTGAGAACACGACTCGATAGGTCTGAAGAACGAATTACGGCTCTACTGCCGGCTCCAAAAAAGCGAAGCTGGTGGCCGTGGAAATAGGCTCCACAAACCCTCAACAACTGTTCAAATTTTGAACGAGGTTTGTGGCTGCGGAAAATGAGGCTGGGTGAGGTTGTGCCAAAAACGAGGGTTTTTGGAAGGGGCCTAAGGTCCGCAATGTGGACAAACCGGACTTGTGCAGTTGCGGCTGTCGCTGACGCAGAACCCATAGCACGTGCGGCACAATTTGGTCTTCGATGCAGCCAGAGTCGACGAACCGGTCATTGCCTGGAGTCGTGCTGCGCAAAATGCAAACTCCACTTTTGTTGTGCAAGGCATCAACAATCTAGAGGCGGATATAACGTTCTACAGATAGCATCCCCCCAGTAGAAAGAAACACTTGACGTGCAGGCCCGTTCAGAATTTATCTCGGTGAGGTCGCAGAAAAACCGAGAATATTTGATGGTTTATCGAGAGTTTATTGTGTTGCCAGATGCTTAATTTCGGAGATTTCTAATTGCGCGAATTTCGAAATGATATCGAGGGCATACGCGCAATAGGCGCCATCTTAGTTATGGCCTACCACATCTGGTCGCAGCGTGTTTCCGGTGGGGTTGACGTTTTCTTTGTCGTGTCAGCGTTCTTAATGACGGATATGCTACTGCGGTCGCGTGAACAGACCGGACGACTCGAAATTACGAAGTTTTACTCAAAGATTTTGGCACGGATTACTCCGCTAACCTATGTGGTTATTTCTGTGACGTTAATTGCTATCGTATTTCTGGTCAGTCCCACCTTTTGGCGCGTCCAGTTTAACGAAGCGATAATGGCGTCCATCCATCTCGAAAACTTCCATCTTGCGAGGACCAGTGCAAATTACCTAGATAGGAGTGGGATTCTGAGCCCGTTTCAACAGTTCTGGGCACTATCCTTGCAGGTGCAATTCTACGTAACGTTGCCAGTAGTCCTGACTGTCGCCCTTTCCGCTCAAAGGTGGCTAAATCGAGACAAATTGCAGATCTACACCGTCTTGGTTCTCGGTGCAGCCTCTTTCGGCTATGCACAGATTGCCCTAGCAAAAGATCCAGCCGCTGCTTATTTCAGCATTTTTACGCGGTATTGGGAATTTTCCATTGGTATGATGCTGGCCTTTCTGACCCGATATCGGTTTGGTCTTTCGAACAGCTTGAAACTGGTGGGATCAATTTTTGGACTCTTTGTGTTACTGGCTTGGGGCCTTATCGATTTTGGTAACTTTTATTATCCGGGGATCGTCGCGTTGGGCCCGGTGCTGGCTGCGGCTGTACTGATCCTTAGTGGCATGCAAGGATATAACGGACCGGTTCAATCAATCCTCAAGCATCCCTACGCCGTCGCCATAGGCAGTTTATCCTTCTCAATTTATCTTTGGCATTGGCCGATTTTTGTTTTTTCTCGCATCCTCACGGGCGACCAAGAAACGAGTATCCTGGTTGGCTTGGGTATAATTGCTTTGGCGATCGCGACAGCGTTTGCCTCTAAAAAGTTTATCGAAGAACCACTTCGAAACATTTTAAGAAACGGGCTTTATCGACCTTTTTTCGTAACTGCAGCCGTGTGCTCCATTCTATTGGCAAGTATCTTGCTGTTCCGGCAGGAGATCGTAAAAATTCAAAATGCCGCACCATCTTTTTATCAAACGTTTAACCAACGCCACTTCGATGGCGACGCTCTCTCTTTGCAAAGCAACGCCACAACCTTGAGTGCAAGACAATTTATCGCAGTCGGTCGTGATGTATCGGCAACGGCTTCGTTGAAATGTGATCCATTTAGTTCCCGCGATAAATCCCGGCCCAAACTCTGCAGCTTCGGGGACGTTGGTGCCGACCGCGTAGTCGTTCTGACAGGCGGATCACGTGCAGCCCATTGGGAACCCTTATTCTCAGAAATTGGTAAGAGGCATAATTTCGAGCTTATAAGCGCAACCAGATCCGCCTGCACGTTTGGGCATCTCGACGGACATAGTCCAGCATGCAGGGCTTGGAACGAGGCTGTTGTGTCCGAGATCGTCTCAATACAGCCTGACTATGTAATTGTTAGTGCGACCCGCTTGGTCAACAAAGGAGCAACTGTTACCGAACATGTGCCGGAGACGTTTGTGGCCCAATGGCAAAAAATCCTTTCGGCAGGCATCCCGATCATCGCATTACGTGACACGCCAATACAGGTTCAACATCCGAATAACTGCCTTTGGATGAATCAGGAAACTGCGCATATTTGTGGTACACCAGCATCCGAAATTTTTCCTAAAACCATTTCGGGTATAGATTTCATTTTGGAAAACGAAGCACAAATTAGCTACCTTGATATGACGCCATTGTTTTGCACAGAAACGATTTGTCCCGTCTACTTCGATGGACGCTTAATGTATCGTGACAGATCACACTTAACGAAATCCTATATGATCTATATTTCCAAGATTGCTGAGGAGCGCTTTGCCAAACGACTTCCTGAGTTTTTCGATTGAAACGCCCAGACGCCGACCAGGACAGTGTCGTTTTCCTGATGGCGTTTCGGTGATCTCCATGCGCCCTGCAAGCCGCAAGGAAAGGAGTTTGCTATGACTGCCAAGAAGCACACGCTGATTTCTGATGCTGAGGAAGCTCGCATCCAGAAGATGATTGCCAGTGATCCCGATGCGCCTGAGGTGACGCCCGAACAGGCTACAAAAGCGAAACCCTTTGCCGAGGCCTTTCCAGCTCTGGCCGAGACAATGCGCAAGAATGTTGGGGGGCGCCCACGGTCGGCCTCCCCGAAAGTGCCAGTGTCGATCCGGCTCGATCAGGACGTGATTGCAAAGTTCAAGGCAACGGGGCCAGGCTGGCAGACCCGCATCAATGAGGTTCTGCGTAAATCAGC
>NZ_JAPMLP010000020.1 GCF_026410285.1 Sulfitobacter sp. F26169L | reverse complement strand
AAAACAGAACCAATGAGAGTAGCAGCATAAACTTAACCCTGATCCATCTTAACAAGGCTGCAAACGGGTCGAAATTCTAGGACCACCTCTGATACCCCGCACGGGTTTGCGCGTGGAGATTGTGGGTTGATATTTTGCAGACGCGTAACGTATTAAGGTGAAAAATCATATTGATACCTTTATTGATCTGCTGAGGAATTTAGGTTGCAGTTTTCTCGATCACCGAACACTTGCGAAAAATCGCGTTCTAACCATTTGCGCATGATTGATGTCAGCCCTGCGAACCACAAGACGTTACCTATTGCGGATAAGTCCGGGACAGAAAATCAGGTTCGCCGTGTTGATGCACGGCGGCTGACAGCCAGCTGCCGTTTCGGGAAGGGCATGTGATGCGGGATCCCAATGCACTCAAAGCGGACAAGGAAAAGCTTGAACAGTCCAGCTATTTTGACCCTGAGTGGTATCTGCAAACCTACAAGGATGTGTCCGTTCTGGGAATGGATCCTGCCGAACATTATCTGAAATACGGGGCGCTGATGCGCCGCGACCCCGGACCGAATTTTTCGACGGGCTTTTATTTGGATACCACTCCGGGTGCCTGGCAGAAAACTGTCAATCCGGTGCTGCATCATCTCAAACATCAAGGGGATAATGCTGACCTAGCCCCCGAACCCCGTTTTGTTCTTTGGGCGGCTTTTAACCTTACGCGCAGTCATGGTCATGACGTGGGGATCGCGATGGCGCAGAAATATTTGCCTGAAGAATACAAACATACTGTTGGCCTTCTGGAAGCAACAAAACACATCAAGCAGGGCCATGAAACTGACTGGTTAAAACGCTTGAATGACTATTTGCAAAATTTCAGGGTGGCTCCGATTGAGTTGAAGCCCGAGGGGGACACGCTGTTATCGCGAATGACGACAGCAAAACTTCCCGGTATCAATTCAGGCCCTGTGATTACTGTTATTATGCCTGCATGGAATGCACAGGACACAATTTTATATACGGCACGATCCATTTTGCGCCAGACGTGGCGTCCGCTTGAGTTAATTATTGTAGATGACGCCAGCACAGACGACACATGGCAAGTGATGCAAAAGGTCGCGAAGAGTGACAAGCGGGTCAAAATTTTGCGCAATAGCGTAAATGTCGGGCCCTATGTTTCTAAAAATATTGCCCTGACACATGCAACGGGTGAATTTGTTACTGGACATGATGCGGATGATTGGGCACTCCCCCAGCGGCTTGAAAACCACATGAGAGAGGCGTATTTTGGCGAGCGCAACCTTGATGCAAGCTTGTGTCACATGGTACGTATGCATCCGAATGGTGTCTTTGGACATATTGGCAAAATCACCAGCTTTTCGTTCGATGGCGTGGCGCGCAAAGCGTCTATTTCGTGTCTGTTTCGCAAGTCGATTCTGGATAAGAAACTTGGCTTTTGGGACTCCGTGCGGTTTGGTGCCGATAGTGAGTTGATCGGACGCACCGTAAGCGTTTTGGGGGAACGTTTCGATGTGCTCAAACAGGTATCGATGATTTGTCTCGATCTGGAAACCAGCCTGACCAACCATGCGGTACACGGTGTGAATAAGGTGTCAGGTATCTCACCTATCCGCGCCAATTACCGTGATGCATGGGTGCAATGGCACAAAACAGAGCTTCCGAAAGGCAATACGTTTTTGGATTTCCCGCTCGCAAAGAGAAAATTTGATGCTGCACTAGAGATGACCGTTCCAGTAACAGATGCTCTGGCAAATCTGACCACAGAAAAAGGCACATGACATGGGTTGCTTTGATATGAGTAATAAGTTCGACAAAAGCGGTCAATTTGATATCGAAGTGTCTGGTTCTCGCATTCCGATAAAGTTTAAACATGGCGGTGATACCGCGCGGATGGTGATGTTCAGTTTTCACGGCGCAATCAACCGTGAAACTCGTGAAATACCTGCCTATCCGCCCTTCCTGCGTAATTTAGACGGGAGCGCGCATCAGGTTGCGATATCAGATCCATCTATGTTGATAGATAGCGCTTTTGGGATGTCTTGGTATGCTGGTCATGACGGCTTCCACACTCAAACCATTCTTAAAGATCTTCTAGCGGATATCATTGACGTGCTTAGCGCAGAGCGGGTGATTTTTTTTGGCTCTTCGGGAGGCGGGTTTGCTGCGCTTTACTTCTCATGGCATTTTCCGGATAGCCTGTGCCTTGCACTTTGCCCACAAACTGGAGTGGAGCGGTACTACAGCGGGCATCTAGCACGCTATCTTGATGCCTGCTGGCCTGATGCGACAGGGGGCTATGCGGAAGTCAGCCAGAAAGTTTGCCTTGATGTTGTCGACTTATATGAAGACAAATTTCCCAATACAGTTGTTTATCTGCAAAGTACGGGGGATTATTTTCACTTTCAGAACCATCTTGTTCCCTTCCTGCACCGCGCGAAGCTGTCGCGCGCCGACAATCGGTTTCTGCTTGATTGTGGGTTTTGGGGGCGCTTGTCACACAGTGGTTCGGTGACACAAGAAGCATACCAGCCTTGGGTCAAGACTGCAGTGCTGGCGCCTGACTGGAAGACAGATACATTGTTGGAAACCAAATACGAGATCACTAAAACCGCCAGTTCGCCTGCTGTGGTTAAACCTGCCGCTACAGGCAAGAAAGGGTTTGACGAACAGAAGGTCGCGCAGGCTGATCTGATAGGAAGATGGCAGTTGAGCCAAGGCTAACGATAAGGAGACTGCATATGAACCCCTACAAATCCCAAGCCAAAAAAGCATTCTGGCGCCCTGCTGTGGCCGAGCCGCATTATGCAGACCTGAAAGATCTGTGGACTCCGTTCACGCTGAAGCGGTCGGATAAAGTGGCCACAGCAGGCAGTTGCTTTGCACAGCACATCGGCAACAATCTGGCTAAACGCGGGGCAAACTATATGGATATGGAGCCTGCGCCGCCCATGTTTGCAGATGTGGCCGAAGCACGTGAATGGGGGTTTGGCGTATTTAGCGGACGGTATGGCAATATCTATACGACCCGCCAGCTGGTACAATTGTTTGACGAAGCATTTGACAAACGCGTTCCCGCCGAGCGCGTCTGGGAGAAAGAAGGCCGTTTCTTTGACGCCCTGCGCCCAAGCGTGGACCCTGTAGGCCAGAGCAGTGCTGCGGAAGTACTGGCGTTGCGCGAAAAGCATCTGAAGGCTGTGCGCAAAATGTTCGAAACGCTGGATATGTTTGTCTTTACGCTGGGGCTAACCGAAGGATGGGAAAGCGTAGAGGACGGCACAATGTTTCCGATGGCGCCGGGCACATTGGCGGGCAGTTATGATCCTGCCAAATACCGTTTTCACAACCTGCGCCATGCCGAAATTCTTCAGGATATGAAAAGTTTCCGGATGCGGCTCTTGGAGGTCAACCCGAATGCGCGCATGCTGTTGACAGTTTCGCCAGTACCGTTGACGGCAACGGCTACCGATCATCACGTGCTGCCTGCGACAGTCTATTCCAAGTCCGTCTTGCGCAGTGTTGCCGGCGAGATGGCAGAAGATTTCGAAGATGTTTCCTACTTTCCATCGTATGAGATTATTTCCTCTCATCCGTCGGGTGGGATGTTCTTTAATCCTGATCAGCGGACGGTAAATGCCTTTGGTGTAAACTATGTTATGTCGCATTTCTTCTCTGGCCCTCTGGAGGCGGAGTTTAAATCTATGGAGACCTTCCGTGAAGAAGAAGAACTGGATCTGATCTGTGATGAGGAAAAGCTGGAGCGCGCGTTAGAGTGAGTGTAGCTTTACTCCCTGACAATATTATTTTGCATATCGGCGCAGCCAAGACGGGCAGTACCGCGCTTCAAAACACATTTGATGCCCAATATGATAATCTGCTTGCGCAGGGCGTGCTGTTTCCGCGCTCTATTTTGCGGCGCAGCAATCTGGCGGACCAAACCCGCACGCCAGGGCATCTGGACCTGTTGGAGAAGTTGTCGCCAGATGTGCCGTCGCCGTTATTTTCGGAGTTGGAGCAACATGCAGGTCAGGTCGACAGGTTGATGCTGTCTATCGAAAACTTGTTTCACTATAAAGACAAAGCAGATCTTAATCGGCTGGTCGAACTGCTGAAAGGTAAAAAAATCCACATGATTGCTGTGCTGCGTGACCAGATCACGTGGCTTGAGTCATTTTATTACGAAACTGTTGTAGGCGGGATTAGAAATGAGGTCAAACCACCGTCGGATCTGGTGAAGACTATGCTGGAGGACGGGATTTTGACCTATGAAAGCCGTCTGGAATATCTGCAAAAGTTGTTGGATGCTGAAACGTTGACCGTGTTACCTTATCGCGATGCGCATAGTGATCTGAACCTACTGGAGCGATTTACCAAAGCGACAGGAATTGATCTGCCCCAGTCGGCCACGCTGGGGGCTGTGCGGGCAAATACCTCGCAGCGGTTTGGAGAATGTGTGGAAGCGCACAGGCGATTTAACCCGCTGGTTACACATCTTGAGCGGCAAGAGCGGCAATCGTTTTCAGAGATCATGAAAATCCATTATCTGCAGATGAACGAGGCGGGGATTCTGACAAAAAATGCGAGGTGCTTGGCGCCTGTCGTGCGGCAGCATATTAAGGCCGCTTGCACTTTTGAAAATAAACAATTACAACAGCGCCTGCCCAAAAATCAGAGCCTCGGCTTGGAGGACACTTATGCAGAGCCTTCTGCGCGGCTAAAAGAATCTGTGATCGCGGATGTTTTCGATTGTGGCATAGAGGTGTTATCTTCGTTTGCTGAAAAGGTTCCGGCTCTTGATCGGCTGCACCAGTTGACCCCTATGGTGAATAATAGCGGGGTCATCATGATTTTTAGCTGGGACATCTCCCTTACGCTTGCAGCAGCAAAGGCAGGGAAATTCATTATGAGTATTCAGCCTAATTTGAGTAAGCGATTATTGCTTCAATCTTTTTATGATAAAAATCAACTGCCGGGCGCTGTAGTTGTACTTGATGTTGCCCCCGATCAAGCCGATCTGGGAGAAATCTGGAATAAATCATGGTTTCGCGAACCCGATTTAGTTTTACTGGGGGCCGATGAAATCGACCAGCTTGCACGATTGGCTTGTGTGTTACGCAAGCCAGCAACCGTTGTAATAGAGGGAACGGGGACACCTGATCCTATCGTATTAAGTGAATTAAACATTCGTGCTATCACCAGAACTGGCCGGTTTTCATATTTCCAATTGCCAGTGCCTGGCTAGATTAGTGTTAAAGCCAACCCTTAGTAGCTCATAAAGTAATCCCAAAAGACTGGACAGTCAGCTAAGGTGTTTCCCAAACCTTTGAAAGGATACGAGAATGGCGAAGCGCTGAAATTTTACTGACCAGTTTAAAGCCAAGGTGGCCTTGGAAACGCTGCGCGGTGACAAGACCGTGCAGGAGATCGCAGCGAAGCATCAGTTGCACCCAAATCAGATCAGCACTTGGAAACGGCAAGCCATCGACGGGATGGCGGATGTGTTTTCTGGCGGCAAGCAAAGCGGCCCAACTGAAGCAGAAGTCAAGGAACTGCATGCCAAGATCGGAAGGCTGGCGGTTGAGAACGATTTTTTCTGAAGAGCTCAAAAGGTGAGCCCGGCAAAGAAGCGGGCCGTGATTAAGCGTAATCACCCCGAGCTGAGTATCAGCCAGCAATGTAAATTGGTGCAGCTGTCGCGGTCGGCGTTCTATTATACGCCGGTCGGGATCGACGCGGATACGCTGGCGCTGATGAAAGAGATCGACCGGTTCTTCACCAAATATCCGTTCTTCGGCAACCGTTAGATCGCTGCCTATCTACGAAGAGGGGCACAGTTGTCGGGCGTCATCGCGTCAGGCGGTTGATGGCCAAGATGAGCCTGGAGGCGATCTACAAGCGGCCCAGAACCAGCCAGCCGCCCCCGCAGCATCCGGTCTTCCCGTACTTGCTGAGAAAGAGGCAAATCGATCGTCCCAATCAGATTTCTGTCGTTAGCGTGTCGTGGTGCTTCTCGACATAAACCATTAAATAGTGAGTAAAAACAAAGGAATATCACTTTATGATTGTCAGGAAGCTCCGCTTGGAAAACGGCTTCTCCCAAGAACATAGTGGACCTGTCGCGTATTTGTTCCGCTCCTTTGACTTGGTATTTTGCCTCAAAGGAGAAATGAAATGGCATCACCACAACGAACCCCAGAATTCCGCGCAGAAGCAGTTCGCATAGCTTTAACTAGCGGTCTGTCGCGCAAGCAAGTTGCGGCTGATCTTGGCGTTGGTTTTTCATCGCTGAGCCGCTGGATACAACACGATCAGCGCAGCGCTGAGAAACCAACCGTGCAATCTGACATGGAACGTGAGCTGGCTGACCTTCGCAAAGAAAACCGTCTGCTGCGCGAGGAGAGGGAAGTGTTAAAAAAAGCCACCCAGTTCTTTGCGGAGCGAAGCAAATGAGGTTTGCGTTCATTGCAAAGAACAAGGACATGCTGTCGGTCAATCGGCTGTGTCAAATAATGGATGTTAGCCCGCGTGGCTATCGTGCCTTTTGCTCCCGGCCATTGAGCCCCAGCCAGCGTAAAGACTTGGTTGTGTTGGCACATATCAGGGAACAGTTTGCCTTATCTCTGGATAGTTATGGCCGCCCCAGAATGACAGAAGAACTGAAGGAGGCCGGCGTGGACGTGGGCCACCGTCGTGTTGGTCGGATCATGCGTGAGAACGGCATCTGCGTTGAAAGGTCCAAGAAATACAAGGTGACTACAGACAGTAACCACAAGTTCGATATCGCGCCAAACCTGCTGGGTCGCGACTTCAACGCTGATAAGCCAAACCAGAAATGGGCGGGCGACATCAGCTACATTTGGACGCGCGAGGGCTGGCTGTATCTGGCGGTTGTCCTGGATTTGCATTCGCGGCGCGTGATCGGCTGGGCCGTTAGCAATCGCATGAAGCGTGATCTGGCAATCCGAGCATTGGAAATGGCAATCAATCTACGCAAACCGCCCAAAGGCTGTATCCACCACACGGATCGCGGGTCGCAATATTGCTCGCATGACTACCAAAAGATCCTACGCAAGCATGGGTTCAAGGTGTCCATGTCCGGGAAAGGGAGTTGCTTTGACAATGCTGCCGTCGAAACATTCTTCAAAACCATCAAAGCAGAGCTCATTTGGCGGCAATCCTGGCCAACAAGACGCGCTGCCGAGCTCGCAATCTTCAACTACATAAATGGATTCTATAACGCTCGAAGAAAACACTCAGCACTCGACTGGAAAAGCCCCTTGGCTTTCGAACAAAAGGCCGCATAAATGAGTTGCAGGAGCGGCACGAAAGCGGGACAGGTCCATAGAGGTGGTCGCAAGGTTTCGTACCGGTAGTTAAGGTGGATCAACTTGTGAAAGAAGTTATCCCAAATGACGAAACGAAAGAACCATTCG
>NZ_JAPMLP010000001.1 GCF_026410285.1 Sulfitobacter sp. F26169L | reverse complement strand
AGCCTAATGACTATCGAATGGCACTTGAAACCAATGGTTTTGTCATAGCTGAGGAAAATGACCGCCGCGAATTTGCTATGGATTTCTTTAAGAAAATGAAGGCCGCAAGCGGAGCCGCTGGAGGATTGCCCCCTTTGGGTTTGCATGTTCTCATGCAGCAGACGACTGCAGAAAAAATCCAAAATATGGTAGGAAATTTGGCTGCAGGGCGCATCTCACCTGTCGAATTGATCGCGGTTAAAAGCGCATAAAGCTTTAGTCAGTTGCACGGCTCTATCGGTGTGAAAAAGGCGGTCGGATAACCACTGATGCATAGAACAGCGGGGAGCTAGCAGCATCGGGTGAAGATGCCTCAAACCCGCCATTTCACGCCCCCTCCCAATGAAGTCCGGTTTCCCGTCCTGGATCAATGTTGCGACACAAGCCGCAAAATCATCTGATATCCAACGCATCTGCCACTACCCAAATTCACCGGAACGCAGGCCCGTGCGCCCAGACGGTCAGCGAATGGCGCACGCCCCTGCGCACCGGTGTCACCTGATGAAGCATAAAACTGGGGAACACGGTCACACAGCCTTGCTCCCGACTGGCCTCCAGCACCTGCGCACCGGGCATCACCTCTAACGTGCCGCCCTCATAATCGCCTGACGGCGACAGTTGCAGCACCAGCGTTAGCTTGCGCTTGGCCGAAATCGGCCCGCCGCCAATATCCGAATGCCACACAAAATGACCCGCAGCGCTGGCGCGGTAGATCGCCACCTGCGGGCTTTCCTCAAATGCGGTCAGATCAAAACCAAAGTGATCGCGGTTCGCCACCCGAACCAAATCAATCAGCCGGTCCATCACCCAGCCCAGCCCGTCCACCTCGTCGGTCCACACCAGATCGGCACTGCGCATGTTGTGGTCGCGGTTGCGCCCCACCAGCAGCGCCGGATCAGTTGGGGCTCGGGATATGGCGGCCACGATTGTGTCGCATTCCCCGACGCTGAAGGCCTTTGGCATCGCATGCATAAACATAATAATTGAGTCTTTCAAACAAAGTGACTTCCGGCCCCAAGCCACCAGGACAGGGGCAAACGATCGGTCGCCCAACGTAGCACCGCGCCACGCCCTTGTCCGAAAATTCAACCGTCCCGAAGATGCGCAGCAGGTGAAGGTCAGCTCAGCGGACAAACCGGGCTTTCGCTGCACCCGCGCCAACGACCGCATTTAGAAATAAAGATTATCTTTGTAGAATTCTTGCCTGAGAGAAATGGCATCCGATATAGGCAACACAAAAACCGGTAGCTGTCAGAAAATTTGAGTAGCTCTAAACAGACCCATTGCCATTTCAATCCTGACAGGTGGGCATTTTCCTGAGCCAAAGGACGTACCATGTCAGACTTTGCTTGATTGCATGTCCGATCAGGCTCAGAAAAGTTCAGTTCCAGCTTAACCGATCGGTGACCCCGACGAGATTAAGACCGAGGAATTTGGTCTTGATGCGGTTCACAGCCTCCTGTGCAGTCAGCTCTTCAAACTCACTTGCATGAATGCCTCCAAAAACAAAGTAGGCATCAAACCCGTTGTCAGCAGCGCCTTTGATATCCGTTGCCAAACCATCACCGATGGCCAGCAATCTGCTTTTCGGGATGTCCCGACCTGTCAAGGAAGCTGCTCTTCTCAACGCCTCGTCATAAATTGACGGTTCCGGTTTTCCTGCAAAACTCACTTTGCCACCCATATGTGCATAACGTTGTGCGATAGAGCCTGCACAGATGACCATTCGGTTACCGCTTCGCACGACCAAATCAGGGTTTGCGCAAATCAATTCAACGGCGTTCTTGTGCATTTTCTCGAGAAGGGCGTGGTAGACCTCAGCAGTTACAATTGTGTCGTCCAGCGGACCGGTCAACAGGCAAAGCTTGGCGTCTGAGTGATCTACAATGGGGTTCGTAAGGCCCTCCAGAACGGACTTGTCCCGCTTCGGACCAAAGTGGAACAGTGGCGCGTTGGGCTGTCGTGCAATTAACTGGGCGGTGACATCGCCAGATGTAATGACGGTATCGAATGCTTCACGCGGAACGCCAAAACGCGCCAATTGGGGATAGATTTCCTTGGACAGACGCGGAGCATTGGTGATCAGAATGACAACTCGGCCAGAGGCACGGACCCTGTACAACGCATCGACGGCATGGCTGAACGCAGCTTCGCCGTTGTGAAGTACTCCCCAAATGTCGCAGAGTAGGCCATCATAGCTACCGATAAGCTCACTCAACGGAGTCAATCCGAGACAAGGGCGCAAGTGGTGGCGGGCGTGATCCATGGATAAGATCAGGTAGGTTTCAGCAGACCGTTGGTCAAGCGGAACCTTGAAGCCAGCGAGCTCTCGCCAAGCAGATCATCGGTTAGAGCGCATCTATTCCTTGCTATCTGATTGGTTTAACCTTAGGGATTTATCTTCAGACGCTCTATCAAAGCAATGACACGTTCTTCTAAGGTCAATCGTAGCAGAACTGGATGTCTGACACTGCTACCGGATGTTTCCGGTCAAGACCCAACGCCACCCAAAAATGTCGCGCGTTGGCCACCCCTTGCGGCCTTCGATTTCGCTCTACTACTGTTCTGAGGCTGTTTTACAGCACATGAGATCTGCCTGATCCCCACGTATAATCGGGATCAGGTGTTTTTGGATTATTTCTGCAAACGTTCAATTTTGGAACGATGTAACGACAGCCCTCGGTTGGTGCTGCGCTTTCGAATTCGATTTGTGTCCTCTCGATGTTCCCGCCCGACTCTCGTGCGCGGACGTATCATGGGCATGGCAGCGCGATGACACTTGTCATCGTGCCGTTGGAGCATGATCAAATGTTAGATAAGTACCTGCTATTCACCCCCGGTCCCGTAAATGTGGCAGAAAGTTTACGTTCGGCAATCTGCAGAGAAGACATCTGCCACCGCGAACCAGATTTTGATACCCTTTTGCGCAGTATCGAACACAAACTGATTTCGCTGTTTCAAATCAGAAATCGCGCACGTTATCGCGCCGTGGTGATCACGGGTTCCGGCACCGCAGCCAACGAGGCGATCTTATCGTCTGTGGTGGGCAAAGGTGCAATCCTGATCCTGTCGAATGGTGAATTCGGTGGGCGGCTGCATAAGACATCGTGCATTCACAACAAGCACACCCATTTGATCGAGATGCCATGGGGTGCGCCGTTCGATCCGGCCCAGATCGCCGCCTATCTGGCAACCCACAAGATTGACGTTGTGGCGATGGTTCATCATGAGACCTGTTCGGGTATGCTGAACCCGCTGGCAGAAATTGGTGTTTTGGCCAAAGCGGCGGGGGCCTTGTTTGTGGTCGACGGTGTCAGTTCTGTGGGCGCGGAAGTGATCGACATGGAGGCCTGCCACATCGCGTTTGTCTCCAGCTCCAGTTCCAAGGCCATCGGTTCTTATCCTGGCCTATCGTTCGTTGTGGGCCGCAAGAAACATTTCAAACGGTTAAAGCAACACGCGGCAAAGACGACTTACCTGAACCTGGCGACCTTCTATGCTTTTCTGAAGCACCACAGCCAGACACCGAATACACCTGCCGTGCCACTGTTCTTTGCTCTGGAACAAGCGCTGACGGATATCCTTCGGGTCGGTGTGATGAAACGCTATGCGGTGATCAAGGCGCGTGCGGACCTGTTGCGGGAAGGCATGCGCAGGCTCAACCTAGACTTCTTGATTGACGAGGCGGACATGTGTTCGATCCTGACCACGGTGCGGGTGCCGCCGTCGATTTCCGTGCGGGACTTGCGTGAACGCCTCCGCGAGAAATCCATCATCATATACGAAGGCAAAGGCTGCTTTGCGGGCAAAGTCTTTCAGGTGGGCAATATCGGTGAGTTGTCCGACTATGACATTCGGTTCTTCCTCGCCACGCTCAAAGAGGTTTTGTTGACGTTACAGGCTGAAGCGGCTGAACTTATCGCCCCCGTCCGGCCTAAGGGGGCAACCTTGGTCATGCTACCTACGCCAGATCGCCTGAAAGCGAAGGTGGTGTCATGAGCGACAAGCTGACACGGCTTTGGGCGACCAAGACCAAAAATGATGAATGGTGGTCATCGTTTGTCACGTCACCGCTGGCCATTCTTGCCAATTATTGGGCCGTTGACGTGCCGTGGATAACGCCAAATCGCTTAACGGCGGCGTCGTTTGTGGTGGCTGTGGTGGCAACGGTTGGAATTCTCGTTGGAGGCACCGCATCTTTCATTGCGGCGGCAATTCTGATCCATCTCAGCCACACCCTTGATTGCATGGACGGACAAATGGCGCGGTATCGCCGCGTATCCTCACCTGAAGGCAGCTATTATGACCGCCTGACAGATCAAGTGCAGGTCACGCTTTGGTTCGGAGCAGCCGGTTACGCCGCTTTTGTCCAAACAGCCAGCGTGGTCCCCGCCTTCCTCGCAATGATAGGCATCGCCTTCTATGGGGTGCGCGGCTATGCGAAATACATCGCCCTTGAGATCGAAACCGCAGTTGATCCCGATTACCCCGCAGATATGGCGCGGTTGAAAAGATGTGAACTCACAGCAGGGCTGAGCTTTGGCCTGCGCGCCAATCTCGCGTGGTTTCTCCGCGAACAACGCAAAGTACTCGCTTTCGATGAAGGTGTGTTCATCTTCATGCTCTCTGCCGCTCTCGTATTCGACCAGCTTATCCCGATGCTGTGGGTTTTTGCGCTTAGTCAGGTGTTTTGGGGCATCTACAAGTCCTGGCTCAGAGGCAAGAACATCGGTGAAAACCAAAAGCTGGCCCTCCCAAAATAGCATCTCTCATTCCGCTGCATATAGGAAACACGATATGAAACACGAAATCAATCGCCCACCCATGGCTGTCATTCTGGCCGCAGGCATCGGCTCGCGGCTCAGCCCGCTGACCGACAACTGCCCAAAAAGCCTGCTGCCTGTTGGCGGTTCTGTCATTTTAGAACGGATGATCCGCAATTGCCTGAGTTGCGGCATGTCCCAGTTCGTGTTGGTGTTGGGTCACCGCGCGGATGAAATTAAACAATTCGTCGACAAAACCTTTCGCGGCATCCGCGTCACATATGTGATTAACGACCGCTACCGCGATACAAACACGGGTTATTCACTGATGCTTGCCGCACCCGCCATTGGCACGTCCGAGTTCATCAAGTTCGATGCTGACGTCGTGTTTGACGTGAAAATTCTGCGCCAGCTTGTTGATAGCGACCATGCAAACGTCTTGTGCATTGACCAAAATATCGCCCTTGAAGACGAAGAGGTTAAGGTCATCACAGATGACCAGATGCAGGTGCTCGAAGTCGGCAAGTCCGTTGATCCAAAACTGGCACTGGGCGAGTCTATCGGCATCGAAAAAGTCAGCGCCAAGACCGGTCCGCTGCTTTTCGCGGAACTTGCTGAGATGATGGAAAAAAGAGAGCACCTTCAGGACTATTACGAGGCCGCCTATGCGCGGCTTGTGGAGAAAGGGGTAGTCTTTCGTGCGCTGGATACCACCGGATTAAATTGGACCGAGATTGATACTGCAGAGGATTACGCCGCGGCTAACGCGATGTTTGGAACGCCGATCTCGACCATTTCACGTGGGCAACAAAAAGCGATAGACGAGGCCGCCGAAAAGGCAGGCACGTCTGCGTAGCCCAACAAAGTCAACACCATCCCGCGTCCTGTAAGGGCAAAGGGCGGACGACCGCAGTCAAGCTGCTGCCATTCCGGCACCGGATCGCTGCATTCTGGAAGGACATTCCATGGCCAAAGGTAAAAACAGCAACAAAGAGGCGAAAAAGCCAAAGCAAGAAAAGCCGAAAGTGTTGGCGACATCGAATTCCAACGCGGGAAAATCTGATCTTTCTATTGGTGGTAAAAAGGTGAAGTAACGCTTTGAGGTCGACTGCAACGAGGTCTATTCTCGAGAAAACATTTTCGATGAACTATACTTCTTGCCCTTGTTGTAGTCGCCTCTCATCATAGCCAAATCAACAATATTGGCACTCAGGTGTGGCGAGTGCCAATGCGTCTCTAAGTATGCCACCCCTATCCGGAAATCTTCAAAAGGATTATTTCCATGCTGTTTACCAGAGACCGAAGTTATTGAGAGCATGCAATTTGATCGCGGCTACCTCCGCCCATACTTCGTCACGGAACCTGCAAAAATGACGGGAAACCTCGCAGACTGTGTCATCCTGCTTCACGAGAGAAAGTTAACATCGCTGGCGCCAATGGTGCCTTTGCTTGAAGCCGTCATGCAGGCGCACAAGCAGCTCTTGGTCATCGCCGAAGACATCGATGGCGAAGCGCTTGCAACGCTTGTTGTAAACAAATTGCGTGGTGGATTGAAGGTCGCTGGGGTCAAAGCACCCGGATTTGGGGATCGTCGCAAGGCGATGATGCAAGACCTTGCCGTTCTTACAGGCGGCACAGTGATCTCGGACGAGCTGGGCATCAAGCTTGAGAATGTTACGATGGACATGCCCGGCGACGCCAAGAAGATCAACATTACCAAAGATACGACGACCATCATTGATGGGCTGGCGAAAAGTCGGAAATCGCAGCGTGGGTCACGCAGATCCGCGCACAGCTTGAAGACACGGATTCCGATTACGACAAAGAAAAACTGCAAGAGCGCCTCGCCATACTTGCGGGCGGTGTCGCGGTAATAAAGGTCGGTGACGCTACCGAGATTGAAGTGAAGGAGCGCAAAGACCGTGTTGACGACGCATTGAACGCCACAAGGGCCGCTGTCGAAGAAGGCGTTGTGCCGGGTGGTGGTGTCGCACTGGTCCATGCGGGCAAGGTCTTGAAAGACTTCACAGGCGACAACCCGGATCAGTCGGCCGATATCGCGATCATTCGCAAAGCGCTTCAGGCCCCGCTGCGCTAGATCGCTGAAAATGCCGGTGTTGATGGTTCAGTCGTTGCTGGAAAGATAGTCGAGAACACCAGCAGGACGTTTGGCTAGGATGCGCAGTCAGAACAGTACTGCGATATGCTCAAAGCTGGCATCATCGACCCGACCAAGGTCGTCCGGATTGCACTGCAATATGCCGCGTCAGTTGCAGGGCTGTTGATTACCATTGAGGCGGTCGTTGCAGGAAAACCAGCGAAAGCTGGCGGGAGCGCGATGTCCTGCATGGATGGCATGGGCGGCATAATGTAAACCAACCGCAAACAAGGTCCGCAGGCATGTGTCTGCGGGCCGTTTCGTCTGCGTGCGTATATAGCTTAATAGGTGCTGTCAAAAATGGACGGCACTGTTTCAATTGGAAAACCCACGAAAAATGTAACTCTTGTTGCCGCGCTTGCAGCTTTTGTTGCTTTCTCTGCAAATGCTATGACAACCGAGATTGATACCGATGGAGAAGGGATGGCGTAGCTTTCGGAGCTGTTGGTTTTTTACCCGGAACTCACTGAAGAACTTTTCCGCGAAATGGACACAGTTGATGATGGTTTAATAGATGTCAAAGAGATGGCCAATGCTGTTGATCTTGGCATATTTGCCGATCCGGCCATCGACGCATGATGCCTGATTTCAGAGTACGCCCGTTGCAGCAACGTGCAGTGTTCAGATGAACCTTTCCTGCATCCGGCTTATGGCTGACTTATCCCCATTTTTGCTTTTTTCCGGGCGAGGCGGGCAAAAGCGATCTTTTCGTCAATGAGGCAGGGCTGCTGAGGATTTCAGGCTCACCGACTCTCCTCATTGCGGGTTACGGTTGTAGCGGACATAATCTGATGCCGCCGTACTTGGGCCTTGTTCTGGGGCTCGGTGTGTTTCTTGCACCATGGCTTGCTGAATTCGCCAATAAATCGGCAACCGGAAATGCCGCAGTTATTCAAGTCATCTTGTCTGTGGTCGCGTTTTTCGAGTTCCTTCTCGATCAACAAGCACCCAGTAATCCATAATAATGTGTGTGAGGCGTAAAATGTTCCACACATTGCCTTGCTGTGCGTCTTTCACAAACCATCCCTTCGACTCAAGATTGATAAACAAAAGGTCTGTTTGAAGTCTGCGTTCAGATAGCTTCGATGGACGGAAACAGATGAAATGTGTCCTTAGAACTTTACGAATGTCTTTGACTTTGACCTCATCGTAGAATTGCGTGCCGCCTCGGAAGCCCGAAACAGGAACGAAAGAAAGCTGACGTTCGTTCCTTTTTCAGCATCTGGTAAGGTTGGGCTTGCACCCGCCGTTTGATCGTTTGGAGCATGATCATATTTAGGCCCGCCACCACCTGCAAGGACGGCCCTAACCGGTCATAGAATCAGCCTTCCAATGCCGTAGCGCGGCTTCCCCAGACAGGCCGTTCGTGAACGGCGCAGCATTTCTAGCAGCTGATAGACCGCATAGCGGACATTGCAGCACCATCCTGTCGGTCCGTCCGATGTCATTCTGAATCTGAGCCAAAGCGTTCTTTCGGGTCGCTTCGAGTGGCGCGATTGAGGTGATCTGGACCTGTGTATTTATCCCGGCCAATGGCTTTTTCAACTCATGTACTGCGAAGGACCTGAAGGCTCTTATTGCCAATAATTCATCAAGGTCTGTAGTCAATACAGGCGACACTCGATGAGCTTCGTGGCCGTACGGATTAATATTTTTTAGCAGGTCCCCATGGACTAATCCGCGCTCAATATGGCAGGTCGGCCCTTAGCCGATTGGAACTTCTCTTATGGTTCCTCTGTTGTTCTCGCAAAGGAGGACGATATGACCCTGCGCTTTGAACAAATTCTCGCCGATGGCGTGGCCGAGTGTTCTTACCTGCTAGGCGATGACGCTGCCCATGTCTGCGCCGTGATCGACCCGCGCCCCGATGTCGAGATCTACATCGAGACCGCGCGACGTTTTGGCATGGCGATCACCCATGTATTTGAAACCCATATCCATGCCGATTTCCTTAGCGGCGCGCGCGAATTGGTGGACCGTTTGGGCGGAGAGGCCAAGCTGTATGTCAGCACCGAGGGCGGCGCGGAATATGGTTTTGTCCATGAAACGGTGCGCGATGGGGATGAATTCAACTTTGGCGGCATGCGGATGAAGGCGCGGTTCACCCCCGGCCATACACCTGAACATATCTCTTACATGCTTTATGACGGCCACAAAGATACGCCTTGGGGTGTGCTGTCGGGCGATGCATTCTTCGTTGATAGCGTGGGCCGCCCGGACCTTTTGGGTGATGACGAAACCGAGGAGCTGACAGAGAAGCTGTTCCATACGGTGCGCGATGTCTTCATGGCGCTACCGGATGATGTGATTATCTATCCCTGCCATGGCGCTGGCTCGGCCTGCGGGCCGGACATTGGGGACCGGATGTCTTCGACCATTGGCTATGAACGGCGGTTCAACAGGTATGCGCAGATCAAGGATCTGGATGAGTTCAAGGAGACGATGCTGAACGACGCGCCACCGGTGCCGACGCATTATCCCCGTATGAAGAAGATAAATGCAAAGGGACCAGAGGTACAGGGCAACCTGCCGCGCATTCCTCCGATGACGGTTGAGGCTTTTGCAACGGTTGCAGAAGAAGGCGCGCAACTGCTGGACGTGCGGGATATGATGGCCTTCGGCGGGGGCTACATTCGCGGCAGCCTAAACATCGGTGTGCAGCCCGAACTGTCAGTCTGGGCCGGTTGGCTTTTGGACCCCGAGCGCCCGATCTATCTGGTGACAGAGGATGATGGGCAGGTGAGCGACGTGCTGCGCCTGCTTTGGCGCACCGGGTTTACCGATTTTGGCGGCTATCTGGCAGGCGGTATCGGTGCATGGCGTGAGGCTGGGCACAAGCTGGCCCAAATCCCGCAAATTTCGGTGCATGATCTGAAAGACGCGGATGACTTAGCCCCGCTTGACGTGCGCAAGCCTGATGAATGGAACGGCGGGCATATCCCCGGTGCGACCCATGCTTTTCTCGGCGAGCTGCGAGAAAAAATGAAAAACCTCGATAAATCCGCACCCTACGCCACCTATTGTGCAAGTGGTTTTCGCGCCAGTATCGCATCAAGCCTGCTCGCGGCCAATGGGTTTACCAACGTTCGCAATGTGCCGGGAAGCTGGAAGGCTTGGACTGCCGCCGACTATCCCACCGAAAAGGAGAAATAAGAATGACCGATACCAATGACCAAAAAAAGATGATCGCAACGATCGACCCGAGCCATTCCGTGGCGCTGTTCACCCCCGATGCGGGGACGCTGGAACAAGTGGCTTCGGCCGGTGCGAGGACGGTGGTGAACTTTCGCGCGGAAGGGGAGAAAGAAGGGTTCACGCCAGAGGAGGAGCGGCAGAAGGCTGAGAAGCTGGGACTGAACTATCTGCACCACCCGGTCACCGCTGACAGTCTGGACGCGGCGACTGTCGATGACTTTCGGCGGTCCTTGGATGATCTCCCCCAACCGGTCTTCCTGCACTGCGCCTCAGGCAAGCGGGCCGGAGCGATGACGCTGATGGCTCTGGCCGCGGACAAGGGCTGGGACGGTGATACGGCTCTGCAAGAAGGGAGAGCCCGAGGCATCGACCTGACGGATGAGAAGATCGGTGGATTCGTGAAGTCCTATGCGGACGAAAAAGGCGGAAAATAGTATGACCAGAGCTTCGAGCCTGTCTGAGCGCGCTGGTTTTCTCTCGCGGGCGCAATTATGCGCATACAGGCTTGCCAGCACTGAGGCGGCCTCATGCCCTTCGATGCTGTAAGAGATTGTCTGGCCCGCGCGTCGGCTCTCAACCAAATCGGCCCTTTTCAGCTACTTGAGCAGGGGCGACAGCTTTTCCGGACCCCAAAGCTGCACCGTTAAATCGCAGCTAAGGTCCGGTTTTCCGCCCCGTCCACCGGCCAACCAGGAACTCTGCGGGAGCATTCCATGGCAGCAGCTTTTCGTATTCACTGCGTGGCAGCTTATTCATAATTTGATTCAAAACCCACTTCAGATACGGTTCCGGGTTCACTCCGTTGAGTTTGCAAGTTTCGATGATGGACCACAGTATCCCCCATGCCTGACCGCCTTCGAAGTTGCCGGTGAACAAAGCATTCTTGCGCAGCAAATTTGTCGGCTTGAACATGCGTCCGACCAGATCGGTATCCTGATATGTCTGACGTCAGCACTTGTGGGACAGATTTAATAATTTGAACAATGGAGGGTTTCTGGTTCATCGTAGCCGTTCTGGAACGAAGACGAACAAGAAGCCCGGAACATCGGAAGACGCAGCTGACAAGCTGGTCAAAAACATCCGCCGCAAGACCCGCCAGACCTACTCGGCGGAGGAGAAGATCCGCATTGTTTTGGCCGGGGTGCGCGGGAAGGAAATCACCTTCGAGCTATTCTGGCGATGTTTTTGAACCGATCGCCAGGTCTTGCGTCCGGAAACTATTCAAGACGCCGGTTTTCAAGCTTTCCTAAATGCAGCCGCTTTCTGAGAAAGCGAAGTATTGCTGTCGCCCAGAATACCCTTGGCAGCGGATCGATGGCCTGCTTTTTTAGGCAAAGAGGCATTCCATCCTCGTCCCCGTATACTTCCTCATTGATGACGACACCCGCATGTCCAAGGATATCGAGGCGGACCTCGCGGGTCACGGATGTCTCAAGCTTCAATGCCTGGTTGAAAGCATAACGCAGGCTATGTGCATCCAGATCGCGTGGGTTTCCGTCGAGCTGGATTTCTCTCAGCTTCCGCCAATTGTGCCTTAACGCCGAGTGAAATTTCTTCTTTGCGCTTTTAGGCATCAGTTCTGGAAAAGGTATTTATGCCCCGTCTTTTTCCATGTTTGCCTGAAGTTCAAGCAATCCCAATGCGATAAGGTGTTCGGGGATAGACACCAGACGCTCGCTTTGTGGGTTTTTGAGGCGCCGTTGATCATGTGGATAAATATCAAAACCGAAGCCTCCATCGGTAAGGAGGATAGCATCTGTGGCCAGCCCTGCGATCTCTTCCATCCGGCTACCGGTGTAGGCAACGATCAGCGGTACGAAATAGAGGCCGTCTTTCTCGATAAGCTGGCCGGTCTCATGCCGACGGTCGGGGGATTTGCATCCATGCCAGACAGGGTGCTGAAATAATTTTTTGATTTCTGTGGGTTTAAATGCATTGCGTTTTTTGCGCCCCCGCGTTTTTTCGCGGCGTCTCACGAGCCTGGTGTCGACTCCAGGATGAACTGCACTGTGGTCGAACGCTCTTGCATGACGCAGGACTGCTCCGATCGTATCGATATGCGAATTGAAGGTGGAGACAGAGCAGCCCAGCTCTTCATCGGTCAGCCCGTCAGCTCGGATGTTGATCTCTGTCAGCGTAAGTTCTGCATCCTTGTAAGATCGGTTGAAGTTCAACGGGGTATTTGCCAGTCTCTCCTCGAATCAGCGAAGGTGATACTGCTCGATCTCTGTCACCGTTTGAACGCCGGTCAGAAGGCAAAACAGCTTTGTTTTTGCGCGGCGTCCAACAGCAGTTTTCTGATCGATATGACCGGCCTCAAGTGCGACATTTTTTGACCGTTCACCTGCAGCTGCGAACTGTCCATTCAAGAGGCACTTTGTCAGAGGTTCTGTAATAATTTCGACACCCGGCGTCAGGATAAGCGTTTGATCAGGCCTCGTCGGTGCTTTTTAAGTGTTTGGCAGTTTGGTGTCCTTAGCTTTCACGTGCGCTCCAACACTCGCTCCATCGAGTGTTTTCCCAAACTTGCCATCACCGATGGTCGGGGCAGCCTGCTCGATGAGCTTCGCAGACATATCGCGAAAGGCGCTTAATCGTTGAAGGCGTTGATCGTCAGAAGTTTCAAGGCTTGCGATTTTTGCATGAAACTAAATTTCGAGAATTTGGGCATGATGCTCGAGGGAAGCAGGCACAACTCCCGTAGCTGATGTGAATTAGGCCACAAGCTGGCCGTTCAGGGCAGGGGAAGCAGCAAGGTCCGCCTCGAAACGTAAGCGTCCATGACGGCCCCAAGCTGGTGAAGGCCCCAGTCTTGCTGGACAAGGTGCAACGGAAAAGATTTCCGAATTCCGTCCTTAAGAAAAATTTCCAGAACGATCTTCTTTGCCTCAATTGACGTCGGATTTGTCGCAGTGCCACGTCCTGTGCGGCGTTCCATCCTGTACTGACGGCGGATGTTGGTAACAGCATGTTGTAACCGAACGGGCATGTACCGTGCGATCAAATCTTCAGGCAGTTCACCTGCCGCAAGTAAAAAGGCTTCAAGCATATCGTCGAATTCCATGGTCAGCTTCGACAAGCATGTATGCGCAAAAAATTAGCTTTTCGTCTCTAAAAACAGGAAAACGGGTGAAAGAATTGTGGATAAACCCGGAATGCGGCGTCTGAAGTAGAAGTTTTTGCCCTTCTTAAACAGATATTATTGATGGCTCATTAGTCGTCCTTGGCTTGGGGACGATTAACGCTGAAAGCCGAGGGCAGAGGGATTTGCGTGACCCCGTGTGCAACTTTTGCACATAACAGCCGAATACCATCGAGGAAAAATAAAAAGCTTCAATGAATTAATGCGCTTAGGGGTAAAATGGCTCCGACGGTAGGGATCGAACCTACGACCAATTGATTAACAGTCAACTGCTCTACCGCTGAGCTACGTCGGAACGGTCTGCATCGTATAGCGGCGGGAATTTCGTTCGTCCAGACCGATTTGACCTGTTTTTAGGAAATTTTTTCCGCAGTTGAACAAAGACTGAAAATTGCGCTTTCGTTGAGCGGGGCATTAAAGCTGACGCGGTCGCGACCGTGGAGATCGATAAGGTGCGCGAGGACGTTGCGGGTGGCCGCGCCTTGCAGGGACGGGGGTGTCTCTGTGTAGATCATGCGTGCTATGTCGGGGGCGCTTTTCGGGCCTTGGGCCAATGCGTCGAGAATGGATGTCTCACGGGATTTACGATGGGAAACCAACCATTCTAGCCGCTGTGCCGGTTGGTCCACCGGCGCGCCATGACCCGGATAGAATACACGCCAGTTGCGCGCCTGCAATTTGGCGCATGACGTCATGAAATCGGTCAGGTCGCCATCTGGGGGCGATACCAGTGAAGAAGCCCATCCCATAACGTGATCGGCTGTGAAGCACGCGGCGTTCCAACCCAGACTAATATGATTGCCGATATGACCCGGGGTATGGATGACGTCGAGCTGCCAGCCGTCACCTTTAATCTGCGCGCCATCTGCGACAAATTCGTCCGGCGTAAAATCGCAATCCACACCCTCACCACCGCCAACGGTGCCTGCATTCGCAAGCTGGCGCATAATGTCGGAGCGACCGGCGTCGGGACCGCCGAAGGCGAGAATCGGGGCGCCTGTGCGCTCTGCCAGAGGGCGTGCAAGCGGCGAGTGATCAAGATGCGTATGGGTTACGATGATGTGGCTTATGTGCTGGTCCGGACCAACGGTGGCCAGAATCGCTTGTAAATGGGAGTCGACCTGCGGGCCGGGATCGATGACAGCCAGACCACGCTGACCCAGCAGATAGGTGTTCGTGCCACGATAGGTCATCGGTGAGGGGTTTGGTGCCACTATCCGTCGCAAATCCGGTTCCAGCGTTTGCGGGATGCCGATTGGCGGATCAAAGTCATCGGGTGCCTGCATGGTTTGACCTTTCGCTTGGGGCGCTGAGCCTTTAGGTTTTATGCATGTCATGGAACCTGATCAAACGCTATATGCCGCGCGGAATTTACGGGCGTGCAGCGCTGATTCTGCTGTTGCCGGTTGTCTTTTTGCAATTGGTTGTCACCGTTATTTTTGCTCAGCGCCATTTTGAGGGGGTGACCCACCAAATGACGGATACGGTTCTGCGTGAACTGGCGCTGGTGATGCAGGTGGTGGAAAGCGCGCCTACACTGGCGCAAGGCGCGCAGGACGTGCAGACGCAGCTTGCCCCACTCAGCATTGCAGTTTCTCCAGCCAATACCGCGAATGCCGTGAACCAGCGGCTGTGGTATGATTATTCCGGTTCCGTGTTGACCAGACGGCTTTCGGATCAGTTGTCCGGGTTCGAGGCCGTGGATCTGTCGGAGAAGAGCGCGGTATCGGTTTTTGTTAACAGCAGGCACGGGTTGGTGCGGATCGAATTTGACAGGCGGCGTATTTCGGCGGCCAATCCTCATCAGTTGTTTGTCTATACCATCGCGTTCGGCATTGTGATGACACTCATCGCGATTATCTATCTGCGTAATCAATTGCGACCGATCAAACGGTTGGCGCGCGCGGCAGAGGCGTTCGGCCGCGGGCGGCACGTGCCCTATACACCCGCTGGTGCAGTAGAGTTGCGCGCGGCCGGTAATGCGTTTGTCAATATGCGCCACCGGATCGAGCGGCACATAGAGCAACGCACGCTTATGCTGTCGGGGGTCAGCCACGATTTGCGAACGCCGCTTACGCGGATGCGCCTGGGGCTTGCGATGTTGGACGAAGAAGACGCGGAGCCGTTGCTGCGTGATGTAGACGATATGCAAGGGATGCTGGATGAATTCCTTGATTTTGCCAAAGGCGCCGCCGAGGGCGAGCCCGAGCATGTGGACCCGATTGCGATGGTTGAGGATGTTGTGAACGATGCACGCAGGGCAGGGCGCAACGTGACCCTTCTGCTGCGCGAGGGCGTCGGGCAGGGCACTGTGCGCCTGCGTGAAGGGGCGATGCGGCGTGCGCTGGACAATCTGATATCCAACGGCGTGCGCTATGGGTCGCGTGCGGAGGTGTCGGTGATGCTGACAGATAAAACCCTGCGTATCCGCGTAGAGGACGACGGCCCCGGTATTCCCGAGGACCAGCGCGAACAGGCAACCAAGGCGTTCACCCGGTTGGACCCCTCCCGCAATCAGGACAAGGGCGGCGGGGTCGGCCTTGGGCTGGCCATTGCAGTGGATATTGCGCGCAGCCACGGCGGCGTGCTGCGTTTGGGCACATCCGAGCGGCTGGGCGGGTTGCGTGCGGATATTGTCATGGCACGCTGACCGCGGGGCAGGGTTGATGCAGGCAGAGTCCCTATGCACTGTGCCAAAAACCAGTCAGCCGGAGCATCGCCATGGACCCCTACGAGATGATCAAAGCCCATCTGGGCCAAGCAGTGCCTTATGCGACTCAGACAGGGGTCGAGCTGCTTGAGGTTGCCGATGGTACAGCAGTAGCACGTCTGGAACAGCGCCGCGAAACGGAAAACCATATCAAGGGCCAGCACGCAGGCGCGATGTTTACATTGGGCGAGACAGCATCGGGCGCGGCTGTTGCAGGCGCCCTGGCGCCAGTCATCCTGCAAATGCGCCCGGTCGCGGAAATGGCAGAAATCACCTATCGAAAACTCGCACAGGGTACGCTGACGGCCACGGCGCGCACCTCGCAAAGCGGCGTGGAGCTGATGGCAGCGATCAAAGCGGACGGGAAGGTGGCGTTCGATGTCGTGATCGATATTCGGGATGCCGAGGATGAAACCGTCGTTGAAATGAAGGTCAACTGGTACGTCAGCCCGACTCGTACCTGACCGACAAGGCCATCCGTGGGCGCGAAGCTGGCAGCAGCAGCGCTGTATTTTCCGGATGGTGGTGATGTTTGGTAGGCCCGGTAGGACTCGAACCTACGACCAAAGCGTTATGAGCGCTCTGCTCTAACCAACTGAGCTACAGGCCCACCATGGGCGATTGCGTATTGTGCATCGCGCCTTTCGTCAAGGGTTTGCGTTGCGACTTTGGGTGATATGATTTAGGTCGCGTGCAACAGGATTACCCAGCCAGAGGCTTTTTAAAATGACCGAGCGACAGAACGGGATCACCTATGCGGATGCAGGTGTGGATATTGATGCAGGCAACGCATTGATAGAACGTATCAAACCGGCTGCGAAGCGTACTAGCCGTCCGGGGGTTATGTCCGGTCTTGGTGGCTTTGGCGCGCTGTTTGATCTCAAGGCGGCAGGATATGATGATCCGGTACTGGTTGCGGCCACGGATGGTGTGGGTACCAAACTCAGGATCGCAATCGACACCGGAAATGTAGACGGTGTGGGCATTGATCTGGTTGCCATGTGTGTGAACGATCTGGTGTGCCAAGGCGCCGAACCGCTGTTTTTCCTTGACTATTTTGCAACCGGAAAGCTGGATTTAGATACAGCCACCCGCATTATCGAGGGGATCGCCAAAGGGTGCGAGATGTCGGGCTGTGCGCTGATCGGCGGGGAAACCGCCGAAATGCCGGGGATGTATCCCGAAGGTGATTTCGATCTGGCCGGCTTTAGCGTTGGCGCGATGGAACGTGGCGGCGCATTGCCACGCGATGTGGCTCAGGGGGACGTGCTGCTGGGGCTGGCCAGCGACGGAGTACATTCCAACGGTTACAGTCTTGTGCGCGTTATCGTCGAACATTCCGGCCTGCAATGGAGCGATCCGTGCCCATGGGATGCGGGTACGCTGGGCGAGGTTCTGCTGACACCGACGCGCCTCTACGTCAAACCCGCTTTGGCAGCGGCGCGTGAAGGCATGGTGAATGCGCTGGCCCATATCACTGGCGGTGGGCTGACAGAAAACCTGCCACGGGTGCTGCCTGATGGTCTGGGCGCGCGGATTGATCTGGGCGCTTGGGAACTGCCGCCGGTGTTTCGCTGGCTTACGGCGCACGGTGGCATGGATGAAACCGAACTTCTCAAAACCTACAACGCGGGGATCGGGATGATTCTGGTTGTACCGGCCGACAAGGCAGAAGCCGCGGCGAAACTGCTGGAGGAGAAAGGCGAAACCGTCTTTACCATCGGTACCGTTATTGCGCAGGACGGTGTCAGTTATGAGGGCAGCCTGGTCTAATGGTTCGCGTTGCGATCTTCATCTCGGGCGGTGGGTCCAACATGGTGGCGCTGCTGGATGATATGGCGCGCAGCGGACATGCAGGCATCCCATGTGTGGTGCTTGCCAACAGCGAGGATGCAGGGGGGCTGGCACATGCGTCAGCGCGCGGTGTGCCGACTGTTGTTGTCGATCATCGCCCCTTTGCCGGTGATCGTGCCGCGTTCGAGGCCGCGATTACCGCCGCGTTGGATCCTTTTGCACCCGATATGATCTGCCTTGCGGGATTTATGCGAAAGCTGACGGCCGAATTTGCCGATCAGTGGGCGGGGCGGATGATCAATATCCACCCCTCTCTTTTACCCAAATACAAGGGCCTGAACACCCACGCCCGCGCGCTGGAGGCGGGGGATCACGTTCACGGATGCAGCGTCCATGAAGTGACCGCCGCGCTGGATGATGGGCCGATTCTGGGGCAAGCGGTGGTGGAGGTGCGACAGGATGATACACCCGAAACCCTTGCGGCGCGTGTATTGGTGCAGGAACATATTCTTTACCCTGCTGTGTTGCGCCGTTTTGCTGCAGGGGATCGCAGCCTGTTGATTTTGCCAAGCTGACTGGTCAAACCGCTGCGGTTTCTGTACCGCTAGGTCAAGCCCAAGGATTTTTACCATATGCGTACGATTACGACGACTGACGAACTGGCCTCCTACTGCACAGAGGCTGCGAAACATCCCTATATTACTGTTGATACAGAATTTCTGCGCGAGCGGACGTATTACTCCAAACTCTGTCTTGTCCAGCTTGCCATGCCGGGAACCGATGACAGCAACGCGGTGCTCGTTGATCCGCTGGTGAACGATATGTCGATGGAGCCGCTGTACGATCTGTTTCGCGATACCTCTGTCGTCAAAGTATTTCACGCGGCGCGGCAGGATCTGGAAATTTTCTTTGTGGATGCAGAGGTTTTTCCCGAACCCTTGTTTGACACCCAGGTAGCCGCGATGGTCTGCGGTTTTGGCGAGCAGGTGGGGTATGAAACGCTGGTGCGCAAGATAGCCAAGGCGGGAGTGGATAAAACCTCGCGCTTTACCGATTGGTCGCGCCGCCCGCTGACGGATGCGCAAAAAACCTATGCCTTGGCCGATGTAACGCACTTGCGTCAGGTTTATGAATATCTGGCTGCAAAGCTTGAGCAGTCCAACCGTGACAAATGGGTGGAGGAAGAACTGGAAGTTCTCACCAATCCCGACACCTATGTCACAGCGCCACGTGATGCGTGGAAACGGGTGAAAACGCGGACAAATTCGGCGCGGTTTTTGGCAATTGTTCGTGAATTGGCAGCCTTTCGTGAGGCTTATGCGCAGGAGCGTAATATTCCGCGCAACCGTGTGTTCAAAGATGATGCCATGGTGGAACTTGCCTCGAACAAACCAAAGAATCACGAGGAGCTGGGGAGGGCGCGTTTGCTATTGCGAGACGCGCGCAAGGGCGAAATTGCGGATGGTATACTCAAGGCAGTCGCAAAGGGTGTGTCCTGCCCGAGTGGGGATCTTCCCCAGCCCGATCGCAGCCGCGAAAAGCTTCAGGTAAATCCGGCGCTTGCGGATCTGCTGCGGGTGTTGTTGAAAGCGAAAACCGAAAGCGCCGGTGTTGCCGCCAAATTGATAGCCAGCGCTGCTGATCTGGATGCCATTGCAGGCGGCGTGCGCGACGTGCAAGCGATGAGCGGCTGGCGCAAGGATGTGTTTGGCGATGATGCTGTAGCGCTGTGCGACGGCAAGATTGCCCTGACCGCCGTTGGCAATGACGTAAAGGTTGTGCGGGTCTAGCCCGCCGCCTTCATGCAACGAGATAGTTTATCGAGGGGAAATTAGCGCCGCGCGACACGGGCGTTGCGCACACCCTCGACGCGGATGCTGCGCACGCCGCGCAAATCCTGATCGGTCAGCTTGCGCGCTGCGGTTACTTCGCGTGTCACAGGGCCGCCTATGGCGGTGTTGCGGGCAGGCTCAACCCCTTCAAAGCGGTATGTCAGCACACCGTCGACGGGAGTTTCATCTTCCTGTTGCGGTGTGAGTTGAACAGCGTAGCGCCCCTGCCGGTCTGCGCGACCTGTGGCGCGAATGATTGCTCCCCCGGGAACGCGTTCAACTGTAAGATCAATAATCTCTTCAAACGGTCTGCCTGCATATGAAATTTCATCGGCACCGCGGCGCGCGAACAGTCCGGATTTTTTCGGGATCAGCGGATTTGCGGGCTTTGCGTCTGCTGTTTGCAAGGTTTCGGACGTAGAGCGGCCAAACCAGTTGGAAGGATTGAGCGCACTGTCACGCACAAAACCGCAAGCTCCCAATGACATGGATGCAACCAGAAGAACGGAAAGGGAAATGCGCATGGGACCTGCCGTGAAATACTGCTGTTGGATATGACCTAACGCATCCCTGCGCAGTTGGGAAGAGGTGCGTTTGCCATGATGTGGGGCTGGACGTTTTCACTGTCACAGCCTACCTCGGTTTCAAACCCGCATCACAGGAGTATCTGATGGCGACTGCCGAATTTGAAGAACTTGTCGAAGATTTTGAATTTCTGGAAGATTGGGAAGACCGGTATCGCCATGTGATAGATCAGGGCAAGGCGATGGTTGCGCTGGATGAAGCGCTTTGTGTGCCTGCCACAAAGGTGAATGGCTGTGCCAGTCAGGTCTGGCTGCATGCGGAAATGCAGGATGGAAAGCTGCATTTTGACGGCGCTTCGGATGCAATGATTGTGTCGGGTCTGATTGCGGTATTACGCACGCTTTATAACGGCCTGACACCTACACAGGTGCTGGCAGTGGATGCGCGTGCGGAACTGGGGCGGTTGGGGTTGAACGAACATTTGTCTGCGCAACGCTCGAACGGGTTGACGGCGATGATCGAGCGGGTGCGGGAAACGGCAGCGCGCGCTGTTTGAGAGGGGTTGGGGGCGCTGCCCCCTTGGCCTGCGGCCAATTCCCCCGGGATATTTGGGGCCAAAAGAAGCCGGCTGGTCTAGAGTTCGGTCAGGGTGGTTTTTAGATCACCGTAGCCAGTAAAGCGGCGTTCGAAAATGAGGCCGAGGCGGTCTGCACATTTGCGGGCCTTGGCGGTAAGGGCGGGGTCGTCTGTCTGAGCCTGATATACAAGTTTTTTGTAATTTCCGAAATACATGTCGCGCAATTCCGGATGGCGGTCGAGGCCCATTGGTTTGATGACGAATGCGTCAAACTGGCGGACCAGAAAATCGGTCAGATAGAAGGTTGTGATCTCGTCTTCGCTGATCGTTGCGAAACGGTTATTTCCTTCAAAGAAGCTGTAGCAGTGTGGGCCTGCGATCATCCGGACGTCGAGTTCGGCGCAGGCAGCCTGTAGTAGACCGCCGGTGCCGCAATCGGCGTAGGCGACGAAGATATCATCATATGTGGCACGGTGTTTTGCGACCGCATCGCGCACGGCCTCGGTAATTTTTTCCGGATAGAGATGATAGTTGGCAGGCAGACATGTAAGGTCCAGATGTGCCCAGCCATTGGCGGCCTTGAGATCAAGGATTTCGCGGGCAAGGGCGCCACAGGCGATAATCAGGACTTTGCCCTGTTTTGCTTTCAGCGGCAGCCCGACTTCGGTGAGCTTTGAATCATCCAGTGTCATCTGCGCCATGCCCGGAGTGCGAGAGTGGCAATGAGAAGGATAGGTGCCACAGCGAGCGAAAGGCCGTTCGCGTATGTGATCATCCAGATGGTACCAGCGGCGGCGGTGATCACGGTGGCGAGCATCAATGTGAAAGTCAGTGTTGGCATGGCGGTTCCTTTTCTAACCAATAGATGGGAACTTCGGGTACACAAAAAAAGGCCCTGACTGTGCAGGGCCTTGGTGAAGAGCGATGTGCCCGCTCAAGCGTTTGCGCTGTTGTGTTTGCGCCCGACCCATTCCTTGGCGGTTTCGACGGCCACGGCGGCGTCACGGCAATAGGCGTCTGCACCGATCGCTTTGCCGAATTCTTCGTTCAGGGGGGCACCGCCGACCAGTACGATGTAATCATCCCGAATACCCTGTTCGACCATCGTGTCGATGACCACCTTCATATAGGGCATTGTGGTGGTGAGCAGGGCTGACATCCCGAGGATATCAGGGCCTTCCTTTTCCAGCGCTTCAAGATAGGATTCGACAGGATTGTTGATGCCCAGATCGACGACTTCGAAGCCTGCGCCCTCCATCATCATCGACACAAGGTTCTTGCCGATGTCGTGGATGTCGCCTTTGACCGTGCCGATCACCATTTTGCCCACACGGGGTGCGCCGGTTTCGGCGAGCAGGGGTTTGAGGATAAACATCCCGCCTTTCATGGCGTTGGCGGCCAGCAGCACTTCGGGCACAAACAGGATGCCATCGCGGAAATCGGCCCCCACGATTGTCATGCCACCAACAAGCGCTTTGGTGAGGACATCGTAGGGCGCCCAACCGCGCGCGATCAGGATGTTGACGCCTTCCTCGATTTCTTCTTTCAGGCCGTCATACAGATCATCGAACATTTGCTGAACAAGTTCTTCATCGTCAAGTTCCGACAGGATGATTTCATCTTCTTCTGACATAGCTTTCCCTTTTCTTGGCGGGCTTGTGGGCCTGACGTTCACTCATGTTTGTCAGACCGCAATTAAAATACTAAAGCAATTGCGACAACAAAGGCGCAAGGCGCGACCTGATGCTGCGGTATTGAGACTGTTTGGGGCGATTTATGCGCCTCTATATCAGCGGCGTCTGCGTCCTTTGCGCGGTGCGCGAGTGGGGCCTGCACCGTCTGTGCCGTCGCTATCGGAGGAAAACGCGCCAAGGGCTGCCTTGATCTCTTCCAGTTCGGGGGCTGCTCCTTTGGCGGTGGTGTCGAGAGCTTCGCGCATCTTTTCCAGATGGACAGGCATTGTGCCGCAGCATCCGCCGATCACCTGCGCACCGCAGTTGCGCGCCATGACGGCGTATTTTGCCATCAGTTCCGGTGTGCCGTCATAGTGGATATGACCTTCGTGGTATTTCGGGATGCCGGCGTTGCCTTTGGCAACGATGGGCAACGTGGCATTCTTGGCAGAAAACCCCAACACGGTGCGCAGCAGATCGGATGCACCTGTGCCGCAATTGGCACCATACGCCAGCGGCTGATTGTCCAGATCATGCACCATGTCGACCATTCCGGCAGAGGTCATGCCCATCATCGTTCGTCCGGCGGTGTCAAAGCTCATTGTGCCGACCCACGGCAATCCGGCCAATGCAAAGCCCTCGGCGGCGGCGCGGTATTCTTCGGGCGCCGAGATTGTCTCAAGCCAGCCAATGTCGGCGCCACCGGTTTTCAGCCCGTCGGCCGTTTCGTGAAACATCTCAACCGCGCTGGCATGGGACAGTGTACCGACGGGTTCCATGATTTCACCTGTAGGTCCTACCGATCCTGCAACGATCACTTTGCGACCCGCTGTGTCGGCGACTTCTCGCCCCAGCTCCGCCGCCACGCGGCTAAGCTCATGTGCGCGGCTTTGAGCGTTGTGCAACTTGAGGCGGGAGGCGTTTGCCCCGAAGGTATTTGTGAGGAACAAATCGGACCCCGCATTAACCGCACCGCGATAGAGGGTCAGGATTTTTTCCGGATGGTCGGTGTTCCAGAGTTCTGGCGCATCACCGGACATAAGTCCCATGTTGAACAAATTGGTGCCGGTTGCACCATCCGCAAGTAAAACACCTTTTTCCGCCAGCATCTCGGTAAACAGGTTCGACATATGGCGGTTCTCCAGATTGTAGTGGTCCGTATTCTTTTCATGTCACTGGGTCTGTAGCAATGCGCAAAATACTCATGTTGATTATGAGCAGGCCTAGAGGCAGGGTGTGTTGGTCGGGTTTTGCACGATGCTTGCAGCACGGGCCGCTGTGCACTAAGAGAAGCGCAACAGGGCGGCGGGACTCTCCCGCGCCGTTTAAGAGACAGGGGACGCCCATGGCCCGCCGCAAGAAGATTTACGAAGGTAAAGCGAAAATCCTGTATGAAGGCCCCGAGCCGGGGACAATCGTGCAATACTTCAAAGACGATGCAACAGCATTCAACGCGGAGAAGAAAGCCGTCATCGACGGTAAAGGTGTTCTGAACAACCGCTTGTCTGAGTACTTCATGACCGGTTTGAACCAGATCGGTGTGCCTACACATTTCATCAAGCGTCTGAACATGCGCGAGCAACTTGTCCGTCAGGTGGAGATTGTGCCGCTGGAAGTGATTGTGCGCAACTATGCCGCCGGCACCATGTCAAAGCGGCTTGGGCTAGAGGAAGGCACGCAATTGCCGCGCCCGATTGTCGAATACAGCTACAAAGATGATTCTCTGGGTGACCCGCTGGTGAGCGAAGAGCATATTGCCGCCTTCGGCTGGGCCAGCCAACAGGATATGGATGATATCCTGAGCCTTGCCTTGCGGGTGAATGATTTCATGTCCGGTGTGATGTATGGCGTCGGGATCAAGCTGATCGATTTCAAGATCGAGATCGGTCGGGTCTACGACGGTGACTTCCAGCGGCTGATTGTTGCGGACGAGATTTCACCCGACAGTTGCCGGTTGTGGGACATCGAAACAGGGCAGAAGCTGGATAAAGATGTGTTCCGCCGTGATCTGGGGTCGCTGACGGATGCCTATACCGAGGTGGCCAAGCGTTTGGGTGTGATGCCGAAAAATTCGACGCCGATTACAAAGCCGACGTTGATCAACTGACGCGCGTGTCGGATTGGGTTTATTGAAAAATGAAGAAGAGGGGCGCGCCATGAAGGCACGGGTTCATGTGATGTTGAAGGCTGGTGTTTTGGATCCGCAGGGCGAGGCTGTGCGCCATGCATTGGGCGCAATGGGATTTGCCGGTGTTCAGGGTGTACGTCAGGGCAAGGTGATAGAGCTTGATCTGGCCGAAGGTACAACCGAAGCGGATGTGACGCGGATGTGCGAGAAGCTGTTGGCGAACACAGTTATCGAAAGCTACACGGTGGAAATGTCGTGATGGGTTGTCTGTGGGGAGAAGTGTAATGCGCGCCGCTGTAGTAGTTTTTCCCGGTTCTAACTGTGACCGCGATCTGGCGGTCGCGTTCGAGCGGGCGGGTGCTGATGTCACTATGGTGTGGCATAAAGATAGCGAATTGCCCGAAGGCATTGATATTGTCGGTATTCCCGGCGGATTTTCGTACGGTGACTATTTGCGTTGCGGCGCGATTGCCGCGAATTCACCGATCTGCAAATCTGTTGCGACCCACGCAGGACGTGGTGGCTATGTGATGGGGATATGCAACGGATTTCAGGTGCTGACCGAGACCGGATTGTTGCCAGGCGCGCTGTTGCGCAATGCGGGCTTGAAATACATCTGCAAAACTGTCGGATTGAAGGTCGAAACATCTGCGTCGGATTTCACGGCGGGCTATAATGCGGGTGAAACCATCGATATTCCGATTGCGCATCACGATGGTAACTATTTCGCTGACGCAGACACGATCGCGATGCTTGAGGGTGAAGACCGTATTGCTTTCACCTACACAGATAACCCCAACGGGGCGCAGGCGGACATTGCTGGTATCCTGTCACAGAACCGTCGTGTACTGGGTATGATGCCACACCCCGAAAGGGCAGCAGACGCCGGTCATGGTGGCACTGACGGAGTGGCGCTGTTCCGCGCATTGGCTGGGGCATTGGCAACCGCCTGACTTGAGCGCGCGCTGCACTGTGGTAGTGTGTTGCGATGAACGATGACCGAAGTCTGACAGAGACACCTTGGCAACCTGCGGCGATAAGCTGGCGGGTGCGAATTGCGTTGGCGGTAATGCTGGTGTTTGCAATTGTGGTCATTTCGATCACCAACCGGTTGCTGACGGACCGTTTCACCGAAAGCACCCGTAACCGGGCCGAACTGCGGATCGCTCTTTATGGCGGGAACCTGCTGGCGGAATTGCGCCAGAACGCGATCGTGCCGCAACTGTTGGGGCGTGACCCTTCGTTGATTGCAGCGCTGGAAACTGCGGATTATTCGCTGTCGACCCAGCGGCTGATCTCATTTGTAGAGGAAATCGGTGCCGCGTCGCTGATGTTGCTGGATACGGATGGACGTACCGTAGCAGCGACCGATCGTAACCGGATCGGGGCGGCGCATAAATCAGCATCATATTTTGTCGATGCTATCCGCTCCAACGCGACGATCTTCAGTGTGATCCCGCAGGACACCGGCGATTACCGGTTCTTCTATTCCCGCCGTATCCAGAACGGCGGCACAACGGTGGGCGTGATCGCGGTTGAGGTCGATCTGAAGAAATTCGAGCGCGCGTGGGCCGGTATTTCTGATGCAGTGATTGTAACCAACAGCAACGGTGAGATTTTACTCGCAACCGAACCGCGCTGGCGCGGCAAAACCGAAGAAGAAGCGTTAGCCAACCAGACTCCCCAAGGCGCGATAGAGCGTGCGATACAGGCCACAGCCGATTGGACTGCACTGCCGCCTGACGCCTATTTGCAGGGTGAAGCAGTGATGCGGCTGGATGCGCGCGTGAATTTTCGCGGCTGGCGCATGGTGAGCTATACCACCTACGCAAGCGTGCGTGAGCGGGTTAACGGTGTTCTTGCGCTTGAAGTTATGGGATTCGCTATTCTTCTGGCGCTGGCTTTCTACTTTCTTAGCCGTCGAACCGCGTGGCGTGCGGCGATCTTTCAACGCGAGTCGGCAGAGCTTCGCGCATTGAACGCCGCGTTGCAGCGGGAAATAGCCGAGCGCAAGCGCGTGCAGGAAACGCTTGCAGTCGCGGAACAGACGCTGGAACAGTCTAGCAAACTGGCGGCGTTGGGTGAAATGTCGGCTGCTGTTAGTCACGAGTTGAACCAGCCGCTGGCCGCAATGAAGACATATCTGGCCGGTGCGCGCCTGTTGTTGCGGCGCAATCGACCTGATGAAGCGCTCAGCAGTTTCGGGCGGATCGACGACCTGATCGAGCGGATGGGCGCGATCACGCGGCAGCTGAAATCCTATGCGCGCAAGGGGCAAGAGACATTTTCGCCGGTAAATATGGCGGATGCGCTGGCGTCCAGTCTGACGATGATGGAACCGCAGTTGCGCCAGCGACAGGTGCAGATTGCGCGTGTTCTGCCCGACACGCCGGTTTACACATTGGGCGACCGGATGCGGATCGAACAGGTTTTGGTCAACCTCTTGCGCAACGCCCTTGATGCCACCAAATCAGAGCGGAACCCCTCGGTCGAGATTATCTTGACCGCTGGGGAGACCGTAACACTGACAGTGCGCGACAACGGTCCGGGGATTGAAGACTTGGATGCGCTGTTCGAGCCGTTTTATACTACCAAGCAACCGGGCGACGGTGTCGGGCTTGGTCTGGCCATTTCGTCAGGGATTGTGAGCGATCTGGGCGGGCGGCTGACGGCGCGCAATGGTCAGTCCGGCGGCGCGGTATTTGAGATGCAATTGCCGATCCTTGAGGACGGTACAAAAGAAACACAGGCGGCGGAGTAAGATATGGCACAGGCGATGAAAATTGCGATTGTCGATGACGAACAGGATATGCGTCAGTCGATCAGCCAGTGGTTGGCGCTTTCGGGGTATGACACAGAGACATTTGCGTGTGCAGAAGATGCGCTGAAGGTTTTGGGCCCCGAATATCCGGGAATTGTGATTTCGGATATCAAAATGCCAGGCATGGACGGGATGCAATTTCTGAAAAAGCTGATGGGCAGCGACAGCGCATTGCCGGTCATCATGATCACAGGTCATGGTGATGTGCCGATGGCCGTTGAAGCGATGCGGGTCGGCGCGTTTGATTTTCTGGAAAAGCCGTTCAACCCCGACCGGATGAGCGAGCTTGCCAAAAAGGCCACAGCCACCCGCCGTCTGGTAATGGACAACCGTTTGCTGCGTCGTGAATTATCGGACGGTGGCCAATTGATGAAAAAGCTGATTGGCCAAAGCCCGGTGATGGAGCGTCTGCGCGAGGACATTCTGGATCTGGGACAGGCCGATGGCCACGTTCTGATTGATGGTGAGACAGGCACAGGCAAGACGCTGGTGGCCCACGCGCTACATGCTGTGGGCAGCCGTGCGGGCAAGAAGTTTGTGTTGGTCAGTGCCTCTGCCTATGAGGAAGACGCGTTAAGCAAGCGGTTGTTCGGCCCCATGCAACCTGAAGATGCACAATTGCCTGCGATCGAGGAAGCACGTGGCGGCACGCTGGTGTTGGAGGACGTCGAGGCGTTGAGCGAGACATTGCAAGCGCGGCTGCTGTCGGTGATCAACGAACAAGGCACACCAGCGGAGACGCGGATTGTGGCAATTTCGAACCTGCAAGAGGCGGGTCGCACCTCGGAAGATGTTTTGCGCTCTGATCTGTTTTACCGTCTGGCCGCGTTGCGGATTACCGTGCCGCCCCTGCGCCAGCGTGGTGAGGATATTCTGACATTGTTCACACGGCTGAGCGATCAGTTTGCCGATGAATACGGCTGCGATGCGCCGCAGGTGACAGCGCAGGAAGCGGCGCAGCTGCTGCAAGCGCCATGGCCGGGCAACGTGCGCCAGCTGATCAATGTAGCAGAGCGTGCGGTGCTACAGTCGCGCCGCGGATCGGGGACTATTGCCTCGCTGCTGATGTCGGATCATGACGAAATGCAACCGGTGATGACAACCGAAGGCAAGCCTCTGAAAGAGTACGTCGAAGCGTTCGAGCGGATGTTGATTGACAACACCATGCGCCGACACAAAGGCTCTATCGCCAGTGTGATGGACGAGCTGTGCCTGCCACGCCGGACGCTGAACGAGAAGATGGCGAAATACCAGTTAGCACGCTCTGACTATCTGTAAGGATTAAAGCAGCGTGTACATGAATAAGGGGCGCAAAAATTGCGCCCCTTTTTTAGGCTTGTGACGGAAAGTTCAGCCGCCGAGTTTGTAAAGCTGTGTTGGATTGCCTTCGTCATCGGTGCGGCACATCCAGCGTTCCTGAAGTGTTGGCGCGTCGATGATATACTGGTTGATCTCGACAATTGGCAAAGTAGTGTTAAGCCGTGACGCAGCGTCGCCGGTTTGTTCCTTGACTGACACCACACATTTGCGGTTGGCACGCGCATCGCGGCGCACATCGGGATCGGGATCAAACTCTGCCGGATCGCAGGCTGCCAATGCCATGGTAGCCATAATAAGAATGAGGGCAGGGCGCGTTAAACTTCGCATATTGTCTCCTAATGTGACGCAACGGGTGATGAAACACCGTGATTGTTGAAGGCAACACTACTGTCAAAGCCGCCACACGGCAACATGTCGCACCCTCCTTTTAGGCGGCAATTTTAGACTGATTTTCCCTGCGGATGTGAAAATAGAATTGATTGGACGTGATTGCCCATTGTGTTTGGGGCCTGCGTGCATTTACTTAGGGGGATGGGTGCGCCGCGATAGCACGTGGAATCCGCCGCCCGTACAAGAGTTTCGCTGTTGCCGCTGGCAGTCCGCTGATGTGCAACAGACCGATCATGCCGGAAACGGCAAAGAGACGCTGATGGAAGTTGAAGGCCAACCGCCCGAGATAACACAGTTTTTAATGGATGCGCGGCGCGCCCTGCCTTGCAGGTTTGTGCCCCCGTATCGGAGAAGAACCGCGATGACGCGCGCAAACGCTGAATACAGTTTCCGGGGTGGCCTACAGGGCCGCGCCGCTGTGCCGTCATACATCGCCCTGACAAGACACTTGGCCCACCGCGCGACCCCCCCAGGGAGGTCGGCGCGTCTGCGCCCGTGCAAAAGAGTAATATGCCAAAGAAAATGCTTATCGATGCCACCCACGCGGAAGAAACCCGCGTTGTCGTGGTCGACGGAAACAAGGTCGAAGAATTCGATTTCGAATCCGAAAACAGACGCCAGCTTGCTGGCAACATCTATCTCGCCAAGGTAACCCGCGTAGAGCCGTCGTTGCAGGCGGCTTTTGTGGATTACGGCGGCAACCGCCACGGATTCCTCGCTTTTTCGGAAATTCACCCCGATTACTACCAGATTCCCATCGCGGACCGTGAGGCGCTGATGGCCGAAGAGCGTGCCTATGCCGAAGCGCAGGCCGCAAAAGATGAAGAAGATTCCAAACCAAAGCGGCGTACGCGCAGCCGCTCTCGCAAATCCAAAGCCGAGGACGCGGTATCTGATGATGCAACGACATCGTCTGAGATTGACGGAATGGAAACTGTTGATCTGGAAGATGACGAAGTGACCGTGCCGGAGGACGAGGCATCGTCGCCGATGGAGCGTGTGCAGGAAACGCCTGTTGAAACGCCGGATGCGGATGATGACAGTTCTGACGATTCCTCGGATGGTGATGATTCAGGTGACGATGACGCAACCGATGCATCCGACAAGGATGACAGCATCGAATCTGTGGCCGAAGAGGACGACAGCGAAGATATTCGCCCCGTGCGCAAGCCGCGCCCGCGTCGCTACAAGATTCAGGAAGTTATCAAAGTCCGCCAGATATTGCTGGTGCAGGTCGTCAAGGAAGAGCGTGGCAACAAGGGTGCGGCGCTGACAACGTATCTTTCGCTGGCAGGGCGCTACTGCGTTCTGATGCCCAACACTGCGCGCGGTGGTGGTATTTCACGTAAGATTACCAATGCCGCCGACCGCAAGAAGCTCAAAGAGATCGCGCAAGAGATCGAGGTGCCGCAAGGCGCGGGCCTGATTGTACGCACCGCCGGTGCAAAACGTACAAAGGCCGAGATCAAGCGCGACTATGAATACCTGCAACGCATGTGGGAACGTATCCGCGAGCGGACACTGGAATCGATTGCGCCCACAAAAATCTATGAAGAAGGCGACCTGATCAAACGTTCGATCCGCGATTTGTACAATCGCGACATCGACGAGGTATTCGTCGAGGGCGAGCGCGGCTACCGGATCGCCAAAGACTTTATGAAAATGATTATGCCGTCCCACGCCAAAAACGTGAAGCGGTATGAAGAAACCCTGCCACTGTTTGCCCGCTATCAGGTAGAGGCTTACCTTGCAGGGATGTTCAACCCCACGGTGCAACTGCCCTCTGGCGGCTACATCGTGATCGACACTACCGAAGCACTTGTTGCGGTTGACGTGAACTCGGGCCGTGCCACCAAAGAAGGCTCGATCGAGCAAACCGCGCTCAAGACAAATCTGGAGGCCGCAGCCGAAGTGGCGCGCCAGTTGCGTCTGCGTGATCTGGCGGGGCTGATTGTCATTGATTTCATCGACATGGACGAGCGGAAAAACAACGCCGCGGTCGAGAAAATGATTAAAGACAAGCTCAAGACCGACCGCGCGCGCATCCAGATCGGCCGTATCTCGGGCTTTGGTCTTATGGAAATGTCGCGCCAGCGTCTGCGTCCTGGCATGATCGAGGCGACGACACAGCCTTGTACGGCCTGTCACGGAACAGGGTTGATCCGGTCGGATGACAACCTTGCGCTGGCGATTTTGCGCACCATCGAAGAAGAAGGCACACGCCGCCGCTCCCGCGAGGTGCTGATCAAGGCGCCTGTAGGAATCGTCAACTTTTTGATGAACGAGAAGCGTGAGCACATCGCCAACATCGAATCCCGCTACGGGCTTAGCGTGCGCATCGAAGGTGATCCGCATTTGGTCAGCCCTGATTTCTCTGTCGAGAAGTTTAAAACCGCCACGCGGGTTGTGCAGCAGTCTGAGCAGGTTGTTTCGGCTGACATTGCCCTGATGGACAAGATCGACGAAGCAGACGCAGCCGCAGCAGAAGCGGCTGAGGCCGCCGCGGCGCAAGAAGATCAGAACGAACAGCAAAATAAATCGCAGACAACGTCGAACGGTTCGGCATCCGATGACGACTCCGATGACAAGCCAAAGCGCAAGCGCCGGCGGCGTCGGCGTAGCCGTGGAGGCCGTTCCAACGGGGACGACCAGCAGAACAACGGTGACAACGGTCAATCTGATGACACTTCGTCAGACGGCGCGCAGGACGATGCGGACAACGGTTCATCGCAAAAGCCCGCAAAAGAAGCGAGTGCAGACAAGGCCGACGCGGATGTCGATGCAGGTAAAGATACTGGCGAGGACAAGCCAAAGCCGAAATCACGCAGCCGTTCGCGCACCCGCAAGCCCAAGGAAGAAGTAGCGGAAACACCTGCATCTGATGATGCTCCGGCAGAGGAAAAGGCGGCTGATACATCCCAAGAAGCTCCTTCAGCAGAGGAAGACAAGCCAAAGCCTAAACGCACACGGGCACCGCGCAAGCCCAAGGCAGCACCCGTAGCGGATGCGGATGCTTCGGCGGATGAAGCCGCACCTGCTGCAGCAGAGGTTGCCGCCGATCCGGTAGCAACCACGAAACCCAAGCCAAAGGCACCCCGCAAGCCGCGCGCGTCTTCCAAAACTGCGGCAGCCGCGAAGGCGACAGAGGAAGCAGCACCTTCTGCAACCGAAGCAGAGCCTGAGACAATGGCCGCGCTGGAAGTGAAAGCAGAACCAGAGGCAAAGACAGAGCCTGCAGCGCAGGCAAAAGTCGAGCCAAAGGCGGAACCTGCGCAACAGGCAGAACCGGAAGCCAAGGTGGATATCTCTCCCGAGCCTGCGCCAAAGCCCGAACCCGCCGCTGAAGCGAACGAGGAGGCAAAACCACGCCGCAAGGGATGGTGGTCTTTAGGTCGCGGCTAACGCGCAATAAAATTGAGAAAAAGGCAGGCCTTCGGGCCTGCTTTTTGTATTCTGAGGTATAACACCTCCTAATTCAGACTGATTTTTCAATCAGATAGATTTGAACATCACCGTCCTGTGTGCGTTCCAAGAGGGTGTGACCCGCCTGCGCACAAAAATGCGGCACGTCGATCACAGCGGCGGGATCATCCGCCCGCATTCGCAGGCGATCCCCGGCAGCCAAAGCGCCCAGCCGTTTGCGGGCTTTTAACACGGGTAGGGGGCACAGCAGCCCTGTGGCATCAAGATCATGTATCATAGGACCGATTTAGGCTGCATGATTCACCCTGTCCACAGCCTTGTGACCTCATGTCGCGTGACGGCGCCTGCGTCAACGTATAGCAGTGAGCTATGTTTGGAATCGATATCATAGACGCGAGCCTTCTGCCCGCGATGACCGTTGCGCTGCTCGCGGGTATTGTCAGCTTTTTGTCGCCCTGCGTTTTGCCGATTGTGCCGCCCTATCTGGCCTATATGAGCGGTGTGAGCCTGAACGACATGAGTTCTGAAAGCGCTGCAAGACGGCGCGCGATTATCGCTGCGCTGTTCTTTGTCATGGGGCTGAGCACGGTTTTCCTGATCCTCGGTTTTACCGCCTCGGCATTCGGGGCGTTTTTCCTGCAAAACCAGATTTTGTTTTCGCAAATATCGGGCGTGGTCGTGATTATTTTTGGTATCCATTTCCTTGGTATTTACCGCATTTCGTTCCTTGATCGCGAGGCCCGGATGGATGCGGGAGACAAGGGCGGATCGTCCTTCGGTGCCTACGTGCTTGGTCTCGCTTTTGCATTCGGCTGGACACCCTGCATCGGGCCGCAACTGGGCGCGATCCTGTCACTGGCCGCGGGCGAGGCATCGGTGACGCGGGGCACGGTGTTGCTGGGCATCTACGCGTTGGGGCTCGGCATTCCGTTTCTCTTGGCGGCGATGTTCATGACCCGCGCAATGGGGGTGATGAACCATCTCAAACGGCACATGAAAGCCATCGAACGTGTGATGGGGGTGCTGCTGTTGATTGTAGGCGTCGCAATGCTGACCGGCGCGTTCTCTACTTTCAGCTTCTGGTTGCTGGAGAATTTCCCCGCACTGGGTAATCTGGGCTAGGGCAAAAGCCTTACTTTGGCCCGAAAGCCGCGCTAGCATGGGAAAAACAAATCGAGGCCTATGCAGTTCAATGACGGTCCTATCGTCACCGGTCACGCGTCGTCAGGTGTTTTACATTCCGGGCTATGACCCAATCCATCCGCGCCGCTACCGCGAGCTTTACCGCAAGGAATCTGCCGCACAGGCAGCGATTTCCGATTACGGTATAACCCTGTCCGCGCGGCAAGGGGGAAAGCGATATGGCTGGGATGTCAAAAGCTTGATAGACGGGGCGCATGTGGATGCATCAGTGGATGTATTGGTGTGGTCCGATATTGTGCGCGATAGCATGGATACCTCTGTTCCCGCTACTTACGCGCAGCTTGTGCGCACTGCCTGGGTCTATATCGGCACGGGGGCGCTGTGGCGGCTGATGCGTTTGCGCAAGGGGCCTGTGATTGCCGCGCTTTATCCGGTCGGGATGCTCTTGGCGCAATTACTGTTGGCGATTGTGGCCGCCTTGGTGTTGTTCAAGCTTGGCACACTGGCCGGGGATCACTGGTTGTTACGTGTGTGCTCGGGCGTTTTGTCGGCTTTGGCTGGTTGGGAAACCCTGAAATGGTTCAAGGCCAAAGATGGCAAATTCTTTGCCTACTACTTGATGCATGATTACGCATACGGAGCAGCGACGCGAGGGGCCAATACCGCAGCTCTTGAAATGCGCATAGCGCAATTTGAAAACGCTGTCGCGGAGGCGATACTGTCGGAGGTCGACGAGGTGTTGGTGGTCGGTCACTCCTCTGGTGCGCATCTGGGCGTTTCGGTTCTGGCCGATCTGATCCGCGCAGGCCGTGTGCCGGAGGATGGTCCGGCGCTGGCATTTCTGACCTTGGGGCAGGTGGTGCCGATGGTATCCTTTCTGCCCGATGCGCAGCGTTTGCGGTCTGATCTTGCGTATCTCAGCGCATCTGATGCGCTTACATGGGTTGATGTAACAGCCCCCGGTGATGGCTGTGCTTTTGCGCTATGTGATCCTGTTGCAGTAAGCGGTGTGGCACCTGCGGACAAACGCTGGCCGCTGGTGTTTTCGGCGGCGTTCACAAAATCCCTCAGCGCCGCACGCTGGCAGGCGCTACGCTGGCGGTTTTTCCGCCTGCATTTCCAATATATGTGCGCGTTCGATCAGCCGCGTGACTACGATTATTTCCAGATCACCGCAGGCCCGCTGACATTGGCAGAGCGATATCGCAATCGCCCTCCATCCAAATCGCGCATCGAATTGCCGGTGAACAAATTTACAAGCACCCTACCATGACCCAGCCTCCCAAACCGCCCAGCAGGCCGGATAAGGTCTCACTGTGGCACTACGCAAAGCTGTTCCGCGCCGATATCCTGTCCGCACAACCTGCACGCCTGTACCGGGCGTGGATGGCCGAATTTCGCACCCCTTTCTTTCGTAGCTATCTGATTAACCAACCCGAATTGGTCAAACGCGTGCTGAAAGAGCGGCCCGACGATTTTCCCAAATCCACCCGTGTAAATGAAGGGTTGCGCCCATTGCTGGGCAATTCTGTGTTTGTGACAAACGGTGAGACATGGAAACGGCAGCGACGCATTATTGATCCGGCTTTCGAAGGGGGGCGCCTGCGCGAGACATTTGCAGCGATGTGGGACGCGTCCGAAGCTGCCGCCGCGCGATTTGACAAGCAGGTCGGCCAGCAAGTGGAAATTGAACAGCAGTGCAGCCACGCGGCGGCGGACGTGATTTTTCGAACGCTTTTTTCACTGCCCATCGAGCATCATCTTGCCCGTGATGTGTTTGACGAATTCCGCATATATCAGCGCAGTCAACCGATCCTTAATCTGGCGGCGCTTGTGCCGCTGCCGCGCTGGATGCCGCGCCTATTCAGCAGTGATACAAAACGCAGCGCTGCCCGTATCCGCGCACTGATCGCCCGGTTGACAGAGGCACGCGCCCGCGAGATTGCCGCCGGAACCGCGCCGGATGATCTGGCAACCAAAATCATGACCACAACCGATCCCGAAAGCGGAGAGCGGTTCAGCACCGAAGAGATGGTTGATCAGGTTGCGATCTTTTTTCTGGCTGGGCATGAAACCAGCGCGTCTACGCTTGCGTGGGCGTTGTATCTGATGGCGCTTTACCCCGACTGGCAAGATAAACTGGCAGCCGAGGCGCAAGTGCTGGACAAGTGCAATTTCAGTGTCATGGGCAAACTGCGCCACAGCCGCGACGTGTTTCGCGAAACGCTGCGGCTTTATCCGCCTGTTCCTATGATGGTACGCGAAAACACCTGTCCGGAGGATATGCGCAATCGCGCGGTGCGGAAGGGTTCGCAACTGGTGATCAGCCCGTGGCATCTGCATAGACATACGCGGCTTTGGGACAACCCGGACGGTTTTGACCCTGACAGGTGGCACACGGACAATGGCAAAACCTGCCAACGTGATGCTTTCATCCCGTTCAGCGCGGGTGCGCGGGTCTGTCCCGGTGCGGGGTTTGCCATGATTGAAGGCCCGCTGATCCTGAGCCGGATTTTGCGTGATTTTCGGGTGAGCACCGGTCCGGTGCCTGTGCCGGTGGCACATCTGACGGTAAGGGCCAAAAACGGCATTTACCTGACGATCGCCCGCCGTGAGCGTTAACAGCGGCAATTCAACTGGTGCTGTGCCACTGAACCTATTAGACAGGGCAAACCGTTTCCCAGATAAAAAGGCATTATTCATGTCCCAAAAAGACGCCCAACGCACCCGTATCGCATCCGCCGACGGCTTTATCGCTGCATTGGACCAGTCCGGCGGCTCAACCCCCAAAGCGCTTGCACAATATGGTGTCGAGCCTGCGGATTATTCGGGTGATGCTGAAATGTATGCTGCTGTGCATGCGATGCGCAGCCGGATCATTCTGGCGGATGAGTTTACCTCCGAGAAGGTTTTGGGCGCGATCCTGTTTGAACGTACAATGGACAGCGATATCAACGGCAAGCCAACGGCGCAGTTGTTGTGGGAAGATCGTGGCGTTGTTCCGTTTCTGAAGATCGACAAAGGTCTGGCCGATGAGGCCAACGGCGTTCAACTGCTCAAGCCGATGCCGGAACTGGATGCATTACTGAGCAAGGCAAACGAAAAGGGTATTTTCGGCACGAAGGAGCGCTCTTTGATCCTTGAGGCGAACGCGCAAGGAATTTCAGATGTTGTGGCCCAACAATTTGACGTAGCCAGGCAAGTGGCAGCGGCGGGTTTGGTTCCGATTGTCGAGCCCGAAGTGCATATCGACAGCGCCACAAAGGCCGAAGCAGAGGAAATTCTTGAATCTGAAATTATGAAGCATCTGAATGACTTGCCAGAGGATGTGAACGTAATTCTGAAGCTGACGATTCCGTCGAAAGCAGGGCTTTACGATGCGGCAGCCGATCATGCGCGTGTGTTGCGTGTTGTCGCGCTGTCGGGAGGGTATTCAACGGATGTGGCCTGTGACCTGCTGAGCCAGAACCACAAGATGATCGCAAGTTTCAGCCGTGCGCTGGCCGAAGGTTTGAATGTGAAAATGTCCGATGCCGAATTTAATGCAGCACTGGGGCAGAACATCGCCAAGATTTACAACGCCTCGGTTGCGTAAGCGTTGGAATTTTTGAAAATTCCAGATCGATTTTGAAAAAATCGGCTATAAAATCACGCGGATTGGCTCCTGATTGCAAAATATTTGATCTGGCCCGCGTTTTCCACGGCATGAAAGCCGCGTCGTCGCAGTTCCTGTTCGAACTTGGCGCGGCCTGCATATCGTTCCACATCGCGTAGCTTGCGCCGTATCACTTGACCTTTACAGGCAGCTTGAGCACTGAACAGGTGGGTCATCCACGCTTCGGGTGAAAGAGGTGAGGGTATCGTCATACCCTACCTTATTCAGATGAAGGTAAACGGTCCCTTAATGACTCTAGGACAAAGACGCGGATGGCCGAGGCCAATCCGCTGTCCAGGCCGCGTGCGGCATCAATCTCGGCCACCAATGCGTTGATTGGCATCGATTTTTCCCGTGCGATCGCGCGTAATTCTGCCCAGAACGGTGCTTCCAGCGAGATTGACGTGCGGTGCCCGCGCAAGGTTACCGAGTGCTTGACGGGCCGCGCGTTTTTCATGTGTCCCGCTTGTGCCCGTCCAGATTGCGCGCAATCAGTTGAGCCCGCGCCTTGAGCGCCTCCTTTTGTGCCTTTGTCTGCCCGAATTTCACAGCATTTTCATCGGCATGTGATTTACGGGCAGAGCGGTCACGATCTTTTCGGGCCTTGTTCAGGTTTATCGGGGCGCTCATTTTGGTCCGATCATATTTTCTGGCCGCACCACGCGGTCGAATGTCTCGGCATCCACAAACCCCAACGCAATCGCCTCTTCCTTGAGGGTTGTGCCGTTTTTATGGGCTGTTTTTGCGACTTTGGTTGCATTGTCATAGCCGATTTCGGGCGCAAGCGCTGTCACCAACATCAGGGATTCATGGAGCAGTTTTTCAATGCGGACAGGATCAGCTTTCAGATCAACGATCAGATTGTCAGTAAACGCCGATGCGGCATCACCCAAAAGTTGCATGGATTGCAGGACGTTATAGGCCATCATGGGTTTGTAAACGTTAAGCTCAAAATGGCCTTGCGATCCGGCGAAGCCCACGGCGGCGTCATTGCCGAACACATGGGCGCAAACCTGCGTCAGCGCTTCGCACTGTGTCGGGTTGACCTTACCAGGCATAATCGATGATCCCGGCTCGTTTTCGGGCAGGATCAATTCGCCCAAACCGCAGCGTGGGCCAGAGCCGAGCAAGCGGATATCATTGGCGATTTTGAAAAGGCTTGCCGCCACTGTTTTCAGGTGGCCGGAAATTTCGACCATGGCGTCATGTGCGGCCAGCGCTTCGAATTTATTGGGGGCGGTGACAAAGGGCAGGTCGGTGATACGTGCCATGTTTGCCGCAACCGTTTCGGCCCAGCCTTTGCGCGTGTTCAGGCCGGTTCCGACAGCGGTGCCGCCCTGCGCCAGTTCGTAAACGCGGCCAAGTCCGTCTTCTACACGCCGGATTCCCATCGCAACCTGATGTGTGTAGCCGGAAAATTCCTGAGACAGCGTCAGCGGGGTTGCGTCCTGCGTATGGGTGCGACCGATCTTGATAATGCCGTCAAACTCTTCGACCTTCTTTTGCAGCGCAGCATGAAGTTTGCGCAATCCGGGCAGCAGCACGTCATGTGCGGTGCGCGCGGTGGCGATGTGCATAGCGGTCGGAAACGTATCGTTTGACGATTGACCCATGTTGCAGTGATCATTGGGGTGGACAGGGTCTTTTGACCCGATGACGCCGCCCATAATTTCGATTGCACGGTTGGCGATCACTTCATTGGCGTTCATGTTGGATTGGGTGCCCGATCCGGTCTGCCAGACGACGAGTGGAAAGTTGTCGTCAAATTTGCCGCTTACAACTTCGCTGGCGGCCTGCACGATGGCCTTGCCACGGTCTTCGTCTAGCGTGCCTTGGGCCATGTTGGCCTCGGCACAGGCCTGTTTGATGACGCCCAGCGCGCGGACAATTGCGATAGGCTGCTTTTCCCAACCGATCGGGAAATTCATGATTGAGCGCTGCGTCTGTGCGCCCCAGTATTTGTCGGAAGGAACTTCCAAGGGGCCAAAGCTGTCTGTCTCGGTACGGGTATCGGCCATTGCGGGCACTCCTGAAGTATTGGTTTCAGGGCTGTTTAGCCTTTGGCGCCGCGCCGCGCTACCTCATGTTTTACGAAAACTGTCCAGAGAGACGATTTCGGCCTCTTTGGTAGGCTCTTCCTCCACTTCCAACTCTGATTCTTCGGTCTGGGAGAGCGGTTTGTCTTTGCCAGCAGATTTGATGTTGTCGCTTTCTTCTTCCCTCTGTTCAAACCGCAGCCCAAATTCTACGGAAGGATCGACAAAAGTGCGGATGGCATCATAGGGCACGTAAAGTGGTTCTGGCGCATCCCCGAAATTGAGCGTGATGGAAAAACCGTCGTTGGTGACTTCAAGATTGTCATACCAGTGCTGCATGACAACGGTCATTTCGTCGGGATAGCGGTCTGACAACCAATCGGCCAGTTCTGCATCGGGGTGGGAAGTATCAAAGGTGATAAAGAAATGATGTGCACCGGGAAGTCCGTTGTCTGCCACGTCCAGCAGGACGTTGCGTATCAGGCTGCGCATGGCATCATGCATGAGGTTGCCGTAATCAATAGTGCCGCTCATGTCATCTCTCTCGGGTATAACGTTCATCTGCATCATAGGCGATTCCGAAGGGGATAAAAGAGCAGAACTCAGATCAGTGCGATCACCAGCGCACAGACGCCCGAAACCGTCATGGTGCTGACAAAACCCATTCGCAGTGCCAGCATCAAGATCATCGCTAGAAGGGTCAGCGCAGCGGCGACAGGATCAAAGCTGGTCAAATCGGGCACGGGCAGGGCGAGGGGGGCAAAAGTGCCTACCTTGTGGAAAAGCACATGTATCGCAAACCACAGCGTCAGGTTTGCGATTACCCCGACAACAGCGGCTGTTATCGCCTGAAGTCCCGCCGCAAGGCGGGGTTGCGCGCTGAGTTGGTCTAGATAGGGGCCAGCCAGAAATATCCACATGAAACATGGTGTAAATGTCACCCAGAGGGCCAGCAGGCCCGCTGCAAATGCGCCTGTAATCCCGCCCTGTGCAAATCCGGCCAGAAGTGCCACAAATTCTGTCACCAGTATCAGCGGGCCGGGCGTGGTTTCGGCCAGGCCCAATGCGTCAATCATTTGGGCGGTTGTAATCCAGCCCAGATCGCTCACCACTGTTTGTGTCATATACCCCAATACTGCATAGGCGCCGCCAAAGGTTACAATCGCAAGTTTCGAAAAAAACAGACCGAGTTGCAGTAAAAAGCTATGGTCAAGCATCCACACCAGAAACAGGGGCGCCGACCATAGCGCGGCCCACATTACCAATGCCCGCAGAGGGCGCGCGCCCGTGGGCGCGGTCGCAACCGGTTCATCGAGCGGCTGCGCCCTCCACATGCCGCACAGGCCCGCGGCAATGATAATCAGCGGGAAGGGCAGGCCAAAAACGAACAGCCCTATAAACGACATGAGTGCCAGCGCCCACCCCCACGCACCCGCCAGCGCCCTTGCCGCCACCTTTCGCAAGGCCTGAAATACCACAACGACAACGGCAGCCTTGATCCCGAGGAATGTGGCTTGCACAAGCGGCACCTGGCCGTAACTGGCGTAAAGCAATGCCAGCAAGGCGATCACAATCGCACCCGGAATGACGAACAACAGCCCTGCCAGCAGACCGCCTGCCGTTCCACGCAACCGCCATCCGGCGTAGGTTGCCAGCTGCATCGCTTCGGGTCCGGGCAGCAGCATGCACAGGCTTAGGGCGCGTAGATAACTTTGCTCGCTTAACCAACCGCGCGTCTCAACCAGTTCGCGGTGCATCAGTGCGATTTGCGCGGCCGGTCCGCCGAATGACAAAACACCAATACGGCCAAAAACGCGGGCCATTTCGGGCCAGTCTGGCGTTCTCATGCCTTGTGTCCCGCAGGCCAGTCGTGACCCTCATCAATTCCATCGCGCGCCCAGCGGTAGAGTGCATCGTAAATCGCCATACCCGCGTCAAGCTGTCGCTGATCGTCGCGGTACTGGCGCGACAGTCCGACAGACAGGGCCAGCAGTCCGGCGGCTTGCGGTGCTAATTCATGGCTGTTGGTGTCTGCGGCGCGGATCACAGTGGCAAGTCGCGTCAGCGCAGGGGTTTGCAAACCAAACTCTTCCAGCATGGTATCAAAAGTGCATCCGTCACCACGATGCGACCAGAACACATCTTCAACATCAAATGGTGTTGCGCTGTATCTGTCTGCCACGCCTGCAACCTCTGACGGAGAGACAAAAAGGAACCGCGCGTCGGGGTCCACAAAGCGGCGGATTAACCATGGGCAGGCGATACGGTCGATCTTGGGCCGATGGCGGGTGACCCACAGCGTTGCGCCCTCAACCGGCTGTGGCACTGCGGCGGCAGGGAAACGCGGAGCTTGAGCGTGTTCACGCCAGCCAAAATTGCCACCTTGCAGATATTCAGCCGCAATCCCGTCAGCGCGCAACCACGCGGCCAGTCCCTGGCTTAGCTTGATGCCCCGCTGGCAGACCACAACACATGAGCGCCCTGCAAGGCGCGTCTTCAGGTCCGCAATATCGGTATGAGGATGGCGAAACGCCGTGGGGATGAGGAAAGGATCGTCGTTGAAGTCACCATCGATCGAGATATCCACGATGGCAGGTGCATCGGGCAGGCCGATCAGGCGCAGCAATTGGGAAACAGTAATTTCATTGGGGCCAGCCATGGCATGCATCCTTAAATGTTGGAAACATGCGAACCTCTGGCTGGCGCCTCACGGGGCGTTCGCAGTCGGGTCCCCATGCACAATAAGTTGCACGCGCATCACAGCGGGTCAAGAGAAGTACAAAACGCAATGATGGGAAAAGTGCAGGTTTCTGTTGCCAGGTACCTGCGAACCCCGCCTTACGCTGCTAGGCCCAAGGACTTAAGTTTTCAATAGTTCCGGTCGCTTACGCGGCCATCGCCATTGGAGCACGATTGTCATTTGCAATTGTACATTTTACGCCGATAACGGTGGCAGTCAGCCGAGATAAAGCATAACCCCTTTAGACGTTCGTCGATCCTGTTTCGACCCCATGATCCGCAAATGACGGATGATTGGTGGAGTCGCCGGGTACCGCCCCCGGGTCCGAACCGCTTATTACGAGCGCGTTTATATCCATAGTCCCGAAGGACACCTCATAGATAGACGGGCGTCGGGCACATTTCAAGGGGTGTGTTCGGGAACAATTGGCAGGCATAGCCTGGCTGATAAGCATATCAGCGGTAGAAGGCCCAACAGTCGAATCACAGTACCGAGCAGAGAGATAGCGAGCCCCAGAATAAGGCGCTATTGTTCGCATGCGCACCGTCGCGCGCGATCTTGCTGTCACGGCAGTAAGGAAAACCATAGTTTTGCACAAGATGAGGTAGTTAATCTTTGACACCACCACAAGAAGTGGATTCATTTATGCCATTCTAAACTTGGGAATGCTGCCACATGAAAATTTTTGCTACAGCGATGCTTTGTGCATCATTGATTTATACAATTCCTTCCGCGGTTAGCGCGGGTCAACTGATTGCCAAGGTCGATATTTCGGAACAGACTATGCGGGTGTACCGCAATGGCAAACAAATTCACAAATGGCCGGTGTCCACTGCGCGCAAAGGTAAAATTACGCCGCGCGGGGCGTGGCGGGCTAAATGGCTATCCAAGAACCATAAGTCGAGCCTTTATAACAATGCACCGATGCCACATTCGATTTTCTTTCGCGGAAACTATGCCATTCACGGGACGAACCAGATCAGGCGGCTTGGTCGCCCTGCATCTGCGGGATGTATCCGTTTGCATCCGTCCAACGCTGCCAGACTGTTTGCAATGACGCAGCAAGTCGGGCTGCGCAACATGAAGGTTGTTGTGCAGAACTAGGGAAACCTGGGTTCTGGCGATGCCACAATATTCTGCTTCACGCCGCGCGTCATGATGTGGTGTGTGGCGCAACGGCGGTTATCGCTGTCGGCGGGCACCGCGCTGTTTTTATGGATGATCCAACAGATTTTTTGCCGATCATTGCGGTTATATTTCTTTTGTTTAGCTTTGGTGTGGCGTTGCCGGATCTGGGATTGGAGCAGCAAGGGGGCTGCGCCGTGCGTGGAACCTGACCAGACCGCAAGCGGGCGAAATCGCGGCGACAGCCGCCATTGCAGGCGTCTGGCAAAAAGTGATTTTATCTTACCCTTATGCCTATCCGTGCTGATAGTTGCCCTCGAAACCAGAATGATCCTGCCTGACGTCGCGTACATTGTGTCGACTGCGACAGCAATCGCTGACGCACTTTCGAAACTGGTCGGCGTGAGAATCTTGAAGGTAATCTATAACGGTATCAATCGGTCGGAAAACGGAGCGAACCAAGCTTGTCTGTTAAACCGGTTGCATTGCTACCGAATAGGCCGCGCGATTGTTGAAATTCAATGGCCGGATTTTCCAGGCGTTCAAGATGGCGGGCTGGTGCAGGACTGTGTATTCAGCCCATCTCTGACAGGCGTTGCGAGGAGGAAATAATCGGATGATCTGGTCTGCCTATGTCGTTCAGGTTGTCCGGTACCACGCGTGGCAGAACAGGAATACTCTGACCGCAGAACCCGATGCGTATTTCGGATTGATGCACGCGACGTTGAACGATCTGTTCTGGGCCGTTACGGTCCGGATGAGTCGGTGGTACAGTGACGCTTAAACGCCTGCTTCGTCCATTCCTGCTAGCTCTCTTCTGCGTGGAGTGCCGGCGTCTAGGAAGGGGTAGGTATTTGTCAGGGCGGGCGTATTGGATTTGGATGGAAGCGCTATCCGAGGTTGGTCTATGCGGGTTTTGATGTGGTGCTCGGTAGTATTGGGACGACAGGTGAAAGGGCTCACGGGGCTGGGCGTTGGGCATTTGTTCACCCAACAGACCCATTACCGCGGTCAATTGAGCCAGTTCCCGAACGAAATTGGCATTGCGCTGCAGATGCCCGATCTGGTCGTTACGCGGACGTAATTTGAGAGTTGCGATGTGGAGTAACAACTGGAATCCGCGTGGAATGTAGATAGGTTGAACCGGGGCCAGCCCCGGACCCCGGGATATTTCGAGCCAAAAGAAATAGGGCTAATGCCCTTTGAAGGAGAGACAAATGTTTGATGCTTTGATGATAACCAAGAACGAAGATGGCGAAACTTCGGCGGCGATTACGCAGATATCGGAGGATCAACTGCCCGACGGAGAGGTTTTGGTTGCGGTGGAATATACCACTGTGAACTACAAAGACGGTCTGTGTATGAGCCCGAGCGGCGGCGGATTGGTGCGGAAGTATCCGCATGTGCCGGGTATCGATTTTTCCGGCACTGTCGAGGCGTCTTCGGACGAGCGCTATCAGGTTGGCGACAAAGTTGTTCTGACGGGGTGGCGTGTGGGAGAAGCCCATTGGGGCGGTTATGCGCAAAAGGCGCGTGTGAAGGCAGACTGGCTTGTGCCTTTGCCGCAGGGGCTGAATACCCGACAGGCGATGGCTGTTGGGACCGCAGGCTTCACGTCAATGTTGTCAGTTATGGCGCTGGAGGATCACGGGATAAAGTCCGGTCCTGTATTGGTAACCGGGGCTGCAGGTGGGGTTGGCTCGGTTGCTGTGGCGATCCTTGCACATCTGGGACATGAAGTTGCCGGTGTGACGGGGCGGCCAGAAACGGCAGACTATCTGAAATCCTTGGGGGCTACGCAGATTGTGGCGCGTGAAGATATCAACGAGACTGTGAAGAGGCCGCTTGAGGGCGAGACATGGGGTGGCTGCATTGATGCCGTCGGGGGGGCCATGTTGGCGCGGATTCTGGGCCAGATGCAGTATGGCGCATCAGTTGCCAGTGTCGGCCTGGCGGGCGGAGCCGGATTGCCTGCGACCGTCATTCCGTTTTTGCTGCGCGGTGTGAATCTGTTGGGGATCGACAGTGTTATGCAGCCCTACGAAAACCGACTTCGCGCGTGGGAACGGGTGGCGAAAGATCTGCCGATGGACAAGCTGGAAGCGATGGTTGTGCCGGCGACATTATCGGATTTGCCCGATCTTACCGCCGATATACTGCACGGTAAGGTAAAGGGGCGCGTTGTGGTTGATGTAAACGTGTGACGGTCAAGGCGTGCCCTGTCCCGCAGGATTCACTATTGCAACGCTAAGTGGGGCAGGGCGCAAACTATACCGATTGTTTCGAGACAGCGTTGGCGGACACTGTCACGCTGTCCGAATTTTTCGTTTCGTTCTACACCAGCCCATTGTTCCGGCTGGAGCGGCAGGTTTTGCAACTTTTCCTGCAGCGGCGGATCAGTGATGCGCAGGTTCATTTGCTTGCAATGGGGGATGCGGATGTTTTTGCGGTTTGGCGGGTTGAGGCGCGTCGACTGCGGGAGATTTTGTTGTGTGACGCTGTTGGGCACACGCGCTCCTGCTTGCGGGTTGAAGCGCACCGGCTGGTATTCGGTTCGGCTGTTGTTGCCAGACAGGGGCAGGGACCGGGCATTTTCATCAAGCTGACAACTCCGCTTCACCGGCTCTATTCACGGGCATTGCTGCGCGCGGCGGTGCGGCGGATCGGTCGTCAATGAAAAGCGGCGTCCGGTTGCCCGAACGCCGCTGGTATGGCGCCTTGCTGGCTTTATTATTCTGCGGGGTGCGCCGCCTGTGTGACTGTTTCGCCTTCACGTTCGCGGCGGCCATCATTGAACAGCGCCTTGATGAGTGAAATCACCATTGCGACCATTACAATCGTAAACGGCAGCGCACCGATGATCATGGCGTTTTGCAGCGCGGACAACCCGCCGCCGCCCGCAAGAAGAAGTGTTCCGATCACTAACGTCAGGATCGCGCCCCAGATGATGCGGTGAAGGATGCCTGTTTCTTCGGCCCCACCGGACATGATCGTATTCATGACCAGAATGCCCGAGTCTGCCGAGGTGACGAGGAATGTCATGATCAGAACAACGCACATGATGATCATGGCCTGCAAGAACGCACCGGACAGCATCTGCTCAAGCGTGACGAACAGTTTGCCCGAGTTTGACGCCGCAAGAATGGCCCCGTCAGCCGCGCCAGTCAGTTCCAGATCAATCGCTGTACCGCCGAGAATTGCCATCCATGCAAAGCACACCAGTGACGGCGCAATAACCGCACCCAGCACGAACTCACGAATGGTGCGTCCTCGTGAGATACGCGCAAGGAACAAACCCACAAACGGTGAAAATGCTATCCACCAGGCCCAGTAGAACGTTGTCCAGCTTGCCTGCCAACCGAATTGGCGACCCTGTGTACCTGCTTCATAAGCTGCGCCAAGATCGGCGGCGGACAGGGTGATGCCTGCTTCGCTCAACGCTGTGGCGAAACCGGCGGGAGAGCCGTAGGCGGCTATAGCTGAGTCGTAGACGATGGTTTGCTGATCTGCGCCGAGCGCCTGAACTGCGGCAGGGGCATTTGCAGCAAAGCTATCTGCTGCCAGGGGGCCGTAGGCGCCAAAGCTCATCTGGATGAAGTTCAGGATATAGTCGACCAATGCTGTCGCATAGGTTGTCATTGCAAACATGAATGATCCGAAGATAATGAACGTCAGCAGCAGGATCAGCGACAGCACCAGATTGAGGTTTGACAGGTATTTCACCCCACGCCCGACCCCGGACACAGCCGACACGATCGACATGCCCATGATCGCGATCAGTGCAGCGATCAGTCCGGTTTTGGTCGCGGCGGGCGTGTCACCTGTTGTGTCCATCATCCAGCTCCATCCGGTAATTGAATAGATCCCGTCGACGAGCTGGCTTACGCCGAAGCCGATTGTTACGGACACGCCCAGAATGGTTGCGACAACGCCCAGAACATCGATCAGGTGCCCCAGAAAACCGTTGGCAAATCGCCCGATCAGAGGCGTCAGCGCAGAGCGGATGGTCAGCGGCATATCACGGGTATAAGCGTAATAGGCAAGCGAAAGGCCGGTCACCACATAGATTGCCCAAGCGTGAAAGCCGTAGTGCAGGAAGGTATAACGATACGCCGATTGCAGCGCTTCGGGTGTGTTACCGGCGACTTCACCGGAAACGGTGAGCGGGTTTGAACCCCACAGGCCCAGCGGCTCGGCTGTGGCGAAGGTCATTAGACCCACACCCAGACCGGCACCGAACATCATCGAAAACCAGCTGAAATTGCCAAACTCCGGTGCTTCACCCGGCGCGCCGAGAACGCGTTTGCCGGTTGCTGGCAGGGCGGCGATGATAAACAGGAAAAATGCAAATGCACCAACCGCAATGATGTAGAATGCGTTGAACCCCAGCAATAACGAGGAGTTCACAGAGGCCAGCATGACCCCTGCCTTGCTTGGAAAGACCAACGCCCAAATGACCAGCAATGCCATGCCGACTTTGGAGATCAATGCGATCGGAAGGCTATAGCCTTCGTAAAACCCCGAATCCTGGGTCCCGATGTCGACATCGGTAAATGGTGGTTTAACAGCCATGTGAAAATGTTTCCCTGTTGTTATTTTTGTACAAGCCCGCTGTGTCGAGTCGATGACACGGGCAGTCCACCCGCACATTGCGGTCGGAGAACTAGCGAATGAGACGGTCTATAGAATCAGCCTAGTCAATGTGTCGCAGGTAATGTGCCATGATGCGACCCGATGATCCCGAATGCGACATCGCTACGGAGGATAACGGATTGAAACTTGTGCTTGAGAGAGTGGGCCACTTCATGCACGATGAGGCCATGAAGCTAGATACAGAATTTGTGCGCAGCCAGTTTCCTGCCTTTGCAGAACCTGTTTTGCAGAACCAAGCCTTTTTTGAAAACGCCGGGGGTTCTTATACTTGTGGGGCTGTGATTGACCGTTTGATGCGTTTCTATACCCAGCGGAAGGTGCAACCCTATGCGCCATATGCAGCTAGCACGCTGGGCGGCGCTGAGATGGACGAAGCGCGCACCCGCATGGCTGCGCTATTGGGCGTGGCGTTTGACGAACTGTCCTTCGGTCCGTCCACGACGCAGAACACCTATGTTCTGGCGCAGGCATTTGGTCAGATGATGACTGCGGGCGAAGCTATCATCGTCACCAATCAGGACCATGAGGCAAACACCGGTCCGTGGCGGCGGTTGGCGGACCTAGGAATTGAAGTGCGCGAATGGCAGATTGATCCGGACACAGGCCATCTTGACCTAGCCAAGCTTGAGGCTTTGCTGGATGACAAGGTGCGCCTTGTCTGCTTTCCCCATTGCTCGAACGTCGTGGGCGAGATCAACCCCGTGACGGAGATCACAGCGCTTGCCCACGCGGCGGGGGCGTTTGTCTGTGTGGACGGGGTATCTTATGCGCCGCACGGGTTTGTGGATGTCGGCGCGCTGGGGCCGGACATTTATCTGTTTTCCGCCTATAAAACCTACGGTCCGCATCAGGGGTTGATGGTGATCCGGCGTGCGTTGGGGGAACTGCTGCCAAATCAGGGGCATTATTTCAACGCCTCCAGCTTGTACAAAAGGTTCACGCCTGCGGGGCCGGATCATGCGCAGGTTGCGGCCTGTGCGGGCATGGCTGACTATGTCGATATGCTTTTTACCCACCACGGCGGGGCTGAGGGTGGCGCAACTGAGCGGGGCGCAATGGTCCATGACCTGATGCGCGGCCATGAAACCGTGCTGCTACAACAATTGCTGGATGCTGTTAAGGACCGCAATTCGGTGCGTCTGATCGGGCCTGACCGCGCCGAAAACCGCGCGCCCACTGTGGCACTTGCCCTTAATCGCAGCGGTGGCGAGGTGGCGCGCGAACTGACGGAACTGGGAGTTATGGCAGGGGGCGGCGATTTTTACGCGGTGCGCGCGCTTGATGCCATGGGCGTTGATGCAGATCGCGGTGTTTTGCGGCTCAGCTTTACGCATTACACGTCACAGGACGAAATAAATCATCTTTTGAACGCTTTGGACGATGTTTTGTGAAACCTATACCTTGATCCGCGCGTGTGTGGTCTAAATCGTTCATCAACGATACTTAAAGGGCGACACATCTTGAGTGATACTTCCCCAATCCTGCTCTGGCTGCGCCGTGATCTGCGGCTTAGCGATCATCCGGCGCTGAACGCTGCCTGTGAAACAGGGCGGCCTGTTATTCCAGTCTATATCCTTGATGAACAGTATAACGCGCTTGCAGCCGCGCCGAAATTCCGTCTCGGGTTGGGATTGGAACATTTCGCACAGGTTCTGGAGGAGAAAGGCAGCCGCCTGATCTTTCGCAAAGGTGATAGCGCGCTTGAACAGTTGCAAAGCCTTATCGAGGAAACAGGCGCGGGCGCGGTGTATTGGACCCGCCAATATGAACCCGAAGCGGTTAGCCGTGACAGCGCTGTAAAGTCCGCGCTAAAAGAGCAGGGGATCGAAGCGCGCTCTTTCGGTGGCCATTTGATGTTTGAGCCCTGGACTGTCGAGACCCAGACAGGGGGGTATTACAAGGTTTACACACCTTTCTGGCGCAAGGTTAAGGGGCGTGACGTCGAGGCGCCGCTGGGCGCGCCTGACAAGATCACCGCACCTGGTAATTGGCCGCAATCCGACAATCTGGTCGATTGGCAGATGGATGCTGGTATGCGGCGCGGTGCCGATGTGGTGCGCCCATTTGTGCAATTGGGCGAAAAAGCTGCGCAATCGCGCCTTGGGGCGTTTCTGGCGCATAAAGTGGCCGACTATAAAGCAAACCGCGATCTTCCCTCAGTAGATGGCACATCAAACCTGAGCGAAAATCTGGCGCTGGGTGAAATCAGCCCGCACCAGTGCTGGCACGCAGGCCAACGCGCGCTGCACGAAGGTAAATCCGGCGCCGAAACTTTCCTGAAAGAGCTGGTCTGGCGCGAGTTTGCCTATCACCTGATGCATCACACCCCCCGCATCCTCACTTCGAATTGGCGCGAGGAGTGGGAAGAGTTCGACTGGAACGAGGACGAGCGGCGCGCCGAGGTGAAGGCGTGGAAGCAGGGACGCACGGGTATTCCCTTTGTGGATGCGGCTATGCGCGAGATGTACGTCACCGGACGGATGCACAACCGTGGCCGCATGATTGTGGCAAGCTATCTGACGAAACACCTGCTATGTCATTGGCGGATCGGGCAAAAATGGTTCGAGGACTGCCTGATCGATTGGGATCCGGCGTCGAATGCAATGGGGTGGCAGTGGTCGGCAGGGTCAGGCCCTGACGCCACGCCTTATTTTCGCGTGTTCAATCCGGTGACCCAGTTGGACAAGTTCGACAAGAACCATGATTATACCGGCCGCTGGATTGCCGAGGGGCAAAGTAATCCGCATCAGGACGCGCTTGCCTATTTCGATGCCATACCGCAGCGGTGGAACATGGCCCCGACAGATGCGTACCCCGGTCCGGTTGTAGATGTTTCCGAAGGGCGCAAGCGCGCACTGGATGCGTATGAAAACAGAGGGTTCTAGGTGTCTTCTAATGTTAAATATGAACCGGCGACAATGCCGCTGAACGGGAAAGCGACATGATTTTAACAACGACAGACGGCCAGCAAAACCTGCCGCGCTATTTCTCACGGGTCATGGGAATGGCGTCATCCTTGCGCTATGGCCGCATTGATTTTGTCCTGCCCGACGGGCGGCGGTTTCGTGCAGAGGGGCCGCAGGCAGGCCCCATCGCCGAGCTGCATGTCCACAACAACGATCTGTTTTCCCGCCTGATCCGCGAGGGCGATCTGGGATTTTGTGACGCCTATCTTGACGGTTGGTGGAGCACGCCGGACTTGCAGGCGTTTATGGATTTCATTCATGCCGATAACGAAGACATCTACGACGGTTTTCCGGGTATGGGGCTTGTGCGCCGGTTTGAGCAGCTTCGCTTCTGGCTTCAGCGGAATTCAAAGGCGCAGGCCCGCAAGAACATCTCGTATCACTATGATTTGGGGAATGATTTCTACAGCCTTTGGCTGGACAAAACGATGAGCTATTCCAGCGCGATTTTCCGCGACCCACAGCAAAGCATGGAAGCTGCCCAGACCGAGAAATACAAATCCATGGTGGACCAGATGGGTGTGCAGGCGGGTGATCATATTCTGGAAATCGGCTGCGGCTGGGGCGGGTTCGCCGAATACGCCGCCGCCGAGCGCGGATTGCGCGTGACCTGTCTGACCATCAGCGAGGAGCAGTTCAAGTATGCTGTGGATCGCATTGAAAAGGCAGGATTATCTGATAAGGTAACATTCAAGCTGCAAGATTACCGCGACGAAAAAGGCCAGTTTGACGGGGTCGCGAGCATCGAAATGTTCGAGGCGGTGGGCGAGCAGTACTGGCCCGTTTATTTCCAGACGGTACGTGATCGTCTGAAACCGGGAAAGGCAGCTACATTCCAGATCATTACGGTGGCCGATCGCCGCTGGAAAGTCTACAAACGCGGTGTCGATTTCATCCAGAAATACATTTTTCCGGGTGGTATGCTGCCCAGCCCGACAGCACTGCGCGAACAGATCGAAAAGGCCGGACTTGCTGTTGAAAAATCGGTCGAGTTCGGCAAAAGCTATGATCTTACCCTGCGCCGCTGGCATGAAACCTTTAACGAAAAATGGGACCAGATCGCGGCAATGGGCTTTGACGAGCGGTTCAAAAGGATGTGGAATTTTTACCTCACTTCTTGCGCAGCGACATTTGATAGTGGAAATTGTGACGTAACGCAGATTACGGTGCGAAAACCGGCGTGATCCGGTATGAAGACACCGAAGGAAAACCACGATGCCCACAGCTGCACGCCTTGTCGCGGCAATATTACTCGCCATTCTGGGATGGATTTTATCAGATCTGGTGCGTCCGCTAATGCCTGAGGGAACCGATTTCGGCTGGTTCAATTACGTTAACGCTGGTGTCGGTTTATTTGTCGGATGGATCGTTATGGGCCGCCGTGCGGGGCGTGGGTTTGTAAACGGTTTGAACAACGGGCTAACTGGAACTGCCGTATTGTTTATCTACTGCATCGGTATCCATTCGGCATTCGAGATGTTCCGCCTCGCTATGCGCAACCGCTATGATGGCGCGATGGAGGCGTTAACCGCGATTTTTCTGATCGCTTCCGAATTCGGGTTGATGATAGCGACACCCGCTGTGATTTTGACAGCAGTTGCCGGTGCAGTAATCATCGGGCCGGTTGTGGACATGGCCGCAGAGCGGTGGCACTGATCTATGACGCCCCCCTTGTTTTTCTACGGCACGTTGCGGCACCTGCCGCTGCTGGAAATTGTCCTCGGACGGTCGCTTGATACCATTCAGCTAACGGAAGAAGTGCTGGCCAACTACACAGCTTGTGCCGCAGCAGAAGGGCCGTTCCCGACATTGATCGCCACAAAAGGCGGCTATGCGCAAGGCGTGCTTGTGCGGGGCCTGACGGCAGAGGATATCGCGCGGCTTGACTATTACGAGGGCGGATTTGATTATGACCTGATAGATGTGCAGGTCGAAAGTGGCGAAGCCGCACAGGTCTACATCTGCGCCCCCGATCGCTGGACCGCGACAAAGCCGTGGGATCTGGACAAATGGGCCGCCGACTGGGCGGAAATGTCATGCCACGCGGCGGTCGAAGTGATGGGGCATTACGGCCAGCGCAGTCGCGATGAAGTGGCCGATATCTTTGGCCAGATCCGCGGGCGTGCATGGTCAAAAACGCTGGGTGGCCAGACAGATGCGGGGCAGGGTGTCTTTGGCGGAAAAATAGAGATTACCGGCAAACGACGCGCCTACACCGGCTATTTCGCGGTGGACGAGGTCAGCCTTAGACATGAACGATTTGATGGCAGCCTGTCACCCGAACTCGCACGTTCCTATTTCATCGCGGGGGATGCGGCACTTGTTCTGCCCTTTGATCCGGTGCGCGACCGTGTGCTGGTGGTGGAGCAGATGCGCATGGGCCCACTGGGGCGCGGTGACCCGGAGGTTTGGCATCTGGAGCCGGTGGCCGGCAGGATTGACCCCGGCGAAACCGCAGAGCAAGCCGCGCGGCGTGAGGCCTCTGAAGAAGCGGGCCTAGAGTTGCGCGCTCTGGAAACTGTGGCGCGCGGGTATCCCAGCCCCGGCGATTCAACCGGGTATTTTCACATTTTTGTGGGTGTCACCGATCTGCCCGACGGCTGCGCAGGAATTGGCGGTCTTGACGGAGAGCATGAAGACATCCGTTCGCGCCTGATTTCGTTTGATGAATTCCTCGCCATGGCCGACCGGCAGGCCATCGCCAACACACCGTTGACCTTGCTGGCTTATTGGCTGGCCCGACACCGAAGCAGGTTGAGGTCTTGAAGGCAGGCCGCTAGACATAAGGGGAATAATTTATGAGGTCCTCTGATGCATGTAGCGCGCGATCTGGAACAAGCAGTGGGCAACACGCCCCTAATCAAGTTGCGCGGTGCCAGCGCGCTGACAGGCTGCGAGATTTACGGCAAGGCCGAATTCATGAACCCCGGCCAATCGGTAAAAGACCGTGCGGCGCTGTTTATCATACGTGATGCCATCGCGCGCGGTGATTTGAAGCCGGGTGGTACGATTGTCGAGGGGACAGCAGGCAATACAGGCATCGGTCTGGCGCTTGTGGGTGCCTCGATGGGGTTCAAATCGGTGATTGTGATCCCTGAAACGCAATCAGAAGAGAAAAAGCAGATGTTGCGCCTTGCGGGGGCGGAACTGGTGCAGGTGCCTGCCGCGCCCTACCGCAACCCCAATAACTTTGTGCGCTATTCCGAGCGGCTGGCCACTGCGCTGGCACGCACCAGTAACGAGGGCGTTATCTGGGCCAACCAGTTTGACAACGTTGCAAACCGACAGTCCCATATTGAAACAACAGGGCCGGAAATCTGGCGTCAGACAGATGGCAAGGTAGATGGGTTTATCTGCGCTGTCGGGTCCGGCGGAACGCTGGCAGGCACGGCGATGGCGTTGCAGCCCAAGGGTGTGAAAATCGGTATCGCCGATCCCGATGGTGCCGCGCTTTACAGTTATTACACCAAAGGCGTTCTGGAGATGGAAGGCGGTTCGATTGCTGAAGGCATCGGGCAGGTCCGCATCACCCGCAATCTTGAGGGATTCACGCCTGATTTTGCCTACAACATCCCCGACGCCGAGGCGCTGCCGGTGGTGTTTGACATGCTGCAACACGAGGGGTTGTGCCTTGGCGCTTCCTCGGGCGTGAACGTGGCCGGTGCAATCCGTATGGCGCGTGAGATGGGCCCCGGTCACACGATTGTAACGATCCTTTGTGACTACGGGACACGATATCAGTCCAAACTATTCAATCCGTCTTTCCTGCGTGAAAAAGGGTTGCCTGTACCTGATTGGTTGGATCGCGAGGCAGCGGAAATTCCGGCGGTGTTCGAGGACGTATGATTCACAGACTCTACCGCTCTGCGGCCCGTGTTACTGCACTTGTCTGTTGGCTGGTGTGGTGCGCGGGTGCGCTTGTCGCGCAGGAATTGCCCGGCGTGGACATGGCACAATGGCAGGATCTGGCCAACCGTGCAGAAACGGCGGTGGATAGTGACGATACCGCAAGCGAGGCGCTTGAAGCGCTGCGCACACAGCTTGCCGAGTTTCGCGAAGAATTCAACGAAGCGCGCGGGATAAATTCAAACAGAATTACCAATTTGCGCGATCAGCTGGCCTTGCTCGTTACCGAACCCTCGCCGGATGGCGAGGCCGCACCGGAAGCAGCTGAGGTTGCCGAGAAGCGCAAGGAGCTTGAGGAGCAACTGTCGGTTCTGACTGCGCCGGTGAAGGTAGCCGATAGTGCCTATGCGCGCGCGGACGGTCTGATTGGCGAAATTGATACGGTTCTGCGCAACCGACAGGCAAAAGCGCTTTTCGAGGTCGTCGAAAGCCCGCTAAATCCTGTCCACTGGCCAGCGGCGCTCGTTAAGATAAAGAGCGCTGTCTCGCAGTTGTTGATAGAGGTCACTCCGGAAGAAGCAATTAGCCGCAGAGCAGACCTCCGCGCGAACCTTCCGGGGATATTGCTGTCCACCATCGCCGGTCTGGTCTTGATCGTGCGCGGACGCCGCTGGTCAACGATGATTGTGGGGCGGATGCGCAAGGCGGGCGCGCGGGGGCTTGGTGTCTGGCAGTTTATCATCTCGTTATTGCGTATTGTATTTCCGCTGATCGGCTTGTCGTTGTTGGCATATGCTGCCTTGACGACAGGTTATCTGGGAGAGCGGGCCGATCAGCTTGTCATCCTGATTCCCGTTCTGGGCGGTGTAATGCTGGGGTTTCGTTGGGTCGCCGAACAAGTGTTCGCCCGTGATGAAGAAGACGCCCTCATCGAACTGAGCGATAAGGACCGAGCAGAAGCACGTTTTGTGGTCAGTGCGATCACAGTTCTGCTGGTTTGTAACCTCCTGCTTCTGCGGATCATCGAACTTGACGGCGGCGGCAGTCTTGCCAAAACAGTTGTTACTTTTCCTTTCACTTTAATGATTTCCTACGCTGTGTACCGGATTGGCCGGTTGCTGCGTCATTTCGGGATCGAAGCCGTTGAACAGGAAGATGACGATCTGACGCGCGCCAGCACGTTGGGTCGCCTCGTGCGCAGTCTTGGTACAGGCGCGGTGGCAGTTGCGATTATGGCCCCCGTTTTGCAAGCGGCAGGGTATTACAATGCAAGTACCTTCCTGCTGCATCCAACAGTCCTGACGCTGATTATTCTGGGGCTGGTTCTGGCGCTACAACGGTTCAGCGCCGATGTGTACGGCGCGGTCACAGGGCAGGGGACGCTTGCGCGCGAGGCTTTGCTTCCGATCTTTTTCGGGCTTGTTTTCCTGATACTGGCGATGCCTGTTCTTGCGCTGGTGTGGGGTGCACGTGTCGCCGATCTGACCGAGGTCTGGGCGGCGTTCCGGCGCGGATTTGCCATCGGTAATTCACGCATTTCTCCGACCGACTTCCTGACATTTGCGATCATCTTTACCGTCGGATATCTGGCTACGCGGCTGGCGCAGGGAGCGTTGAAGATAAACGTTCTGCCAAAAACAAAGATCGACAAAGGCGGACAGAACGCAATTGTTTCCGGTATTGGCTATGTCGGTATTTTCCTCGCTGCTCTTGCGGCAATTACTGGCGCGGGCATTGATCTCAGCTCGCTTGCGATCGTCGCTGGTGCGTTGTCTGTTGGTATCGGTTTTGGTCTGCAAACCATCGTATCAAACTTCGTTTCCGGCATTATCCTACTGATAGAGCGACCGATTTCCGAAGGTGACTGGATTGAGGTAAGCGGCGGGCAGATGGGTTATGTTCGCGACATCTCTGTACGCTCGACAAGGATCGAGACGTTTGACCGCACAGATGTCATTGTACCTAACGCCGATCTGGTTAGTAACACCGTCACCAACTACACCCGTGGCAACACGTTGGGGCGCGTGATCGTACCTATCGGGGTGGCCTACGACAGCGATACCAAAGAGGTGGAGCGGATATTGTTGGAAATCGCAACCGCCCAGCCGATGGTGCTGGCCAATCCCGCCCCGTCAGTCCTGTTTGTAAACATCGGGGCCAGTTCGTTCGATTTTGAAATCCGGATGTTTTTGCGGGATGTAAACTGGATGATGGCAGTCAAAAACGATGTAAATCACGCTGTCGCCAAACGGTTTGCAGAAGAAGGGATTGAAATGCCCTATCCGCAGCAGGATATCTGGTTCCGCAATCCCGAAACACTTGGACAGCCTGCCAAGAAGGCTCGCGAACCCGTTCAACAACAGGAGGCGGAACCCACCCACTTGAGTGCTGCTGCAAAGGGAGAGGGCGAGCGATGACACGTATGTTGTTCCGGGAGGATCCGTATTTGCGCGATGCAAAGGCACGCGTTGTTGCCCATACCGACGAAGGCGGCATTGTATTGGATGCAACCGTGTTTTACCCGACCGGCGGTGGCCAGCCCGGTGACAGCGGCTGGCTGGAATGGGACGGTAAACGGCTCTCTATTGCGACTGCCGTGAAGGGAAAGGGCGAGCAGATTGTTCTTGTTCCATCCGAACCCCGGCCATTGCCGCCGCTCGGGGCCCATGTAGTGCAGCAACTTGACTGGGACCGCCGCCACAAACACATGCGTGTGCACACGGCGCTGCATCTGCTTTCCGTCGCGATACCGTTTGCTGTTACGGGCGGTTCGATCTCGGCCACGCACGGGCGGCTCGACTTTAACATGCCCGATGCACCGGAAGATCGCGCAGCTTTGGAGGAGTCTCTATTGCTGTTTGTGGAGCAGGATGCGCGGGTTAGTGACGGCTGGATAACCGAAGCAGAACTGGACGCTGCCCCGTCACTGGTAAAAACAATGGCCGTAAAGCCGCCGCGCGGGGCGGGGGATATCCGGCTGGTGCGGATCGGCGAAGAAGACGACTGGATCGATCTGCAACCCTGTGGCGGGACGCATGTCGCGCGCACCGGAGAGATCGGCGCATTGCGTCTTGGCAAGATCGAGAAGAAGGGCCGTATGAACCGGCGGATTTACCTGCATTTGGATAGTTGAACAAATGCTTGCCCAAGCTGCACTTTCGGGCTTGCACATACGCACAAACCCTTGTTAAAGACGCCTCAATGGATCGGTGGCCGAGTGGTCGAAGGCGCACGCCTGGAAAGTGTGTAGGCGGGAGACCGTCTCCAGGGTTCGAATCCCTGTCGATCCGCCATAAATATTCCATATTATCAGATAAATATAAGATTTTGGCGTTTGATAAAAGTGCTTCCCATCTATTTTCCCATCACTAAGCTTTCGGTCCACTGTCAATTTTTCTTCCGACCCAGTCATTGGGCTCAATACTATGGAAGGACAGAAAAACATGAATGTCGAAGATCTCTACACCGTAATGAATAGCCTTTCGGACGCAAAGCGCGCTGAGAATGTGGCTGTGATTGAACAAGACGAAGAACATCTGCAAAGCTAACACCACGTTCAGTAGTTGGAAGAATGGTGGAACTTACGGCAAGCGATCTGTGACGCACCCGACGACACATCAGAGGAAGACCACCTTGAAAGAGGCTGCACAAGCCCTGAGTGTTCTTCTCGTTTCCACTCCTGCAACAACACTGGCCAGCATGATCGCGCAGATCGAACGGCCCAGTGAGGATTTAGGCCAATACGTGATAGGCAATGCCTTTCTCGCGCACGATCAGGTTTTCGATACCTTTAATTAAAAAGGCAGAACAGATTGGCGCTTGGGCTGGCCTGATAACGACACAGATCATCGGTGGGGTGCGCAGTGACGCAAACGCACCCAGCCCCTTATGTCTCGTGCGCTAGGCTATGTAGGCTTAAAGCCTTGCTGGCGCAGGATCTTTTGGTAGTCATGCGAACAGTATTGCCTGCCCCGGTCGCTGTGGAAGATGCAGCCCTCGGGTAGCTCTCGGAAGGCGATGGCCATTTTCAGGGCCCGGATCGCTAAGCCACGCTTCATGCGATTGCTGCACCACTGCCCGGCAGTGCATTGCGCAGCAATGTCACAAGAGGGGGCCCAACCAATGACACGCCGGGAATGCAGATCGAGTATGACCGCCAGATACAGCCAACCCTCACGGGCTCCGATATAGCTGATGTCGCCCGCCTATTTCTGGTTTGGCCCGACCGCACTGAAGTCGCTATCCAGCAGGTTCGGGGCAATGTTGAACGGATGATCGCTGACTGTGGTCGCCTTGAACTTGCGCGTTCTTTCAACCGTGACCCCGTTTTCGCGCATCAGGCGACCGACACACCGATGACCAACATCGACACCGAACTCCTTCAGTTCCTCGGTCATTTGTGGCTTGCCGTAGCTGCCCTGGACTCAGACGCGACCGTTCCTTGATGTGCGCCGGAACAACGATATCCGTGCGCTGCCTGCGACTGGCCGGGCGGCTGCGAAAAGCCAGCAACCCGCTCGTGCATGTAAACATGCACTGCCGGGCAGTGGACGAACCGAAATCTCATGGCTTTTGGCTCGCGAAGAACTGGGTGGCTTTTTTTCAAGATGTCCCTGTCCTCCTTGAGGATGCGGTTCTCGGGCGAAGCCGTTGGTTCTCCCGCTTCAACTCACGATCCTCGGGCAATGCCACATCCGTGTCGCGGTGCGCTGTCACCCACTTGTTCAGTGTCGAAAGCCCAACGCCTAATTCATCCGCAATCTGCCGCCGTGTCAGCCCGCTGGTCAGCGCAATTCGCACTGCATCCTTGCGGAGTTCATCCGTTCTTCCCGTGCTCGTAGTTCGTCTCCTTTATTGCAATAAATGCTATCAAAGGAGCGGCATCAAACCGCGACAGGTCCAAGCCAAGGTCCTGCAAGCTCACACATCCCGTGAGATAACTGTTCCCATTGAAGCTTACTCACTGCCAAAGTCCCTTTAAGAAACGTCCACTTACTTAGAAAAGTAATGGGGCCGGAAAGTTTGGATATGTTGGAACTTCCTCAGAGGGCGACCTTCAAAGGTTGACTTTAGCTTCGGTAAACTCGGAAAAATTGCTCCAATTGGCAAATGTCAGGACGCGCGTGTATGTGATCTAAGATACACGGAGCCTTTCCCTACGTCGACGTTGGGATGAAAGGCTGGTGGAGATACCCATTTTGTCGCATCCTTTGAAAACGATGATCTTCACCGCTTTATCGACGGCAATGTATGCTTCCCGGTTAGTTGCTCCGGTCTCGAATTTTACTTAATCACGTATCTGCCGCTTTAATTCGGAGATTCTGTCGTCTCGAAAATCGGACTTTCGCTCGTTAGCAAGCTGCTCTGCTCGAATGCGCGGTGGTGAAAAAGACGGAGGGGGGCGGGATTTCTATGGAAAAGAACCTTGGATTTCAATGTGATCGTGGTGTTCGCTCTTCTCTCGATTAGCCCAACACTACCTCTTTATTCTCCCTTCGTCATTCATCAGATAGCATCTATCTGTTCGCCGCCTGCTGCGGACTTGCCGGACATAAAAAAAGCGCTCGTTAAAGAGCGCTTTCGTCAGTATCTATATGGTGGGGGTTATCTGCCCCAAGTGCGAACTGTGCCGCAATCCATATGTACAAAGTTTGATCCTGAATACCGGCCAACACCGCCACCGCGGCACACTGCTGCGGCTTTCGCCATCTGAGGTACCGAGCGGGAATTGAGGCGCAGATCGGCGGCCTGACCGCGCATGTGAAGCGAGTTTTTGGCAACACCGCGCGAGCGCGAGCGCAACATCGCGTTTGTCTTAGGGCTGCGATAACCGGAGAGCAGCATGTAAGGTTCGTCGGAATCCAGCAAGTTATGTGCTGCTGCCATGATGTCTACGGTTCGCAGATCCATCTTGATCGTATCATTCGTCCGCCAGTCGCGCATGAAATAGTTTACCTCTTTCACGGCGTCTTTGATATACTTGCCTTCGATCCAGTAGATCATATCGATCCGCTCGCCAGTCCGGCCGGAGTACATCTTGATGCGCCGGATATCGCCAGCGCCGCGTAAGAAACCTGCGGCATTTGCGAATGTTGGTGCGGCTGTGACGGCTGTTGCCGCAAACGCGCCAAGAAGGCCGCGGCGCGTCATGCCGATTGAACTGTTAGCTGTCATACTGTCTGTCCCGTTTCTTGCCCAAGTGAGGCGTGCCTGTGGATACTGCCAATGTGCCCGAGATGTTACACGAACTGTATTATCATCTCCCCAGATGCCCGTTCTCTATTGCATAGAGGAAAAAAGGAACCAAGAGGTGAATCACTGCGTTATATCATAAGTACAATTTTCGGCAATTTCTTGCGCATCTGTCGAAATGGCAAAGGCAATGCGTTTCCGGGTTACATTTGCGCACCATTTTGCGATCAATTCGCAAAAAATCCCCTGTTTTCTCGGTTTTGTGAGTGGACTTACCTTGATCCGTTCAAGAATAGTGTCTTGAACACCAAGACTATTTCTATTCCCAGAGGATATCTGATGTTGCCGAGACTTCATATTTTCAACGCGCCGAAATCGGTCGCTTTCGCACTGGCTTTGGGGGCACTCTTTGTTGCGTCGCCACAGCAGGCCGGCGCGCAGGTCACGGCCTTCAAACAGGCGGTGGCCGAAACAGGTTCGCGCGATGATGATATCGCAAAGTTTTATCGCGCGCAGAACTTCGAAGGGGTCTGGACAGGCCCGGATGAAATCCATCAGGCGCGCCGCGCCGCACTTCTGGATGCGCTTCGCCGCGCGGGGGATCACGGTTTACCGGTTGCCCGCTATGATGCCGACGCGCTGGAGCGGCAGATGCGGAATGCCCGTTCAGCCCGTGATCTGGGCATGATCGAGGTCGAGATGACCCGCATGTTCCTGCAGTACGCCCGTGACATCCAAAGCGGTGCGCTTGTCCCGCAAAAGGTGGTATCCGCAATTAAGCGTGAGGTGTCCTACACAGATCGCGCCGAGCTTATATCCGGTCTTCTGTCCGCCCGCCCCGCTGCGTATCTGCGCAGTCTTGCGCCACGCACAATCGAATACAGTAATCTGATGAAGCAAAAGATGCTGTTGCAAGAACAGGCCTTGCGCGGCGGATGGGGACCGACAGTAAATGCATCCTCGGTCGAGCCGGGACAGTCCGACGCAGCGGTGATTGCGCTGCGCAACCGGTTGATGGTCATGGGCTATCTGGAACGGTCCAACGCAAAGACATACGATAAGTCGATCAGTGCCGCCGTAGAGGCATTCCAAAAAGCGCACGGGCTGGAAGCAGATGGCGTTGCAGGCAGCGGTACGATCAAGGAACTGAACGAAAGCATCGAATCGCGTTTGAAATCTGTTTTGGTTGCAATGGAGCGCGAACGTTGGCTGAAGAAAGAGCGCGGTGCGCGTCACATTCTGGTAAACATTCCTGATTTCACAGCGAAAATTGTGGATGACGGCCGCGTAACATTCGAAACGCGCTCGGTTGTGGGAGCCAATCGCTCGGACCGTCCTACACCTGAATTTTCCGACATGATGAGCCATATGGTCATCAACCCCAGCTGGTATGTGCCGCGTTCGATCGTCGTGAACGAATATCTTCCGGCGCTTCGGAACAATCCCAACGCAGTGCGCCATATCGAGATCACAGATAGCAGAGGCCGCAAGGTCAACCGCTCGACCGCGAATTTTGCCAGGTATTCAGCGCGCAATTTTCCTTATTCCATGCGCCAGCCGCCCAGCCGCTCGAATGCGCTGGGATTGGTAAAGTTCATGTTTCCGAACAAATACAACATCTACCTGCATGACACACCGTCAAAATCGCTGTTCAACCGCGAGGTGCGCGCGTTCAGCCATGGCTGTGTCCGCCTGAGCGATCCATTCGATTTCGCCGAGGCGCTGCTGTCGCGGCAGGAAGCGGACCCTATGGGCTTTTTCAAAGCGCAATTGCGCACAGGGCGTGAATCTCGTGTGAACCTTGAAACGAAGGTGCCGATCCACATCATATACCGGACTGCCTTCACTGATGCGCGCGGAAATCTGAATTTCCGTCGTGACATCTATGGCCGTGATGCGCGCATTTGGGATGCATTGCAAAAGGCAGGGGTGGCACTCAACAGCGTTCAGGGGTAAATCTGCGCGCAACCTCAGGGGAGCGTGACATGACCACTCATTCCGTAAAAGACATTGCAGTGGCATTGGGGGCCGAGGCCTTCGGTGCCACTGATATTTCGATCGAACGCGCCGCCGAACCCGCAATGGCAGGGCCGGACGATCTGGCGCTGGCGATGAACCCGAAATACGCCGAAACGCTGGCGCAAGGCGCGGCCCGTGTTGCGATGCTTTGGCAGGGTGCCGACTGGCAAGCAATGGGGCTGGACGCTGCGATTATCGCGCCGCGTCCGCGCTATGCCATGTCGGGGCTGACCAAAATGCTGGATGCAGGGCAGGGGTTTGATGCCGGCATCCATCCCACAGCCTTTGTCGATCCCGATGCCGAACTGGGCGAGGGCGTCAGTGTCGGGCCGCTGGCGGTGATTTCAAAGGGTGCAAAAATCGGCGCAGGCAGTGTGATTGGGCCGCAGTGTTTTATCGGCTGGAATGTGACGCTGGGCGCAGGTGCCTATCTGCGCGAGGCAGTCAGCATCGGTGCGCGTGTAAGCATCGGCAAAAATTTTATTGCCCAACCGGGCGCGCGCATTGGCGGTGACGGGTTTTCCTTTGTCACGGCCGAACCCTCCAGCGTAGAATCCGTGCGTAAAACGCTGGGGGATCAGGGTGAGGCCAAGGCGCAAGAGTGGACGCGCATCCATTCGCTCGGCGCGGTAAGTATCGGTGACGATGTCGAAATCGGCATGGGCTCCACCATTGATTGCGGCACCATCCGTGACACGGTCATCGGGGACGGAACCAAGCTCGATAACCAGGTTCATTTGGGCCATAATGTTGTGATCGGGCGCAACAGTCTGATTTGCGGGCAGGTCGGAATTGCCGGTTCTGCAACGATCGGCGACAATGTGGTGTTGGCCGGTCAGTGCGGCGTGAACGATAACATCTTTGTCGGAGATGGCGTGATTGCGGGCGGGGGAACCAAGCTGATGTCGAATGTGCCTGCGGGGCGGACGATGCTGGGCTATCCTGCCACCCAGATGGACAAGCAGGTTGAAGGCTATAAGGCGCTGCGCCGTTTGCCGCGCCTGATGCGAGATGTCGCGGAACTGAAAAATGCTGTATTCAAACGTGCGCCGGATCAATGATGCGCCTTTTGTAGTGCAAAGAGGAAAACGAAAATGACCGTTAAAGATCAGGTGATTGCGATCATTGCTGAACAGGCCTTGCTGGAACCGGAAGATGTCACACCGGACAGCACGCTTGAGAACCTTGGCATCGACAGTCTGGGACTGGTTGAGAGCATTTTTGCAATAGAAGAAGCGTTCGACATCACCGTGCCGTTCAACGCCAATAACCCGACGGAATCCGAGTTCGACATTTCAACGGTTGCCAGCATCATCGCGGGAATAGAACGCCTGCGCGCGGAGCAGTCGGGCGCATGAAGCGTGTCGTCATCACAGGTGCGGGCACGATCAACGCGCTTGGCCACAGTGTTGCCGATACATTTACTGCAATGCGGGACGGGGTTTGCGGTATCGGGCCGCTGGACATCCGCGATGTGGATCGCCTGCAAATCCGGATCGGGGGTCAGGTCAAAGGGTTTGAGGCAGAGGGACGTTATAACCGCCAGCAAATGTCACTCTATGACCGCTTCACCCAGTTCACCCTTGCGGCCGCACGCGAAGCGATTGAACAATCCGGTTTGACCTTTACCGGAGAGCTTGCCGCGCTGTCGGGCGTGGTACTGGGCACGGCAGGTGGCGGCGTCAGCACATGGGATGACAATTACCGCGCCGTCTATGAAGAGGGTAAAAACCGTGTGCATCCTTTTGTGGTGCCAAAACTGATGAACAATGCCGCCGCCAGTCATGTCAGCATGGAGTGGAACCTGAAGGGGCCTTCGTTTACGGTATCCACGGCCTGTGCATCCTCCAATCACGCGATGGCGCAGGCGTTTGCGATGGTCCGTTCAGGCATGGCGCCCGCGATGGTGACGGGCGGATCGGAATCCATGCTGTGCTTTGGCGGTGTGAAAGCGTGGGAAGGGCTGCGCGTGATGTCAAAAGACGCCTGCCGTCCGTTTTCCGCCAACCGCAACGGCATGGTGCAGGGCGAGGGGGCCGGCATATTTGTGTTTGAGGAATATGAACACGCCCGCGCGCGCGGGGCGGAGATACTGTGCGAAGTCGCAGGATATGCCATGTCCTCGGATGCGTCCGATATCGTGATGCCGTCGAAAAACGGTGCAGCCCGCGCGATGGCAGGCGCGTTGAAGGACGCGCGCATAGATGCCGCTGACGTCGGCTATATCAACGCCCATGGTACAGGCACAGCGGCGAACGACAAAACCGAATGTGCCGCCGTGGCGGATGTGTTCGGCCCTCATGCCGACAGGCTGATGATCAGCTCGACGAAATCAATGCACGGGCATCTGATCGGCGGCACCGGCGCTGTTGAGCTGTTGGCCTGTATCATGGCGCTGCGGGACGGGGTGGTTGCCCCCACCATAGGCTATCAGGAGCCTGACCCCGAATGCGCGCTTGATGTCGTCCCGAACGAGGCGCGCGATGCAGCCGTAAATGTTGCAATCAGTAACGCGTTCGCCTTTGGCGGGATGAATGCCGTGATCGCTTTGCGAAAAATTTAATCTCGCGTCGGATACAAAAAAGCCGCCCCCGAAGGAGCGGCTATCTTGGCATAAAAATATGTTCCGGATTACTGGTTCAGAACGGACACTTTGTCATAGGATGCAGTAAATCCGTTAAGCGACAGCGTCAGGATGACTTTCTGATCGGGCGCAAGTGCTGGAACGATCGTCATTTTGGCTTCTTTGCCGCGTTTGAAGGATGCTACATCTTCATTCGTCAGGCCCAAGCGAACATAACAGCCGACTGGGTTACAGAATGCATAAGGATAACGGCGCGCCTTGCCGCCGTCGATCGAGATGTTCAACTGTTGTGGCAATGCAGTTTCCAGCGGCACAATAATTGTCGCACCGGCGACAGCCTTGCCGCCTGACGGCAGGCGGAATAGCGACACCTCGGCAACCGGCGCACCCTGTCCGTCATCCATCAGCTGATACATCTGGCAGGGCTCTTCGCCTTCTTCTACCTTGATGCAGCGCATTTCCCACGCACCGATTGTCTCGCGCGTATAGGGTTTGCCTACCTCGGACGTGTTTTCCGCTTCCTCGCCAAGGCTCAATTGATCCTCTACAGAAGTGGAAGGTTCGACCGTTTCGTCTGTCTGGACTGTTACAGTCTCATCGGTTTGCGGCGTCGCTGTTTGTGCAAACCCTACAACGGGGGCAGAAATTGCAAGCGCTGCACAAAAAGTAAGGGTTGTCGAGAATTTGGTCATGTGAAATCCGTCGTTTGTTTGAAGTTGCCTTGCTCTAACATTCCGTGGACCGGATGTCAGGTGGATTGAACGTCCAAACCGGTAATATAGAGCGATTTTTTGCTTAGCGTTTCACAATCTGCAACATCGTTGAATATCTGAACTGCCAATCAAAAATGCCTGTTAACATAAAAAAAGAGAGCTCAAAAAAGCTCTCTTTTCCGGTTCTTCAGTCTCTCCCCGTCGGACTGTGCCGACTTATTGAGGCCAGACTAGGCAGGCCTTGGCATTCGGTCAACAGCTAATATAAAATAATTGATTAACAAATACAGTTGTTTGGTTGGAAAAAGGCCGCACCCGAAGGTGCGGCTAGTCTGACAGGGAGGAATTATCCACACACCTTGGACAAGGTGAGTGAACAATTTCACTATGGCGCCTAAAGGTTAAGTAAGTATGCTCTGCCGGAGCGTTTAGGCGCAGTGATTTACAGGAGAGTTTAACGGTGAGTTCAGACCTTTTTATTGGCGGCGGCGGACCTGATTACGGCATAAAACAATATTTATCGCTGAAATATGCCAACCGTCACGGTCTGGTAGCGGGTGCCACAGGCACTGGTAAAACGGTCACGCTACAGATCATGGCGGAAGGGTTTGCAAATGCGGGCGTTCCGGTCTTCCTTTCGGATGTCAAAGGTGATCTCAGCGGTCTTGCCGCTGCGGGTGACCCCGATCACAAACTTCACGACCCATTCACAGAGCGCGCTGAAAAAATCGGCTTCACTGATTTCAGCTACGATGCCTTTCCTGTCACCTTCTGGGATCTGTTTGGCGAACAGGGCCATCCGGTGCGCACCACCGTTTCCGAAATGGGGCCGCTGCTGCTGGGCCAGTTGCTGGGGCTAAGCGAAGCGCAGGAAGGTATTCTGAACATCGCCTTTCGCGTCGCCGACGAAGACGGCATGGCGCTTCTGGATTTGAAAGATTTACAGGCGCTGCTGGTGTGGATCGGTGAAAACGCCAAGGAACTTTCCTTGCGCTATGGCAACGTGTCCTCTGCGTCGATTGGTGCGATCCAGCGGCGGTTGCTGGTTCTTGAAAACCAAGGCGGTAACAAGCTGTTCGGGGAGCCTGCGCTGGCACTGTCGGACCTGATGCGTACAGATGCGGACGGCCGAGGAATGATCAACATTCTGGCCTCGGACAAGTTGATGGGCGCGCCAAAGCTTTATGCAACTTTTCTATTGTGGCTGCTTTCGGAGCTGTTCGAGGAACTGCCCGAGGTCGGGGATGCGGACAAGCCCAAGCTGGTGTTTTTCTTTGACGAAGCGCACCTGTTGTTTGATGATGCGCCAAAGGCACTGGTGGACAAGGTAGAGCAGGTCGCGCGGCTGATCCGCTCCAAGGGTGTGGGTGTCTATTTCATCACCCAGAACCCCGCCGATGTACCGGAAGACATCTTGGGCCAGCTTGGCAACCGCGTCCAGCACGCGCTGCGCGCCTTTACTGCCAAAGACCAGAAGGAACTGCGGCTCGCCGCGCGGACCTACCGCGATAATCCCGCCTTCAGCACCGAAGAAGCGATCCGCGAAGTGGGTGTGGGTGAGGCGGTGACTTCCATGTTGCAACCCAAAGGCGTGCCCGGCGTGGTTGAGCGGACGCTGATCCGGCCACCATCCTCGCAGTTAGGGCCGATTACGGATGCGCAGCGTAGTGCGCTAATGGCGGCATCCGACATGGCGGGGAAATACGATACGCCTTTGGATCGCGAAAGCGCGTTCGAAATCCTGCGCAGCCGTGCTGAAAAGGCCGCCGCCGACGCGGAAGCATCGGAAGCCGCCATCGAACAGGCAGAAGCCGAGGCAAACGCCGCGCCGCAAACCCCGTCCCTGCGGGAGTTCAAAAAGGCGCGTCGGTACGCCGGAAAAGGTGCGTCAATCACTCCGCGGCGCACCACCAGCCGCCGTGCACCAGCCGGTGAAGGCTTTGGCGGCGCAATTGCGGATGTCGTGATCAAGGAGCTGAAAGGCACCACAGGCCGCCGCATCGTGCGCGGTATTCTGGGCGGATTGTTCAAGGGCCGCTGAGCTTTTGTCGGATCAGGCCCGGACCGCCTGTCAGCAACGAAAGGAACCATTCCGGCAGGGTGAAACGCACTGCCGGAATGCTTGGACCAGCCGCCGCCAATCCCCTGCGTCGCGCTCTGCCGCTCTGCCGCTCTGCCGGCGCTCGTGGGGCCGCAACACTCAGGGCCGGATACAGCGTGCCGGATGAGCCGTTGACAGACCCGCCGTAGCGGTGAGCATACCTCGCCCTATTTCTCCGGTATCAGGCCACGGGGGCTGAACCGCAAAACAACGATCATTATAATCCCCATCGTCATCAGACGCATCTGCGCGGCACTGTCGATCAGGTGAAGACGCAGCCAGTTGTCCTCGGCCATGCCGGAAGTAATAAGTTCCATCACAAACAGGCCGATCGGTTCTACCTGCACCCAAAGGAACCAGATCAGAAATCCGCCCAGAATCGCGCCCAGATTGCTGCCCGAACCACCGACAATCACCATAACCCATACCAGAAACGTAAAGCGCAGCGGTTGGTAGGTGCCCGGTGTCAGCTGACTGTCGAGCGTGGTCATCATCGCGCCTGCAATCCCGCAGATGGCAGAGCCGAGGATAAACACCTGTAGATGACGCGCGGTAACGTCCTTGCCCATTGCTTCGGCGGCAACTTCGTTATCACGAATAGCGCGTAGCATCCGGCCCCAAGGGGAATTAAGCGCGCGCTGGGTGAGCCAGAACAGCACCCCCAAAACCGCTGCAAACAGAAGCGCGTATAGCACTTTCACCCAGAGGGTTGATGCTTCCACAGGATCCAGACCCATCGACGCGGCACGTTCTATAAATGCGGCGGAGCTCTGCAAATCCAGTTCGTAAGGGACTGGGCGGGGCAGGCCGACCACGTTTTTCACACCGCGCGTCAGCCAGTCCTCGTTTTTGAGAACGGCAATGATGATTTCGGCAATACCAAGTGTGGCAATCGCCAGATAATCGGAGCGCAGGCCCAGTGCAGCCTTGCCAATCAGCCACGCTGCACCGGCGGCAAACAATCCGCCAACCGGCCATGCGATCATCATCATCCAGCCGTAGGTGCGATAGGTTTCTTCCGTGCCGGGGTTCAACCCGCCAAGGTATCCTGTGGAGGCGGGGTTCACCGCTTCGATCAGGGCTACGTTAGGGTCAAGAATGGCGCGGAACACAAAAAAGCCGATGATCAGGACCGCGGCAATAACAAGGTTGCGGGTGCGCCCTGCGGCCATACGTTTGTAAACCAGTACCGCCGCTACAATCGTTAGCGATCCCAGCACCAACGCAAGGATCACGCCCAGCCCGCCGGCAGCAAATGCGCCGGGGGTGGCGGGCATACCGATCAGCACCGCCGCCAGACCGCCCAAGGCCACAAACCCCATAACACCGACGTTAAACAGCCCCGCAAAGCCCCATTGCAGGTTCACCCCCAGCGCCATGATGGCGGATATGATCCCCATGTTGAGAATAAACAGCGCGTTGTTCCACCCCTGGAAAAACCCCGAAATCAGGATCAGCGCAAAGACCAGCGCAAAGAGGGCTGTGTTTTTTACAGTATCGGTCATGTTGTTGATTGCCCTTTGAAGAGGCCCGTTGGCTTGAACAGCAGCACGATCAGCAAGATCACAAAGCTGACCGCGAATTTATAGTCGGTGGACATCAGTTGCACGAGGCCCGAAGGTTCAAGGCTTTCGGGCATCAGATAGCCAAGCACTTTTTTCCATGCATAGGTAATGGTCACTTCGGAAAAGGCGATCACAAATCCGCCTGCGATTGCGCCCAGCGGGCTGCCGATACCGCCGACAACAGCCGAGGCGAAGATCGGCAGCAGCAGCTGGAAATATGTGAACGGCTTGAACGACTTGTCCAGACCATAAAGCGTGCCTGCAATGGTCGCCAATCCGGCGACAATGATCCACGTCATCATCACCACACGCTCGGGGTTGATGCCCGACAGCAGCGCCAGATCCTCGTTATCGGAATAGGCACGCATCGATTTTCCGGCGCGGGTTTTGTTGAGGAACCAGAACAGCAGTGCAACCACGATGATCGCAGTGATAACTGTTATCAACTGCGTTGTGCGGATGCCCAGACCTTCCTCCAGTCCGGTCAGGCGTTTGAAATCACGCGCGGAAATGATGAAACGCGGCCCGTCAGAAAAGCTCTGATCATCCGGCCCGATGATAAATCGCACGATGCCGTTCATGATGAACATGACACCCATGGAAACGATCACAAGGATCACGGGCTTTGCCTTTTGTTCGCGGTAAAAACGGTAAACAACCCTGTCGGTCAGGAGCACCAGCGCGATGCAGCCCAAAATGCCAAAGGGCAGGGCCAGCAGGGCGGTTGGTACAGGCCCAAGACTAATGCCAACCGATTGCATCCACCATGTAACCAGGATCACCAGCATGGTGCCAAAGGCCATCGTGTCACCGTGGGCAAAGTTGGAAAAGCGCAGAATACCATAAACCAGCGTCACCCCCAGCGCCCCCAGCGCCAGCTGGCTGCCATAGGCGATGCCGGGGATAAGGACGTAGTTTGCAAGCGCAACGATTGCGTTAAGAAATTCCATTATTCCGCGTCCTTACAAGTACCATGATAGCTGATCATCAGGGGTGTCGTTGAATCCATCACGACATATCTGGCCTGTCCTGCTCCATCGGTCATCAAACGGCCGAATTGGCGGCCATCGTGTTCTGCCCACATCGCAAAAACGATATCGGGCCTGCTGCGCAGCAGGACATTGCGTGTCACGGCATCATCGGTCCAGACAGCGCTTGCATCCATTCCGTCCTGCGGGTGCGCAAAGTCCTTGTGGGTGATCGAAATGGTGTAACTGGAGTCTTCGCAGGCTTCGGTATCAATACACTCGCTGATAAAAGTGCAGGTGATTTCCTGCGCGCCCAGCGCGGTGCTGGCACAGAAACACAATACAGCTGGCAGGAAATGGTGTTTGATCATCAACGCCTCAGCCCCCCAAGAACGATTTGCGCACTTCGGGATCGGCCAGCAGTTCCTTGCCCGTGCCAGTATAGGCATTGGCACCTTGGACCAGAACATATCCTTTGTCCGCGATTTCAAGCGCTTGTCGGGCGTTCTGTTCTACCATCAGGATCGGGATACCGGTGCGGGCCACTTCGATGATGCGGTCAAAAAGCTCGTCCATGACGATGGGGGAAACACCTGCTGTCGGCTCGTCGAGCATTAGTACTTTGGGCTGTGTCATCAGCGCGCGGCCCACGGCAACCTGCTGGCGTTGACCACCGGAAAGCTCTCCGGCGGCCTGATTGCGTTTGTCGCGCAGGATTGGAAACAGGTCATATATCTGCTCCATCGTGGCGCGGTAATCATCGCGGCGGATGAACGCGCCCATTTCCAGGTTTTCCTCGACCGTCATAGAGGTGAAGATATTGGAGGTCTGCGGCACAAACCCCATCCCCTTGGCCACACGCGCCTGCGGGCTGAGGCCGGTAATATCTTCGCCATCAAGGCGGACCGAGCCGGAGCGGACGTCAAGCATCCCGAACACCGCCTTCATGGCCGTTGATTTGCCAGCGCCGTTGGGGCCGACGATCACAGCGATCTCGCCTTTGTCGACAGCGATGGTGCAACCGTGCAAAATGTCGGGGCCTTTGCCATAGCCACCGGTCATGTTGTCTCCGATCAGAAACGGACCGCCAGCTGCCGCGTAGCTTTTTCCGCTGGCTTTGGGCAGGACCGATCCCTGTCCGTCTGCGTTTGCAATCGAGCGGTCTTTATTACCGCGGTCGCCGTATGGATCGCTCATGCGCCCACCTGTTCTTTGTTTTTGAGGCCGGTGCCCAGATAGGCTTCGATGACCTGTTCGTTCGCTTTGATCTCGTCCAACGTGCCTTCGGCAAGCACACGGCCCTCGGCCATGCAGATTACCGGGTTACAAAGGCGGCCGATAAATTCCATATCGTGTTCGATCACGACAAATGTGTACCCGCGCTCTTTGTTGAGTCGTAAAATGGCATCGCCAATAGTGTTGAGTAGGGTCCGGTTCACGCCTGCGCCGACTTCGTCCAGAAACACAATCTTGGCGTCCACCATCATGGTCCGGCCCAGTTCCAGCAGTTTTTTCTGCCCGCCGGATATCTGTCCGGCTTTCTGGTCCGCCAGATGCTCGACGGTGAGAAACTCCAGCACTTCATCGGCCTTGGCGCGCAGGGCGCGTTCCTCGTTGGCGATGCGCTTGCGCCCGAACCACGTGTTCCACAACACCTCACCCGATTGCCCCCCCGGAACCATCATCAGATTCTCTCGGCAGGTCATCGAGTGGAATTCATGGGCGATCTGGAAAGTACGCAGCAGACCCTTGTGAAACAACGTATGCGGCGGCAGGCCGGTGATATCCTCGCCGCCCATCGTCACACGTCCCGATGTTGGTTTAAGAACACCGGCGATCACATTGAAAAGTGTCGTTTTTCCCGCACCGTTAGGCCCGATCAATCCGGTAATAGAGCCTTCATTGATGGTCAGGCTTGCGCCGTCCACAGCATGAAATCCCGAAAAATGTTTGTGTAAATCGTCGACGACGATCATATGTCCCATCCCCGTTTGCCGCATCTGCTGTGCGGTTCTTTTGGTTGTGCAAACAGCCCGACACGGTGGTCGGGCTGCTGCGTCCTAATCGCTCCGGATAGAGCGGTAAAGGCTTATTTGAAACCTACAGTTTCAACTTTTCCGTCGATAATCTCGATGATCCGGTAGGAACCCGCAGATTCACCCGGCCCGATCAGCTCAACAGCGGAGCCGCCGACATAGTCGATATCCTGACCGTCTTTCAACAGATCCAGCGCCTTACCCAACTCGCCTGGATAGATTTTTTCGCCGGGTGCGTTTGCAACATCTATTATCTTGGAAACATAGTCTGCCGGATCGGAGGATCCTGCAGCCTGCATCGCGAGCATGAAAAGTGCGGCGGCATCGTATGATTCTGGCGCGTAGGAAGAGCTTCCGGGGAAGCCGGCATCTTCTGCCATTTTGCTAAACACCTCGATGCCTTTGCCTTCGGCACCCGGAATCTGGCCGTAAGAGCCGTTCAGATCAGGGCCGATTGCTTCTGGCAGCGCATCGCCGACCATGCCGTTTGGCAGGCCGAATGTGTCGAATGCACCTGCGTCAAGTGCGGCGTTGATGATGCCAGCACCACCTTGGTCAAGGTAACCTGCAACAACAAGAATATCACCGCCGGCAGAAGCCAACGCGCCTACTTCGGCGGAATAGTCTGCTTTGCCGTCTTCGTGTGCTGCAACGATAGTGACTTCACCGCCCAGCTCTTTGAACGAGGTTTCGATCGCATCCGACAGGCCCTTGCCGAAGTCGTTGTTGGTGTAGGTCAACGCGATGGATTTTACGCCGCGTTCGATCAGCAGCTCTGCCATGACCTGACCTTCGCGCGCATCGGATGGTGCTGTACGGAAGAACAAACCGTTGTCTTCGACTGTGGTCAGACCGGGCGAAGTGGAAGAGGGCGAAATCATAACCATGCCGTTTGGCACAGCGACGTTTTGCAAAACCGCACCTGTTGCGCCTGAACATGCCGCGCCGATCAGGCCGTTGATGCCGTCCGCGATCAGACGTTCGGCGTTTGATGCTGCCAGACCGCTGTCGATACAGCCGGTGTCTGCGCGCATCGGGCTGACTTTGGCGCCGTCCAGTAGCTTGCCGCTGTCTGTTACTTCGCTCATCGCCAGTTCGGCGCCCTGAGCCATCGGGCCGGTCAGCGATTCAATTGGTCCGGTAAATCCGAACAGGATACCGAGTTTGACTTCGTTTGCGTGGCTTTCAGCAAATGCGCCTGTTGCCACAAGTGCTGCGGCCGTTGTGGCCATAAGCATCTTTTTCATGTGTTTCTCCCAAATTGGAACGTAATGTTCGCAGCAAAGACTATGCGGGAGGGGCACAAAAGAGAAGCAGATTTTTCCCATGATTTGTCGCCGCGTTTTGTGGCGCGGTGTATACTGGTTCCCAAGCCGGAACCGGGGTTGAAAATCCCGTCTAAGGGTTTGATGTTTCGTACCAAGTCACTGGAAAGCGGCGTTCTTTTGACGTTGGGGAAAGCGCTGCTTCACGCGCCAGATCGCGCTCGTGCAGGACATCACCTATCCCCTTGAGTTCATCGCTCATCGGTTTGGCAGCCGCCAGTGCTGTCTTTAGAATCTGGGGATTCCGCAACGCGGAAATGCCTTGGAAGAAGGGTTCGGCAGCCACATTATCACAGGCTGCGCGCGGATCCGTCGCAAAGAGAACAACGATATCAAAGCGGCGAAATTCGATGCCGCTGATCAATATTTCGCCGCTGTCTCGCCTGATCGGCAGTTGCGGTTCCGCCAAGCTATCCGATGTCGCGGGCTGCCAATCCTCTACGCGCAAGCGCAGCCCGACGTGGCCATCAACGGTATTTGCCTCTACCAGATCGGTGATTTCACGGGTCAGTTGATACATCCTTTCTCTGCCGGTGGGTGTGGTTTGGGTCCAGATAACGGGTGATGAAATGGTGCGGTGATAGGCATAGGGCGTTGGCCATAACCGAACGTTGTCGCGCAGCGCCATTGATGGGGGCGCGGCATCAAAGGCAGACAGCGCTGCGTGTGTCATATCAGTTTTGTGCCTGATTGCGGGCGTAGCGGCAGCGATGACTGCGCCCAGATCCATGCGCGCGCGTGCGCAGGTGGAACGACCCGCAAAACCGGGGCGGGTGCGGTCGGGTTCGATCAGGCGGATCATTTTTTCGGGCAACCCCGTGCCGTTACACTGGCGCGGACGGGCGCCAAACAGCTTGGACAGTGCCGGATCAAGAACGCCATGCGCGCCAAAGTCGATGTTTTGCGGCTGGGTCAACGGCAGGACAAACCAGCCTGTTTTCCCGTCGCGATCCTTGTACCATTCATCATAGATCAGAATGCCCGAAGGCGGCCCGTCCTGTGCCAGTGCAACAAGCTCGCCTACTTCGTAGTGATCCAGATCAGGGCTGACGGCATGAGGGCGTAAGCCGTAGAATGTTGGCGCGCCGAAATAAAGCGTCAGTGCCAGAACCAGCCCCGTGACCAACGCCAGAAATATCGCAAGGATACGTAGGACAATGCTCAAATGGACAGGCGTGCCGCGTGGCTGCCGCGTTCGCGGTACGGGGTGGTATCATAATGCGCGCGGTAGCATTTGGAGAAATGCGAGGGCGAGGCGAAGCCGCAGGCCAGCGCCACGTTTATCACACTCATGTCCGTTTGCATCAGCAGGTTGCGCGCTTTTTGCAAGCGCAGTTCCATGTAATAGCGCTTGGGCGAGCGGTTGAGGTAACGGCGAAACAGACGTTCAAGCTGTCGCGTCGACATGCCCACATCCTGCGCAAGGATCGAGGGGCTTATCGGTTCTTCGATATTGGTTTCCATGATCTGGATCACCGCCGACAGTTTCGGGTGGCGCACGCCGATGCGGGTTGGCACGCTCAGGCGCTGGGTGTCCTGATCGGTGCGGATAGAACTATAGATAAGCTGGTCTGCAACCGCGTTCGCCAGATCTTCGCCGTGATCATCAGCGATGAGTTTGAGCATCAGATCGATGGAGGAGGTGCCGCCGGCAGTGGTCATCCGGTTATTGTCGACAACGAAAACCGATTTGGTCAGTGTGACCTCTTCAAACTCCTCGCCAAAGCTGTCCTGATTTTCCCAGTGGATGGTTGCCCGCCGCCCATCCAGCAAACCGGCCTTGGCCAGTGAATATGCCCCCGTACACAGGCCCCCTATGATCAACCCCTTGCGGGATTCGCGACGCAGCCATGAAAGAACCTTTTTCGAAGTGGCCGACTGCACATCTATACCGGAGCATACCATGATCGTGTCTTCGCGATTCATCTCGACCAGATCGTTATCAAGCTGGAAAACGATTCCGGCAGAACAGGCTGCATGTTGACCGCCTTCACCGATTGTTTGCCATTCATACAAGGTCCGCCCGGCCATCCGGTTAGCGATCCGCAGGCTTTCCACAGCTGTTGAAAAACAAAGCAGGCTGAATTTGTCCAGCAGCACAAACATAAAGCGGCGCGGTTTGTCGGGATCTTCGGGGATGCGCTGTGCGTGAGGAGGTTGGGCCATAGTGCAAAATCCACAGTAGATATAAGGTAAACGACAAACGGTGCGTCACTAGGGCATAAGGACAAAAGCGAGGTCAAGGATGGAATTGACATATGGTCATGTAGGAGCAGGTTTTGTATACGGGGCATCTACCCAGCGTTTGCGCGCGTCTTCCCTGCGCCAACGCCAAAGACCGGAGCGATGACATGACGACCTGGAGCAAATCAAGCTGGCGCGCAAAGCCGCGGATTCAAATGCCCGACTACCCCGATCAGGCGGCCCTGGAGGCTGTTGAAGCGCAACTGTCACGCTATCCCGTTCTGGTATTTGCAGGAGAGGCACGTCGCCTGCGCAAGCATCTGGCAGCCGCAGGGCGCGGCGATGCGTTCCTGCTTCAGGGCGGCGATTGCGCCGAAAGCTTCGAGCAGTTCAGTTCCGATATGATCCGCGACACCTTCAAGGTGATGCTGCAAATGGCGGTGGTGCTGACCTACGGTGCCAAAGTGCCCGTGATCAAGGTGGGCCGCATGGCAGGCCAGTTCGCCAAGCCGCGCTCGGCCAACATGGAGGTTGTGGACGGCGTCGAGTTGCCAAGCTATCGCGGTGATATCATCAATGATCTCGCCTTCACCGCCGAGTCCCGCATTCCCAATCCCGAAAACATGATGCGCGCCTACACGCAGTCAGCGGCCACGCTGAACCTGCTGCGTGCGTTCTCGACCGGTGGTTATGCGGATGTACACAAGGTGCACGGCTGGACGCTGGGCTTTACCGATGGGGAGAAGGCAGCGAAATACCGCGATTTAGCTGCACGTATTTCCGACACGCTGGATTTCATGGCCGCTGCGGGTGTGTCGCCTGATAATGCCCATACGCTGCAATCGGTAGAATTCTACACCAGCCACGAATCCCTGCTGCTGGAATACGAAGAGGCACTGTGCCGCCAGGAGGCGGAAACAGGCAAATGGCTGGCAGGATCGGGCCACATGATCTGGATCGGTGACCGCACACGCCAGCCTGACGGTGCGCATGTGGAATTTGCATCGGGTGTACAGAACCCGATTGGCCTGAAATGTGGTCCAAGCATGGAAGTGGACGATCTCAAAAAGCTGATGACCAAGCTGAACCCCGATAACGAAGAGGGCCGCCTGACGCTTATTGCGCGCTTTGGCGCGGGCGCTGTGGGTGACCACCTGCCGCGCCTTGTGAAGGCGGTGCAGGAAGAGGGCGCGAATGTGGTTTGGACCTGTGATCCGATGCACGGCAACACGATCAAGTCGTCCTCGGGCTACAAAACACGGCCCTTTGAAAGCGTCCTGCGCGAAGTGCGCGAGTTCTTTGGCGTTCACAGCGCAGAAGGCACTGTTCCCGGTGGTGTGCATTTCGAGATGACAGGACAGGACGTAACAGAATGTACCGGCGGTGTGCGCGCGGTATCCGACGAAGATCTGTCGGATCGTTACCACACAGCCTGTGACCCGCGCCTGAACGCCAGCCAGTCGCTGGAACTGGCGTTTCTGGTGGCCGAGGAACTCTCGGCGCGCCGTAATAAGACAGCAGCCCAAGCGGCTGTATAGCTTGGCAATCTACGGGCGGGGCAGGGTGCCTCGCCCTCGGTTCAGGTATCGGTTTTGATCAAGCGCAGATAGGGCGGACGCCGCTTTCGTGACGCCGTTGTCTGTGGTTCGGGGCGGGTAAAAGCGGCCTGCGGATCGGCAAATCCTTCGGTCCGTGGCTGTTGGTTTAGCGCGGGGTGCGGGATCGGCTCCATGCCCAGCGGACGCAGCTTTACATCGCGTATTTCAAAACGCCGCGACGCATCGCCCAGATCACCCTGACTGACCAGACAGCCCAGAATACGGCTGACATCGCCCAGATCGCTTTTCAGGGGCAGCAAGACCATGCGTGCTTCGAGCTTTGACAATTCAAGGCCGCCGGTGGCCTGCATCCGTACTTCGGCAGTTGCAGGGGTCTGGAACACTTCTTCCAGTAAGCTCGCAATGCGGGTGCGTCCGTGCTGTTCGAAAAAAGCGGTCAGCGGCATGCCGCGCGCTTCCATCCCCATGATGTCATTTAAATGGCTGCCGGCAATCCGCATCCGCGCTACCCCCGGGGCGACACGTTCTAGAATAAAGGCAAACTCCAGCGCGCTTTCGATCCCGCGCGGATCAATCTCTGCGCGCTTGGGCATTTCACGACCCGCGCGCAGCGCATCCCAATAGGCCTCAACAAGAGAGAGTGGGACGTATCCGGTGTGAGGCTTGTAATCAGACATGGTAACCACTTTTTGCTGGTTTTGCTTTGAATTGTCCATTGTTGCTCTCGCTCGGTTGAAAGGTAACACTGTGAAATAGGCGGATACACGCACATTTATGTGATTTTGGGCTGAATACTCCCTGTTTGCGCCGTTCTGACGCTGTCCGTCCGTGTGGAGGTTTTATCATCTGTTGCCTCGCAATGGTCATATTTCAGTCATAAAGGTTAATGAAATGAACGGAAGTTTTGGCGATATATCGCCGTGAAGGGCTTGCAGGTAAGGGGGGAAAACCCCTATCCCAACCCCGAGCATATCCGGAGGTGCGCGCGATGATCAGGTCAATGACGGGCTTTGCAGCCAAATCAGGTGCGCTGTCACCCCACAGCTGGAGCTGGGAGTTGCGCGCCGTGAATGGCAAAGGTCTTGATCTGCGCATCCGTGTGCCTGACTGGGTTCCCGGACTTGAGGCTGCCTTGCGCAAAGCGCTTGGAGCAGGTGTGGCGCGGGGCAATGTAACCTTGGGCTTGCGGATCGTGCGCGAGGAAGGTGCCGGTGATCTGGCTGTAAACGAAAACCAGCTTGCCACCGTACTGGCGGCCTTGGGCCGGATCGAAGCTGCGGCGATGGATGCTGGTGTGTCGCTCGCCCCCTCCAAGGCGACTGACATCGTGACCATGCGTGGCGTTTTGGAACAGGCCGCGATCGAGGACGACAACGAAGCGCTTGCAAAAACACTGGTGGTGGAATTCGAAACGGTGCTTGCGGATTTCAACGCAATGCGCACCGCAGAAGGGTCCGCATTGGCGACAGTCATGCACAACCAGTTGGACCAGATTGAAACGCTGACATCCGAGGCCGCAGCATTGGGACAGACGCGGGCGGAACAGATGGCAAAAACCCTCAGACGTAACCTGGCGCGGGTGATGGAAAACGTCGACGGGATAGAGCCTGACCGAATTGCCGCCGAACTGGCCCTTATCGCGGTCAAAGCCGATATCACCGAAGAGATCGACCGCCTGAAAGCCCATGTCTCAGCCGCAAGGGATTTGCTGGCACAGGGCGGGCCAATCGGGCGCAAGCTTGATTTCCTGATGCAGGAATTCAACCGCGAGGCCAATACCCTGTGTGCCAAAGCACAAAACACGGATCTGATCCGCGTCGGGCTGGCATTGAAGGCCGTGATCGACCAGTTGCGCGAACAAGTCCAGAATGTGGAGTAGAATATGAGCGACCGCCGCGGCCTATTGATTATCCTGTCGTCCCCGTCGGGGGCTGGCAAATCCACCTTGGCAAAGCGCCTGATGCTCTGGGATGACACGCTGAGCTTTTCTGTATCGGCAACCACCCGTTCGCCACGTGAGGGCGAAGTGGACGGCAAAGACTACCGCTTTGTATCCGAGGAAATGTTCCGCAAATGGGTCGCGGACGGCGAGATGCTGGAACACGCCCATGTGTTCGGCAACTTTTACGGTTCCCCCAAAGAGCCGGTTGAGCAGGGCATCAACGCCGGGCGCGATGTTTTGTTTGATATCGACTGGCAGGGTGCGCAGCAAATTCGCAACTCTCCGCTGGGGCTCTATACGCTGTCAATCTTTATCCTGCCCCCGTCCATTAGTGAATTGCACCGCCGTTTGGTAGCGCGCGGTCAGGATGACGCGCCTACAATCGCCAAACGTATGCAAAAAAGCTGGGACGAGATCAGCCACTGGGACGGGTATGACTATGTTCTGGTAAATGATGATCTGGACGCCACAGAAGAAAAGCTGAAGACTATTATCACCGCCGAGCGCCTGAAGCGCACCCAGCAACCCCAGCTGAGTGCAATTGCGCGCCGCCTGCAATCAGAATTCGAGGATTTGAAATGACCCTGTACGCTCTTGCCGACGTCGCCCCCACAGTTGCCGATACCGCATGGGTCGCACCGGATGCCAATGTGATTGGAAATATTGTGCTGGAGGAAAAATCATCTGTCTGGTTCGGCTGCACGCTGCGCGGGGATAACGAAACAATCACTGTCGGGGCGGGATCGAACGTGCAGGAAAACTGCGTTTTCCATACTGATGTCGGTTATCCGCTGACAATTGGCAAGAATTGCACAATAGGTCACAAGGTCATGTTGCACGGCTGTACCATCGACGATAATTCGCTTGTCGGGATGGGCGCGACCATTCTGAACGGTGCAAAGATTGGCAAAAACTGCCTGATCGGGGCAGGGGCGCTGATTACGGAAAACAAGGTGATCCCTGACGGTAGCCTTGTGATGGGCGCACCAGGTAAGGTTGTGCGCACACTGGACGAGGCCGCAATCAAGGGCCTGACGATGAGCGCGCTGCACTATCAGGAAAACGCGGCACGGTTTTCGTCTGATCTGAAACCGGCGTAACTTTTCGCCAGCCAACAGAAAGATGGCGCTACAGCGCCAGTTCGCGCTGGTCTTCACGCCCCATGCTGACAATCAGCGGTGATTTTTTCTGCCGCTGCATAAACGCGTTCTTGCTGTCGATACCCTGCCATTTGATCGCAATCAGCGCCTGTGCCACCGCACCGCCCAGCGTGGTGCCAGGGCCGGTGATGATAAACCTGTCAGGCGCAAAATTGCGCGCGGCAGATTGCACAGCAGCAGTGAAATCATAGGTTTGCGTGATCTGGTGGCCCAGCGTGTAGTTTCGCAGCGCTGCAAGATCGGACGCCTGCGGATTCCAGACCGAGCCGCGTCCGTCAATAAGTGCTGTGTGTGGATCACTGAACAAGGATTCTGGTAGCGCATCACGGCCCATCTGGGCCACATCTCCCATCAGGCTGGTGTGGAATGCGGCATGATTGGGCAAATTAAGCGGGGTGCGGGTATCATTCCCGCCAACGCCACGTGCGAAAGCTGTCAGCCCGGCGTCATTACCGGCCACAACCAGCATCCCACCCAAGCGGATGGACAGCGCCAGCTGATGATCGGGTTTGTCATCAATCTCGCGGATCAGATCTATCAGACGTGCCTGTTCGCCTTCAATCGGGTGCCAGCTGTCATCGACAAACGGAAACAGGATTTGCCCGCCGCGCCCGTGCAGATGCATCAATGTGCCCATGGTGTTCACAATCCGCATCCCGTTCAATGCGTCTGCACCGCCACCGGCAGCAAGCGCGATATACCAACCCAGCGAATTGCCTGTCACCGCGACGATGTTGTGGCTGTTGAATGCGGCGCGCGCATCCAGATAGCTGCAGGCATAAATTAATGCCGAGGCGTTATCACCCGTGGTATGGCGCTTGGCGGAAAAGCGCGCGGCGCTGTCCAGATCGCTAAGCGTTTCCTGACCGGCATCGGTACGCATGGCATCCCATTGTGATATCAGGTCGTTGCCCTGATGGGTGCGTGAAAGGGTGCCCAGCTCTCCCTTGTTGTAGGTCCCACGGCCCGGGCAAATAAGAACGGCGGTCGGGCGGCTCATGACGCCACCAGGGCGGTCGCCGCGGCGGTGATTTCATCGGTCGAGGGCAGGGTGGCCGCATAGGCGGGGCCGGTCGCGATAAAGCTGTCTTGCGCGGTGACCCGCGCCACGCGACTGCGTCCCGCCTCGGCGAACAGGGCCATCAGTGCTTCGGACTGGCTGCCGGTACTGCGACATTCGTCAACAATCAGGACATTGCGGCAGTCCTTTGTCGCCTCCAGCAGCGCATCGGCGGGCATGGGCGCAAGCCAGCGCATGTCAATTAACCGCGTATCAATCCCGTTTTCTTTCAATGCCTTGTCAGCCTGTGTTGAGAGGAAATATCCGTTGGCATAGCTGATGATTGCCAGATCGGTCCCCTTTCCAGTGACGTTAACTTCGCCTAATGCAATCCGCCTGTCTGGTGCGGGATACTGTGTAAGCCAGCCGCCATCGCCGCTGTCATGCAGATCGCGCATCGGGTAGAGCGCGATCGGTTCGACAAAGACTACAACCCGCTGTTCTTCACGCGCAAGGCGCACCGCCTCGCGCAGCATCATCGCAGCGTCGGCGCCGTTTGACGGGCAGGCGATGATCAGCCCCGGAATGTCGCGCAGCACTGCGAGGGAGTTGTCATTGTGAAAATGGCCGCCAAACCCTTTCTGATAGCCCAGCCCCGCAATGCGAAGCACCATCGGGTTGGTGTATTGCCCGTCCGAGAAAAAGCTGAGCGTGGCTGCTTCACCGCGTAACTGGTCCTCGGCGTTGTGCAGATAGGCAAGGAACTGGATCTCGGGGATCGGGGTAAAGCCGTTGTGCGCCATGCCGATGGACAGGCCAAGGATAGATTGCTCGTCCAGTAGGGTATCGATTACACGGTCCGGGCCAAAGCGGTTTTGCAGTTTCTGGGTCACGCCATAAACACCACCTTTGCGGCCAACATCCTCTCCTGCAACGATAATCTCGCCGTGTTCAAGCATCAGGTCCGTCAGTGCCCAACCGATCAGGCGGTTCATCGACTGTGGTTCTTTCATCTGTTTGATATCGTTGCCAAAGATGGCTTCACGCGCTTCCGCAGACGGGCCGTTTGTTGGCGCGCAATCGCGGGCAGGGGGAATGATACTGGCCATTACGCCTTCGGCAGTCGTCAACGTTTCCTGCTGCATAACCTCGTCTGCCACGCGACGGCAGGTTTCTTCAAGTTCGTGATATATTTCAAGTGATTGCGCAGGAGTGCTCGCACCGCTGTCGCGCAGGATGCGTGCCGAGTGCAACAGCGGATCGTTCGCCTCCGATGCCTCAATTGCGGCCTTGTCGCGGTATGTCATCTCCACATCCGATCCGGCATGACCGTACAGACGCACAGTGCTGATGTGCAAAAACGCAGGCTTGCGGGTGCGGCGCACGTAATCGGAAGCGGCTTGTGATACGCGCAGCGTCTGCGCCATGTCCAGACCGTCACAGGCAAAATACCGCAGCCCGGGGCGATTGGCGTAATTGGCTGCAACCCAGCCGCGCGGCGTGGGAACAGAGATGCCTATGCCGTTGTCCTCGCACACAAATAGAAGCGGCAGCGGCACCGACTGGAAACTGGTCCAACAGGCAGTATTGATCGCGCCTTGGGCTGTGGAGTGATTAGATGACGCATCGCCGAAACTACACATAACAATGCTGTCATCGGGCAGGCAGCAATGCTCGGGCTTGGTACGGCGCGCAAGGCCGATAGAATAAGCCGCACCAACAGCCTTGGGCAAATGGCTGGCGATGGTTGATGTTTGCGGCGGAATATTGAGCGCGCGCGAGCCGAGAACTTTGTGACGCCCGCCAGAAATGGGATCAGCCGCAGCAGCACGAAAGCTGAGCAGCATGTCCCAGACAGGGCTTTGCCCATCTACCTGCGACGCGCGTTGTATCTGGAACGCTGCGTCACGGTAATGCAGGAACGCCATGTCTGTCGGCCGCAAAGCTTCTGCAACGGCTGCCATGCCTTCGTGGCCCGAAGAACCAATTGTATAAAAGCCTTTACCTTGGGCTTGCATCATACGGCTGGTGCGGTCCAACTGACGGCTGAGCGTCTGGGAGCGGAAGATTTCAACCAGTTTGGTGTGCGGTATGGACGGATCAGGTGCCGCACCATCGGGCAGATCATCAGCAGCCAAACGACGAAGAAAATTCTGGTGGACAATGGCAGCGCGATCCATGGAAGACTCCAGTCGAGGGTTGGTTTCGGGGCAGGTTCTATAACACGCATGGAAAGGTCAATGCCGATTAAGGGTGGTTCCGGCAATTGAATATACAATATGTATAATCAGTATTATGTAATTAAATTAGATTGCCAGATAGGAGGGTAATGGTCTTGATTGTGTGAATTCACTATCGGTTACAACCTGCTGTTTGCGTTAGATGAGGTAAAACGCGCACACCACGGCTAGACAGCGCGCAATAACGCTGGCAGGGTTTTACGTCTTAACGTATCGGAAAATTTATGGCCTCGGTTCTAATAATTAACGGTCCCAATCTAAATCTGCTGGGCCAACGCCAGCCGGAAGTTTACGGCACGACCACCCTTGCTGATATTGAGATGGCCTGCGCTCGGCATGCAGAAACGCTTGGACTGGACATTTCGTGCACCCAATCCAACCACGAAGGAGCACTGATCGACGTGATCCATGGCGCCAAAGGTGTTCACAACGGGCTTGTGATCAATGCCGGTGCTTATACCCATACGTCGATTGCGCTGATGGATGCGGTCGCCTCGGTTGAGCTGCCAATGGTTGAGGTTCATCTCAGCAATATTCACGCGCGTGAGGCGTTTCGCCATGTGTCTTACCTTTCGAAGGTCGCAATCGGGCAGATCTGCGGTTTCGGTCCGAAGGGATATCTGATGGCGCTTGATGCGCTGGCTGAAAGGATAACGCCCAAATGAGTTTGCGCAGCTATCTTTTAGGCGTTGCCAACAGTAAAAGCATCGAAGATCTGTGGGAAGCGCATGTTGTTAAGATGGCCGAATACGGATTTGACAGATTGCTTTACGGTTTCACTCACTACCGGACGTCGACATCTTTGGGAGATCCGAGTGATTTCATCATTCTTACCAATCACAGCCGCGATTATGTTGATGTATTCCTAGACGAAGGCCATTATTTTCACGCGCCCATGGTTCACTGGGCGCTTGCCAATGAAGGTGCGAAAAGCTGGAAATTGCTTTCCGAGATGGATCAATCCAAAACGCTTAGCCCGTCGGAGCGGCGTGTGTTGGAGTTTAACCGTGATATGGGCGTTACGGCAGGTTATTCCATTAGTTTCAAATCGATTTCGGCACGTTCTAAGGGGGCGATTGCGCTCACGGCGCGGCAAGGGTTGGATCAAAACGCAGTGGATAGTATCTGGGCCAAGCACGGAACCGATATTACGTTGATGAACAATATCGTTCATCTCAAAATACTTACCCTGCCCTATACAGCCCCAAATCGTACATTGACCGCGCGCCAACTTGAGGTGCTGGAATGGGTCGGCGATGGCAAAACGATTCAGGATATTGCCGTGATCATGGGATTGACAGCGGCGACCGTTGAAAAGCATTTGCGTCTTGCGCGCGTGTCGCTGGATGTTGAAACCACTGCCCAAGCGGTGATGAAAGCAGCATTTGCCAACCAGATGTTTGTGCTGGACGTTTAGCCGCAATTTGAGAGGCTACTACAGGGGTACGGAATTCCGTACTTTCCGTAGGGGAAATTTCAGTGCAGAATAACCTTGTCAGGTCATTAAGGCTTAGCTGGTCTGGCGGACAACTTGAAAAACCTTTGTGATTACAGAGCTCTGTCAGGTTGCCGGTACCAGTGGGGTTGTTTTTATATCCCACTGGCCGGAGCACCCAAGGCCCCTGCTCTCCCCGGAGCTGTCGACATTTGGGGTCTTGGCTAACAGCGCGGTTTCTATGTCCCTATGGAAATCGCGCTGTAACATTTCTCGCACAAAAGCGCGGTGCTTGGATGTAAACTAGAATATATCAAATGCCGATTTTCACGAAAAAAGGCGGAGCTTGAACAGCCCCGCCTCTTCTTGAACCATGTTAAGGTAATTTAGCCTTTGGCGGCTTTTGCTACTTCTGCTGCGAAGTCTTCTTTTACCACTTCGATGCCTTCGCCAACTTCAAGACGCACAAAACCTGTGATTGTCGCGCCCACTTCTTTTGCGGCTTCGCCAACGGTCACGTCAGGGTTGATCACGAACTGCTGGTTCACCAGAGTGATTTCCGACATGTATTTTTTCATGCGGCCAACAATCATCTTTTCGATCACGGCTTCCGGCTTGCCAGATTCGCGTGCGATGTCCATCTGAACCTGCTTTTCCTTTTCAACCACTGCCGGATCGAGATCATCTTCGGACAGGGACGCAGGGTTGGTCGCTGCGATGTGCATCGCGATCTGCTTGCCAAATGCCTCGTCACCACCGGTCATTGCAACCAGAACGCCGATGTTACCCATGCCAGGTGCAGCTGCGTTGTGAACATAAGACACAACAACATCACCTTCGACAGCGGCCATGCGACGTACAGACATGTTTTCACCGATCACGGCAACTGCATCTGTTACGGTCTGTTCAACGGTTTTACCGTTCATGTCAGCCGCTTTCAGCGCGTCCAGGTCAGCCACGGAAACAGCGACATCTGCGATGCCTGCAACCATTTTCTGGAAGTCGGCGTTTTTGCCGACGAAATCGGTCTCGGAGTTGACTTCAACCGCAACGCCGCGGCCACCTTCAACCTTCACAGCGACAAGACCCTCTGCCGCGGTGCGGCCGGATTTCTTGGCGGCTTTTGCCAGACCTTTGGTGCGCAGCCAGTCAACCGCTGCCTCCATGTCACCATCTGTTTCGGTAAGCGCCTTTTTGGCGTCCATCATGCCCGCGCCGGTTGAGTCGCGGAGTTCTTTGACCATGGATGCTGTAATTGCCATCGCTTTGGTTCCCTCATCTATGTGTAAATTGCGTTGGGGCAGGTTACCCTGCCCCGCGTCCAAGCGTGTGCAGATATCGCGACCGCAGTCGCGCGCGCATCAGGACTTGGCTTTTTCCATTGTCTCTTTTTTGGATTCGATATCCAGAACGGCATCCTTGGACATTGCATCGTTTGATGCTGCTTCTTCGGATGCGCCACCCAATGGCATGTCATGAACAGGCTCAACAGCCTCTTCAACAGGTGCCTGCTCCATCGCGCCCAGATCAACACCGGCAGCGCCCAGTTGTGCGGACATACCGTCAAGCGCAGCGCGGGCAGCCAGATCGGTGTAAAGCGCAATCGCGCGTGCCGCGTCATCGTTGCCGGGAATGATGTAATCGATGCCGTCAGGGGAACAGTTGGTGTCAACCACGGCCACAACCGGAATGCCCAGCTTGTTGGCTTCGGCAATCGCCAGCTGCTCTTTACGCACGTCGATCACAAAGATCAGGTCGGGACGGCCGCCCATTTCGCGGATACCGCCAAGCGATGCCTGAAGCTTGCCCTGGTCACGTTCCATGCCCAGACGTTCTTTCTTTGTCAGGCCAGTAAAGCCCTGCTCGGATTGCTCGTCGATGTGCTTGAGGCGCTGGATGGATTTGGACACGGTCTGCCAGTTGGTCAGCGTGCCGCCCAGCCAGCGGTGGTTCATGTAATACTGTGCGCATTTTTCTGCGGCGTCGGCGATCGGCTGTGCTGCCTGACGCTTTGTGCCTACAAAAAGAATGCTGCCGCCTTTGGCGACGGTGTCACGGATAATTTTCAGCGCATCGTCCAACATAGGAACGGTCTGCGTCAGGTCCATGATGTGGATGCCGTTGCGCGCGCCGTAGATGTACGGTGCCATACGCGGGTTCCAGCGCTGTGTCTGGTGGCCGAAGTGTACGCCTGCTTCAAGCAGTTGGCGCATGGAGAACTCAGGAAGAGCCATGTCTTTATACCTTTCCGGTTTAGCCTCGTCGGGGGTATGACACACGGAATGTGGGCCAACCGGCGGAACCTTCGGGATGTCTCCCCGAAATGTCCCATCCCCGACTGCGGGATTAAGTAGGGTGCGCTTACCGCAGGCAGGGCCATTCCGCAAGTGCAAAAGACGCAGGATTTGCCCCGCTCTCAGGCTTTCGGCAAGGCCGTGCCGTGGGCGGTGCGTACGGCAGTTTCACAGGCCGCTGCCAGCGCTTTGCGGTTTTCAAAGTCGGCCACCTTCAAAGGTGTGCAATATACAACCTCAACAGCGCCCTGTCTGGCGGGCGCAAGGATGGCCAGCAGATGCGCGGCGAACTCCATACTGCCCCACCAGCCATAAAAACGCGGGTCCATTCCCGCTGGTGCATGATAGATCACGGCCACCGGCTGCACCTGGATTTCGTCGCGGAGCTGTGGCGCAAAGAATGCTTGAAACAGCGTGGTTTTGAAAGGTAAAACTTGCTGACCATCCGTGCTGGTGCCTTCTGGAAAAAACAGCAGTTTGTGCCCCGCCAGCAGGCGGTTCTGAAATGCTTCGGTCTGCATGCGCGCGCGTGCCGGGTTACGCTCGATAAAGACGGTGCCGGTGGCGCGGGCCAGCCATCCGATGGCAGGCCATGCGGCTACTTCGGCCTTTGATACAAAATACACCCGTTTGGCGGCGTTCAGCGCGAAGATATCCAGCCAGCTGGAGTGATTGGCCACAACGGCACCGCGCGCGGTCATCGGCACGCCGGTCACTGAAAACTTAATGCCAAGAATGCGGAAAGCGTTGCGGCAGACAAACTGTGTAATGTGGGGCGTTACGGGGCGGTGAACCCTGTAAAATGGCCTTTCGATCAAGCGTGTGAGCAGCAGGATGACCAGCCCGCCGAACACAAGCAAGGCCAGCGCACTACCTCGCACCCCCACGCGCAGCCAGTCAGCGCCGCCGATGGCTGGCATGTCAGGGTGGCTACCTTTGTCCCAAGTCGGATTCATTTGTTTGATCCGCCGTAAATTTTTGCCTGCCTTGAATTCAGCTTTGCGGTGTCCATGATCAGACAAACGTCGGTTGTGTTGAATTCATGGTCAATAAATGCCCCCTCGCCCACACACCCGCCAAGGCGTAAATATGCTTTGATCAGGCTGGGCACCAGCACCATCGCGGCACGGCGATCCAAGGTATCGGTATCGATCAGATCCATGCGCTGAAACGACTGTTCATGCACGCGCACGCGTAGTTCAGGCGGTGCAAGGTGACGCTGGTGAAGCAACGACAAAGGCGCGGCAAGTTTTTCAATGTCAGTACCGTGGAAGCTGGCGACACCGAACAGTATTTCGATTTCATGTTCGGCGACATAATCGGCCAGCCCCGCCCAGAGGCAGTGCATGGCAATCCCGCCACGATAATCACGGTGCAGGCAGGATCGCCCCAATTCCAGTAGCCGCCGGCCCGAGGTTTTCAGCTTGTCCAGATCGTATTCGTTTTCGGAATAAAACCCGCCAGCCTGCTGGGCACGGGTGCCGCGCAGCAAACGGTAAACACCAATTACGGTATCATCGTCTTTTCGGGTCAGGATCATATGATCAAGAAACGGATCAAAGCGGTCGCGCTCAAGCTTTTGATGATGGTCTACCAGATCACCGCCGCCGCCCAATTCACGCACAAAAACATCGTAACGCAGCCGCTGCGCGGCGTGCAGTTCTTCCGCAGTCTTTGCCAGCCTGACGCTGAATTCTGCCCTGCCCTGACGGGTCATGACGCTCCCCATGTGTGATCTGTCGTCTAGATAGGTTTTCCGGTGCATATTGGCAACGTGCCAGGAAGTATCAAGGCGCAACCTAAGGTTGCTATCTGGAGTTGCCCCGGTTTTCGTTACACTTTGTTAACACAAATTTGTAATGGTTAACCATCAAACACAGGGAGCAGGGTGATCCGGCTGCTGTCAATTACAATCTTGCCAACGTCACGGAAGTTCACAGTGAGTTTTCCACCGATATTGCTTTGTACCTGCCCGACCCCCCAATCGGGCATATCTGGATGGCGCACCAACATTCCCGGCGTCAGGATTGCGTTGAAATCTTCCATTATCATTCCCTTAACCAGACGGAGGCCAGCATAATGGGCCAGAACACCAACTTGGCTGCCCTCATCGGAAGCCGGATTTGCCATGACTTGATATCGCCGATCGGCGCGATCAACAACGGCCTTGAGTTGATGGAGATGAGCATGCCATCGGTCGGGCCAGAAATGGCGCTGGTGTCTGAAAGTGTGATGAATGCCAGCGCGCGGATCAGGTTTTTCCGCATCGCTTTCGGGGCTGCGGGTACGCAACTGGTCGGGCGGCCCGAGGTGGTATCGATCCTGAATGATGTTTACGCCACGTCCCGCCTAACAGTCGTCTGGGGCCCGTTGGAGGGGCAGCAGCGCCGGATGGTGCGCCTGACCTTCCTCGCGCTGATGTGTATGGAAAGCGGCATGCCATACGGGGGCCGGATAGAGGTGTCGCAAGATGGCGATCACCTTCTGCTGACCGGACACGCAGACAAGCTGAATATTGACGCTGATCTTTGGGGGCTGCTGAACGGTGCCCCGCGTGAGGAGGAGTTGCGCCCCGCGCAGGTGCAATTTGCCCTATTGCCCTTGATCGCCGAGGATGAGGAGCGCCGCCTTGACGTAGATGTGTCAGGCGACAGCATAACGATCAGGATTTAGGCGCGTACCGAGCCATCCCCGGTCACTAGGTATTTGAAGCTGGTCAGTTGCGCCGCACCCACCGGGCCGCGCGCGTGCATTTTTCCGGTAGCGATGCCGATTTCGGCCCCCATGCCAAACTCGCCGCCATCGGCAAATTGGGTGGAGGCGTTGTGCATCAGAATTGCGCTGTCGAGCGTGTTCATAAAGGTTTCAGCCGCCTGTGCATCTTCGGTGATAATGCAGTCTGTATGGTTGGAGCCATAGCGGCGGATGTGCTCAATCGCCTGATCAATGCTGTCAACCTCGCGCGCGGCGATAATCATGTCCAGATATTCCTGCCCCCAATCATCGGCTTGTGCGGTCACGGTCCCCTTGATCCGGGATAGTGAACCGTCTGCTCGCACTTCTACACCCGCATCAATCAGGGCGCTGATCACGCCTGTACCGATTGTCTTGGCAATGTCCTTATGGACCAGCAAACATTCTGCGGCTCCACAAATGCCGGTGCGGCGTGTCTTGGCGTTCAACACGACCTTTAATGTCTTTTCGGGGTCGGCATCCTTGTCGATATAGATATGTACAATGCCCTCCAGGTGGGCAAAAACCGGCACCCGCGCCTCGCGCTGCACCAACCCGACCAGCCCCTTGCCGCCACGCGGAACAATCACGTCAATCGTGTCGGTCATGGTAAGCATTTCCTGCACGGCTGCGCGATCCCGCGTTGGCACCAACTGGATAGCATCCTCCGGCAGGTTGGCAGCGCGCAGACCTTGTTGCAGACAGCCATGCAGCGCACGACTGCTGTGAAAGCTTTCCGAACCGCCTCGCAAGATCACCGCATTACCGGCCTTGAGGCACAGCGCGCCCGCATCGGCGGTCACGTTGGGGCGCGATTCATAGATCACACCAATGACACCTAAAGGTGTGCGCACACGCCGGATGTGGATACCGCTGGGCTGGTCCCATTCGGCCAGAACTTCTCCGACCGGATCAGGCTGCTCTGCGATGGCGCGCAAGCCGTCAATGATGCTGCGCAGCCCGTTTTCGTCCAGCTTCAGCCGGTCAAGCATCGCAGGGCTCAGCCCTTTTTGCGTGCCGTATTCCATGTCATCGGCGTTAGCGGCGTAAATCGCTTCGCGGTTGTCCCAGACGGCCTCCGCAGCAGCAATCAGGGCGGCGTGTTTGCGCTCCGAATTTGCGGTGGCGAGAATAGCTGCCGCTGCTTTTGCGCGGCTGCCGATATCTGCCATCAGGGCGGGAATGTCATCTGTGGTCCGGGTCATAACGATGTCCTTACAATGCCATGTCGTCGCGATGGATCAGTGCTGCACGACCGGGATAGCCCAACAGCGCCTCTATTTCTGCGCTGTGATGGCCCTTGATTTGCAATGCTTCCGCCGCAGAATAGCGCGCAAGTCCCGAGCCGATGCCAGCACCATCCGGCCCGATCAGCGCAACCGCATCGCCGCGCTCAAACCCGCCGGATACGGCGGTGATGCCAGCAGGCAGCAGGCTTTTTCCACGCTGCAATGCCGCGACTGCACCGCTATCAAGGATCAGCGTACCCATCGGTTTCATCGCTGCAATCCAGCCCTTGCGCGCCGCTTGCGGATCTGTCTGCGCGGTGAACCACGTGGCATTTGCGCCATTGGCCAATGCTGTCAGCGGGCGCATCACAAACCCTTCGGTAATTGCCATTGCGCATCCGGCGGATACAGCCGTTTTCGCTGCCATCAGCTTGGTTTTCATGCCGCCTTTACTGAGGCCCGACCCTGCATCACCTGCCATCGCCTCAATCTGAGGCGTGATGCGGTCGACTACATCAAATCGCTTTGCCGTCGGATCATCCGCCGGATTGGCGTTATAAAAGCCGTCAACATCGGACAGCAAAATCAACTGATCGGCCCCGACAGTCACGGCGATCTGTGCTGCAAGGCGGTCGTTGTCGCCAAATCGGATCTCATCTGTGGCGACGGTATCGTTTTCGTTCACAATCGGAACCGCCCCGAGGCCGAGAAGCGTTTCCAAAGTGGCGCGGCTGTTGAGGTAGCGGCGCCGGTTTGCACTGTCCTCAAGCGTGACCAGAACTTGTGCGGTGGTAATGTTATGCGGTGCCAGAACTTCTTCGTAGGCGCGCGCAAGCCTGATCTGGCCCACGGCGGCGGCGGCCTGCGACTGTTCCAGCGCCAATGCACCCAGCCCGAGGCCCAGAACGCCCCGCCCTAGCGCGATAGAGCCGGAAGACACAAGAACCACGTCAATACCGCAGCTTTTCAACCATGCAACATCGCGCGCAAGAGAGGCGAGCCAATCGGCGCGTAGATCACCCGTAGCGCGATCTACTAGCAAGGCCGAACCGATCTTGATTACGATGCGCTTTGCGCCGGTCAGGGTTGCCAAGGCGCTTCCTCCTCGGCAGGTTTCTGGCGGATACGGTCATCATCAATTTCCGCACGTAGGGCGCGCAGAACCTCGACCGTGTTGGTTTTGGCCACGCCTGACATGTGCATCACGGGTCCGCCAACGGCTTTTTCCAATTCAGAAGAGGCGCTTGCAAGCCGCTCTTCATCCAGTGCATCAATTTTGTTCAATACAGTGATGCGTGGACGGTCGGCCAATGCGCCGCCGTAGGCCTCAAGTTCCCCGATGATTGTCTCATAGTCTTCGGTGATCGTTTCCGACGTACCGTCGATCAGATGCAGCAATACGGCGCAGCGTTCCACATGGCCCAGAAACCGGTGCCCAAGACCGCGACCATCATGGGCGCCCTCAATCAGACCGGGTATGTCCGCGACCACAAATTCGGTATTATCCACCCCCACAACGCCAAGGTTGGGGTGCAATGTGGTGAACGGGTAATCCGCGATCTTGGGTCGCGCATTCGATGTGGCTGCCAGAAAAGTGGATTTTCCCGCATTCGGCAGACCCAGCAGACCGACATCGGCAATCAGCTTGAGGCGTAGCCACAGCGTACGCTCTACGCCATCCTGCCCGGGGTTGGAGCGGCGCGGCGCCTGATTGGTTGCGGATTTGAAATGCAGGTTGCCCCAGCCCCCGTTTCCGCCGCGCGCCAGTTGGATCCGCTGGCCGAGTTCCGTCATATCGGCAAGCACCGTTTCCTGATCTTCGTCGAGGATTTCTGTCCCCACCGGCACCCGCAGGATGATATCGTCGCCATCCTTACCGGTGCGCTGTTTGCCCATTCCAGGCTGGCCGTTTTTAGCGAAAAAGTGCTGCTGATAGCGGAAATCAATCAGCGTATTCAGCCCGTCGACCGCCTCGGCCCAGACCGAGCCGCCACCGCCCCCGTCGCCGCCATCGGGGCCGCCGAATTCAATGTATTTTTCACGTCTGAACGACACACAACCGCCGCCACCGGCGCCGGAGCGGATATAGACTTTGGCAAGATCGAGGAATTTCATTTTCTATCCTAAGGGTTACCGCAGCTTGAGGCTGTAGGTCCATGTCGGCACAGTTGCACCGCGCGCAAGACAATATGTTTCGGCGTCACCCAGATAGGTAAAACCCGCGTTGATCAACACTTTGGCAGAGGCCGGATTGTCATGGAAGACCGATGCGAACATTGTGTCATTCTCCAGCGGATTTCCCGCCACCAACGCCTGTACCGCATCGGATGCCACATGGGTGTTCCAGAACGGCGGTGCCACCCAATACCCGACCTCGGATTGGTTTCGGTCCAGCCGCATCAGGCTGATCACGCCCATCACTTCATCGCCGTTATGGCTCCCGCCATCCATCACCCAGACATCTTCGTCCCGTTCTGGCTGGATCGCCCTTTCGATGAATGCTTCGATCACCCCCGGGGGCAAGGGATGCGGAATGCGCGTTGTGCTCATCGCAAGGCGGCTGTCACTTGCGTAATGGGTGATCCGCGTCAGATCAGACTGGCGAACAGGGCGCAAAACAAAGCGGGACGTATGGAGGGTTGGCTGCTGCGTCAGGGTGGCCATGGATCACGTTCCTTTGGCAAATAAAACAAATAAAACAGAGGCGACGGTCATCGCTGCCAGTGTCCACATCAGATAAGGTTCAATGCGCGTGCCTGCAACCGTTTGCGCGATAGCCTGCCCGCCAAGCGTCCATAACGGATGCAAGACCATTTGGCACGCCAACAACACGGCTGCCACAGTTGCAGTAGCTGTCAGGGGCGCGACACCGGCCCCGACAAAGCCGGTAAAACTGCCGACAATCATCGCCCATGCCTTGGGGTTCAGAGGATGCACGATTAGACCAGCAAGAAATCCTGGTGCTGTCGCCTTGGCTGCACCCTGCCCCAAACGTAAATTTCCCACTTTCCATGCCAGCCAGATGATATAGGCTGCCGAGATGTACTTGAGCGCCTTAAACACAGCAGGAGCTGTTTCTGCCAATTCCATCAGGCCAAAGCCGATCGGCCAGATGATCAATTGCTTTCCAAGCGCCACACCAGCCACAAAGGGCAACGCCGCACGGAAACCGAACCGCGCACCGGTCGCCAACAGCGCCATATTCGCAGGGCCGGGTGTGCCAACCTGACTGATTGCAAAAACCGCAAGCGGAAGTATGGCGATGCTCATGTGGCACGCTGTTCTTGTAGTGGCGTAAAGGTGTTTCGCCCACGCCACTGCCCGACACAGGTGGGCAAGAACAATCGTTTTATGACATCAACCATCGTGGCCCTCCCGTATTCGAAAAGTAGCGGCAAAAAGAAAAAGGGACCGGCGTTTCCGCCGGTCCCTGATTTTGTATCATCTTCGGGTACGGCTTATTCAGCAGCTTCCGCTGCCGGTACGATCGAGATGAATGTGCGTTTTTTCAGGCCCTTGTGGAACTGCACATTGCCGTCAACTGTTGCAAAGATCGTGTGATCTTTGCCCATGCCCACATTCTGACCAGGCCAGAACTGTGTTCCGCGCTGACGCACGATGATGTTTCCAGGAACGACAACTTCGCCACCGTATTTCTTCACGCCAAGACGGCGACCAGCTGAGTCGCGGCCGTTACGTGACGAGCCGCCTGCTTTTTTATGTGCCATTAGGTCTCTCCTTAGCCTTTTGCCAGTTCTTTGGCCTGTGCGATCCAGTCTTCACGACCCACACGACCTTTGAACGACAGTTTCTCTTCAATAGCTTCCACGTCTGCGTCTGTCCATGCAGCAATCTGTGCAAATGTGGTCACACCTTCGGCGTGCAGCTTGCCAACAATAACGGGGCCAACGCCAGAAATCTCGGACAGATCGTCACCGTCGGATTTTGCGGCTTTCTTTGCCTTGGCAGGCTTTTCAGCTTTTGCTTCTGGTGCTGCGTCCTTGGCAGGCTTCGCGGCTTTCGCCGGCTTTGCCTTCTTAGCAGGAGCTGCGTCGACAGATTTGCCTGTGATCGCTGCTACGGCCGCTGCGGATACGGAACCTGTGCCAATTGCGGCTGCAACACCGGATTTGCCTGCGCCCGAGGCGAGGATATCTGTGATCTTGACCAATGTCAGTTTCTGACGGTGGCCTTTTGTGCGCTTGGAGGAGTGCTTCCGGCGACGCTTGACGAAGTGGATTACTTTTTCGCCTTTGATCTGGTCGACAACTTCGGCCTGAACGCCGGCGTCTTCGATCATTGGTGCGCCGACCTGAGGGTTGTCACCGCCCAGCATCAGAACTTCGTTAAATTGAACTGTGTCACCGGCAGATGCCGCAATACGTTCTACGCGCAGCATATCGCCGGGCTGAACTTTATATTGCTTACCGCCTGTTTTCAGGACCGCAAACATAGGTCTTCCTTCACATTTTGCCGCGTTCTTTGGCCCCCTACTACGGGTGTTTCGGATCGGGCTCTGCCTTGATCCACCTGGAACAGCGCGCCCTTGGGGCGTCATTAAAAATACACCCGAACACATCAGTGATATGTCGGGTTGGCGGCTTATCGGGTGATCGGCGCGGTAAGTCAAGCAGCTAGATGCTGTTATCAACATTCTGTTTGTCACCATGCGTCACGCGGGGTACCCGCCACAATGAAAACCGCTGCGTCTTCTAGCAGTCACTATTATTGCGAATAACATCGCATTAATAATGAGTGAACACAAATGGCTCTATACGACCTTTGGTATTTCTATTAGTTCAGTGATTTCGACAACATAGGCAGACCCGCCACTTTCGATGACCTTGCTGTCAAATACTGTGGTGCAACGGGATTTCACTGATGATGCACTGTTTCACGAAATCGGCAGGACGCACCGTTAGCAGGAACTGGCAGATCCGGTCACGATCGACGGCTTGATGCATGCCGCGTGCAGTCAAGTTATTGTTTAACTATCGCCTGACCGACAATAACTGACTTAAAGGATTTTCAATCACCATTGGGCAATACAACAGCGGCAGCGACGCAACAAATTTTGTATCATCGGTCAGGATATGGTGCCGGGTCAGACGCATGTCTTTACCTCCGAACGCAGTATTGGCCACAAACAGCCCGACCCCTACAGCCCGTTTGCCTGTTTCACTGCCGGAACGCTTGTCGATCCTTCACAAGGCCCCAAGCGGATAGAAGCGCTGAAAGCTGGTGATGTGATGATGAATGAATGTCCTGGGCTAAAACCTGTGCGCTGGTTCAGTTGGCGCACGGAACGCGGAGCCAGAGCGATAGAACCGGTAATAATTCACGAAGTAAAATTGGCGCGACAAGCCCCGTACCTGTTTCTTTCGGTCACAGCATTCTATTCGACGGGACTGTGGCCGAACTTGTTGAAAGATTTGGTAGCGTTTTTGTCGCGGCCAAAAACTTTGTCAACAGCCGGTCTGTCACCCGAAAAATCTGCGGCTTGGTCCCTTACACGCATGTGAAGTTTGCTCGGCACCAGATCATCATTACACAGTGGTAAAAATGCGAGAGCGTCTTTTTAGGGGATCATACAGTGACGCACTGGATATGGCCCAATGGAAGGGGATCAGGACGGTGTTTCCCGACCTGAAACCATAGCTTATATTGCCGCATTTATTTATCAGGCTTTGGGCAACTGTGCTCTGGCTATAACTCCTCTGCGGCGATGTTCAGTGCCATTGCGCGCCCAAGTGCATATGAAATATCTTCATACAGCGGATCGAACCCTGCAAATAATCCCGCGTTCAGCGATTTGCCCGCCGGGGTTTGCGCAAAGTCGGCATAGGCAGTCAGTTCTTCGATGCTGAGCGGACTATAGGCAAGTGTCAGGAACGCGCCAAGCCAGTTCGCGGTGTCGGCTGTGATGTCTTCACGCTCTGCTTGAACGTCTTCCAGAATTTCGGCATCGCTCATCACGTAGATGTCGCCATCCACCAAAGCACGCAAAAATTGGTAATTTGAATTTAGCGCTGAGGTGACATTGCGGTTGACCAGATCACCAGCGTCAATCATCCGATTGATCTGTACAAGTCGCGGATCATCACTGCCCTCGCGCGCAGCATATTGTTCGCGGGCCTGTTCTTCTACTGCCGGATCAGCCATCGCGCGGCGCGCGGCATTTTCCAGCGTGATAATCCTGCTTCCCAGATCGGAACCAAAGAAAGTGATCGCAGCCTCTAGAGTTTCCCCTTCAAGCGCGGGTTCCAGTCCGGCGCGAATACCTTCTGCGATGCGTTGAGGATCATAAATGCGGATCACTTGCTGTGACCACGCAGGGCCACCCTGCCCCTCTAGCCAGTCACGGTTCAACGTCGCGCCGAACTTCACGCCTTCGGCGTGTAAGATCCCGCTCAGTTCCTGAATTTTCAGGACGTCCATCAAAACAGTGTGGCGCGCTCCCGCCCACAGCGGCAGTGCCATAAGAACCATCAGGAAGGCAGCTAGAAACCGGCGCATTTACAGATCCTGACTGGGCTGCATCAGGCGCAGACGGTCTGCCACCGCTTCGAAACGGTTAGCCATGATCTCGTATTGAACAGCGTTCATCAGGTTGTAGACCTCTTTCATATCGGGGTGTTCCAATGCCTCAGCATAGGCGATCATTTCAGCATCGGAAAACGCCTGATAAGTATAGGCCGAACCCTCCAGCGCGCTTTTGCGCAGGTTCCTGCGCAACTCCTCTTCCTGCGCACGCATGGCTTCCCTAAGGTCCGGTTCTTCCATTTGCAATTCGATCACACCGGCACCTGCTGCGGCCATCAAAAACCTGATTTGCACTTCCTGTATTGACCTGAGCGAGCTTTCCTCGCCCCCGCTGGCCTTATTCAACCGTTCCAATATGGCAATGCGCGGAGAGTCGATGCTTTTCAGTCCCTCAATGATCTGGCCGCCGCTCTCCGATTTCAGTCCGTCTTCCTCAATCATGTGGGAACGATTTTCAACCGCGACCAACCGTTGACCCAGATCGGATGCATAAAATCCCGCAGCGTGGGTCAGCAATTCTTTTGACAGGGTCTTTTCGAGCAGATCAATGGCCATGTCGTGCATCAAATTCGTATCGAACACTTCGGCCACCAGCCGCTTCCACTCCGAACCGAAATCATCTGCCTCAAGCCCCAGCATTTGCGGCGCGGCGTCTGCGGACAGTCGAATGCTGTCCAATGCGACATCAAAACCCGTGACCTCCAGAAATGCCTCGACGTCATCACGTTCAGGCGTATCTGCCTTTGCCACAGTTGCGCACAGGGCCAGCATCACGGCGGCCACAGACATTATCAGGGTGTGCCGGATCATTTGCATATGGTTTCCTTTGTTGCGTTCGCCGACAAACTAGCTGTTCTGTATCGCGCTGCAATGAAAATTCGGTAAACCGGCAAAGATGCGCAAACACCCACTTGCCCAACTCGATAATCCCGCTTAAACGATCGCCTCCAAGACCCCAGCGCGGAGAGGTGCCGGAGTGGTCGAACGGGGCGGTCTCGAAAACCGTTGTGGGTGCAAGCCTACCCAGGGTTCGAATCCCTGTCTCTCCGCCATTAAGTCTTACAACATATTGTTTTGTAACGATTTTTTACAATCACCTAAATAGTGCCGCCCAACCTACCTGCCATCCCTAAAGTTTTCTTTTGTTTTAGGAATTTCAATTGCTGTTAGCGAATTTCCGCTTATGGTCCGGTCTTGAAATATCATTTTAAACAGGACTGAGAAACTTGGAAATTGAGCAGCGTAGAAGAAATCTGGTCACAGAGGCGCAGGCCGATAAAGCCGAAGTCGAACTTTTGACAGACACATTTAATGAAAGCACCGGACTTACATGGCTATGGTCGATGATGTTCGGCCCAATGTATTTTTGGGTCCACGGTTTTATTGGGCGCGGATTCCTACTACTCGCAATTTGCGTTGTAACGCTTGGTTTTGGCATACTATTGGCCCCTTTCCTAGCATATCCCGGCTGGAAGAAGAGAGCTCAACGCAAGGCTTCGAACATGACAACTATTTCCAAGGCGAGGCGCGGCGAATGACTAGATCAACTAACCAATAGCTATTCCTTCCAATCAACTAAGTTTAGTGCCATCGCAGGATCGACGCCCGCTGTTTTGGCCTCTGCCAGTGCCTTCACAAGCGCGGTGACGGTCCTTGCGCGTCCGCCCGCGTCAAACGCCTGTAGGGGCCGCATAACGTCCAGTGTGACTGCGTTGCCCAGCTTATCCGTGGCCTCCTCTGCCATGCCCTCAGCCATTGGCTGTAAAGTCCAGCTTGCAAGATGCCGCTGCGCTTCCCTCACCATCGGCCCCGTGGTTGCTTTGTTGTTTAGACCGGGCAAGATGCCGAAAGCCGCGTTGATCTGGTCGCGGGCTTGGTCCAGCGTCTTGTCCAGCAGAGCCTTGGAAAGATCAGGCGTCAAATCGTTTGCCCGCCAATCTTGCGCCGGGGCGGGTCCACCCGCCGCCTGCACTTGCACCGATTCACGCACCAGCACCTTGCCCCGTGATCCACGGAACCCCCGCGCTATGTCTGCAAGGTCGGTTTCCGGCGTCTCAGGCATTGGCACGATAGACGAACCCAAAGGCGCGTCACCGTAAACCTCGACAAGCGCCCGCTCGATGATTTCCAATAGATCAGCCGACAGGCTGGACCGCTTCAAGGGCGCGGTGCCAAACCAAGGCTGGATTGCATCGGCCCCGATACGAAAGTGCAGCACCTCACCCGCAAGGGCCGTAACAGTCTTGCCGCCGCCAATATCCGGCAAGGTCAGGCGGTAAGCCGTTGGACGGGAAAGCCGTGTGGACAAATCCCAATCAGACACCGGAATAAGAGCCTCATCCGTGATATAGAAAAGCGCCTCACCACGAAGCGCCAGCATCCGGCCCGCAATTGCCAGCGCCCGCCGGTTCAGTAGGTCCGTGCCTTCCACGTCAGCGACAGAAAGGCCGTTTTCCCAGAGCGTGACCGCCGCTTGCACCGTGGCCGTCAATTCAGCCCGCCCGCTTGTGCCTGTGATGTAGGCCGTGCGGGCTTGGATCATTTGCGCGGTGTATCCGGTGCCGGATGTTGCCCGCGTTTCAGTTTTGCTTTTGAATGGCCACATTATTTCTGCCTCCGATATGGGCGCAGCATGTCAGCCGCCCCGCTATTTTGAAGCGCACGGGCCGCGTGGGCCGCATTGCGCTGATAACTTTCCTGAATGGCCCCGCCCATGTTCACGCTGTAGCTGGACACGCCCGCCCGGTCGGTATCGTCAGCCATGTATTCAGCAAGCCGCCGGAACGCCTCAGTGACGGCCTTAGGCGGGGTGCCGTAACCCACTTGCGCCGTGATCCGGTAGACACCATCGAAAGGAAAACAGATGCCTACAGGGCCGTCCAAAAGGGCCAGCCCTTCCCATTGATCGCCCCAGAAATGGGCGTCACGGGATACCAAAGGCGACAGGGGCGGTTTCCACTCAGAACCCGCCTGCCCCTGAATTTTCCAAACCACCTCGCGCGGCGTGTATCGGGTTCGGGTGTAAGCCTCGATCCGTTCCCAAATGATTGCCGCGTCAATCCAAGACGCCGGGTCAGACATTCCAATGGGGCTTGCCGGATAGGTTGCCGGGGTCGCCTCAATTTCGTCTAACAGGTCAGTCATATTATGCCCTCCACCTTTCCCAATGCGCCCACGCGCTTGCAGGCTTCACCATTGGCACCGATACCAGCGGCCCCCAATTCCGGGCCTCGATCTGCGCCGCCGGATACGCGGGTTTTGTAACTGCGCTAATCTCGATCAGGTCAGCAGATCGCACCACGCGCATGATCCCCGTGCCAGATCGCTTCACATAGTCGCCGCCTTGGGAAACCCGAAAGCCTGGACTAATCCCACCGACCAGCCCCGCCGCCAAAGTGCCAAGAAAGTCTTGGACATAGCCGACAGACCGCATTTCAGGCGCAAGAATAGCCTCAAATGTCAGCGCGTCGTCAGTATCCTCAAGGGTCAGGGAACCGGCCCCACGGGATGCCAGCGGCTTGTTCATGTCGTGATGCACCAGCAAGTGAACGTCACCACCATCGGCAACAGACGCGCCAAACGCCCGCGCTTCAAATACTTCCCGCCGCTTTTCCCGACCATCGCTAAGGACAGTCGGGATTGCGTAGGGAAAGCGGCCCCTGAGGACGGTAGAACCGTCCGCAGAGGTGCGGACTTCAAGCCCGCCTTTGGAACCGCCCCAGAGCATTAGCTTGAAGCCGTTTGAACAGCCGTCAGCATTTCAAGCTGAGAGCCACGCGCAACAGTCACGTCCATAGTCGCCAGCGCAGTGACGCGCAGCCCGCCGGATTGTGCGTCACTGAATGGATCACGGATAAGATCCACCGCGCCCCACATACCGACAAAGATAGGCGACACGCCGCCCGCGTTTGTAGTCATCAAGGCGTTAGTCGGTTTCATCGCGCCAGTTGGGGCCGCTAGGCCGTTTGTGGTCATCACAATGTTACCCGCCGGGATGTTTGCCAGCATCCGGTCCCACTCGGAAACAGCCGTGCCGCTAATTAAGGCGCTATCCATCCATGCCCAAACCTCGGGACGAATAAGCAGCTTCACAGCATCGGGCGAACCCGCCGCGTTGCCAGCCATGAAACGAACCACAGCCGCCCGGAACGCCGCCCAGTCCGCCGTCGCCGTGACAGCCGTTGACGTGATGCCGTAGGTTGCGGGTGTGGTCATAACACCCAAAGGCTGGCCAGACGCGCCCGATCCAAGGAACACAACACGATCCATTTCCGCACCGATTGCGCTGTTCATGTCGCGGCGAACAGCAGCTTCCAGAGCCGCGCCGGATTGCTTGAGCGCCTTGCGGGTGATCTTCATTTGTACGCCCAGAGTGTTATCAGGTGACAGCGCCTTGTCAGCCGTCTTGTAAGCAGACGTGCCACCAACATTGCCCGTTTCGGTCGATTGCCAGCCAACTGTTGCGCCGTCAGTTGTCACTGGCCACTCAACAGAACCGTGCGGGATGCTGATTGATTGCGCACCCATGCGGGCCGCAGCCGATCCGGGGAACAAGCGTTCAATGATAGGGCGAGTTTGCATTGGGTCAGCATTGTCACCCGCGATAGTTTCACCCGCCCGTTGCTCAAGAGCCTGATAGGGAATTGGGATTCCGCGATAGCCGCCTTGTGAGCGCAATTCTTGCACGATCTCAGCAGTTTGCCCCGAAAGCGCCGCGCCTTCATCCAAGGCAAGCGCGACTTGGCGCAATTCAAAATTGCCCATCATTTCGGCCCATTCGGAACCGGAACGGGTTTCAAGTTCGTTCTTTGCCGCGTCGCGTTGCTCATCCTCAGAGATAAGCGCAGCGCGGTATTGTGCTTCCTTGGCACGGTATTCCGTATCAAGTTCGCCCATCTTGCGGGTTTCGTCCTCAGATGGGGTTTCGATGTTTGCCAGTTCGGCAAGGTTCTGGCGGATTTCGGAACGTCGCAGTTCCAGTTTTTTAGATGTCAGCATTTAATTTCCTTTCATGCTCGACAGGGTTTCGCTGCATGTCGCGCAGCAGGTCACGCCATTGTTGGCGCTTTGGGGTCAGGGGCTTGTGCCCCACCTCAATTCGGGTTTTCCGCGTGTGGCAGGCACCGCAGAGAATTTGTAAATTGGTCAGCGTGTAGGCCAGTTCAGGGTGCGTTCGGACGGGTTGAATGTGGTCACACTCAAGCCGCTTGTGAGTGCCGCACTGGACGCAAGCCCAGCCGTCACGCTCAAGCGCCTGCATCCGCAAAGCCCGCCACCGGGGGCCGCGTGTGACGGCCTTAGAATGGCGGATATGTTCCTTGCGCTTAGACATAATCACGGCCCTGAATTTCATAGAAAAACAGCGTCCCGCCGGGGGCGTGTGGAACCACCCGAACTATGCCCAGATCAATTGTGCCGATCTTGATTTTGTCGGTTGTTTCCGGCGTGATCGTCAGACCCTCGATGGAAACCAAAACGCGTTGATCGCCCACGTCCATTAGGCCAGCGGCAATAAATTCCTCATTCACAGTGAAGGTGGCGACAAGTGCCGTGCAGGGATATGGCGTTGGCGGGTCAGGGTTTGGAACCATTCCGAACCCATCGTCTATAGGTGGCAGGGGCCGCAGTAGCGTTGCGGCTTGCCCATGTTTCTTGATCAGGCGCGATGCAGTTTGTGTCAGCCCCATGCCAGTCTCCCTTTTGTTTGTGAGGGTGCGCGGCGCATACGGACGCCCTGAGCCACGGCCAGCACCGTTGCCGCAACAGGGTCAATTCGGCCCGTAGAACGGCCAGCGGCCAGCTTGTGATTGCCAGCCGGATCAACCAGCGTGATTGCGTCGGAAAATGCAGAGCGCAACAGCAGCGACGGCATGGCTTTTACATCGCCCTCGAAAACAGCGCGGCGTAGCCGTTCGCAGTCCTCAGAGCCATCTTTCCAGCCAAAGCCGCGCCAAATGAACGGAACCCGCTCAAGGCCAGCATCGCGCAACGCCTCGACAAATTCAGCATGTCGGAACCTATCGCCGCAGATCGCAGCAGGTGTTTGCCCGTCCATTTTTTCCACAACGTCAGCCATGAAGCGGGCAACAGGCACCGTTGCGTCACCCATCGTCACCAGTTCACCACGATCAGCCATTTCAATATAACGCCCGGACACGCCGTCAGCTTGTCCACGATCCGCCAAGCCGGGATTGCACGGGAAAGCCCCGACACATTCCAGCCGCCCAGTTTCCGGCCAATAGAGCGCCGCCGCAGACATGGACCGTGACCCGCCAAGGTCGATTCCCAGAACAACAGGCCCGTCACGCTTGGGCAGATCGTCAGGCGACACCTCGCAAGATAGCCATTCATCCACCGTCAGCAGCACAGACCGATTGTCGGACGCCACCCGTTCGTTGCGGTTAAGGTTGCGAAAACTCGAAAGGGCGGAACCGCCCCGCGCAATTGCGCGGCGGGCTTGTGCTACAAGCCATTCAGCAGAGGGGCCAATCCCCTCAGCCGCGCCGGGGTTTGCCACAAGCAGACTTTCCAGATCGTCAGGGGGTAAGCCCGCGTTGGGCCGATGTTCTTGAACGTATGTGCCGGGGGGCGGTTCATCCATCCACCGTGAAAAGGTGTTCGCATCATCGGGGGCAGATGTTGAGATAATCAGGGCGCGACCATCGCGCTTGCCCAGACCGGACAAGATAGCATTTTCCAACGCGTCGCCTTTTTCGCGTTCCCATGCGGCCCGTTCGTCCAAGATTGCCAGCGTTGGCGCACCGCCCAGAATTGATTTGCCGTCTGCCGCGATAACACGGGCCAGTCCGCCGCCATTCTCTAAGGTTTCCACTTCCAGCTTGGACCCGCGCCGGATCGTGAATTGTTCTTGTTCGTCCTCAGGCAAGCCCTCGATAAAGCCCAGCAGGAACCCAAATGCCGTTTTGGCTTGGTCGCGGTTCCGTGCTGCAAAGATGATTTCACGCTTTGGTTGAGGGGCAATCTCGCCCATCAGATGCCCCAAGGCCAAGCCCGCGCTCAAACTTGTCTTTGCATTGCCGCGACCAATCGACAAAACCCCGGCCTCGATACCCTTGGCAAAGGCACCGCGAACAAATTGCTTTTGATATGTTGCCATCTTCACCCGTTTACCAGCAAGCCGACCCTCAGGAACAACCAGCTTGGGAAGGAAACGCAGAGCCGCCGATGCCTCTTTTGATGCCCTATCCATGATCTTTCCCCCGAATTTTTGGGAGAGAGAAAGAAAGAGTCCCATCGTCGGTCCCATGCCCACTGTTAAAAGGGGGCATTGGGACCATTTGCGTCAGCGTCACAGTCGTCACACCTTCTAAAGGTGTGTGACGTTTGTGACGGTAAGTCTGACCCGCACAAGTGACGCACAGTGACGGATTGTGACGGATGTGACGGCTTGGGCTATTCATCATCCTGAACCCTCCAAACATGGCCGCCAAACTCACGGACCTCATCCATGTCCATTAGCTTTGTCTTTGCCCGCATGAATGCCGTTCGTGCGGCGCTATCGCTCACTCCAGTTGTCAGCCCGTGGACGCCACACGCTTCGCGCCAGTGATCCACCTCGACCACCTTGCGGTTAGCAGGCCATGTGTTGCCGCTCTTGGTCGTGCCGTGATCGCGCAGCGCGTCATGAAGCGCCTGCATAGCCACCTCGTTCTTGCCCCTCAGTGGCTTGCGTGTGGGTGCTGGTGCCTCAGTGGCGTCCACCACGGCGCTTGTGACAGGCTCACCATCCTCATCCATGCCAAGCGTGACCGAACGCAATTTGAAGTGCAGCGGCTCAGGCGGTTCTTGATCGCGTTGCTTGCGCGATAGGATTTCCCATTCCGATGTAACTTGGATTTCGTTATCCACCGCCGCCCGCAGTGCAGACGAACCACGCGCCCCACGGTCCTCATCCTTACCCGTGTGATGGATCACCATGACGTGCGCACCCGTGGCCTCACGGATCAAGTCGCAGTTGCGAACGAACAATGCCGCATCCTTGGCCGTGTTCTCATCACCCGCCCCCATAGAGCGGGCCAGTGTATCCACCACCACCAGCGCCGGGGCCTCGTCGGGCATGATCTGACAGACCGCCAGAGCATCCCCTTGCCCGTGCAGGTCCAGCCCGACAGGCAACAGGGTGAAGGGTGCAGACGCCATTTCAGGGCGTTCATGCTTGATTGCTGCAAGGCGGTTGCGGATACCCGCGCCACCTTCAGCCGCGATGTAGAGAACAGGCCCGCCATTCACGCGCAGACCGCGCCACGGTTTGCCCGCCGCGATGTGCATGGCAATATCCAGCGCCACGAACGTCTTGCCCGCGTTGGACGGGCCGTAGAGCATGGATAGGCAATTACGATCCAGCCAACCTTTGACCATGTAGTTACTGGTTAATACCGCGTCGATTACCGAAAGGCTCACAAGGCGGCGTTTGATGTCACCCGCCCGCTGCCCATGCACTCGCTCTTGCGGAAACTCATCACGGTGCGCGCCAAGCTGGTCTGCCATGTCTGCAAAATCACGGGGCGGAAATTCGAATGTTTGCGGATCACGCACGCCCATGTGTGCTGGTCGGATATACGTCACGCCGCTGCCCTCCCTTGCACAAACTCAAGGAAAGCCGCCTTGCGTTGGGCTGGCATTGCGTTGAAGCTGGCAAGGCAATATGCCTCAAGCGCCTCAGGTTCGGCCATGTCAGCCCAGAAAGCCGCCTCATCCATGTGATTGAGCAGGGGGGCAATCGGTGCGATTGAGCCTTCGGGCAGGACCGTTTCAGCCACGGCAACAACTTGCTCAGGCGTCAGGGACCGCAGAACCGCCCATGCCATAGCGCCGCGCTCTTGCGGCGTCAGACGTGCCGTCAGCACCACCGTCAGGCCGTGCCATGCGTCAGCGTCAGTCAACAGCAGCGAATAGCCCACCGTGCGGGCAACGCGCTTGTAAGCGTCAGGCATATATTTGCTGAGAGTGTTGCTCATGCGGAAAGCCCCCAATGTGTAGACAAAATGGGGTGACGCGCCGCTAACGTTGCGCTATTGTTTACGGGAAGCTGAGCCGCTTCATAAGTCCTCTGAACGTCGGGCGCAGTTACCGCTGCCCCGGCGTTTTCATTTGTCATATTGCTCATGCCGCCACCTCAACTTGTGAGGCTTCCCAAGCGATAATTTCGCTCAGCTTCCAGCCGGTGCAGTTTGGGGAAAGTTTGACAGCGCGGGGAAAATCGGGACGTTCCCGATGCCAGCGCCAGACAGTGTTGCGAGCGATGCCGTAGCGTTCGGCAAGGGTCGTATCGGCAAGATATGTATCAGGCATTTAAGCACCTCGTTGTTACAAGATGCTTGATTATGAGTTCAGAGCGCCAATCCGTTCAAAAGGAGTTAATCGACTTTTTCAGGTCGCATTTTCTCACTTACCACTCTAGCCTGTGCTGCCACGCTTGCCTTGATATAGGCCACTTTGAAAACTCTGTGTAGGAAGTCATACCAGATGCCACTTACATTTCCCGTCAGTGGGTTCGTGGTTAGCGTCGGCAATTTGCCAGTAATATGATGATACATCTGGCCCGCAAAATCGCTGATCTCTGATGCTTCGATCTCAGGCTTGCGTCCGCGCACTTGCTTTCCTTCAACAATGCCAAAAGCAAAGCGTGCAGCCTCTTTGGCATCAATCAGCTTTTCAGAAAATTCTAAAGCACCAAATCCCTCAAGCCCTAAAGCTGAAATTGCGGGTTCGTGCATCTTGTTAATGTGGAGCGCCAAGTTTTCGCAAAGATCAGCAAATTTTCGCAACTCATCATCGCTTACCTTTTGCGATGCTGGTCTAGAGCAGTTTTTTGCCCTACCCCGAGCAAACTCCACGTGGCTCCACAGAAATAGAGCCTTCTGCTCTACCTCTTCTTCACTCAGCATATCAGCACCCGGAAGTTCTGCTATAGCGCCCATGAGTTCAGAACGCCGTTCCAATTCCCAATCCATCGGCCAATCTGATCGCTTAAACCAACGTTCGTTCATACCGCTGCCCCAATCTGCACAACCTTTGCGCCAGTTTCACCACGTAAGAACCGCCCCCATGCCGCCATCATCGCCCGCCGCTTTTCCACCATATCGCCGCGTCTGTAGGCCCGTTCAACCTCAGAGCCAACAGTATGCGCCAACGCAATCTCTGCCATATCACGGGGGTATTCGGTGCGCTCAGCCACCCAATCCCTAAACGTGCTGCGCAAGCCATGTGGGACCGCTGGACGCCCTGACTGGCGGTCCATATACTTGTCAGGCTTGGCCGCGTGTATCCGCTTCATACAGGCCGACAGCGCCGCATCGGACAACTCACCGCCGCGTGGTGCAGGGAATACAAATTCGGAATCCGCAAGCCGGTCCAGACCCTTCAACAGGTCAACGGCTTCTTTCGTCAAAGGGACACGGTGTTCTGCCCTTGCTTTCATCCGCTTAGACGGTATCGTCCAGACTGCTTTGTCCAAATCCATTTCAGACCAAACCGCGCCGCGCACCTCGCCGGATCGTGCCGCGACCATTGCCATAAATTCCAGCGCCCGCGTGGCGAACCCGTCACGGCCCTGCACATCAGAAAACCAACTTGCCGCCTCATCCATCGGCAAGGCCGGATGATGCACCACCTTTGCTAACTTGGACGGCTTGGGCAGGATCGCATCAAGATTGCCTTTCCACCGCGCCGGGTTGTCACCGGACCGATGCCCCGCAACCGTAGCCCACGCCATCACCGCCTCGATACGTCCGCGCAGACGTGACGCGGTTTCCGTTTTGGTGGCCCAGATAGGTTCCAGCGTTCGCTTGATGTCGGACACGTCAATATCCGCGACCAGCATCTTGCCCAAAGTCGGGACCGCATACTTGTCCAGCGTGGCCCGCCATTGCTTGCGGTGTTTCTCATTGTCAAATTCTTGCAGCTTGCCCTCAAGATAGCGTTCCATCGCATCATCGAAAGACAGGCCCCGCCGTTGCGCAGTGACCAAAGCCGCACGGTTGGCCTTGCGGTGCTCCACTGGATCAATGCCTTGCCAGATCATATCCCGCGCCTCCCTCGCCCGATCACGTGCTTGCCCCAAAGTCACGTCAGGATAGCCACCTAGTCCGATATGTCGCCGCTTGTCACCAATCTTGCAGCGCAACAGCCATGACCGCCCGTTCACTGGCGTCAATTGTAGCAACAGACCATCAACACCGCCGACCGCGACAGTCTGATTGCCGCCCTTGCCAGAGTGTTCCAGTCGCTTCACTTCGATTGCCGACAGTTCTCTTGCTTTTCTAGGCATAGCCGATCCCCACTTTATGGCGGGTGGGTTTTCGCGTTCATCCGGTAAGGTCCAAGAACCTCCGCCACAGTTACCGCCTAACCTACCCGCCATAAGAAATAACATTGCACCGAATTGAAAGCAACAGCATGTTACATGAAAATCCGCTAAACCCTTTATTTACATAGTGATATGGTGCAGCCCGTTACGGGGCGTTACGGCACATTGGCCGCCTGTCTCTCCGCCAGCCGATCAGATGCAGTTTAAGTGGCTGAGTATAAATAGTTATTTTAGGCGGGGCTTTCGCCCTACATACACGCCGACTACACCCGTCAGGGTGTTGTTGAATTGGTTAGTGATGGTGCTTTAGATCACTTTGCAGGATCGTCACGATTTTGCAGGTCAATAACGTACTCTTTGTAGTCGGCAACGCGGTAGGTGTTGCACTTGGCAGCAGCGGTGGGCGCGCGGAGTTTCCTCGTCTTGATCAAGCATCCCTTTGAAGCCAGAACGTATGCGAAGGTGGGTTGGCCAACAAGGTGACCTCACTGGCGTGTTCAATGTTGTCGAAATCCTGGTGGGTCCTTAGTTATTCTTGGTTGGTGGCTTTGCAACAACCAATGTTGTATTCAGAAAAATTTGTTAATATAGAACGCCAAGCAGTTGAGATTGAGCGAAAATCAGACTCCGGGCCAGTATGAGAACATCGGCTCCTTATAGTCAGGTAGTGATTTTAATGAAAATGCAGGAATTGATCTGATGGCAGTCGATTATAAGAAAATAACTCTTTCCGACGGACCTGTAGAGATTGAGATTGATGGTCAAAAAATCCCGGTTGCTTACAAGGCAGGTGGTATGAACAGTCTAATCGTACTTTTCCATGGAGCACTTAACCGCAAGACCCGACCATTCCCGTTTTTTCAGCCGTTTTTGCCTATTAATGCGCACCAGATCGCAATCGCGGATGTGACGCTCGCTGAACATGACGATCTTAGCGTTGGTTGGTACATAGGTTCGGAAAATAGCGGACTACCAGAAAAAATCAAAATGCTGATTGATGGTCTCGTAAAACACCTCGGCGCTAGCAGGCGGGTTTACGTGGGGGGATCTTCTGGAGGATTTGCGGCATTGCATTTTTCTTTCCTTGACGCTGGAAGCATCGCAGTTGCGGCAAATCCACAGACAGATCTTCTAGCTTACGGCAGTGCTAGTGCGGAGGCCTTCCGTGAAAAATGTTGGCCTTCTGCCAAATCCCTGCACGAACTTGCAGATATCGCGCCCATAAATATGTGTAAATTTTATAGCAAGGGGTTCCGAAACCGAGTTATTTACGTGCAAAGTGCTGGCGATTATGGGCATGTCCAAAGCCAGCTTACCCCATTTATGGCCGCGATTGACGCCAATCACCGCAGAAGCGTTTTGTTCGATGTCGGTTTCTGGGATATTCTCGGCCACAGCGGCTCAGCGCCACCAAGAGCGTGGATACCATGGGTTAGAACCGCCCTTACGGCGCCTACTTTTCAGGCGGATGCATTGTTGAAAACGCATTATGCGTTGACTGAACAGAATATCGCACGCGCACAAGCGCGACCTTCGCAAAAACAAGACACGGCCAAACCCGATGCGCGTGATTTGCAGCGGGCCAAGCAGCTACGCGACAGCATGTTAAATTCCTGATCGGAGCCTTTGATGATAAATCCTTACAAGTCGCAACCCATCACTGCTTTTTGGCGTCCTGCCGTCGCTGAGCGGCACTACGCAGATTTGAAAGATCTATGGTTGCCGCCGGAACTAAAGAAATCACATAAGGTTGCCACTGCGGGCAGTTGTTTTGCTCAGCACATTGGGAACAATCTTGCCATTCGCGGTGCGAATTTTATGGATATGGAGCCTGCCCCCTCGATGTTTGAGTCTGAAACCGAGGCGCGACGCTGGGGGTTTGGAGTTTTTTCGTGCCGATACGGCAACATCTATACAACCCGTCAGTTGATCCAGCTTTTTGACGAAGCCTTTGGTAAACGGACGCCGACGGAACAGGTCTGGGAAAAGGATGGTCGCTTTTATGATGCGCTTCGCCCAAGCGTTGACCCTGTAGGGCAGGAAAGTGTTGAGACAGTACTGGCTTTGCGCGAAAAGCACTTGGCCAAGGTTCGCGAGATGTTTGAAACTCTAGACCTTTTCGTATTTACGCTCGGACTGACCGAAGGTTGGGAAAGTGTCAGAGACAATACCATGTACCCTATGGCTCCGGGCACGCTTGCCGGATCGTATGATCCGGCAAAATACCGGTTTCGAAACCTTAGACACGCTGAAATCCTAAGCGATCTCACCGAAATGCGTACGCGTCTCAGAGATATCAATCCCACCGCACAAACATTACTTACTGTGTCACCTGTACCGTTGACAGCTACGGCCACTGATGCCCACGTTTTACCAGCGACCATTTATTCCAAATCGGTCCTGCGTGGAGTTGCTGGCGAAATGGCTGATGATTATCAGGATGTCACCTACTTTCCATCCTACGAAATCATTTCCTCACATCCTTCAAATGGAATGTTTTTCAACCCAGACAAGCGAACAGTTAACCAGTTTGGCGTTAATTACGTTATGAAACACTTTTTTTCAGGTGCTCTTGCTAAAGAATTCAATAGCGCTTCAATTTCCGAGAAACAGAATAGTCTCGACCTGATTTGCGATGAAGAAACATTAGAGGATGCGTTGGATTGACTGAGGTCAGTCCGAATTTATTTCAACGTAGCAATAAGAATGACATTGGATCATGCGAAAACTGCACGGTTGTTCATAGTTGTCGTATCGATGCTCTGTACTGAAATGCTGCTATGGCAGGGCAAGACGCTGCAATTTTCTTAAGCTCGTGCGGGCGGTCTGTACTATCGGACAAGCGGCGGGTGCTTAGGGAACGTTGGTCTGGTCATGAAAATGGGACAAAAACGACGTAGTTAAGATTGCCTGTTGTTTGCACCCATTGGGTATACGCCGCTTTCTATGTTTTGGAACCAGTCCACAGCTGCCAGAATTGACGATGCTTGTTGAATATTCGCTGACCTTTAATTCAAGGATAGCATTTACAAGAGTTGGTCCGTGGATCAGCTATGGATATTGTCGAACATGTGCTTTTGAATTGATGTCGACGTACAGAATTATAGCTAAAAAAGTGGCATTATGACGGCCAAGTAGGCTGCATCTAATGACCGCAACCAAACCTAATACACTTCTGGTGCTGAATTAGCCTGACTTCTTGAGGAACAGCAGCCGAGGAGTGCAATTAAAAGCCTCTTCTCAATCTACCTGCCTCCCAGACGCAGTTCAAAACCACATTTGAGAGTCCCGCAAAGTCGCTTGAGGTATTAGTTCAGAACCTTTTCCCAGATTAAGAAGAAGAGGATGAATAAGTTGCAGAATGCAACGAGCGGATGAAGTGCAAAATTGTGTACTATTTTGAGGAAACAGATAGGCTTGATGACAAGGCCATAGATGAAGTTTTGGCAGCGATCCTTAAGTTTGAGGAACCGAAAAAGTTCAAGCCCTTTCTAGCGGTCTCACATATGTTGGGCGGCTAAATTCAAAACATATCGACACCACGTTCTTTCCCGCTGATCCGGCCTATCTGGGATATTTCACAGTATGGATTGAGTTTTTGCGCATGGAAAAGTTGTTTGACGATACCGATGCCGTGCTCCCGAAGGCGCAAAGGGGACTGGCGCCAACCGGCGGATTTCCAAAGCTGGTATTTTCCCGTGATCCGTTTGCTACCAAAGCCCGCTGAACAAGATCAACCGCAACGCCTTTGCTATGGTGCAACCAGCCCAATACACGCCTCACCCATTCCGCACGACATTGATCAAGGTGGCGAATGACTGTTGCAGCACCGTGGAAGAGTTCGAGTCCTGGGAGATGACTTTCGGCCTTGAAAACAAGGGGATAACGATATGATCAAACCTGCCTATCCTGCAGCAACGCAAAGAGAAGTTAATAGAAAATGCAGAAGGCATTTAGAAAGGGTCTTAAAGACACGTGTATTGCGGATTATAAATTAAACGACGTGCATGCCGTTGGACCCACTAGCGGAAATGCATGCATTAAATAAGGTACACCCTCGGGGGGCATACCTTATTTTTTCTTATATTGCTGAGTTCAAAGTATGAATTACAATATGAAATCGTCAGCACTCATGGAGGTCACGCCCAACAGTTCGATGCTCATGTCATGGATACCATCGCCATCTACGTCTCCCATCAGGGTGCCGTTGGTTCCGTCAGTTGAGAAGCGCAGCTGACCGGCAGCGCTGAAAGCGGCTTCATTAATAAAGCTGAACTCCTGATCCGATGCGACGAGGGTGTTTGCATCGATTGCGGCAAGATTGACAATCTCGTTTGCTTCGAAGTCAACGATCGTGTCTTGGCTGCCAACATTGCTTTCTGACACAAAGTTGAAAACAAACGTGTCTGTACCTTCTCCGCCTGTCAATCTATCAGCCCCTTCTGCGCCGTTCAGGGTGTCGTTCCCATCGCCGCCACTCAAAACATCGTTGTCGCCACCACCGTCTAGGAAGTCGGCACCTTGACCACCATGAAGCAGGTCTTCGCCACTGCCGCCATCCAAGCTGTCGTCATTGTCTCCTCCAAAAAGCTTGTCCGTCCCATTCCCCCCTGACAGCTGATCCACTCCGGTACCTCCATAAAGGCGGTCGGCTCCGTCGCCTCCGTTCAGGGTGTCGTTACCTGCATCACCGCCGAGTTGATCATCGCCGGCGTCACCGGAAAGAAGATCGTTATCAGCGCCACCAAACAAGATGTCATTACCTGCGTTTCCCCCGAGCTGATCGTCACCGTCGCCTCCGAATAGGGTATCCATGTCGTTCCCCCCGTCCAGAGTGTCATTGCCACTGTCACCAGCCAAGACGTCTGCGCCTTCGCCACCCTGCAACAGGTCATTTCCACCATCGCCATCCAGACGATCATTGCCGCTACCACCGTAAAGCCGGTCGTTCCCGCCGTCTCCGTTCAGGGTGTCGTTACCTGCATCACCGCCGAGTTGATCATCGCCAGCGTCACCGGAAAGCAGATCGTTGTCAGCGCCGCCAAACAAGGTGTCGTTACCTGCGTTTCCGCCGAGCTGATCGTCACCGTCACCGCCGAACAGGGTGTCCATGTCGTTCCCACCGTCCAGAGTGTCATTGCCCCCGCTCCCCGCCAGAAGGTCTGCGCCTTCACCGCCGCGTAGCAGATCATTTCCATCATCTCCGTCCAGACGATCGTTGCCGCTACCTCCATAAAGACGGTCGGCTCCGTCGCCTCCGTTCAGGGTGTCGTTACCTGCATCACCGCCGAGTTGATCATCGCCAGCGTCACCGGAAAGCAGATCGTTGTCAGCGCCGCCAAACAAGGTGTCGTTACCTGCGTTTCCGCCGAGTTGATCGTCACCGTCACCGCCGAACAGGGTGTCCATGTCGGCCCCCCCGTCCAGAGTGTCTTGTCCTTCATTACCCATCAGCAGATCGGCATCATTTCCTCCTTCGATTTGATCGTTGCCCCCACCACCACCAACTGTGTCAGCCCCTTCATTTCCGGACATGTAGTTGTCAAAGTGATCACCGTTGAAATTGTCATCTATTTCAGTGCCGATATAAGGATTATCAAAAATTCCAGTGGCACTTGGTTCGATGTCGATGGCGAGTGCTACCGCACCAATCAGGTTGGGAGTTCCGTTTGGATAATAGAAATAGATCTGGCCGTTCGCATCAAATGCGACAAGCTGTGCGGGCGAACCGAGTGCTACCAGAACTCCGCCTACAATGACTCCAGGTGTTGCCGTGCCAGAGCCGATATAGGTTACAGGTTGTCCGTCAAATGTGCTGATCCTGCTGTCATCAATTTCCAGCATACCATCATTATCTGCAAACTCTCCGGTCGATGGTCCCGAAAAGTGCCCCAGCAGAATGTTTGGATTGTCACTTATAAGATTGGTCCCAAGCAGGGTACCGTTGTACTTATAGGTTTGAAGTATTTCTGTGGGCATGTGTCACCTTTCCAATTATCATAAAATCGAGAGCACACTCCAAGGTTGAAACTGAAGTGCGTCAAAAAAATGACTGAAGTATTTTTATTCTGTTTTAAGTTTTCGGAGCATCTATGAATGCAACGGATAGCCGTTGGGAAAAAGTAACCTGACGTTGAAACAGGTTGATCTGCCTTCAGAAGTTACTGGTTTTAAAGAAGGTTTTTCTCGTCTATTTTTGATCAAATGCAGGTGGGAGATACATTGAAGATAGAGTCTGCTGTGGAAGAAAACCTATCTTCATTGGCTTAGGAAAACTCCCAGAATATGATGATAAGTATCTATAAAAATTAGAAACTTTTCAGAATACGATTACAGTGTGGCAGCAGACAGGCAAACAAGCGGGGAGAAGATAATTTCCATGAAATTTCAAACTTTGGGTAGTGCTTTTATGAGAGAGTATTCCAATAATTATTCAACATTTTCTGTATAGTTAGCAGGGTGGTTATAATCATGGTCTCTCTGCCAGCGTTCCGGCTCGTCACTACATAACTGGAAAATATAAATTTGTGACAAGAAGTTTTTAAGGCCAACATGTTTACCACACCCTTACAGGTCACTTGAGCGTGCGTGAGGCGGTGATCGGTATAGCAGTTCAAAACCGTCACATGCCTCTGATTTCATTGCTTCTTTCGATACACGCGTACCACATTAATGGCAGGTTCCTTGCAGTCCTTCATATGGTAGGTAATGAACTTCCCTAAAACAGCGGGGCCGCGTGGTTTTTTCTCATTGAACGGGTCCAACATTCATTCCAACCCTCAACAATTTATCTGCTTACCATCACGCCCCTTAGGAGGAGCAGGTCGCACGGGATCTCTATCGAGCTCAATCATGTGTGAGGTCTTGCTGGTCTTTAAACCGTACTTTTGGTCTAACTTTACGCCGGCCAGCGGCCATGCTGCGTTCCGCGACTGGTATCGGGACCACCGCCACCTCAGTAAGAGAGTCTGCCATTTCGTTTCGCAAAAACCATTGCTCCGATTGTTGCGGTTTCTCGACGGCATTGGAAGGTATGGCCGTTTCTGCCCATCAAGAAATACGAGGGGCAGATACAGAGGCTCAATAATACATAAATCGTAAATAGTTTCTAAATGTTAAAGCTGTCGTTCCCCGGGCTTTCCCTTTTAAACCGTCTAATTAGACAAACTTTTCCAAGCTGTCTTTGAAGGGCTTTTCACCTTTCTGGTTTCGAGTACCCGCGCATCTGCAAACATTTCTGGATTTTACGCCTAATTGAGTGCGACGCCAGCTTTTCCCCATGACCCTTAACGGGATGGGGTCATCCATTGCGTTCCCTCGAATACTGTCGCCCATCATCTGCGCATTTTGCTTCTGCGCCCATCAGTGAAGTGTTGCCGATGGCGTGCTAGGCGCTTTCTTCGGGCTTCTCCGCCCTAAAGCCTGTGGCAACCACAAATTTCTCTGAACTGTCCTGACGACTGGAGGGGGGCTTGAAATTCGCCACCTTACGGAACCGCTGTTTGAGCAGTTTTTGCAATTCACCCTCGGCGCCCCCGGCGAGGGTTTTGGCGATGAATGTGCCGCCTTCCTCCAGAACATCAAACGCAAAATAGGCCGCGGCCTCACATAGGGCGATGATGCGCAAGTGATCGGTTTGCTTGTGCCCCGAAGATGCGGCGGCCATGTCTGACATCACCACGTCAGCATTCCCGTTCAGCCATTCCTTGACCTTCAGATCGGCGTCGTCTTCCATAAAATCAAGCTGGTGGATTTCACAGCCTGCGATCGGCTCCATTTCCTGCAAATCAATCGCTAGAATGGTGCCCACAGCCTTGCCGCCACGCTCGCCCAGCACGTTGGATCGTTTCACCGCCACCTGGCACCAGCCGCCCGGAGCTGCGCCCAGATCGACAATACGCGCACCCGGCACCAGAAAGCGGTACTTGTCATCCAGTTCCATGATCTTGAACGCCGCGCGGCCGCGGTATCCTTCGGCCTTGGCGCGTTTTACGTATGGGTCATTCAACTGGCGCTGCAACCAGCGGGTCGAGCTTAGCTTGCGACCCCGCGCGGATTTCACCTTCACTTTCAGATCGCGTTGCCCGCGACCGGATGTGTTTTTTCCTGTTGGCGTCTTGCCCATTAGAATATTCCTTCTTCGAGCACACCATCGGCGCTCATTTGTGCGTATAGCAGACCTTCGCGCAAACCGCGATCCGCAACGCTCAACCGGTCGGTTGGCCAGCAGCGCATGAGTGCCTGCAAAATGGCAGCGCCCGACATGATCAGCGCGGCGCGGTCATGGCCTATACAGGGGTCAATCCGCCTGCCCTCCGGCCCCAGCGCAAGATAGCGGTGAATGACCTTGTCGATCTGCTGGCTGGTCATGTGCAGACCGTCAACCTTTGTACGATCATACCGGCGCAGGCCCAGATGACTGGCCGCAACTGTTGTGACAGTCCCGGATGTGCCGACAATCTGGAATCGTTCCTGCGGCTGCGCGGATTGATAGGGCGTGAAGTCTGCCAGATTTTCCTCGAAAAACCAGCTCATCAGCGCAAATCTTGCCGCGTCATCCTCTACGTCGGAAAACTGGTCACGCAGGGTAGCCACGCCCAAGGGCACGCTGATCCAGTCCACCACTTTTGCGGCGGGTATATCTGTGGGGGCCTGAACAAAGCCGTTGTGCAACCGCATGATGGATTGGGTGCGGTCGCGTCTTGGCACTTTGCTGACATCTATCCAGACCAGTTCTGTGGAACCGCCGCCGATATCGACAACCAGCAGGTTTTCGGTTTTCGGACTGACCAGCGGCGCGCAGGAAATAACCGCCAGCTGCGCCTCCTGCTCGGGGGCGATGATATCCAGCTTCAGGCCAGTCTCGCGGGTGATACGGCGCATGAATTCATCACCGTTGCTGGCGCGGCGGCAGGCTTCGGTTGCGACAAGACGCATCCGCTTGACCTTGTTGCGGCGTAGTTTCTGCTGGCAGATGCGCAATGCCTGTATGGTGCGCGTCATCGATCCGCGCGACAACCGCCCGGTCTTTTCAAGACCCGCGCCAAGTTGCACGGATTTTGAAAAACTGTCGACCACATTAAAGCCGCCCCCCTTAGGTTGGGCGATCAGCATGCGACAACTATTTGTGCCCAGATCAAGGGCCGCATATAGGTCGTTCGATCTGGACGAAACTGGCGCGGGGCTCAGAGCCGTCGATTTTTTACGTTCGAGCGCGCCCGCACCTTTGGAGCGCTTTGGCGCCATGAGTTGCGCCTTTCATTACGTGTTGGCGCTAGGATACTTCCTGTACCGCGCTGGCGCAAGCGCTCGCGTCGTTGACGCGGGGTCTTTTTAGTAAAGCTCAAGATGATCATGCGAAAAACGATCCTGCCACACGGGTGCTGTCGCGGCTGCGATGGTGTAGTCAGAGGTCGCGGATGGTTGTGTTATTGTCGAAAACGACGTTCGGGTATCGCAGCCCTTCCGGTAGAGAAGGCTAAGTTTGGTTAAGGTTGGGAGGAATCGCGCATGGCTGACGTAGTGATCGTGTACTGGCGGGATATTCCTGCGCAGGTAATTGTCGGCAAAGGCCGCCGTGGTCAGAAACGTATTCTGCCAGAGCGTTTCGAGCAGGCGATCGACCGTGCCGCGATGAAAACAGGCGAGGTTGACACTGATGCCTACCTTGCCGAGTGGCGCAAAGCGGATCCTTATTCGGTTGAGGGCGAAGACGCTGCGGTGGCAGATGCCGAAGCTGCGCGCATTGACGCCGAATATGATCGCGAGCGTCTGAAGGCGCTGATTGCAAACGACGGTCGGGCCTGATCCCCGCCTGCGCCTTGAGCCATGAAGGAGCCTTGCGATGGCACTGCTGAATTTCCGCAAAAAAGAAGAAAACCCGATCCACGTAAACCCCGAAGTCGAGGCCCTGTTGCAGGATTTCTCGATCGAGGTCATGCCGCGCACAGCTGAAAAGGTAGATAATTTCGCCGATCTACTGCCAGCGGGAACGCGGGTCTATATCGCCCACATCGACGGTACACCGATTGAGGAAATGGTCGCCACAGCGGCGCGTCTGAACGCAGGCGGTTTTCAGGTGATGCCGCATTTCCCCGCGCGTATCATCAAAGACAAGGCCACGCTGGCGGACTGGATTGCGCGCTATCAGGGTGAAGCGAATGTGAAACAGGCCCTGTTGCTGGCCGGTGGCGTGACTGCGCCGCACGGTGAATTTTCGGACAGTATGCAGTTGATGGAAACGGGGCTGTTCGATGCTGCGGGCTTTACCCGTTTGCATGTTGCGGGTCATCCCGAGGGCAACCGCGACATTGACGCGACCGGCACCGCCAATGTGGATGCAGCCCTGCGCTGGAAGAACGATTTTCAGACCCGCACGGATGCCAAAATGGCAATTGCCACACAGTTCGCGTTTGAAGCAAAGCCGATCATCGCCTGGGCCGCCAGCCTGCGCGATGCAGGTATCACCCTGCCCGTTCATATCGGCATCGCCGGCCCTGCCAAGCTGCAAACCCTGATCAAATTCGCCATTGCCTGCGGTGTTGGTCCGTCGCTGAAGGTGCTGCAAAAGCGCGCGATGGATGTGACCAAACTGCTGCTGCCTTACGAGCCGACAGATGTGCTGGCCGAACTGGCCGCGCACAAGGCTGCGACTCCTGATTTCAACGTCACCCATGTGCATTTTTTCCCGCTGGGCGGGATCAAGACAAACGCCACATGGGCCCATACACACGGCGGCAGTGCTGCTGTCCCTGCAAACGCCTCCTGAAGGATCAGTCTTTATGACCAGAACGATTGTCGAATCCAAAACCAAAACTGCCATTATCGGCTTTGACCAGCCGTTCTGTGTCATCGGCGAGCGGATCAACCCCACAGGCCGCAAGATCCTTGCCGAAGAGCTGGAGCGCGGCGATTTCAGCCGGGTCGAAGCAGACGCAATCGCGCAGGTGGCGGCGGGGGCGAATATCCTTGATGTGAATTCGGGTGCGGTGTTTTCCAACAAGATGGCCGAAGACCCGCGCTATGCCGACAACAACTTTGTCGAGCCGATGTTGATGCCGGAAATGATCAAACGTGTGCAGACGGTCACCGATTGCCCGATCTGCATCGACAGTTCCGTCCCCGGCGCGCTTGAAAACGGGCTGGAAGCCTGCGAAGGGCGTCCGCTTCTGAACTCTGTCACCGGAGAAGAGGAGCGACTGGAGCTGGTGTTGCCACTGGTCAAGAAATACAACGTGCCGGTTGTCGCAATCTCGAATGACGACACGGGCATTTCCGAAGATCCCGACGTACGTTTCGCCGTGGCGAAAAAGATCGTCGAGCGTGCGGCGGATTTTGGTATTCCTGCCCATGACATTGTTGTTGATCCGCTGGTAATGCCAATTGGTGCGATGGCAACTGCGGGGCATCAGGTGTTTACGCTGGTGCGGCGTCTGCGGGACGAATTGGGCGTTAACACAACCTGCGGCGCGTCCAACATCAGCTTTGGCCTGCCCAACCGCCACGGAATTAACAATGCGTTTTTGCCCATGGCAATGGGCGCTGGCATGACATCGGCAATCATGAACCCTGTCGCCCTGCCGGTGAACGCGAAAAAGATCGCCGAGAAGAAAGCAGAGCTGGCCGCCCTCGGCGTGGTTCTGCCCGAAGGGATGGACGACGAAGCCTTTGTCCAGCTGTTCGGCATGGGATCGACAATGGCGCGTCCGGGTAAGGAGATGGAAGCAATCCGTGCGGCCAATTTTCTGTTTGACCGAGACCCGCACGGTGGCGAGTGGATCAAATTTAACAAGGTAGCGCCAAAAGCCGGACAGGAAGGGCGTGGTCGCGCAGGGCGTACCGGAGGACGCCGCCGCGGGTAAAAAAATAGACACCTAAACGTTGAAAGGCAGTGCAATGCGCTGCCTTTTTCCATTTTGTGCGGTTTGTTGTAATTGTGACGCCGCGCTTAGCTGGCGGTCACACCGGACGGGCTTATCGCCGGAACGCGGCTGGCGAATGTGGCACCAATCACGATGCTTGCCAACGCCAGCAATGCCGCAAGGCTGAGCGTTGCACTGCCGCTGAGGCCCGCGCCGATGGTGCAGCCCCCCGCCAGCACACCGCCAAAACCCATCAAGCCGGCACCGGCGATATAGCGCAGCATCTGGTTGCCACCCTCGAACCCCTGCAGGCTCAACTCTCTACGAAGAGTTGCAGAAAGGAAGCTGCCCACCAGCACACCGGCGATGAAGCCTGTGCCGAACCCTGCAGGGATCGCACTGGAGGCGATAACCCAGAACAATGTATCCGCCCAAGGCAACGTAAACGCGGCTGATTGCACTGCAAGCGGGTCAAATTCGTCCATCAGCAGGAAGCTGGTGGTGGCCCAGCCCAGAACCGGCACTAGACCGATTACCGCGCCGAGGATCACGTGCCCGATGGCAGGACGGTGCCGCCGTATCATCAGCACGGCTGCCACAACCGCAAGTGCCACGGCCACAGGTGCTGCAAACGGGATCGCATAAAGCGTTCCGAACGGCAGATCGGTTGTGAAGGCGGAAAGTGTTGTGCGCACAGGGGCCAGTACGCCTTTCAACGTTGCATGTGCGACCAGCGCGAACACCGTCAGCACCACAACCGCCCGCATATTTCCTGTTGCGGCCAGAACGGTCAGGCGGGATGCACAACCACGGGTCAAAACCATCCCTGCCCCAAACGCCAGACCGCCGATCAGGATTGCGGCAACCGCAACATCCGCATCAAGATAACGATGGCCCTCCAGTTCAACAAATCCGGCCATATTCGCAAACAAAAAACCAAGCAGCGCCGTGGCAAAGGCGGTCAGCCAGATTGCACCCGCCTGCCCGCGATCAGTTGCTTCGCCCACAATCGCGCGCCGCAGGCAAAAACGCGTAACCTGCGCCGCAGCACCCAGCACAACGCCTAAACCAAGTGCAAAAAATATCTGTAGAGTTCGGGCGTCATAGCCCCAATCAAAATTTTCCAGCAGCATTGCCAATCCCCTTCATATCAGAACGGGACATTGTGCTTTGTCGGATCAGAGTCAACCTGCCCTGCGAGGACGTAAACGGCGTTGTGCAGGGAAAACCGGAACAATGTTCCTGATGTCCGTTTTGCGGTGATGAACAGTTCTGCATGCGCTGCCCCAAATGAACGCCTGTTCCTAGTTTCGGGTAATGCTAAATTTCCGTGAACAACATCAGGTGGAACGATATCAATTCGGGGTAATGGTGGTCCCAGCTGGATTCGAACCAGCGACCTCTCGCTTCGGAGGCGAGCACTCTATCCAGCTGAGCTATGGGACCGTATTGTCACCGCAATATTGAGCGGGATTTTACGGTATCTTGGCAAATGCCAAAATCCTTTTCTTCAGTGTCGTATTGGACAGCGGCTGCCAAAGCAACGGGCTGTTTGTGGCGGTATAGTGCGACCTCACTGTGCCTGCAATTCAAAAACCCTTGTTTCAGGCGAAAAGATCGTGGGCCAGTTCCAGCGCGTCAATCCAGATGTCGATCTCTTCCTTGGTGTTGTACATGCCAAAAGATGCGCGGCAGGTGGCATTGAGCCCCAGATGGTTCATCAAGGGGCCGGTGCAATGCTGGCCTGCGCGCACGGCCACGCCTTTCTTGTCCAGTATGGTCGAAATATCATGCGCATGGGCCGCACCGTCCATGGTAAAGCTGAATATCGCACCCTTGTCCGGTGCGGTGCCTTGCACCTGAATCCAGTTCAGCCCCGCAAGCTTGGTCACAGCATAATCGCGCAAGGATGCTTCGTGCGCGGCGATATTGGCAAGACCGACCCCCGACATATAATCCAGCGCAACGCCCAGACCAATGGTCTGCACAATGCCAGGCGTTCCGGCCTCGAACTTCATCGGGGCATCGTTGTACACGACCCCCTCTTTCGTCACTTCGCGGATCATATCGCCACCGCCGATAAAAGGGCGCATTTCGTCCATACGCGCAGCCTTTACGTAGATCGCGCCAGAGCCGGACGGACCATAAAGCTTGTGCCCCGTCACACAGTAGAAATCACAGCCGATATCCTGCACATCGATTGGCATGTGGACCGCCGCTTGTGACCCGTCAACCAGAACGGCGATATCTTTTGCATGGGCAGCTCGGGTGATGGTTTTTACGTCCACCACAGTGCCCAAGACATTGGACATATGGGTGATTGCAATTAGCTTGGTGCGTGGCGTGATTGCATCAATCACAGCTTGCGGGTCAAGCGCGCCGGTGGCGTCTACATCAACCCACTTGATCACAACGCCCTGGCGTTCGCGCAGGAAATGCCATGGTACGATGTTGGCGTGATGCTCCATAACGCTCAGGATGATTTCGTCGCCCGCTTCAAGACGTGGCATGGCCCAACTGTAGGCAATCATATTGATCGCCTCTGTGGTGCCCGAGTTAAAGACAATCTCGTCCTCGGAAGCGGCGTTGAGGAAGCGGGCGACCTTGCCGCGCACAGCTTCGTATTTGTCGGTTGCAAGATTTGACAGATAATGCAGACCACGATGCACATTGGCGTATTCATGGCTGTAGGCCGTTGTGATCGCATCAATCACAACCTGCGGCTTTTGCGCAGACGCGCCATTGTCGAGATACACTAGCGGCTTGCCGTTCACCTCACGCGACAGAATGGGAAAATCCCGCCTGATTGCTGCAACATCATACATTTGCGGGTACTCCCATGGCACCTAGGCCAATCAGCCCAATAAATATCATCAGGCCGATCATAAGGCCAACCGCAGCAAGTATCAAAACGCCCACGCCGTACATCAAACTGGGCAGGCGCAAGGCTTCGGTGATGAAATTCACGGTGATCCAGAGGCCCAAGACCCCGATCGCCAGCGAAAACAGCTGTGCCAACAATGGCGACAGCAGGATCAGCACAAACATTACCAGTTGCGCCACCGCGCGAAGACCCTGTAGCCAGACAAGCAGGGCAAGAAGATCACCCAGATCGCCCTGCCCGCCCATAGCGCGCCCCGTCCAGTAGAACGCATGAACACTCAACACCAGCAAGCCGGTGATGATCACGAAGAACAGGATCGGGTTGCTGAATATCGGAGGCAGCACCGACGTATCGCTCAAAAACAGCGAAAAACTGTAAATGATTGCGTTGATGACGGCGACAAGCGCCAGACCGGTCCATAACACATCACGGCTAAGGTGAAGCGACATGATTTTTTGCGCAGCGGAGCGCGGGCTCTGGATGGTTTCCAGCGCCAGGCTTTTCAAAGCGTCTTGTGACATCATCGGCATCATCCTTCTGCGCGCAAAAGGCCTGAAGCCCAAAACCAGCCAAACACCGCAAGCCAGACAAAACCTAGCAGCTGTAGCTGAATACCCGGACCGATAAAGGCCGCCGTGAGGCCCGTCAACAGGATCACGGGTGTGGAGGCAAGTAGCGCCCAGATCAGTGTAAACCGGATTTCAAAGCCAGTGACCTTGCGCCGTGCGATCCACGCCAGCCCCCTCACCAGAATGGCAAAGAGATAGACAAGAATCGGCATGATGAAGACAAAGAAAAAAGCGCTCCAGTACAGGCGCGCGGCCAGCGGAACCTCAGGGTTCAGCTGCGCCTCGCGCGCCTGAAAGGGGGCGGTGGCCACAAACATCAGCATCCCTGCGATCAGCAGGAACAAGAGCGCGCGTACCTCGTTGCGGCCCTGCGCCAGAAAGCGTGAAACCACCCGTCCCGGCCCCTTGTAGGTGGCCAATATATCCTGTGTTAACGCCACCTTAACCGCTGCGCCGTTCTAGCCATGCGCCCAGACGGGCGGTCATGCCTTCACGCAGGCTTTCGTCCTCGATCTCCTCAACCGCCTCGGCAAGGAAGGCAAGCGTCAGAAGGTTGGTCGCCTCGTCTGTCGGGACCCCGCGCGAACGCAGATAAAACAGCGCGTCTTCATCAATCGCGCCGGAGGTCGAACCGTGGCTACACGCGACATCGTCGGCATAGATTTCAAGCTCCGGTTTGGCGAGAAACTGGCTGTCATCATCCAGCATAAGGGCCTGGCTGATCTGGTAGCCGTCTGTCTTTTGCGCACCGGCTTTCACGAGGATCTTACCTTGGAAAACGCCAACCGCGCCGTTGCGCAAAACCTTCTTGAACACCTGACGGCTGTTACAATTTACCGCATCATGGGTGATGAAAACGGTATCGTCGTGGTGAAAATCACCATCACCGACACACGCACCCGCTACGTTGGCAATCGCGTCATCACCAGTCAGTTCGATGACGCAATCGTTACGGGTTAACACGCCGTTCATCGTCATTGTGAAGGAATGAAAAGCAGATTCAGTGCCAAGACGGGCAAAGATATGCGTGGCTGTGCGCCGCTCGTGATCGCGCCCCTGCGCGCGAACATGATGAAACGATGCGTTATCGGCGATCTCAACTTCCATCACCTTGTTAAAGCGTGCGGCAGCCGGACCGTTCTCCAGCAGTGTCATTTCCGCACCTGCATCCAACTTGATGCAGTGGTGCAAGATTGCGTCGGAAGTGTCTGATTTGTGGTTGTAAATCAGGCTGATAGGTTTGCTCGGTTTACCTGTGACATGGATCAAGACACCGTCAGTGGCAAAGGCTGTGTTCAGGGCCGCAAGCGGGCGCTGAACGGGCGATTGTCCGCGGGCTTCCAACACACCATAAAGGTTTTTTGCCCAGTGCAGATCGCTGTCCGCAGCGGCAAGCCGCTCGATTGTCACTCCCTCAAGGCTCAGATCGTCGGATGCATCCGCGTCAAATACGCCGTCCACAAAAACGATGCGCAGACGATCAACTTCCTCAAACATAGCCTCTTCGTCAGACTGAAGCACCGCAGCTTTAGGCGCGTCGACCTGTGTTAACGTGTCGGGGCGTGTGTATTTCCAGTATTCATCACGCCGCTGTGGCAGGCCTATGGTGCGCAAGCGCGCCAGTGCGTCCTCGCGCGCGGCTGCGCCCCATGTGCTGTCGGGCATCGAAAGCGATGCGATCATCGCTTCGGTCGGATCTTCTTTCATTGCTACCTCGGACATTATGCCACCTCGGCGAGAATATCTGCATATCCGTTGTTTTCGACCTCAAGCGCCAGCTCCGGTCCACCGGATTTGACGATGCGGCCATCGGCCATGATATGCACAAAGTCGGGTTTGATATGGTCAAGCAGGCGCTGGTAGTGCGTGATCACCAAAAATCCGCGCCCTTCCGACCGCAAGGCGTTCACACCTTCTGCCACCAGTTTCATCGCATCAACATCAAGACCTGAGTCCGTCTCGTCGAGGATACACATTTTCGGCTCAAGCATCGCCATTTGCAGAATTTCGTTACGCTTCTTCTCACCACCGGAGAAGCCCATGTTAACCGGGCGCTTCAGCATATCGGCGTCGATTTTCAGTTCTTTGGCTTTCGCACGCACGACCTTGAGGAATTCCGCGGCGGACATCTCCTCTTCGCCGCGCGCCTTGCGCTGTGCGTTTACCGCCGTACGCAGAAAGGTCATGTTGCCCACGCCGGGAATTTCGACGGGATACTGGAACGCAAGGAACAGGCCAGCGGCTGCGCGCTCTTCCGGTTCCATCTCCAGCAGATCGACATCCTCAAGCGTGGCCGTCCCGCCCGTTACCTCATAACCGCCCTTGCCCGACAACACATAGGACAGGGTCGATTTCCCAGAGCCGTTCGGCCCCATAATCGCGTGGACTTCACCACCATTGATCTGCAAATCAACGCCTTTAAGAATCTTCTTGTCTTCGTCTTCCAACTCGACTTGCAGGTTTTTGATGTTCAGCATGTGAGTGCTCCTTAATTCTGGTTACGGCGCAGCGCGCCTGTGATGTGTCCGGCCCTCGGGCCATTGATTTCAGCGGCGCGGGAAAGCTGTCATGCAGCGTTCCGCGCGCAGCGGTTATGCCGTTGGTGTAGTTTATCGGGGCCCTTTGCCGGATCAATCAGCAGGTAGGCCGGATCGGAAACCGCGAATGCCTGCAATTCAGGCTCTTGCGTCAAGGAAAAGTGCGTGACAATCAACCGATTGATTGAATCGCGAAATTTTCGCATCGAGTTCGACCAATGCAGGCGCAAAAGCGTGTTTCGAGAGACAGCGGCAATCATGTTCTGCACTCCGCTTGCCGTTTTGCTGCCCGTACCAGCGCGGTCATCAGCAGGAAAAAGCCGCCGATCATGACGCCAAGCAGCCAGAGAGCAGTCTTGTGCGGCTGGCTCCAGTCCGCTGCGGCTGTCTCTGTAATCCACAGCATTCCGTGCGCCAGAGCCACAAACGTTACTATCAAAACAGCGGTAAACGGCGCGGCCTGAAGCCGCCCGTTGTCCCGCACAACCGGCAAACGGCACCACGCCGCTTCGATCCGGTCATAGAATGTTTCGATCTTACTCACGAATTGCGTCCTTTGAACCAGCGAATGCCCAAACCAACCACGAAATAGAACACGGCAAACACCGCCGCATTCAGCACAGCTTTCTGCCAGCCTTCACCCGCCTCAAGCCCGAAGCCAAATGTAAAGCTGAACGCGAAGTAAATCACCGCCGCGATGCCGGTTTCCTTGAGCAGGTTTTGCATTAGCCAACAGAGCCTTCCAGCGAGATCGCCACTAGCGCTTGTGCTTCCATGGCGAATTCCATCGGCAGAGCCTGCAGCACGTCCTTGCAGAAACCGTTTACAACCAATGCAACGGCCTCTTCTTCGTCCATCCCGCGCGAGCGGCAGTAGAACAGCTGGTCATCATCCACTTTCGATGTCGTCGCCTCATGCTCCACACGGCTGGAGTTGTTCTTGACCTCGATATACGGCACCGTATGGGCACCACATTTATCACCGATCAACAGGCTGTCACACTGGGTATAGTTCCGGCTGTCCTTGGCTTTCGGGTGCATCGACACAAGACCACGATAGGTGTTTTGCGCTTTGCCCGCGCTGATCCCCTTCGAGACAATCCGCGACTTTGTACGTTTGCCCAGATGCACCATCTTGGTGCCCGTGTCGGCCTGCTGCATGTTGTTTGCAATGGCGATCGAATAAAATTCACCCTGTGAATCGTCGCCGCGCAGAATGCAGGACGGGTATTTCCACGTCACAGCCGAACCTGTCTCCACCTGCGTCCACATCACCTTGGAACGGTCCCCGCGGCAATCGGCACGTTTGGTTACAAAGTTGTAAATCCCGCCCTTGCCGTTCTCGTCACCGGGATACCAGTTCTGCACGGTGGAGTATTTCACCTCTGCATCTTCCTCGATAATGATCTCGACCACAGCCGCGTGCAGCTGGCTTTCATCGCGCTGCGGCGCCGTGCAACCCTCAAGATAACTCACGTACGAGCCCTTGTCGGCAATGATCAAGGTGCGCTCGAACTGGCCGGTATTCTCCGCGTTGATACGGAAATACGTCGACAATTCCATCGGGCAACGCACGCCCGGCGGCACATAAACGAACGACCCGTCGGAAAATACAGCCGAGTTCAGCGTTGCATAGAAGTTATCCTGTACCGGCACGACCGATCCGAGGTATCTCTTCACCAGATCAGGGTATTCCTTGATCGCTTCGGAAATCGAGCAAAAGATCACGCCGGCCTTCATCAATTCTTCACGGAACGTCGTACCGACGGACACGGAGTCAAACACTGCATCCACGGCGACCCTGCGCGGCGCGTCCGTCAACTCTTCTGCGCCTTCGACGCCAGCAAGAATGGCCTGCTCCTTCAAAGGGATGCCAAGCTTTTTGTACGTCTCCAAAAGCTTTGGATCCACATCATCCAGAGATTTGGGCTTTACGGCCATACTCTTGGGGCGGGCGTAGTAATATTGGTCCTGAAAGTTGATTTCAGGATAATCTACCATCGCCCAGTCCGGCTCGCGCATCTTCTGCCAACGCGCATAAGCGCCCAGACGCCACTGCGTCATCCACTCGGGTTCTTCATTCTTTTCGGAAATCAGCTTGACGATATCTTCGTTCAGGCCCAGCGGCGCATAGTCCATTTCAATGTCAGTGGACCAGCCGTGCTTATAGGCGCCGCCTACCTCACGCACCGCGTCTACTGTTTCCTGATCGACGCCTTCTTTTACGCCACCGTCCAAGATAGTATTATCCATGATCATCTTCCTCTCGCGTTTTGGCCTACGCCGCCCGCTTTTGGTGTTTTTCGAATTTTGCTGCCCATACATCTGCAAAGCGCAGGACATCTTCTTTAGTTGTTTCAAGGCCCAGCGAAACACGGATCGCGCTTGCGGCCTCAATCTCGTCAAATCCCATTGCCAGCAATACCTTGCTGGCACGCACTTTACCGCTGGAACAGGCAGATCCTGCCGACACGGCAAATCCGGCAAGGTCCATCTGCATAACCTGAGTCTCACCTTTCCAGTTCGGCGTTAGAATGCAGGTGGTATTCGGCAGGCGTGGAACGTCTTTCCCGACAAAAATAGTATGTTTTGAGGCATCCACAATAGCATCCTCCAGAATATCTCGGATCTGTGCCACTTCGTCCCATCTGCCGCTGCTGATATCCTGTCGTGCAGCCTGCGCAGCCGCTCCGAATCCGGCAATCCCGATCACGTTTTCGGTTCCCGAACGGCGGTTCATCTCTTGACCGCCACCGCGCAATATTGGCGCGGGATCATCAGCAGTAAAGTTGATTAGCGCGCCCACACCCTTTGGCCCACCAATTTTATGGGCAGACAGGATGGCATAGGACGGCGCGATGCCTTCATATGTGACCGACATCTTGCCCACCAGTTGCGTGATGTCGCATACGGTCGAATACCCTTCACCACTGCCCGCAACACGGGCGTTGGAGCGTAGTATACCTGTCTCGCTATTGGCGGCAGAAATCGCCAGCAATCCACCATGCAATATGTCGCCTTCGTTACGAACGGTCTTTCCGTTCTTACCATACAGGCCGGGCAAAGCGACGTCGGACCACACCTCAAGACAGTCGTGCTCGGTCGGCAAAGCCCCGAACACACCACCATGGTGGTGTTTTTGCGCAACCGCCAATGCCGCCGCCTCTGTCGCACTTGAGGTGAATATTACCTGTTGCGGCTTGCAACCAACCAATTCGGCAACCCGAGTGCGCGCATGTTCAACCAGCATTTTCGCTGCGCGCCCTTCCGCGTGTACCGAAGACGGGTTTCCGGCAATATCCATCGCCGCAACCATCGCTTCGCGTGCCTGCGCCCTCAAGGGGGTCGTTGCGTTATGATCCAGATACAGTCTGTTCATTTCTTTTGGCCAAAAATATCCAAATCCAGCGCCCTATTCATCCACCACGGCAAACAGGGTCGGCACCGCCGGACACGGTGTCATCTGGTTCTCGACAACATCGGACAGACGAGTTTGGTGTAAAAACACGTATACATGCGCACTTAGTCCTTGCCACAAGCGGTTCGTCAGGGATTGCGCGCGGCTGCCGGACGCCCCGCCAGAAGCACCTGCACCCTTGTGCATGGCATCAACCGTTTCATCAACCGCCGCGAGTATATCCACCACGCGGATATCGGATGCAGGCCGCGCCAGACGATAACCGCCCCCAGGTCCGCGCACGGAAACGACCAAGCCGTTGCGGCGAAGCTTTACAAACAGTTGTTCAAGATAGGGCAGTGAAATCTGTTGACGTTCGGCAATATCACCCAAAGACACGAGCGTATCACCCTTCTGTAAGGCGATATCGGCAAGCGCAACCATCGCATAACGTCCTTTTGTCGAAAGTTTCATCGCAATTACCCTATCAGATCAGGCTTTTGTTTGACGCAGGCGCGCTTAATGCCTACATCCCTCAGACGCATCTGCATCATCGGGTGCCTCATAATTAGAACCGTTCTAAAGTAGCAGACGGAATTCGTCAAGAATAGTCGTACGCCCCTTTCGAACCTGCAAGAGAGAACACCCATGCCCGAGGTAATTTTTCCCGGACCCGAAGGCCGACTCGAGGGTCGCTATCATCCGCAAAAAGAGCGTGACGCCCCCATTGCGATCATTCTGCATCCGCATCCGCAGTTTGGCGGAACGATGAACCATAAAGTTGTCTATAATCTGCATTACGCTTTCTACAACATGGGCTTTACCGTTCTGCGGTTTAATTTCCGCGGAGTTGGTCGCAGTCAGGGCGAATACGATCAGGGCATCGGCGAGCTTTCGGATGCCGCCTCTGCGCTGGATTATTTGCAGTCGATGAACAATAACTCCAAGCACTGCTGGGTTGCCGGCTTTTCGTTCGGAGCGTGGATCGGTATGCAATTGTTGATGCGCCGCCCCGAAATCACGGGCTTCATTTCGGTTGCGCCTCCTGCCAACATGTATGACTTCAGCTTCCTCGCACCCTGCCCTGCGTCCGGCCTTGTGATCAACGGCACCGGTGATCGCGTGGCACCGCCCGCCGATACGGTCAATTTGGTCAACAAGTTGCACGAGCAAAAAGGCATCACCATTACACATCAGGAAATCGAAGGTGCAGGCCACTTCTTTGAGGAACCGCATATGGACACGCTGATCGGATCGACCACCGATTATGTGCGTCGCCGCCTTACGGAGAATACGCGCTAATGGCTGACGATGCTGTTATCAGAATGGCCAACAAGCTGGCCGAAGAATGTCTGGCTGTGCAGAAGGAAACCGGCGAGGACCGCCTATTTATGGAAGTGGGCGATGTTCTCGGCGCCTCTTCCCAGACATTGGAAGAAGCGTTTCTGACGGCTGTGCGCACGCGCATGGCCGAGCAGAAAGGCCGCCAGTTTCTGGCAACCAAGCTAAAACGCTACCGCGCGGCCGCAGCGGATAAATGACACAGCGGCTTGAGCAACAGATCGCTTTTCTCAACGAGGCGGACAAGCTCAAGTCGGTGGTGCGCGCAACCGAGTTGTGTGACAATTCCCGTTATGAGAACTCTGCCGAACACAGCTGGCACCTGACGCTTTACGCGTTGGTTCTGTCCGATCAGGCCGGACCGGATGTAGACATCAATCGCGTAATCAAAATGCTGATCCTGCATGATTTGGTAGAGATTGATGCCGGCGACCACCCGATATTCGGCAGCCATGATGTTGCGGCAATGGCGGCACAGGAGCAGGAGGCAGCGAACCGGATATTCGGATTGCTTCCGAATGACTTGCGCGATGATCTTCGCGCGATATGGGAGGAGTTCGAGGCGGCGCAATCCCCCTCAGCGCAATTCGCTAAATCGCTCGATCGCTTTCAACCGCCGATGCAGAACCTGCAATCGGGCGGCGGCAGCTGGATTGATTTCGACGTAACCGAGCAGATCATCGCAGATCGCGTAGGCAGCAAGATCGCCATCGGCGCGCCTGCCCTATGGAATTTTGCGCGCGAACGGATCGCCACTTTTTTCGCCTCCCGACTCTGAAATTCCGGCCAGATCAAGATTGCGAAACTGTAGTGACCATCGCTGTTTTTCCTCGACAGATAGTGCTTGATATTGATTGAGTACTTGCAGCGCTTCACGCCGCACATTTTGTTGTGTCTGCACAGTAAGCTCAGCAATCCCGGTGCGCCCGAGAAATTCGATACGCGCTTCTTCGTACTGCGCAAGCGTATCTGATTTGATATGAAACGCGCGCATCGGTTCTGCCTTGCCCTCTAGCTGTCGATAACCGTAACGGTTATCCTTGAACAGCTTTTCCTGAAAAGCGGGTCTGCCCCGCCCCAACATTGCAAGGTATTCGATGGGGCTGCGAAACAGGCGGTGTAGAATGAAGGCGGGGCCAAAGCTCTGCGGGGCGTTTGGCGTCCTGTACGGTGTGCGCGACGAAATATGCGCACCGCTTGCTGACCAGCGCTTCATGGGCCACGCGGTGCGCACAGTATGTACACTTTGCCTGATGACAGGCAGGCCCTGCCGAATTGTTGTTTTGACCAAGTGGTGATGCTGGCCATATTGCCTCTGTGCCATCGGGGGCGCGAACGGCTCGCCATCACTTAGAAGCTGGAACCAGTTAAAAGATGCAATTTTCGGCCAGCCGGCGCTTTCAAGCACACCTTGCACCGGCACATCAAAGTTGGCGGGAGTCCAGAATTCATCAATATCCGCAAAGTGAACGTAGTCTTGCCGTGTTAGGCCACACCGCAATCGCCTGCGCGCATCACCATACGCGGCCAGCTGCACATTGTTCTTCCCTTCGAACCCATCGCCTGACAGAAGCTGTACCTCCGGCACCACCGCCGCTATTCTGCGCACAACTTCTGCGGAACTGTCCGTCGAGCGGTTGACATAAACCAATACGGGCGAAAATCCGAAATACAGATGGTGGAAAATCCAGTCCGCCAAATACGCCGCCTCATTGCGGGCTGCCGCCACAATCGCGACCTTGCGGTTTGTGTTTTGGGCAAGTGTTTGAAAATTCACTAAAGGCATTTTCGTGCATTATTCCATTCTCGTCACCGATACGGTAAACGCGGTTTAATTGTAACTGACTGAAAGTCATAACCCATGACCAAAATCAAGGTAGAGAACCCCGTTGTCGAGCTCGACGGTGACGAAATGACCCGCATTATCTGGGATTTCATCAAGAAAAAGCTGATCCTGCCCTACCTTGATATTGATCTGAAATACTATGATCTGGGCATTCAGGCGCGGGACGATACCGATGACCAGATCACAATTGATGCAGCCGAGGCCATCAAGAAACACGGTGTCGGTGTCAAATGCGCCACCATCACCCCTGACGAAGCGCGCGTTGAGGAATTTGGCCTAAAGAAAATGTGGCGCTCGCCCAATGGAACAATTCGAAACATTCTGGGCGGTGTGATTTTCCGCCAGCCGATCATCTGCTCGAACGTGCCGCGTCTGGTTCCGGGATGGACACAGCCGATTGTTGTGGGCCGCCATGCCTACGGTGACCAATACCGCGCGACCGATTTCAAATTTCCAGGCGCTGGCAAGCTATCGATCAAGTTTGTCGGTGAGGATGGCACCGAGATTGAGCATGAAGTGTTCGACGCCCCCGATTCCGGCGTAGTTATGGCGATGTATAACCTTGACAAGTCAATCATCGATTTTGCGCGCGCCTCGCTGAATTACGGGTTGAACCTTGGCTGGCCCGTTTACCTCAGCACCAAGAATACCATTCTGAAGCAATATGACGGACGGTTCCTGGAGCTGTTCCAGAAGATTTATGAAGAAGAATTCGAAGAACAGTTCAAGACCGCCGGCATCACATATGAGCACCGTCTGATTGACGATATGGTTGCCTGCGCGATGAAATGGAACGGCGGTTATGTCTGGGCCTGCAAAAACTATGACGGTGACGTGCAGTCCGATACGGTTGCTCAGGGGTTCGGATCACTTGGACTGATGACATCGATCCTGATGACACCGGACGGCCAAACCGTTGAGGCGGAAGCCGCGCACGGCACTGTGACACGGCATTACCGCCAGCATCAAAGGGGTGAGGAAACCTCGACCAACTCCATAGCGTCGATTTATGCATGGACAGGCGGGTTGAAGCATCGCGGCAAGCTGGACGGGAACGAAGCGCTGACCAGTTTTGCCGAAACGCTGGAGAAGGTGGTTGTAGACACGGTTGAGGCCGGACACATGACCAAAGACCTTGCGCTTCTGGTCGGGCCTAATCAAAGCTGGCTAACAACCATGGGTTTCCTAGAAAAAGTCGATGGAAACCTGAATGCCGCGTTGAAGGGCTGATTTTAGCAGGCCGAAGAAGGGCTGTCATATGTGCAGCCCTTCTTATTTCAGTTTTACAATTCCCCCCACATTGAAGGTGCTGACGGGGGCATAACCGCGAAACCTCTGCTGTTTTGCTGCGAAAAAGGTGTGACATGCCGATATATCTTATTCTTGCACTTGCGGTGCTTGCCGAAACTATTGGCACAACCGCGCTACAGGCAAGCCAGCAATTTACCCGTGTGGGGCCATCGATCATTGTCGTCGTGGCCTATGCGATTTCATTTTACCTCCTGTCGGTCACACTGCGCACAATGCCCGTGGGCGTGGTCTATGCCTTGTGGAGCGGTCTCGGCATCGTCCTGATCGCAATTATCGGATGGAGTGTGTTTGGTCAGGTGCTGGATGTTGCCGCGATTGCAGGGCTTGCCATGATCATCGGGGGCATTGCAGTCATTCACCTGTTTTCCGCCACTGCGCCGCATTAATCAGGAACCATCCAGCCGCCGCATGCGTTTGGGGGCATGGAAAATTCATTTAACGCGATCTGGTCCGTCCTGCCGGAACCGCTGCGCTTGCAGCTTGAAGGCTATGCAACGGGCTTTTGGGCTATCCTTCCTCAGCTTATCCTATCGCTATTGTTCGTGTTGTTTGTTTGGGGTGTTCTGAAGCTCATCCAAACCTTCTTGCCACGTACATTAAGGCGCGCGCGGATGCGGCGCGGATTGGTGGATGTGATGATGATGCTGATCACGGTCGGTATCTGGCTGATGGGCGCGCTGATTGCGATCACAATCGCGTTTCCCACAATTACGCCGGGTCGTGCGCTGACCGCGCTGGGGGTTGGCGGTGTTGCGATCGGCTTTGCGTTCAAAGACGTCTTCGAAAACTTTCTAGCGGGCGTCTTGCTCCTGATCCGTGAACCGTTCTCCATCGACGATTATATCGAATGTGAGGATATCGACGGGCAGGTTGAGGCGATCACCATTCGTGATACCCATGTGCGCCAGACAGACGGGCAATTGGTGGTGGCGCCGAATGCAATGTTCTTCAAAAATCCGGTTACCATTCGCACCGCGCGCGATGTGCGCCGCACAACAATCATCTGCGGTATAGCCTACAGCGAGGATGTGGACCGCGCCCGCGAGATCATCGCCGATGCGGTGCGTGCAGTAGACCTAGTGCATGATGACGTGCGCGATGTTGAGATTTTCGCGCAGGAGTTTGCTGACAGTTCGATAAATTTCGAAGTGACATGGTGGACAGGATCGCGTCCGATCGACATCCGCTCCAGCCGTGACAAGGTTGTGGCTGCGGTGAAATCAGCCCTGGATGATGCAGGGATTGAAATTCCTTTCCCATACCGGACCATGACTTTCAAAGAACCACTGGTTATCCGCCAAAGCGAGGATACCGAGCAACAAGACGCCACGTGAGGGGTTTTTTGCTGGTCTTTATCAAGGATGCACGTTAGAGCGCGCACAATCCCCTGAGACAAGGTAATCACATGGACCTGCGGAATATCGCAATCATCGCACACGTTGACCACGGCAAGACGACGCTGGTGGACGAACTTCTGAAACAATCCGGTACCTATCGCGACAACCAAGCGACCACCGAACGCGCAATGGACAGCAATGATCTGGAGCGCGAGCGCGGCATTACCATTTTTGCCAAGCCGACCTCGGTTGAGTGGAAAGGCACGCGGATCAATATTGTTGACACCCCCGGCCACGCCGATTTCGGCGGCGAGGTGGAACGTATTCTGTCCATGGTGGACGGTGTTGTTCTGCTGGTCGATTCGGCGGAAGGCCCGATGCCACAGACCAAATTTGTGACATCGAAAGCGCTCAAGCTGGGCCTGCGCCCGATTGTGGTGATTAACAAGGTCGACAAGCCCGACGGCGAGCCCGACCGCGCGCTGGATGAGTGTTTCGATTTGTTCGCAAATCTTGACGCCACGGACGAGCAGCTTGATTTCCCGACAATGTATGCCTCCGGCCGCTCTGGCTGGGCTGATATGGAACTGGACGGACCGCGCAAGGATCTGAGCGCCTTGTTCGAATTGATCCTCGCCCATGTGCCGCCGCCCGCGCAGATCGCTGATGCGGACAAGCCGTTTACAATGCTTGCGACCACACTGGGCGGTGATCCGTTCCTCGGCCGTCTGCTGACTGGTCGCGTGGAATCGGGCACATTGAAAGCGGGCCAGACCATCAAGGCAATGTCACGCGATGGCACGCTGATCGAGAATTTCCGCTGCACGAAGATCCTAGCCTATCGCGGGTTGGATCAGACAGCTATCGATATGGCCGAAGCAGGTGATATCGTTTCGATCGCCGGTATGACCAAAGCTACAGTTGCCGATACCCTTGCGGATCAATCTGTTGTGGATGCGATTCCTGCCCAGCCGATTGACCCGCCCACAATTACCGTAACCTTCGGTATCAACGACAGCCCATTGGCTGGTCGTGACGGTAAAAAGGTTCAGTCGCGGGTAATTCGCGAACGTCTGCTCAAGGAAGCGGAATCAAACGTCGCGATCAAAGTGACCGACACCCCCGGCGGTGAAGCATTTGAGGTTGCCGGACGTGGCGAACTCCAGATGGGTGTTTTGATTGAAAACATGCGCCGGGAGGGGTTCGAGCTGTCAATCTCGCGCCCGCAGGTGCTGTTTCAGGAAATTGACGGCGTACGTCATGAACCGATTGAAGAAGCTACTATTGACGTTGATGACGAATACTCTGGCGCGGTTATCGAAAAGTTGACCGGTGTGCGCAAAGGTGAGTTGGTTGAAATGAAACCGGCGGGTGCGGGCAAAACCCGCATCGTGGCGCATGTCCCCTCGCGTGGTTTGATCGGTTATCACGGTGAATTCCTGACCGATACACGCGGCACGGGTGTTCTGAACCGGGTTTTCCACGAATGGGCGCCACATAAAGGCGTTATCCCCGGCCGTCGTGCAGGGGTTCTGATCTCGATGGAAAACGGTGTTGCAGTATCCTATGCGCTTTGGAAGCTGGAAGATCGGGGGCGTTTCTTTATTGGTGCGCAAACCGATGTTTATACCGGTATGATCATCGGCGAGCACAGCCGCGAAAACGATCTGGAAGTGAACCCGCTCAAGGGTAAGCAGCTGACCAACGTGCGTGCGTCCGGCACGGATGAAGCGGTGCGCCTGACCACACCGATCACGCTTAGCCTGGAAGAGGCGATTGCGTATATCGATGATGACGAACTGGTTGAAGTGACGCCGAATGCCATCCGGCTGCGCAAGCGTTATCTGGATCCCCATGAACGCAAGCGGATGTCAAAATCTGCATGATAAAGAAAAGGCGCTCCTGACTGGAGCGCCTTTTTTGTTTTGAGGTGGAACGGGGCCTTGCCCCCTTGGCCGTTCGGCCAATTCCCCCAGGATATTTAGGGCCAAAAGAAGTTTGCGGCGGGTGGTTTTACTCGTCGGTTTCGACGATCAGCAGCTCACGCTCGGAAGCGTCTTTTGCATAGGCGAGCGCCGCCTGGTAGGCATCCGAGTGATAGCAGCGTTCCGCGGTTTCAACATCGGGGAACCGGGCCACTACATTTCTAGGGCGGGCTTTGCCTTCGAGTTGCACAAAACGTCCGCCACGGGCAATGAATTTTCCGCCGTGATCCGCGATGGCGACAGTCGCGCCTTTGGCATATTTCTTGTAGGCTTCCTCGTCCGAGACAGTTACGTGGGCGATCCAGAGTGCGGGCATTGGGATTATCCTTTCAGTACAATTTTTGCGGCTGTGATGGCGGCGTCTGCATTATCTGCGGATGCGCCGCCCCCTTGGGCCATATCGGGGCGGCCACCGCCCCCTTTTCCGCCCAACTCGACAACGGCGGCGCGCAGCAGATCGACGGCGGAGACAGTTGAAACCAGATCATCTGTGACACCGGCAGCCACTGCAGCTTTGCCCCCCGTATCCGCGATCAGCAAGACGGCGCCCGACCCCAGCCGGGCTTTATGCTCATCTACCAGTGCGGGCAGATCCTTGCCTGTTACGCCTTTGAGAACCTGAGCGTGAAAGGCAATTCCGTTGACGTCCTGTGCGGTGGGGGCCGTGTCGCTGCCTCCGGACATCGCCAGCTCGCGGCGCAATTGCGCCACTTCGTTTGCCAGCGCGCGGCGCTCATCCAGCAATGCGCGAACACGCTCGGGTACGGTCGCAGCGGGAGACTTTAGGTCTTTCGCCGCTTGGGCAAGCAACTGATCCTGAGCGCGAAGGTGGGCAATTGCTGCTTCTCCGGTGAGCGCTTCGATCCGGCGGACACCGGCGCTGCTGGCGCTATCCCCGAGCAGAACAAATGCCCCGATGTCGCCCGTACGGGCAACATGGGTTCCGCCACACAATTCGATTGAATAGGTGTTCTTGTCCGCCCCCCTTCCCGAGCCGGTCTGCTGACCCATTGAAACGACACGCACCTCATCACCGTATTTTTCGCCGAAAAGCGCCTGCGCCCCCAAAGAGCGCGCGTCATCAGGTGTCATGATACGGGTTTCGACGGGGCTGTTCTGCCGGATGTAGCTGTTTACCTCGGCTTCAACGCGCGACATATCGAGAGCGCTGATTGCCTCGTTATGGCTGAAATCAAACCGCAAGCGATCCTGGGCATTGAGTGAGCCGCGTTGGGCCACATGATCCCCAAGTGCGTGGCGCAGGGCTTCGTGCAGCAGGTGGGTTGCTGAGTGGTTTGCGCGAATGGCTGTGCGGCGCGCGTGATCCACTTCAAGAACGGCGGATTGTGCGTTGGAAACGCTGCCCTTTTCGATGGTCGCAAAGTGGACGAATACACCGGCAGCCTTGCGGGTATCGATGATACGCGCGCTGCCTGTTTCTGTGCGAATAATTCCGGTATCGCCCAACTGCCCGCCGCTTTCGGCATAGAATGGGGTCTGGTTCAGCGCGATCTGGACCTCGTCACCTTCATTGGCTTGGGTTACAGCTTTGCCTTCTTGCACCAGAGCAATGATTTTGCCCTCAGCGGTTTCGGTGTCATATCCCAAAAACTCGGTTACGCCAGATTTGTCGGCGACGTCAAACCAGATAGCAGCATCTGCCGCCTCGCCCGATCCTGACCATGCTGCGCGCGCTTTGGCTTTTTGTTCGGCCATGGCCGCGTCAAAGCCGACTGTATCCACGCCGCGGCCCTTCTCGCGCAGGGCGTCCTGTGTCAGATCGAGCGGAAAGCCGAAGGTGTCGTACAGTTTAAATGCGGCCGCGCCGGGTAGATCAGCATTGGCGGGAAGCGCAACAAGCTCGTCCTCCAGCAGTCTCAGGCCGCGATCAAGGGTCTGGCGAAAGCGGGTTTCTTCCTGAAGAAGGGTTTGCTCGATCATGGATTGCGCCTGTCCCAGTTCGGGATAAGCCTGCCCCATCTGTGTGACCAGTGCGGGCACAAGCCGGTGCATCAGCGGGTCCTTCGCCCCCAACAAATGCGCGTGACGCATGGCGCGCCGCATAATGCGGCGCAAGACATAGCCGCGACCATCGTTACTAGGCATCACGCCATCGGCCATCAGAAAAGACGTCGAGCGCAAGTGATCGGCAATGACACGGTGATGGGTTTTTCCCGGACCGTCTGGATCGCTGCTGGTGGCGCTTGCGGATGCTTCGATCAGGCTGCGCATCAGATCGGTGGCATAGTTGTCATTGGTGCCCTGCAAAAGCGCTGCAACGCGCTCGATCCCCATACCGGTATCAATGGATTTGTTCGGCAGGTCTTGCCGTGTACCGTCCTCGAACTGTTCGTATTGCATAAATACGAGGTTCCAGATTTCGACGAACCGGTCGCCATCTTCTTCGGGAGAGCCGGGGGGACCGCCCCAAATATGATCGCCATGGTCGTAGAAAATCTCTGTGCACGGGCCGCATGGGCCGGTCGGACCTGCCGACCAGAAATTATCATCCGTTGCGATGCGAATAATCCTGTCATCACTCAGACCCGCGTGTTTTTTCCAGATCTCAACGGCTTCGTCATCCGTATGATAGACTGTGACAAGCAGGCGGGAAGGATCGATGCCGAACACTTTGGTCAGCAAATCCCAGGCAAGCGGGATCGCATCTTCTTTGAAATAATCCCCGAAACTGAAGTTGCCGAGCATTTCGAAAAACGTATGATGGCGCGCGGTGTACCCAACATTATCAAGATCGTTGTGCTTGCCGCCTGCCCTTACGCATTTCTGCGCTGTAGTTGCACGGTTGTAATCGCGTGTCTCGACACCGGTGAACAGGTTTTTAAACTGGACCATCCCCGCCGCGGTAAACATGAGGGTCGGATCATTGCGGGGCACCAGCGGACTGGACGGCACAATCGCATGGCCGTTGCCTTCAAAATAATTCAGAAACGTTGACCGGATTTCGTTAAGCGTCTGCATGATGTCCGTCCTTTTGGGCACGCGAAATTACTTGTTCGGGATAACGCTGGCACAAGGTTCTGTCCACAGGGCGCACGTCAAAAAGGGCGTATGCCCTGCGACATACACCCTTTTCGGTTTCAGAAACCTGTTAGGGACACTTTAGCCGTCCAGAATGTCTGGATCATCCTTGTTTTCAGAGCCGTCAAAATCAAGACCGTGTGACGCCCTGATTTTATCCTCGATTTCGATAGCCATCGATTCATGCTCACGCAGATAGGTTTTTGCATTCTCGCGGCCCTGTCCAATCCGCTCGTCTCCGTAAGAGAACCAGCTGCCGGATTTATCCACGATCCCTGCCTTGACCCCCATATCCAACAGCTCGCCCATTTTCGAGATGCCTTCGCCGTACATGATATCAAATTCGACCTGTTTGAATGGCGCTGCGACCTTGTTCTTTACGATCTTGACGCGGGTCTGGTTGCCAACCACCTCGTCGCGATCTTTTAGGGAGCCGATGCGGCGGATGTCGAGGCGCACTGAGGAATAGAATTTCAATGCATTACCACCGGTTGTCGTTTCGGGTGAACCGAACATGACGCCAATTTTCATCCTGATCTGGTTAATGAAAATAACCATACAGTTTGATCTGGAGATGGAACCGGTCAGCTTGCGCATTGCCTTGCTCATCAGGCGGGCCTGTACACCGACAGAACTGTCGCCCATCTCGCCTTCGAGTTCGGATTTGGGAGTAAGGGCCGCAACCGAATCCACGATCACCATGTTGACCGCACCCGAGCGGACGAGCGTATCAGTAATTTCAAGCGCCTGTTCGCCTGTATCAGGCTGGGAGATAAGGAGTTCGTCGATATCTACGCCAAGTTTTTTGGCGTATTGCGGATCAAGCGCATGTTCGGCGTCTACGAATGCACATACCCCGCCTGCCTTTTGTTGTTCCGCAACACAATGAAGTGTCAACGTGGTTTTACCTGAAGATTCAGGGCCGTAAATTTCAATAATCCGGCCCATAGGTAAACCGCCGATGCCCAGAGCAATGTCCAGTCCCAGCGACCCCGTAGATGAGGACGTAATATCCTGAACCGCACCTTCGGCGCCCAGCTTCATGATAGAGCCTTTACCGAACTGCCGTTCAATTTGCGCCAGCGCACTATCGAGCGCTTTTTGCTTGTCTGCCGATTTCTTATCCATATTCAAAAGATCTGCCGTTGCCATTTGGGTTCTTCCCTTACTGTCACAGGGGGGCGGTGGCGGCAATCGCCCTGTCACCCCGTTTGTATGTTCTATTAATGTTCTTATGAGGACAAAGGTAGAACATTTCAATCGAATTTTTCTTATCCCATCTTTGCTGCGGATTGGTTAATAAGATGTTTATGCTAAGCAGTGTTTTACGGCTTTGCGATCTGGAGGATGTAAATGCTTGTTTTCTTTAAGGAACGCCTTGCGTTCCTGTCTGTGCCAAAGACCGGTACGACTGCCTATCAGACCGCTCTTGCACCGCGAGCAGACATGGTTATTGCCGATCCTCCACTTTTGAAGCATGCGCCGGTGTATCGATACAATCGTTTTATCCGGCCAATGTTTTTGAATGTCTGTGACGCGGAGATGGAGTTGATGGCCGTGATGCGCGATCCGGTAAGCTGGCTAAGCAGTTGGTATCGCTACCGTCAGAGGCCATTTATGAAGGATAAGCCCAATAATACCTTCGGAATCAGCTTTGATGAATTTGTTCTGGCCTACATGAAAGGCAAACGCCCCGGTTTTGCAGAGGTAGGCAGCCAGATGAAGTTCCTTGAACGCCAGCCGAACGGGACGGGAATCACCCATCTTTTTTCCTACGAAGACCAGCCGCGGCTGCAACGGTTCCTTGAGGACCGCCTTGATGTAAAGCTTGATCTTGCGCGGGAGAATGTGTCGCCTGCAATAGATGTTGCGTTGTCACAGGATATCGAAGAGCGGTTCCGCAGGAAGTTTGCCGACGAGTTCGCGCTCTATGATAGTATCCCCCGGGGTTAGTGAAGCTGTTTGTTCACAGTCTCTGTCAGATCGGTAAGCGAAAACGGTTTCGGTAGAAAAACCGAATTAGGGATTTTTTTCTGAGCCTCGCCAAGGCTGTCCTCGGCATAACCTGAAACAAAAACAACCCTGACCCCGGGCCTGTCTATCAAGGCTTTGCGCACCCAACTGGGACCGTCCATTCCCGGCATGACCACATCAGTGACGAACACATCAATTTTCAAAGCGGGATCAGACAACGTGTCAAGGGCGACTTCGGCATTTTCTGCCTCGAGCACCGTATATCCACGCAGGCGTAGGGCACGGCTTGCAAAAGCACGCACCGGCGCTTCATCTTCTACAAGCAAAATCACCCCGCCATTGGGAGTGCTTGTCATTTCTTCCACAACAGCGGCCGTCTTTGACACAGCGAGAGCGGCATTTTGCGCAAGTACGGGGAAATACAAAATAAAGCATGTGCCGACGCCCTCGGCGCTGTCGACGAAGATATAACCGCCCGTCTGCTTGATTATACCGTATGCGGTGGACAACCCCAGACCTGTGCCTTCACCTGTCCGTTTTGTTGTGAAAAATGGCTCGAACACTTTTTGCAACTTGTCGGTCGGAATACCTATACCATCATCGCTGACCCTAATTGTAACATAGTCACCCGCAGGCAGAGTGACCTGATCACGCTGCAGGGGGTCTGTCAGGGTTGTACACTCAGTGATAATCCGAATTTCCCCGCCTGAAGGCATCGCATCACGAGCGTTCACCACCAGATTCATCAAAACTTGCTCAAGCTGTCGCTTATCTGCGCGAATGGGTTGCAAAACCGGATCATGGCTGAGTGTCAGTGTGATTTTCTCACCAACCAAACGATTGAGAAGATGGGTTAAATCGGCAAGGGTATCGCGCATGTCCAGCGTTTCGGGTTGTAGCGTTTGCTTGCGGGAAAATGCAAGCAGCTGACCCACAAGCGCGGCGGCACGGTTGGCATTCTGGTTAATCTGGACCAGATCACTATAGTCGATATCACTTTGATCGTGGCGCAACAAAAGAAGATCGCAATGGCCGGAGATGGCTGTGAGCAGATTGTTGAAATCATGTGCGACACCGCCTGCCAACTGTCCGATCGCCTGCATCTTCTGACTTTGGACAAATTGGGCCTCCAGCGATTTTAACTCTGTTGCATCGTGCAACACAGCAATCAGCGCAGGCTTTTCATCCTCTTCAACACGGTTGAGAGTCACTTGTACAAATGCCTCACGGTCGCCCCGCGTCAGGCGCAGGAACTCGGACTTCTGAATCAACCTGCCCGCCAGCGTGTCTTCCAGCCAGTCGGTTATCGAACGGCCCAACCCCTCCATCAGTGCGGAGAGATGCGCGCCCTCAACCAGCACCACGCCGATCAGCTTTGATGCCCGTTTATTAAACGCCTGTACCGTGCCGTCGGGTGCAATTTTGATCATCGGGATCGGCATGTCCTGAAAAACCTGCCAATCCGGATTTTGAACGACATCGCCTTTCGCGGGCGGTGGCAGAAAATACAGCGCGCGCCGCCCTGCGCCTGCATCGGTTTGGGCAATTAAAGCCGGCTGGTTGCCTGTGGTTGTTGACACCTGCATCACAGTACCAGGGACGACAACCTGTTCGACAAAAACACTATCAAGGGATTTGCCGCGCACACCGATAAATTTTCTGGCAGCGTGGTTCATCGATAAAATTGCACCGCTACGCCCGACCATGATCATAGGTAAAATCCGGCTATCACTGGGCAGATTTCCAGCGGACTGAACATTTTGCGGTTCGATCCGCCAAATAAATCGGTCCTGAGCAACGCGATGCACTGCTAAGAGCAGTTGACCGCTGTTTGTAAAAATCTCTTCGCGCGCGGCACCGTTAACCATTGCGCGCGATTGAAGGCGGAACAGAATAGCCGATGGATTTACCATCCGGTCGGCCAGAATTGCGGCGATGGTTTCGCTCTCCGATTTACCGAATACCGTGGCAGCCGCTGGGTTTGCGCACAGTATCTCGCCATCTGAGTGAGTAACGAAACTGGGCGCGCTATCGTTGGAGATAAATTGCAGTAGGGATTTTTGCGCGCGTATACCGGCGATCTGATAACCTGTGCGCATCAACCATAACACCATCACTACACATGCAAGGCTGACTCCGGCAATACCGGCAATCCGCTGTGCTTGCGCAAGCGGTGCAAACCATGCTGCCATACCCAGAACCACAGCAAGCCCTGACAGAATGACAAGGCGTTGCGCAGACACTGAGATCAATCGTTCAGCGAGTGTGAAATTCGTAATCTGCTGCATATTTACCCTTCCAGCGCCGAGCGGAGCATGAATCCGAATCGTGCCATCACTTTTGCCTTGAAGGGTTAATCTGTGATTAACCGACGCGGAGAAGATTGCGCTTCCCGTATCGGGTGAAGTGTCGCGATTATCGCGCTTGCGTCAAGTGTGCGGTGTAAAATCCGTCACCCAGATCACTGACAGGAAGTGTCTTTTGCCATTCACAACGCCAGTCGGGATTTCGGTCGAGAAACGCCTCTACACGCGCTTCGTTTTCCTCTTGCAGGATAGAGCATGTCGCGTAGGCCAGCGTGCCGCCTTTGGCCACCAACAGACGCGCGGCGTCAAGGATTTCATCCTGAATTGCCAAGGTTTTTGCCAGTTGATCGGAGGTAAGCCGCCATTTGGCCTCGGGGGCGCGGCGCCACGATCCGCTGCCTGAACAGGGCGCATCCACAAGCACGACATCATATGGCCCCTGTGAGGCCAGATCACCGGTGCCAAGCTGCGTAATTTCGGCTCCGGCGCGGGCCTCGCGCAATGGCAGATCACGCATGCGGGCCGGATCAATATCATGAGCAAAAATACGCCCGCCGCCCCGCGCGGCGAGGGCCAGCGCCTTGCCGCCGCCTCCGGCGCAGTAATCCAGCACGCGCGCGGCTGGTGGCAAGGCATCAACAACAGCCTGACTGCTGGCGTCCTGAAGCTCGACAAAACCTTCCTGATAGGCGGGGGAATTGCGAATTCTCCGCGCGCCTTCAACCACGGTCAGAGCGGTCGGGCTGAGCTGGTTTTCCACCGCGATTACGCCCGCCTCTTTCAACATGAATATTGCGTCTGAAGTATTTGTTTTAGATGTATTTACTCGAAGACTGACCGGTGCCCTGCCTTGCAGTAATTCGGCGGTTTTCCTGGCATCCTCGCCCAAGCCGTGCTTGAAACGACCAACCAGCCAGTCCGGCAGGTTCCATGCATCCGCGTCTGGCATGTCACCTGCCGGTGCTTCGATCTCGTAATCGGCAAGGGGGGACGGCGCGTGGCCTTCGCCAGTGAAAAGTGACGCAGGATCAACACCTTGCCCGCGCAACAGGCCGATCATCAAACCGCGCCCGGTTGCCGCCCGCCCCAGCCATGCTGCGCTGCGCTGCACCCGCATGACATCGAAAACGTAATCACGAATGGCGGCGCGGTCTTTTGATCCGGCAAAGCGGTTGTTACGGCCCCAACGGGTCATCACCTGCTCGGCGGGCTGGCCATCGCCAATCATGTCCAGTATTTCGATGGCGGCGGCGACCCGTGCGGCAGGTGTCATGGCTTAACCAATTCTGTAGTTGGGAGATTCACGAGTGATCTGCACGTCATGCACATGGCTTTCGGACAGACCCGCGCCGGTGATTTTCACAAACGAGCAGTTCTTGCGCATTTCATCGACGGTTGCACAGCCGGTATAGCCCATGGCAGCGCGCAGACCTCCGACCATCTGGTGCAATACGGCAGCGGCAGTTCCTTTGTAGGCGACCTGCCCTTCGATGCCTTCCGGCACCAGTTTGTCGCTGGCGGCGTCTTTCTGGAAATAACGGTCGGCAGAGCCGCTGGCCATTGCGCCAAGGCTGCCCATGCCGCGATAGCTTTTGAAGCTACGGCCCTGATACAAAATGACTTCTCCGGGGGATTCATCGGTGCCGGCGATCATCGAACCGACCATGGCGCAAGACGCACCCGCCGCAATTGCCTTGGCAAAATCTCCAGACAGGCGGATGCCGCCATCTGCGATCACCGGCGTTTCACCGGCGGCTTTGGCGCAATCCATAATCGCGGTCAACTGCGGCACACCGACACCTGCAACCATCCGCGTTGTGCAGATTGATCCCGGGCCGATCCCGACCTTTACCGCATCAGCCCCCGCACCGATCAGCGCGCGCACGGCTTCACCTGTTGCGACGTTTCCGGCGACAACCTGAACTTCGTTGCTGAGTTTCTTGGCGCGCTCCACCGCCATAGCCACACCTTCGGAGTGCCCATGCGCGGTATCGATCACGATCATATCGGCCCCCGCATCCACCAACGCTTGCGAGCGCTCAAATCCGGCATCACCCGTTGTCGTTGCGGCGGCGACGCGCAGGCGGCCCAGATCGTCCTTGCAGGCGGTGGGGTTCAGTACCGCCTGTTCTGTATCTTTCAAGGTCAGAAGGCCCGTCAGCTTGCCATTCCCATCGGTAACCAGCAGCTTTTCAATCCGGCGCGCCTTCATCAAGCTGATCGCTTCCTCGCGGTCTGCCGGCTCGTGCAGAATGGCAAGGTTATCCGTGCTCATCATCAGGTGAACAGGTGTGTCGTCACGATGCGCAAAGCGCATGTCGCGGTTGGTCACAATGCCGACAACACGGCCCGCTTCATCAACCACGGGAAAGCCGGTGACATTATAGCGTTGTTGCAGCGCCTTGGCATCTGCCAGAGTTTGATCGGCGCGCAGGGTAATCGGATTGTAAACAATGCCGCTTTCAAAGCGCTTTACGCGGCGCACCTCTTCGGCCTGTTCGTCGATTGTCAGATTGCGGTGGATAACGCCTATCCCGCCAGCCTGCGCCATGGCAATGGCCATGCGGCCTTCGGTCACTGTATCCATGGCTGAACTTAACAGTGGAATGTTAAGAGCGATCGATCTGGTCACGCGGGTGCGGGTATCTGCAGTGGATGGCAACACCGACGATGCAGCCGGAACCAGCAACACATCATCAAACGTCAGGGCCTCACGAATCTCCATAACAACCTCCATGGGGAATGGCATCATTTGGCGGTTTCCTATTTCACGGATATCACAGTTTGAAAAGGGTTGATGGCGCGATCCCTTGCAATCCCCGCGCCCTTGCCCAAAGCTGTGCACTAAAATGACGGGAGTGCACGATGACAACACACGGCTATGACGGTGGCAGGCTGGACCTGCCCTTTGTCGGGATTTCAACATTCGGCAAACGCCCCTACGAGCCGGACTGGGCCAAGCTTGACGCTGACGTGGCAATCCTTGGCGCGCCATTCGATGCGGGTACGCAGTTTCGCGCCGGTGCGCGGTTCGGGCCGCGCGGTGTGCGCGAGGCATCGACCCTGTTCAGCTTTGGCCACGGCGGCGCCTATGACCACGAGGACGATGCCACCTATTTGCCTGGTGATGTGAACATCGTGGACATGGGCGATGCTGATATTGTGCACACGGACACAGAAGCAAGCCACGCCAACATCGAAACAGGTGTGCGCGCCGCACTTGAGGCCGCGGCCCTGCCCGTTGTCATCGGCGGTGATCATTCCATCAATATCCCGTGTATCCGCGCCTTTGACGGGCAAGGTGACATTCATATCCTGCAAATCGACGCACATCTGGATTTTGTTGATGAACGCCACGGCGTGCGTCATGGCCACGGCAACCCGATGCGCCGCGCGATCGAGCATGACTATGTGACCGGCCTGACGCAGGTGGGTATCCGCAACGTCAGTTCTACCGCCAGGGAAGGCTACGATGATGCCCGCGCCATGGGGTCCGATATCATCAGCGTTCGTCAGGCGCGCAAAATGGGCACAGGTGGCGTGCTGGCGCATATTCCTGCGGATGCGCGGGTATATGTGACGCTGGATATCGATGCCTTCTGCCCCTCTATTGCGCCGGGCACCGGCACGCCGTCCCATGGTGGTTTTCTCTACTACGAAGTGTTGGAGCTGCTGCAAGCGGTTGCCGAGCGCCACGAAGTCGTCGGGATGGATTTGGTCGAAGTCGCCCCTGATTACGATCCCACAGGCTCCACACAGATACTTGCAGCACAGATTTTGCTGAATTTTCTGGGATTTATCTTTCACGCGCGGCGCAGTACCTAACGCCTAACCACTCGAATGACGCCATTGCACCAATTTGTGACGCCAGCAGGCCGACCCTGCCTGCGCGCAAGGCTATTGTGTGTAGAAAGCCACATCAGGACCACATGACATGAGCGATGATCCACTTGTAATTTTCACTCCCTCCGGCAAGCGGGGGCGTTTCCCTGTCGGCACGCCAGTTCTTACGGCGGCGCGTCAACTGGGCGTTGATCTTGATTCCGTCTGCGGCGGGCGGGGCATCTGCTCCAAATGCCAGATCACACCGGGGTACGGTGAATTTGCCAAACACGGCGTAAATGTCGAAGCGGATGCGCTGTCGGAATGGAACAAGGTCGAGGCGCGCTATGATGAAAAGCGCGGGCTGAAAAAAGGCCGCCGTCTGGGGTGTCAGGCGACTGTGCAAAAGGATGTGATCATCGACGTGCCTGCCGAAAGCCAGGTACACAAACAGGTGGTACGTAAACGTGCCGAGGTTCGCGACATCACGCTCAACCCCTCAACCAAACTGTATTATGTCGAGGTCGCCGAGCCTGACATGCACGACCCTTCCGGCGATCTGGAGCGCCTGCGAAAGGCTTTGCTGGAGCAATGGGAGATTACCGAAGTCACCGCCGATTTGCACATTCTGCAAGTCATGCAACCGGTGCTGCGCAAAGGTAACTGGAAGGTTACGGTGGCAATTCACCTCGGGGATGATGAAAACAAGCCGCGTATCATGCACGTCTGGCCCGGCTTCTACGATGGTACGATCTACGGCGTTGCAGTTGATCTGGGTTCAACCACCATCGCGGCGCATCTGTGTGATTTGCAAACCGGTGAAGTTGTCGCGTCATCTGGTGTGATGAATCCGCAAATCCGTTTTGGCGAAGATCTGATGAGCCGCGTAAGCTACTCCATGATGAATGCCAATGGTGCCGCCGAAATGACCACCGCAGTACGGGAGGGGATGTGCGGGCTGTTCACCCAGATCGCGACAGAGGCGAATATTGACAAGAACCTGATCGTTGATGCGGTGTTTGTGTGCAATCCGGTGATGCACCATCTTTTGTTGGGGATTGATCCGTTTGAGTTGGGGCAAGCGCCGTTTGCGCTGGCCACTTCTAACGCCATGCGCCTGCGCGCCGATGATCTGGATTTGAATATCCACCAATCTGCCCGTGTTTATTTGTTGCCCTGCATCGCAGGCCATGTAGGCGCAGATGCGGCCGCTGTGGCGTTGTCGGAAAGCCCGCAAACGTCGGATGATCTGGTTCTCGTGGTTGATGTCGGCACAAACGCCGAAATCCTGCTGGGCAACAAGGAAAAAGTTCTGGCCTGCTCGTCGCCAACCGGTCCTGCATTTGAGGGCGCGCAGATCAGCTCGGGTCAGCGAGCGGCCCCCGGCGCGATCGAGCGGGTGGAAATTGATGCGGTTACGAAACTGCCGCGTTTCAAGGTGATTGGCTGTGATTTGTGGTCAACCGAAGAAGGTTTTGATGCAGCCATTGCGCAGACTGGCGTAACCGGCATCTGCGGGTCGGGCATCATTGAAATGGTCGCTGAAATGCGGATGCACGGTATACTGGATGCTCCCGGTCTGATCGGCACGTCCGAGCAGACGGGTTCGGCGGCGGTTTTCGCAGACGGGCGCACAAACAGCTATCTTGTGTATGACGGCACCGATAACGGCGGCCCAAAAATTACCGTGACCAACCGTGACATTCGCGAAATCCAGATGGCCAAAGCGGCGCTATATTCGGGCGCGCGTCTGCTGATGGATAAATTCGGCGTCGACAAGGTAGACCGTGTGGTGCTGGCCGGTGCCTTTGGTGCACATATTTCGACCAAACACGCGATGGTGCTGGGCATGATACCCGATGCGCCGCTGGACAAGGTAACCTCGGCAGGCAACGCGGCGGGAACCGGTGCGCGTATCGCCCTGCTGAACCGTGAGGCGCGTTCGGAAATCGAAGAAACGGTGCGGCAAATCCACAAGATCGAAACCGCCATCGAGCCGCGCTTTCAGGAGCATTTCGTCAATGCGTCGGCCATTCCCAACGCGGTAGAGCCGTTTCCCATCCTTAATTCAATCGTCACCCTGCCGACGGCAACCTTTAACACCGGCGGCGGTGATGGCGGTGGCAGTGGCGGTCGGCGCAGAAGACGGGGGTAACCGGGCAGGCCCGGCTTTAATCGCGGCGGGTCAAACGACGATCCGCCGCAAATCTACTTGACGCTTTTGCCTGCGGGCCTTAGGCCACTCTCACTGGTGCGCGGGTATGGTGAAAAGGTATCACGGCAGCTTCCCAAGCTTTAGTTACGAGTTCGATTCTCGTTACCCGCTCCAGAATTATGGCATCTCCCTTCCTTAACCGCTTTTAAGCAATGCGGATTGAACCTTGTCGTCCCACCCCAGATAATACGATCCGTCATGTTTTATGACCGGCCGCGCCATCACTTTCGGTTTCGCAGAAATCTGCGCTTCGGCTTCAGAATTTTTCAGCCAGCTGTTCAGGGCGCGATAGTCGTTAGTGCTGCGGTCGACTAGCCGGTCGCCGAATTCGGCGATCAGCTCTTCCAGTTCATCCTCGGTCAAAGGGGTTTCGCGAACATCCCGAAATATCACATCCTTGTGCGCAGCTGAAAGCGCCTTGCGCGCCTTTTGGCAAACCGCGCAGGTATTCAAGCCATAAATTATCATGTTGCGACCCCATATCGTGGCAATGTGCGAGCTTCGGCGAAATCGGCTGTGGGCGCAACCGTTAGGCTTCCCCCTACCGGTAAATCCGGCAATTATAGATCACTCCAATGCCTTGGCTATTCAGCGACCCGTCGCTTTGCTGCAAGACTGCGGATTGTCGAGCAGGAGGTTAGCCGAAATTCCACGTCATCGCAGTGAACGCGGAAAAATAATTGAATTGGGCGAAAAAACCTGTCAGCGGCTCTGCGCGCGACCCGCCCTTATGGCGATTGTAATCAAGTCGCCGGGCCACGTTGCATCAAGGTCCGTGATTCAAAACGTATAGGCCGATATGCCATCATGGTCAGGATCCATCCGCCTCCGTGTGCCGGACCAAATCCGACATCACTTGGCGAGAGTCATGTAAATATATGCGTTGTCAGGGTGCTGCCCTGCTGGCGTTGCCCAACCGTCAATCACGCCGGAATATAGAGGGAGTATCATTTAATGCGGCCTCTTGCTCTGGTTGGACGCTCCGTGCCAAGTCAGTCAAATATATTGATCTAAGTAGCAGCTGTTGCGCTGTTGTTGTCTGTAAAATCAAAGGTTAATACTCACGAGTATGAATATGCCCTTTCTGACCCCGTTAAGCCCCGAGCAGCAGCGCGTCTGTGGTCTACAGACGCCTCAACCTGTCGCCATTGCGGATCGGGTCCGCTTTTCCGAACTTGATGTGTTAAAACATGTCAATAATGTCGCCTATCTCGAATGGTTCGAAAGGGCGCGGGTGGAATACTTCCGCCAGCGCGGGCTTTGGCAAAGCGATGCCGCACCGGATGCCCCGCGCACTGTCGTGCGGTCCGGTGAAGTCCACTACATCAGGGAAGTTCTTCCGGATGAAGCCTATGTTGCCACATGCGGCTGCAAGGCGTTTCGCAATACCTCCTACAGTTTGCATCAGGAAATTTGGGCCGCCGGTACACTGCGCGCCACATTCGATTGTGTCATGGTTATGCTGGAGCCTGACGGAAACAGCCGCCGCCCGATCCCCCAGAATTTCAGGAAAAGTTTTGTAGAACTGGATGGGGCAACGCCACCATAAGGTAAATTGTTGCGCACAGGCCCACGCCATGCAACCTAGGACGAACTCCCAAAAGGAATGCATGTAGTGAATTTTCTCCAGATCACCTCCCTGCTGATTGTGCTTGCCGGCGTGTTTGGTGCCATCAACCACCTCTATCTGCGCCTGCCCTCCGCAATCGGCGTGCTGGTGGTGTCACTTGTGGCATCCTTTGTTCTTTTGGGTGTTGATCTGCTGGTTCCGGCGTTGGAAATTGCGGATACCGTGCGCAACATCGTCACCGGTATCGATTTTTCCGAAGCTTTGCTGGAAGGCATGTTGGGGCTTTTGCTGTTTGCCGGTGCCTTGCATGTGAAACTGGGGGATTTGCGCGCCGAGTGGCGTCCGGTGTTTTTGATGGCCACATTGGGCATTGCGCTGTCCACGATGATTGTAGGGGTCGGTTTTTCGTGGCTGACAGGAATGCCGTTGCTGGTAGCGATGGTGTTCGGAGCGCTGATCTCTCCGACCGATCCGGTTGCTGTATTGGGCGTGTTGCGCGAGGCGGATCTGCCCCAGGCGCTGGAGACGAAGATTGCAGGTGAAAGCCTGTTTAACGATGGCGTCGGATACGTTGTTTTTCTGGTGCTTGTCGGTCTGGCTTTTCCCCAGAGTGACGGCCATGGCCCTGCCGGTGATCCGCTGACCGGTGCCGCGATATTATTCGTTCAGGAAGCTGTTGGCGGTGCCGTTCTTGGCATTGTTCTGGGCTGGCTGACGTTTCGGGTGATGCGCCGGATTGACGACTATCCGCTTGAAGTGTTGCTCACACTCGGGCTGGCTTTTGGCGGATACGAACTGGCGGTCTGGCTGCATGTGTCCGCGCCGATCATGGCGGTTTGTGCAGGTTTGCTGATCGGGGATGTGGGCACATCCCAGGGGATGTCCGAGCAGACACGCAGCTATGTTGCGGGTTTTTGGGAGTTGATCGACGAAATATTAAATGCTGTCCTGTTTTTGCTGATCGGGTTTGAAGTCTTTGCGATTGCATTTGACGATGATGTTTTGCTGACTGCAACGGCAGCGATTGCGCTGGCCCTGCTGGCGCGGTTTGTGGCGGTGGCGGTGCCGATCACCTTGTTGCGCCCGTTCCGGCGTTTCAACGCGGGTGTGGTGCCGATTATGACTTGGGGCGGATTGAAGGGTGGAATCTCGGTGGCGCTTGCGCTGTCCCTGCCTGAAAGCGAGTGGAAACCGCTGATCCTGACCTGCACCTATGTTGTCGTTATCTTTTCAATTATTGTGCAGGGATTGACGGTGGCACGGCTGGCAAATCGGGTCGGGCGGGCGCCGGACATGATGTGACACGTGTTTGGCGGTGTTCAGGGGGCCAGCCCCCATCGGGGCGTTGCCCCGATTCCCCCGGGATATTTAGAGCCAAAAGAAATTATTCAGTTTCTGTGGCGGTGAATAAAATCGATCAATGATCTGGTAGACGGGTCTTGCGTTTTTGCGGATTGTGCCCCTTCGACGACCGGTTGCAGGGAGGTGGCAAGCTCTTTGCCGAGCTCCACACCCCATTGATCGAAAGAATTGATGTGCAGGATTATTCCTTCGATGAACACACGGTGTTCATAGAGCGCGATGATCTGGCCCAGTGTAAAAGGATCAAGCAGAGGGTAGAGCAGCGTCGTTGACGGGCGGTTGCCGCTGAAAACCCTGTGGCGCGCCTGTTTTTCGAGCTCGCCGCCTGTGAAGCCTTTGCCTGAGGCTATCTGGCGTGCTTCTTCCAACGCGCGCCCTTGCATGAGTGCTTGGGACTGGGCGAGGCAATTTGCGATCAAAAGGGTGTGGTGATGTTCCAGTTCCGGTTCATGCCCTTGGGCAGCGATCATAAATTCACACGGGATCACACGGGTCCCCTGGTGTATGAGTTGATAAAACGCGTGCTGGCCGTTTGTACCCGCCGCCCCCCATACAACAGGGCCGGTATTGCGCGGGCTGGGTGTGCCATCGCGCAGAACGCCTTTGCCATTTGACTCCATTTCCAGTTGTTGAAGGTAGCCGGGCAGATGTTCCAGCCGTTCATCATAGGGAAGCACGGCGCGGGTTGCGTATCCGCAAATCTGGTTGTGCCAAATCCCGACCAAAGCGAGCAGGACAGGCATATTCTCATGCAGTTCTGCGGCCCGGAAATGCATGTCCATCGCCTGCCCGCCGCGCAGGAACGCATCAAACGCTTTTGGCCCAATGGCAATCATCAGCGACAGCCCGATGGGCCCCCAAACCGAATAGCGGCCGCCAACCCAATCGGCGAAACCGAAGACGCGCGCGGGATCAATTCCGAAATCTGCAGTCTTGTCCTCTGCACTGCTAAGAGCGGCAAACTGGGTTTCGGGGGTGCCACCGTGATCAATCATCCATGCCCTTGCGGTGCGCGCGTTTGTCATGGTTTCTATAGTTGTGAAGGTTTTGGAAGCCACGATCACCAGGGTAGTCTTTGCATCCAGTCCGCGCAGGGTGTCGGCAATATCTGCACCATCTACGTTCGAGACAAAGTGACAACGGGGGCCATCGTGATAGGGTGTTAGAGCCCTCACGGTCATTGCCGGACCCAGATCGGAACCGCCGATGCCGATGTTGACCACATCTGTAAAGGAACCGTTGCGGACCTGATCGGCGAAACTGCGCATTCTGGCGAGCGTATCGAGAACGGAAGGCATCACGTCGCGTCCATTCGCCATCATCGCGCTCCCATCAAGATTGCGAAGGGCGGTGTGTAGTACGGCGCGATTTTCGGTCCCGTTTATCCGCGCGCCAGAAAACATCGCCTCGCGCATTTTTTCCACATCGGCACCACGGGCAAGTTCCAGTAGGGCATTGCGGGTCGCGGTATCGATATTGGTTTTGGAATAGTCGAAATAGAGATCTCCTGCCTGCGCGCTGAAGTTCCGCGCGCGTTCTGGATCGTCAAAAAGAGAAACTATCGGACGGTCCGCCACTGCACTGTGCTGCGCGGCGAGGGTATTCCAATGTGTCATGTCGCGCTCCAGTGGATCGTCGCCCGGGGCAGTACGATCTGCACGGGAGCCTGTGCTGCTGGCAGGGTTAGCGCGTGCGCTAACGCCTTGCGTTTGTTTTCTCCGGTGACCAGCAAACGAATTGTGCGCGCGCTTCGCAGCGACGGGGCGGTTAAAGTGAAACGTGCTGTATCCTGCCCCGCTATGGTCACTGGTAGAAACATCTGTGCATCTGATTTCAATGCAGCCGCCAGCGCTAATGTATCGGGAAACAAGGATGCAGTGTGCATGTCTGCACCCATGCCGAGCAATAACACATCGAAAGGAGTGCAACCTGTTAATTCACCTGACAAAGATCGTGCAGCCGTTTCGATATCATCATCAGGGCGGAAATAGGGTGTGAACCGTGCTGCAGCTGCTTTGTTTACCAACAAGCGTTTGCGGATCAGGGCGGCATTTGATTGCGCGTTATCTTCGGGCACCCAGCGTTCATCACTGAGCAGGATGTGGACGCGGGTCCAGTCGATTTCAGCGGTGCTCAGGATGTCAAATACCGGTCCCGGCGTGCTGCCCCCCGGCACTACCAGCGTCACTGACTGTTTACGCTCAAGCGCGGTAGCAAGATCTGCTGTCAGCACCTCTGCTACCTGGGTCATCAATGTGTCGCGATCGGGGTATTCAACTATATTCATTGTGTTATCTTCTGCCATTTACGGCCCTCCCTGCGCATCAGATCGGTTGCGTCTGTTGGCCCCGTGCTACCATGGTCATACGGTTTCGGCACGTCGTTACGTGCTTCCCAACCCTCAATAATCGGATCAGTCCACGCCCATGCCGCTTCCACTTCGTCGCCGCGCATGAATAGGGTCTGGTTGCCCCGTATGACATCCATAATCAGCCTTTCGTAAGCATCCACATGATCTACGTCGTCATCACCAAGCGTTTCAGCAAAGCTCATGTCAAGGGGTACGTCAATCAGGCGCATTCCCCCCGGTCCCGGCTCCTTGATGGTCACGCCCAATGTGATACCCTCGTTGGGTTGCAACAGGATTGAAAGAACATTGCGGTGCCGGCCTGCATCTTCGCCAAAAATGTTGTGCGGGGTATCTTTGAACACCACGGTAATTTCGGAAGACCGCGCGGCAAGACGTTTGCCAGTGCGTAAATAGAATGGCGTGCCTGCCCACCGCCAGTTGCTGATCTCGGTGCGCAGGGCGATGAATGACTCAGTGCGTGATTTGGGGTTGTCTACAGCGGTGCGATAGCCGGGGCGCTCAACCTCGTTTTCGGGGTCTGCCTGATACTGGCCGCGCACGATATGATAGGGCGCGACCGGATCAAGCGCCCGTATCACTTTCAGCTTTTCATCACGTACGGCATCGGGGGCAAACCGTGCGGGCGGCTCCATCGCGATCAGGCACAACAGCTGCATCAGATGGTTCTGCACCATATCGCGCATCGCGCCCGCCTTGTCATAGTATTCACCCCGCCCCCCGACACCCACTGTCTCGGCGACGGTAATCTGGATATGGTCCACGTACTGGCTGTTCCACAGAGGCTCGAACAACATATTGCCAAAGCGTACAGCCATCAGGTTTTGTACGGTTTCCTTACCGAGATAATGATCAATCCGGTAAATCTGGTCTTCGTTGAAATAGGTGGCGAGTGTTTTGTTCAGTGCGCGCGCGGTTTGCAGATCACGGCCAAAGGGCTTTTCGACTACGATGCGCGCGCGGCTGTCCGCCATGCCCCATTTTTGCAGCCGCTCCGCGATGTCTCCGAACAACACAGGCGAAACAGAGAAATAATACGCTTCGATGCGGTCGGTTCCCAGCATCATGGTCTGTAATTCTTCCCATCCGTCATCGCCGCGCGCGTCGATCACCAGATATTCGAGCCGTGCCAGAAACGCATCCAGATGCGCATCGTCACACGCCTGCTCACCGCCAAATTCCCCGATCGCCTCGCGCACCATCTGGCGGTAGCTGTCCGAGTCCAGATTGCTGCGGGCAGCGCCGATCACACGGGCATTGGGCGGCATCTGCCCTGCGCAAAACCGGCGGAAAAGCCCCGGTAAAATCTTGCGGCGCGCCAGATCACCTGTGCCGCCAAAGATTACAAGATCGAAATCGTCAACGGGAATGACACGTGAAGCCATGGAATTCTGCCTTTGATTTAATTTTTACGCGCAACGAACACGTCCTATACCGACGGGTTGTAGCGCGGTGGCATTGCGATGCCACAGCATAACGCGAAACAATGCAACCTGTCTCTGCCGGTCGGCGTAAACATATGGGAAACCTTGCCGTTCACAACAGCGTGCGTTGGTCCTGTTGGTCTTTTCTTGCCTTTGCAAACCGCCTACCCCATCTAGTGCAACAGGAAACGGAAGGCGGAGACGGGCGGATGAAAGACAATGTACTGGCAAATCAGGGTAAATTTGCAGACCCTCAACTTACCTCCGCTGGCGAGGCACGTGCCACCGTTGCGCTGAATGATCCGCAAACCCTCTGGTTTAACACCGGTACATTGTGCAACATCGAATGCGCCAACTGTTATATCCTGTCCAGCCCGACAAATGACGCACTTGTCTATATTACAGCCGAAGAGGTGCGCAGGTATCTTGACCAGCTAGAGGCGCGCAAATGGAACGTGCGCGAAATCGCCTTTACCGGCGGTGAGCCGTTTATGAACCCCGACATGATCAATATCACCGAAGCCGCGCTTGAACGGGGCTATAATGTGCTGATCCTCACCAACGCGATGTTGCCGATGATGCGCAAAAAGATGCGTGAAGGATTGTTGCGGGTACAGGCCGCGTACCCCGACAAGTTGACGTTACGGATTTCGGTTGATCACTATCGCCGTGATCTTCACGATGCCGAGCGCGGCGCGGGAGCGTTTGACAAAACTGTTACAGGAATGAAGTGGCTTTCGGAGAACGGATTTCGCTTGGCAGTTGCGGGGCGGTCTGTGTTCGGGGACAGCGATGAAGACAGTCGCGCGGGTTACGCAGCCTTTTATGCCGAGCACAGGTTTGACATCGATGCGCAAGACAGCGGAATGACGGTGCTCTTTCCCGAAATGGACGAAAGCGTTGATGTGCCCGAAATTACGACCGCTTGTTGGGGAATACTGGACAAGTCGCCCGATGATGTCATGTGCGCCACTTCCCGTATGGTGGTTAAGCGACGCGGTGCAGACCGTCTGGCGGTGCTAGCCTGTACCCTGCTGCCCTACGCGCCAGAGTTTGAACTGGGCGAGACACTGGAGGAAGCTGAACGCGATGTTGCGCTGAACCACCCCCATTGCGCCAAGTTCTGCGTGCTTGGCGGGGCAAGTTGCTCGGCCTGACGCGCCTGCTAAAGCGTGATGATATGCCCGTCCCGCGGATTGGCGGTGCCATCCGCCAGCGTATGGTACACTTCTGCCGCCTGCCCCAACCCGGCGTGGACCTTGATATCCAGCCAGCTTGATGCATCTGCCGCAAGCCGCTTCCATGCTTGGGTAATCTGTTTTTCGATCACGCCTGCCCCCCATTCTTCGCGCCGTTTGGCGATTTGTGCAGGGGCAAAGAAGAACTCCGGCTTTACCCCTTCAACTTGGGTTTTCGGGTCGAACTGATCCCAATGACTGATCCCCACTGCGGCGGAGTGTTTGAGATCCGGACCCAGAGTTGAATGCACCTGAGCTTTCACAACAGCATTGCCAGACATATCGACATAAACCGAAGGTGCTGCATCAAGCTGCGCAATCTGATCATACGTAAACACCTGATCACACGCACCCAATCCCTGCACAAAGGCGCGATTGCGCGCAGAGGTGAGGCCAACGATCTTGTATGCCCGCCCCTCGGGCTCTGCCAGATACTTACAAAGCCCCAGTCCGGTTTTAGAGGACGCACTACCGATGATGATCTGGCTGGCACCAAAGCAATCGTTATCCATCAACCAGTCAAACAACAGATAGGACGTTGCCAAAAGCGGTTGCAGCAACGCGCGCATGTGATCTTGCATGGCATTTGCGGGGCCTACAGAGCTGTAGCGGTTGTACACCGCCGGAAGTTCTGCGCGGTGGGGCGCTGCGTCTATAACTCCGCCATGTCCGTCCGGTTGAGGTGTGATTACCACTTCCTCGGCCATCGGAAAAAATCCGTAAAGCCGCGCGCCGACCTTCAAATCATCGCTGTTGCTTTCTACCACCTCTGCCGTGCCCCACACAGGTACCAGTCCCTGCCCGTCGATCTCTGTAGGAAAGAAGTGCCAGTACCCTATTGCAAATCCCGAGGCAGCATAGGTGACGTTATTGGCGGTCAGCGCGAAACTTTCCAGCTTCAAGCGCGCCTGCCCGTCTGCCAAACCGGCGCGCGGTATATCCGCAAGCTGGGTGAGGGTGATGTTTTTGTGATCGGTGAGCAGACGCTGCATAGTCGTTTCCTCCTTTGGGGGTGGTGGCAGTTTAGCCAGTGATATGACGTAGAGGGGCGTGACGTGGCGTCAGAAACCGGCAGATATATTCGAACACTCCAACCGCGCCCGACATTTTGAAACGAATTTGTAGGAAATTCGTGGATTTTCGCCAAAATCCGTTGTTTTTCGGGAATTGACCGGGCCGTTTTCCCGCAATTGCATTGCACCTTATCTGGGCTTCGCGCTATACCTTGCCGCAAGATATAGAAGACATCAGCAAAGCTGGGACAGACATTGAGCGATACGCCGGAAACACCTGAGAACGATGACGAAAATCGCCCCGAGCGGCCCGTGTATGACGGGCCTTCGGTCACGATCGAACACGAGATGCGCACAAGCTATCTCGATTATGCGATGTCGGTCATTGTGTCCCGCGCCATTCCCGATCTGCGTGACGGTCTGAAACCCGTTCACCGGCGCATTCTTTTTGCCATGCACGAGACAGGCAATACGCATGACAAACCTTACCGTAAATCGGCGCGCCCCGTTGGTGATGTGATGGGCCAGTACCACCCGCACGGTGACAGCGCGATCTATGATGCGCTGGTGCGGATGGCTCAGGATTTCTCCATGTCGTTGCCATTGCTGGATGGTCAGGGCAACTTTGGCTCGATGGATGGCGATAACGCCGCGGCGATGCGCTATACCGAAGTACGCATGGACAAACCCGCCGCTTATTTGTTGGCGGACATCGACAAAGATACCGTGGATTTCCAGGACAATTACGACGGTAAACAGCAAGAGCCGTCTGTGCTGCCTGCCCGTTTCCCGAATATGCTGGTCAATGGTGCTGGCGGTATTGCTGTCGGCATGGCCACCAATATCCCGCCGCACAACCTGGGCGAAGTGATTGATGCCTGTCTGGCACTGATCGAAAACCCTGACCTGACGTCAGAAGAATTGATCGAGTATGTTCCCGGCCCCGATTTCCCCACCGGTGGCATCATGCTGGGCCGCTCGGGCGCGCGCAAAGCCTACCTTGAGGGGCGCGGGAGTGTAATCATCCGCTCCAAGACCCGCATCGAGGAAATTCGTAAGGACCGCTGGGCGATTGTGATCGACGAAATTCCCTATCAGGTGAACAAGGCCACCATGATCGAGCGGATTGCCGAACAGGCGCGCGAAAAGAAAATTGAAGGCATTGCCCACGTTCAGGACGAATCCGACCGCAACGGTGTGCGGGTTGTGGTTGAGCTGAAGCGCGACGCAACAGCCGAAGTTGTGATGAACCAGCTGTTCCGCTTTACGCCGATGCAAACCTACTTCGGCTGTAACATGCTGGCGCTGAACGGTGGGCGGCCCGAAACGCTGACGCTGCGCCGCTTCCTCACCTCCTTTATCGATTTCCGCGAAGATGTTGTCGCACGTCGCACCGCCTATCTGCTGCGCAAAGCGCGCGAGCGCAGCCATATCCTGTGTGGTCTGGCCGTAGCGGTTACCAATATCGACGAAGTTGTCGCAACAATCCGCGCCTCCGCCGATGCATCCGAAGCGCGCGAAAAGCTGATGACACGCCGTTGGCCCGCTGCCGGTATTCTTGAATACATCGCCCTGATCGATGATCCGACACATACCGCCAACGAGGACGGCACCTATAACCTGTCCGAAACCCAGGCCCGCGCGATCCTTGAGCTGCGCCTGCAACGTCTGACCCAGATCGGTGTAAAAGAAGTCACCGACGAGTTGGAAGAACTTGCCGCCAAGATCAAGGAGTACCTTGAGATTCTGGGCAGCCGTGACCGGATCATGGGCATCATCCGCGATGAACTGGCCGAGGTGAAAGAACTGTTTGCCGTGCCGCGCCGTACGCAAATTGTCGACTGGTCCGGCGATATGGACGACGAAGACCTGATCGAGCGTGAAGACATGGTCGTAACCGTCACGTCCGGTGGGTATATCAAGCGCACCCCCCTTGCCGATTTCCGCAGCCAGCGCCGCGGTGGCAAAGGCGTGTCCGGCATGGCGACCAAAGAAGAAGATGTTGTAACAACGCTGTTTGTTGCCAACACTCACACACAGCTCCTGTTCTTCACCACCGATGGCATGGTGTACAAACTCAAGACATGGCGTTTGCCGCAGGGTGGACGTACCTCCAAAGGCAAGGCAATTGTAAATATCCTGCCGATCCCCGTGGGCGTATCCATTGCAGCGATTATGCCCGTGGACCGTGACGAGAAGGAATGGGACGATTTGCAGGTGGTCTTTGCCACCTCTGCCGGCACCGTGCGCCGCAACAAACTGTCCGATTTCACCAATGTCATGCGCAACGGCAAGATCGCGATGAAGTTCGAGGACGAGCATGAAGGCACCACGCTGATCAATGCCCGTATTGCCAGCCACGATGATGATGTGATGCTGGTCACAAATTCGGGCCGTGCGATCCGGTTCCGTGCCACGGATGTGCGCGTTTTCAACAGCCGCAATTCCGTTGGTGTGCGCGGCATCAAATTGTCCGGGGATGACAGGGTTGTATCCATGTCGATCATCCGCCACTTCGATGCCGAGAGTAGCGAGCGTTACGCATATCTCAAGAGGCGCCGCGCGGTTGCGGGGCTGGCCGATGATGCCGACACGGTCGAGGATGAAAATGTGGATGCAAATGCTACAATTTCGCTTGAACGTTATGCAGAAATGTCAGCGTCTGAAAACCTGATCCTGACAATCACCGCAGGCGGCGCGGGCAAGCTCAGCTCCAGCCATGATTATCCGCTGCGCGGACGTGGTGGCATGGGTGTGACGGCATGGACCAAAGGTCTGCCGCTGGGCGAGATCGTGGCCTCCTTCCCTGTAGAAATGGATGACCAGATCATGCTGGCCACGTCCAAAGGCCAGTCGATCCGCGTGCCGGTCGAGGGGATTTCATTCCGCTCACGCTCCGCTGGTGGGGTGAAAGTGTTTAACACCGGCAAAGGCGAGGAAGTTGTATCGGTCGCTTGGATTGCCGAAGCGACTGACGATGTAGAGGATGATGAAAACGGCGCACCTTAGAGTGCTGACTGATCTACAACGCTAGTGAAAATAACAAAAGAGCCGCTTCTAGCTGAAGCGGCTCTTTTGCGTTTAGGCGCGCTGGCCTTTTTCCGTCTTACTGTCGGTTAGGGTAATTGCAGCTGTTAAAAAACCTTCAACAACTTGTTAGGTTTTGAACGAAGTTTTTGGCAGCGAGAAAAGAGCACGTTTACAATTGTGCCAAAAATGGGGGTTTTGGGAACATCCTCAAATGGCAGTTGTGCAGACTGAGCTACATTTCGGGCCGCACCACCATGGCAATGCAAGCATCCTTTACTTAAGGGATTGAGACATAAAATTTCTATTACTGAAGGGGTTATAATATGAAATTAATTGATTTTAGTCCGAGACCGCTCTTTAAACTTTGTCCATTGAAGTATGATATAACGAAAGGGTGCAACACGCTCCGCATCGGCACTCTTTGGGGTTTTCGTGAAGAGGAAAATGAACTTCTTAGGGATGCAGGCGAAGGTGAATTCGATTTCAAAATACGCTTTCCTCGACTAACACCTGTTTCAAATGAGTGGATTTCAGAATTTGAGTTTGCTTCCGGTGGATCAGCACATATCGGTAGAATGGCTCTTAATAAAGATAACATCTCGGTCGAGGATGTTACCTTGAAAGGGTCAGCCAATAATTGCTGGATCTTCTGTGTCTCATTAAGCGATAGCGCTGCTGGCAACATATCCGAGGCACATGATAGTAAATGGATGGTTTCTGGGGAAAAAATTCAGGAGTTTGGCAATTTTTTAGGCGCGTTACTTTGGAGTAAAATTTCAATCAAAGACCTCCCTCCTGATTTAGTAAAAAAATACACATTTAAAGAGCTTAGTGAGGGTCTAGCGCTACAGATGGATATGAGAGCGGTGGATTATACTAATCGGGAGGTTCTTATCGAGGATGAAAGAAGCTATCCCGTTGAAAAGATTAGAGAACTAAAATCATCTATTCCATTTATAAAGCCGCTTAAATTTCTTGAAGAACAAGAATTCAGATTTGCTTTTTGGCTAATGTTCAGAAAACAGAAGATTACGATAAACGATAATCCAAAAATTTTGCAGCTCCGACAGATTGATCAGTTTGTATCAAGCATCCAAGCTAAAACTGAGCCCCCTTTCGGATAGTTCCAAAAACCACAGTTTTTGGAACAGCGCTAGTGCCCTATGTTATCACCTCGCAAAACGCGCATATTTTTTTGTTTGTAACCGATCAAACCTGATCGGCTTGTTCACAACAGATCACACCTTCCTGGTCGCGCAGTTCAAAGCCCGTAAATCCCGCCGAACTTTTCTTTCAGATAGGCCAGTAAAGGCGCCTCGTTTGGCGCCTGCCCTGCGGCGCGTTCGATCACTTCGCGCGGCTGGTACAATCCGCCGTGGGTTTGCACGTTTGCGCCCAGCCATGCGGTTGCTGCCGATGTGTCACCTTTGGCGAGGTCCGCATCCAGATCGGGCAGTGCTTTGCGCATCGCCTCATTGAGGCATCCGGCATAGACATTGCCAAGGCTGTAGGTGGGGAAATACCCGAACAGCCCGACAGACCAATGTACATCCTGCAAGACCCCGTTGGAGGGCCTATCCACCGCATAGCCGAAGTCGGCCTCGAAACGATCATTCCACGCGGCCTCAAGCTCGCTCACTTGTAAATCACCCGCCATCAGGGCGCGCTCAAGATCAAACCGGAGCAGGACGTGCAGGTTGTATTGCAACTCGTCCGCTTCGGTGCGGATATAGCCATCGCCCACACGGTTCACGATGGCATAGAACGCGTCTGCGTCCTTCACGCCAAAATCGCCAAAGGCGTCTTTCATCTGGCCAAACAGCCAGCCGGTGAACGCACGGCTGCGCCCGATCTGGTTTTCGTAAATCCGGCTCTGGCTTTCATGCACGCCCATGGAAACACCGCTGCCCAGCGGCGTCAGCAAATACGCGGCATCAATGTTCTGCTCATAGGCGGCGTGACCGACCTCGTGGATGGTGGAATAGAAGCAGTTGAAAGGGTCCACCGGATTGGTCCGCGTGGTGATACGTACATCAAGGCCGGACCCGGAAGAAAACGGATGCACGGCCTTGTCCACACGCCCGCGCGACATGTCATAGCCGAATGTTTTGGCAAGCTGGCGGGTCAGTTTCATCTGCGCGCCTTCATCGAAGGTGCCTGTCAGCGGTTCAGGTGGCTTTGCCTGCCGGATGGCTGCGCGCAGCTCTGACAACACGGGGCGCATGGTGCCAAACATCGCTTCCAGATCGGCGCCTGTTGTGCCCGGTTCGTAGTCGGCAAGCATCGCGTCATAGACATCGCCACCCGCGGCCAGCGCCTGCCCTTCCTCGCGTTTGAGCATGATTACTTCGGCAAGTGTTGGCGCGAAAGCCATGAAATCATCGGCGGCGCGGGCCTCGGCCCAGATGCCCTGCGCGGCTGATGTCAGTTTTGCGATGCGCGCGGCAAGGGCGGCTGGTACTTTGCAGGTCCGCTCGAAACTGCGGCGGATGTGGCGCATGTTGGCTTGGCCCACGGTGTCAAGCGACGCGTCGTCAATTTCGGCCAGCCAGTCGCGTACGCGGCTGTCAATGCGGCGCGCGTGCAGAACACTTTCCATCGCGGCCATTTCTTCGGCCCGTTGCGGTGCGGCACCGCGCGGCATCATGGTTTCCTGATCCCAGCCCAAGCGGCCTGCCACCTGCCCCAGTGCCATGGTGTCACGGGTGAATTCCATCAGGTCATCATATGCAGTCATGTGGAGGCTCCTCTGAGCGATGTCGCGATTGGGTATAGGGAAAGATGACGCGCGCGCAGGATCAAGACCCAGCACAACACGGCCAGTCCTTGATGCGCAAGGGCGACCGGCAGGATCGCCTCATACAGGACAGTTGTGATGCCCAGAACCACTTGTAATGTGATTGCTGCAAAGGTCGCGTTGAATGCGTAGCGCGTGTTGGGATGCGCCGATTTACGTCCGCGCAACCAGACAACAATCGCAAAGGCGAACAATGCATAGCCGGTCATGCGATGGATGAATTGCACCAACCCCGGATTTTCGATGAAATTTGTCCAGAACGGCTCCAGCACAAAGGCTTGGGGGGGAAAGAACTGCCCTGCCATCAAGGGCCAGTCGGTATAGGTGCGCCCTGCGTCAATGCCGGCCACAAGCGCGCCGATCAGGATTTGCAGAAAGGTGAAATGCAGCAAGCCCGTGGAGACGCCGAACAGTTTACCTTCTTTCGCGCGGCGCGCCTGCATCAGATCACGTTCCGTACGACCAAGGCTGAGGGCGTACCACGTGATGAATCCCATGATCACAAACGCCAGCCCCAGATGAATGGCAAGGCGGGTGCTGGCTACGGTTGTTACAGTTGTGCCCGAGGTCACACCAGAAGACACCATCCACCAGCCGATCGCGCCTTGCAAACCGCCCAAACCACCCAGCAACAGCAAGCGGGGTGTCCAGCCTGTCGGGATCTGGCGGCGCAGCAAAAACCAGAAAAACCCCAGCGCCCAGACAAGCCCGATCACGCGGCCAAGCTGGCGATGCCCCCACTCCCACCAGTATATCTCTTTGAAATCAGCCAGTGTCATCCATGCGTGTTGCAGCCGGAACTGGTCAATCGCCTGATATTTGGCAAATTCGGATTCCCAGTCGGCGGCGTTCAGCGGCGGGATTGATCCGGTCAGGGGGCGCCATTCGGTAATGCTGAGGCCGCTGTCGGTCAGGCGGGTAGCGCCGCCTACGACAATCATCAGAAACACCAGTGCAAACAGCACTATGAGCCAGATGCGGATCGCCCCGCGCGCGCCGCCGCGCCCTGCGTCGATCACGCCTTTGGTCGCCACAGGCCTTGCCGTTTCAGCGCCTACTTCTTCGAAAAGCTTGCGGTTGCTCGCCATCGTGTTCTCCGTCCGTGTTTGTCGTCTGTGTTTATCAGATAGTTTCGGTATCTACAGCGGCTAGCCGCGTTCTTTCCATCGGACCATCTGCCGCAAGGTGCCGTGCAAGATCTGCACATCCGCACGGGTCAACGGTAGGCGGCTCCACATATTGCGCAGATTGGTTTTCATCGAGGCAGCCTTGTGATCGGGATAGAAAAAACCCGCCTCGTCCAGCCGCTCTTCGTAATGTTTTGCCAGATGTTCGATTTCGGCATTTTGGGCCCATTCACCGCCGGCCAATTCATGCACAACGGGGGTATGTTCGCCCTGCTGGCGCATCCATTCATAGCCTATCAGCAGCACACATTGCGCCAGATTAAGAGAGGCAAATTGTGGATTTACCGGCACCGAAATAATCGCATTGGCGCGGGCAATATCATCATTCTCCAGCCCTGCGCGTTCCGGCCCGAACAAAACCGCCACCCGTTCACCATTTGCAATTTTCTGCGCGGCCAGTTGCATCGCCGCCTCGGGGGTGTAGACCGGCTTGGCCAGATCACGATCCCGCGCAGTGGTGGCAAAGACAAAGCTGCAATCGCCAAGAGAGGTGGGCAGGTCCGGCGAAACAAGCGCATGATCCAGCACCCGCCCCGCACCCGATGCCATGGCAACAGCCGCCGGATTGGGCCAGCCGTCACGCGGCGCAACCACGCGCATATGATCCAGACCGAAATTCAGCATCGCACGGGCAGCGGCCCCGATGTTTTCGCCCATTTGAGGGCGTACAAGAACAAAGCTCGGGGCGGTGGGGGGAAGAACTGTCATATGTCCTCTTACCCCGCGCCCCTGCCCTTGCCAATATGATGTGACGCGCGGATTTCAGTTTCCATCCCGCAGCGGATTACGCTAGGCACAGATCACGCAGCCAAAGGACAAGACCCCATGCAAGACGCACCAGAGCAGCCGCAACTCTACCTCATCACGCCGCCCGAGATAGACCTGGGCGGATTTGGCGACACGCTGGCGCGGGTTCTGGACACCCATGCAACGGCCTGTGTGCGCCTTGCGCTGTCCACGCGGGACGAAGACCTGCTTTCGCGCGCCGCCGATACGCTGCGTACGGTGACGGACGCGCGCGATGTGGCGCTGGTAATTGCCGATCACACGCTGCTGGCCGAACGTCTGGGCCTAGACGGGGTGCATTTATCAGACGCCGCGCGCTCGGTCCGGCACGCACGTAAACTGCTGGGCGCGGATGCGATTGTCGGCAGCTTTTGTGCCGGATCACGCCATGACGGGATGAGTGCGGGCGAAGCCGGTGCTGATTACGTCGCATTTGGTCCGGTACAGCAGACCGCACTGGACGCTGGCGAGATTGCCGAAGAAGAGCTGTTCCAGTGGTGGTCGGAAGTCATCGAAGTGCCCTGCGTTGCCGAAGGCCGTCTGGACAAGGCGCTGATTGCCGCGCTGTCTTCCAAAACCGATTTCTTTGGCATCGGTGAGGAAATCTGGGGCCACGACGATCCCGCCGCAGCCCTCTCCGATCTTTGGTCTGCTGTAGGTTGATCGCTTACAGCAGCGTACGCTCGATCACCCAGTAGATACCGATAATTGCGATCAACAACGATCCGGTTACGGATACCGCGCGGAACATCACGGGATACTCTGTCACGATCTCTTCAACGCCTGTCAGGCTTGCGCGCCTTGCCGCAAGCACCGCAAGCCAGATCAGCACAAAGGCCATAGTAATCACGGTCAGCTGACCGATCTCTACACCGACGTTAAAGCCGATCAGGGCTGGCACGAACTGCGCCTGCGGCAAACCGAACTCGCCCAGAACCGAGGCAAATCCCAATCCGTGCAGCAAACCGAAGCCGAAGATAATCACAGGCCGCCACGTATTGAGGCCACGCGCAAAGATATTCTCGACCGCGACATAAACGATTGAGGCAGCAATCAACGGTTCGACAATGCTACCGGGGACGGTGACCACACCCAATGCGCCAAGCGCCAGTGTGACGGTATGGGCCAGCGTGAACGCTGTCACCTGCCAGATCAGGGGGCGCAGATGCGTTGACAGGAAAAAAAGGCCCAGCACAAACAGAATATGGTCCAGCCCTTTAGGCAGGATGTGATCAAACCCGACAGGGATGTATCCGACGAAGGTCTGCCATCCGGTTTGCGCATTGCCCCCTTCCAGCGAGATTTCCGGGCTGTTGGCCCCGCCACTGATAAGGCCGGTATAGGGTTCATCAACCCCTTGCTGGCGCAACACCAGATCACCACCACCGTCAGGCCACGCGACGGTGACAGCGCTGCCCTCGGGCGCGTCTGCGGCCAGTTGCCATTCGGCGATGCGCGGCAATTCGGGGTCGATCCCTTCGGGCACAGTGATGTTGATGCTTTCCACCACCAAAGGCGTGCCATCCACGCTCAGCACCGGCAGCGCGTTCCAACCCGCCAGCAATTCAGGCGCACGGGCGGCCAGTTGCGCGGCATCAAGCGCGCGCAAAGCGTCATAATCCTGCGCTTGCGGGGCGTTGTTTGTGTCGTCCACCGTGTCCAGATCAACACCGGCAAGAAACGCCTCAAGGTTGATCTGAAGCCCCAGTTCGGCCTTGCCTTCGGCAACCGTCAAATCCGCAATGGTTGGCACAACTTCGTGTGCAGTGGCCTGTGTGCTTGACAACGCCAGCACAAGCGTCAGCTTGAAAAGTAGTAACAGGGAATACCGTTTCATGAAACTTATCCGTTTTTGTTTATTGTTGTGTGCCACACTGGCGAGCGCTCAAATGGCCTCTGCACATGAATTCTGGATTGAACCACCGGAATATCAAGTGGAAAAAGGCGCGCCGTTTGTAGCCGATCTGCGAAACGGACAGATTTTCGAGGGCACGCGCCAGTCCTTTTTTGCCGACCGGAATACGCGATTTGACGTAATCATGGGCGACAGTGGCGCACCTGTGACAGGCCGCATGGGAGATCGTCCGGCAATCCGGTTAACCGCACCCGCGCAGGACGGGCTGATGATTATCGCGCACGAGGCCGCCCCTTCGATCGTGGTTTACAAAGAGTGGGCCAAGTTTCTGAAATTTGCCGAGCATAAAGACTTCGACGATGTTGAAGCAATCCATACTGCGCGTGGATGGGCAAAGGAGAATTTCAAGGAAACCTACACACGCCATTCCAAATCCCTTGTGGCAGTGGGCGATGGACGCGGCGCGGACCGCGCATTGGGAATGGTGACAGAATTTGTGGCGCTCGATAACCCCTACGCCCCTGATCTCGGCGAAACGCTGCACGTATTGCTGCTGTATAACAATGCGCCGCGCCCCGATGCGCAGATCGAAATTTATGCGCGCGACAGCAACGATGAGGTGAAAGTCACCATTACACGTACAGATCAGGAAGGTCGCGCCAGCATCGCGGTGACGGCGGGGATAGAATATTTGCTCGACGCTGTTGTGCTGCGCGAGGTCGATGGCGCGACTTCGGAAAAAGACGGGCCGGTTTGGGAAACGCTCTGGGCGTCGATGACGTTTGCAGTACCGTCACAATAGATCTTAATGGGCTTGCGCGTCTGCGCACATGGCGTCAAAACCGTTGCCATGAACAACACACCTGAAATCCTCTGTATTGGTTCTGTCCTGTGGGACGTTATCGGACGTTGCGACACGCCGATGCAGCTTGGCGCGGATATGCCCGGGCGTATTACCCGCCTTCCTGGTGGGGTTGCCCTGAATATCGCCATGGCCTTGCGCCGTTTCGGCCTGCATCCCGCATTGCTGAGCGCTGTCGGCCGTGATGCGGACGGGGATGCATTGATTGACGCCTGCCATGCGCGCGGTTTGGTGACCGATCTGATCTATCGCTCCGATGACTTGCCGACAGATCAGTATATGGCCATTGAGGGTGCCAACGGATTGATCGCCGCCATCGCCGACGCCCATTCACTAGAGGCTGCGGGCGATAAAATCCTGCGCCCGCTAGAGGCGTCCGGCATAGCCTACACAGGTGCAGTTGCGTTGGACGGAAACCTGACCCTTGATCTGTTGTCAAAAATGGCCCGCAACCCGTTGCTGGCGCAGGCAGACTTACGCGTTGCCCCCGCCTCGCCCGGAAAGGCGCGCAGGCTCAGCCCGTTTTTGCAAACAGGGCGCGGAACGCTGTATGTTAACCTCGAAGAGGCAGGACTTCTCTGCCAGACGCAGTTTGACGATTCCGCTGTGGCGGCTGATGCGATGCTGGCCCGAGGGGCCGCGCGCGTCGTGGTAACCGATGGCGGCAATCCTGCAACCATGGCCGGCCCGCAAGGCGCCGTTACGCAAACGCCACCACCTGTCTCGGTAACCCGTGTTACCGGCGCGGGTGATACGTTAATGGCGGCGCATATCGCCGCTGAACTGCGCGGCCTGTCTGCCGAGGCAGCTCTTGACGCGGCCCTGTCAGCCGCAGCCCTTTATGTATCCGGAGAAACCACAATATGATTCCAACCGTCTATTCCGCCGAAGTCACCGCTGCCCGTGAAAGCGGAAAAGCCATTGTTGCGCTGGAAAGCACGATCATTACCCACGGCATGCCCTACCCGCAAAACGTAGAGGTCGCGCGGCAGGTTGAGGGCGATATCCGCGAAGCCGGTGCCGTGCCCGCGACAATCGCAGTGATGGACGGCACACTTTATATCGGGCTTGAAGATGATCAGCTAACCGCCCTTGCGCAAAGCAAAAATGTTGCAAAGCTGAGCCGTGCTGATATGGCGGTTTGCATCGCGACCGGCGGCACCGGCGCGACAACGGTTGCCGCAACCATGATTGCCGCGCAGATGGCGGGCATCCATGTATTTGCCACAGGCGGGATCGGCGGCGTTCACAAGGGTGCCGAAGACAGCTTCGACATCTCTGCCGACCTGATGGAGCTGTCACAAACCGCGGTTACCGTTGTGGCCGCTGGCGCAAAGGCTATTCTTGATGTGGCGAAAACGCTGGAAGTGTTGGAAACGCAGGGTGTTCCGGTCATTACTTATGGCCAGGATGCTTTTCCCGCGTTCTGGTCGCGTGGCTCCACGCTGAAGTCGCCCCTGCGCATGGATGATCCGGCACAGATCGCGCGCGCCCATCTGACCCGTGCTGCGATGGGACTACCCGGTGGTCAGCTGATCGCCAATCCGATTCCCGAAGAGGACGAAATTTCATCGGAGGTGATGCTGCCGGTAATTGCCACTGCACTGGGCGATGCAGACAAAGCCGGAATTTTGGGCAAGTCCGTCACGCCTTACCTGTTGCAGCGTATCTTCGAACTGACCGAGGGGCGGTCCTTGACAGCAAATATTGCTTTGGTGCGAAATAATGCGCGTCTTGCGTCAAAGATTGCACTGGAATTGCAGGCACAGGGTTAAGAATAGCGGCGCAGGCTATTGCATGGCCTGCGTTTGCACCTACCTGTAGTTTAACGACCATTCGGAAACAGCCCACCTGATGAGCACCCCATTTGACCCAGAGCCGGTTCAGCCGCCAAAACGTGGCCTGATCGGCCGCGCCCGCAGCAATTTTCTGACTGGATTGGTGGTGATTGCGCCGGTCGGCCTTACCATCTGGCTGATCTGGAGCGTTGTCGGCTGGATTGACGGATTTGTCCTGCCGTTGGTGCCGCTGAAATATCACCCCGACAGGTGGATACAGGATCTTCTGGGTCTGGACCCGTTGTCACAAATCAACGTGCGCGGCATCGGTGTGATCATCTTTTTGCTGTTCACCATCCTTGTGGGGTTCATTGCCAAAGGGTTGATTGGACGTTCATTTATCCGCTTCGCAGAAAGCCTCGTCGAGCGGACACCTGTTGTGCGCTCGATCTATTCTGGGATCAAGCAGATTTCGGAGACAATCTTTGCCCAGACAGAGAGCAGTTTCGACAAGGCCTGCCTGATCGAATATCCGCGCAAGGGTATTTGGGCTATCGGCTTTATCTCAACCACGGCCAAGGGAGAGATAGCTCGCAAATCGGACCCATCGGGTGAGGTGATGTCGGTTTTTCTGCCGACCACCCCCAACCCCACGTCCGGGTTTTTGCTGTTCCTCCCCAAGCGCGACGTTATCGAGCTGGACATGTCTGTCGAAGACTCCGCCAAGCTGGTGATCTCGGCGGGGCTGGTGTACCCGAACGCAAAAGCGCTGAACAACGGCGAGCCGCCGTTGCTCGACCTGCAGAGCCGCAGTTAAGCGAACATCTCTCGCAGGTTCACGCTGCTACGTTTGCCGATATTATCAACGTCATTGCGCAGAAATTCTTCAGCGGCGGCATGGCCCGCTAGCTTTAGTTGGCCGATAACGTGCGGATTAGGAACGATTTTTGTCGCCGCCGAAAGCTGTGCCATCAGTTTATCATCGGCGATCATATGGATGCGCACCCGGCTCATCCTGTCGGAATCGACCATGCCTTCGTCAATCAGCCGTTGTACAAAATCAATTGCACGCAATTCGCGCAACAAGCTGGAGTTGAAGCTGATCTCGTTAATGCGATTTTGGATTTCCTGCGGCGAGGTGGGAATTTCATCGCGCTCCAGCGGATTAATATTGATGATCACCACATCATCGGGCAATTCCGGAACGAAGAATGGAAACAACGCGGGATTGCCGGTAAATCCACCATCCCAAAACGCCTCGACCCGATCTGTGGTTTTGTCAAAAATCTGCACAGCTTGAAAAACAGTCGGCAGGCAGGCAGAGGCCATCAGCGCGTCGGGGCCGATCTCATCACCCTCAAATATCCGAATTTTTCCGTTGCGCACGCGGGTTGCACCTACATAAAATAGGGGCGCATGTGCGTTGCACACACGGTCGTAGTCAAACCGCTCAACGATGTCCTGCAGGGGGTTCTTGTAAAACGGCCCTTGCGCATAGGGCGACATAACCCGCGAAACCGCATCGGTAACAGCATAGGGCATGCTATACTCAATCTGCTTGCTCAGAAATTGCAGGCCGAACGGCGCCATCCAGTCACCAAGACGCAGATCGCTCACACCCGCGACCTGCATCCAGAGCCATTCAAGATTCTCGCGTGCGCCTTCCCGACCTCCGGTTGTCATGCCGGATTTTAGGGCAGCACCGTTCAGCGCACCTGCAGAGGTGCCCGATATGGCGCAAATTTCCAGATCGTCTTCTTGCAACAACCGGTCCAGCACGCCCCAGGTGAAAGCCCCGTGTGCGCCGCCGCCCTGAAGTGCAAGATTGATCTTTTTCGTCTGTGCCATAAGCCCGCCTTATTGGTTAATGAATGCACGGCCCGATTGCAGGCCGCGCTGTATTTTACAGGGCCGTCCAGCCGCCATCTACGCTGATGGTGGTGCCGGTAATCTGATCCCCCGCCGCAGAGCAAAGGAACGCGGCGGTGCCGCCCAGCTGCTCCACAGTTGCGAATTCCTTGCTCGGCTGGCGTTTCAGCATGACGTTCTGGATCACTTCCTCACGCGACATGTTGTATTCTTTCATCGTGTCAGGGATTTGCTTTTCAACGATTGGCGTCAGAACGTAACCCGGACAGATCGCATTTGCGGTAATTGGCTCTTCTGCGGTTTCAAGCGCGGTGGTCTTTGTCAGCCCGACAATCCCGTGTTTGGCAGCGATATAGGCCGATTTATAGGGCGATGCCGTCAGCCCGTGTGCGGAAGCGATGTTGATCACCCGCCCCCAACCGGCTTTGCGCATCATGGGCAGGGCTATGGCGGTTGTGTGAAAGGCAGAGCTGAGATTGATCGCAATGATCGCATCCCATTTGTCGGCCGGAAAATCGGGAATCGGCGCAACGTGCTGGATGCCGGCGTTGTTGATCAGGATATCACACACCCCCGCATCCTCGATCAGCTTGCGGCATTCGTCACCTTTGGACATATCCGCCTTGATATAACGCGCCTTAACACCGGTGACGCTGGCGATTTCTTCGGCCAGTGCATGATCTTCGTCATTATCGGTAAACGAGTTCAGAACAACGTTTGCACCCGCTTGCGCCAATTGCTGGGCGATGCCCAAACCGATACCCGAATTCGATCCGGTGATAACAGCGGTTTTGCCGGACAGATCGTATGTAAGTGCCATGGGAATTCTCCTGATGATTGTATATTTAAATAGCTTATGACGCGCGCCATCAGGAATGGAAATGCACTACCCCCCCTTAGGGTTCCCCGTTGCCCGAGCGTCAAAAGATATCCACGAAAAATTAGGGCAAAAAAAAACGCCCGCACAAGGCGGGCGTCAAGTTATTGAGGCAGGTTTCATACAGGCAAGAAACCTATCGAGCAGTGACACCTTTATAAGCAATAATCGCCCAAACGCCAAGCATAAAGTTTGCGCCCGCCAATAGACCCCGTTAGAGGTTTTAGTAATAAAAAAAAGGGCAGCGCAGGATTGTTTCGAAAATGGCTTTAGATAATTTCCCGAGGACACGGACGTTTGTGGCCCTTTCTTCACTGATTCTTTGGGGATTCGCGGCCCAAGCCGAGCCTGAGCATGCGATAGCCATGTACGGCGCGCCTGCCCTGCCTGCGGATTTCACGCACCTGCCCTATACAAATCCGGATGCGCCAAAGGGCGGCGCGATCACTTTGGGCAACACTGGCGGCTTTGACAGTCTCAATCCGTTTGTGCGCAAAGGCACGTCACCATGGCAATTACCGCATTTCACCCACGAAACCCTGATGGGCCGTTCATGGGACGAACCGTTTACGCTTTACGGATTGCTAGCCGAATCGGTTGAAACCGACGAAGAGCGCACTTGGGTCGAATTTACCCTGCGCGAAGGCACCAAATTTTCCGACGGTAGCCCTCTGACCGTTGATGATGTCATTTTCAGTTTTGAAATGCTGGGCACGCAGGGCCACCCCCGATACCTGAGCCTTTATGGCCAGATCGACAGCATCGAAAAGACAGGGCCGCGCGCTGTCAAGATCACCTTTAACACACCCAATCGTGAACTGGCGCTGCTGGCGGGTCTGCGTCCGGTGTTGTCAAAAGCCCAGTGGGAAGGGCGCGATTTTGCCAATGCCCCTATTCAGGAAATTCCGCTCGGGTCCGGCCCCTATACGATCACGGGATATGAAGGCGGACGTTATGTGCAGCTTACCCGCAACCCCGATTACTGGGGCAAGGATCTGGCGTTTCGCGCGGGCACGCATAATTACGACAGCATAAAGCTAGATTTTTACGGTGATGCCAAAGTGTTGTTCGAAGGTTTTAAGGCGGGTGAAGTGTCTGCCGTGCGCGAATTCAACGCCGAAGTCTGGAACAGCCAGTACGATTTTCCTGCCGTAACGCGCGGCGACATCGTGAAATCGGTCATTCCACACCAGAAACCCTCCGGTATGACCGGGTTTGTTATGAACACCCGCCGCGCGCCGTTTGATGACTGGCGGGTGCGGGATGCGCTGATCCAGGCGTTCAACTTTGAATACATCAACGACACGCTCACTGGCAGCAGTCAGCCGCGCATCAGCTCGTATTTCTCTAACTCTGTACTGGGCAAAGAGGATGGCCCGGCCCAAGGGCGTGTTGCAGATCTTCTGTTGCCTTATCAGGACACCCTGCCCAATGGCACAATCGAAGGCTACGCCCTGCCTGTGTCCGATGGCTCGGCCCGTAACCGTGCAGGCATCCGCGCGGCAATGGCGCAATTCGAGGCGGCGGGATACATGGTAAAGGACGGTGCCATGATGCGCGGCGATGGCACGCCTGTCAGCTTCACCATTCTGATCGCCAAAGGGAGCACCGAGGATATCGCGATTGCCGATCTATATTTGCGGGGGCTGAACCGTCTGGGAATCGCTGCCACGATCGAAACGGTCGACGATGCACAGTTTTTCTCGCGTACCGGCGAATTTGATTTTGACATCACCACTTTCCGCCGCTCGCTCTCGCTGAGCCCCGGAAACGAGCAGAAGTTCTATTGGGGAAGTGATGCCGCCGACCAGCAAGGCTCGCGCAATCTGATGGGCGCGCGCAATCCGGCGATTGATGCCATGATTGATGCGATGCTGAACGCACGCGATAGTGCCGATTTCATTGCCGCCACCCGCGCGCTTGACCGTGTTCTAACGGCTGGCCGCTATGTGATCCCGTTCTGGGCCTACACAGACGGGCGCATCGCCCATGTGCGCGAGATGAAGTACCCCGATACACTGCCGATCTACGGCGACGGTGCGCAGTGGATGCCGGAGGTGTGGTGGTGGGACGCAAGCGAATAGCGCACACCGAACCCGCGCCGCAACATCAGGTTAAACCAGTGATGTGACCCACAGAATGGTCGCATCTTCATCCGAGATTGATATTACGTTGTGGCCCATGGCTGCATCGTAATAGGCGCTGTCGCCACGCCGCATTTCGATGGGTTCGTAAAATTCGGTGAACAGCTTGATCACGCCGGTGAGAACAAACAGAAATTCCTCGCCATCGTGGCGCACCCAGCCGTCAAATTCTTCCATCTGCCGTGCGCGGATACGGGCGCGGTAGGGCAACATGTTCTTTTTGCGCAGGCTGTCGGCCAGCAATTCATGCTCGTAGGTTGCTGTCGCTTGCGCGGCACCCTCACCGGATTTGGTGACAGCCATGCGCCCGTTGATCTGCTCTGCTGCGGGGGGCGTGAACAGCTGCGGCACGGAAATTTCCAGCCCGACCGCCAGCTTTTTCAACGCGTCATAGGTCGGTGACATCTGTGCGTTTTCGATTTTCGAAAGGGTCGAGCGGGCAAGACCGGCCTGAGTGGCCGCCTGCTCAAGCGTCCAGCCGCGCGCCTTGCGCAATTCGCGCACCCGCGCGCCCAGATCGACAGGCGGCACCTTATGGCTGGCACCGTCCTCGCGCGCGATCTGGATCATTGATTTTGCTGCTTCATCATTCATGTTGTTTCTATACGGCCATGCTGTGCACCTTGCAACGCGCACAAACGCGGGGTAGCGATGCATATGCTCTCAATCTTCGATCAAGGCCCGCCATCACCCTGCCCCGAACCGTTCAACATGGCGGCGCATGTCCTTGCCCATGCCGAAGATGCGCCCGACAAGCTGGCGCTGGCTGTTCTGGGGTCCGAGGAATGGACATACCGCGATTTGAAAGCTGCTGTGCTGGGCACGGCAACCGGTCTGCTGGAAACCGGCGCTGTCGCGGGGGATCGCATTTTAATGCGGCTGGGCAATACGGTTGATTTCCCCATTGCCTATCTGGGCGCCATTGCTGCCGGTCTTGTGCCTGTGCCAACTGCCTCGGCCCTGACCGACCGCGAAGTCGCACCGATGATCGAAACCCTCGCGCCTGCAGCGATCCTGCATGATCCCGCCGTTGCCTGCCCGACCGATCAACGCATCATCGGTCTGGATAGGTTGCGCGCCATGCGCAATTTGCCCGCCGCCGACTGGCATATGGGTGATCCGGAGCGTCCGGCCTATATTATCTATACATCCGGCACATCGGGCAGCCCGCGCGCCGTGGTTCACGCCCATCGCGCGATCTGGGCGCGCCTGATGATGCATGATGGCTGGTACGGGCTCCGCAGCAGTGACCGTGTTTTACATGCCGGTGCGTTCAACTGGACCTATACGCTTGGCACTGGCCTGATGGACCCGTGGACCATCGGGGCCACCGCCCTGATCCCTGCTGTCGGCACGCAGGCGCCTGATCTTCCCAACCTCATTGCGCAACACGATGCAACGATCTTTGCCGCAGCACCGGGCGTTTATCGCCAATTGCTGGACCAGCCGGACCTACCCGCCATGCCTGTCCTGCGCCATGGGCTGAGCGCGGGAGAAAAGCTGCCCCCCGCGGTTTGCGAGCGGTGGGAGAGAGCCACAGGTACCCCCGTGTTCGAAGCCTACGGCATGTCGGAATGTTCGACGTTTATCTCCGGCGCGCCTGACCATCCTGCTCCGACCACCGTTTTGGGCCGACCGCAAAAAGGCCGCCGCATCGCCGTCCTGGGGCCGGACGGGCCTGTGCCCCTGGAAACCGAAGGCACAATCGCTGTACATCGCAGTGATCCGGGGCTGATGCTGGGTTATCTTGATGCCCCCGAGGAAACCGCCGCCAAAATGCAGGGTGAGTGGTTTTTGACCGGCGATCAGGGCAGCATGGACGGGGATTTCCAGATTACCTATCTGGGACGCAACGATGATATGATGAACGCCGGCGGCTTTCGCGTCTCACCCGTCGAGGTTGAAGCCTGCCTTGCGCGGTTTGAGGGCATAAGCGCTGTCGGTGTGGCGGAAGTGAACGTAAAACAGGATGTGAGCGTGATCGCCGCCTTTTACACCGCCGCTGCCCCACTGGACGAAGAGGCCCTGCACAGTTATGCGCAAGACAATCTGGCGCGCTACAAGCAGCCGCGCCTTTATATTCATCTGCCGCAGCTGCCCATGGGCGCAAATGGCAAAATCCTGCGCCGCGCGTTGCGCCAGCATTATGAGGCATCCCGATGACCGACCCGATCAAGCTCGATATTATGTCCGATCCGATTTGCCCGTGGTGCTATATCGGCAAAGCATATCTGGACCGCGCATTGGCCGCGCACCCCGATCATCCATTTTTGATTGAGTGGCATCCGTTCCAGCTCAACCCAGATATGCCTGCGCAGGGCATGGACAGGCGCACCTATCTGGAAACCAAATTCGGCGGTAAGGAAGCGGCGGTGCAAGCCTATGCACCTGTTGTGGAAAACGCCCAAAAAGCGGGTCTGAATATCAATTTCGAAGGGATGCAGCGCACCCCCAACACATTAAACGCACATCGCCTGATCCACTGGGCAGGGATTGAGGGGCGTCAAACCGCCGCTGTATCCGCGCTGTTCAAAGCATATTTCGTCGATGCGCGCGATATCGGCGATGCCGAAGTGCTGACAGATATTGCGGACGGGATCGAACTTGACGCGTCGGTGATTGCGCGGCTGCTGGAAAGTGATGCCGATGTGCAGGACATCCGCGACCGAGACGCGCACAGCCGTGAGATGGGTATTTCATCGGTCCCTACCTTTATCGTCGCAGGCCGCCATGCCGTCCCCGGGGCGCAACCGCCCGAGCTTTGGGCGAAGGTGATCGAAGAAGTGACAAAAGAAAGCTGACGCTGTTGCAAATGCGTCGCAATCTTGGCCAATGTATCACTTATCGCTATGCGACAGCCTGAAGGTGACCTAGAATCGTCATCAAGGGGCACAAAGCCTCATCTAAAATAATACCTTTGAGCAGGTAGGCAGGCAGTGAACAGGACCTCATCCCCGACGGGATGCTCCCATTCCAATTTGTGGGCGGCAAATGCGCCGCTGTACCGCTCAATCTGTGCATCCGCACGGGAGGTGGTGAATTGAGAAAGGGCTTGTCTATGATTTCTGCGATGTCTTCGCGTGTTGTGCTTACCTACGGGTCGTTTGATCTGTTCCATCAGGGCCATGCGCGATTGCTGCAACGGCTGTCGATGTTGGGCTCTGAACTGGTGGTCGGCTGCTCGACAGATGCCTACAATGAAAAGATGGGCGTGCCGTCCGTAACCTCCTACGCAGACCGCCGTTTGATGCTGGAAAGTTGCCGTTTCGTCAGCCGCGTGATCGCCGAGCAGGAATGGGATCAGAAATACACTGACATTATCAATTATAACGTATCCGTATTTGCTATGGGTGATGACTGGAAAGGACAGTTCGATCATTTCGAAGATGTCACGCAGGTAGTCTATGTTCCCCGTGCGGAAATCATCGGCGCGCGCACGCCTTTCAATGCGGTGCCGGACAGCGACCTGCGCCTCGCTTCAGGATACTGATCTAAAAGCGTGAATTTCTTTGCAATTGCCATTGCGTTAATCGCCAGATAACCCTCTGCACGTAGCCGGACACCGGCACCTTACACAGCGGAGTAACACGTGGCGGCTGATACAGATAAGTTTAATATGGGCCGCACCGAGTTTGTGGCCCTGATGGCCATGATGTTGGCGTCCGTAGCTTTTTCAATTGATGCGATGTTACCCGCCCTGCCCCAGATCGCGGCAGAGCTTTCGCCGGATGCGCCAAACAAAGCTCCCCTGATTCTCAGCATGTTCCTGTTCGGCATGGGGGCCGGCACCTTTTTTACCGGCCCGTTGTCGGATGCTTTCGGGCGTAAACGGGTTGTTTTAGCGGCCAGCGCACTGTTTATCTTCGGCGCAGGTCTCGCATGGGCCAGTCAATCGCTGGAGCTGGTGCTGTTCGCTCGTGTTTTGCAAGGACTTGGCGCTGCCGGACCGCGGGTCGTTTCAATCGCGGTGGTGCGGGATCGCTTTTCAGGCCGCCAGATGGCGCAGATCGTTTCGGTTGTGATGATGATCTTTACGATCGTTCCAGCCGTTGCGCCAATGCTAGGGTCGTTTATTATTGACTGGTCCAGTTGGCGCGGCATCTTTATCGCGTTCATCCTGTTTGCCATGATCTTTAGCATCTGGATGATGGTCCGCTTGCCCGAAACCCTGCCGGTCGAAAATCGTCGCCCCCTGCGGCTGAAACTGCTGTTTGCGGCAATGCGCGAGATGGCGTTGCATCCTGTGGTGCGCTTATCAATCATTGCGCAGATGCTGGTATCAGCAATGCTGTTTTTGACATTGATGCTGGTGCAGCAAGTATATGATCAGGTGTATGACCGCGGCGAAGAGTTTCCTTATTGGTTTTTTGTCGTGGCCGTGATCGCGGGATCAGCCAGCCTGATCAACGCGCTTCTGGTTGTACGATTTGGGATGCACCGCCTGATTTCTTGGGCATTGGGGTTTCAGATTTTTCTGTCCGGCGCTTATATTCTGTTTGATCTGGGTGGCGGCACGTACGGCTTCTATTTCTTTGTTTTCTGGCAGATGTATATCTTTTTTCAGGCCGGCCTGACGATTGGCAACCTCAACGCCCTCGCGATGGAGCCAATGGGCCATATTGCCGGCATGGCTGCCTCTGTGATGGGGGCGATTGCAACTGTCGGCGCGGTCGCAATCTCGGGCCCGATTGGGACCATGTTCAGCGGTGACGAGCGGTTGTTGACGACATCCGTTCTGGTTCTCGCTTCAGTCGCGTTTGCTTGTATGTGGCGGATGGCCCGTGCAATGCATCGCGATGCCATTGGTTAGACTGGTTTCGCCTTTTTCCTGGCCGCTTTTTCTTTGGCGACAACATGTTCGGCCAGATCACGGGCGATCGCAAATGCGCCTTTGATCTTGTCCGCGTCTGTCTTCCAGTCGCGGCGCACCACAATCTTATTGTCCTTCACCTTGGCAAGGCCACGCTGGTCCTGAATGAACTTCACCAGCCCTTCGGGGGAGGCGAATTTGTCATTGTGGAACTGGATCGTGGCCCCCTTTGGCCCTGCATCCAGCTTTGCGATACCAGCGCGTTTGCACATCGCCTTGATGCGCACCACCAGCATCAGCGTGTTCACCTCACGCGGCAGCTTGCCGAAGCGGTCGATCAGTTCAGCGGCAAAGCCTTCAAGCTCCACCTTCGTCGTCAATTCCGACAAGCGGCGATAGAGACCAAGCCGCACATCCAGATTGGGTACGTAATCTTCGGGGATCAATACAGGCACACCAAGGTTAATCTGCGGGGCCCACTGGCCGTCATCATCGACCACGCCTTCCAGCTCGCCAGACCGGATTTTGGCAATCGCGTCTTCCAGCATGGATTGGTACAATTCAAACCCGACATCGCGCATCTGGCCGGATTGCTCTTCGCCCAGCAGGTTCCCAGCGCCGCGGATATCCATATCCTGCGAGGCCAGCGTGAACCCGGCCCCCAGCGTATCGAGCGAGCCGATCACCCGCAGGCGCTTTTCGGCGGTTGCGGTCAGTTTCGCGCGCGGTTTGGTTGTCAGATACGCATAAGCGCGGGTTTTGGAGCGGCCCACACGCCCCCTGATCTGATAAAGCTGCGCCAATCCGAACATATCGGCGCGGTGAATGATCATCGTGTTGGCTGTGGGGATATCCAGCCCGCTTTCGACAATCGTGGTTGCCAGCAGGATATCAAATTTCCCGTCATAGAACGCATTCATCCGGTCATCCAACTCTCCCGCTGCCATCTGGCCGTGCGCAACGACATAGGAAAGTTCGGGCAACTGGTCTTTCAGAAATGCTTCGATTTCGGGCAGGTCACTGATGCGCGGCACCACATAGAAGGATTGTCCCCCACGGTAGTGCTCGCGCAGCAGCGCTTCGCGCAGGGTGACCGTGTCAAACTCGCTCACGTAGGTACGGATGCTCAGGCGGTCGACGGGAGGTGTGCCGATAATGCTCAGGTCACGCACCCCTGTCAGCGATAATTGCAGTGTGCGCGGGATCGGCGTGGCGGTCAGGGTCAGTACATGCACATCGGTGCGCAACGCCTTGAGCCGTTCCTTGTGATTCACGCCGAAATGCTGCTCTTCGTCGATGACAAGGAGACCAAGGTTCTTGAATTTCACCGATTTCGCCAGCAACGCATGGGTGCCGATGACAATATCAACCGTACCCTTGGTAATACCGTCCCGCGTCAGCGCCGCTTCCTTGGCACTGACAAAACGGCTCAGCTGGCGCACCTCTATCGGAAACCCGCGAAAGCGTTCTGCGAAACTTTTGTAGTGCTGGCGCGCCAGCAGCGTGGTGGGGGCGACAACAGCCACCTGCACCCCGGACATCGCCGCCACAAAGGCCGCCCGCATGGCGACTTCGGTTTTGCCAAAGCCCACATCGCCTACTATCAGACGGTCCATCGGGTTGCCCGAGGTCAGATCGTCGATCACGTCGCCAATGGCGGTTAACTGATCATCGGTTTCCTGATAGGGAAAACGCGCCGAAAACGCATCCCACATCCCCGGCGGCGGTTCCAGAACGGGTGCCCGGCGCAAGGCGCGCTCGGCTGCGATACGGATCAGCTTGTCCGCCATCTGGCGGATACGCTCTTTCAGCTTGGCCTTTTTGGATTGCCACGCGCCGCCGCCCAGCTTGTCCAGCAAGCCCTCTTCATGTCCGTATTTGCTAAGCAGTTCGATATTCTCGACCGGCAGATACAGCTTTGATCCCTCGGCATATTCCAGCACGAGACATTCATGTGCAGCCCCTGCAGCGCTGATCACTTCCATACCCAGATAGCGGCCGATGCCGTGATCCACGTGCACAACCAGATCGTTGGGCGTGAGGCTCTGGACTTCGGAAAGGAAATTCTCGGCGCGCCGCTTGCGTTTGGGCCGCCGGATCAGGCGGTCGCCCAGCACATCCTGCTCTGAAATCACGGTCAGGCGACCGGCTTCACCGGATTTGGTCAACGGCGCGTCAAAACCGTGTTCCAGCGCCCAAACCGCCAGATGCAGGCCCCGTTTACCGATCCCCTTGGCGTTGCGAACAGGAACAGCCTCGGCCAGTCCTTCTTCCTCAATCAACCCCGTAAGACGCTCGCGCGCGCCTTCGGAATAGCTCGCGATCAGAACCGGACCTTGCTCAAGCCTTGCTTTAATGTGTGACGCCAAAGCCCCGAAAAGGCTGATAGATTCCTGCTGGCGTTCTGGTGCAAAATTGCGCCCGATACGCCCGCCTGCATCCAACACATTGGGGCCTGTAGATTGGGGCAATGGTGCCAATTGCAACACCCGCCGCTCGGCGACTGCGGCTTCCCACGCGGCGTCATCCAAATACAGACCAGATGCTGGTGCCGGTTTATAAACCGTATCCATTTTCGATCGGTTGGCCATGGCGATTTTGCGCGTCTCGTATTGGTCTGCGACACTGTCCCAGCGCGCAAGGCGCATAGCAGTCAGTTGATCATCCAGCGTAACAGCAGCTTCGGGAAGATAGTCAAACAGGGTTTCCAGTGTGTCATAGTAAAATGACAACCAGTGTTCTGCCCCTTGCGGCTTGCGCCCCGCGCTGATCCCTTCGTACAGCGGATCATCCGTACCCGCCGCGCCAAATTCGATGCGATAGTTCTGGCGAAACCGGGTGATGGCCGCTTCGTCAAGGATTACTTCGCTGACCGGTGCAAGCTCCACAAGTTCCAGCTTTTCCGTGGTGCGCTGTGTAGCGGGGTCAAAACGGCGCGCACCGTCAAGGACGTCGCCAAACAGATCAAGGCGCACTGGCCCCAGATCACCGGGGGGGTAGATATCAATGATCCCGCCGCGCACCGCGTAATCTCCCGGCTCCATCACGGTCGGGCTTTGGACAAATCCCATACGGACCAGAAATTCACGCAGCCCTCTTTCATCCACACGCGCGCCCACTTTCGCGCTCCACGCGGCGGTGCGCAGGATATCGCGTGGCGGTACACGCTGCGTTGCCGCGCCCAGCGTGGTCAGCAGAATAAACGTCGACGGCATCCCGTGAACCAGCCCCGCCAGCGTGGCCATACGCTGCGCCGAGATATCGGCATTGGGCGACACGCGATCATACGGCAGACAGTCCCATCCGGGAAAGACAACGACAGGCATATCTGGCGCAAAAAACGCCAGCGCCTCTTTCATCGCGGCCATCCGTTTGTCGTCGCGCGCGACATGGATCAGCGGCGCGCCCGATTTGGCGACCTCTGCCAACAGCAGTTTAGCGTCAAACCCTTCGGGTGCGCCGGAAAGCGTGATATGTGTGGCTGGTTTCATGCGGTGCGTGATGTGGTGCGAAGTCGGTATCTGTCAACCACCAAAGGGCCCAACACTCAGGTTCTGGAACATTCCCCACATCGCTGTCACGAAAATCGAGATCATGCCGATGATCTGACTGTACAGACGGTGACGCATCAGCCGTTTGCGCAACTGCTCGCCGCGGGCGTCTTCTTCTTGTATTAGACGCGCTGTGGACAGGCTTAGCAAACCGACCAGCGACAACGGAAATGCCAGCAGCATCACCGATTGAGCGAATTCGTTGCCGTAGACAAAGCCGAGCAGTCCCAGAATGGTCAGGAAGAAGCAGCCGAAACCAGCAATCCACAGGCCCGACATCTGCGCGATGAACAACAAACGGTTTGTGTTAATGCGCACAAGGTCTTCGAGATCGTTCTCGAACTGGCCGCCGTGGCGCTTGGCGCGCAACACCATATCGAACGGCACGCCAAGGCCGTAGTGGCTGGTTGTCGACCACACCACAGCCAGCACAATCCAGAACCAGAGGTTCGAGAATGAGCGCATGTCAATCAGTTCAAAAAGGGTCTGGTACCAGTCCAATGTAATGCTCGTTAATCACGTTCTAAGTGTCATAGCTGGGGCGCGCGGCGATTCCTACCCCTACTGACCTCTTGAGGAAGGCAAAAATACATGACAGCCTTAGGAGAAAAGTTTTCCAGAGGACACGATCATGCAGCCTATCCAAGCGCCCTATCCCGCCACCCGCCTGCGCCGCCTACGCCAGAACGCAGGGATTCGCGGGTTGGTCCGTGAAAACCATCTGTCGGCGGCCGATTTTATCTGGCCTGTGTTTGTGCGTGACGGTGAAGGCATCGTTGAGGAAATTCCCGCGATGCCGGGTGTCATGCGCCGCTCTGTGGATAAAATTGTCGATGTCGCGATCGAGGCGCGTGATCTGGGAATCGGCGCGATTTGTTTATTCCCCTACACCGGTTTGGAAGAACGCACAGAGGATTGCGCAGGCGCATGGGATCCTGAAAACCACGTCAACCGTGCCATCCGCGCGATCAAAGCCGCCGTGCCGGAACTGGTTGTGATGACGGATGTGGCGCTGGATACGTACAATATCAACGGACACGACGGCTTTGTCGTTGACGGGCAGATCATCAATGACCGCACGGTCGATGCATTGGTGAAAATGTCGGTAGAGCAAGCGCGCGCGGGAGCCGATATTATCGGCCCCTCCGATATGATGGACGGGCGCATCGGCGCGATCCGCGCGGCACTTGAGGCGGAGGATTTTCAGAATGTGATGATCCTCAGCTATGCCGCCAAATACGCCAGCGCGTTTTACGGGCCGTTCCGTGATGCGGTCGGGGCCTCGGGCGCGCTGACGGGGGACAAGAAAACCTACCAGATGGACCCTGCCAATTCGGACGAAGCGCTGCGCCTTGTGGCACGTGATCTGGGCGAAGGTGCAGACATGGTGATGGTCAAACCCGGCCTGCCCTATCTGGATATCTGCCGCAGGGTCAAAGACACCTTTGGCGCGCCGACATTTGCCTATCAGGTGTCGGGTGAATACAGCATGATCAAGGCTGCCGCTGCCCAAGGCATGATTGATGAAGACCGCGTGATGATGGAGAGCCTGATGGCCTTCAAGCGCGCAGGCTGTGACGGTATCCTGACGTATTTTGCGCCCGCTGCGGCGAAGCTTTTGCAGAGCTGACCCTGTCGGACGCTTCCGGCCTTGGCAAGCTGGCTTGCAAAACGCAAAATATCTTCGATACTCCTCGCTGGGATCATTCCGGAAAGCAATTATGGAACTATTCACTTTCTCTACTTTGGGCCTTTCCGATTTGCTGCTTCGCCTGACCGCGGCGACCCTCCTGCCCCTTGCCATCGGGTTGGAGCGATATTTTCGCAGTAAGCCAATTGATTTTCGCCCCTTCGTGGTGATCTCCGTAGTGTCATGCGGAATTATGATAGCCACCTCGGAGTTGATCGATCAGCTGGCAACAGAAAAGGTGCCGATTGATCCTACGCGGGTGATGCAGGGGGTGATTACCGGCATCGGCTTCCTTGGTGCGGGTGCGATGTTTCGCGATGGAAACTTTATCAAGGGCGCAGGTACCGCTGCCAGCATCTGGAGCGCGGGTGTCATCGGCTTGTTATGCGGGTTGGGCCAGACCGGTATCTCTTTAATTCTTACAGCAATTGTACTTTCATTCATGGTGTTCAGCGCACCGTTCACAGATAAATGGGACAATGATCTGGAACAATAGGTAGAGTTGGGATCGCAAGGTGGTGCCGTTCGTCAGTTTGGAAAACGATGATCAGTCTGTGGCGGCATCGCAGCATCTTTTCGCCCATGCGCGCAAACCCAATGACAACTTGCATAAAACCGCCTATGGTTTGCAAATAAGCCGGACAATACCGGTAAAAATCGAGCAGTTTAAAGAGACAGGCAAATCACATGACCCATTCTATTCTTACGCGCCGCGCATTTGCGTTGGGCGCGGTTGCTGGCACAAGCACTCTGGCCGCTTGTGGTAACGGCATCGGCTCTACCGGATCGGGGCGAATTGATGCGCGGGTCAATGCCACGCTGGCAGAAATGTACCGCACCTATCCCAACACACGCACACTAGCCGATAAATCGAACGGAATGCTGGTCATGCCGCTCGTGACCGAAGCAGGTCTTGGCCTTGGTGGCGCATACGGACGCGGTGCGCTGCGCGTAAATGACACGACAGTTGATTATTACTCGGTCACCAAAGCATCGGGCGGACTACAGATCGGTGCGCAGCAGTACGCCCATGTATTGTTCTTCATGACTGATGATGCGTTGGGCGATTTCCGCCGCTCTCCCGGTTGGGCAGCGGGTGCAAATGTTGAATACGTGATTTCCGATCGCGGAGACAGTGTGAACGCGGATACCACTACGGTTCTATCGCCGGTTCTTGCCGTGATCTTTGGTCGTGCAGGTCTGCGGGTGGGGGCGACTCTTGAGGGCAGCAAATACACCCGCATTATCCCCTAACTCTTTCTTACGGCGTCACTCTGTACTGTGACGCCGTAAGTTACCGTTGCAAACACTATCCCATTTTGCGCAAACGCTGGATCAGGCTGGACGTGTCCCAACGCCCGCCGCCCAGTTTCTGGACATCCTTGTAAAACTGGTCAACCAACGCGGTCAGCGGCAGGCTTGCGCCTGTTTCATCTGCCGTGTCCAGACAGATGCCCAAATCCTTGCGCATCCAGTCAACAGCAAATCCGTGATCAAATTCGTCATCCAGCATGGTTTCATAGCGGTTGGCCATCTGCCAGCTTCCCGCCGCCCCTTGGGAGATCACCTCGACCACCGCGCGCCCGTCAAGGCCAGCTTTCTCGGCGAAATGCAGCGCCTCTGACAGCCCCTGAACGACACCCGCAATCGCAATCTGGTTGCACATCTTGGTCATCTGCCCCGCACCACTGTCACCAATCCGCCGGCATATTTTGGAGTAAACCTCCATTACCGGCAACGCACGGTCTAATGCATCGGCATCTCCCCCGCACATGATCGACAGAGCCGCGTTTTCGGCTCCCGCCTGTCCGCCTGAAATCGGCGCATCGATAAAACTGATCCTGGCTTCATCCGCCGCCGCATAAAGCTCACGTGTGACAGCCGCCGACACGGTTGTGTGATCCACAAACACTGCACCGGCCTGCATACCAGCAAATGCGCCGTCCTCGCCCAGCGTCACCGAGCGCAAGTCATCATCGTTGCCGACACACGCCATGACAAAATCCGCGCCCTGTGCAGCCGCGTGCGGTGTATCTGCATGGGTGCCGCCGTAGGTCTTGGCCCATTCCTCCGCCTTTGCCTGAGTGCGGTTATAGACTGTCACGTCGTGCCCTGCTTTTTGCAGATGCCCTGCCATTGGTGCGCCCATTACGCCCAGACCTAAAAACGCCAGCTTTGCCATGTGCTTTTCCTTGCTTTGATGTTGCGCTATTGCTGCGCATACCTAACACCGTGGTCCGCAGGGTCAAAGACGGGTTGGCGTGATTTCGGAGGGTTATCTTATGGCGAAAGTGTTCCGCTGGCTTGTTCGCATTGCCGCAACATTGCTGGTTGTCACTGTGCTGGTGGTTGGCATGGTTTATTGGCTCGCCTCCCGTTCGCTGCCCGAATACAATGCTGAAGTCGAGGTGCCCAATCTGGAACGCCCCGTCGAGATCGTGCGCGATAACGCAAATGTGCCCCATATTTTTGGCGCACAGGACGAAGATGTGTTTTTCGGCCTCGGGTTTGCCCATGCCCAAGACCGCCTCTGGCAGATGACCACCATGCGGCGCACCGCGCAGGGCCGGCTGTCAGAAGTTTTCGGCGCGGCAACGCTGGACACTGACAAACTTCTGCGCCGCTTTGACATCTATGCGCTTTCGGTGGCCTCTTTCGAAGCGCTGGATGCGCCGACACAAAGTGCGCTGCGCGCCTACGCCGCCGGCGTGAACGCGCGCCTTGATCAAATCAACACCGAGGCACTTGGCCGTGGTGCGCCCGAGATGTTCCTGTTTAACGCGGCGATGGCCCCGTGGCGGCCCGCAGACAGCATCGCACTCGTCAAATTGATGGGACTGCAACTGTCAGGGCATATGGATGCCGAAGTTTTGCGCGCGCGTGTGTCACTGGCCCTGCCCGATGACAAACGCTTGCGTGATATCATGCCTGATGCCCCTGGCACCGGCGTGGCAGCGCTGCCGGAATACGCCAGCTTGTTTCCAACCGCACAGCGCTTCGCCGAGACAAAGCCCTTCACCCCGCATGCGCTATCGCCGTTCAAACGCACCGCTTTGGCTGGGGCTTCCAACGCTTGGGCGGCGGCTCCCTCCCGTTCTGCCTCGGGCGGAACGCTGTTGGCCAATGATCCCCATTTGGGGTTCACCGCGCCCGCGATCTGGTACCTTGCACGCCTTGAACTGGACACCGGTGGCGTCATCGGTGCCACCATTCCCGGCATTCCTGTTGTGCTTACGGGGCGCTCCGCCGATCTGGGCTGGGGTCTGACATCATCCTATCTGGACGATCAGGATGTCTATATCGAAGAACTGAACCCCGCCAACCGGGAGGAATACCGCACGCCTGACGGGTTCAAAAAGTTCCGCACCCGTGCGTCGATCATCAACGTAAAGGACCTTGATCCCGTCACCCTCACCCTGCGCTGGACAGACAATGGCCCCGTCCTGCCGGGCAGCCACTATAATCTGGGCGCAATCACACCGCCCGGCCATGTTGCTTCGGTCAACTGGACTGTACTCAGCCAGCGCGACACGACATTGCAGGCAGCGATGGAACTGATGCACGCCAAGACGGTTGGCGAAGGGATTGCTGCGGCGAAGCGTTTCATCGCACCTTCACAAAACCTCACGCTCGTCGACCACACCACCATCGCAATGAAGACAATCGGCGCCGCGCCCAAGCGCGACCCCAACCATCAAAGTAAAGGCCGCCTTCCCAGCCCTGGATGGATCGAAAGCAACCGTTGGCAGGGTATGCTGCCCTTCACCGCGAACCCGGGGTTTGTGGCCCCTTCCGGCGGCATCCTCGGCAACACTAATAACAAAATGGTTGACCGGCCCTTCCCGAACCACATCTCGTACCTCTGGGGGGACACGCAGCGAATAAAACGCTGGCAGCGCTTGATGCAGGGCCGTCAGGTTCACACCCGCGACAGCTTTATCGAGGCGCAGCTGGATACGGTCAGCTACACTGCGCGCTCGCTTCTGCCGCTAATCGGTGCCGAACTATGGTTTACCGGCGAAGCCGCTCCCGATGGCACGCCCGAAGCCTTTCGCCAGCGCGCCCTTAGCTTGCTGGCAGGATGGTCAGGTGAAATGAATGAGCACCTGCCGGAACCGCTGATCTACACCACATGGCTGCGCGCGCTTCAGGACCGACTCATCCGTGACGAACTAGGCGCACTTACCCCAGAATTTAGCCACGTAGAACCGATTTTCATCGAACGGGTTTTCCGTGATGTCGAAGGGGCTTCTGCGTGGTGCGATGTCTTTCAATCCGCGCCCGTTGAAACCTGCGCAGATATGGCGCGACTGGCCCTTGATGATGCTTTGCTGGAGATATCCCAGCAATACGGCACCGCGCTTGAGTCTCTGCGCTGGGGCGATGCCCATCAAGCCACCCATGATCACCCTGTTCTCGGCTCGGTACCGGTGCTGCGCTATTTTGTGAACATCCGTCAAAGCACTTCGGGGGGGGATCATACATTGATGCGTGGCCGCACCAAAGGCACCGATCCCGATCCGTTTCACAACGTACATGGTGCCGGATACCGTGGCGTTTACGACTTCGCTGATCCCGACAGCTCGGTGTTTGTATTGTCCACAGGTCAGTCCGGCCACTTCCTGTCACGCCACTATGACGATCTGGCTCAACTCTGGCGGCGCGGTGAATATATTCCCATGTCGCTTGATCAGGACCTTGCGCGCGCAGCCGCCGTTGGTGTGACCCTGCTGATCCCGCAAGCCCCATGAGCACCCGCGTCATCCTGTTTAACAAGCCCTACGGTGTGTTGTCCCAATTCACCGACAAGGGCACTGAAGGATCGCCGCGCCCGACACTGTCGCGCTATATCGATGAAAAAGGCTTCTACCCCGCAGGCCGCCTTGATCGCGACAGCGAAGGGCTGATGATCCTTACAGATCACGGCCCCCTTCAAGCGCGCATCTCGAATCCGAAATACAAATTGCAAAAAACCTATCTCGTGCAGGTCGAAGGCACACCGGATCAGCACGCCCTGAACGCCCTGCGCAAAGGTGTCACACTCAAGGACGGTAAAACAAAACCAGCCCTTGCCGATCTCGCATCCCCGCCGGCTGATCTCTGGCCCCGCGACCCGCCTGTCAGGTTCCGCAAATCCGTTCCCGATGCATGGCTCAGCATCACAATTACAGAGGGTAAAAACAGACAGGTGCGCCGAATGACAGCACATGTCGGCTTACCAACCCTGCGCCTGATCCGAATTCAGGTCGGCAATTGGCACCTTAACCAGCTAAAACCCGGCGCATGGCGTTTCGCCGCGGCAACCGGCGCCTGACACCCTATTTCTTTTGGCCAAAAATATCCCGGGGGAATCGGCCAAAGGCCGATGGGGGCTGGCCCCCGTATCACCTCACTATTTTTCACCCCCCCAAGGCGCGCGTCACAGCAACACCAACGGTAGCGGATCCTCCGGTTAAAATCGTCCCCCACGTCAAATCTGCCACCACCATTTGCACCGTCCAGTCGCGCAATACCGCAAAATTGGTAAACTCATATGTGCCGTAGGCCGCAGCCCCCAGCAAAGCCGCCGATCCAAAGACCCAGAGCAGCGAATGTCCTTCGTTCAGTGCCGGCCATGCGACAAACCACATCACCACAAAGATCAAGAAAGCGTAAAACAAGAACGCTGGCAGAACGCGAAACTGCTCCAGCATCAAAGGACCGATAGACCGGCTGAACAGCGGTTTGATCAAATAACTTAAACCGAAATAATCGGCGCAAAGAAACACAATAAACGTGACGATATAAACAATAAAATACGACATTCAGCGGCTCCGTGTTAGCATGAACATCAGCTAGGGCGCTGGAGCGGCGTTTCGAGAGTTGCGCGAAAATTTACAAGCGCTGGTAAGCAGCTTCGACATCTGCCGACCATCGCACGGTGATGTCAAAACCCTCGTCGGTCTGGGTTTCCTTGATCACAATGTCCTGTGCAAATAGCCATGCACGCTTTCGCCCTTCTGCAAAGCTCAATGACAGTTCGGCTGTGCGCAACGCTCCCTGCAGTGCTTCGGCGACAACCGCTTGCAATGTATCCAGCCCTTCTCCCGAGATGGCCGAAATCGTAATCACCGTGTCATCCCGTGCGGCGCGCTCGCGCTTTGCATTCGCGGCCTCTTGCGGCAACAGGTCGATTTTGTTCCAGACCTCGAAAGTTCGGGTATCCTCCGGCACCCCGAGCGAGGTGAGGATTTCGCGCACATCACGCGCCTGCGTTTCGGTTTCGGCGTGCGAAATATCGCGCACATGCAAGATGATGTCAGCGGCCAGCACCTCCTCCAGCGTGGCGCGGAACGCGGCAACCAGTTCAGTCGGCAAATCAGAAATGAAGCCAACTGTATCGCTGAGGATTATTTCAGGCCCATCGAGCAACTCAAGGCTGCGCATGGTCGGATCAAGGGTGGCAAACAGCATGTCCTTCACCATCACATCCGCACCGGTCAACCGGTTGAACAGCGTAGATTTTCCGGCGTTTGTGTATCCAACAAGCGCGACAATCGGATAGGGTATTTTTGCCCGTGCAGCGCGGTGCAATGCTCGGGTTTTTACTACTTTTTCCAGCTGGCGGCGCAAACGTACCAACTGGTCGTCAATGGCGCGGCGGTCGGCTTCGATCTGTGTCTCGCCCGGTCCGCCGACGAAACCCAGTCCGCCGCGCTGGCGCTCCAGGTGTGTCCAGGCGCGCACAAGGCGGGTCCGCTGGTAATTCAGCGCTGCCATTTCGACCTGCAACACCCCTTCCCGGGTGGCGGCACGGTCGCTGAAAATTTCCAGGATCAGGCCCGTGCGATCAAGCAGCTTAACATTCCATGCTTTTTCCAGATTTCGCTGCTGAACAGGTGTAACCGGCCCGTCAACCAGTACCAGTTCAACCTCGTTTTCGTCCAGAAGCTTGCGGATTTCTTCTATCTTGCCCGACCCAAACAAATGGCCCGCGTTCACCGTGCGCAACGGCACGATATCCTGTCCGACCACCTGAAGGTCAGGCAAGGCTTCGGCCAGCGCAACCGCTTCGGCCAGTGCTGGCACGGGATCACGCCGGTCATTATTGTTTTTGATGTCGGGATGCAGAACCCATGCGCGTGTCTGCGCAGGGCCGTCTGTCTCGTCTATCTGGAAATCAGGTTTGCTCAAGAAGCGTCTTCGCCCTCATACAAGCTGATCGGCTGGCTTGGCATGATGGTGGAAATCGCGTGTTTATACACCAGTTGCGATTGGCCATCACGGCGCAGCAGAACGCAGAAATTATCAAACCAAGTGATCACACCTTGCAGCTTGACCCCGTTAATCAGGAAAATCGTTACTGGCACTTTGGTTTTGCGTACGTGGTTCAGGAACGCATCCTGTAGGTTCTGTCTGTCAGACGCCATAAGTTTGATCTTTCATTTATTCTTGTCGTTTGCCGCAATCGGCCAGTCTGTTGAGACTATGTAGTGGCAATAACCAAGTATCCACCCCCAAAATCAAGGATTTGTTGCGCCAAAAGCGCGCCCGTGTCAGCTACGCCACAGATCGGGGGTCAGCAGGGCAATAATTGCCAGGGTTTCAAGCCGCCCCAAAATCATTGCGCCAGCGAGAATGGCTTTGGCGGAATCGCCAAGCGCCATCAGGGAAATCGGGCTTTCACCGCCAACTTCTGTTAGTGGACCTGTGGTCGAGAGCATGGCAATCGACAGCACCAGCGCCTCGTCAAATGAAACGCCCACAAGGGACAGCGCAAGCGTAACAGCCGCAAACGACAGTGCAAAAAGCATGAAGAAAATCCACGCGATAAACGCGCCACCCGATTGCAAACGCCGCCCCACCAATCCGGCACCGGAAACAGAGCTGGGATGCACCAGCCGCTCCATCTCGCGTACACCGTTGAGGTAAAGGGCAAATACGCGCAGCAACTTTACTCCGCCTGCAGTCGTCGCAACACCGCCACCCACCAGTGCCAGCCCCATAAGGATCATCCCCGGAGTGCGCAGGCCCGACCAGCTTTGTGTCTCGCTCCAGTGTTCGGAAACAAAACCGGTGGTTGAAAGGAACGATATCACCGTAAAGACCGACCCCCAAAGCGCCCTGATCGCGCTGAGGACCGACTGTCCCTTGTCCAGATCGATTGCGCCGGAAAAGTGGCGCAGGAATAGAACCAGCGGCACCAGCGCGATAATGCCAAGACCGATGCGGAATTCGGGATCAGTGCGTAGGCCGCCTTGGGTGGCGGTGATTGTGTCGGATGAAAACGTCAGGCGGGACAGCGCAAATAACATGAACATGGCCATTACAATCTCTGCGATCACCCCTCCGGATGCTGCGTCTCCGCCTGCAGTGATTCCCGATGTCGCCATCACCGACATTGCATGACAAATCGCACCAAAGGGTTCCTGCCCAGAAATCACCAGTAACACCCACAGTAAAATTGTCAGCCCCGCGTAGAGCGGCGCAAGCGTGCGCAATGCACGCAGGATACGGCGCCGCGGGCTGGAGGGGGCATTTGTATACAGGCCGGTTTCCTGCCTGCCCGGCTCGGCCTGTGCCGTAACCTCGAACCCGCCCAGATTGAGCGGCGCAAGAATGGCAACCGCGGCAACCCACATCAGCAACCCGCCCATCCAGCCAACCTGCGCGCGCCACAGATGCAAGGTAGGGCTTAGCCGCGCGGGATCGTCGAACAAGGTCGCTCCGGTGGTGGTCAGCGCGCTGAGCATTTCGAAATAGGCATTGAAAAACCGCGTTGTCGGCAGAGTTTCAACAACCGGGACAGCAAAGACCGCGGGCAAGAACACAAACGCCGACAACAGCGACAACAGCGGGCCAAGCGGGCTTTGCCGTGTGGGACGGCCTGCGTGTGCCACACCGATCAGCAAACAGGTTACCGTTCCAAGCAATCCGGCATAGAAAAAGGCCTGACTGGCGCCGTGCCTGTCGGCCAGCAGCGCATAAGTGGCGGGCACAAACATCGATACAGCGCCCATCCCGAACATCATCAGGAACAGCGGCAGCTGTGTCAGATCGTGTCGAAGTTTGTTAACACGGCTCACAGCGACCCCATTAAAAAAAGTCGATCGACACCTGCATCAGCTGTTCAAGCTGTGCGACATCCTTTGTCAGAACGAAGACCGCAATCACGTCCCCCTCCTCGATGCGGGTATCGCCGCGCGGCCGGATGATATCGTTGCCCTTGCGCACAGCCCCCACCAGCGCCCCTTCGGGGAAGTCGATCTCGTGAATCTTTTTACCGGCAATCGGAGATGTGGAGAGGACTTCGGCCTCGATCACTTCGGCTTCGGCATCACCGATGGAATAGACCTCGCGCACACGGCCATGGCGGATGTGGCGTAAAATCGAACTGACCGTTGTCGAGCGCGGGTTGATATAGGCATCGATGCCCAGCGGCTGCATCAATGGCACCAGTGTGGGATCATTGATCAGGGCGATCACGTAGGGGCAGCCCTCGGCCTTGGCACGCACACAAGCCAGCATATTGGTTTTATCGTCATCGGTAACCGCCAACATGGCATCCGCGCGGCTGATCCCCGCCTCGGCCAGCAGCGCAGCATCCAGCCCGTCACCGTTCAGGACAATTGTACGCTCCAGCGCTTCCGCCGCGCGTTCGGCCGAGTGGCGGCTTTTTTCGATAACTTTAGTGCGGATACGTTTTGCCCGTTTTTCAAGCGTAAGCGCAACCGAAAGGCCGACATTACCGCCGCCAACCAGCACAACCCGTTCCTGGCTGGAGGATTTTTTCCCGAAAATCTCCATCGCGCGGGAGATGTCATCGAGATGAACAAAAATGTAGGCATCATCGCCGGCAAAAAGCTGGTCTTTGGGTTCGGGAGCAAACAACCTGCCATCGCGGCGCACACCGACGACCACGGCCCGCAGGGTGGAGAACAAATCTGTCAGCTGGCGCAGCGGCGTGTTGAGCACCGGACTGTCCTCGTCCAGATTGATACCCAGCAGTTGCGCGTGGCCGTCCATAAACAGTTCTGTATCAAAGGCGGCAGGTGCAGCCAGCCGTTGCAGTGCTGCGGCCGCCACCTCACGCTCGGGGCTGATGACCACGTCAATTGGCAAATGATCACGGCGGTAGAGATCGGAATAGATCGCATCCAGATAGGATTGCGAACGCAGGCGCGCGATCTTGCGGTTGATGCCGAAAATCGAATGCGCGACCTGACAGGTCACCATATTTACCTCGTCCGAGTGGGTTGCCGCGATGATCATGTCTGCATCGCGCGCGCCTGCACGGTCCAGAACATCGGGATAGCTGGCAAAACCTGCGACGCCCTGAACGTCAAGGGTATCAGTGGCGCGCCGCACCAGATCGGTATTGCTGTCAACCACGGTGACATCGTTGCGTTCACCCGACAGGTGGCGCGCAATCTGCCAGCCGACCTGACCTGCACCGCAAATGATAACTTTCATAACGGGAAAATTCCTTGCTGGGTCTATGCTGCACGCGCGAGACGCCGGTGCCTGAATGGGCAAGAGATGTCAGATGGGACCGGTCCGGTCAATTCAAATGTATAAAGAAGGGGCCAGCCCCATCCCCCCTGACGGGGGGATTCCCCGGGATATTTCAGGCCAAAAGAAATAGGGCCTAATCGTCGACGTGGGCCACACGGGTGCCGGATTTTGCGGATGTCACGACGCCGAGGCTTTTGAGTTTGCGGTGAAGGGCCGAGCGTTCCATCCCGACGAAGTTTGCAGTGCGGCTGATGTTGCCGCCAAAACGGTTGATCTGGGTCAGCAGGTATTCGCGCTCGAATGCCTCGCGGGCTTCGCGCAGCGGCAAGCTGGCCATGGTGCCGGACAGAACGACGCGGCCTTCCTCTTCGCCGTGATCATCCTCTCCGGGCAATTCGCGCGCCTCGATCGGAGCGGTGCCTTCGCCTAGGATCAGGACGCGTTCGACCATGTTTTTCAACTGGCGCACATTGCCCGGCCACACCATTGTCTGCATCAACGCTTGCGCGTCATCGGTAATTTCGCGTTGTGGCAGGCCTTGAGTGGCGTTGAATTCCGATATGAAATGTGCGGCAAGCAGCGGTATATCCTCGCGCCGTTCGGCCAGGGACGGCACGGCAATCGGAACCACGTTGAGGCGGTGATAGAGTTCTTCGCGGAAGGTCTCTGCCGCGATTTCGGCGGCGAGGTCCTTGTTTGTGCTGGAGATGACCCGCAGATCGACGCGGACCTTGTCATTGCCACCGACGCGGGTGAATTGCTGGTCTACCAGCACGCGCAGGATTTTGGACTGGGTCCCCAGCGGCATATCCGCCACCTCGTCAAAATACACAACGCCACCGTGGCCTTGCTCCAGCAATCCCGGCTCGACGCCGCGCTCGGGGGTTTCGCGGCCGAACAGAACTTCCTCCATCCGGTCTGGTGCGACACCGGCGCAATTGACGGTGATGAAAGGGGCCGAGGCACGGTTGGAATTGGCGTGGATATAACGCGCGGCAACTTCCTTGCCCGCGCCCGCAGGGCCGGTCAGCATGACGCGGCCATTGGATTTGGTCACTTTGTCAAGCTGGCTGACAAGCGTGCGGAAGGCGCCTGAGTTGCCGATCATTTCGGTATTGGAGCTATCCTTGCGCTTAAGGCTAAGATTCTCGCGGCGCAGGCGTGAGGTTTCCATGGCGCGCCGGATAACGACCATCAACTGGTCAATGTTGAAAGGTTTTTCGATGAAATCGTATGCACCCTGTTTGATCGCCGCGACTGCAATTTCCACGTTTCCATGACCCGAGATGATGACAACCGGCACGTCCGGATTATCCCGTTTGACGGTTTTGAGGATGTCGATGCCATCCATCTTGCTGTCCTTGAGCCAGATATCGAGGATCATCAGCGCCGGTGGTTCGGTATTGACGGCGGCCATCGCATCGTCGGAGTTTCCTGCAAGGCGCGTAGCAAAACCCTCATCCTCCAGAATATCCGAGATCAGTTCGCGGATATCACGCTCGTCATCTACAATCAGAATATCACTCATGGTTTTGCTCCTCGTCGCCCGTAATATTATCAGCACCTAGCGGCAGAATAATTTCCGCCATGGCACCAAAGTGATTTTGCCCCGCGAAGACGGGAGCATCCGAAAGGATCAGGCTACCGCCGTGCTCCTCAATAATTTTTTTCACGATTGGCAAACCAAGGCCCGTGCCTTCGCTGCGCGTTGTTACATAAGGCTCGAACAGGCGCGCACGGTCTTCCGGCAGACCGATGCCATTGTCAGCGATTATAATATGCGCAGAACCGTTGGTTGCTTTCAGTGCCACATGCACCTGCGGTTCCAGCCCGTCGGGTGCGCCTTTTTCACGAAGTGTATCGATCGCTTCACCTGCATTTTTGATAAGATTTGTTAACGCCTGTGTAATCATTGTTCCATCGATGAGCGCGGGGATTTCTTCAGAAGGCAAGTCAGAAACCAGCTTTATGTCTGGGCGTCCTGTTTTTTGCAGCAGCACCGCATCGCGTACAAGTTGCGTCAGGTTTTGTGGCCTACGCTCGGGTTCCGGCATGCGGGCGAATTTTGAAAATTCGTCTACGATCCGTCGCAGATCACCCGTCTGGCGGATGATCACGCCTGTCATCTGGTCAAGGCTTTCCTGGTCATCGCCCAGTTTCGGGCCGAATTTGCGCTTGATACGCTCGGCGGAAAGCTGGATCGGCGTCAGCGGGTTTTTGATTTCATGCGCGATGCGGCGCGCCACATCACCCCACGCGGCCATGCGCTGGGCGCTGACCAGATCGGTCACATCATCAAAAGCGACAACATACCCCTCAAGGCGCCCGTCATCGGTGCGACGTGTCGCCATGCGCACAAGCAGATTTTCTAGGCGTCCCTGTCGCGAGACCTTGATTTCCTGCTGGCTTGCTTCCGTTGCGGTGGTTGTCAATGTCTCGTAGAGCGGCCCGAACTCCGGCACGGCGACGGCGAGGGCAAGGGATTGCTGGTCTTCCTCCCAATCCAGCAAGCGCATCGCCGAGCGGTTCACAAAGGTGACCCGTCCTTCGGGATCAAGGCCCACAACACCGGAGGTGACCGAGCTGAGCACGGAATCAAACAGGCGGCGGCGGCGTTCGATCTGGCGGGTGTTGTCCAGCAGCGTGTTGCGCTGAACCTTCAGTTGCTTGGTCATCTGGTTGAAATACCGGCCCAGCATGGCGATTTCATCGTCACCTTCATCTTCGCGCACCTGTACATCCAGATCCCCTGCCCCGACCTGCTGCGCCGCACCGGTCAGCCGCCCAACAGGGCCGGACAGACGCTCTGCAAACCACAGGCCCAGCCAGACTGCGGCCAGAATAATGATCACCGCAAAGGCCAGATACAGAAGGCCGAATTCAAACAGCATACGGCCCCGCTCGCTCTCCAGTTGTTGATAGAGGCGGATGGTTTCCTGTGTATCGTCGAGCAGGCTAAGGATTTCGCCATCAACCTCGCGGGTGATGTACAAAAAGCGGTCTACAAATGAATTCAGCCGCACAAGTGCGCGGAATTCATTATTGGTCCAGTCTTCGATGATTTGTACATCGGTTACGTTAGCGGCGGCGATCTCCTCCGGTGAGGGGCGATCATAGTCAAACAGGTATGATCGATCCCCGCGCGCGCGGATTTCGGCGGTGCCGTCGATCATATATGCTTCGCGCAGGCCGCGCTGGACCTGCCGCTGGCCCTCGCTCAGCAACTCGCTATCGCCGAGCCGTGTTCCGGTGCGCCGTGCACGGTCAATACTGCGCGCAAGGCCCAAGGCATCGTCGCGCAGGCCTTGACGTTCTTCATCGGCATACGCTTCAGCGGCCAGAAGCGAATTGCCTACTACCACGCGCACCCGTTCCGAAAACCAGCCCTCAATCCCGACGTTGATTGTCAGCACGGCGAAGACGGCGACAGATACTGTCGGGATCAGCGCCATCAGGGCAAACACCCCCGTTAGGCGCAAATGCAGCCGCGAGCCTGCGGATTTCGCACGCCGCGCTGCGATCAGACGCGCAACCTCCGACATAACCAAAGCGGCAAGTACAAGAATATAGACCAGATCAAGCAATAAAATCAGGCGCAGGGTATCGGTGCTGCCCTGATCCAGCGGACCAAGTGCCAAATAGGTGGCCAATGCCAACAGCGGCCCCAATACGACAAGACCGAGGGTCGTCATCGTGCGTGCGCGCTTCATCCGTCGCAAACGCGACAGCCTGACAAGCCATGAATTGCGTGTTCGGGATGCCACGCGGGTATCCTCACCTGATGTGGTGCAAAAGCACCGTACCGCCATATTTTGTGATCCTAACCAAGGATGTTCCTTGATGGTCACGGTTATGTGACAGTTTTACATCATTTTTCTACCGCGTGTAACCTCTATTTCGAGGTCTGATATCTTCTTTCTCAAGGTATTTCTGTTAATGCCCAAAAGCTCGGCGCATTTTGCCTGGTTTCCGGCAGTTGCAGCCAGTGCGATTTCGATCAGCGGTGCCTCGATTTCGCGCAGGATTCGCTGGTACAATCCGGAAGGAGGCAGTGCACTGCCATGCAGTTCAAAGTACCGCTTGAGGTGTCGCTCCAAACTTTCGCCCAGCTTTTCGGCACTAGGTGCTGTCGGGATCGGTTCCGCCGCCGATTGGCCCCCCACAAGCTGCGCCGCCTCGGTTGCCGAGATTTCGCTCGCTTGGCTTGTCAGGACCAGCTGCTGAATTGCATGTTCAAGCTGTCGCACGTTTCCCGGCCACGGATAGCGCGCAAACACCTTCTCCGCGCCGGAGGAAAGAACATGCGGTGCGCCTTTTCCGGCATCTGCTTTTTCAAGAAAATGGTTTGCCAGCAGTGGGATATCTTCGATTCGGTCTCGCAAGGATGGCACGTTGAGGGTTGCACCGCTGAGCCTGTAGTACAAATCGCGGCGCAACAACGCGCCTTGACCTGTGTCATCTGCCAGATCAACCTGGGACGTCGCAATAAACCGCGGTCGGTTTTCACTGTCGCCGTCGCTGTCCATCAGACGGGCAATGCGCGCCTGTGCTTGCGGGGCCAGATCACAGATTGCGTCGATCAACACGGTTCCGGTGCGCGCACGTGCCAGTATACGCTCAGGGCCGTCCGCGTCCTGCAAATCCGCCTCGCTCAGAATAACAAACGGCTGTGCGCGGCGGTCGGAGAGATCATGGATCGCGCGCGCAATTAGGGATTTCCCGGTGCCATTTTCCCCCAAGATCAGCACGGGCAAATCAGCGTTCATCACCCGTGCTATCATGCGGTAAAGCGATTGCATCACCGCAGATTTACCCACCAATGGCAATTCTTCCTGTTCATTGTATGTGATCGGCTCGCGCGTTCGTCGCGGTAAGTCTTGCCGTGCAAGCGCACCCGCAGTCTTTTTCAACAAATCGGGCAGATCAAAAGGCTTGGGCAGGTAGTCATGTGCCTGCGCCTCGGCGGCCTTGATTGCAGTCATAATCGAATTTTGTGCGGAAATCACGATCACGGGTAAATCGGGGCGATCTTGTGCAATTTTCGGCAGCATTTCCAGCCCGTTACCATCTGGCATCATCACATCGGTTATGATCACATCGCCTTTCCCCTCGCCCACCCAACGCATTAGTGTGGTCAGGCTCGAAGTTGCGTGAACCTTGCAGCCTGCACGTGTCAAAGCCTGAGTGAGAACTGTGCGAATGGTGCGGTCATCATCCGCAACCAGAACCGTGCCATCCATTCCTAACTCCTCTGTTCGGGGGCTTTGCCCGATGTTTTCATGCTCTGCTCAGTTGCGTCTGCGCGCGGTAGCGAAATGCGGAATACCGTTTCGCCCGGTTTCGAGCTGACCGTTACCCAACCATCATGCTCGGATATGATCTTGCTGACCAGCGCAAGGCCCAGTCCGGTGCCGTTTTCACGTCCCGACACAAATGGTTCAAATACATCTTCCGCGATGTGGTCGGGCAATCCCGGCCCATTGTCGATAATTTCGATCTGGAGTGGTAGGGCAACGCCCTGTCCATCGGCGCGGCGTAACCGGAACGAATGTTCATAAAAGCTGTGCAATCTAATTGTACCGCCCTGCTCCCCCGCCGCTTCGGAGGCATTTTTGATCAGGTTTAGCACCACCTGCACCAGTTGGTCCGTATCGCCCCACGCCATTGGTAAGGATGGATCATAATCCTTAACAATCTGCATATGCGCGCCAAATCCCAAACGCGCAGAGCGGCGCGCGCGGTCCAGCACGTCATGCAGGTTAACCGGCCCGCGATTTGGCGGCGTAAGGTTGCCGAACTGTTCCACCTGCTCCAGCAGTTTTACGATGCGGTGGCTTTCAACCACAATCAGATCGGTCAATTCACGGTCTTGGGGCGACAGGTTCATACCCAGCAGTTGCGCGGCACCGGTGATGCCAGCCAGAGGATTCTTGATTTCATGGGCCAGCATTTCGGCCATGCCGATTACGGATTTTGCGGCTGCCTTTACGCTGTGGTTTTGGGTCATCCGCCCCGATAGTTCGCGCGGCGAGATCATCAGGATCATTACCCCTGTCGCCCCCGTCAGCGGCGCAATCTGCACCTGTGATTGCAACGGCGCGCGCTGGGGGCTGCCGACGTCAACATCGTTAACGAAAAGCGTGGTCTGGGTGTCACGCGCGCGCGCGAATGCGCCCTCCAGAGGTGCATCAATCGTCACAGCGTTCCAGACAGACAGACCGAAAACAGCCTTGGCAGAGGCGTTCAAAAACCCCTCGGCTGCGGCGTTCACGTCAATAACCAGATTGTCCGGTCCAACCAGAATCGCCGGAACCGGCAGCGACGCCCACAATGCGCGCTCAGCCACATTTGGGGCGACGGGATTCACGCAGCCGCTCCTTGCGGGGCGGAATAAAGCGCTTCGGGTAGCAGAATGGTAGTTTCTTCCACGCTGCGCGCGGTCAGTACCGCGCGGCGGGCGGCATCCGGCGTGCCCGCATGATCCATGTACCAGCCCAGATGTTTGCGCGCGACGCGCAGGCCCAGTTTGGTGCCGTAGAACCGCAACAGATCATCATAGTGCCCCAGCACCATGTCGACAAAATCGCGCCCTTGCGGAATCTCGGGCGCTATGGTGCCATAAATATCGTGCGCAATTTGCGCCAGCAGCCACGGGCGGCCCTGTATCCCACGGCCGATCATCACGCCTTTTGCGCCCGATTGGGCCAGCGCCATGCGCGCGGTGACCGTATCCACGATATCGCCGTTTGCCACGACGGGAATATCCACCGCATCCACGACATTCCGGATCGCGGCCCAATCGGCGCGGCCCTTGTAAAACTGGCAGCGGGTCCGCCCGTGGATGGTGATCATCGTAATGCCTGCCGCTTCGGCCCGGCGCGCAATTTCGGGGGCGTTCAGCATTGCATCATCCCAGCCCAGCCGGGTTTTAAGCGTGACAGGCACATCAACCGCGCCAACCACTGCCTCGATCAGGTGCAGGGCGTGATCGGGGGTTTTCATCAGCGCGGAGCCTGAGGCCCCCTGCGTCACTTTCTTGGCCGGACAGCCCATGTTGATGTCGATGATCCGTGCGCCCTGCCCTGCGATCATTTTGGCGGCTTCAATCATCGGCCCAGCCTCGCGCCCCGCGATCTGCACAGAAGTCCCCGCCACGCCAAGGCCCAGTTCCGCCTTTTCGCGGGTGCCGGGGCGTTTGGTAAGCCATTCACCGGATGCGATCATCTCGGACACAACCAACCCCGCGCCAAACCGCGCAACAAGATTACGGGTGGGTAAGTCCGTAATGCCAGCCATGGGGGCCAGAAAAACGGGGGGCGTCAGGTCTAGCGGAAAAGTCATAGCGGTAGGTGCTTAATCCTTAGGCAGTCGTCCTTCCGATAGCCCAAGCGGCAAAGACATACAATAAATTCGGTAAAGCTGCGGTGGTAACGCTCTGCCGAAGTGCTCAAAAAACGGGCACTGTATGCCGCCGGGCCGATGTGTCCACGCATTGCGCCGGAACGCGGGATTTCCTAAGACTGGCAGGAAGATGATGAAAGAGAGCCCTATGCACACTTGCGCCCTGATTGTTGCTGCCGGACGCGGCACCCGTGCCGGTGGCGCGCAGCCCAAGCAATGGCAGTTGCTGGGCGACAAATCCGTGCTGGATCATACTATAGCAGCCTTTGAACGGCATCCTCAGGTAACTGGTATCTTGGTTGTCCTGCATCCCGACGACATGCACAAAGCCCCCCGATTTAAGGCGCGCGGCATCGCCGTCACCCAAGGTGATGCCGAGCGGAGCCTGTCTGTGCGCGCAGGTCTTGCCGCGCTACCGCCTTGCGAGGGGGTGTTGATCCACGATGCGGCGCGCCCCTGTGTCAGCGAAGCAGTGATCAGTGACGTCATTGCCGCCTTGGCGCATAACAGCGGCGCCGCGCCCGCGCTGGCGGTGACAGATGCGCTCTGGACCGGAGCGGACGGTGTGGTGAGCGGAACCAAAGACCGCACAGGGCTGTTTGCCGCGCAGACGCCGCAGGGATTTCACCGCAAAGCGATCATCGCAGCGCATGAGGCCTATCGCGGCATCGCTGCGGATGATGTGGCGATTGCACGCGCGGCAGGGCTTTCGGTTGCGATTACCCAAGGCGAGCCCGATAACATCAAAATTACCACGCCGGCGGATTTTACCCGCGCGGCGCGGATACTGGAGAAGAGAATGGACATACGCACCGGTAACGGTTTCGACGTACACGCCTTTGGCGAGGGCGATCATGTAATGCTGTGCGGTGTGAAAGTCCCGCATGATCGGGGTCTGGTGGGCCATTCCGACGCCGATGTGGGACTGCACACTATTACGGACGCCATTTACGGCGCTTTGGCCGAAGGGGATATCGGCACGCATTTCCCCCCCTCCGATCCGCAGTGGAAAGGGGCGCAAAGCCATATTTTCCTGCGCCACGCGGCGCAGCTTGCGCGCGATCGCGGCTTTACCCTGACCCACGTAGATTGCACGCTGATCTGTGAACATCCCAAGGTCGGGCCACATGCCGCCGCGATGCGCGCCGCCGTGGCCGAAATGGTTGCAATCGATGCAGACCGCGTATCGGTCAAAGCCACAACGTCCGAGCGTCTGGGCTTTACCGGACGCGGCGAAGGGATTGCCTGCATTGCCACAGCGACCTTGGTGAAATCATGATTGCGCGGATGATCGGCACCGTTCTGGGGGTGGGGTATCTGCGGCCTGCGCCGGGAACGTGGGGGTCACTGGTGGCGCTGCCGTGGGCGTGGCTGGTGCATGTGATCGGTGGCTTCCCTCTGCTAGCGCTGGGCATTGTCGCTACGTTTTTGAAGGGTTGGTGGGCGACCTCGAAAATGACGGCGGGCAAGGAAGACCACGATCCGTCCGAAATTGTGATCGACGAGCTGGTCGGCCAATGGATTGCCCTGCTGCCCCTGTCGATTGCAAGCTGGCGGATGGGGATCGACATCACGGTCATGTGGCCCGGCTGGATTGCGGCCTTTGCGCTGTTCCGTCTGTTTGATATCTGGAAACCCTGGATCATCGGCTGGGCCGACAGGCGTGGTGATGCGCTGGGTGTGATGCTGGACGATGTGTTTGCAGGTGTGTTCGCCGCCATCGGCGTTGTTGTTCTGGCAGGTATTTACCATGCGTTCTGATATCCTTTCACGCGCGCAAGCGCTGGGCGTGATGATCGCCACCGCAGAAAGCTGCACCGCCGGAATGGTCAGCACCGCGCTGACCGATCTGGCGGGGTCGTCAGCCGTATTCGAACGTGGTTTTGTGACCTATACCAACACCGCCAAGATCGAAATGCTGGGCGTGGGGGCCCAAACGCTGGACACGTTCGGCGCGGTGTCCGAACAGGTGGCCGAAGAAATGGCGCGCGGCGCGCTGGCCAACAGTGCGGCGCAACTGGCAGTATCCGTAACCGGCATTGCCGGCCCCGGCGGATCTGAACACAAACCTGAAGGTCGTGTCTGCTTTGGCATCGCTGGATCGCAAGGGTGCAGCACCCAAACGGTCGAGTTCGGCGCCCTTGGTCGCAACGCCGTGCGTACCGCTGCGCGTGATCATGCCTTGATGCTACTCCACAACGCACTTTGCGCATTGGCCGAAAAATAGGCCCGCTCGTCTTGACTGACGGCCTATTATCCAGAATGCGCGATAGTGCGTCACTATTGGTCTGTTTTACGTCAGGCTCTTCCTCAATCATCAATTGGAGTAGATACCATATGAACGTACTTATACAGCAAAGTTGATGATACGACTGAAGATTTTCCGATTGTGGGCCGATTGATAAGCGTGATCTGCTCCCGAATATCCAGAGATAACTACGTCAGCGCATGTCTGTTGCGCGTCCTGCGGTTTTCACTGGAGTATTCCATCGGTTATCGAAATGGCGATACAAACCTCGCCGGCTGTTTGTACAAAAATCGGATTATGCCGCGTCATCCCCCGGAACTAGAATGGCAACGGCCCGAGATTCTGTTTTTCCCGTTTCAGATGGCTCTCGCGATCATCACCCCTGCATTGCTTTTGGGGGAGTCCGCCAAGGGGATCGTTTTTGTCATTGTTATGCTATTATCGGCGGACAGGCGTCCACGTTTTTGCAACTGGAATAGTGGCGTATGAAGCTGCCGGAATTCCCGCGCCTTTCCTTGCTGCGCACAAAGACCAGATCACCACCCCGCCTTTGTCATGATTGATGCTTGTTACCTCTGGTCTGCCGGTTCGGGTTCAACGAGGGATCTCAACTGACGGTCAATTGCGGCGTTGAATAAAGGTGGCGTGGCGAGCGTTCTGTGTCAGGAAACGGCTTTTCTGATCCTCCGGCAAATCCAAGGTCGAAGATATGATTGACGATATCGCCAAACACGGTCAGGGCGGCATTTACGGCACGGTGATGATTACAGCACTGGGCGCTGGCACGTGGATCGCCAGATTGGTTCCCCACCGCTGATTATCGGAAACATTCGCAATGATAACTGCGGGAATGATACCTGAGTAGCGCGTTATACCGTTCTTGCGCGTCAGTGATTAAACCGATGTCAACAGGCGTGGCCCCACCCTGCACGGCGAACGGGCCTATGATCTAACCAGTTGACATATCGATCTGTCGGGGCAACCGGTTTTGGCTGCCCTACCTCAACCGCCATTGAAACAAGCCGTGACTGCATCCAGATCAGGGCCGATCACCGCCTGCCATAGGCTATCCGCCTTCTCTTGAGTGATCAACGCGGGCGCTTTTTTCAACAACCTGTCGGCCAGCGCTTCGAGTGTCACCTGCGTATCAAGATCATGGCGCAAGCGGCGCACTTCGCCGGTGTCGAGGGTGAGTGTGACAAGTGATTGGGCCACGCCCAGCTTTTCATCCGGCATAACATCAATCCTGTCGCGCAAGGCACAAACAGACGCGTCGCGCGCAACGGCGCCGCTGAAATCATCCAGTGATTGCGTTGAATGGCCCAGCACCTTCATCGCGGCGGCATGTGTCAGGCTGTTTTGCGCCTCCTGCCCCGTTTTCGGTGCCGCGATATTGCACTTGTCCATCCAGTAGGGATGGGTACGAATTCTGATGCCGCTGATCCGGTCTGCCTGCACATCGCACCCGCTCAGGGCCTCAAGCATGGCATGAAGACCATGGCAGCAGGCGTGGAACTTGTGGCTGATGGTGGTGACGTACCATTCTTTGCGCGGCGCCTTTACCTCTGCCAGATCGCCCTGATGCGTCCGCGCAAACCCTTTTGGCCCGTCCAGTGCATCCGGCGCGGCGCTTAACCCCGTCTGCGCCCAAAGTGCCGCTTCGACACCCGTTCGCGCCGCCAACCCTGCGTGCAACGGTTGCGTCATCGTCCCTGCTTGCACCCCTAGACCTGATGCCATGCTCGCGCAAATTCCCAGCGCGTTGCGTATCTGTGCCTTGTCCAGTTCCAGCAGACGCGCGCAGGCCAGCGTTGCGCCGAACGCCCCCGCCGTGGCGGTCTGCTCGAATCCTGCACTCCGATGCCCGCGGCCCAGCCACAGCCCCGCCATTATTGCGGCTTCCATGCCAATGGCGGCCGCATCGACCGCGTCAGTCAATCGCGTATCTAGGGTTTCCGCCAGGGCGATGACCGCGGGGAATACCGCAGCAGAAGGGCGGCCCATAAAAGCAAAATGCATATCGTCGAAATCAAGTGCATGACCGAAAGTGCCGTTCAACAGCGCAGCCGAAGCGGCACCTGTTGCATCACCACCAAACACCTGCGCTGGCCCTTCCTCGATCAACTGGGCGCGGCGAAACGGCGCGAACCGGTCATCTGCCGCCCCTGCAATGCCGCAGGCCGCCCAGTCGAAAAAAGATAGACGCACCATTGCTGCAACCGCTTCGGGCACGTCTGTTGCTGCGAGTTTAACGAATTGTTCAGTAATCCCCATGGCGTCTTTGTCCTCCCCTGACAGGCTCAGCCATAAAGCGCTTGAGCGCGCGTCTCAAACGCTTTGACGACCCGCTGCATCGCTTCGTTGAACACCACACCGATGATTTTCTGCAAAATCGCGTTTCTAAACTCGAAATCCACAAAGAAACGCACTTCGCAGCCGTCCTCGACATCGGCAAAAGCCCAGTTTGATTTCATATACTTGAACGGTCCGTCCAGGTATTCTGTATCAATCGTCTTCGCCTCAGGCCACAGCACCACCCGCGATGTGAACCGCTCGCGGAACACTTTAAACGAGATGACCAGATCGGCGTCCATGACGCTGTGATCGCCCTTGTCCTGAACGCTTTTGATGCGCGCGGCAGCGGTCCATGGAAGGAATTCGGGATACCGCTGCACATCTGCAACAAGATCATACATCTGCTGGGCGCTGTAGGGCAGCACGCGTGTCTCTGAGTGGGTGGGCATTGATTTCCTAGATCCGTTTAGCTAGCGCTGTATCAAAGCCCTCAGGGCGACACAATCAAGAGGTGGCCATGTCCACGCGTCCATATGTCATAGACCAGATGATTTCCGCAAAATCCATTGCGGCGCGGATAGAGGCGTTGTGCGAGGAAATCCAGACGGAATTTGCTGATACGGACAAATTGATTGTCGTCGGCCTGTTGCGCGGATCATTTGTATTTATCGCTGATCTGGTGCGCGAGTTGGATCTACCGATCGAGGTCGACTTTCTGGAGGCGTCCAGCTACGGAGACGGGATGCAAAGCACAAGAGAAGTCCGTATTCTCAAAGACTTGCGCGGCGGAATTGAAGGCCGTGATGTACTGCTGGTCGAAGATATCGTAGACACCGGTCATACACTAGCCCATGTGACGGGAATGCTGCGCGCGCGCAAACCCGCGCGTCTGCGCACGGTTGCGCTGCTGGACAAACCGTCACGTCGCGAAGTGGACCTGCGCGCCGATCACACAGGGTTCGAGATACCGGATGAGTTTGTTGTCGGGTACGGGATCGATTTTGCGCAGCGTAACAGAAACCTGCCCTACATCGGCAAGGTCCGTTTCATCGATGAAAGTTAAGACCGGCGATGCTTGACCCACGCCACCTGATGCGCGCGAGGCTCTGGGCGAAAAACCCGCCCTCGACCAAGCGTGTGAAACTGGTTTTTGCTGCCATTATCATCGCGCTGATCATTGTAGGGCTGGAACATTATGGTTTTTGGCCGGAATGGGCAAAAGCGGAACGCGTTCCAAGGGGAATACAGCGATAAATCAATCCCTTGCAACGCGACGCAAATGCATTGCCTCAGGCAATACCCAGCTTTTTATTCCGCGCCGCGCGCAATTGCGCAAAATCATCACCCGCATGATAGCTTGACCGCGTCAGCGGTGTTGCCGATACCATCAAGAACCCTTTGCCGTACGCTGCCTTTTCATACGCATTGAATTCGTCAGGATGAACAAACCGGTCAACACGGTGGTGTTTCGGGGTCGGCTGCAAATACTGCCCAATGGTGAGAAAATCGATATCGGCGGCGCGCATATCTTCCATCACCTGCATCACCGCCTGACGGTCCTCGCCCAAACCGACCATAATGCCGGACTTTGTAAACATGGACGGGTCAAGCTCTTTCACCCGCTGTAGCAAGCGTAACGAGTGAAAATAGCGCGCGCCCGGACGTACTTCGGGGTACAGGCCGGGCACTGTCTCAAGATTGTGGTTAAACACATCAGGACGCGCTTCCACAACCTTTTCAAGCGCTTCCGGCGAACACTTGATAAAATCAGGCGTCAAAATCTCGATCGTGGTATCCGGCGCGCGGTGGCGGATCGCGCGAATGGTCTGTGCGAAATGCTCAGCACCTCCATCCTCGACGTCGTCACGGTCAACCGAGGTGATAACAACATGGTTCAAGCCAAGCTTGGCCACTGCATCAGCCACGCGCCCCGGCTCGAATGCATCCAGCGCTTCCGGCGGTTTACCCGTGGCGATGTTGCAGAATGTACAGGCGCGGGTACAAACCTCGCCCATTATCATCATGGTTGCATGACCTTGCGACCAGCATTCGCCCACGTTCGGGCACCCCGCTTCTTCGCAGACAGTTACCAGCTTGTTTTCACGCATGATTTTGGCGGTTTCGTCATAACCCGCACCACCCGGCGCGCGGACCCTGATCCAATCAGGCTTTTTCGGCTGCGGAATATCGGGGCGGCGCGCCTTTTCAGGGTGGCGCATTTCGGGTATCTTCAAATCACGCATGGAAACCTCATGTGCTGTACGCGCATTATCTAACACATCACAGCTTAAACAAAAGCCTCCCGTGGCGCATTGCCGCTATGCTAATTCCTGCCGGTGGTTTATCCGATCAGCGCGCCTCCGGAATCCGCGTTTTTCGCGTAATGCTGTTTGAGGCGCATCAACGCGATCCGCAGAACAATTTTTCCCGACCGCGCCGACCAGCCAAGCGTCTTTTCCGCCGTCTCCAGGCCTTCCAGAAAGCAACAGCAGCGCAAGGTTACATCCGACAGGCCTGAACCGAGATCTTGCAACGCGGCCACCACCCGACGGTGCGCCTGTTGCGCGCCGCGTGGCGCATCGACCGGCTCAGGCACATGACCGGTACGGATATTCTGCAAAAACAGTTCCCAATTACGGGCCACTGCATTCTCCATCTGGGCGATTTCAAAGTCCTCGCGCAACCGCTCTCCGGCATGCACTAGGTCATCGCTGAGAAATCGGTCACCCTCGCGATCACGGCGCCTCGCGAGGGCGGCAATCGGGCTTTCGGCCATACCATACCGGATGCGCCGCGGTGCCTCACCGGGCAAACCGGTTTCGCCGTCCGCCTCTCCATTGGCATGTGCGCTTTCATCGCGCGCCATCATATCGGCAAGGGCGCTACGCCCTGATGCAGTGATCTGGTATCGCGTGATCTTGCCCGTACCCGACACCGCAATCCATCCCTTAAGGGCCATCGCTTCGGCCATCGATCTGTCGACCACACAAGTCGGCGAATTTTGCGCCGCCTGCCCTGCGCGCGCAATTACACCTTTTTCCATGTTCATCGCCACAGCCAGTACCGCACCGGTTTCACACAAGCGGCGCAGCACACGAATGCCCTCGGCGCTCAGTTGCGCCGTATCCGGCACGCTGTCCAATCGCGCGGATCCCTCTGCATCGTTGCCGCCTGAAGCATTGTGTGTAGGCAAAACATCTGCGCCCAACGTTTTTAGAACCCCGTCAACCAGCGGATCGTCCCGCAACGTTTCGACCCGCCTAATTTGGCGCAGCACCGTAGAGGCATGACATCCCTGTTTACGTGCCAGCGCACGGATCGGCACGCCCATTTCTGTGTGATCGATATAATTTTGCACGGATTGTGGCACCCAGCAGGGCAAATCACCCGCGACTTTTCCACCGCGATGTTCTATTTGTTCAATTTCGAGTGTTGTCTGTCCCATTTCTGAGTGTCCCTCCTCAGCGCAATTAACAACAGGTAAACGCAACCTAAAGATGAATTGGTTACCTGTCGGTTAAGATAAACCGTGAGGGACATGATTGTTTACAAAAGATAAACAATCATAAATCAGCCGTGCGGTCATCTTGTGCAAAACGCAACACCCGCAAAAACCGTGTTTAGTAATCCCGTAACCGCCCTGTTTTCTGTCGCAGGCCACTTCCGGAGTGAAAAACAATGCAAGACATCCATACCCTACTCGCCACACTACACCGCCCCCGCCTGCTGATGCGCGCGGCCCGTATCGGTGCGCAGGATTACCGCCGCACAGGGCACCTGCCGCGCCTTCTGGGCTACGGCGTATTGCCGCGCTATGGCGATGCCTTGATGCGGCTGGTGGCGCTAGAGGCCGATCTGGAAGAAAAGCGCACCACAAATGATGCCGCCTACAACCTGATCCGCCACGTGGATGTTCTGATTGCGATCGTTGGGGAAGCACGTGCGCTGCGGGCCGCACAGTCGGGCCCGCAGCTTGTCTAGTTACATAAAGCTGTCAGGCTCTGCTGCCTTGCGCTGCGCGACAAATGCATCCAGCGCTTCCGATATCGCAGGATCCATCGGCGGTTGCTGGTAGTCTCCCAACATCTTTTCAACCCGAAGACTGGCGAGGGTCTGCGTATCACGCGCGCCCTCGTCTTCCCATGTCTCGAACGGTTTATAATCCAGCAGATCGGATTTCCAGAAAGCCGCCTTGAAATTCGCCTGCGTGTGTTCACAGCCCAGATAATGTCCACCCGGTCCGACTTCACGGATCGCATCCATCGCTTGGGCATTTGTGTCGATCTCAACGCCGCGCGCCAAATGGTGCAACGCACCCAACTGGTCAGCATCCATCACAAATTTTTCAAACGATGACACCAGTCCTCCCTCAAGCCAACCGCAGGCATGCAACATGAAATTCACACCCGACAGAAGACCCATATTCAAACTATTGGAAGTCTCGTAGGCAGCCTGCGCATCCGGCAACTTCGAGCCGCAGAACGATCCCGACGAGCGATACGGCAGGTTGAGGCGCCGCGCCAGTTGCCCCGCACCATAAGTAATATGCGCAGCTTCCGGCGTTCCAAACGTCGGCGCACCCGAATTCATATCGATCGATGTTACAAACGCGCCCATAATCACCGGTGCCCCCGGCCTGATCAACTGGCTATAGGCGATACCGGCCAGAGCCTCTGCCAAAACCTGCGTCAGCGTTCCTGCCACTGACACGGGCGCCATCGCGCCGCCAACAATAAAGGGCGATATGATACAGGCTTGATTGTTCTGCGCATACACCTCCAGCGCTCCCATCATTACATCATCAAACGTCATCGGAGAGTTGATGTTGATCAGCGAGGTCATCACCGTATTTTCCTGCACAAACTGCTCGCCGAACAGCACACCGCACATATCTACCGAATCCTGCGCGCGTGACGGCTCGGTCACAGATCCCATGAACGGCTTGTCGCTCAGCGTCATATGCGCATGCAACATGTCCAGATGGCGTTTGTTCACCGCAATATCTGTTGGCTCGCAAACGGTCCCGCCGGAATGGTGCAACCATTTCGACATATACCCCAGCTTCACAAATTTGCGGAAATCCTCCATCGTGGCATAGCGCCGCCCGCCTGCAACATCACGCACAAACGGCGGACCATAAACCGGCGCCAGGACAAGGTTCTTACCGCCGATCACAACATTGCGTTCAGGATTGCGCGCATGTTGCGTGTAGGAAGAAGGCGCTGTCTTGATCAACTCACGCGCAAGCCCTTTTGGCAGACGTACGCGCTCTCCCTGCACATCCGCGCCAGCCTCGCGCCAGCGTTCCAGCGCGCGCGGATTGTCAGGAAAGTTAACACCGATTTCTTCCAAAACCGTTTCGGCGTTGGCCTCGATAATTTCCAATGCCTCTTCCGTCAGAACCTCGAAGTTCGGGATATTGCGCTCAATATACTTTGCGGTTTCGAATGAAACTGCTGTCCGGGCTGCGCGCCGCGCTGCCCCACCCCCGCCACGTGCGCGCCGTGCTGCTTCTGCCATGTCATGTTCCCAATTGAATCTGCTGCGCAATACCTACGCCAATCCTGCCCCGACGCCCACACGGATTACGGCGGCGCAGGTAGAAAAGCGACATTCACACAATTGCAAAGCCTCTATTTCTTTTGGCCAAAAATATCCCGGGGGCGCCTTGGCCTGTCCAAGGCGGGGGCTGGCCCCCAAATCCACCTTGCCACGCGCAGCCAGCCCCCCTAATCAGAGCATATGACACATCACATCCATGACCGCCTTCTCATCATCGACTTCGGCAGCCAGGTCACACAGTTGATCGCCCGCCGCTTGCGTGAACTTAACGTCTTTTGCGAGATCCACCCGTTTAACGTCGTGGACGACGCCTTTCTGGCTGACTTCGCCCCCAAAGCGGTCATTCTCTCCGGCGGCCCTGCCTCGGTGATCGATATCGCCTCCCCGCGCCCGCCAGAACAGGTTTTTGAACTTGACGTACCGGTATTGGGCATCTGTTACGGTCAACAGGTGATGATGGAGATGCTGGGCGGCAGAGTAGAAACCGGTCACAGCACCAAAGAGTTCGGGCGCGCTTATGTGACGCCGGGAGCCACAAAATCAGCGCTTCTCGAGGGGTGGTTCCTGACCGATCGTGAACAGGTCTGGATGAGTCACGGCGATCATGTCAGCGCGATCGCACCGGGTTTCGAGGTTCTTGGCACGTCGCCGCACGCACCGTTTGCGATCACTGCGGATGAAACCCGCAACTTTTACGCAGTACAGTTCCACCCCGAGGTGCACCATACTCCCAACGGTCTGAAGTTTTTCGAAAACTTCGTGCGTCTTGCGGGCTTTACCGGCGACTGGACCATGGGGGCCTACCGCGAGGAAGCCATTGAAAAAATCCGCGAGCAGGTTGGCGACAGCCATGTGATCTGCGGCCTGTCGGGGGGCGTCGATTCGTCTGTTGCCGCCGCTCTCATCCATGAGGCCGTCGGTGATCAGCTCACCTGCGTCTTTGTCGATCACGGATTGTTGCGCAAAAACGAAGCCGACGAGGTTGTCACGATGTTTCGCGACAACATGAATCTGAAGGTCATTTACGCTGATGAACGCGAACTGTTTCTGGGCGAACTCGAAGGCCAGTCCGACCCCGAAACCAAGCGCAAGATCATTGGCCGCCTGTTCATCGACGTGTTCCAGAAATATGCCAATGAAATCGAGGATGCTAAATTCCTCGCTCAAGGCACACTTTATCCAGATGTCATCGAAAGCGTGTCGTTCTCGGGCGGCCCCTCCGTGACAATCAAAAGCCACCATAACGTCGGTGGCTTGCCCGAAAAAATGGGGCTATCACTTGTCGAACCCCTGCGCGAGCTGTTCAAAGACGAAGTGCGCGCCTTGGGTCGTGAACTTGGCCTGCCTGCAACGTTCATCGGGCGTCATCCTTTCCCCGGTCCGGGGCTTGCCATTCGCTGCCCCGGTGAAATCACCCGTGAAAAACTCGACATCCTGCGCGAGGCGGATGCTGTCTATATCGACCAGATTCGCAAACACGGCCTTTATGACGATATCTGGCAGGCATTTGTCGCCATTCTGCCTGTACGCACTGTGGGTGTGATGGGTGACGGGCGCACCTATGATTTTGCCTGTGCCCTGCGCGCGGTTACATCGGTGGACGGGATGACCGCCGATTACTATCCGTTCAGTCATGAATTTCTTGGCGAAACAGCCACACGAATCATCAACGAAGTCCCCGGAATCAACCGCGTGACCTACGACATCACTTCAAAACCTCCTGGCACCATCGAATGGGAATAATCGGCGCGGCATGTGGAAACAGATGCCGGTACAGCCTAGCCCTCAATATAGTTCGCCAGTCCAGCAGCGCAACTGATCCTTTGAATAAGGATGCCACCAGTCCATACGGTGACAAGGTTAACTGTGTCTCATGAACGTGATTCTCAAAGCGGCATTGTGGATGACAGGCGCAATTGCGTCATTTTCATTTATGGCTGTCGCGGGCCGTGATCTGTCTGCCAATTACGATACGTTCGAAATCATGCTTTATCGCAGTCTGGTCGGCGTGCTGATTGTGGTCGGTATCACGGTTTATAAAAACCGCTGGCACGAAATCCGCACTGATCAGTTCGGACGCCACTTTGTACGTAATATCTTCCATTTTACCGGACAGAACTTGTGGTTTTACGCTGTGGCGCTGGTGCCGCTGGCGCAGGTCTTCGCCTTGGAGTTCACCTCCCCCCTTTGGGTTGCTGTGCTTGCCCCGCTCGTTCTGGGTGAGCGGATGACGCGGATACGCGGGCTGGCTGCGGTCATGGGGTTTATCGGCATCCTGATCGTGGCGCGCCCGGACATCGAAACCTTCGATATCGGTCTGGTTGCTGCGGCCACAGCGGCGATCTTTTTCGCTATGACAAACATGCTGACTAAACGCCTGACGCGCGACAACTCCATCACATCTATCCTGTTTTTCCTAACTTCGATCCAGTTGGTGTTCGGCCTGATTGCGGCTGGTTATGACGGTGACATCGCGCTCCCCACCTCCGGAAGCCTGCCTTATCTTTTTCTGGTCGGCTGCGCAGGATTGCTGGCCCATTTCTGCCTGACAAACGCGCTGGCAATCGCACCTGCCACGGTGGTTGTCCCGCTTGATTTCGCGCGCCTGCCCGTCATCGCGATCGTTGCGATGGTTCTGTACGATGAACCACTGGAGGTTTGGGTGTTTGTCGGCGCGGCAATTATCTTCTTTGCCAATTACCTAAATATCTGGAATGAGACGCGCAAACGCGCCTGACACTTTGCGCAATTTCCGGATCGTCCACAGCGGCGCATTTCGATAGGCAGGGCTAATGACACAACGCACAATTTCTCCGCAAGCGTGGGGGCTCCTCGCCCTGCTCGCAACGCTATGGGGCGGATCGTTTTTATCGATCCGCATAGCACTTGACGAAATCCCGCCCCTGACGGCTGTGGCCCACCGCGTCGGCTGGGCGGCTGTGGTGCTGTGGGTCTATGTGATCGCGCGCGGCATTCCCCTGCCCCGTGGCCGGCAGGTCTGGATCGCATTTGCAGGCATGGGCTTGCTGAACAACGCCCTGCCCTTCAGCCTGATGACATGGGGACAGCTTTATATTCCCACCGGTCTTACTTCGATCTTCAACGCAACCGCTGCCATTTTCGGAGTGCTGGTCGCTGCAATGCTGCTGAGTGACGAGCGGCTGACCACGCGCAAGGCCGTTGGCGTATCAGTCGGATTCGCCGGTGTCGTCATAGCGATCGGAGCAGACAGCCTGCGCCATTTCGATGTCACCTCGCTTGCCCAGCTTGCAGTTTTGGGGGGTACACTTTCCTATGCTTTTGCAGGGGTTTGGGCGCGCAAGCGGCTTACCGGGCTTCCGCCCCAGGTGGCAGCGGCAGGTATGTTGACCGCAGCCACCTGCATCATGGTCCCGATGGCGTGGTATTTCGAAGGCCCGATACGGCTTGATCTGCAACCCCGCACCATGCTGGCCGTGGGCTATTACGCCTTGCTGGCCACAGCGCTTGCGTATTTGCTGTACTACCGTGTGCTGCAACTGGCAGGCAGCGGCAATCTGATGTTGGTCACGCTGATGATTGCCCCCATCGCGATCATTCTTGGCGCACTGGTGCTGGATGAAACACTGACCCATTCCGCCTATGCCGGATTCGCCTTGCTGGCCCTTGGTCTTGTCATCATCGACGGGCGCGCGATTGACCGCCTGCGGCGCGCGCGCTAGGGAAGTTTAACCCTATAGCGGAGGCCCCGATGCTCTATCCCGATGCAAAAAGCTGGCACACCAGCGCGCGCAAATCCGTGCTGTTCTTTGGCATGTCGGGCTTGGGTAAAACCCATGTATCCAACCTGCTGGTGCAACAGGGCGGCTGGTTTCACTATTCGGTTGACTACCGCATCGGCACCAACGGCATGTACCAGCACATCAAGGACAACCTGATTGCACATGCCATGCGTGATCCGTTTCTGGCGGAGTTGCTACGCGCCGATGCGATGTATCTTGAACCCAACGTCCACAATCACGACCTGACCGCCGTTGCCAGCTATCTGGGCAAACCGGGTGATCCGGCGCGTGGAGGCCTGCCGATGGAAGAATACCGCCGTCGCCAACAGCAGTTCCGCACCGCCGAGATTGCCGCCCTGAACGACACGCAGATGTTCAGGCAGCGCGCACAGGATCTGTATGGCTATCCTCATTTCATCTGTGACACGGGTGGTTCGATCTGCGAATGGATCGATCCGGAGGATGATAATGACCCGCTGCTCGCAAACCTTTCTGCGCAATGCCTTCTGGTCTGGATCAAGGGGGACGAGGCACACTCCCAGGAACTGATCCGCCGGTTTGACCGCGCCCCCAAACCCATGGCTTACCAACCCGAGTTTCTGGAGCGCGTCTGGGAAAATTATCTAAACGAAAACAAACTACAGGAGGACGAAGTTGATCCGGATTCGTTCATCCGCTGGACCTATGCGCAAGCGCTGGCCCACCGCCAGCCACGTTACGCCGCAATGGCGCGCCACGGCATTACGGTCAGCGCTGATGAAATTCACGCCGTCACCTGCGCGCAGGATTTTGACGACCTTGTTACCGCCAAACTGTGAACACATCGGCGTGCGCAGACTTGAGAGCGCACGTCACTGCCTCTATCTCTGATATTCGCCAGAAGAAAAGAAGAGCCCCCCAATGCCTATCAAGATACCTTCCGCCTTGCCCGCCTACGACGTTCTGACCCGCGAGGGCGTCAGCGTTATGGACGAAGATCAGGCCGCGTTGCAGGATATCCGACCTCTGCGTATTGCGTTGCTCAACCTGATGCCGAAAAAAATCCAGACGGAAAACCAGTTTGCCCGCCTGATCGGTGCCACACCCTTGCAAATCGAACTGACATTGCTGCGCATGTCGGATCATAAAACACGCAACACAGCCGCCGAACATATGGAGAGCTTTTACCGCCCCGTATCCGAGGTGTGGGACGAAAAATTTGACGGGCTGATTATCACAGGCGCACCCATCGAACATCTGGAGTTTCACGAGGTAAATTACTACGCAGAGCTTGAGCGCGTGATGGACTGGACCCAGACAAATGTGCAATCCACCATGGCAGTTTGCTGGGGGGGGATGGCCATGATCAACCATTTCCACGGCGTAAAAAAGCATATGCTGGACGCCAAGGCGTTTGGTTGTTTCCGTCACACCAATCGCGCCCCTGCATCGCCTTACCTTAACGGATTTTCGGATGATTGCGTGATCCCCGTGTCCCGCTGGACAGAAATCCGGCAGGATGAGGTAGACGCGGTTGCGGATCTGAAGACGCTTCTGGCAAGTGATGAGGTCGGGCCGGCCTTGGTGGAGGACGCTGCCCACCGCGCGCTCTACGTTTTTAACCATTTCGAATATGACCGCGACTCGCTTAAACAGGAATACGACCGTGATATCGCTGCGGGCACACAGATCAACGTGCCGGTGAATTACTATCCCGACGAAAACCCCAGCTTGCCGCCCGTCAACCGCTGGCGCAGTCACGCGCACCTGCTTTACGGAAACTGGATTCAGGAAATTTATCAAGCAACGCCATATGATATTGAAAAAATCGGTAGCTAGTATGTTTTGGTTCATTGCCATTGTTTTGGCATGTATCGTGGTGGTTCAGTGGCGTGCCGGCGCGCGTGAAGCTTCTGCAAACGCCACCTACCCGCCGCAGGGGCGTGTGGTGGATGTGGATGGCACCCCCGTGCATGTGCTGATCGCAGGGTCCGGGCCCGATCTGGTGCTGATCCACGGGGCCAGCGGCAATGTGCGCGACTGGACATTCAATTTCGCGGATCGTGTGTCAAATCGTTACCGCGTCATCATGCTTGACCGTCCCGGACTGGGCTGGACCGGCCGTTTACGCGGCAAATCGGGCGCATGGAACAAACGGGCAGAATCGCCACTGGAACAGGCAGAGTTGCTGCAAAAAGCGGCGGCAATTGTCGGCGTTGACCGCCCTGTTGTTGTGGGTCACTCTTTTGGCGGTGCGGTAGCGATGGCCTGGGCGCTGACCCAACCGGATGAAACCGCCGCCGTGGTGATGCTGGGTGCGGTGTCAAACCCTTGGCCCGGCGATCTGGGGTGGACCTATACCGTGACGGGCAGCACATGGGGCGGTGCATTGCTTGTGCCACTGCTGACAGCCTTTGTTCCCGCGCGGGTTATCAACAATAGCGTTGAAAGCATCTTTGCGCCGCAACCCGCCCCTGATGGATACGCAGAATATGTCGGCGCGGCCCTTGTCCTGCGCCGCGAGAGCCTGCGCGCCAATGCCCAGCAGGTGAACTCCCTGCGTCCCCACATTGTGAAGATGTCTAAACGCTATGAAGGGCTTCAGATGCCGTTCGAGATTGTTCATGGTGACAAAGACACGATCGTGCCCCTCTCCGTCCATTCCGAACCGCTGGCGCGCCAGATCAAGGGCGCCGTTCTGACGGTGTTAAAAGACGTCGGCCACATGCCCCACCATGTTGCCCCCGACGCTGTCGAAGATGCAATTGACCGTGCCGCTACGCGTGCGGGTTTGCGTTAATCTTGTTAACATCGCATATTGCAAAAAAACACAAACAGGAGCGCCGCGATGGAGCTGCCATTTGACGGCGCAATCAGCGCCTTTTTCAAAACCGAAGCGCCCGATGATGTGCGCAAGGCCGTGCAATCGGCGCAAAAAGGGGAAGTGTTATCCGAGACGTACCCCCACCGCGCACGCAAAGGCAGGAAGTCTTACGAACGCGAAATGGATGCCCTGCAAATCGAGCTGGTGAAGCTCCAATCATGGGTGCGCGAAAACGGTATCCGCATCGCGATGGTCTTCGAGGGGCGGGATGCCGCTGGCAAAGGCGGTACAATCGGGCGCTTCCGGATGAACCTCAATCCACGCTCGGCCCACGTGGTCGCCCTCGCCAAGCCCACCGAAGAAGAGCGATCGCAATGGTATTTCCAGCGTTATATCAAACATCTGCCAGCTGCCGGCGAATTGGTATTCTTTGACCGCTCCTGGTACAATCGCGGGGTGGTTGAGCCGGTGTTCGGGTTCTGCACACCCGATGAGCATACGCAGTTCTTCAATCAGGTTCAGCCGTTTGAACAGATGTTAGTCGAGGACGGTGTCCACCTGTTCAAATTCTGGCTTAACGTTGGCCGCGCAGAACAGTTGCGCAGGATGCTGAAGCGCGAAAGTGATCCGCTGAAACAGTGGAAACTGTCCAGCATCGATGTAAAAGGCCTGTCCCTGTGGAACGAATATTCCGCCGCGATTCAGGATACGCTTGCGCGCAGTCACACGAATCATGCGCCCTGGACGGTCGTGCGGTCTGATGACAAACGCCGCGCACGTCTAAATGCCATCCGCACCGTACTCCACCGTTTTGAGTATACCCGCAAGGATCCTGATACGATTGGCGAAATCGACAGCGCCATTTGCGGCGGGCCTGATATCTGGGATGTCTAAACGCGGCTATCATCACGGCAACCTGCGTCAGGCGCTGGTAGATGCTGCGCTAAAGCTGATCGAACTGCGCGGACCCACAGGGTTCACATTGTCAGAAGCAGCCAAGCAGGCGGGTGTCACCCCTGCCGCAGTCTATCGCCATTTTGAAGGTCGCGAGGATTTGATCGCCGAAGCCGCGCTACAGGGCTACGAAATTTTTGGCGATTTGATGCAGTTTGCGTACGAAAGCGGCCAACCTTCAGCGTTACAAGCGTTCGAGGCCACGGGCCGCGCCTATCTGGCATTTGCGCGCCGCTATCCGGGTCATTATATCGCGATGTTTGAAAGCGGCGTTCAGGTCAACCGCACAGCAGCGCTGGCCAGCGTGGCAAACCGCGCAAACGCTGTGCTGGAACAGGCAGCGACCGACCTCAGCCAGCATATTCCGGCGCACAAGCGCCCGCCTGCCTCAATGTTTTCAGCCCATATCTGGGCAATGAGCCATGGCGTTGTCGAATTGTTCGCACGCAATTCGCCCGGGCGGGCATCACCCTTCCCGCCCGAGGATTTGCTGGAAACCGGAATCGGAATTTACCTGCGTGGTCTGGGGCTGATTTCACCGGACGACTAGGCCGCTTGCGCCAATTCCTCCAACGCCTGCGCTGCAATTTCAAACGATTTTTTGCGCGCCTCGTGGTCGTGGATCTGCCCCGTCAGGATCAGCTCGTCCGGATTGTATTTCGCTACCAGCTCGGCCAGTTGCCGGCGCACGGTTTCGCGACTACCAACCGCCGAAATGCGCAGCGCCTGATCCACCCCGCGCCGCAGCGCCACGCCGATTTCGGCGTCGATGTCATCGACAGGCGCGGGCAGCTTGCTTGGCTTGCCACTGCGGAGGCGGGCAAATGCCTGCTGTACCGATGTACGCAGATAGGCCGCTTCTTCATCTGTATCGGCACCGATCACATTGACCGCCAACATGAATTTCGGCGCTGCAAGAGAGGCGGACGGTTTGAAATCACGCCGGTAGATATATGCCGCATCTTCCAGCGCGTCGAGGGCGAAATGCGATGCAAATGCATAAGGCAAACCGAAGTGCGCTGCCAGTTGCGCACCGTATAACGAAGAGCCGAGAATCCAGATTGGCACATGTGTACCCTGCCCCGGATGCGCCTGAACCGGTGCGCCTGGTTCTGCATCACCCAGATAACCCATCAGTTCCAGCACTTCGGCAGGAAAATTATCTTCGCCGGTGCGGCCACGGCGCAAGGCGTGCCAGACCGCATGATCCCCGCCCGGTGCGCGCCCGAGACCCAGATCAATCCGGTCACCATAAAGGCTTGCAAGCGTGCCGAACTGCTCTGCAATCGTCAGCGGTGCGTGGTTGGGCAGCATTATACCCCCCGCGCCGACCCGAATAGTCGAGGTTTTTCCCGCTACATGACCCAGTAAAACAGATGTCGCGGCAGAGGCGATGCCTGCCATGTTATGATGCTCCGCCATCCAGTAGCGGTAATAGCCCAGACTTTCCGCATGTCGGGCCAGATCGGCGGTGTTGCGCATGGCATCCGCAGCAGTGCTGCCTTCGGGCACCGGACAAAGATCAAGAATGGAATAGTGCATAAGTTGTCCTTTCAGGCTTGCCACCAACATAGGTACGACACACCCACCTTGAAAGGCCACAGATCAGAAAGGATTTTATCCGCCGACCTTACATTCGGCGTTGCCGAATTTTGCCACACACTGGTTTTTCGTACACAAATCAATCTGCGCATCGCGTCGCGGCTTGTTCCGGTCCACCGTGCGCACAGCGGGAACCGTATAATATTCCGTCCGCATGACCTGAATACAGTTTGTGGTCGCGCCAACCGTTTGGCAGGTTGTCTGCCCTGTTGGCACTTGTCTGGTTTCGGTGCGGTTATAAAGCTCCTGCTCGAAACGCGGCTTGATCTTATTGAGCCATGAGGTTTTGCACAGGCTCTGTTCTGCCCGGTATTCGGGTGTTCCACAACTGGCCAACATCGCAAACGCGCCTGTTACCACAACTTGTCTAAACATTTCATCCGTCTTTCTACAAACACCTACCTTTATCTATAGGTATGCCCTTTCGAACACAATAACCGTACAACTGTTTGCCCCAAAACGAAAAAGGCCGCACCCTGCGGCGCGGCCTTTTCCAAGATATTCGTAAAACTTAACGCTTGGAGAACTGGAAGCTCTTACGCGCTTTGGCTTTACCGTATTTCTTACGCTCGACCACACGGCTGTCGCGGGTCAGGAAGCCTGCCGCCTTGAGTGCGTCGCGTAGGGAAGGGTCATACAACTGGAGCGCCTTGGACACGCCGTGCTTTACCGCACCCGCCTGACCGGAAAGACCGCCGCCTTTGACTGTCGCGTAGACGTCAAACTGGCCATCGGTGCCGGTGATGCCGAAAGGCTGCTGAAGGATCATCTGCAAAACGGGGCGCGCAAAATATTCGTTCTGCGGCTTGCCGTTTACCACAACCTTGCCCGACCCGGGCTTGATCCAGACGCGGGCAACCGCATCTTTACGCTTGCCGGTTGCATAGGCACGGCCAAACTCGTCACGGACGGGCTCGCGAGGGGTCATTTCAACTTCTGGAGTGGCTTCGATGCCGGCTACAGATGCGAGATCTTCGAGTGTGTTGATTTCGTCAGCCATGCTCATGCGCTCCGTGTGTTTTTGCTGTTCATGGATGCAACATCCAGAACTTCAGGCTCTTGTGCCTCATGAGGGTGCTCGCCACCGGCGTAAACACGCAGGTTGGTCATGATCTGGCGGCTCAGACGGTTGCCGGGCAGCATACGCTTAACGGCAAGTGTCACGATACGCTCGGGGTGCTTGCCCTCGAGAATGTCGGCCTTGGTACGCTCTTTGATGCCGCCGGGGTGGCCGGTGTGCCAATAGAACTTCTCATCACGCTTTTTGCCAGTCATCTGGACTTTTTCAGCGTTGATCACGATGACGTTGTCGCCGCAATCCATGTGAGGGGTGAACGAGGGCTTGTGCTTGCCCCGCAGACGCATGGCAACAATTGATGCAAGACGGCCCAACACGATGCCTTCGGCGTCGATGATGATCCATTTCTTGTCAATGTCTGCCGGTGTTGCAGAAAAGGTTTTCATGTACGGTAATCCCGTTAGTGGTGGATAGGAGCAGATGCCCCGATGTGATGGGCGGGTTATAGCCACGCCTGCGACCACGTCAAGCGCCACAAACCCCAATTAGCCAAGCAAAAACAAAGTGTTAAAATTAAGGTATTATAATACCCCATAATTCTCGGGTTTCTTATTGGATTTATCGCCGCGGCACCCTCAAACGCTGATCTCTTCTGTAGGATTGTCCAGTAGATCGCGCAACCGTTCCATCGCTGCTTCAAAGCTGCGCAGGCTGATTCCGGCATTGACTGCCATACGCACGGCATGGGGTGCCCTGGCCTGTCGGGCGGCAAATTCTTCTGCGGCGCGCACGCGCACACCGCGCGTTTCGGCCGCGCGGCAAAAGGCACTGGCGCGCCAGCCTTCGGGCAGGTTCAACCACAAAAACGGCACATCCTCGCGCCAGCGTAGATCATATGACCCCAATGCATTTACCGCTGCCCTAACGTACTCGCCCACCCCTTCACGGGTGCGCGCCATTACCGCGTCTATCTGCGGATGCATCAACAGTGCGGCTGTCAGATCGGTGATCGGGGTCGCCAGGCCGAAAAAACCATGATCAGCAGCACGGTGCAGCGCCGCAGCGTACTCGCGCGGACTGATCGCGCAGCCAACCCGCAGCGCGGGCGTGATGGATTTGCTAATCGAGGTCAGATACCAACCACGCTCCGGCGTAAGCTGGCGATACCCCGGCGCCTGGGCCGAGCCGATGCGATAACAATCATCCTCGATTATGTGCAAATCAAAGCGCCGTGCAACTTCGACGATCTCGCGCCGGCGCTCCAGTGGCGTAAAACCACACGTTGGGCTATGCACTTCGGGAGAGGTGCAAATCATCTGCGCTTCGGGGTACCGCTCTGCTGCCGCGGCCAGCGCAATCGGGCACAGACCATCCCCGTCCATCGCAACAGGCACAACATCGGCGCGCAGGGCGGTCGCGGCGCGGCGGTATCCGGGATAGCATAGCTCTTCAACAAATATTACGGGGCGACGCCCCTTCAGGATCGTCTGAAAAATCAGCATGATGGCATTCTGGCCGCCATGGGACAAAACAATATCATCTTCGCTCAGCGGCCCTATGGGCGTACCACGAAGCCAGTGTAACATCGCCTCGCGCGCCGGCTGCGCGCCGCGCCTTGAAGGGTAATGCATTATCCCCGAAGGCGGATCGTCTGCAATCTCGGCCAACAGTTTGCGGATCAGCGCTGCTTGGCCGCAATTTGGCAGATGGGGCGAAAACAGATTCACATCGAAATTATCACCGCCGGTGCGGTGTTCGATGACATCCATTTCCATCAGGTTCAACGGCGGCTCGGGCTTGGTTCCCGCAACGAAGGTGCCCCGCCCGACCTCGGCGCTCAGCACGCCTTCGTCCGTCAAAACGGTATAGGCGCGCGCCACTGTTCCCGGTGTCATCCCCAGTTTCCAGCCCAGATCCCGCACCGCCGGCAGCCTGTCACCGTCGTTCAGCGCCCCGGCGGCAATGGCGCTGCGGATGGCAGCAACAACAGCACGGTATTTCGGCTTTATGGCCGGATCGACCTCGGGCGTCCAAATTGTATCCATTACAATGTTTCAATGGTCCTGCGTGTTTTTGTATTGTACCAATATTTATGGCGATATTGCCAAATTGTGTCAATACAATTCAACAGGAGATTTACCCATGACACGCGTAGCCACCTTCGCGAACGACTCACTGGCAGTTCTGAACACCACGCGCAGCTTGCCGCTGCTGGCGGTTCTCAGTGTCAAGTTTGCGGCCTGCGTGACGAAATGGGCAACCCGCCGTCAAACCCGCCTTGCGCTCAATCACCTTGAAGCCTGGCAATTGGATGACGTGGGACTCACACCCCACGCGGCTCGTACAGAGGCGCGTAAGGTGTTCTGGAAGGCGTGACATCCCCGTGGCGCACGGCCAGACACTTTCACTTGGGCAGGGTACACCCCTGCCCTTTTTTGATACAATTCCCTGACTTTGCCGGATTGTACCCATTCACACCCTTACAGGCGGAATGGCATAGGTCATTGTGGCTTGGGCCACGGGCTCGGCCATACCTTCTGAATAGACCAATACATGTGACACAGAAAGTTGCCGCCCCAGTTTCAGCAGCTTGGCCGTCGCAATAAGATCAACGCCGGCGGCAGGTTTACGCATAAAGTCCAGCGAGCAGTTTGTCGTAACGGCGAGCGCTTGCGGCCCGATCATCGCCAGAGTTGCAATGTAGGCCGCCACATCGGCAAGCGCAAACATCGACGGGCCTGACACTGTGCCACCGGGGCGCAAGTGCTTTTCGGTGATGATCAATCGCATGGTCACTTCGTTCGGTTTGACCTCCTCGACGTTGAAATCATCCGCAACCTGCTGGAAAACCTCACGCATAAAGGCCATCAACTCCGGTACCTGCATCTTCACTTCACCTGTTTCAGCCATTTTTACACTCCTGCGCTGCTTGTTTTTGACGTAACGTTCGCCCTAGAGTTGCCCGAACAACAGGAGCGCACAAGATGGCAATTTTGGAAGTAACGCAACGGGACGCAGTCACGCATCTGACATTGAACAGCCCCGAGCGGCTGAACGCGCTTAGCGACGAGATGCTCGCCGCTCTGCAAGAGATACTGGATCAGCTCGCCGAAAATCCGGAATGCCGCGTAATTACCTTGTCGGGAGCGGGCAAGGCGTTTTGCGCAGGCCACGACCTGCGCCAGATGCAGGCAATGCGCCAGCAACAGGATGCGGGTGCTGCCGCTTTTGCGGATCTGTTTTCGCGCTGCACCGATGTGATGATGCGAATCCAGTCCATGCCGCAACCCGTGATTGCACAAGTTCACGGCATTGCCACTGCTGCGGGGTGCCAGCTGGTTGCCACCTGCGATATGGCTGTTGCGGCCCGTGGTACGCGGTTCGGGGTGAACGGTGTGAACATCGGGTTGTTCTGTTCTACTCCGATGGTTGCGCTGACCCGCAACATCGCGCCAAAGAAGGCGTTTGAAATGCTTACCACCGGTGATTTCATTGATGCGGAACGGGCTGAGGAGCTGGGTCTGATCAACCGCGTCTGCGCCCCCGAAGATCTGACCAATCACACCGCCGCCCTTGCCGAAAGGATTGCGGGCAAGCTGGGCGCGGCGGTGAAAATCGGCAAACGTGCGTTTTACGATCAACTCGCCATGGATACCCGCGCCGCATATGCCCACACGGGCGAAGTGATGGTGGAAAACCTCGCAATTGCCGATACCGCCGAGGGTATGCAGGCATTTATTGAAAAGCGGCCACCAGATTGGAAACAGTGACTGTTTCCTAAACCGCCACGGTGTTTTTCCATGACGAAGGTCGCAAAATTGCCATAATTGGGTTATTCCCCTCACCAAATCGTGAGGATGGTAACATGATCAAATGGACGCTTGGCGCGTTGTCGGCAAGCCTGCTGTGCAGCGCTGCTGCCTTTGCTGGCCCACTGCCTGCCGCCGTCAGCGACAAGGACTTTCATCAGTTTCCCCCCGAGCTCATCGAACTTGGCCGCGATCTGTTTTTTGACCCGATTCTATCCGGAAACAAAAACATTGCCTCCGCGACCTGTCATCACCCCTCGTTGGGCACCTCGGATGCCATGTCGCTAGCGATTGGCGAAGGCGGTTTCGGTCTTGGCGCAAACCGGCGGGTTGATGCGCGCAATACCCCCCATGCGCGGATCCCGCGCAATGCGCCTGCGCTTTTCAATCTTGGCGCGCGGGAATTTTCGGTAATGTTCCATGACGGACGCACCGCGAAAGACCGCCATGCCATGTTCGGCATCAGAATGCCGCAGGGGCGCACGCTGGAGCGCCCCGTGCCATCGGCGCTGGCTGCACAAAACATATTGCCAATCCTGTCGCCCGAAGAAATGGCGGGCAATGCAGGTGAAAACCCTGTCGCCGACGCGGTCGCAGCGGAGCGTATTATGGGGGAAGGCGGTGCGTGGGATATCCTGACCAGAAGGGTTGAGGGAATCACCGAATACCGCACACGATTTGCCGCTGTGGGTGTCGACGATTTGCACATCTCCGATATCGGAACCGCCCTGTCTGCTTTCATCGGCTCGGAATTTCGGGCAATCGACAGCCCGTTTGACCGCTATCTGCGCGGTGAGGACGCAATGACCGAAGCGCAGCTTGAGGGAATGGATCTTTTTTACGGCAAGGCGCGCTGCTCCACCTGCCATTCCGGCGCTTTCCAGACCGATCATGATTTTCACGCGATCGGCCTGCCACAGTTCGGTCCGGGCAAGAACACCCACGCCGCCTACGCCGACACCGGACACGGCATGGTCACCGGAGAGGCGGAGGACATGTACCGCTTTCGCACGCCATCCTTGCGCAACGTAATGCAGACAGGACCATACGGGCACAACGGAGCCTACTCCGATCTGGAAGACATCGTGCGCCATCACCTGAACGCCGTAAAAGGTCTGGCAAGCTATGACCGTAAAAAGGCGTTACTGCCACGTGATCTGGCCGTCAGCGATTGGGAAGCGATGGATGATTTCGAAGAGGTGATGCGCATCGCCGAAGCGATCGAAATCAGCGACGTGTCACTGGAAGAGTCCGAGATTGACAGGATCATGTCTTTTCTCGGGGCCTTGACGGATGAAACCGCGGGCAAGCGCGGTCTTGGTGTACCTGCATCGGTCCCTTCGGGGTTGCCGCAGGATACCGTTGCGCCACCATCGTGAACCTGCGCAACCTCGCCAAACCCGCCCCGATCCGCACAGCGGTCGGGTTTTTTTTGTGCCACCGGGACTGTTGCGGAATCGGCACCGCAGTGTTGCCAACTTGCGTCTGGCAAATCGGGCAGGATTAAGGCACAAATAGGACATGGCAACGTTAGCTGCCCCATTTGGGTCGCTGCCCGCGGAAGGTCCCTCCAGATCAGACTCTCATCTGATTTCCTAATTCCCGCAGCAGCGACCCCAAAATCCCCCTTCGCTCAACTTAACATACCCGTTGCCGGTGGTTGCACCGCTGACGCTGCTGGCTTATCTGGCCATTATGGATAAAACATTGCACATCATCGGCGGCGGCATGGCCGGATCGGAAGCTGCCTGGCAGGCTGCACACCTTGGCATCAAAGTTGTCATTCATGAAATGCGCCCCGAAGTTGGCACATTCGCCCACCAGACGGGTTTGCTGGGGGAAATGGTTTGTTCCAACTCATTCCGTTCGGATGACAGCGAACAAAACGCTGTCGGGTTGCTCCATTGGGAAATGCGTCAGGCCGACGGGTTAATTATGCAAACGGCGGAAAAACACCGTCTTCCTGCAGGTGGAGCGTTGGCGGTGGATCGTGATCCGTTTGCGCAATCGGTCACCGACGCGCTGCTGGCACATCCAAACATCAGCGTCGAATACGGCGAAATCAAATCCCTGCCGGACAGCGGCCACTGGATCATCGCGACGGGTCCGCTGACCTCATCAAATCTGGGCGCTGCGATTGCTGCCGAAACAGGGGCCGAAGCACTGGCGTTTTTCGACGCGATCGCCCCGATTGTGTATCACGACAGCATCGACATGAGCAAAGCGTGGATGCAATCGCGTTATGACAAAGGCGAGACAGAGGAAGAGCGCACTGCCTACCTCAACTGCCCGATGGACAAAGAGCAGTATTACGCCTTTATTGACGCGCTGGCCGACGCGGAAAAGACCGAATTTCACGAAAACGAAACTGCAGGATATTTTGATGGCTGCCTGCCGATTGAGGTGATGGCGGAGCGGGGACGCGAGACCCTTCGCTTTGGCCCGATGAAGCCCGTAGGCCTAACCAACCCGCACCAGCCCGATGTAAAACCCTACGCCGTTGTGCAATTGCGCCGCGATAACAAACTGGGCACACTCTACAACATTGTCGGATTTCAAACCAAGATGAAGTACGGTGCGCAAACTGATGTATTCAAACGCATTCCCGGACTGGAGAATGCGCGCTTCGCGCGGCTGGGCGGCATCCACCGCAATACGTTCCTTAACTCTCCCACGTTGCTGGATGCGCAGATGCGCCTGAAATCCCGCCCGAATGTGCGTTTTGCGGGGCAGATTACCGGCGTCGAGGGATACGTTGAAAGTGCAGCGATGGGGCTGCTTGCCGGACGTCTGGCCGCAGCTGAGATTATGGGCGAAACAATGGACACCCCGCCGCCCACAACTGCGACAGGCGCGTTGATCACACATATTTCCGGTGGCGCTGAAGCAAAGACGTTTCAGCCAATGAACGTTAACTTCGGCCTGTTCCCCCCGGTCGAAGGGTTGAAAGGCGGGCGGCGCGGCCGCAAGGACCGTTACAAAGCCTACACAGACCGCGCAAAAGCGGATTGGCAGGACTGGCTTACCGCTGGACAAGACGGTTAACCTGCTTATCATAGCAGCATGAAAACACCTTTTCTCGACAAGGCATATGCCGAACGCGACACCGGCAGCACCCGCGAACATTATGACAAATGGTCTGACTCTTATGAGGCGGAAGTCGGCACATTGGGCTACGCAACACCTGCGCGCTGCGCGCAAGCGCTGGCTGAATTCGCGCCCGACAAATCACTTCCCCTGCTGGATTTCGGCTGTGGTACGGGTCTCGCCGGTCTGGCTTTCAAACTTGCCGGATTTGACACCATAGACGGTGTTGATCTGTCTGCCGAAATGCTTGCGCAGGCGCGCGAAAAAGACATCTACCGCAAGTTGACCCAGATTGACCCCGACGCACCGCTGGAAGGTGAATACCCCCTAATCGGTGGGGTCGGCGTGATCGGCGCGGGAGCGGCCCCCATTTCAACGCTCAACACATTATTGCACGCACTTCCCAGCAACGGATTGCTGGTATTTTCGTTTAACGATCACACGCTTGAAGATCCGGCCAGCACAGCCTGTCTGAACGAATGGCTTGATTGTGGTGCCGCCAGATTGCTGTTCAGCGAACACGGCGAACACCTTCCCGGAAAAGACCTCGGCGCGACCGTTTATGTGATTGAGAAAGCTTGACCTTTACCACCCGCTTTGCGCCCTCTCCGACAGGACCGCTGCATCTGGGCCATGCCTATTCCGCAATGTTGGCGCATGATCTTGCGCGCGCTGCCGGTGGCCGTTTTCTGCTTCGGATCGAGGATATAGACCAGACGCGCGCACGCCCCGCGTGGGAAGCCCAGATTTATGACGATCTGGCATGGCTGGGGCTGACGTGGGAACAACCTGTCATGCGCCAATCGGACCGGCAAACCACCTATGATCTGGCGCTTGATGAGCTGTGGGCGCGCGGATTGCTCTATCCCTGCACCTGTACACGCGCAGATATCGCTGCGGCGGCAAGCGCCCCGCAAGAAGGTGCGCCGCTGCTTGGGCCTGACGGTTTGATATATCCCGGCACCTGCCGCCCTACAGTGGCCCCAACGGATGCGCGTCCGCGCAATCTGGCGCTAAGGCTGGATATGGCGAAGGCCTGCGCAATCCTGCCGGAAACCTTGCGCTTTCATGAGGACAGTTGCGGCGAGGAAGTTTCCTTTACCGCGACTGACCTTACACGCGATGTGGGTGATATCGTTCTGGCGCGGCGGGACATGGGCACGTCATATCATCTGTCGGTGGTGCTGGATGACGCAGCGCAAGGCATTACCGATGTCGTGCGGGGGAAAGACCTGTTTGATGCCACGCGCATCCATGTCGTTTTGCAAATGCTGTTTGACGCACCGCGCCCGCGCTATCACCATCACCGCCTGATCCGCGACGCGGCGGGAAAACGGCTGGCCAAACGCAACGACGCGCGCGCGATTTCGCTCTATCGCTCCGAAGGGGCCACGCCACAGGACATTCGCGCCAAGGTGGGGCTTTAACCGTTAGTCGGCTGGTGTCAGATCGCTCTCACCGTCCACCGTGATACCTGTATAAAAACAGCTCCGCCGTCCTGTATGGCAGGCGGGACCAATCTGGCTCACCTGCATCAGCAGGCAATCACGGTCACAATCCACCCGCATTTCCTTCAGTTTTTGCACGTGCCCCGAGGTCGCGCCTTTGGCCCAGAACTCCTGCCGCGAGCGGCTCCAGTAGGTCACCTGCCCTGTTTCCAGCGTGCGCATAATGCTTTCGGCATTCATCCACGCCATCATCAGCACCTCGCCACTTTCGTGATCCTGCGCGATTGCGGGGATCAGCCCGGCGTCGTTAAAGGTGAGTGTCGAGGGGTCAAAAGCCATAGCGCCGCGCCTTGTTCAAAAGTTTTTGCATCTGGTGGTTATCAGCTTATGTAGAGGTCAGCCAAAGGAAATGCCATGTCCAACGATACCGATTTGATGAAGCTCTACTCCGCACGCATTCTTGCGCTGGCGGCGGATATTCCACATCTGGGTCGGCTTGAGACACCCGATGCGAGCGTAAACCGTCGCTCGCCCCTGTGCGGCTCAAGCGTGACGGTAGATGTCAAAATGTCGGGCAACCGGTTGGAAACACTGGCGCAAGACGTAAAGGCCTGCGCATTGGGTCAGGCCGCGGCGGCGATAACAGCCAGCGCAGCCCAAGGTGCAACTGTGGAAACCGTGAAACTTGCCCGCGACCAGTTGAAAGCGATGCTGAAAGACAATGGCGGCGTGCCGGACGCGCCATTTGACGGATTCGAGGTGCTGACCCCTGCGGTGGAGTACAAAAACCGCCACGCCTCTATCATGCTGAGCATTGAGGCACTGGCCGAAGCGATGGAAACCGCACTCCAGATGGCGTGAACCGAAAAGCCGCGAACAGAGATTGCGCAAAAAAAGGCGCCGCACATCCGGGACAGATGGCGGCGCAAGAAAAGCGTTACTCATGTAGGACCCAATGGCCGGTTTGGGGAAGGCACCCCCTAAATGTTACGGACAGGCAGAACGTAACATATACAGCGCATCAATTTGGGACAAATGCGCCAGTAAACCGGCCATGGCATGAGAGCGCAGGCAGAAAATCAGACAAGTCCGGGAAGATGCAAACCAACTACCAACATCACAACCAATGCAGCGGCACCCGCGGCGTCATGCGCCAACGTATCTTGCGACCGTTCGGCGATTGCTTTGAGTGTGCGGTAGAAGCTCATGTCTCTCTCCATTCTTGTTGCCTCTTTGTTCTCACACTATTAACGCGCAGTAAAGAACTTTTTAGGAACATTTGTGAACTTTCTGGATCACCTCGCCTAACCGACTGAAATCAAACGGATTGCCTCGTCCTGCCGCATAAGCCACAAAAGCAGTCGTGCCGCCCGCCCGCGCGGGCTTTCCAGTTTGGGATCATCGTTAAGTAACTTGCGTGCATCCGACTGCGCCACCGCCATCAGCGCGGCCTGTTTTTCCAGATCAGCGACCTTGAAACGCGGCACACCTGATTGTGCTGTGCCGATCAGATCACCGGTGCCGCGCATTTTCAGATCGGTTTCGGCAATTACAAAACCATCCTCGGTTTCACGCAGCACTTCCAGACGCTGGCGTCCCGTTTCACTCAGCGGGCTCTGATACATCAACAAGCAGCTGGAGGCAGCACTGCCGCGCCCTACCCGACCGCGTAACTGGTGCAATTGCGCCAGTCCGAAACTCTCGGCGCGCTCGATCACCATGATCGTGGCGTTGGGCACATCAACACCCACTTCGATAACCGTTGTGGCGACCAGTAACTTGGTTTCGCCGCGCTGGAACGCCGCCATGGCCGCGTCTTTTTCAGCCGGCGGCATCTGGCCATGGACCAGCCCGACCACCCCTTCGCCCAAGGTGGCGCGCAACCGTTTGAACCGCTCTTCAGCGGCTGTCAGATCGCTGACCTCGCTTTCCTCTACCAGCGGGCACACCCAATAACATTGCCGCCCGTCTGCCATTGCAGCGCGCAGGCGTTCCGTCACCTCGTCATAACGTTCTGTGCTGATCAGAACCGTCTTGATCGGTTTACGCCCCGGCGGCTTTTCATCCAGAATACTGACATCCATATCGCCGTACTGCGCCAATGCAAGGCTGCGCGGAATTGGCGTTGCGGTCATCACAAGCACATCCGCCTGTCGCCCCTTGCGCCCCAGTTCCAGTCGCTGGCGCACGCCAAATCTGTGCTGTTCATCCACAACTGCAAGGCGCAGATCGTTGAACACAACCGTTTCCTGAAATACCGCGTGGGTGCCAACCAGAACGTGGATATCCCCCTGTTCCAGCGCAGCCAGTTTTCCTGCGCGCTCTGCCCCCTTGTCCCGGCCTGTCAGAATCTCCAGCACCACACCGGCACTTTCGGCCAACGGACGTAATCCTTGCAGGTGTTGGCGCGCCAGAATCTCTGTCGGAGCCATCAGCACCCCCTGACCACCCGATTCCACCGCCGCAAGCAACGCCATAAATGCAACCAGCGTTTTGCCCGCACCAACATCCCCTTGCAGCAGGCGGTTCATCCGGTGCGCTGTCGACATATCAGCAATGATCTCGGCAATCGCGCGGGTCTGCGCCCCCGTTGGCGTGTAGGGCAGATTTGCCAGCACTTTGGCTTGCAATGTCCCGTCCGGTTGGGCCGCGCGGCCCTTTTTGCGCCGCTCGACCTGTCGGGCCAGCGCCAGCGTGATCTGGTGGGCAAACAATTCATCATAAGCGAGACGTTCGCGCGCGGGGGCCGTGGCAGCAATATCTGCCAAAAACGCAGGATCATGGGCGGTGTGCGCGCCACTGCGGAAATCCGGCCATCCGGTCTTGGCGATCTGGCTGTGGTCAATCCACTCTCCCATTTCGGGGATCAACGCCAATGCCGCGCGCGTGGCCTTGTACATCAGCTTTTGCGAAATTCCGTGGGTAAGCGGATAGACAGGTTCAAATCGCGGAATACTGTCCGCCTCGTCCTCGGGCACAGTAAAGTCGGGGTGGACCATTTGCGGAATGCTGTCAAACACCTCAACCCGCCCCGATACAATTCGGCGGCTTCCCTCGGGCAACTGGCGCTGCCAGTAATCCCCGCGCGCGTGGAAAAACACCAGTTGAAAGGACGTCTGCGCATCTTCAACGTGAATCCTGTACGCGCCTGTTTTTGTGCGGGGCGGCGCGTGCTTTCCGATGGTAACCGCCACTGTCAATGTCGTCGGAAACGCCGCGCCCTGAACCGTGGTAACCAAACGCCGGTCAATCCCCGATTGCGGCAGCGTAAACAACAGATCCCGCGGCGCAACCACCCCCAGCCCCGCAAAGTTCTGCGCCGTTTTCGGGCCAACGCCTGTCAGCGTGTCCAGACCCGCAAACAGCGGGAACAGGGGTTCGGGTCGCGTGCTCATGACTCTGCGATCAGCGCGAGCCAGCCATCTTCGTCCAGCGTTTCAATCCCCAGCTCGGCCGCCTTCTTGGCCTTTGAACCTGCACCGGGACCGGCCACCAGAATATCGGTTTTCGCACTGACAGAGCCGGATACTTTCGCTCCCAACCGCTCGGCGCGCGCTTTCGCTTCCGCGCGGCTCATCTTTTCGAGCGTGCCTGTGAACACCACGGTTTTTCCGGCAACGGGGGATCCCGTTGTATCCGCGCGCACGGCTTCCTGAACGTCAAGTTGTGCGACCAGCCGCAAGATCGACGCGCGCTCTGCCTCCTGGGCAAATGCCCCGACAAGCGATCCGGCCATAACCGTGCCCATCCCGTCAATTCCGATCAGGTCCTCCCAAGCCGGCCCCTCCTGCCCACGCGCATCCTCCATCGCCTGCGCCAAAGCATCCCATGTGCCGTAGTGCAGCGCGATCATATTCGAGGCAGATTCGCCCACGTGACGGATGCCCAGACCGAATATCAGGCGCGCCAGCGGGATTTTGCGCTTGTCCTCGATGGCGGCAAACAACGCCGAGGCTGATTTCTCTCCCCAGCCTTCGCGGTTTTTCAACTGCTGCATGCCGGTGCCATAGCGCTCCTTCAGCGTGAAAATATCCGCAGGTTCTGCGATCCAGCCATCGGTGTAGAACTGTTCGACCTGTTTTGCGCCCAGCCCGTCAATGTCAAACGCGCCGCGTGAGACAAAATGTTTCAGCTTTTCCACCGCCTGCGCTGGGCAGATCAGTCCACCCGTGCACCGGCGCACCGCGTCGCCCGGCTCGCGGATAGCGTCACTGCCGCACTCGGGGCAAACATCGGGAAATTCATAGGGTTCGGCGGTGTCAGGACGTTTGGTTATATCAACATCCGCGACCTTCGGGATCACATCGCCAGCACGGTAAACCTGCACCAGATCACCGATGCGAATATCTTTTCCACCCCGGATTTCATTGCCTTTGCTGTCCAGCCCTTTGATGTAATCCTCATTGTGCAGGGTCGCATTGGAGACAACCACTCCCCCCACGGTCACAGGCGCCAGCCGCGCCACCGGACTGAGCGCGCCGGTTCGCCCGACCTGAATGTCGATGCCTTCGAGTATGGTCCACGCCAGTTCTGCGGGGAATTTATGCGCGATAGCCCAACGCGGCGTCGTCGAGCGATAGCCGAGGCGATCCTGCAAGGCCAGATCGTTAACCTTGTACACCACACCATCAATATCATACCCCAGTGCGGCACGCTGCGCTTCGATTGCTTTGTAATGCCCTACCATTTCAGTGGGGCCATCACAGCGGATGGTCAGTGGATTGGTCGAAAAGCCGAATCCCTCCAACGCCCTGATCGCCTGCCATTGGGTTTGCCCCAAAGGCGCCGAAAGACTGCCCCATGCATAGGCAAAGAACCGCAAGGGCCGCGCGCGGGTGACTTCCGCATCAAGCTGGCGCAACGATCCGGCGGCAGCGTTGCGCGGGTTGGCGAATGTCTTCCCGCCGATTTCCTGTTGCCGGCCGTTCAACGCCTCGAAATCCGCATGGCTCATGTAAACTTCGCCGCGCACCTCAAGGATGTCGGGTGCGTCTTCGATCCGGTGGGGAATATCGGCAATTGTTCGCGCGTTGGCGGTAACGTTTTCGCCCACAGATCCATCGCCGCGTGTGGCAGCCTGTATCAAAACGCCGTTCTCGTAGCGCAGTGAGAGGGACAGCCCGTCAATCTTCGGCTCGGCAGTGTATTCCAGCGGCGTATCCGCCCCCAGACCGAGGTATTTGCGGATAGAAGCATCAAATTCCTGCACATCCTCATCGGTGAAGGCGTTGGCAAGCGACAGCATGGAAATGCTGTGTGTAATTTTTCCAAACCCCGCCGCGGGAGCCGCCCCGACCACATCGCTGGGGCTGTCGCGGCGCTTCAGATCGGGGAAACGCGCCTCTATCGCCGCATTGCGCCGCTTCAACGCGTCGTATTCGGCATCGCTCATCACCGGCGCATCATCGGTGTGATAGGAGGTGTTCGCCCCGGCCAGCTGCTGTGCAAGTGCGGCAAGCTCGGCATTTGCCTGCGCTCTTGTCAGCGTATCAATATCCATTTCCGAAATATTCGCTTTGGAAGTCACAAAAACCCGCCTCTGGTTTACCGCCTATCCGCTTTTAGATAGGCTGCCACCCGAGGCAGGTCTAGCATCTTTCACACTGGATGAACGCGCTTTCAGGCGCTGACGGCGATATCCATCTCGGCGGGTTCAGGATCACGCAGCACATATCCCCTGCCCCAAACTGTCTCGATGTGGTTGGTGCCGCCTGTTGCGGTTGTCAGTTTCTTGCGCAGTTTGCAGATAAACACATCGATGATCTTCAACTCAGGCTCGTCCATGCCGCCATACAGATGGTTCAAAAACATTTCTTTCGTTAGGGTTGTTCCCTTGCGCAGGCTCAGCAGTTCCAGCATCTGGTACTCTTTCCCAGTCAGATGCACCGGTTTGTTTTCAACGCTGACAGTTTTTGCATCAAGATTAACCGATATCAAACCAGTATCGATCACCGACTGGGAATGCCCTTTTGAGCGGCGGATGATGGCGTGGATACGCGCAACCAGCTCTTCGCGGTGGAAGGGTTTGGTCAGATAATCATCAGCGCCAAAACCGAAACCACGAATTTTGCTTTCCGTATCATCGGCCCCTGAAAGGATCAAAATCGGCGTTTCTATCCGGCTTAGCCGAAGTTGGCGCAAAACCTCGTGGCCATTCATATCGGGCAGATCCAGATCCAGCAGAATAATGTCGTAATCATACAACTTGGCCAGATCGATCCCCTCTTCTCCCAGATCGGTCGCGTAGACGTTCAGGTTTGCATGGGTCAGCATCAGTTCGATGCTTTTAGAGGTCGTGGGATCATCTTCGACAAGCAGCACGCGCATATTTGTTCATCTCCGCCGGGTTGGGTTTAACTTATGGCTCTGAACGTGAACAAAAATAGTTAACCGCAGGTAAATCTTGACAGCATAAATGGCACAACAACCTAAGGTTGTCTATATTTTTGCACCATTGTTGCCTTCAATGCGGATTCGCCATGATTTGAGACCGCGCGGACCCATTCAATAAACTCGTCATCACTCAGGCTATAGCGCTCAAGCGCGTCGTCTTTGCTGATCAATCCGTACACCACACCGCGCACAACGGCGGCTTTTCGCGATGCTACCCACCTTCGGGTGGCGGCGGGCGGCAAATCCGCGTAAGTCATCACCGATCCATCCGCGAGGGTCACAGCCCGCGGTCCGTCAACTTTTTTGAGATACATAAAACAACACCGTAATCATTACCTGCATTGAGTTGACCTGTTTGCCGTTAATGACAGGTGAAGCCACCCCTTGTGAGTAGTTCGCATTTTCCTATATTCCACCGTAACTGTCCCAGACATGACGAGGCCCCCATGCCGCTTGACCAGACCCCACCGCTGAATTCCCTTGGCTTTGCCAAAGCCCCCGCCGACACCCGCGTGGTTGTGGCGATGTCGGGTGGTGTCGACAGCTCCGTTGTGGCTGCGATGCTGGCCGAAGAAGGCTATGACGTTATCGGCGTCACTTTGCAGCTGTATGATCACGGGGCGGCGCTGGCCAAAAAGGGAGCGTGTTGCGCCGGCATCGACATCCATGACGCGCGCCGCGTGGCCGAAGATATGGGTTTTCCGCATTACGTACTGGACTATGAAAATGTGTTCAAAGACGCGGTGATAGACGAATTTGCAGACAGCTATCTGGGTGGTGCAACGCCCGTACCCTGCATCCGCTGCAACGAGCGTGTGAAGTTCAAGGATCTGTTGGAAACCGCCAAAGACCTTGAGGCCGATTGCATGGCGACGGGCCATTACATCCAGCGCAAAATAGGTGCAGCGGGTGCGGAATTGCACGCGGCAGCGGATGCGAGCAAGGATCAGAGCTATTTTCTGTTCTCCACCACGCCCGAGCAACTGGATTATCTGCGCTTTCCGCTGGGCCATCTTCCCTCCAAGGAAGCAACGCGTGAATTGGCGGAAAAATACGGACTGCGTGTGGCGAACAAGCCCGACAGTCAGGATATTTGTTTTGTGCCTGACGGAGATTACGCATCGGTGATCCGCAAACTGCGGCCCGAAGCCGCTGCCCCGGGCCAGATTGTCGATACCAAAGGGCGTGTGCTGGCGCAGCACGAAGGGGTGATCAATTACACCATCGGGCAGCGGCGCGGCCTGGGCATCGGCGGGCTTGCCGATCCGCTTTATGTGGTGCGTCTTGATGCCGACCGCAAGGAAGTGGTTGTCGGGCCGAAACACATGCTGGCCACGCGCACGGTTCCGGTGAAAGAAATCAACTGGCTTGGCGATGAACCTTTTGCATCGCGCAAGGAATGGAATGTGTCGGTGCGTGTGCGCTCAACCCGCCCGCCGACCGAGGCGATCCTGCGTCCGCTGTCGGATACAACCGCAGAGGTAGAGCTGGTGGCAGCGGAAGAAGGCATCAGCCCCGGGCAGGCCTGCGTGTTTTATGATACAGACAGCAGCCGCATCTTTGGCGGCGGCTGGATACATCGCGGCTAAGGCTGCGCGATGCCGTCCAGCACGGCACGCGCGGCGCGCACTCCGGGGGCTTCGCCGCCCCGCCCCAAACGCTCCATGGTCAGCGCCATTGCAGCGCGCTGTTGATCAGGGTTTGCCATCACATCGCCAATCGCGTCGGCGATATCGGAGGCAACGCAAGCCTTGCCGATAAATTCGGGCACAACTCGCGTTTGCGACACCAGATTGACCAGCGTAACAGTATCTACCTTCACCATCCGGCTAATGATCATCCTGCTTAGCGGGCTCATGTCATAGGCGATCACCATGGGCGTATCGGCAGCGGCCAGTTCCAGCGACACCGTGCCAGATGCAGCAAGCGCCACGTCGGCGGCGCGAAATGCTGCGCGCTTTTGGGTCATCGCGGCATCATATGTGCCCTCGCGCGGGTCAAGCACGGTGGTGTCGGGCCAATCAGCAGTAAGCGCCAGCACGGATGCGGCAACCGTGGCTGCCGCCGGCACGACAATGCGCAGCGCCGGATTATCCGCCTTCACCTGCCGCACGACTTCGCCAAAACGCGCACCCAATCGCCCCACTTCCGAGCGGCGCGATCCGGGCAATACCATCAGCAAGGGCGCGTCGTCGATGCCGTGATCTGCGCGAAACGTCTGCGCATCTGCACGCGATGCCACGGGTTCCGACACAACGGGATGCCCGACAAAATCACAGCGCATACCAACCGCCTGCATATAGGGCGGCTCAAACGGGAGCAGCGCAAGCACCTGATCGATATGGCGCGCCATCTTTGCAGCGCGGCCTGCACGCCACGCCCATACACTGGGCGCGACGTAATGCACCGTGCGCACTGCACTGCGCGCCTTGACCAGCTTCGCCACCCGCAGGGAAAAATCAGGGCTGTCTATGGTGATCAAGACATCGGGCTGCTGCGCAATCACAGCATCTGCTGTCTGCGCGATGCGGCGTTTCAATTGGCGGTATTTCGGCAGGATTTCCGCAAGGCCCATCACGCTCAGCTCGCTCATGTCAAAGCGGCTGGCCAAACCTTCGGCCTGCATCTGCACACCGCCGATGCCCTCGAACACCACATCCGGGTGCAGCTGTTTCAGCCCCGCCATCAACGCGCCACCCAGTTTGTCACCGGACGGCTCACCCGCAAGGATGAACACCCGCAGGCGGCTCATTCTCCGGTCCGTCCCCAGAATACGATATCGTATTTATCAGCCAGTTCGGTGCATTTTTCCGGCTGCAAAACCAGCACATCACCGGCATCCACCACAATGCCATACAGTCCGGCACGGTGCGCGCCATGAAATGTTTCCGGCCCGACCGTGGGCAAATCGATGATCCGCGATTGCCGGGCTTTTGGGCCTTTGAACAGTATCGCATCTTTCAACGGGCCAAGCCCTGCGATCATCGCGTCGGTGCCGCGCGCGTCCTCCATTGCCTCGACACGGCCCTGACTGACAATACAGCACTGCCCCTTGTCCAGCGGAGACATTTTCAGCAGATGTGCCGCACCAACCGCCGCATCCTTGCGCATTTGTGCATCCGGCCAACGGGTGCCATAAACGGTGCCTTTGGCCAGCAGGTCGGGCGCAATTTCATGGACGCCCAATACGGTGAATCCCGTCTTTTCAAACAGATCAACCACAACACGTAATGCGCCGTCATCCCCTTCTTGCAAGGCCTGCATGAACATCGGCACCAACGGCGCTGTTTCCGCGTCAAGCTTTGTCGGGTCCAGCACAGGACGGTCCAGAGCACCGGCAAAACAAACATGTGTGATGCCGCGCGCGCCCAATTCCAGCAGAAGCGTACCCAAGGTTTCCAACCGGAAGGTCAGATCTGCCGTGACACCGGACAGCGCGATCCCCTCATAGCCGCAGACCAGCGGCGGCGCATCCAGCGCCTGCACGACCAGCGCCGGTAAATCACCGCGCCCGACAATCAGCGCCAGCCTCATTTTGGTGTCAGGAAATGACGACCACTGTCGGCCATCACAAAATCAACGATCTCGCGGACATAATCACTTTCGGTTTCGGCCCCCAGACGGGCGGCGCGATCATGGAATGTGCCATCGCCCTGCGCAAGCATCTGAAAGGCGGCGCGCAAAGCGGTAATGTCATCCCGTGCCACACCACGGCGTTTCAGACCGACAAGGTTAAGACCGTCCAGATGACCCCGCGGCGCCTGTACAAGGCCATAGGGGATCACATCGTTGGTCACCATCGTGACCGCACCGATGATTGCGCCGCGCCCGATGCGCACCCATTGGTGAATGCCCGACAGGCCGCCGATGATAACATGATCCTCGATCACGCAATGGCCTGCAACAGCAGCATTATTCACGACAACAATTTCGTTTCCCAAAATCGCATCATGCGCGATGTGGCAGCCCGCCATAAACAGATTATCATCGCCCACACGGGTAATACCGCCACCGCCTTCGGTGCCGCAGTTCATGGTAACATGTTCACGGATCCGGTTGCGCTTGCCAATCTCCAGGCGGCTCGCCTCGCCTTTGAATTTCAAATCCTGCGGGATTTCACCGATTACGGCGAATGGAAAGATCACCGTTCCGTCGCCAATACTTGTCTGACCGCTGATCACCACATGGGATTTCAGAACCACATCGGCCCCGATCACCACATCGGCTCCGATCACACAAAACGGACCAACCGTAGCGGAGGCATCAATTTGGGCGCCGTCTTCAACAACAGCACTGGGGTGAATGGACATTATTCATCCCCTTTGGGCAAATCCAGCATCGCCATAAATTCGGCTTCAGCAGCCATTTCACCATCGACAGTTGCCACACCCGCGAACTTCCAAATCTTGCCCCCCGGTTTACCGCGCAGTGTTTTAAGGTCCATCCGCAGCACATCTCCCGGCACAACCTTGCGGCGGAATTTGCAGTTATCGATCGACATGAAGTAAATCAGCATGTCGCGGTCCATCTGCTCCAGCGCAACGCCTACCATCACCCCTGCGGTCTGCGCCATCGCTTCTACGATCGTAACGCCGGGCATAATAGGGGTTCCAGGAAAGTGGCCCTGAAAATGCGGCTCGTTCATGGAGACGTTTTTATACCCCACCGAGGATTGCGTGCCGTTGATCTCTTCGACCTTATCTACCAGCAAAAACGGATAGCGGTGCGGCAAAATGCGCTGGATCATCTGGATGTCCGCGCGCTGGAGGTCGTTTGTCATGGGAGAGGTCCTTCCGAAATCTTTGGCGCAACAGCTAACAATTGCACCGCTGCTGGGCAAGCGTGACTGCGCTAGTCTTGTGAATCGCCTTGCGGCGCCGGGGTCACATTTTCACCTTCGCCCAGCTTTGTATTCAGACGCGCGATTGCTGCTGACGTTATATCGCTGCTGTTTGAACTGATGAAAACTGTGCGTCGCTCAAGGATCACTGCTGCGCCGACTTCGGCCATCAGCTCCTGCAGCACAGGCACGGCAGCGCTCAGAAAAATTTCGCGCTCTTGATCCAGCAAGGCATTGAGATTACGGGATTTTGCAGCTTGTGCCTGACGGGTTTCCTGTACGCGGGTATCAAAGGCATCTGCAAGCGGGCGAAAGGCCTCTGGCGTCATGCTGGCGCGACGATCTGTCAGATCCTGTTCAGCTTCTGCAAGCTCAGCCTCGATCCGGCGGTTCTCGGCAGCAAGTTCGTTTCCGCTTGCCTCGATCTCGCGCGCGACACGTTTTCCAAAATCACTGTTCAGAAACAGCCGGTCACTGTCAATTGTCAGAATAGCTGTGTTCGTTGGCGTGCGCAGGTCTTGGGCGGCCATTGGCGCTGCACACAGCAGCCCCAACGCCAGCCCGATGCCCTGAACCGCACGCCGCACGGTTTAGAATTGCGTCTGAAGGGTGATTTCGAACTTCTGCTCGCGGTCGAAATCTTCCTTGCGGATCGCATCAGAGATGTTGAACTGCAATGGCCCAACCGGGGTATCCCAAAACAACGAAACACCGATGACATGGCGGAACGATCCACTCTCGCCCTGCGCGGTGCCGCCGTTCAGGTTCACGTCCGACAAATCCCACAGGTTGCCAACATCATAAAATACCCCCCCGCGAATGCCATACTCTTCCGGCAGCCCAAGCGGGAATTCCGCCTCAAGGCGACCGACAAGATAGAGGTTGCCGCCCAGAGGATCATTGTTCTTACCCGCTGCATCGCGCGGCCCAACACCACCGGGCTTGAACCCGCGAAGCTGTGACGGGGTCAGCAAAAAACGATCAACGGCACGGTTTGTACCGCTGCTCCATGCCAGCGCCCCACCCTCAAGCGTTGCACGAAGGGTCAACTCTTCGTTCAGGAACTTCTTTTCACCGATCACCTTGGCAACGCTGCGCACATATTTCTGATCGCCGCCAAGACCTGCAAAATCCTGACTAAAGCGGAACAGAACACCTGCGTTCGGATCCAGACCCGTGCGGCGTGTATCGTAGCTGTATTCGTAGCCGATAGAGGACGCGACAAGTGATCCTGCATCGATATCGCTTTGAATCATCACCCCATGTTCAATCGGATCACGCGCTGTCACTTCTGCTTGCTCTGCGGTGTAGCGCAGTTGCAGCCGGCCGTTTTCGGACACGGGAAAGGTCAGACTGGGGCGGAACGTCAGGCGGTTGCTGTCATAGGTCGAGAACGAGGAGTTCGTCTCGGAGTAGTCAAGCTCAAGGCCGAAGCTCACGTCGCGGCCCAAAAGAGATGGTTCGACAAAGCGGAAGCCGTAGCGTTTGGCATCCGACGCGGTTGATACATTCAACGTCAGCTTCTGACCGCGACCAAGGAAGTTCTCCTCTGCGAAGCTTACCGCAACGCCCAAGCCGTCGTTTGACGAAAACGATCCACCAAAGTTGAGCGAGCCGGTCGGCTTTTCCTCAACGTCTACATCGATCACAACCTGCTCGGGCGTGGAGCCTTCGCGCGCGTTCACTTCAGCAGTTTCGAAATACCCCAAGGCGCGGATACGTTCTGCCGATTGGCGGATTTCACGAGGATTGAAGGGATCACCCTCAACACTGTCAAACTGGCGGCGCACAACGCGGTCAAGCGTGGTTGTGTTGCCCTCGATATCAATCCGTTCAACAAAAATTCGCTGGCCGCGAGACAGAACAAACTCGACGTCCAATGTGAGATCCCGATCATTGCGGGTCACACGCGGTTCGACGCGCATAAAATCGACACCATCACGGATGGCCTGCCGCTCCAGACGGGCGATATCGGCTTCGACCAACGTAGGAGAATACACCACGCCAGGTTTTACCTTAACGTATTGCGCATATTCATCGCCGTCTACATTCGGCATATCCGATGTGACTGTAATGTTACCAAACTGGAACTGCTGGCCTTCCTGAACATTAAAGCCCACGAAATAGCCGTCACGTTCCTCGGTCAACTGTGCGTTAACCGAGTTGATGCGCATATCGACGTAGCCGCGCGAGAAATAGAAATCGCGCAGTACCTGCTTATCAAATTCGACACGGTCCTCGACGAATGTGTCGCGGCGTACCAGACGACGGAAAATACCCGCCTGCTTGGTTCCCAACACGCGGCGCAAACGACGATCCGAGAATTTGCGGTTACCCACAAAGCTCAGGCGCTCAACTTCGACGTTTTTGCCTTCAAACACTTCAAACACCAGATCCACACGGTTCTGGCTGCGTTTGATCACCTTGGGCTGCACCCGTGCGGCCAGACGGCCATCGTTTGAATATGCCTGCGCAATGGAATTCGCATCCTTTTCCGCAAGTGCCGGATTAAACACCCGCCGCGCTGTAGAACTGATCACAGAACTCAGCGCATCATCTTTGATCCGGCGGTTGCCCTCAAACGAAATGCGGTTGATTGTCGGTAGCTCAACCACTGTGATCTTTAGCGTACTGCCCTGCGGCACAATCGCAACGCTCTCGAACAGGCCGGAATTATTCAAACGCTGGTAGGCATCATTCAACTGCCCCGCGCTAATTGCTTTTCCACGCCCGATTCCGGCTTGCGAAAGGATCGCGCTGTCACCGATACGTTGGTTCCCCTCAATCATAACCGAGTTGAACTGATATTGCTGCGCAAACGCTTGAGACGCTGGCGCAACATATGCTGTTGTTATCAAAAGAGAAAAAGCAAGCCCTTTGAGGCCTGTTGAAATATGGTTGTACTGCTCAAGCGTGCTATTGGCACGTGAATTAGACCCCAGGCTCATGGTTGTTACCCAATCTTATTAACACTGTTGTGCCTTGAGTAACGGTCGGGGGCTTGCTTGTCAAAACCATGAAGCTGTTTTTACGCGGCAAAAAGGCCTGCGTTGCACGCAGACCTCTGTTTTCGAATAATCTGGGGTTTGTTAGTACTGAAGTGTGCCGACAAAGGCGCCGGCAAATAGCGCAAGAACAATCGTACAAATATACAACGCGCGGTCCCAGTTGAGGTCCATCAAAACGCTCAGTCCCCGGTAGCCTTTAGAAATCGTCTGCATGGGTCGCTCCTTAATCAAACAACACGACGTTAGGCTAATGATTAACGGTGGATTACGGCAAATACGGGTGCCAAATGTGGCAAAAGCAAGGCATTCGCCCTGCTTTTGCTTTTAACTTAACGAAATATTAACAGTTTTACGGGCAGAACAGATCGTTGGACAAAGCAAACAGCATAAGGCCAAGAACCAACGTGATCCCGATGCTCATCAACACACGCAACGCCTTGTCGCTGGGCGGCTTTCCGGTCACGGCCTCATAGGCGTAAAACGTCAGGTGGCCGCCATCCAGCGCAGGAATGGGGAACAGGTTGAGCAGCCCTACAGCGGTGCTTAGTACAGCGATAAAGTTGATGAAGCTCAGCGCGCCCTGACTTGCCATCGCACCGGATACCTTCGCAATGCCCACGGGGCCGGACATATTACAGCTGCTGATCGCACCCGTCGCCATGTGCCAAAGACCCGAGATCGACCCCTTGATAATCCGCCATGTGCCTGCAACACCGCTTTTGGCAGCCTCGATGATGCCGGGCGTTTCGGTGGCGGCGGTGATTGCGCTATCGCTGGAAATGCCGATGCGCATTACGTTGATAAAGCTGCCATCCGCCTGCGGCTCGTCCGTGGATTTCGGGACCAGCGTGAATTTCAACACCTCGCCATGGCGCCAAACGTCCAGCAACAGTGGCCGCCCTTCGGAGCTTTCGACCGCTGTCTTCAACTGCTGAAACGCAAATGTCGGCTCTCCGTCGATACCGACGATGACATCTCCTGCAGCAAGCCCTGCCTCGAGCGCGGCTGTTTCCGCACCAACACCGCCCACCAGCGCAGGCATGGGATAAGGCCCGTCAACAGTGACAGAGGCGCCATCACGCAGCACGGTATATTCAAGCTCGGGCTTGAGCGGCAGTTCGTCCATATAGGTGCGGTATTCAGGGCTGCGGATGCTTGAAGGGAAGCTGCGCCCCTCTATGGCCTGAATCACATCGCCCTTCCGCAACCCTTCGATCTGGTTGGGGAGCGGCTTGAGGGATTCGACAGTGAGCGGATCGCGCACGGTACCAAGGCTCATCGCGATGGCACCGAAGATGATGATAGACATCGCAAAATTAAACGCAGGGCCTGCGGCAACAGTCAGCGCGCGTGCCCACAGGGGTGCACCATGCATGGTTGCGCGCAGACGGGTCGGATCAACTGCGGCGTCTTCCATCGCTGCTTCGTTCTTACCGGATGCTGCGTTGGCATCGCCCGCAAATTTCACATAACCGCCAAAGGGCAGCGCCGCGATCTGCCATTTCGTACCGTGTTTATCAAAGCGTGAATAGAGCACAGGACCAAAGCCCAGCGAAAACACATCAGCTTTGATCCCGCACCAGCGCCCGACGATATAGTGACCATATTCGTGAATCGCCACAATTACCGACAAAGCGATAACAAATGCAACAAGCGTCCAGATAAAGCCGCCGAATTGCGGAATAAGTGTTGTGAAGTCCAATGCTCTACCCTGCTCTTTTTTTGATAGCCGCGTTTGCGGCCTTGCGTGCCAGATGGTCTGTTTCCAGCACGTTATCAAGGGTCATGGTGGCATCAATATGACCACCATGTGAATCCATCACCTCAAGTGTCTGTGCAACAACATCCGACATTTGTGTGAATTTAAGGTGTCCGGCGATAAATCCGTCCAGTGCGGTTTCCTTTGCCGCGTTGAAAACGGCCCCCGCCAAACCACCGCGCGCCATGACCTCGCGCGCGATGCGAAGCGCAGGCCAGCGCACATCATCAGGGGCACGAAATTCGAATGTGCCAATTGTGGCAAGGTCCAACCGCTCAACCGGCAGATGGCGGCGCGCGGGGTGATGCAGTGCGTAGCCGATTGCATGTCGCATATCGGCAGGCCCCACATGGGCCATCAATGCACCATCGTTAAACCCGACCAGCGCATGGATCATGCTTTGCGGATGGATCAAAACCTCTATCATGGCAGGGTCAACGCCAAAGAACTCACGCGTTTCAATGACTTCCATGGCTTTATTGAACATCGATGCACTGTCGATTGTAATCCTCTGGCCCATGTCCCAGTTCGGATGGCTTGATGCCTGATCCAGCGTTGCTTCTGCCAGATCGGCAATCGGCCAGTCGCGAAATGCACCACCCGATGCGGTGATGATGATCCGTTCAACCGCCTCCATCGGCTCGCCGACAAGCGCCTGAAAAACTGCTGAATGTTCGCTATCGACTGGCAGGATCACAGCGTTATGCGCCCTGCCCGTTTCCAGCAAGAGTTTGCCGGCGCAGACCAGCGATTCCTTGTTTGCAAGGGCCAGTGTTGTGCCCTGTTGCAGAGCCGCCATCCCCGGTGCCAGACCGGCAGCGCCGACAATCGCAGACATGATCCAGTCGGCAGGACGATGGGCGGCTTCCTCCACCGCTTTGGCACCCGCTGCGGCTTCGACACCTGTACCGCTCAGGGCGGCTTGCAAATCTGACAGACGGGCTTCATCCGCGGTGATTGCAATCTGCGCTTTCAACGCTATCGCATCCGCCGCCAATTGCTTGATATTGCTGGCACCTGTCAGGGCAACCACTTGATAACTACCCGGCGCGCGCCGGATCAGATCGATGGTGTTCTGCCCGATTGACCCTGTCGCGCCGAAAATACTGACCTTGCGCATTGGCTACGCCAATCCGGGGGGGAACCCGATAGACTGACCAATGATCAGCAAAAAGACAGAGGCACCCAACATGCCGTCAAACCGGTCCATCAAACCGCCATGGCCAGGAATAAGGTCAGAACTGTCTTTGACGCCCATCTTCCGCTTCATCGCAGATTCCGCGATATCACCCATCTGAGAGGCCATTGATATCGCGACGGAAATGCCGATAAGTTGCAGCCCGACACCGGTGTTGATGGAAAACAGCAACCCCACAACAGCCGCACCGCCCCACCCTGCGGCGGTGCCTGACCAGGTCTTTTTGGGGCTGACTGCTGGCCAGAATTTCGGCCCGCCAAACGCACGGCCCGCGAAATACCCGACCACATCGGTGACGATCACAACCAGCACCAGCCACAGCATCCAGCCAAAGCCCATATCGTCACGCACCTGGATCATACCAAAACCCGACAACAGGATCATCACGGTGAAGACCATATATATAGTGCGGTTCCGCTCGATCTGGCCAAAGCCGATCAGCGCAGGTGCGAGCAGCACCGGCAGCGCAAAGCCGACAGGCAAATAAACCGACAGCAACACCGCCGCACCGGTCGCGCCCCCCAACAACAGTGGAAGTTTCGTTGAATCGGGTCGCAGAATGCCGACCAGTTCCCAAACCATCATCCCGCAAATCAAGGCAACCAGTACGTGAAACACAAGGCCACCCATCCAGATACCGAATGCGCCGATAAGCACCATTGCCGCTGCCGACCCCAGTCGGGCCGTCAGATCAGTCCATTTCTCAGTGCCGTTCATTGTTCACCTCAGGTTTTGACCCCGCCAAACCGCCTGTCGCGCCCGCCATATGACGCACAGAGTGCGGCAAACTCCTCGCGGGTGAAATCAGGCCAGAGCGTATCAATAAATTCATATTCCGCATAGGCGGATTGCCACAGCAAAAAGTTCGAAATCCGCGCCTCGCCGCTGGTTCGGATAACAAGGTCGGGATCGGGAAGAACGCAGGTATCCAAATACTTTGGAAGGGTTTCTTCATCCACATTCTCAGGATCAAGCCGCCCGTCCGCCACATCTTGTGCCAGCCGTTTCGTGGCGCGCGCCACTTCGTCACGGCCCCCGTAGTTCAATGCAATTGTTAGATGGACACGGGTGTTATGCGCAGTCGCCTCTTCCAGCTCGTTCATCAATTTGATCAGTTTGTCATCCAGCCGGACACGATCTCCAATAAACCGCACCCGCACACCGAATTCGCTCAGGCTGCGGGTTTCTTTGGTGATATAGCGGCGGAACAGGCTCATCAGGCCCGCAACCTCTACCTGCGTCCGCTTCCAATTTTCGGTCGAGAATGCGAAAATAGTGAGGTATTCGACCCCCACTTCGGGGCAGGCCTCAACTACTTCGCGGACACGTTTGGCACCGGCGTGATGACCAAACAGGCGGGGCCGCCCCCGTTGCGTGGCCCAACGCCCATTGCCATCCATAATGATCGCCACATGGCGTGGCCCGCCCGGTGCGGCCTCTGGTAGCGGTTCCGCTTTGGGTTTCGCGCGTTTGATCATAGTTTCTTCTGCATCGTGTCAGGCCTGCTGTTCGGGTCGGTTGCCCTGCGATAGAACGGCGATCCGTCGAATTTGTGGCAAAATCCAGTCAACACGGGACACTGTGCGGATAAGGGCAACACCCTCACGTCAACGATGTCGGGGACCTCAGTCAAACCTGCATGATTTCCGACTGTTTCGTCTCCAGCTGGTCATCAATCGCCTTGATCATCTTATTGGTAAGCTTTTGCACTTCGTCCTCCCAGAATTTCTGGTCATCTTCCGACATGCCGTCCGCTTTGGCTTTCTTAATCTGGTCCATACCGTCACGGCGGATGTTGCGAATACTCACCCGCGCGTTTTCGGCGTAGTTGCCTGCAACCTTACTTAGCTGGGTGCGACGTTCTTCGTTCAATTCAGGGATCGGCAGCATGATGATTGTACCGTTCAGCTGCGGATTGATGCCCAGACCGCTTTCGCGAATAGCTTTTTCAACCTTACCGACCAGCGCCTTGTCCCAGACATTGATCGTCACCATCCGCGGCTCGGGCACGTTCACCGTGCCGACCTGATTGATCGGCGTCATCTGCCCGTATGCATCGACTTGCACAGGCTCCAACATGGAGGCCGATCCGCGACCCGTACGCAAAGAGCCAAACTCGGTGCGCAAGGCCGAAATCGCCCCCGCCATCCGTCGCTCCAGATCGTCGGTATCAAGCATGAAATCTTCTGACATGCGGTATCCTTTTGTTCTTCTACCGGAATTCCGGCGTTTCTTGATATTTTAATCCGGCATCCCTGAAAACACCAGAACGCTTTCCTCCGCCCGAGGTCATCGGGGCCATTCCCCGCCCATCTGTATCAAATGCAGCGCATTTTCTGTGCGGATCGCGGAAATATCGTTTGCCTACCCGAGATTGAGTTAACCTTGCACACGGGTGTAGGTGCCCTCTCCCGCGAGGATGCCCTTGAAACCGCCAGGTTCGTCCAGCGAAAAGACGATGATTGGAAGGTTGTTGTCGCGCGCAAGCGCGATGGCCGATGCATCCATAACGCCCAACCGCTTTGCCAACACATCATCATAGGAAACTGTATCGTAGCGTTTGGCATCGGGGTATTTTTCCGGATCTTTGTCATAGACGCCGTCCACCTTGGTTCCCTTGAAGATCGCTTCGCACGACATCTCATTGGCGCGCAGGGTCGCTGCGGTATCTGTGGTGAAATACGGGTTGCCGGTGCCTGCTGCAAATATACAGACGCGCTTTTTCTCAAGGTGGCGTACGGCGCGGCGGCGGATGTAGGGCTCTGCGACCTCGTTCATGGTAATGGCTGAAATGACACGGGTGTGGATGCCCTCAGCCTCAAGCGCGCTTTGCATGGCAAGCGCGTTCATCACCGTGGCCAGCATCCCCATATAATCGGCGGTCGTACGTTCCATCCCCTGCGCGCTGCCTTGCAAGCCGCGAAAGATGTTGCCGCCCCCGATTACCATACAGATCTCTACCCCCAGATCGTGGACCGATTTCACTTCCTTCGCGATGCGTTCAACCGTGGGCGGGTTCAGGCCAAACCCCTGATCGCCCATCAGGGCCTCGCCGGAGATTTTGAGCATCACCCGTTTGAACGAAACTTGAGGCATATCTGACATATCACGGGGACCTTTCGAGGGTATTAGGACGCGAGGGTTTCGCTTCGGCGTAAAATGTCGCAAATAGCGTCGGAATTCAATGCAACGCAGGAGCGGGAGGCAAAGAAATGTTACACCATGGCGCTGCGGCCTTGGTTGCCGCCACTCCCCCGGACCGCCCCGTGTTGATCGCGGGGCCGACAGCATCGGGTAAATCGGCACTTGCATTGGAGATCGCATCGCGGGGCGGTGTGATTGTGAATGCGGACGCAAGTCAGGTGTATGACTGCTGGCGCGTTATCTCGGCGCGCCCCTCACCACAGGAGGAGGCGCAGGTGCCGCACCGCCTCTACGGGCATGTGTCACAGGATGCGCCCTATTCTACGGGGCATTGGCTGCGGGAAGTCGAACAGGTGATCGCACAGGGGCAGCGCCCGGTGATTGTGGGCGGTACGGGACTGTATTTCAAAGCGCTGACAGAAGGGCTGGCAGAAATTCCCCAAACGCCGCCAGAGATGCGTAGCCGCGCTGATTCACTGCCCCTTGATACACTGGTCGCGGCTCTTGATCCCGCCACTGCCGGCAGCATTGATCTGGCCAATCGCGCACGGGTTCAGCGCGCCTGGGAAGTGTTGCAGGCCACAGGTCGTGGGCTGGCAGAATGGCAGGCCGACACGCCCCCGCCGCTGCTGCCCCTGCATAAATGCAGCGCGATTGCACTGGATGTGGATCGTGACTGGCTAAGCCAGCGGATTGCGCAACGGTTCGATCAGATGTTGGCACAAGATGCGCTGGACGAGGTGCGCGCCGTCGCGCCGCACTACAACCCTGCCCTGCCTGCACACAAGGCAATCGGGGTTCCGGAGTTGATTGCCTATCTGCGCGGCGCGCTAACACTCGATCAGGCGCGTGAGGCCGCTATCATCGCGACGCGCCAATACGCGAAACGTCAGCGCACATGGATACGCAGCAAGATGGGTGACTGGCAAAAGATTTCCCTGCCGCAATAAAAGGGATAAAACGTAAGCGGAATACTGCGCCCCTGCGGCAAACTTTGGTGTTTTCCTTTAATTTCAATCGCGCTAAGGTTGTGGCACGCTCATCCTACCGGAACCGGAGTCGCCTGAACAGATGAGTGATACAAACCTGAGAGTTCAGACACTTGCGCAACTTGGCGGGAACAGCTCGTGGCGGTTGGGTCTGGCGCACGACAGGCCCTATCACATGTTATTCTGGTTCACCCGCGGTCAGGGACGCATCATGCTTGACGGGCAACGCCGCGGCATTGGCACGCATAACGCGGTGTTTGTGCCTGCGGGAGCCTTGTTTGCCCTTGATCCGGGACCGCAAAGTTTGGGTCAGGCGGTGATTGCACCTGTTGGCACCCCCCTGCGCCTGCCCGACCTGCCACGCCACTTGCGGGTGCGTGATGTGCAGGTTCAGGCGGAGCTTTCGTCTCTGATTGAAGCCGCTGCGCGCGAGCAATCGCAGTCGCGCCCCCTAGCTCAGGACGCACTGGAAGCGCATGTCGCGCTGATGTCGGTCTGGCTGCGCCGCCAGATTACGCTGGAAGAACATATTCCCGTCAAGCGCAGCGCTGGAGAGCGTTTGTCCCACCGCTTTGCGCAGATGATCCCGCAGCATTATACAACAGGCGCGTCGATGGCGTTTTACGCATCACAACTGGGTGTGACTCCCACCCACCTTACACGCGCAGTCAAGGCCGCAACCGGTAAAACCGCGGCCGACCTTCTAACGGAACGGGTTGTCCATGCTGCGCGCACCCTGCTGGAAAGCACAACCCACCCCGCGCGCAACATCGCCCAGCATCTGGGCTTTGGCAGTGCAGCGTATTTCACCCGTTTTATGCAACAGCACGCTGGCCGCTCACCCAGTCAGTTGCGCGCAGCAGCAGCGCCGCCCCTGCGGGGACATCTTGGCACTGCGAGCGTGAATTCCTACAGCCGCACCCATTAGCGCGCGCTGCTGCCTTGCCTGATCGCGACAATCAGCGTCGTTTTATGCAAAAAATTGTGATCCAGTGACATTGACGCGCGAGGGTAGTTCGTGCCTGATAGCGCTAGACGGTTTGCCACACACCGAGCGGGCCGCTTTATATAATAGATCTGGCCAACAGATCGCGGGGAGAGATTAAACACGCGACACTCGCATTGCGTGCATATCCGCAGCCTTTGCTGCGGCCTTCTCCCATATCTTGGGCGCAAGTCCATAAATCATATAGGCGGGACAAACCCGTTTGAAGCCAACGACAGGGGCTAACATACATGGGACTATTCATCCTCAGACGTCTGGGTGTGATGTTGCTGACGGCACTCTGCCTGACGTTCATCGTCTTCTGGCTGACGAACCTTTATCCGAACCTCGAAAAGCTTGCCAAAACCCAAGGAAACTTCCGCATGAGCGACGAGGCCGTGACCTCGTATCTGGACGATCGCGGCTATCTTGAGCCCCTGCCGATAAAATTTGCGCAGTGGTTGGGGGTTGCCCCCGGTTGGGTGACGCAAAAGGACGACGGCACTGTACTGGCGCGTTGTTATAACGAAGAAACACCAGTGGACGAACGCCGCAGGTTCTGTGGGGTCTTGCAGGGCGATTGGGGTAAATCGACCGTTTTCAAGGATGATGTCGGCGCCATTGTCGCCACGCGATTGGCCCTGACGGGCAAGTTAATGTTTTGGGTGCTGGTGCTGATGGTTCCGATGGCGCTTGCGGTTGGTGTACTGGCGGGAATGAAGGAAGGGTCAAAGCTTGACCGCTCCCTTTCGACAGTCTCAATCGTCAGCACCGCGACACCGGAATACGTATCCGGTGTTATCTTTATCGCGGTATTTGCATCCTCCGCGTTCGGGTTGAAATGGTTCAAGGGGTCGGCGACCTCTGCGATGGAGAGCGCGAATTTTGAAAACTTCTTTCTGCCTGTACTGACCATATCGCTCTACGGGATGGGATATATCGCACGGATGACACGTGCTTCGATGACCGAAGTTATGACGGCCCAATATATCCGCACCGCCCGCCTGAAAGGGGTGAGTTTTGGCAACATCGTGTTCAAACACGCGCTGCGCAACGCGCTGATTGCACCGTTCACGGTGATCATGTTGCAGATTCCGTGGCTGTTGAACGGGGTCGTGATTGTCGAGACGCTGTTCAACTACAAAGGCTTTGGCTGGGTGCTGGTGCAGGCCGCTGGCAATAACGACATCGAGCTTTTGCTGGCTGTGTCGGTTGTATCGGTTGTGGTGGTGCTGCTGACGCAGCTTATTTCCGATATCGGCTACGTCTTTCTTAACCCGCGCATTCGCATTTCATAAAGGAGGGCAGGATAATGGAACATCTCACGTGGACCGGCGCGCTTTCGCCGCTCAATCTATTCCTCGCTCTTGCCGTTGCCGTTCTGGTGATCGCGATCGTGGCACAAATTCTGGTCAGCTTTGCGCCCTCTGACGACGGGCGTGCGGTATATGCTGATGGATCAATGGCTGCCGACAGGGGATTGTCAGGCTTCATCGGGATGATCGTGCATTACGCGCTGATTGTGACGCTTGCGATTGCACTGCTGTACGCTGTCGCGGGCATCTTTATGGGGACGGATGCAGGCATCATCGGGGGCATGGCGCAGCAGTTGCTGCCGGTCTGGATCGCCTTGATCGTAACCTACGCCTTGTCGATCACTTTCAAACGCAAGCTGGGCCTTTATGGCAAGCTGTTTGACAGCACTGTCGGCATGATCGGTTTCGGGCTTGTGATGTTTTGGGTTTACGCCGGCTTTTTTGGCGGAGTTCTGGACATGATTACCACCCACGACACCCTGAGCCAGTATTCCGGCATGAAAAACAAATCCCCCGGCACTCCGCTTCGCGGCGCCGAAGCGGGAGATTTCCAGTGGTTTCTGCTGGGCGGAGACAATCTGGCCCGTGATGTATTCAGCCGCTTGTTCGACGGGGCTTGGGTGGTTGTCAAAATTGCGCCGTTTGCCACCTTGTTTGCCTTTATGGTCGGTATCACCCTTGGATTGCCTGCGGGTTATTACGGCGGCCGTTTGGACACAATCCTGAGCTTTCTGGCCAATCTGATCCTCGCGTTTCCGGTGATCCTGCTGTTCTATCTGCTGGTCACGCCGGAGATCGTTCAGACGGGTATTCCGAATTACATGGCATTGGTTTTGTTTGTCTTTCCACTGGTATTTCTGGCCATCCTGCTGAATGCGCGATTTTATACCCAGCCCAGTTTCCGCACACCGTTGTTGATTGTGGTGTTGGGCGTTGGTGCGTGGCTGTATCTGAGCCTTGTCAGTACGGATGGCGCCATAGTGGCGACACCGACATATGCCATACCCGGTTTGCCCGCGATGCTGGACGGGTTTGATATCGACCCCAACCTGCTGGTTGTTTTTGTATCGGTGGTGTTTGTAAACGCGCCCACGGTGTTCAGAATTGTGCGCGGCCTCGCGCTCGATATCAAAACCCGTGACTATGTGGCCGCCGCCCAGACCCGTGGCGAGGGGCCGTGGTATATCATGTTGTGGGAAATTCTGCCTAACGCGCGCGGTCCGCTGATTGTCGATTTCTGTCTGCGCATCGGGTACACCACGATCCTTCTGGGAACGCTGGGTTTCTTCGGTTTGGGGCTGGCATCCGAAAGCCCTGACTGGGGCACCACGATCAATGCCGGACGCCGGTTGCTGTCAATTTATCCCCATGCCGCCATTGCGCCTGCTGTGTCACTTCTGACGCTTGTGCTGGGATTGAACCTGCTGGCGGATGGTTTGCGCGAAGAAAGCCTGCGGGACTAAGCTGTAGTCGGGGCTGTTTCGGGGGCGCTGCCCCCGGACCCCCGGGATATTTATGGCCAAAAGAAATAGGTCTGCCCTGTTTTGCGGCCCTCCACCTGAGGAGACAGACGATGACGAAGACAACGTATGAAGGGCCCATTCTGGAAGTCGACAACTTGTCGATTTCATTCTTTACGCGGTTACGCGAAATTCCGGCTGTTATGGATTTTTCGGTTTCGGTGAAACCGGGGGAAGCTGTGGGGCTGGTCGGGGAATCGGGCTGCGGGAAATCTACGGTTGCACTGGGTGTCATGCAGGATTTGGGCAAGAACGGGCGTATTGTGGGCGGCTCGATCAAATTCAAGGGACAGGATCTGGGCGAGATGAGCGATACCGAGTTGCGCAAGATTCGGGGCTCTGAGATTGCGATGATCTATCAGGAGCCGATGGCATCGCTGAACCCTGCGATGAAGATCGGCAAGCAACTGGCCGAAGTGCCGATGATACACGCGGGGATGTCGGAGAAGGAGGCCTATGCCCGTGCTTTGCAGGTGGTGACGGACGTGAAGCTGCCCGACCCCAAGCGCATTTTGCAGGCCTATCCGCACCAGTTGTCGGGCGGACAACAACAGCGGATCGTCATTGCGATGGCGTTGATGAGCGAGCCGTCGTTGTTGATACTGGACGAGCCGACAACCGCACTTGATGTGACTGTTGAGGCGGCTGTTGTGGAACTGGTGAAGGATCTGGGCAAGAAATACGGCACATCGATGTTGTTTATCTCGCATAATCTGGGTCTGGTTCTGGAAACCTGTGACCGGATTTGTGTGATGTACTCCGGTGAGGCGGTCGAGCGCGGCAGCATCGAGGACGTGTTTGACGAAATGCAGCACCCTTACACGCAGGCGCTGTTCCGTTCTATCCCGTTGCCCGGGGCGGACAAGAACGCGCGCCCGCTGATCGCGATCCCCGGTAATTTCCCCCTGCCCCACGAGCGGCCCAAAGGCTGCAATTTTGGCCCACGATGTGATTATTTCGAGGCTGGGCGATGTGATCAGGGGCATATCTATATGCAGGACGTCCCCGGAAACGAACGCCACGCAACGCGCTGTGTCAAGTTTCAGGAAATCGACTGGAAAGCACCGCTGGAACTGGCGGATGTGAAGAAGAAAGGCGATATCGGCGAGGTTGTCCTGAAGATGGACAACCTGAAAAAATACTATCAGGTGGCGGCCAACGCGATGTTTGGCGGCGGCAATACTAAAGTGGTAAAAGCCAATGAAACCCTGACGTTCGAAGCCCGGGAAAGCGAGACGCTGGCGATTGTGGGAGAGAGCGGCTGTGGTAAATCAACATTTGCCAAGGTGCTGATGGGGCTTGAAACCGCCACGGACGGTACAATCACGCTGGACGGTGAGAGTATCGGGGATGTGCCGATCGAAGAACGGTCGACCCAAAACGTGGCCGATATTCAGATGGTTTTCCAGAATCCGTTTGATACGTTGAATCCCTCCATGACGGTGGGGCGGCAGATTGTGCGCGCACTGGAAATCTTCAAAATCGGCAGAAACGAAAAAGAGCGTTGGCAGCGGATGCTGGAATTGCTGGATCTGGTAAAATTGCCCCGTGAATTTGCCACGCGGATGCCGCGCCAGTTGTCGGGCGGGCAAAAGCAGCGTGTGGGCATTGCGCGCGCCTTTGCGGGGGATGCGCGCATTGTTGTGGCGGACGAGCCGGTTTCGGCGCTTGATGTATCTGTTCAGGCTGCGGTGACCGACCTGTTGATGGAAATCCAGCGCGAGCAGAAAACCACGCTGCTGTTTATTTCCCATGATCTAAGCATCGTGCGCTATCTCAGCGACCGTGTGATGGTGATGTATCTGGGCCATGTGGTCGAGCTGGGAACCACCGATCAGGTGTTCAGCCCGCCCTACCACCCCTATACGGAGGCGCTGTTATCGGCTGTACCGATTGCCGATACGCGGGTAAAGAAAAAGCACATCGTGCTGGAAGGTGACATTCCTTCAGCGATGAACCCGCCGCCGGGATGCCCGTTTCAGACGCGCTGCCGCTGGAAGGCAAAAGTGCCCGGCAATCTGTGCGAGACAGAGATGCCGCCCGTGCGGACCTTGCAAGGAAATCATCAGGTCAAATGCCACCTCAGCCAGCAGGAGTTTGATGGCATGGAGCCTGTTATCGAACTGGGGGACGTCGCGGCAGAATAAAGAAAAGGCGGTCCGGCAAGCGGATCGCCCTCATCTGTTTGGGTTTGTCTGTGGTTCAGAACAGGGGCAGATCAAGCAGCGCCATGGTGATCACACAGGGGAAGTAAGCTGCTGCGAAGAAGAAGAAAGACGGGAAGCGGTTGCGCAAAACGCTTCCCGCGATTGCCATCACCGGACCAGCGCACAACGCCAGAAGTGTCGGCATGGTGATCATATCGTTATATTCAAATCCCGGACCCCATGGCATTGCCGGATTTTCAAGGCCCGCCGCGATTGTGCCGAAAATCATTCCCAGCACGGCGCCCATCAACATCGGTTTGATGTTGCGGCGCGCCGTGGGGGTTTCACCAGGTAAAACCGGAGAGCTGAACATCGGCGTTTGGGTGCCCTCACCTGTTGCCATTTCCACTTTCCCAAAGCCCGAACGATTGTTGATACGTGCGATGCGCTGGTTGAAGATGTCCTGGCTCATGTGACTAACTCTCGTGTTAACTCGTTACTACCGACTGTATCGCGGGGCATTGGGGCCAGAATTGGGCAAAAGAAAGCTGCCAATTGGGCCGGAGCAGTGACCGGTCTTCATCAGGTCAGCCCACAATGCTATTTATAAGGGAAATGGCGCAAATGCGCTGCCACATTTACCATTTTCATGACGTAGGGTCACTCGAAGGTAAAGAATCGCTTTTTCGCGGAATCAGCTGCCTGCGATGATGCGAACGTAGTTTTTCGTCTCACGGAAAGGCGGGATGCCGCCGTATTTCTTCACCGCGCCCGGACCAGCGTTATAGGCCGCAAGGGCCAGATGCCAAGTGCCGAACTCCTGATACTGTTGTTTCAGGTAACGCGCGCCACCTTCAAGGTTTTGCGCGGGAACTGTTGGATCGACACGCAACAGCCGCGCGGTTCCCGGCATAAGCTGTGCCAACCCGATCGCCCCTGCGTGGCTGACCGCCTTGGGATTCCAGCGGCTTTCCTGATGGACAAGACGCAGGAAAAGATCCTGCGGAATCCCGTGCTTATCCGCTGCCGCGCGGGCCATTTGCAGAAACGGCCCCTTGTAGCGACCTCGGTATTTCTTGACCGAACCGCTGCCATCGTCCCACTTTGTCGGGGTTACAACCTTGGGCGGCTGGAGACGCGCGGAACTATGATATTGTTTTGATGCGCGGCTATCGAGCAGTTTTTTCTGCGAGGTGAAAAGTTTGCTGCGGTTCTTTGAAGAAAAGACATCAGCGGACGCGGGCGCTCCAAGGCACATTGTTCCTGCAATCATTGCTACTACTGCTATGCGCATGGTGCTTTGCGTCCTCAAGACCGTGGTTGTCGTGCACTATACCAAACGTCACGCCCGTGACCAGACCCTGATGCACCCGATGAGAAAGCAAGTGGCCCTGCCCTGTGATGCCGTTATAAAGACGCCGGAATGGTCCAGCGGGATTCGGCTGGTATCAATGCAGAGTGAAACAGACCCCACAAGGAGAGCGGCATGGCCGGTTCAGTAAACAAAGTCATTCTTATCGGCAATCTTGGACGTGATCCCGAAGTTCGCAGCTTCCAGAATGGCGGCAAGGTGTGCAACCTGCGCATCGCGACATCCGAAAACTGGAAAGACAAAAACACCGGCGAGCGGCGCGAAAAGACCGAATGGCACTCGGTTGCCATTTTCAACGAAGGTCTGGTGCGCATCGCCGAACAGTATTTGAAAAAAGGGTCCAAAGTATACATCGAGGGCCAGCTGCAGACACGCAAATGGCAGGACCAGTCCGGTGCCGACCGGTATTCAACAGAAGTCGTGTTGCAGGGCTTCAACGGCACGCTGACGATGCTGGACGGTCGCGACGGTGGCGGCAGCGGCGGTGGCGGCGGCGGTTATGATCAGGGCGGCGGTGGCTATGACCAAGGCGGCGGCGGGTACGATCAGGGCGGCGGCTTTGGCGGTGGACAATCCGGCGGTGGCAATCAGGGCGGCGGCGCGCGTGATCTGGACGACGAAATCCCGTTCTGAAGAACTGCCGTGACACCTGAACTTACGGTTTTACTGGTGGCGGGGGCCGTTACGGCCACCGCCTATATGGGCCTGTACCCCCGTATGGCCAATAAGACCCTTGTGAGCATTTTGCGCTTGGATCTTGCCATTACCTGCGCCCTGATGTTGGCAGTAGGTGCTGTTTATTACGGCAGCGGCGTCCGCTTCTCACTAGTGTTTTTCGATGTACCATGGTGGGCGTTTACACTGATCTGCACCTCGGTAATCGAAGCACCATTTTTCGCATGGTTCTGCAAACGCTGGAATGTCGACCTGAATCCACCGCCCGATTGATCCTAGCGGCGCTGCGCCAGTGCATCATTCAGTACGGCCAGAACATCTGCTTTGGCGACATCCCCTGTCACAAACGCATCGCCAATATCCCGCGCGAGGATAAAGCGAAGCTGGCCTTCGACGACCTTTTTGTCCTGCCCCATCAGCGCCAGCAAACTGTCTGCATCGGGTAAATCGCCTTCGATATCGGACAGGTCGACTTTCATGCCCATCGCTCGTAAATGCGCGCGCACACGGCTGGGCGCTTCCTGCGCGCAAAGCCCCATCCGGGCGGATAATTCAAACGCCAGCGCACAACCGATCGCCACGCCCTCGCCGTGCAGCAGCCGGTCGGAATACCCCGTGGCGGCCTCCAGTGCGTGACCGAAGGTATGGCCAAGGTTCAGCAGCGCGCGCTCGCCCTGCTCTGTCTCGTCGCGCACAACAATGTCGGCTTTCATCTGTACCGAACGGCGCACCGCTTCTACCCGTGCAGGGCCATCGCCATCCGCCAGCGCCGGGCCCATGGTTTCAAGCCAGTCAAAAAATGCGGCATCGCCCAGAAGGCCGTATTTCACCACCTCTCCGTAACCGGCAAGAAAATCGCGCGGCTCCAGCGTTCCCAACACTGCTGTATCTGCCAGCACCAGCGCGGGTTGGTGAAATGCACCGACAAGGTTCTTGCCGTGATGGGTGTTGATCCCCGTCTTGCCCCCGACAGAGCTGTCGACCTGCGCCAGCAGAGATGTGGGGATTTGAACAAACCGTACGCCCCGCCGCAGCACCGCCGCTGCAAAGCCCACCAGATCACCGATCACACCACCACCAAAGGCGACCACGACATCGCCGCGCTCGACCTGCTGGTCCAGCAGCCATTCAACACTGTGCTGCAACTGCGACCAGCATTTTGTTGCCTCACCCGCAGGCAGCAATAGCGATTCCATCGTGATGCCTTGCGCACTAAGCCCGCTGCGCAGCGCCTCAAGGTGCAGCGCGGCGACGTTTTCATCAGTGATCACCGCCACACGGGGACGGCTCAGCAAGGGGGCCACAAACGCCCCCGCCTGCGTCAGCAATCCCGGCCCGATTTCTACGTCATAGGCACGGTTTGGCAGGGGGACATGAACGCGTTCATTCATTTTCTATGCTCCAGAACATCGGGCCGCGTCAGCAATGTTTCGATCACCCGCCCCGCCATGGCATCAATCGACAATTCTGCGGCGCATTTCACCCGCAATTCGGACAGTTTGTAAATCGGTGTACGCGCGGCAAAGATTTCGCCCAATGTGGCGCGCGGGTCGGCTGTGCGCAGCAAGGGACGCGTGTCTTTGTGGCGCACACGGCTCCACAACAGCTCCAGATCCGCATCAAGCCAGACTGCGACGCCCTTCTCGCTGATATTATCGCGATTGATCTGCGCCAGAAACGCACCACCCCCTGTGGACAGAATACCGGTCTGTGTTTCCAGCAGGCGGCGGATCACTTCCGTCTCGCGCTTGCGAAAGAATTCCTCACCATCGCGCTGGAATATCTCGGGCACGGAAAGATTCGCGGCGGTTTCTATTTCGGCATCACTGTCCAGAAACGGCACACCCAGCTTTGCCGAGACCGCACGGCCCACCGCCGTCTTGCCAGCTCCCATCATACCCACCAACGCCACCGTCTTTTTCAGTCGGTAGTCGGGGTTCGGTCGGCGGATGTCAGCCGTGGAGGGATCATTTTCATGCATTTGTTCCTGAATGACGTGATCTTACCGAAAAGGCCATATATAGTTTGGAAAAATAATGGCAAATCAGGCAGGTAAAAATGTTAGGAAAACTCTTCAAGCTTCTGTTTATCCTTGCGATTCTCGGATTTATCGGGCTTGTGGGTTTTGCGTATGTCGGCCCTGAAATCGGGATCGACTTTGCGCCGCCCGCAGAAGAAATACGGATGCCCGTCACGCTTGAGGGGCAATAGCGCCATGTCTTTCCCCGTGATGAGCGGATTACGCGCCGGCGTCATTGGCGTGTTTCTGCCGTTTGCGTTTGCCGCAAGCGCGCAGAGCACTGCGCCCCTGTCGGTGATCGATTGGCTCGATAAACCGGCGCCGCTGGGGCAATTGCCCCGCGCACCTGCCCCGCGCGCATCAAAACCGGCCGCAAAACCGGTGGACGAACCGGCGGTCACCAATAACGGCAGTGCCCCGCACATCATCACCCGCTCGCTTGATGCGGGTGCGCCTGCAAACGTAGGTCTTGTGCCCCCCGCCGTCACCGGAATGAAGCCCGATCTCTGGGTGGGGAGCGATGTGGCCGATCTTGCCCGTCGCCTGAACAAACTGCCTGATCTTGAGTTACCCGCAAGCAATGCGCTGTTGTTCACGCTGCTGCTGACAGAGGCATCCGCACCAAACGGCACCGCATCTGCGCAAAACGCACTGACCCTTGCGCGCGCTGAAAAACTGATGGCACTGGGCGCGGTCGATCCCGCGCTGGCGCTACTGGAACAGGCGGGGGCTTCTACCTCCCGCAGCCTGTTCGATTTATGGGCGCAGCTTGGATTGTTGGTGGGTACAGAAGATACCGCATGCGGTGCGCTATCACGCGCGCGCTATCTGACAAACGATGCCGGCTTGCAGATTTTCTGTGCCGCCCGCGGGGGCGACTGGGATACCGCCGCGCTGACCTTCGGTTCTGCAAAAGCGCTGTCTCTGTTACCGCGCGAAACACTAGATGTCCTTGACCGCTTCCTGAACCCCGATGTCTTCGAAGATGCCGCCCCGTTGAAATCACCGCGCAAAGTTGACCCGCTGACGTTCCGCTTGTTTGAAACCATAGGCGAGCCGCTCCCGACCGGACCGCTGCCGCGCGCCTACGCCGTGGCCGATCTGCGTGATATTGCAGGCTGGAAATCCCAACTCGAAGCGGCCGAGCGGTTGACCCGCGCAGGCGCGCTGCCCGACAACCGCCTGCTTGGCCTCTATACGAATCGCCAGCCAGCTGCATCTGGCGGAATATGGGACCGCGTCCGCGCCGTGCAACGGTTTGACACAGCCCTTAACACCAACAGCGTCGAAGCGGTTTCGAAAACGCTTCCCGCTGCCTGGCATCACATGCGTGAGGCAGAGCTGGAAGTGAGTTTCGCCACCGCATTTTACGACCGGATCACAGAAATCGAACTGACCGGAAAAGCAGCACGGATAAAGGCGCGAATGGGTCTATTATCGCCCGCTTATGAGATGGTCGCTGTTGCATTGGGCGATGAGATCAAACTGGGTCCGGAGATGGCGTTGATCCGTGCCGTTGCACAGGGCGAAGCCGTTGCAAAAGCCCCGTCGGATGCCCTGCCCCGTGCGATCAATGATGCATTTTCCACTCCCGCCCCCCGTCAGGAGTGGATTGAGATGGCAAAGACACAGCGTTTGGGTGAGGCGCTGCTGGCCACGCTCGACTCCCTGCGCGACGGTGCCCGTGGAGACAGCCGTGCCTTGCGCGAATCTCTTGGCACGTTGCGGGCATTAGGACTAGAAGACACCGCCCGCCGCGCCGCTCTGCAAATTCTGCTGCTGGAACGGTCACCATGACCAAACGCCCCCCGTCATCCTGGATATCCATGTTTCTGGAGGCACAGGCCGCCGAACTGGGTGCTGCCACAAACACCCTGCTCGCCTACGGGCGCGACCTGAAGGATTTTGACAGCTGGCTGGCCCATCGCGATTGCACCTTCGACCAAGCCAGCCGTGCCGATGTCGAGGCGTATCTGGTATCCTGCGATGCGCAGGGCCTTGCCAAATCCACCCGCGCCCGGCGTTTGTCGGCAGTCAAGCAGCTCTATCGCTTTGCGTTCGAAGAGGGGTTGCGCAGCGACAATCCCGCCATCCAGATTAGCGGCCCCGGCCAGGACAAGCGCCTTCCCAAAATCCTTTCCGTGCAGGAGGTTGACCGCCTGCTGTCTGCTGCACGCAGCTTGGGCCGCAATACCACGGATCGCGTGCGCAACACGTGCCTAATGGAACTTCTCTACGCCACCGGAATGCGGGTCAGTGAACTGGTCGGCCTACCGGTCAGCGCCACCCGCGGCGACCCCCGCCTGCTGCTCATCCTCGGCAAGGGGGGTAAAGAGCGGATGGTGCCCCTGTCACCGGATGCGCGCGATGCGCTGGCTCTCTGGATACGTCTGCGCGACGAAAGCGAAGCAGCGCGTGTGGCGAAAAAACTGCCACCATCGCGTTTCCTGTTTCCCTCCCGTGGCAAGGATGGCCACCTGACGCGCCACCGGTTTTACCTTCTCATCAAGGAAATCGCAGTCGCAGCTGGCGTCGATCCGGCCAAGGTTACACCGCACACCCTGCGCCATGCATTTGCAACCCACCTTCTCGCCGGCGGCGCAGATCTGCGCGCCATCCAGACCATGCTGGGCCACGCCGATGTTGCTACCACAGAAATCTACACCCACGTACTAGAGGCGCGCCTGTCAGAACTGGTTCTGGATCATCATCCGTTGTCCGAAACAGCGATTAAAAAGAAGACCTCCGACAGCATCTAGAAGCTTCCACAGCAAAGCGGCATCGGCCCCGGATCTCCTTATCCATTTGTGCAAACCCAGTACCTTCGCTCCATTCCCATCCCGGAAAACTTAGGTCAGTCTTGTGTAAATTGCGTAAATCTGCCTCTTGCCACGCCAAATTAGCGCAGCAGCGCAGCCAACAACGCGCCTAAGCATCCAAAACAAGCTCTTTCCCGCAACGCCCTCCTTGAATGCTGCACCCCCGCGCCCCATAACATACAGACTTATCACACAGAGGTTTCCCCCAATGGACATGCCACAAGCTACGGCAGATACCGCGTTCTGGATTTCCACAGCGATCATTCTTTTCCTGCTGATCCTGTCAGGTTTTTTCTCCGGTTCCGAAACCGCCCTGACAGCGGCCTCACGGGGAAAGCTGCGGACACAGGCGGATAAAGGCTCGGTTGGCGCACAGCGCGCGCTGAGCATTACCGAAGACAACGAACGCCTCATCGGCTCGGTCCTTTTGGGAAACAACCTCGTCAACATCCTCGCAGCCTCTTTGGCAACAGCCTTGTTTACACGCCTTTTCGGTGAAAGCGGTGTTGCCTTGGCGACTTTGGTCATGACACTCCTTGTTCTTATCTTTTCCGAAGTCCTGCCAAAAACCTACGCAATCACAAATGCAGAACGCGCCGCCGCTCTTGTTTCCGGACCGATCAGCGTTGTTGTATTTGTGTTTGCCCCGGTGGTCAGCGTTGTGCGGCTGCTGGTGCGCGGTCTGCTGCGCTTGCTCGGTGTTTCTGTTGACCCCGATAGCAACATCCTCGCTGTGCGGGAAGAAATCGCAGGCGCTTTACAGCTTGGCCACTCCGAAGGTGTCGTTGAAAAAGAAGACCGCGACCGTATCCTTGGCGCGCTCGATCTGCGCGAACGTGTGGTAGAGGAAATCATGCTACACCGCTCCGGCATAGAGATGATCGATGCAGGTAACAGTCCCTCCGATATCTTGGAACAGTGCCTGCGCTCCAATCACACACGGCTTCCAGTTTACCGTGACGACCCCGAAAACATTATCGGTGTGATCCACGCAAAAGACCTGCTGCGGGCGATGTACAAACTCATCGGCGGCGCCGAAGGGGATGCCGCAGCCCTCAAAGAATTCGACATCGCCGAAATTGCAAAAGAGCCGTATTTCGTGCCCGAAACTTCCACACTTGATGAGCAGATGCGCCAGTTCCTGCACCGCAGAACCCACTTCGCGCTTGTGGTTGATGAATACGGAACCCTCCAGGGCCTGATCACTCTCGAAGATATCCTCGAAGAGATTGTCGGCGAAATCACCGACGAGTTTGACCCCCTCGCCGAACACGCCATCAAAACCGACAGTGACGGCCAGTTCCTGATCGATGGCGCAATGACAATCCGTGATCTCAACCGCGCAAACGACTGGAACCTGCCCGACGACGAAGCGAACACCGTTGCTGGCCTTGTCATCCACGAAGCACAGATGATTCCGACCAGCGGACAGGTCTTTCTGTTCCACGGATTCCGGTTCGAAGTTCTCAAACGCGAAGGTAACCGCATCACAGACCTGAAAATCCGTCCTCTTTAACACACCCGTTATTTCTTTTGGCCCCAAATATCCCGGGGAGTCTTCGGCCAAAGGCCGAAGACGGGGCAGCGCCCCGAACTACACAATCTAGGCGCGCAATCGTTTGCCTTCAGGGTCAAACGGCGGCTCGGCAAGTATCGTCGCCTTGTGTGGTTTGCCCAACACCATCACATCCACAACCTCCCCTGCACTGCCCCCTTTGATATAGGCAAGCGCAAGCGACAGCCCGACAAAATACCCGTAGGCGCCCGATGTCACCCGCCCAATGCCCACACCGTCTTTGAAAACCGGTTCTCCGCCTGTTGCATCTGCAAAAGACGCCTCCGTTTGCCCCCCATCCAGCGCCAGCAGGACAAGCTCCTCGCGCGCGGGATTTGCCATTGTTTCGGTCACCGCATCACGATTGAGGAACGGCTTGTCCAGCTTGCACAGCCGCGCCAGTCCAACCTCTTGCGGCCAGTATTCGGGGCTGTATTCCCGCCCCCAAGAGCCATAGCCTTTCTCGATCCGCAGCGACATCAAGGCGCGGCTGCCCACCGGTCCGGCACCCACCTGCGCGCCCGCAGTAACAAGCGCGTCGTACAGCCGCTTCTGATCCGCTTCATCACAGTGCAATTCCCACCCCAGATCACCCGTGAAGGACACGCGCAAAGCCAGACAGCGCACACCGCCCAGTTCGATCCACTGCGAGCGCATGAAAGGAAAGTCACGCGTTTCAAGCGATGTGATGGTCAATCGCTGAAGCAACTCGCGCGATTTTGGCCCTGCAACGTTAAACCCGCACATGGTGTTGGTACGGCTCTCGAATGTGGTGCCCTCCGGCAGCGGCACTTCTTTGAAAAACCGCCAGTGATAGCGCTCTGCCATGCCCGAGCCGATGACCCAGAATTCATTCTCTGCAAGACGGGTCACCGTAAAATCACCCGCGATCCCGCCGCGCTTGCCGATCAACGGCGTCAGGCACGACCGCCCGACTTCGCGCGGCATTGTGTTGGCAAACACAGCGTTCAGCCAGGCTTCGGCGCCGCTACCCTTGCAGATGTATTTTGCAAAGTTCGATATGTCGATGATACCGGCATGTTCGCGCAGCATCCGACATTCCTTCCCCACAACATCCCACCATGACTGGCGGGTAAAGCCGTGGGTCTGGTCCTGCGCCCCCACTTCATCGCCGAAATACAGCGGGTGCTCCCAGCCGTAATTCAGGCCGAACACCGCGCCCATATCACGTTGTGTATCGTACACAGGACGCAAGCGCGCGGGGCGTCCGGCACTGCGTTCTTCGTTGGGAAAATGAATTTTGAACCGGTTGGCATATTGATCGCCCACACGCGCCTTGGTGAAAGCCTTGTCCGCCCAATCACCAAATCGCGCGACATCCCATGCAAACATATCATAGCGGCTTTCGCCCGTGACAATCCAGTCAGCGGCCAGCAGGCCCATGCCCCCCGATTGGCTAAATCCGGGGATGATCCCATTGCAGCAAAAATAATTGCGCAACTCCGGCACAGGGCCAAACAGGACATTGCTGTCGGGGGACCAGATCATCGGGCCGTTGATGACCCGTTTGATCCCCGCGGTGCCCACGGCCGGCACACGCTCGATCGCACGCAGCATGTTTTCCTCGATCCTTTCCAGATCATCGGCAAACAACTCGTGCCCGAACCCCTGCGGCGTGCCGTCTTCAGCCCAGAACCGAAGGTTTTTTTCATACGCCCCTACCAGCAGTCCCTTGCCTTCCTGACGCAGGTAGTATTCTCCGTCTCGGTCCGCGACAGAAGGCAGGCGGCCCTCCATACCTTCGATTTCGGCAATGGTTTCGGTAACAAAATACTGGTGCTCTGTGGGTTGCAACGGCAGTTTGATCCCTGCCAGCGCCGCAACTTCACGCCCCCACAGGCCCGCCGCATTGACCACCCATTGCGTCCGGATATCACCTTTTCCGGAGCGCACAATCCAAGTGCCATCCGGTTGTTGCTCTGTCCCCGTGACAGGGCAAAACCGCACAATCTCGGCACCGTTTTGCCGCGCGCCGGCGGCATAGGCGTTTGTCACGCCGGACGGGTCCACGTTGCCGCCCGAAGGCTCGTACATGATGCAGCGGATTCCGTCATAATCCACCAGCGGATGCAGTTTTTCGGCCTCTGCACGGCTGACCTCGTAGAAGCCCAGTCCGTAGTATTTGGCCTTGGCCGCTTGCAGACGTAACTGGTGTTCGCGCGCTTCTGTCTGCGCCAGATACAGGCTTCCGGGCTGGAACACACCACAGCTTTGCCCCGTCTCGGCCTCAAGCGCGTTGTACAAATCCATTGTGTAATTCTGGATGCGCGTGATGTTGTTATTGTCGTGCAGGCCGTGAATGTTGGCCGCCGCGTGCCACGTCGAACCCGAGGTCAGCTCGTCCCGTTCCAGCAGCATGACATCGGACCACCCCAGTTTTGTGAGGTGATAAAGGATGGAGCAGCCGATAACGCCGCCTCCGATGACAACGGCTTGGGCATGGGTGCGCATGAAACGGGTCCTGATCGTGGCTACTGTACCGGCTATGGTGGCTGCCTATCTTCCTGACCGATAGCAATTTTGCGACATGATCCGTCGCAACCCTTACAGCGCCCCTAATTCGGGCGAACTTCGGGATCGCTTGAGGCGATAAGCGCCTTGCGGTCCGGCTCGAAGCTGAGCGTTTCCAGCGCACGTGCCAGTTCCTCGCGCGCCATGTCGCGCGCAGCGCGGCACAATCCGCTATCGGGGTGGCGCATCAGTCCCGCAAGGGTCTGCTGCAGCCGCTGCTGCACCTCAAGCGTTCCGGCCCCGTTACGCGACACCGCACCAAAACCGTCGCGCAAAAGATCCGCCGGATCAATCGGCGGGACATGCAAATGTGCCAACAGTGTTTCGGGCTCGCCTTTTGTCTCATCTTTGTAGTCTGATAAAATGCGCCCGATGCGGGTGATCACGTCAATCGCCGTTCCGGGGTCATTCACCCCCGGTGACAGGGCCTTTGATCCGATCTCGCTCATCACAATCAGACCAAAACGGGGATCTTGTTCGTAATTGCGCACATCGGCAAGAAACACGGCATCCTGAACATCTTTGTACAGCGCGTCCCAGTCCAATTCGCCACCCATCTTTTCCACTTCCATCAGCGGCGCATCAAGGAATGCAAAGTGACCAACCGCCTGCGTCAGATAAAAATGAACATCGTGCTTTTCGGCGATCGAATTCAGGGCTTCGGGGTATATCTGCTGGATGTATCCGCTCTCCCACGCTTTCAGCGTTCTGGTGCCCTCCGGCACATCACCCGTTAGCGGATGCGCGCCCAGACAGGGCCGCGCAAGACGGTCCTTGAACTGCGCGCGAGTCACATCCTCAACCTGACGGGTTGTGTCCAGCAGCTGCCCAAATCCTTGCAAATGTAAAACCCAGCGGATCAGGTAAACAACGATCACCACCAGAACCAGAACCGTCATCCAAAACAACACAAATGCCCGCTCGTCGACGTAAATGCCCAGTTCTCGCAAAATAATCCCAAGAAGGGAGTAGACATAGGCGCCGATGAAGATTGCCAGCGTGTTCTGGGTAGTTTTGTCCGTCATAATCAGGCGGTGGACACGGGGCGTCCATTGGGTGGAGGAGGACTGGTAAACCGACACCATAACCGTGATCGAGAAAATAGTGACCGACAGCATTGCCGAGGCGATGAGCTGCAGCAGACGGTCGGCGGCATCGCCACTCAAACTCTGGGCGAGCTTTTCGGGGATATAAACCTCTATCAACTGGCTAAGCACGGTCGCGACAACCGCCAGCAGGCCCATCATCACCACGCGCACCCAAAGTTTGCGGGAATAACGGCGCGCTTTGCGTAAAGCGGTGGCGAAAAGGGTGTTTATATTTTCCATTCCCAACAGTTAGTCCCCTCACCGTCCGAGGCCAACGCCAAAATTCACACAATACGAATTCGACAGATTGTGTCGCAAAATCACTTGCTCCACGATGGTGCATGACCTTTCCTGCGAAGGGTACGCGACAGAAAGGTCCCGCATATGAAAACCACCACCCGTGTTGTGATTATCGGCGGCGGCGTTGTCGGCGCTTCGGTTCTGTACCATCTGACCAAACTTGGCTGGTCCGATGTGATGCTGCTGGAACGCTCCGAGTTAACTTCCGGGTCGACGTGGCACGCTGCGGGCGGCTTTCATACGCTGAACGGTGATACCAACATGGCGGCCCTTCAGGGCTATACCATCAGACTGTACAAGGAACTGGAGGAGATCACCGGCATGTCCTGCGGTCTGCACCATGTTGGCGGTGTGACGCTGGCGGACAATCAGGACCGTTTCGATATGCTGCTGGCAGAGCGTGCCAAGCACCGTTTTATGGGGCTGGAGACAGAGATCGTCGGCCCCGAAGAGATCGCCAAAATCGCCCCCGTCACCAATCTGGAGGGGATTATCGGCGGATTGTATGATCCGCTGGACGGTCACCTTGACCCGTCAGGGACCACCCATGCCTATGCCCGTGCCGCGAAAATGGGCGGCGCGACGATTGAAACCCAATGCATGGTGCGCGAAACCAACCAGCGCCCGGATGGCACATGGGATGTGGTGACGGACAAGGGCACCATTCACGCGGAACACATTGTGAATGCCGGTGGACTTTGGGCGCGCGAAGTTGCGGCGATGGCGGGCGTTTATCTGCCCCTGCACCCGATGGAGCATCAATATCTGGTGACCGAGGAAGTGCCCCTCATTAGGGAAATGATGGCAGATGGCCGCGAGCACCCCCATGTGATGGACCCCGCCGGCGAAAGCTATCTGCGACAGGAAGGCATGGGCTTGTGCATCGGGTTTTACGAACAACCCTGCCGCCCGTGGGCGGTGGGCGGCACCCCGTGGAGCTTCGGCCAAGACCTGCTGGCGGATGATTTCGACAAGATCGAGGAAAGCATCAAATTTGCCTACCGCCGCTTTCCCGATCTGGAACGCGCTGGCGTGAAAAACGTAATCCACGGGCCGTTCACCTTTGCTCCTGATGGGAACCCGCTGGTTGGCCCTGTGCCGGGGTTGCGCAATTACTGGTCGGCTTGCGGTGTGATGGCAGGGTTCAGCCAAGGGGGCGGCGTTGGCCTGACGCTGGCGCAATGGATGATAGAAGGCGAACCCGAGCGTGACGTATTCGCCATGGATGTTGCCCGCTTTGGCAAGTGGATTTCTCCGGGATACACCCTGCCCAAGGTCATCGAAAACTATCAAAAACGTTTTTCCGTGTCCTACCCGAACGAAGAGTTGCCCGCCGCGCGCCCCCACCACACCACGCCGATGTATGACATTTTTAGCGATCTAGGCGCTGTCTGGGGCCAGCAATTCGGGTTGGAGGTGCCGAATTACTTCGCAACCGACAGCGAACCGACATACGAAACGCCTTCCTTCCGCCGCTCTGACGCATTTGCGGCGACAGGTCGTGAAGTGCGCGCCGTGCGCGAAGGTGTGGGCATTAACGAGGTGCAGAATTTCGGCAAATATCTGGTGTCCGGACCAAACGCACGCGTATGGCTGGACCGGATCATGGCGGGCCGTGTGCCTGCACCGGGGCGCATTTCGCTGACCCCGATGCTTTCTCCCAACGGGCGCTTGATCGGTGATTTCACCATTTCCTGCCTTGGTGATGATCTGTTCCAGCTTACCGCGTCTTACGCCGCGCAAGCCTATCACAGCCGCTGGTTCGCACAGAACATGCAAGACGGTGTGCAGGTCGAAAACATCTCTGACCGGCGCACGGGGTTCCAGATTGCCGGCTCGAAAGCGCGTGACGTGCTGCAAGCCTGCACGCTGGATGATGTCGCAGCGATGAAATTTCTCGATGTCCGCGCGATGACTGTCGGTTTGACCAACTGTCTTGTGCAGCGCGTCAGCTATACCGGTGATCTGGGTTACGAGATTTATTGCGACGCCATGGCGCAGCGCCAGTTGTGGTCAACCCTCCGGGCCGCTGGACAGCCCCACAACATCACGCCGTTTGGGATGCGCGCGATGATGTCCCTGCGACTGGACAAGTTCTTTGGCGCGTGGCTGCTGGAATTCGGGCCGGATTATACTGCGGCGGAAACCGGACTGGACCGCTTTATCAGCTTTAGGAAGAACGCGGATTTCATCGGCCGCGCAGCAGCCGAAGCCGAGCGTGACGCTGGCCCCGATCGCAAGCTGGTAGCGTTCGAGGTCGAGGCATTGGATGCAGATGTGCAGGGATACGAGCCGATCTGGCTTAACGGGACGGTTATCGGTTTCTGCACCTCCGGCGGGTATTCCCATTATGCAGAAAAATCTGTTGCACAGGGGTTTGTTCCTGTCGCGCAGGCGCAAGAGGGATTGGCGGTCGAGATCGAAATACTGGGGCAGATGCGCCCCGCCCGTCTGATCACGACACCGCTGTTTGACCCTGACGGCACGCGGATGCGGGGCTGATATGATTGCGATAGTCATCCTTGCTGCTGGCGCGGCGCGGCGGATGCAAGGCCGTGACAAACTGATGGAGGAGGTGAACGGTGTGCCGCTTTTGCGCCGCCAGACGCTGCGCGCGCTTGATACCACCTGCCCTGTGCTGGTCACATTACCCCCTGCGCCCCACCAAAGGTATGATGTGATCAACGACTTGGGCGTAACGCTTGTGCCTGTCCCTGACCCATCCGAGGGGATGAACGCAAGCTTGCGTGCGGGTTTAGCTGCGCTGCCTGATACCGCAGAGGCCGTGATGGTGATGCTGGCGGACATGCCCGACATTACCGTGAATGACCTCAACACCATCCTGCAAGGTATTGATCTGGATGCCGAAACCAGAATTTGGCGCGCAACCACGCAGACCGGTGCCGCAGGCCACCCTATTGTTTTTCACCGCAGTCTGATCCCCGAGCTGCTTAACCTGTGGGGGGATGCCGGCGGGCGTGAGGTGGTAAAAGCCCATGCAGACAAAACCCTGCACATTCCCCTGCCCGAAAATCATGCGCGCACCGATCTTGATACACCGCAGGCTTGGGCTGCTTGGCGCGCGGGACGCAGAAAACCCTAAATAATTTCAGACTCTTGCGGGGTGACAATGCGGCGCGCGGCGGTGTAGCGCCCTAGCCCTTCTTGCGTGGCAAGCTGCGGAAACAGAGTTAACAATTCAAGACGCTGCGCATTACCTATCCCTGCGAGCGCGCGCACATCCGGCTGAAAGCTCTCCGACCATGCGCCGTCTGACAGGATGACTTCGTGATTGTCAAACATCAGGTGCAGGTATGTGGTGTCAACGTCCTGCACTACATCAACCCCCACCAGTCCTGTCAGATGTTTCGCAGCGACCAGTACTTCGCTGTCCTCGAAATGCAGGGCGGTTTTATCATTGGCGACCAGCATCCGGTGATTGGGTGACACCATCATGTCACGCTCGGGCACATCATTGCCAAGCGCCCCTTGCCTGATGCGTACCGGCGCAAGGTGGATGTTTGTCAGGAAATCACGCCGTGTCATCGTGCGTTGGCCAATCCAGCGGACATACTGCAAACCGTTATCGCGGGTGATTACCCGATCGCCGATGCCCAAGTTTTCAATAGCAACTTCGCCGCGGGGCGTTGCGATCATTGTACCTGTGGTAAAGCAAGGCGAGGCATCGGCGGCATCGCAAATCGCAACCTCATCCATCAGCGCGCCGCGGCCATCCAGAAACTGCACCACCGCATTTTGCGGCGCATCCCGATCACGCCGGATTACGACGCGGTTCCGGGGGGCAATTGTGTCTGGCTGCACGTTCATTCAATTCTGCTTCCTGACGTTGGCTGTCGTCTGAATTTCACGACCACAGGCATCGCAACACAACAACAACACGTTAATAGTTATTATTTTTCAGTTAGTTAAAAACAGTCCAGACTGATAAACCGCTTTGTAATGCAGCCGGAAACAGTACCGCAAAACGATGAAAAAGCGGAGCCGCAAGGGGCTCCGCTTAACACGCGGAATCACTACGCCCGAATGATGCTGCATACACATGCCCCCCGATGCAGCGCCCGTTCAGGCCCGCTTCGGGGGATTCTTTATAGAGAAGTCAGATCTTCCTGGTGACCAGCTTTGCTTCGTGCTTTTTCAGCGATTTGCGGGCGGCGGCGTATGCCATGATGCCCGCTTTGGTCGACAATTCCGGGAAGAGTTCCAGAATTTCGTCGCGCGCTGCGTCACCGACACCGGCCAGTGACATATCACCAGGCTGGAAGCTTTCGGTCCACGTGCCATCGGACAGGATCACCTCATGCTGGTCGAACATGATGTGGATATAGGTGGTGTGCGATACGTCAACCACGTCGACCCCTTCCATATCCGTCAGGTGTTTCGCCGCAACCAGGACTTCACGTTCCTCGAAATAGAGGGCGGTTTTGTCGTTGGCGATCAGTACGCGGTGCTGTGGCGATACCATCATGTCACGTTCCGGCAGACCGTTCCCCAGCGCACCTTCGCGGATCAGCACCGGACGCAGATGTTCTTTGGCGGCCAACTCCTCTCCCGACATGTCGCGCGAACCGATCCAGCGGATTTCCTGCATCCCGTTATCACGGGTGATAATGCGGTCACCGACCTTCAGGTCTTCGACTTTACGCTCGCCTTTCGGTGTCGCAATCAGCGTTCCCGGCGTGAAGCAGGGAATGACCTTTTCGATGTTGGTGAACACCAGTTCACCCGCATCGTTGCCATCCGCATCACGATAGTTAACGACACCGTTCTCGACGTTATCAGGGTCGTAGGTGACATTCAGGCTGCCGCCTTCCGGTGCCGATCCCGTGAGATCAAGACAGTCAAAGTCATCGCCTGTCTCTGACCCGTCAACCAGATCGCCTGCATTGACGTTGACGAAGTTATCGCGATCCGCGCCACCTGTCATTGTGTCGTCGCCTTCGCCGCCGTCGAACAGATCATTGCCCGATCCGCCCAAAAGCACATCGTCGCCCTCGCCGCCGTTCAGCGTATCATCGCCGAGCGCGCCTCGCAGCGTGTCGTCGCCTTCATCACCGTTCAGCAGGTCATCATCCTGACCGCCATCCAGCAGATCGTCGCCTTCACCACCGTCCAGCGTGTCGTTACCCACATTACCGCGCAGCGTGTCGTCACCGATACCACCGTCAAGGCTGTCTTCGCCCTGACCGCCTGCAAGACTGTCATCGCCCTGATCGCCAAGCAACGTGTCATTGCCTGTACCACCCTGCAGGGTGTCATCGTCTATGCCGCCATCCAGCAGATCGTCGCCAGAGCCGCCCATCAGAAGATCGTCGTCGTCGCCACCATAGATCACATCGTCACCGGCACCACCGTCAACGGTATCACGACCGTTTTCAGGCAGTAGATCAGGTCCAAACGGGTTAGAACCGTCATCCTCGATCTCAAGATCGTCGAGGCCCCGATCAGGGTCGTTGGCTGCATAGATGGTGTCGTTACCGTCACCACCAAGGATGCTGTCATTGCCTTCGCCGCCAACAATCCGGTCGTCACCGTCACCGCCATCGACAATGTCGTCATCGATGCCTGCGTCGATCACATCGTCGCCGTCGCCACCATTGATGGTGTCGCTGTCGTCACCGGTGCGAATGGTATCGTTTCCGTCACCACCATCCACGCTGTCCCGGTCATTGTCCGGATCTGGATCATCAGGGAACAGACCCGGATAACCCTGATCGGGCAGGATATCGCCGTTGCTGGTGTCGATGACATCGTCACCGTCACCACCAGCAACCGTATCCGAACCTGGACCGGCTTCGATCGTGTCATTACCGGCACCGCCGTCGATCAGATCGTCACCTGTCGGATCGTCAACGCGATCATCGAGGTCACCGTTGATGATGTCGTCGCCAGCCCCCCCAAGCAGCGTGTCATCGCCATCACCGCCATAGACCGTGTCGTTGTCATCGCCGCCATTCAGCAGATCGTCGCCGTCACCACCGGTAAGAACATCCTCACCAACGCCACCTTCCAGTGTGTCTTCTCCGTCATCGCCGTTCAGAATGTCGTCGCCTTCACCGCCTGTGATGCTATCATCGCCGTCATGACCGTTCAGATCGTCATTGCCGTTGCCACCGTTGATTGTGTCGTCACCGGCATTGCCACCGATGGTGTCATTGCCGTCATCACCGTTCAGGATATCATCACCGGCATCGCCATTGATTAGATCATCACCGGCACCGCCAGATACATCATCGTTGCCGTCACCGGCACGCACAGTGTCATCGCCGTCACCTGCGATAATGATGTCGTCATTCGGCCCCTCGCCCGGAAGGAACTCATCATTGTTATCAACCATGTCGCCCTCGGGATCGCCGGTGTAGTTCTGATCAATCAGATCATCACCATCTGTACCGGAAACGATACCGTCACGCACAGTTACAAAGACTACCGCAGGGTCGGTCAGCTCACCATCGGAAATGGTATAGTTGATCACCGCATCGCCAAAGAAGCCTTCCTCGGGCGTGAAGCTGAGTGTGCCATCATCGTTGATTGAAACATCGCCGTTCGGGCTGGAAGCAAACACAACCTCCAGCGGATCACCTTCTGGATCGCTGTCATTGTCAAGCACCGGCACGGTCACTGTGTCGCCTGCGTTCACAACGGCGAAGTCGTCTTCGGCGAGCGGGCCGTCGTTGACAGGATTCACCGTCACAGCAACCTCGGCTGTATCCACTCCGCCATTCCCGTCGGTGATCTCATAAGAAATGGTTGTATCACCGTTGAAATCAGCGGCCGGCGTAAACGTCAGCGTACCGTCGTCGTTGATCACTACCTCGCCGTCCGGACTGGAAGCCGAGATCACCGTCAGCGGATCTCCATCCGGATCGGAATCGTTTTCAAGCACGTCGATGGTGACAGGTGTGTCTTCATCCGTTTCGGCCGTGTCGTCATTTGCCACAGGACCATCGGATTCCTCACCAACCGAAACTTTCGCAATCGCTTGCGCTGTCTCACCGTTCCCATCCGAAATGGTATAGGTGATTTCTGACTCGCCAATGAAGCCCGCTTCCGGGGTGAATTCCAGTGTTCCGTCCTCATTGATCACAACTGTCCCATCGGGGCTGGTTGCGGCTACCACGTCCAGCGGATCGCCGTCTGGATCACTGTCATTGTCCAGCACCGGAATGATTACAGCCGTGTCGACATCCGTTGACACACAATCATCTACCGCGACCGGCACATCGTTTATGTTATTAACTGTGACAAATACGCGGGCATCATCAATGCCGCCGTTGCCATCTGTAATCGTGTAATCAATCACCGCTTCGCCAAAGAAGTCTTCATCGGGCGTAAACATCAGCGTGCCATCGTCATTGATCGCTACAGTACCGTTTTCAGATGTCGCTTCGGTCACGGTCAGCGGATCGCCATCGGGATCCGTGTCGTTTTCAAGAACATCAATGGTAACAGGCGTTTCTTCATCGGTTTCCGCTACATCATCCGTCGCCACCGGCGAGAATCCTTCCACCGGAGGTGCTGTATCGGGGTTGACCGTCACGGTCACCACCGCATCGTCAAAGCCGCCGTTGCCGTCGGTGATGGTGTAGTTGATCGTCGCTTCGCCGTTGAAGTCCGGCGCCGGCGTGAAGGTCAGCGTGCCGTTACTGTTAATTTCCACCGTGCCATCGGCGCTGGTCGCTTCCGTCACTTCCAGCGGATCGCCGTCGGGATCGCTGTCGTTGCCCAGAACGTCAATAATTACCTCGGTATCCTCGTCTGTCGCGGCAAAATCATCCTCGGCGACAGGTGGCTTTTGAGAAATCTTGTTATCTTTAAAAACCAGATTATCAATCGCGCCTGATCCTTTGATCACGATATCAAAGCGAACCGTATCCGGAACGGATAGTTGAACGACGCTCTGCCCGTTGTCGCCGTTTGGTGGCACAAACTGCTCGCTCAAAAGCTGCCCGTCTTTGCCATAAAAATACATACGAGCAGGCTCTTCGAGATCAAGAAATGTGAGCGACTTGATCATAACACTTTCGTCGAAATCAAACGTGAACTTGCCGCCTGTCGCATTATCATCGGGATCAGAGGCGTCTCCGTCCTCGGAGATGATCAAAACGTTATCGAGATTGTCTGTCGCCAGATCATCGTCGCCGCCTGTGGGATTGTTGGAATCAAAGATCATCGCTTTGTCGGTGCCTGGCGCATTTCCGTTCGCCGAAATGCGTACGCCAATATCCTCGTATTGGTTCGTAACGGTTTCACCTGTTGCGAGGTTGTTGAAATCAATTGTTCTGATCATGTCATGTGCTCCTATGCAGCGATGCGCGCGGCGCGCGACGCGGCCGGATTGGAAAAGGTGTAGTGCAATTGTTTATGAGCCGGATGGGCGGCAGTTACAGGCGCATCAGCACGCCGTTCGGGACAGTGGGTAGTCGAAAGACAGGACATCATTATCGTCTTCTCCGTTCAAACTCATAAACCCCGTGAGGCTTGGACACCGGTCCTGGGCAACACGCACGCATCAGCACCAATTATGAGGAGAGACGAGCCAAAACATGGCTGATAACGGAACAGTATTTGTTCCGAGATATCAAAAGCAGCAGTCGCAAACACGCGGCGCTGCACCTCTCCCGCATCAATAGAATGCAGTCAATGTGCGGCCGCCCCCGGACCAAATATACGTCACCCCCCAGTCAGGCTGCACTATAGATACTGTTTGGATTGTGTAGGACAAAGGGAAAAGTGTCTGAAAAGTGTCAGCGATACGGCCAAATTTGTTTCAGGCGTAAACTTTGCAGTACGCGGTACACCGAACCGCGAGGGTATTGTTTCCAGAACAAAAGTTCTGAAACAAAACCAAAACGCCTTATTTGCTGGAAGATTTATCTCTATTTTTGATCAACGCTTTGCTTGGAACTCATCAAGATTGTTTCCAATGGAGCGACGCTGCAGGTGAAAATCGTTACCTCGCCTTGGGCCTTATGACGGGTTTGCACTGTCCGATTAAGGTAGCAGATCGGAACCAATCCTCCTAATTTGCGGCAATTAGTTCAATGCTTGGCTCACCTCTGCCACAATCTGTCGAATCAACCGGCCGGCCGACTAAGGCAAACGACCGTTACAGCCGGATCATGATGCAAAAGAACGAGAAGGTTGAAAATCGATAAAGGGCGTCTTTTTGAAATCTGCAACCGCACCTCTCGTCGCCCTCTAACTTCGGTCTGCCGCGCAGGTGGCAATATCCTCGATTCTCTCAATATGAGATACGAGTGAGGAAACAGAGGCGCACAACTGGCGCGTGTTTAACATTTTTCTATGTGATATTTAATTCGGCCCACTATTTGCAATCGGGCGATGGCGCGAAGACGACAGGCTTAACCCCTTATCTTCAGCGCTCCTCGCGATACTCAGGTCATAGAATGACACTGAAGAAGACTTCGCATAAACGGAAAACCTGTAAAAGGCTGGTACCCAAGGCCGGACTCGAACCGGCACGCCTCGCGGCGGGAGATTTTGAATCTCCTGCGTCTACCATTCCGCCACTTGGGCACGTGAGAGGATGTAGCGCGGCACAAAGTGCGGGGCAAGCCAAAACTGCGTCCGTATGATCTAATTCGGCACACCGCCAATGACCGCTAATCAGGGACGGAACATAGGCAAATCGAGCTGGCACAGAGTATTCTCGTGTAACCCTTCATTTGGCTTGGTTGTTCGCTAGATAATCGATCAAAAGGAGTGGCATGGTTCACCGGATCCCTTACGGTGGCTGCTGGTAAAATATGAGCATAGCCCATCTGTTCGGCGCGTACATTCAAGGACTTGTAAATGGTTTCGATTAAAACACCCGTGCACATTCTGGGCAGTTGTGCGACCCGCGATGCATTTGAATATCCGTTTGCCTCACCGTTCGAATTGGCCGACTACACCGCGCGAACCAGCCTCGCCTCACTGGCATGCAAGGCAAATGAAGTTTCAAGAATAATAGAGCACATCGGTCCGACTTTTCAAAAGCGGATGGTCCACCGTGACATGACAAAGTACTTTTGGGACGCGCTGCCCGACTATCGCAGTGGTGTCCTTCTGATCGACCTGATCGATGACCGGTTTCGCCTCGACATCTTCCCCGATCATAGCGCACACACACGATCAGCCGAGTATTCAAGGGCCCGCAGGGTATGGCCGACTGCACCGCGTCAAACTCTGGCGCATACTTCATCGGCATACCGCACATTGTGGGACCAAATCGCCGCCCGCCTTGCAAGCGAAGTTGTTAAACACGGCGGACTGAAGGTATTGGTGAATTGCGTCTACTACACCCCGACCCTTGCGCCCGAAGTTGATAAGTCACACAAAAACGACGACATGAACACCTATCTCGCCCGATCCTATCGCCAGTTAGGTGCGGTGTTCGGGTCGGACGCGCTGATCACGTATCCTGAAGGCACGCTGGCTACGGATACCGATCATAAGTGGGGCGCAGCGCCCTTTCACTATGCGCAAAACACATACCAGCATTTCATCTCGGAAATGACGGCCCGCCTGACCTGATCCCAAGGACACGTTTCCCAGGCAAAAAATTACAGGATTGTGTTGGGTTAATTCCTGTCGCCATATCGACTTCGGGCACCGGGCAAACTAAACAACGCCCTATCACGCCAGAGGAAACATCCACATGATCCAACGCCTTTATGACTGGACGCTGTCTTTGGCAGAGCATCGTCATGCGCTTTGGGTGCTGGCGCTGGTGTCTTTCCTTGAAAGTTCGATGTTTCCCATCCCGCCTGATATCATCATGATCCCGATGATTATTGCGCGACCCAACCGTGCCTTTGTGATTGCCGGTGTGGCGCTGGTGGCTTCTGTGTTGGGCGGGCTGCTTGGTTATGGCATCGGGGCGCTGGCTTATGATGCCCTGGGTGAGCCTATCCTGCGTGCGCTTGGCAAGGCGGATTCGATGGCAGAGTTTGCCACACGGTTTAACGATCTGGGGTTCTGGGCGGTGCTGACGGCTGGTGTGACGCCCTTCCCTTACAAAGTGATCACAATCATGTCGGGCTGGACCGCGATGCCGCTGGGTACGTTTATCATCACGTCGATCATTGCGCGCGGTTTACGGTTCTTCCTTGTGGCGTTGCTGCTGTGGAAATTCGGCGCGCCGGTGCGTGATTTTATCGAAAAGCGGTTGCCGCTGATGTTCACTCTTGCTGTTGCGTTGCTGATCGGCGGCTTTTTTGCGGTAAAGTTCCTATGATACGGTTTGTATATCTTGCGGCCCTCGGCTCGGCCGCTGTATTGCTCGGCGCGTTTGCCTTTCAACATCTGGGCGGGATGCCACCGTGCAAGCTTTGCCTGTGGCAACGCTGGCCCCACGCGGCTGCGGCGCTGATGGGTGTGATTATCATTCTGACAGGCAAGGCAAGGCTGGCCTGGTTGGGGGCGATTGCATCCCTCACCACTGCCATAATCGGCTTTTATCACGTCGGCGTCGAACAGGGCTGGTGGGAAGGGCCGACCAGTTGCTCCTCTTCGGGTGTTTCCAACCTTAGCGCGCAAGACCTGATGAACCAGATCCTTGCCGCGCCGATGGTGCGCTGTGACGATATCGCATGGCAGATGCTGGGCATCAGTATGGCGGGCTGGAACGTGGTCGCTTCGCTCGCGCTCGCCGCCCTCTGGATCGAAGCTGCGCGCCGCGCCTAACCTGCCTTTTGCGTACTCAGCAGCAGGCTTGTCTCCGAACTGACCACCCCTTCAAGGCGGCGAATACGCTCAAGCACGCGGTCAAATTCTGCCAATGTTGCGGTGCCGATTTCGACAATCAGATCCCATCGCCCGTTTGTGGTATGAACCGCACGTAGCTCTGCCATGCCCGCAAGCTGGCGTTTGATCCGCTCAGCCCCGCGCCCTTCGATCCCGATCATCATCAGGCCGCGCACGGGGTCACGCGCCACATCCGCGCGGGTGATAACGGTAAACCCCACAATTTCGCCGCGCGCCTGAAGCCGCGCGAGGCGCGCGCGCAATGTCGTGCGCGAAACGCCCAACCGCGCGGCCAGATCAGACAGCGAGGCGCGCGCGTCATGGCGCAAGGTTGCAATCAACTTGTCGTCCGTTTCGTCCATAAATTCCGCCACTTTGATCAATTAACGCCCGATACGGACAGTTTGTTGACTATCCATAGCACAGATAGACGACATATACCTTCCCAAAATCAATAACGGAGTTCCGGCATGACACCTCAACATTGTATTCTTCAGGGCGCGCCTCTTGATTGCGGCAAAATCCGCCGCGGCTGTATCATGGGGCCGGATGCTTACCGGACCGCAGGACTGGCCGAGGCGTTGCGCAGCCTTGGTCACACCGTGACCGACATCGGCAATGTGGCGCCTGCGCCTTTCACCGATACCCCCCACCCCAAGCTGCACCGCCTGTCAGAAACAATCGCGTGGACACAGAGCCTTGCGGACACAACCGAAGCGTCATTCAAGCGCGGCATGCCGATCACCATGGGCGGCGATCACGCACTGGCGGCAGGCACAATGCTGGGCGCGATGCGCCACGCAGCGAGCCAACAGCGGCCCCTATTTGTGCTGTGGCTGGACGCGCACAGCGATTTCCACACCCTGGAGAGCACCGACAGCGGAAACTTGCACGGAACACCGATGGGCTATGTCACAGGGCGCAGCGATTTTACCGGCTGGCCCGCACTGCCCGCGCCGCTGCCCTATGAAAACATCGCGATGATCGGCTTGCGCTCTGTCGATCCGGCGGAACGTGCCGCGTTGCAGGATACCGCCGTCACCCGCGTTGACATGCGTGAAATCGACGAAACCGGCATCGCCACGCCATTGGCTGCATTTCTTGAACGGGTGGCAGCGGCGCAGGGAATGTTGCACGTATCGCTCGACGTTGATTTCCTCGATCCCGCGGCGGCCCCTGCCGTTGGCACAACCGTTCCGGGCGGTGCAACCGTGCGTGAGGGGCATCTGGTGATGGAAATGCTGAACGACTCAGGGCTGATGACATCCCTTGATCTGGTTGAGTTGAATCCGTTTCTGGATGAACGCGGCCGTACCGCCGAACTGATGGTCGATCTGGCCGCATCCGCGCTGGGGCGCAACGTGTTTGACCGCCCCACCCGTCCCTATTGATCTGCAAAGGAAATTCCGATGACCAAACCATCCGCCAAGGCGCTTGTGCCGTTTGTCAGCGTCGATCACATGATGCAATTGATCCACCATGTCGGCCTTGCCCCGATGCTGCAAGGTCTTGCCGATCGGATCGAACAGGATTTTCGCCGCTGGCCGCTGTTTGATAAAACGCCACGGGTTGCGTCGCACTCGGACGTTGGGGTGATCGAACTGATGCCCACCTCGGACGGGGATGTTTACGGTTTCAAATACGTCAACGGCCACCCCGCCAATACCAAAGAGGGTTTGCAAACGGTCACCGCCTTTGGTCTGCTGTCGGATGTGGCGACAGGCTATCCGGTGCTGTTTTCGGAAATGACAATCCTGACGGCCCTGCGCACAGCGGCGACATCGGCGCTGGTGGCGCGTGTGCTGGCGCCGAAGGGGTCAAAAGTGATGGCGATGATCGGCAATGGCGCGCAATCCGAATTCCAGAGCATCGCCATGCAGGCCATTGCAGGTATTGAAGAAGTCCGCCTGTTTGATGTCGATCCGGCGGCCACCGCCAAATGCGCGAAAAATCTGGCGGGGTCCGGCCTGAAGGTTGTGAGCTGCAACAGCGCTGAAGAAGCGATCCTTGGCGCGCAAATCATCACAACCTGCACTGCGGACAAGCAATACGCGACCATTCTGACCGACAATATGGTTGGTGCAGGTGTCCACCTGAACGCCATCGGCGGTGATTGCCCCGGCAAGACGGAACTGGCCCCAGCCATCCTGCACCGCGCTGATATCTTTGTGGAATACCCCGAACAAACCCGCATTGAAGGCGAGATCCAGCAACTGGATCCCGATCACAAAGTGACCGAGTTCTGGGAGGTTCTGAGCGGTACTGCCAAGGGGCGCACCGACGCGCGGCAGATCACATTGTTTGACAGTGTCGGCTTTGCGATCGAGGATTTCTCGGCGCTCTGCTATGTCCGTGATGCAATCAGGGACACCGCGTTTTTTACGCCGCTCGATATGCTGGCCGATCCCGATGATCCGCGTGATCTGTTCGGAATGGTGAACCGCGCGAAATAATCAGCGCGCGGTAACATCCACACCGTACAGCCAGTCAAACGCGCCCAGCATCCGCATGGGCGCGACCCTGCTGCCCAGCCGCAAGGCGGTATGGGCGGCAAAGCGCACCGGACCCGGCCGCAGGTGGTAACGCCACGCGTTGCCTTCGGCAGCCTTGATCACCCGTTTCACACGCGGCACACGCGCGCTTTGATAGTCAGGCAAAGCAGCAACACCACCTTTGATGACGTGATCGGCCAAAACCCATGCATCCTCCAGCGCCATATTCGCGCCTTGGGCGAGGAACGGCAGGGTCGGATGTGCAGCGTCCCCGAGCAGCGCAACACCACCGCGCTGCCAGACAGGCGCAACCGGATGGCGGTGCAAGCCCCACAGCGTCGGGGCCTCGACCGCGTTGATCATATCGCCAGCCATGCCGCAAAATCCGGCGAAGGCGGCGCGCAGATTTGCGGGATCATCGGGGTGGTTCCATCCCTCTTCGGCCCAGTCCGAACGCTCCTCAACCGCGACAAGATTAATCAGGCGCCCACCGCGCAAGGGATAGCTGACCAGATGGCGCGCGGGACCCATTGTGACCATCGCAACGTTCTCATGACCGACCGTATTGGGCACCGTGGCTCGCCACGCCACCTGCCCTGTGAAAAACGCATTGTCCGCACCGTTGAGCGCGATGCGCGCGCGCGAATGAATACCATCGGCACCGACAATCAGTTCCGCGCGCAATCTGCTGTTATCTGTCAATGTCAGTTGAGGCGTATCACCTGGGATAATGCTTTGCACCTGTGTTCCCATTTGGAATGTGACGTTGTGTTCACGCGCAGAGCGTGCCAGCACATCAACCAGATCGGCGCGGTGCATAAAAATATAGGCCTGATCCGCTGGCAGGCGCATCAGATCAAGACGCGCCACGTCTTTATCATTGTCATAGGCCCGCATCACGACCGCCTGTCCGCGCACTGCGCCACGCTCGGCCAGCCGCTTTGACAGACCCAGCGCGCGCAAAACCGCAAGGCCATTGGGGCTGATCTGAAGGCCTGCGCCGACTTCACGAATGGCCGTTGCCTGCTCAATTACCGTGACCGCAACGCCGCGCCGCGCAAGCGCGATGGACGCTGCAAGCCCGCCAATTCCTGCGCCGATTACAATTGCGTTGCTGATGCCCATTCCGGCTTCCTTTTCAAACAGAAAAGCGCCACAGCTTTCACTGTAGCGCCCTGAATTTTGCTGGTGCAGTTCCGGCGATCAATCGTCGCGGTGCACTTTTTCGCGGCGCTCGTGACGCTCCTGCGCCTCAAGGCTCATCGTTGCAATCGGACGCGCGTCCAGACGTTTCAGCGAAATCGGATCACCCGTCACCGAGCAATAGCCGAACTCCTCATCCTCGATCCGGCGCAAGGCCGCGTCGATCTTGTTGACCAGTTTGCGCGCACGGTCGCGAGTGCGCAATTCAAGCGCGCGGTCGGTTTCTTCCGAAGCACGATCCGTCACGTCAGGAATGTTGCGCGTGCCGTCTTTCATGGTTTCGATAGTATCCCTGCTGCCCTCCAACAGTTCCGCCTTCCAGTCGAGAAGTTTCCTGCGGAAATACTCGACCTGCCGTTCATTCATGAACGGTTCATCCTCGGCGGGACGGTAATCGTCTGGCAAAAAAGCTTCCTGCTTCATTCTGTCCATCCCTTTGGCCACTTTCGTCATTGTCACGTGGAAAACTCCCTCACGACATCTCCCTTTTTGCGGGGTCTATAGGACGTATCATCGATTGTCACTACACAATGATGCGCTATTATAGGCATTGAAATATGGCAGAAATTTGAATGAGAAAGATGACCAAGATATGAAATTCCAAGGCACCGCCGACTATGTCGCAACCGATGATCTGAAAATTGCGGTGAACGCAGCGGTCCAGCTGGAACGCCCCTTGCTCGTCAAGGGCGAACCGGGCACAGGCAAGACAGAACTGGCGCGTCAGGTATCCGCCGCGCTGGGCTTGCCGATGATCGAATGGAACATCAAATCCACCACCCGTGCGCAACAAGGTTTGTATGAATACGACGCCGTCAGCCGTTTGCGTGACAGCCAGCTTGGCGAGGAAAAAGTGCATGATGTGTCCAACTACATCCGCAAAGGCAAGCTGTGGGAGGCGTTCGAGGCCGGTGAAAAGGTTGTTCTGTTGATCGATGAAATCGACAAAGCGGACATCGAATTTCCCAACGACCTTCTGCAAGAACTCGACAAAATGGAGTTTTACGTCTACGAAACAGGCGAGACAGTCAAAGCCAAAGTGCGCCCGATTGTGATCATCACCTCCAACAATGAAAAAGAGCTGCCGGATGCGTTTTTGCGCCGCTGCTTCTTCCACTATATCCAGTTCCCCGACATGGAGACGCTGAAAAAGATCGTCGAAGTCCACCACCCGGGCATCAAGTCCGATCTGCTGACCACCGCGCTGACACAGTTTTACGGCATTCGCGATCAGCAAGGCATCAAGAAAAAGCCTTCGACCTCCGAAGTGATTGACTGGCTCAAGCTGCTGCTGGCCGAAGATATGGATGCGAAAGACCTCAAGGCGGATGGCACGTCGGCCCTGCCCAAACTACACGGCGCGCTGTTGAAAAACGAACAAGACGTCCATCTATTCGAACGCCTTGCATTCATGGCAAGAGGCGCGCGCTGACTGTAAAAAAGCGGCGCGCGTGGGTATATCTGGCCCTCATCGCGCCGCTTCATTACGCAATTTCAATCGCTGCCAGCCTTCCGGCGGCGATTTTGCTACCACCTGATATATTATTGCACATTTTTATAGCGTTACCGCTGTTTGTTGCAGCGATTTGGTGGCTTGTGCCTGCCCTGCAGCGCCGCACCGGCGTTTTACGCAATGATATCGGTCTGCTGTCATCACGGATTGTCGTCATTACCATTGCCGTTCTGGCAGTGGTCCTAATGGTTTCGTTGGTCATTTCCGGCTTTTCGACCGTAAATGAAGCCCTGATCCTCAATGCAATTTTTGTCATTGTATGCCACGTATGGTTGATCCGCTCTCGCCCGGCGAGTTGAAATCAGACGATATCTCTCGGATGAACTGTGGCCTTTTCGCCTCTACAACCATAGGTATGCCTTATTGAAGAAAATTTGCCCTGATTTTGCCTTAATTGCTCCCTACCGAGGACAGGTTGAGAGGCGAAAACATCTCCAATTGAAGCTCAAAAGGGCAGGCAGGCAGAGTTATGAGTATCCAGATCGCACATATTGTGCGCGTGCAGTTCGAATTTCTTTCAACATCTTATGGTGAAACAACGCTGCGGAGCATCTCGATATGAAGGCGCGCGTAGCTCTTTTGCTCGCTCTGGCTTTGAATGCGTGCACCCCCTCCTCCAGTGGCCATGTGTCCCGCGCGATACCGATTGCAGACAGTTCTTTGCCCCCGGTAAAAGTATTCGGAACAGGCTATCATGCCGGTCCGGTGCGCGCGAATAACGATCTCGCGCTCGATTTTATCGAATTGTCGTTCAAACTGGAAAGCGGTCGCGAATTGCCGGTTTTCACCCGCTTTGAAGGTCCAGTATCTGTCACCGTGATTGGCGATCAGCCGCCATCGCTTCAGCATGATCTGACCCGTTTACTCAAACGGCTGCGCAGTGAGGCGCGGATCGACATTACGGAAGTGAGCGGACCGCGCGCAAACATCACCATCAATGCCGTACCGCGCAAGGAAATCCGCAAGCTGCTGCCGCAGGCCGCCTGTTTTGTCGCGCCCAACGTCAGCACGCTGGAAGAGTACCGCAAAGCGCGAAACACCAAAAAGACCAACTGGGCCCAGTTGCGCAAACGCGAACGGCTGGCAATCTTCCTGCCCAATGATGTCAGTCCCCAAGAGGTGCGGGATTGTCTGCACGAGGAACTGGCCCAATCCCTTGGACCGCTCAACGATCTTTACCGTCTGCCCGATTCCGTGTTCAACGATGACAATGTGCATACGGTTCTGACCGGATTTGATATGTTGATGCTGCGCACCTATTACTCGCCCAAGCTGTACAATGGCATGTCGCGCGGTCAGGTCGCCGCCACCCTGCCCCATATCCTGCGCGAGATTAACCCGCGCGGCGAACTGACCGCCGCCAATTTCGCAACCCGCACACCGATCCAGTGGAAACGCGCGATCGAAAGCGCCCTTGGCCCTGCCTCCTCCAGAGGCGAGCGCAAGGCAGGTGCAGCCGAAGCATTGCGGATCGCCACAGCCATGGGATGGCAGGACCAGCGGCGCGCATTTGCGCATTATGCCATGGGCCGCGTTTTGCAACGTGAAAATCCGGCGCAGGCGCAGCAGCATTACAGCTCGGCGAAAAAGTTCTATGCCGCCACTCCGGGCACACATCTTCATCAGGCGTACGTTGCAACCCAGCTTTCCGCATTTGCGATCAGTCAGGGTGCAGGCGCGCAGGCGCTGCAACTGATCGCTCCGCATGTGGAAACAGCCCGCCTGAATGAAAACGCCGCATTGCTTTCTACGCTGCTACTTCTACGTGCAGAAGCGCTGGATCTGGAGAACCGCCCCTCCGAAGCGCAGGCCGTACGTATGGACAGTCTGGGATGGGCGCGCTACGGATTTGGCTCGGATTGGGCTGTTCGGGCCAAGCTGCGTGAGATTGCGTCGCTGAACCCGCTGAAAGGATAGCCCGTAATATAGAGGCGGGACTATGATAGTAATCGGGTTGGCGATAATCGGCGCATTGATCGGGGGCTTTACCGCCCGTAAACGCCGCGGCAACCGCAAGGATATTGCCCAGTACGCAGTAGGCTACGCGCTGGCATTTATCATTGTGGGTATGTTTCTTACGGTCATCATCGATAGGATGGCCAGCTGATGTTTCTTCCCTTCTTTGAACAGCTTCGCGCGCATAAGGTTCCCGTTTCAATGCGGGAATTCCTTGCGTTTCTGGATGGCATGTCCGCTGGACTTGCGACCTACGATGTCGAGGCATTTTACTACCTCGCCCGTATCTCGATGGTGAAGGACGAACGTAACATAGATAAATTCGATCGCGCCTTTGCTGCCGCCTTCTCCGGTCTTGAGAGTATTTCGGCCGAAGCCGTTCTTGAGGCTGTGGACATTCCCGAAGAGTGGCTGCGCAAAATGTCGGAAAAGCATCTGAGCGAGGAAGAAAAAGCCGAGATCGAAGCCTTGGGCGGCTTTGAAAAGTTGATGGAGACGCTCAAGGAGCGGCTGAAAGAGCAAAAGGGCCGCCATGAGGGCGGAAACAAGTGGATGGGCACCGGCGGCACCTCACCTTTCGGTGCGTATGGCTACAACCCCGAAGGCGTGCGCGCCGGCCAGAAAGAGGGCCGCCACGGCCGCGCGGTCAAGGTCTGGGACAAGCGAGAGTTTCGCAATCTCGACGACTCGGTCGAGTTGGGGACCCGAAACATCAAGGTCGCGCTTAAACGTCTGCGCCACTGGGCGCGGGACGGCGCGAATGAGGAACTCGACCTCAACGGCACCATCCGGTCCACCGCCGAGCAAGGCTATCTGGATGTCAAAACCCGCCCCGAGCGGCGCAATGCGGTAAAAGTGTTGTTGTTTCTTGATGTCGGCGGCTCCATGGACCCGCATATCAAGGTGGTGGAAGAGCTTTTCAGCGCTGCGCGATCCGAATTCAAACATATGGAGTACTTTTACTTCCATAACTGCCTTTACGAGGGCGTCTGGCGTGATAATCGCCGCCGCTGGGATGCACAGACCCCCACGCACGAAATCCTGCGCACCTACGGTCCTGATTACCGCTGCATCTTTGTCGGGGACGCGTCAATGTCGCCCTATGAAATCGCCTACCCGGGGGGCGCAAACGAACATTGGAACCCCGAGGCCGGATCGGTGTGGCTGAACCGCGCGCGCGAACAGTGGAAATCAAATCTGTGGATCAATCCGATTCCCGAAAAATATTGGCCCTATACCCAGTCGATCACCATGATTCAGGAGATCTTCGGGAAAGAGGCCATGGTGCCAATGACGCTGGAAGGATTGAGCCGGGGGATGAAGACGCTGACGCGCTGACGCAGGAGGACAGGGAACATCCGGCGGCGCGCGGTGTTGGGTCTTTGATCATTAAAAGATGAAAGGACATTCCATGACCATCAAAAAATCAGGCTCCGCCCACTGGGAAGGTAATCTCAAGAAGGGCAAAGGCACCGTTTCAACCGAAACCGGCGTACTGAAAGAACAACCCTACGGATTTAATACCCGCTTCGAGGACGGCGCGGGCACCAACCCCGAGGAACTGATAGGTGCGGCGCACGCGTCTTGCTTTTCTATGGCGCTTTCGATGATCCTTGAGGATCACGATCTGGTTGCCGACAGCATTGACACCAAAGCAACGGTTCATCTTGAACAGAAGGATGGCGGTTTTTCGGTGACACTCATCCATCTGGATGTGACGGCGAAAATCCCCGACGCATCGCAGGAGCAGTTTGAAGAGGCGACAAACGCAGCCAAAGCGAACTGCCCGATTTCCAAATTGATGACTGCAGAAATCACGATGGACGCCAAGCTGGTGTAAACGTCTGCAGAGGGGTTACACCCCCTCTGCTACCCATCAACGCAGGCATGACAAACACCTTGTACGTGGCGGTTTCCCCGCCATATTAGAGGTATGATAAAAGTAATCCCGATCCTACTTGCCGTGCTCTACGGGCTGGTCATGTACCGGTTCTCGGTCTATCGCACCGCAAAGGAACTGGATGACCAATCCAGCGTGCTGGCAGACCCCAAACTGGTTGCGATGAGCAAACAGATGGCCAAGGCATTGGATATCCCCCGCATCAATGTCCACATTTACGAGATCGAACCGGTAAACGGCCTGGCCGCACCTGACGGGCGTATCTTTATCACCCGCGGTTTCTACAACAAATTCCGTGCCGGCGAAGTTACTGCCGAAGAGCTGGCAAGTGTGATCGCGCATGAGTTGGGTCATGTGGCTCTCGGACATTCCCGCCGCCGCATGATTGATTTTTCTGGCCAGAACGCAATGCGCGCGGCCTTGGGCATGGTGCTGAGCCGCATTATTCCGGGCATCGGAGTATGGATTGCAAATATGCTGACCAGCCTTCTGGCAGCGAAACTATCGCGCGTGGACGAATTCGAGGCAGACGCCTACGCAGCGGCCTTGTTGACCAAGGCAGGCATCGGGATCGGGCCGCAGATATCGTTGTTCGAGAAACTGGACGCGCTGACAAAATCAAACAATGGCCGCGCGCCGGCATGGCTGATGAGCCACCCGAAAACCGTAGACCGGATTGCAGCGTTGAACAAGATGCAGATCAGATGGGATAATTAGATCAACATGTTACACGTCGATTTTGATGCAATGCTTTAACCCGCAGCAAGCGCTTTGCCCAACCTTGGCAGGCGCGCCTTTTTCATCAACGCCCGTAAGGTCCAGTCCTCACCCGACAGCCGCCGCGCTTCTGTCAACACAGCATCGGCAACTTTGCCCACCACCTCTGGCGCGGCGTGGAAATGGCCAAGCAGAAATGCATCGGGATCGTTCCGGCTCAATCCTTCTTCGGCCAGGATACCGCGCGGAAAATCCTTAGCATTCATGGTGATAATCCCGTCGGCATTGCCGTGTACTGCGGCTGCAAGAACATGGATATCGTTCACATCGGGCAACCACAGCCGCGCTTCAAGACCCGCGTGCGGTGTAACTTGGGCTTTGGGAAACGCGGCTTGCAACATGGTAATTTCACCACGCGCGATTGCCTCGCCTTGGGGGCCAAGCTTGCGCGCCGCCAGCGCCCATTCCTCCAGTATGCGCGCGGACCACAGGGGGGTGTAGGCCCCCTTGTGCGCGACACCCAGCAGCATCTCCCGCATGACGGTGGGATAGATCACGCAGGCATCCAGCAGCATTTTCATAGATTTACAGGTGGAAAAACAAGGATTTGAGATAGCCTGTTTCAGCCAGTTGCGGCAACTGCGGATGATCGGCACCGGCAAAGCCCGTGTGGATCAACGATGGCCGCCGCCCTGCACGCCCGATACCGCGCACGGATGCGCCGCGAAACGCGGTCAAATCCGCCGCGTGAGAGCACGAGCACAACCCGAGAACACCACCTTCGGCCACCAGCGGCGCGGCCAGGCGTGCGATGCGCTCGTAAGCGCGCAATCCGGCCTCAAGCGCAGGTTTTGCAGGGGCGAATGCCGGTGGATCACAAATGATCACATCAAATTCAGCCCCTTCCGCCCGCAATGCTGTCAACACATCAAACGCATCGCCCTGACGGGTGGTTACACGGTCGGAAACGCCCATTGCTTGCGCGCCTTGATCCGCCAGCGCCAATGCGGGCGCCGACCCGTCAACACACAGTGCCGAGGATGCACCCGCCGCAACAGCGGCAAGGCCGAAGCCACCGACGTGAGCAAACACATCCAGCACCCGCGCACCGCGCGACAGGGAAGCCGCAAAGGCGTGATTGGGCCGCTGGTCATAGAAGATGCCGGTTTTCTGACCGCCTGTCAGATCGGCCATATAGGTTGCCCCGTTCATTTGGACAGGCACAGCCGCATCCGGCGCGCTGCCTGCCAGAACACCGCTTGCATCGTCCAGCCCTTCAAGGCTGCGGGTGCGCCCGCTGGCGTTTTTCAGCACATTGCGCACACCTGTTACCTCGATCAACGCGGCGCTCAGCGGTTCGATCATCGCATCCGACCATGCCGCGTTCGGCTGGATCACACAGGTATCGCCGAAACGGTCGATGATTACGCCGGGCAGCCCGTCAGCTTCGGCGTGGACAAGGCGATAGAACGGCGCGTCATACATCCGCTCGCGCAGGGCCAGCGCACGGCGCAAATGGGCCGCAATCCACGACTGGTCGATCACTGCTTCGGGATCGGAATCCATCATGCGTGCGATGATTTTGGAGTTGGTGTTCACCGTCACCACCCCCAAGGGCTGGCGAAGGCTGTCTTCCAGCACCGCCATGGAGCCGGGGGCTAGCGCCTTTGTGCGGCGGTCTGTGACCAGTTCGTTTGCATAAACCCAAGGCGCACCATGACGAATGGCGCGCGCGTTGGCCTTTGGCATAAGGCGAACAACGGGAAGCGGGGCGGATGTGGGAAAGGGCGCTGTCATAGCGCCCTTCCCTAGTGGTTTCCGCTGATAAGGGAAAGCCTAGATTCTGTTCACCATCTGGTAGAAGCCGAATGAGGCGTTCTTATATCCGTCCGGTTCTGTCATTTGCTGACGGATAACTTCGGCCAAGTGGCCGGAAATACGTACTTTTTGGGTCAAGCCACGCGCTTCGGCGTTGATTGCCTGCTGGCCGCCGAATGCCTCGAGGTCAGTCGTGATCTTGCGGGGTTCCGACAGGAACTGGCCTGTATTTGCATCACGCAACACCATCTTGAAAACGATATGGTGGTCGCCGCCAACAGTGTAACGGGCCTTTTCGCTCAGCGCATGAAAACGCACGACTTCGATATCCAGAATAACCGGCACCGGACCCTGAAAGCCTGCTGTGCCTGCGGTCATCGCATCATGCATGATCTTGGACACCTGCGCGTGACGGTTGCCCAGCGGGTCTTCGCGCCAGACGATATCCCCGTGGGGGTAATAGCGGTTCGCTTCGGACACTTTCAACGATGTAGGCACGCTGACGTTAATGCGGGCGACGTTGATCTGGCGAAGGATCGCTTCGGGAAGGATGGTGCGCGGCGGCTGCTGCTTTGCGGAAACCGTTCGCACCTTGCGGGTGATTTCAGTTTGGGCGACAGACGTAACGTCATTTTGCGAAAACGACACCGCGCCCTGGCGTTGCGCTTCAAACGGGGCATCACGGCTAACGATATCGGAGGCACCACAGGCACTAAGTATCGCGCCGATGCTCAGTGCACATGCAAGTTTCATCAATTTCATTTCTGTCTCCTCAGGTCAAAGAACCTAGAACTTGTTACAATTCTGGTTTGACCGCTGAATGAGGCAGCTTTGAGACAAATTCGCGCCCGACTTGGTGCAAATTGGAGGTATTCGCGCCGAGCAGATGCCGTAAGGGAATCTGATTCAGTGCTTTTTAATCCCGCTTGCGGCTACGCCACCCCCCGCGGCGGCGCGGCGTCGCGATGGTGTGCAACCCCTCGCCCAGTACTTCGGACATCGGGTGCGACCTATCCTGACCGTGCAGTTCCAGCAGGCTGCGCATCGCTTTGTGCGTGTCACGATCCGTGCTGAGGCTCAGCGCCCAGTCCAGAAAAATCGAGCGGCATTCCGCTTTGGTAATACCTTCGATCCGGTAAGCCTCAAAGATCAAGCCTTTGGGATCATCGGGAGTTGCTTTGCGCATCAGGAACCTCCGTTTGCGTAGGGCGCAAGTGCTGCGCTGATCGTTGCGTCGGCGGCTGCATAGGTCTGCGTCAATTGCGCCTCCAGATCGACCGTGGTGTCGTTTTCTGATGGTAGGTCCATTGCGTGAAGCAGAAAGCGGCGGGTGGCAAGGCGCAATGCGCCAAGGTCCAGCGGCCGCGACGACAGAAGCCGCGTCGCCGATTGCAACGCCCACAGGCGCGCATAAGCGTCTGTCAGTATCTGCTCTCCCTTGGCGTCCAGCAATCCGGCAGCGCGCGCCGCAGCGAGCCCAGCGGGAATATCCCGCGCCACAACACCGCCGATCAGGGTGCCGGCCTGTGCAAAAAGTTCGATATCCTGCAACCTCCCCGCCCCGATTTTGGAATCCAGTATCCCTTCGGATGATTTCGCAGCAGCGATTCGTGCGCGCATTTGCGCCGTCTGGGTACAGACATCCGCCAGATCACGCGGTTTTTGCAGTATCTCGGCGCGCAGCGCCTCGACGGCCTCGGCCAAGTCCTGCGGTCCCGCAACCACTTCGGCGCGGGTTAATGCCAGATGCTCCCACACCCACGCCTCTTCTTTCTGGTAACTGGCAAAGGCATCCAGCGAGGTCGCAACCGGCCCTTTGTTACCGGACGGGCGCAGCCGCAGGTCCAGCTCGTACAGGCGGCCCTGCGCCATGGGTGCGCTCATCGCGGTGATCATCGCCTGGGTCAGACGCGCATAATACTGCCGCGCGGGCAACGGGCGCGGCCCGTCCGACGCATCGACACCGTCCGCATCGTAAATCACAATCATATCCAGATCGGATTGCGCCGTCAGCCGCCCCGCCCCGAGCGATCCCATCCCGACAATCACCGCGCCCTTACCCGGTGGCGGACCATTGCGGCGCGATATCTCTGCTATAACAACGGGCCAAAGGGCACGCAGCACCGCACGCGCCAGATCACTGTATTGCTCGGCGGCGCCCGCGCCATCTGTCAGGCCGCGCAGATGATGCACACCGATGCGAAAGTGCCATTCCCGCGCCCAAGCGCGCGTGCCGTCCAGCTGGGTCTCATAGTCGTCACTTGCAGCCAGTCGGTCGGCCAGTGCCTCTGCCAGCGCGTCCTGCCCCGGCCACTTGGCAAAGAAATCCCCCCCGATCACCGCGTCCAAAACTGCCGCATTGCGCGACAGATGCGCTGCCAGCATCGGCGAGACAGAGACAATGTTAATCAAAAGATCAGCCAGCTGCGGATTGGCCTTCAAAAGTGAAAACAGCTGCACCCCCGCAGGCAAGCCCGACAGGAAACCGTCAAAGGCCAGCAGCGCCTCATCGGGCTTGTCTGCCTGCTCCAGACGGGCAAGCAATTCAGGCTTGAGCTTTTGGAACAGCTTCGCTCCCCGTTCAGACCGCAGCGCAGGATAGCTGTGCCAAGCATCCGTTACAGATGTGTCAAACTCGTGCGATACCTCGACCTGCGGCGTAACACGGGTTTCGGCAAAAAAACCTTCGGTGATTTCGTGAACCGCGCTTAATCGCGTATGCAATTCGCCTTCAAGTGCCGCTACATCCATATCCATCAGCGCAGCGATCCGCGCCATTCCCTTAGGGGATTGCGGCAAGGTGTGGGTCTGCGCATCACGCACCATCTGCAGGCGATGCTCGACAGTGCGGTGGAAGGTGTAGTGCTCGCTCAGCGCGCCGGCTGCATCTTTCGGCACCCAGCCTTTCGCCGTCAGCACCGCCAAGCCATCTTTGGTGCCGCGCACCCGCAGATCAGGGTCGCGCCCGCCTGCAATCAACTGGCGCGTCTGTGTGAAAAACTCGATCTCCCGGATCCCCCCGCGGCCCAGCTTCATATCATGGCCGGGCAAGGTGATCGAGCCGCCCAATCCCTTGTGCTCGCGGATGGCAAGACGCATGTCGTGGGCATCCTGAATCGCGGCAAAGTCCAGATGCCTGCGCCACACAAACGGGCGCAAGGTTTGCAAAAACGTCTCGCCCACGGCGATGTCACCAGCGCAAGGGCGCGCCTTTATATAGGCGGCACGCTCCCACGTACGGCCAAGGCTTTCATAATACCGCTCTGCCGCGACAAGCCCGACACAGACAGGCGTGACTGCAGGATCGGGCCGCAGCCGCAGATCGGTGCGGAAGACGTAACCGTCGCCGGTAATTTCGCTCAGGCTGGCGGCCATTGCGCGGGTGGCCTTAATCAGCCCTGCGCGCGCTTCCTGAAAATCATCCACTTCATAGCAGGTTTCGTCGAACAGACAGATCAGGTCGATATCGGAGGAGTAGTTCAGCTCCCCCGCACCCATCTTACCCATGGCCAGCACCGTCATGCCGCCACCTGTTACGGCGTCTTCCTCGCGCAGACCGGGCAGTTTACCGCGTTTTATCTGCGCCGCCACAGCCACCCGCAAGGCCGCTTGGGTGGCCGCATCCGCATAATCGGTCAGCGCGCCAGTGACCTGTTCCAGCGACCATGCACCCCCCAGATCCGCCAACGCGCCAAGCAATGCCACGCGCCGTTTTCCCTGCCGTAAACCCGTGTTAAGCGTATCCGCCTGCAAACTCTTTGGCGCCGCCAGAATATCTGCCAGCGCTCTCTGCGGCGCTTCGACTGCCTCTACCAGCCAGTCCGCCTCTTTAGTGATCAATGCGGCAAGATACGGCGCCAGTGTCGCACATCCTGTCAGCAACGGGTGCAATTCGCTATCAAAACGATCAAGCGGAATATCGACATCCACAGAGGTATCGGCGCGGGGGCAGCGGGTAAGCTGTTTTGCGAGGGAAATATCATTCATACCCCACAGTTGCGCCTGTTCAGCGGCGCGTCAATGATTTCCGACTATAAAATATTGCACCGCAACCCACTGATAACAAATATCTTATATAAAAAATGTAAATAACCTTTACATTCCCTATTGTATATTTCCGTAGCATTGCCAAATTGAGTGATGTGAAAGGCATTTACATTACTGTCCTTTCTCCGGCGAAGCGCCCCAAGACCGGTGGCCGCACGCCGCTACCTTAGGGGACTAAAATGACAACAATGACTGACACCTACCCGTCCCGGACCGGACGCCGTGAAAACATCTTCACCCGCTCGGAAAACTGGCTTGATGCGCGCGGCAAGGGCGCATGGATTGCCGCGATGGTAATCGGGTTTATCTTTTTCTGGCCTGTCGGCCTTGCCCTGCTGGCTTATATGATCTGGAGCAAACGCATGTTTTCATCATCTTCCCGCAGTTGCGGTCGTAAAATGCAACGCAGCATGGCCATGGGCCGCCCCACAGGCAACTCCGCATTTGACGCCTACAAGGCCGATACCCTTCGCCGCCTGGAAGAAGAGCAGGAAAACTTTGAGAGCTTCCTTGAACGGCTGCGCGCCTCCAAGGACAAGTCCGAATTTGACGCTTTCATGGACGAGCGCGCCGCGCGCAATGAAGACAAGACAGACGACTAATCCGCCCGACGGGTTGAAAGCACACAGACGCCTCCCCACTTCGGGGAGGCGTTAATCCGTAACCACTGAAAGACCGCAATGACACCTGATCCAGACCTACAGCCACAATTTTACGATGGCATCCCGACCAAGCGCCTCTTGGCGTGGGTTGTTGATGTGGTGATTATCGCAGTGCTTACGATGGTGGTCATCCCGTTTACCGCGTTTATCGGGCTGTTTTTCCTGCCGTTCCTGTTCATGGTTCTCAGCTTCGCCTACCGTGTAGTTACCCTTTCGCGCGGCTCGGCGACTTGGGGAATGCAGCTTATGGCGATTGAACTTCGCACCCGTGATGATCAGCGCTTTGACTTGCCAACGGCGTTTCTGCACACCTTGGGGTATTCATTCTCCATCGCAATGGCGCCACTGCAACTGGTGTCGGTTGTCCTGATGCTCAGCACCGACCGCCGCCAAGGTCTGACGGATATGGCGCTGGGTACTGTGGCGCTGAACCGGCGCGCGGTATGACGTAACGGCAGCACCCGCGTGCTTTACGAAGTTTGCGGTTTAGGGTTTGACCCACTTCTTACACGCGCTATCGTAACTTTTGAACCAACCGGACTGTTTCATGCGTCATTCTCTCCCGATCGTTCCGCAATTTTATGTCACTGCGCCGCAGCCCTGCCCCTATCTTGAGGACCGGATGGAGCGTAAGTTGTTCACAGCGTTGCAAGGCGAAAACTCCGAAAAACTGAATGACAGCTTGTCAGCGCAAGGCTTCCGGCGCAGCCAGAACGTGCTCTACCGCCCCTCTTGCGCAGAATGTTCCTCTTGCCTGTCCGCGCGTATTGACGTTGCCCGTTTCAAACCCAGCAAAAGCCAGCGCCGCACACTCCGGCGCAACGCTTCACTGGTGCGCCGCGCCACTTCGCCTTGGGCCACCGAAGATCAATATGATCTGTTCCGCCGTTACCTTGACAGCCGCCATGCGGACGGTGGCATGGCCGATATGGACGTGTTCGAATTTGCGGCCATGATCGAAGAAACCCCGATCCGCACCCGCGTCATAGAGTACACCGATGCCGATACCGGCGAATTGATCGGCGTTTGCCTGACGGATGTGTTGGGCGACGGGGTGAGCATGGTATATTCATTCTATTCACCCGACCGAACCAGTGATGGCTTGGGTAATTTCATTATTCTCGACCATATCCAAATTGCCCGCAACGCGGGCCTGCCCTATGTTTACCTTGGTTACTGGGTGCCCGGCAGCCGCAAGATGGGCTACAAGGCCAAATTTTCGGGCCTCGAGGTATTCATGGGTGGTTCCTGGCATCCAATGCGTGATCCCGAAAGATTTGAACTTGATCAACATCCCCTGAACAATGATCCGATCGCCGAACAGGTCGCCAACATTTCCCTGCCCGATCTCGCCCCGAAACGCGGCTAAGATCTGCGTCCTGCTACAATCGCGTAATTTCATACTATCTTGCCGCTTCGACGCAATAGTATCGATTGAGCTAGTTCCACATGCTGTGCCGGGCAGCCTCGCCTATGCGTTAGGATAAATTCTACAACCATCTGCCAACATAATGTTAACAAAAAAGGGCGCCCTACGGGACGCCCTCCTTTATGAGTACTTCATTTGCAGTGGTTACGGGATCAAGTCGGGGATGATCGTGACAATCGCAGGGAAGAACCACAGGATCGCAAGCGCGCCAACCTGTATCAACACAAAGGGAATAATCCCGCGGTAGATGTGTTGTGTCGTCACGCTCGCCGGTGCAACGCCGCGCAGATAGAACAGCGCAAATCCAAACGGCGGCGTCAGGAACGATGTTTGCAGGTTCACCGCAATCATAATTGTCACCCATTTGGGATCAAACGATCCACCGTAGATTACCGGCCCTACAATCGGGACGACGATGTAGATGATCTCAAGAAAATCCAGAACAAAGCCAAGAACGAACAACACCAACATCACAATCAGGAAGACTGTCAGTTCGTTATCGAAGGATTTCAGGAACTGCTGGATGTAGTGTTCGCCGCCGAAACTGATAACGACAAGGTTCAGCAACTGCGAACCGATCAGGATCGTGAACACCATCGATGTCACCTTTGCCGTTTCGCGCACCACAGGTGTCAGCACACCGTTGGCAAACAAGATCCAGCAACTGAACAACAGCCCGAAAATGGCATAGAGATACGCGCCATAGGCCACAAAAAATGCCACCCAGTTCTCGAAACCCACATCGTCCTGATTGATCCGCAGGTCGAAATTCACACCAACAAGGATGCAAATGATGATCGCCAGCGTGGACCAGATGATCACCTTGGGGGATCGGTCCAGATCCGTCAGCTTGCGATAGGCCGCCAGCATCAGCGCACCACCTGCCCCCAATGCCGCAGCCGGTGTCGGGTTGGTAATACCGCCAAGGATTGAACCAAGCACGGCAACAATCAATACAAGCGGCGGGAACACCACGCGGATCAGTTCGTTTTTAGCGCAGAGTTTGGTGCCGTAAACGACGCCGTACATCACTGCCGCAAACGGCAGCGCCATCAGCACAACCATTGTCCCCGGTGACGTGGTCGGTGACACCAGCACAATATCGACCAGCAGTAACAGCACCACACCGATGCCGCCGATTATCAGCGGTTTGGGATCAGCCGAAGGCGAAACGCCACGCGCAGTTGTCAGGATAATGCTGAGCAGGATCATCAAAATCGCAATGCCTGTCCCGATTGGGGCCGCATTTTCGATCTTGGCAGCTTGGGCGGCTGCAAACTCTTCTTCGTTCAGCTTTTCACTGATGGCCAGACCACCGGCGTCCTCAATTGCCTGCTGCTGGGAAATCGCCAGATCCCAGCGCTCCTGTCCGTGCAGATCAATCATCGCGGCTTTACACTGCTCACCGACATTGGTGCGCAACGTGGCACTTTCACCGATATCGGAAAAGCTCGACACCCGTGTATTTTGCGAACCGACAATCCCCAAGTTACCCAGAAAAATAGTACCGACGATGATCAACACAGGTGCGCCTGCAAACCATGTGAACGCTTCGGAGCGTGTTACCGGCTCGGCATTTGTAGGACCCATAGGAACCGCCGGCGCCTTGTCGGGATTTTTCAATGCATAGGCAAACGCATAAAGCGCATACAGTAGCGCCAGCATGATCCCCGGCAAAAGAGCCGCCTGAAACAATGTCCCCACAGAGACAACTGCAGGCTCCCCCAGATAGGTCAGCGCATCCGTACAACCAAGCTCGGTTGCCCGCGCCTCTTGGGCAGAAGAATAAAGATCACCCGCCAACGTCCCCAACAGAACGATCACAATAGAGGGCGGAATGATCTGTCCCAATGTGCCGGACGCTGCGATTACACCTGTTGCGATCTCGGGGGAATAGCCGTTGCGCAGCATTGTCGGCAGCGCGAGCAATCCCATGGTGACCACCGTGGCCCCCACAATCCCGGTAGATGCAGCCAGAAACGCGCCAACAACCACAATCGAAACCGCCAATCCGCCAGGCAGCGGCCCAAACACCCGCGCCATGGTTGTCAGTAGATCATTCGCAATTTTCGAGCGCTCCAACGTGATGCCCATCAGAACAAACATAAGCACCGCCAACAGTGTCTCGATGGACTGGCCTGCCAGTACACGCTCGTTCATGCGGTTCACAATAAACGAAACGTTGCGGTCCATCGCCACTTCCCACCCTAACGGGAATACAGGTTCGGCAATTCTGGGCAAATCGGGGTATCGGAATAACGAGACCGTATCTGCACTTATCCCAGAGTTTACCAGCGCGCGATACGCCTCCGATGACTCGTCAATTGCCTGATGGATCAACAGACCGGCACTGTTCATTGCCGCAATGATCCCGAATGATATGATCCCCGCGCCGCCGATGGCGAACGCCACCGGAAAACCCGACAAAATGCCGCCGAAGAGACACACGAACACGATGATCAGGCCTACTTCGACCCCGTCCAGACCAAAAAACATTTCTGGTATTCCTTAAATTAGTGTGTGCCCTCATAGGCTTCTTCGCCGTCGCCAAGGGTATCCTTGTCGAGGTATTTACCTTCGCTGTCCGGTCCTTCGCGCAGCTCGCACCACGAGCGGTAGAACACTGCAATCGCCTGAAGCATGACCATGATGCAGAACATGCAGAGCAAGATTTTGAACAGGATGTAGCCGTTGAATCCGTTTGGCGAAAATCCGATGGTTTCGACGTTCCATTTCAGCAACCGGGCTTTGCGCAACAGCAAATCAAGGCGGTCAGAAGCTGACGGATTTGGCGTGACCATGTGGCGCCACAGGAAAAACCAGCCGTACATCCACGTTACAATTGCAAACGGCATCATGAAAAATACCGCGCCGAACATATCAACAATCTTTTTGGTCCGGAATTTCGCACCTGCGTAGAACAAATCAACCCGCACGTGACCGCCTTGCACAAAGGTGTAGCTAACACAAAGACAGACTACCAACGCATTGAATAACTTCAACTCTTCGGCGTACCAACTGATGTCGAATTGCAGCGGAATACCAAAACCGATGGAGATGTCGGGCCGCGTAAAGATACGTTGCATAAATACGATGATGATCTGCTGGATCACCATAATCAAACCTGCCCACGCAAAAAGGCGGCCCATGCCATTGGCAAACCCCTCAAGGCCGCGCACCATGGCCCACATTAACGCGCGCTTGCGCATGCCTATTGCTGTCACGATCACCAGCAACGTTGCCAGCACGAAAAACAGCTCGACCGATGCCCCGTAATAGATAAAGCGCATCATCGCCTGTGGATCGGACCAGTTCAGCCACATGCCGGGACTCAGCAGGGCCGCAAAGAAATTGTAGAAAGCTTCCAATACATTGCCCAGAACGAACTGGATGAAACCGCCCTCTTGGAACTTGTCGAGACAGCCGAGCTTTGCGCCCTCGGCTGCACGGAAAAATCCCGAACATGAAATTTCGTCGGCCATGTTTCCCCTCCCACGGGTTGCGCTGCGGTGTTATTGTCTCACCGTTTATCGCGGCTATATGCGCTTGGTGATCCGGCGCATCCGTACGTTAAGACGGGGACCACGCAAATGCGCAGCCCCCGTTCGGTTTGGTATCGCTTACATGCTTTTGCGTACGCGCTCGCGCTGCTCGACGTAGAATGCGTCGGACTTGGACAGCCATTCGGCAGATGATGTCAGCGATACTTCAAAGCTTTCGCGTGTTTTTGCAAACAGTTCATCGCCCATGTTTTCGTCCATAACTTCGGCAGAGGCTTTGCCGAACGCATCCCACACATCATCAGAGAACTGCATGGTTTTCACGCCCTGCTGTTGCAGGCGGCTCAACGCTGCGCCGTTGTTGGCCAGTGTTTCGGCCAATTGGGTGTGGGTTGTGGCCATCGCAGCATATTCGATGATCTTCTGGTGCGCCGGTGACAACTCGTTGAACACATCAAGGTTAAGGGCAGCCGAGAGGCCCGAACCCGGCTCGTGGAAACCGGCAGTATAGTAAACCTTCGCAACTTCCTGAAAGCCTGCGCGCTCGTCCGCGAAGGGACCAACCCACTCCAGACCGTCCAATGCGCCGGATGACAATGCCTGATACAGTTCACCACCTGGGATGTTCTGCACTGATGCGCCCAGTTTGCCCAGCACCTTGCCACCCAGACCCGGCATACGGAACTTCAGACCGTTGAAATCGGCTGCCGAGTTGATTTCGTTGCGGAACCAACCACCGGATTGTGAACCGGAGTTACCTGCGAGGAAGGATTTGAGGTTGAAAATTTCGCCCAGTTCGGTGTGCAGTTGATGGCCGCCCCCGTGCAGATACCAGTTTGTCAGCTCTTGGGCCGTGCCGCCAAAAGGAACCGCAGTGTAGTAGGCAAATGCGGGGTGTTGGTTAATATAGTAGTAATCAGCGGAATGATACATATCCGCCTGACCGGATGATACCGCATCAAATACTTCAAGCGAGCCAACCAATTCGCCGGGCGCTTTCTTGTCGATGGTCAACGTGCCGTCGGACATCTCGTTAACCATGTTTTCCAGATAGGTGGCTGCATCGTCCAGAACGGCAAAGCCGCGCGGCCACGATGTTACCATTGTCAGGGTCTTTTTGCCTTGCGCATAAACTGGAGCTGCAAGCGTTGTTGCAGCGGCGGCGGTGCCGCCGAGAGCAGATGTCTTCAAAAATGAACGACGATCCATATGGGTATCCTCCCGGATTTTATTGGACCCCAGCGCAAAAGACAGCGCGCGGGTCGTTTCAAGTATTCGCCACACTAGCGGGAGAGATATGTATGAAAATACCTAGTACTGCGTAGAAACGTGCGAAATATCCGGTTTTATGATATATTTTTGCACGCGTGAACTGTGATTATGGGGCGTACCGGAGAAAGTTCGCCCCCACATTTTATCATTCAAGTGCGCTTAGTCTTTGATCAACCGGCGGATTCGGCGTATCGAATCAAAATGACCCGCCGCTTTCGCTTTCACATCGCTTATGCGCAAAAACTGACGCTGCTGGCATCTGTGCCGCTCATCGTAGCAGTTGCGGCGATTGCATTGGTGGTTGCTGCCCAGTCCCGCGCACTGGCAGAGCGTGAAATAAACGCTCTGGAGGCACAGCTGATCGAAGCCAAGAAGGCAGAGCTGCGCAATTACGTTACACAGGCCCGCAACGGATTTTATTTCATCTACGGCTCCGCCGCGCCCGATGACAAAGAGGCCAAACAGCGCGTCGCGCAAATTCTATCGGCTATGATCTACGGCGAGGAAGGCCAGTTTTTCGTCTATTACTATGATGGTACGGCAATTGTGTCCCCCCGCGAGACAGAGCGTATCGGCAGCAACTTTCGCGGTGAACGCGACGAAAGCGGCACGCTGGTGGTGGACCGCCTGATCCAGATCGCCCGCGATGGAGCAGGGTATCACACCTATACATGGCCTAAACCCTCAACAGGGGAACCTGCGCAGAAGATCGCATATGTGACATCGTTCCCGTCCTGGCGCTGGGCGGTGGGCACAGGGGTCTTTATCGACGATGTGCTGGCCACGGTCGCAAGTTCGCGCGCCGATGTCGAAGCCCGCGTCCAGAGGACGTTTATCTATATTGGCGTGATCGCCCTGATTGCCCTGTTGATTGTATTTGCCACAGGCATGGGGCTGAACCTGCGAGAGCGCCGTCTGGCAGATGCCAAGCTGAAAAAGCTGACGCAGCGGGTTTTCGATGCGCAGGAAGAGGAGCGCGGCCGTGTCGCGCGCGAGTTGCATGACGGGATCAGCCAGATCCTTGTCGGGGTGCGATACGCATTGGACAACGCGCGCCGCAAGCTGGATCGCGGGGACCCCGAAGCGGGCGCGCCTCTGGCTAAGGGGATTGCATCGCTGGGTGAGGCGATCACGGAAGTGCGCCGGATCAGCCGCGATCTGCGTCCGGGAATTCTGGATGATCTTGGCCTTGGTCCCGCCGTGCGTATGCTGGCCGAGGAATTCGGCGCGCGTACCGGAATAGAGATCAACTATTCCACCGCTGTCTTTCGCAACCGATTGGACAACGATGCAAAAATCGCACTTTACCGCATCGCTCAGGAGGCGCTGACCAATATCGAGCGCCATTCAGGCGCAACCCATGTCAGCATTGATTTGCGCGGCCATCGCCACGGTGCCACCTTGCGCATCACCGACAACGGCTGCGGCCTGCCTGCGGGAGAGAGCCCGCAAGGGTTGGGCCTGCGCAACATGCAAGAACGCATGGAGCAGCTGGGCGGACGGTTGATCATGCGCCCTGCTGATGGCAAGGGCCTTGATATCGAGGCGGTCGCCCCCCTCACCCACATGCTGCCGCCTGATCCGGCCAGCAGCGACACCGCAAAATCCGACACCGGAAAGGCCGCCGCATGACCCCGACCCTGCGTATTGTCATTGTCGATGACCATCCGATGGTTGCCGAAGGCATCCAGAGCATTCTGGAAAACTATGATGATGTAGAGGTTGTTGGCACCCTGCCCGGCGCACGCGCGATGATCGACCAACTTCATACCCTGAACCCCGATGTCATTCTGATGGATTTGAACATGCCCGAAATGGGCGGCCTGTCCGCAACAGAGATCGTGCTGGAGCAGCGTCCCGGCACCCGTATTGTCATCTTGTCGATGCACGACAGCCCCGAGTATATCTCCTCCGCGCTCAATCACGGGGCAATGGGATACCTGCTCAAGGATGTGCCGACGGATGAAATCAAGCTGGCCATTGATACGGTCATGCGCGGCGAACGGTACTTATGTACGGGCGCGCAAGGCTCGCTTACGCCCAAAGGCGGCGGTGTGCGCGAAACCCTGACGGGGCGCGAACAGACGATCCTTTTGCAACTGGCGCAGGGCCAATCCAACAAGGAAGTTGCGCTGGCGCTGGATATATCGGTTCGCACGGTCGAAACACATCGCAAGAACATCAAACGAAAGCTGGGCATTTCCAGCACCGCGGGTCTGACCCGCTATGCACTGGAACATGGCGTTTTGCAGGGCACGGGTGTCGATCTGTAAGCAGACCCGCCCAAAACCCGCTCCGATTTTTCCAAAATGTCGCAACACCGCTTATATTACGCAATAAAATTTCAAAATTACGCACCCCAGAGACACAAATACTGAAAATTGGCGGTTGACGCTCCCAAAATGCGCCCATAATGTCTGCGAACAACGTAACGGAGTATCGTGCATGTTGCACCTAGTCGTCATTGTGGAAAGAGCGCGCATGGGCCGGTAACGGTAGACCAGTTCTTCACCCATGCGCCCCCGTCACAATCGGGGGTTTTTTTATGCGCCCGCTTCCATTTTGGGGATGATGCTTTAGACGATCACCAATGCCCGAATAGGGCACACGCAAAAGACGCCAACGAAAAGGACTATACTGATGACACGCCAGATGACCGGAGCGAAAATGATCGTTCAAGCCCTGATTGATCAGGGTGTCGATACCGTGTTCGGGTATCCGGGCGGCGCGGTTCTACCGATCTACGACGAGATTTTCCAGCAAAACCATATCAAACATATTCTGGTACGCCATGAACAAGGTGCTGTGCACGCCGCCGAAGGTTATGCACGCTCAACCGGCAAACCGGGTGTGGCGCTTGTTACCTCCGGGCCCGGTGCGACAAACGCAGTGACGGGTCTGACGGATGCGTTGATGGACAGCATCCCGATCATCGTTCTGACGGGCCAGGTGCCGACATTCATGATCGGTTCGGACGCGTTTCAGGAGGCTGACACGGTTGGCATCACCCGCCACTGTACAAAGCACAACTGGCTGGTGAAAGAGACTGACAAGCTGTCAGGTGTAATCCACGAGGCATTTCACGTCGCCACCAGCGGCCGCCCCGGCCCCGTTCTGGTAGATATCCCGAAAGACGTACAGTTTGCGAGCGGCGCCTACACGCAGAAACAAGCGCTTAAATCCCATTACCAGCCGCAGTTGAAAGGCGATATGGAAGCGATCACCGAACTGGTCGACGCCATCGAGAACGCCAAAAAGCCGGTATTCTATACAGGCGGCGGCGTGATTAACTCCGGCCCTGCGGCCAGCCAGCTCTTGCGCGAGCTGGTGGATGCGACCGGCTTTCCAATCACCTCCACGTTGATGGGGCTTGGCTGCTATCCGGCATCGGGTGATAAATGGCTGGGCATGTTGGGGATGCACGGCCTTTATGAGGCCAACATGGCGATGCATGACTGTGATCTGATGATCAACATAGGTGCGCGGTTTGATGACCGCATCACAGGTGTTGTGGAAAAATTCAGCCCGAATTCAAAGAAAGCGCATATCGACATTGATCCTTCGTCCATCAACAAGGTGATCCGCGTTGATATCCCGATCATGGGCGACGTCGGCCATGTTCTGGAAGACCTGCTGAAAGTCTGGAAATCACGGGGCCGCAAAACCAATTCCGAAGCGGTGGCTAAATGGTGGAAAAAGATAGAAGCATGGCGCGCCGTGGACTGCCTGAAGTACGAACAGAAAGGCAAAGTGATCAAACCACAGCACGCGCTGACGCGGCTTGAGGCGCTGACCAAAGGGTACGACCGCTATATCACTACCGAAGTGGGCCAGCACCAGATGTGGGCGGCGCAATACCTCGGCTTTGAAGACCCGAACCGCTGGATGACATCTGGCGGCCTTGGCACCATGGGCTACGGCTTTCCTGCGTCTATTGGGGTTCAAATGGCGCACAGTGACGCGCTGGTGATCAACGTGGCCGGCGAAGCATCATGGTTGATGAACATGCAGGAAATGGGCACGGCGATGCAATACGGTCTGCCCGTCAAACAGTTCATCCTCAACAACGAACGCCTGGGCATGGTGCGCCAGTGGCAGGAATTGCTGCACGGCGAGCGGTATTCCTCAAGCTGGTCCGAAAGCCTGCCCGATTTTGTAAAGCTGGCCGAGGCATTTGGCGCCAAGGGTATCATCTGCTCCGATCCCGATGATCTGGATGATGCGATCATGGAAATGATCAACCACGACGGTCCGGTGATCTTTGACTGTCTGGTGGAAAAGCATGAAAACTGCTTCCCGATGATCCCGTCAGGCAAGGCGCATAACGACATGATCATGGGCGAGGTTGATACCAGTACCGCGATTGATGCCGAAGGCAAGGTGCTGGTGTAACCGGCAGGAGCAAGACGATGGCTGACGATTTTCAAAAGCACCGCGATCCCGCTGTAGAAAAGGCGCGGAACACCGGTCGCCAGCGCAAAATCGTCACCAACAGCTCTGACAAAGCCTCACGCAAGAATGCGCCAAGGATAAAGGCGATGGCGAACCGTAATGTCCGCCGGTCTGACAAGCAGACGTTGCGCATCGAAGCGGATGAATTCGAAGACAGCGCTGACCAGATCAACATCGCCCACCGGCACAAACCGCGCCACTGGGGCAGTGACAACGCCGCCGAACGGCGCGAGATGCAGGCCGAAAAACAGGCCACCTACCGCGAGGTGGGTGGCCGCAACGAGGTACAACGCCGGCAGATGGAAGCATTTCGCAAGAAGGTCGACAACAAAGCCATGCTGCAACATATCGATGAAACCATTGCCCGCCTGAAAAAGAAATAACCGTCCTTACCGGACATCCGAACCTAAATGACCCTGCGTGCCCCGCACGCGCCCGACCATAGAAAGGCCCACCCATGTCAGCCCTGAAAATCAAAAAAGGTGCCAACAGCCACTCGGCGTACAACCTGCGTCCCAACTTCTCGGACGTGGAAGAACGTCACACCCTCGCCCTGCTGGTCGAGAACGAGCCGGGCGTGCTGGCGCGGGTGATCGGCCTGTTTGCGGGCCGTGGCTATAACATCGACAGCCTGACCGTGGCCGAGGTGGACCATGACGGCCATCTGTCCCGCATCACCATTGTCACACGCGGAACACCTCAGGTGATCGAGCAGATCAAGGCACAGACCGGGCGCATCATTTCTGTGCGCGACGTGCATGATCTGACGGTTGAAGGCGCAAGCGTCGAGCGGGAGCTGGCGATGTTCAAGGTTGCCGGAACCGGTGACAAACGCGTCGAGGCGCTGCGCCTTGCTGATATCTTCCGCGCAAACGTTGTGGACAGCACACTTGAAAGCTTTGTGTTCGAAATCACCGGCGCGCCGGAAAAAATCGATGCTTTTGCTGATCTAATGCGCCCGCTGGGCCTTGTGGATGTTGCCCGCACGGGCGTTGCGGCGCTGTCGCGCGGCAAATAAACAACGGTGCGGCCCCCTGTCGGGCCGCGCTGCCCACGGATGTCGCCCACAGGCAAACGGGGTCGCAACAGGGACCGGATTAACAATAGAATTATGCTATTCTGCTTCTGATACAGAAGACAGGAGAGCATGATGGACCGTACAGACCTTAGCCCCGTCCGCCGCGCGCTTGTGACGGCCCATGGCCTGCCCAACGCCCATTACATTGATCCCGCCGTATTTGACGAAGAGTGCAAGGCGGTGCTGTCAGACAACTGGGCAGGTCTTGGTGTGGGTGCCGATGTGCCGGAAATCGGTGATGCTGTCCCCCTCACCTTCCTTGGAATGCCGCTGCTGATGGTACGCGATCGCGGCGGCAACGTGCGGGTATTTCAGAACATCTGCCGCCATCGCGGCATGATACTGGTGAGCGAGCCGCGCAAGATCGAAGGCGCGATCCGCTGCCCCTATCATTCGTGGTGCTACAGCACCGAGGGCAAGCTGGTCAGCACGCCCCATGTTGGCGGACCGGGCCGCAACACCCACGAAGGCATCGACCGCGCCCTGTTAGGCCTGATCGAAGTGCGCAGCCATATCTGGATGGATGTCGTCTGGATCAACATATCCGGCAATGCGGCCCCGTTCGAGGACGCGAATGCCGATCTGCTGGCACGCTGGTCAGAGTTTGACAAACCGTTGCACCACGGCGGCTCCGACAGCCGGTTCCAGCTGGAGGTGAATTGCAACTGGAAGCTGGCGGTAGAGAACTATTGCGAAAGCTATCACTTGCCGTGGATCCACCCCGGCCTGAACAGTTATTCACGGCTGGAGGATCATTATCACATCGAACAGGTTGGCCGCTTTTCAGGTCAGGGCACGCTGGTCTATCGCCAGCTGCGCGATGAGGACGGCAACTGCTTTCCTGATTTTGACGGGCTAAGCGACAAGTGGGACACAGCCGCCGAATACATCAGCGCCTTTCCGAATGTACTGCTGGGTGTGCACCGCGATCATACCTTTGCAATCATCCTCATCCCGCACGGCCCCGAACGCACGGTCGAGCACGTGCATCTCTATTACGCCGACGCCGACACCGATCCGAACCTGCGGATGCGCAACACGGTTCAATGGAAGGAAGTGTTCGAGGAAGATATTTTTGTTGTCGAGGGAATGCAGCGCGGCAGGCATGCGGTCGGCTTTGACGGGGGGCGGTTCTCTCCGGCGATGGACGGGCCGACGCATATGTTTCACGATTGGGTTGCCGCGCAGATGGAGCGTTACCGCGCGCCGCTTGCCGCTGAATGAACGCGCTACATGCAGAACTGCTGGCAGCGCATGAGGCAAATGATACCGCCGCGCTGATCGGTCTTTATGCACAGGCAGCCGATCACGCAGAAGACGTGGACGCCGCGTGTTTTTTTCTGACCCATGCGCTGGTTTTTGCGCTGGAAGCTGGCGACAGCCGCGCACAGCAATTGCGCGCACGATTGGTCCGCCATGGGCGCGAATTGGCTGATTAGTCGATACGCATCGCCGCGTATACATGCCAGGACGCATGGCCCAACCACGGCAAAACCACCACCAACCCCAAGAACGCAGGTAACATCGCAAGAAACAACATCACCGCAATGAACACAGCCCAGCCCAGCATCACCACAGGATTTGCCTGCACAACGCCCACGCTGGTGATCAGGGCGGTTACGTAATCAACCTCGCGGTCCAGCAGCATTGGCAGACCGATAACGCAGATGGAAAACAGCAATGTGGCAAACCCCGCCCCGACAATCGAGCCGAGGCCAAGCATCATCAGGCCATCCGCGCTTAGGAAAACTTCGGCAGAGGACATAATATTTGTCATCGGTTTCAGCCCCAGAAACAGCGCAAATATCATGTGCCCCAGAAAGAACCAGAACAGCAGCATAAACATCATCAATGCGCTCAGCGGTGGTAGCTGGCCGGCACGTTCGGCCCACAAAACAGATGCCACGTGGCGGATTGTCGGCACTTCGCCCAATCCTCTCTGGCGCGATACCTCATAGGTGCCCAAGGCGGCAAAAGGCGCAGCCAGCGGAAACCCGAAAACCCCCACCACCAGCCAGAAAGTATGACCGGCCCACGCCGTAAGGGCGATCATCCCCCATCCGGCAACAATGGATAATACTGCGGCCAACAGACCAAAGGCAGGGGCCGCGCGATAGTCCCGCCAGCCCGCTGCAAGGGCTGCGCGCAGCAATTGCGGGGTTGGTGTGCGCAGGGCGGGGGCGCCGTGAATACGTTGGTTTGGAGTGTACATCGTGTTCTCTATGCTTTCGGGGGCCGTTGTTGGGGCCAGTGTGTTGCACCATGCCATTGCTGCGCAAGTTGGAGCAATGCGCCATCACTGCCGCGCGGCCCGATCAGTTGGATACCCGCAGGCAATCCGTTGGCGCCAAAGCCGACAGGCACGTTCACCACCGGCAGACCGATCAGTCCGGCGGGCACCACAACCTGCATCCAGCGGTGATAGGTGTCCATCGCCTGCCCTGCGATTTCGACCGGATTGGTCCAACTCACATCAAATGGCCAAAGCTGGGCAGACGGCAAAACCAGCACATCATGGCTTTCAAACAGGCGGGTCGCGCGGCGGAACCAGTCGGACCGAATGTTGCTGGCGCGTTGCACTTCCTGCGCACTCATTGCAAACCCGCGTTCGACCTCCCAAAGCGCGGCAGGTTTCAGGCAGGCGCGCCGCGCCTCATCGGCGTAATCTGCGGACAGGCCCGCGGCCACCGCGAAAGACCGCAAATCGATCCACGATTGCCAAATCGCGTCCGCATCAAAAGGCGCATTCAACGCCTCTGTCCGGTGGCCCAGTTCTTCAAGTTGCACCATTGCTGCCTGCGAAATCCCCGTAATTCCGTCCTCATAGGGAAACGCCCCATCCCAATCGCCCAGCCAGCCGATCCGCAGGTTTTTCGGCGCGCGGTCGATATGCGGCAAGGTGGCGGGGCTGTCCGTGCTCAGCGGGTGGCGCGGGTCAATCCCTGTCATCACATCCAGCAATGCCGCCAGATCCGCAGGGCTGCGCGCCATCGGGCCGGATGTGGCAAGCTGGTGCATGAACATATCGCCCTCGGGGTCCGCAGGCACGGTGCCCCACGAGGGCCGCATACCGTAAATGTTGTTCCATCCAGCCGGATTGCGCAGACTGCCCATCATGTCAGAGCCATCGGCCACAGCCAACATCCCCGTCGCCAAGGCCGCAGCCGCGCCGCCGGAGGACCCACCCGCCGAACGGGAGACATCATAGGGATTGCGCGTGGCGCCATGCACAGGGTTGAACGTATGCGAGCCGAGGCCGAATTCGGGGGTATTTGTCTTGCCGATGATAATCGCACCGGCAGCACGCAAACGCGCAACCATCTGATCATCCGCTTCCGCCACCTGCCCCGCATAAAGCGGCGATCCGCGAGAGGTTGGAAAACCCGCCGCATTGGCCAAATCCTTGATCGCGATAGGCATTCCATGCAACCAGCCACTGCGCGGCGCGTTATCGGCTGCGCGTGCCTGCGCCAGCAAGCGATCCCCGTCACTCAGACTGACAACGGCGTTCACACGCGGGTTAACCGCCGCGATACGCGCCAGCGTGGCTTCCATCAGCTCAACTGCGCTAACCGCGCCACTTTCAAGCGCGCCTGATTGGGCAAGCGCATCCATCTTCAGAATATCCATCATTTATTATGATCAAGCATTCATAGGAGGCGCAAGGGTGCAGATCTGTAAGCAGTATATTCCCAGCCTTCATAAATTCCGGACACATAAAATCCGCCAACGATTGGAAATTCTATTCGGCAGCTACCTAAAAACTGGAATGACACCTGGATTTTCTGAGTTTGTACGAAACAAGTGCTGATACCCATTTTTCAGCAACAAAATTTCGACACCCGCGAACACTTTGAGCAAGATCTTCGATGCGTATTTGATGTCCGCAGTGCGGACGAAGCTGCCATTTGCTGCAGTCGCGCCAACAGCCGCTTTCGAAAATTCGCGGAACAAGTTCAAAGGGCATCGCTGGAGCCAGTCAATGGCTTTACGTTCGCACCTTTCTGCGCGGGTTAGATCAAGGTCAGATAAGATTTGCGCCCTCATGGCGGGAAAAGCGATGTGCCCTCTGAAAAACGAATGTGTTAATTTTATGTCCGTTGTGTTAAGCTTCATACTTATTATTTAGGCGAGGAGAAATATTATGAAGAATCTTGTTTTAGGTTGTACTATATCACTGTTGCTTCCCGTGGCTGCACACGCGGCAACAGTAGATTTGTCTGGATGGACCTCCGAAGAAGGCAATGGTAGTCCGGCGGCAAGCTGGGGTGTTCAGGGCGTTAGTAACGACTCTGTATTTCAAAGTGTGAATTCCAGGCCATCTGTGTTCTTCAATCCTGGCTCGAATGATCAGGGGTTGGCGTTGGCTGGTGATATCACTGTCGAGACAACTGCGGATGACGATTACATCGGTTTCGTTCTAGGATATAACAATGGTGAATTTAGTAGCGCCAATGCCGATTTCTGGCTGATCGACTGGAAGCAAGGCAATCAGCCATTTGGTGGGCAAGATGGTCTTGCAGGCTTGTCGCTTAGTCATGTTACAGGAAATGTTGGCGCTGCTAGCGAAGTGGATTTCTGGGGACATAGCGGTGTCGTCAACGAAGTGAAACGCGCTGGGACTCTGGGATCGACAGGTTGGGGTAACAACGTTACGAACTCGTTTGAGTTGATATTCACCTCCACTTTGATTGAAGTAAAAGTGAATGGCACAACAGAGCTTTCGTATGGTGGCGCGTTTACTGACGGGTCGTTTGGGTTCTACAACTACTCTCAATCGAGTGTTCGGTATGCTGGCATCACTGAGGACGTGGCACCTCCACCAATTAACCCTGTACCGCTTCCGGCAGGTCTTCCGCTGTTGTTGGCAGGTCTCGGGGGACTGGGGCTGATTTCTCGACGCAAACGCTCCTCCTAAATCTTTACCAAGACTACTTTCCAATAGGCCACCCAATCGGGTGGCCTATTTTTGTTTGGCCCTTTTGCCGTGTGACCACCTAAGACACTAACATCACGCTTTGAACAGCACTTGAGGCTGCAACAAATGGCCGCTATTCAAGTTTGTAGTTTTCAGCTGGGCTGCCGCACTGTTTGTCGCCCTGCTGACATTTGTCGCTACGGACGTTTGACCAATGACGGTGGTTCGATAACGCCAGCAGAAGCGGTCATTAGTTAACAACGCGAGCAACTGGCACTTTGGGCTCTTTGCCGACTTTCTCGGCATCCGCGCACGGCTCTAAGAGCGACCGTATCTAACTCTCAATGTCTGAAATACACATTCCGTAAGTGTTATTCGTAAGGGGATGATCCTCTGCCAAACATCGACTATCAGCCTGCCCTTATTCGCCCTGCGCCTGTGCGCGGCTTTTGCCGGATACGGCTTGCGCCAGTGTCGCTCCCATCAAGCCGTCCAGATCACCGTCCAGCACACCTTTGGTGTCCGATGTCTCATAGCCGGTGCGCAGGTCTTTCACCATCTGGTAAGGCTGGAGAACATAGCTTCGGATCTGGTTGCCCCAGCCAGCGTCACCTGCGTTTTCATGCACTTCGTTTACCAGCGCGCTGCGTTTATCAAGCTCCATCTGATAGAGGCGGCTTTTGAGAGCTTTCATAGCAATATCACGGTTTTGGTGCTGGGATTTTTCCGAACTTGTCACAACAATCCCCGTGGGGGCGTGAGTAATGCGCACTGCCGAATCGGTGGTGTTTACGTGCTGGCCCCCTGCCCCTGACGAGCGATACGTATCGATACGGATGTCGCTCGGGTTCACCTCGATTTCGATGTTGTCATCCACCACCGGATAGACCTTTACCGAGGTAAACGACGTGTGCCGTTTGGCTGCTGAATCGAATGGCGAAATACGCACCAGACGGTGCACACCGCTTTCGGATTTCAACCAACCGTAGGCGTTATGGCCACTAATCTTGTACGAGGCGGATTTGATCCCCGCCTCTTCTCCGGCGCTTTCGGATTGCAATTCAACGGTGTAGCCCTTTTTCTCGGCCCAGCGGATATACATCCGCGCCAGCATACTGGCCCAATCGCAAGATTCGGTGCCGCCAGCGCCGGAGTTGATTTCGATGAACGTGTCGTTTGCATCCGCCTCACCGTCCAGCAGCGCCTCAAGCTCTTTTTGCGCGGCGGTTTTGGCCAGTGCAAACAATGCGGTTTCCGCCTCGGTCACGACTTCGGCGTCGTCTTCCATCTCGCCCAGCTCGATCAGATCGATATTGTCTTGCAGGTTTGTCTTGATGCCATCGTAGGTCGCCATCGCATCGACCAGTGCCTGACGGTCGCGCATCAGCTTTTGCGCCGCCGCGGGATCGTCCCACAAGGTCGGGTCCTCGACGCGCGCGTTGAATTCTTCCAGCCGGTAAGGCGCCGTTTCGACGTTCAGCCGCTGGCCCAACAGGTCCAGTGATTTGCGGATTTTATCAACGGTGCTTTGTACTTCTGCGCGCATAATCTGTCCCGAAATGAAAAAGCGGCCCCCGCGTTCGCGCAGGGCCGCCCATGTGATAGACCAGCGCCACAGCCGCCACAAGGCATCCGCTGGCGTTTCGCCCATGCAGTGCTTAGTACAACCCGCCCGAGCTTAGCGTGCCGAACCCGGCTTTTGGACCTACGATGGCTTTTTTGCCGGTGGAAGTGGTCACTTCCCTGGCATTTTTCCCGCCGATTTCTTCTACCAGTGGCAGGTCGGCGCCCATGGCGAAACCACCATCAAAGGTAATGCCGAAGTTGATGAACTCGCCTTCACGGAAACACTCGGAAACGACATTGCTGCCCGACGCATTGGAACTGAGGCGCGCACCGGTGAAACGGTCGATCTTGATAAATTCACACTCTTCCGGCGCGCGGAATTTCCCGCCCCCGTATTTTTCTACGGCCTTGGACATAAACCGCTGGAACACAGGGCCGCACATGCCACCCCCCGAGGCACCACGGCCCAAGCTGCGGGGCTGGTCATAGCCGATGTAGCAGCCCGCCACGATGTTTGAGGTGAAGCCGACGAACCATACATCTTTTGCATCGTTTGTGGTGCCTGTTTTACCTGCGGTGGGCACACTTAGATTGACAGTTTTGCGCGCGGTCCCGCGATCCACAACACCTTTCATCATCGACGTAAGCTGATAGGCAGTGACCGCATCCATCACCCGCTCGCGGTTGGAGGTAATGCGCGGCCCCTGACCGGCCGCCAGCGAGGGCAAATTGCAATCTTCGCAAATGCGATTGTCATGTTTGTACACCGTGCGCCCGTAACGGTCCTGCACCCGGTCCACCAGTGTGGGTGTCACACGTTCGCCCCCGTTGGCAAACATCGCATAAGCAGCAACCATCTGGTAAAGCGTGGTTTCTTGCGATCCCAGTGCGTTGGCCAGAACCGGCGACAGGTTTTCGTAGACGCCGAACCGTTCTGCGTAATCGCCGACCACGTTCATGCCAACCTCTTGCGCCAGACGGATTGTCATCAGGTTGCGTGACTGTTCGATCCCTGTGCGCAGCGGTGTCGGACCATAATAGCGGTTGGACGAGTTTTTAGGCCGCCATACACCTTGTGGTGTGTTGATCTCGATCGGGGCGTCGACAATAATTGTCGCAGGAGTATAGCCACTGTCCAGTGCAGCGGCAAAAACAAACGGCTTAAAGCTTGATCCGGGCTGGCGTTTGGCCTGTGTTGCGCGGTTGAAGACCGAAGCCTGATACGAAAATCCGCCCTGCATCGCGATCACGCGGCCCGTGTTGACGTCCATCGCGACAAAACCACCCTGCACCTCGGGCACCTGCCGCAATGTCCAGCGGATGAATGATCCGTCACCATCTGCCACCATGCGCCGCACCAGTACAACTTCGCCGACCCTGACTAGATCGCCTTTCGCGCCCAGCTTGCCGGTTTCAAGCCGCCTGCGCGCCCATGACATATCCTTTGGCGGTACCCAATTGCCGCCTTCGGCTGTTTCGACGCTTTCGATGCCCAGTCGCGCACCCATTTCAGAAACCTCCAGCACCACGGCGGGGAACCATTGCGTTTCCAGTGTGATGTCGCGCGGCACACGAATGTCGCTCAACGCTTCACGCCATGTCGCCTCGTCTGCCAAGGCGGCTTCGGGCAGCGTTTCACCGGTGGGGCGCCACACGCCGCGGCTGCGGTCATATTGTTCCAACTGGCGGCGCAGAGCATCGGCGGCGATAGGCTGCATTTCGTTGTCGATGGTGGCGCGGACCGTCAGACCGCCGGTAAAAAACTTGCCCTCGCCAAAATCTTCGGACAGTTGGCGGCGGATTTCATCAGTGAAGTAGTCACGCGGCGGCAGATCGGCCTTGAAGCTTTCGAAATCTCCGTTCTGAACCGAGCGCAGCGGCATTTCACGCTCCTGCACATAGGCCGCTTCGGTAATATAGCCGTTTTCCTTCATTTCCCGCAGCACAAAGTTGCGGCGCGCCAGCAGACGATCCTTACGGCGAACAGGGTGATAATCAGAGGGTGCTTTGGGCAGGCTGGCCAGCATCGCGGCTTCGTGGGGGGCAAGCTCGCTCAGGGTTTTGTTAAAATAGGTCTGGCTGGCTGCTGCTACGCCATAGCTGTTCTGGCCCAGAAAAATCTCGTTCATGTAGAGTTCGAGGATTTTCTCCTTGTCGAGCGTTTCTTCGAGGCGCGCAGCAAGAATGATTTCCTTGATCTTGCGTTCGGCGCGGCGGTCACCGGACAACAGGAAGTTCTTCATCACCTGCTGTGTGATTGTCGAGGCGCCACGCACATCCCTGCCGCGTGATTTCACCGCATCAATTGCCGCCGCACCGATGCCGCGCAGATCATACCCGTCGTGTTCGTAAAAATTCTTGTCCTCTGCCGAAATAAACGCCTGTTTGACCAGATCGGGGATCGTATCGGCAGGCGCGAAAAGACGGCGTTCCTTGGCAAATTCATCAATCAGGCGGCCCTGCCCCGAATAGATCCGGCTGATCGTCGGCGGCGCGTAGGAGGCAAGAGATTCGTGGCTGGGCAGATCGCGTCCGTACATCCAGAAAATTGCGCCGATCGTTAACGCCACCATGCCCACAGACATGGTAAGAGTGGTAAAAATACCCCCCAGAAAAGACAGGATGATCCGAAACACGCGCGACAGCTCCCTACATGGCTGCTTGAATTGCTTTCCCTATACGCGCAATGGTGCAAATGGTCAAAAGGCAAGCGCGGGGAATAAAGGCGAAACGCCGCCTAAATTTCGGGGCTTAGGCTGTCATTCCCAACCCGGCTATTGCCGCACAAGCGCTGCGCGCGCCGCATCCTCGTCGCGCCAGTCCAGCACCGCCTGCGCAATCCCCTCTGCCATGCCTTTGCGCCAGATCGGATCGCTGATGTTTGCCAGATCACGCTTTGAGCTGAGAAAGCCGATTTCGATCAGAACCGAGGGGATATCGGCAGATTTAAGTACCGAAAAACCCGCTTCCCGCAGCGGTTTGCGGTTCATCGGGCCACCTGCCTTGGCCATTCCTTGCGCCAGCATCTTCGCAAGTGCGCGCGAACGCGGTTCCGTTTCCTGTCGGGCCAGATCAAGCAACACCTGCGCGACCTGATCATCCGATCCGGTCAGGTCAGCCCCCGCAATAATGTCGGAACGGTCATGGCGCGCGGCCAAATGCTCGGTCGCGGCGTCACTGGCAGCGTCTGACAGGGTATAGACGGTCGCCCCTTTTGCGCCGCCTTGACTGAGAACATCCGCATGCAGCGAGATGAACAGATCACCCTCAACCTGATGGGCGATTGCAACGCGTGTTTCCAGCGCGACAAAGTAATCGTCGTCGCGCGTCAGCACCACATCGACACCGGAACGGCGCAACGCATCGGCAAGAGTGCGGGCAAAGCCCAGCATCAATTGTTTTTCCGTGGTATCTTCACGCTCGGCGCCGGGGTCGATACCTCCATGGCCGGGGTCAAGCACCACAGTAAAGCGGTCATCCGCCTTGCGCTTTGGCGCGGGAGCTTTCAGAAACGCAGGCGTCCAGTTTGGGTCTTCGGGCGCACCTGATTGTTCCGCGAATTCCTCGGCGCCTACGGTTTTCAATGAAATTTCCAGCGTAGCGCGCCCCGAGTTCGGATCGACAGGCATCCCGATTTGCTGCGGCAACATCGGCTCTGCCATGTCAGCGACCAGTCGCGACCAGCCGGGTTGAAACGCGCCGAAACGCAAGCCGGAAATACGGCTGCCCTCCTCGCCCAACAGATCGGCGGCGCGCGCGGTGCTGAAATCGACTTCGCGAAAATCGACCACAAGTCGCGCGGGCGCGTCCAGCGTGAACACGCGGAACGGCACCCCCTGACTGAGGGCAAGCACGATTTCGGTGCGCCCCCACCAGCCGTCTTCAATCCGGCTGGCAGCGGGATCAACACGGGCCAGTGCGGTCAAATCCTGCGCCGCCACATGAGACGTGAGGTGTAACGCGCAGACAAGGCTAAATAAAAATCGTTTCATCACTGCTCCGGCCACGGTTTAATCATGCGGCGCTTTGGGCGATGCATACCACTCAAAACCGCCCCCGGTCCAGCGGTTCAGCGCGCCGCCATAAACGCCGCCAGCCGCTCCAGCCCCTCGCGGATGTCCGCAGTGCTGCGCGCATAGGAAAACCGCAGCGTTGTGTGCCCACGTGCCGGATCGAAATCCAGCCCCGGCGTGACGGCAACGCCTGCCTTGTCCAGAATTTCAGCGGCAAGCGCGCGACTGTCGTTGGTGATTTCGCTTACGTCGGCATAAACGTAAAATGCCCCGTCCGGCGGTGCGATCCGGTTGAACCCTGCTTTCGGCAAGCCATCCAGCATCAGCGCGCGGTTGGCGCGGTACACATCCATATTCGCCTCAAGCTCGACCGTGCAGTCCATCGCGGCCAGTGCGGCCACCTGACTGGCGTGGGGCGCGCAGATGAACATATTCTGCGCGATCCGCTCCACCACCCGCACCTGATCGTCCGGCACCACCATCCAGCCGACCCGCCAGCCGGTCATGGAGAAGTATTTCGAGAAGCTGTTGATCACGTAGCACTCGTCTGTAACCTCCAGCGCGGTAACCGCCTTTTTCTCATACTCGACCCCGTGATAAATCTCGTCCGAGATAAAGGATGCGCCGGTATCGTGACATGCACCGATCAGCGCGGACATCGCGGGTTTGTCCAGCATCGTCCCTGTCGGGTTGGACGGGGAGGCAACCATAAGCCCCTGCAAGTCCATGCCTGCAAAATCTTGCGGCACAGGCTGATAGCGGTTCTCGGCAGCGGTGGGCAGATCGACAGGCACCATCCCCAGCGCGCCGAGGATCTGGCGATAGCTGGGATACCCCGGCGCGCCGATGCCGACACGATCTCCGCTGTCAAACAACGCGGTAAAGGCAAGGATGAAACCGCCCGACGATCCCGACGTGATAACCACGCGGTTCGGGTCCAGATCGACATTATACCACTCGCCATACATACGTGCGACACGTGCGCGCAGTTCGGGCAGCCCCAGCGCCACGGTATAGCCAAGCGGACCGGCATCCATTGCCGCGCTCAACGCCTTGGCTGCGCCCTTTGGCGCACCTGTTCCGGGCTGGCCGACCTCCATATGGATAATGTGGCGGCCCTGCGCTTCGGCGCGGGTGGCGGCCTGCATCACGTCCATCACAATAAAGGGATCAACCTCGGACCGGCTTGAATTCCGCATGTCTGCACTCCTACACTGGCATTTATGCGCTTTCACCTGATCCGCCTTGCCCCGTCAATAGCTGCGATGCTGCTCGCCGCCCTTCTTGCCCTTCCCGTGCAGGCCGCAAACCTGTTGCGCGATGCGGATATGGAACATGCCCTGAAACAGATCGCCGCACCTGTGCTGCGCGCGGCAGGGCTGAACCCCAACCGCGTCAAGGTGCTGGTGGTGGATGAAGGCACGCTGAACGCTTTTGTTGTCAGTAATGATGCGATTTTTGTGCATTACGGGCTGATCACCAAAATGCAAAACGCGGCCATGCTGCAAGGGATCATCGCCCATGAGGCCGCGCATATCGCAAACGGACATATCGCGCGGCGGCTGGGAAATATGGCCAATGCGCGCACCATTTCGGGGCTTGGCCTTGCGCTGGCGGCGGCAGCGGCGGCATCGGGCAACAGCAAAGCCGCAGGCGGCATCGCAATCGGCACATCCAGCTCTGCCAAACGCGCATTTCTGGGCCACACAAGAGCCGAGGAAGCATCGGCCGATCAATCCGGCATTCGCTACATGAAGGCGGCAGGCGCATCGCCCCAAGGGCTACTGGACGCGCTAAAGATTTTTGCCGGTCAGGAAACGCTGAGTGTGGGCCGCCAGGACCCCTATATGCGCTCGCACCCGCTGAGCCGGGATCGCGTGCGTGCGGTGGCGGGGTTTGTGGCAAGCTACGGCACCCTGCCCGCTGATCCTGCGGCTGAATACTGGTTTGCCCGCCTTCAAGGCAAGATCACAGCGTACAAACGCGCGCCCAGCTGGACCTTGCGGCGGCTAAAATCGGAACCCTATGCAGATGTGCGCGCTCTGCGCGAAGCAGTGGCGCAGCATCGCAATTCGCGCACCAAAAAGGCGCTGGCAGCGATTGATCGCGCCATTTCTGCCCGTCCGGGTGATCCGTTCCTGCGTGACCAGAAAGCGCAGATACTGCTAGAAACCCGCAATTTTGCGGCCGCCGCACAAACCTATGCCGCTGCTGTCAAACGCGCACCCAATGATCCGCTGGTTCTGTCGGGGTATGGTCGCGCGCTGCTGGCCAGCGGCCAGATAAAAACCACGCTTGGCGTGTTGGAAAAATCGCGGCGGCAGGATTTCCGCGACGGGTCCATGCTGCGTGATCTGGCGACCGCCTATGCCAAAACCGGACAGACCGGCATGGCCACCCTGATCACCGCCGAACGTTATGCGCTGGCCGGACGGCTGAAAGATGCCGGAATTCATGCCCAACGCGCATCTGGTCTGCTGGCACAGGGCTCCGGCCCTTGGCAGCGGGCCCAAGATGTGTTGATTGCGTCCCAACGTGCTGCAAAACGAAAGTGAGCCAACTATGAAACGCCTTCTTGCCACCACTGCGCTGCTGGGTGCCCTCGCCACCGGCACCTCTGCTGCCGATCTCAAAGAGATGACCGACGAGGAGCGCGCCCTGTTTCGCGCGGAAGTACGCGCCTATCTGTTTGAAAATCCCGAAGTGATTATGCAGGCGGTTGAAATCCTGCAAAACCGCGAAGCGCAAAATCAGGCGCAGGCCGATATCGATCTGGTCACGCAACACGCGGGTGCGATCTTTGACGACGGATATTCTTGGGTTGGTGGCAACCCCGAGGGTGATATCGTGCTGGTTGAATTCCTTGATTACCGCTGCGGCTATTGCAAGCGCGCGCATGGCGAAGTGGCCGAATTGTTGGAAACCGACGGCGACATCAAACTGATCGTAAAAGAACTGCCCATCCTGGGCGATGCCTCCGTGCTGGCCTCACGCTTTGCGGTGGCTGTGAAACAGGTTGCAGGCGGCGACAGCTATAAATCCGTAGGCGATGCGCTTATGAGCTTTCAGGGCGATATCACCCTGCAATCCCTGCGCAGGCTGGGCAATACCTTTGGGCTGGATATGGACGCGATAGAAGCGCGGATGGACAGCGATGAAGTCACCGCTGAAATCGCGCAAACGCGCGAACTGGCGGGCAAACTGGCCATTTCCGGCACGCCTACCTTTGTTATGCAGGACGAATTGCTGCGCGGTTATCTGCCGCTGGACCAAATGCAGGCGCTGGTGGCCGAAAAACGCGATTGAATAGAGCGACAGGTCTGGCCATCTGTTGCCTGCCCTGCCGCCTAGATCACACCGATAAACCGTTCCGGCAACTGATACTGTGTATCAAAGGCGGGGCGGTTGAATTCGTAAAATCCGGTATCGCCGCGTGGTTTGAATGATCGCTGCATCCGCTTGCGCATAAAGCCCAGATCAAAGCCGTCCTCAAGCTTCAGGTCTGAAAACGCCTCGAATACTTCGCGATCCTCACCGCGCGCGGCCCCGAACCAATGGCGCCCGATCGACGTGCCCTTGATATCGTCACCCATACTCTGCGTTATCGAATTACGCCGATCCATCGCACCAGCATATTGCGAGAAATCGCAGAACTTCAGATGAAACAGATATAGATCATCCGGCGTGTGCAATTTGGGATATTGTGTAAAATGCCCGCCGCGTGCAATTTTGGCCGGTGCGGACACAACGCAGGGTTTGGAGTAATGCGGCGCAGGGCGCACATAGCGGCGCGGCCCGATGATGTGATCCGTGATCTCCTCGGGTTCAATGTCGACACGGTGGATCACCTCCAGCCCCAGCGGGGTCAGAATGCGTTTTTCCGGTGCATCTTCAAGGTATTGCAACAGGTTCTTGCCACTGGCAGGATCAACGACAACCAGTTCATCCACATCGCCCACAATTACGTGACGGTAATATTTACGCAGGCCGCCCACAAGATTGTTGAGCAAACCCCAGCGTTTCACATCGAAATTCTTGTGCGGATCACCGGGGATGCCGATGATGTTGCACCCAACCGCCAGTTCGGCCACTTCCGCACCGTAGCCGTGGTTGATCACATAACAATTTTGACGGCCAAACAGATCGCCATAATGCCTTAACCACGCCTTCAGAAAAAATGCGTCGTCGCGCACCATTGTTACCGCGGCAACTGTCTGCATGCCTCTTCCTTCTTTTCTTTCCCCGCCAAATTCATCACACTGCGGAGTGCACATGCAGTTAGCCGCGAGAGACGCAAGATGACAATGGTCCACGCCCCCGACCCCTCAGGTTTTAGCGATTTCTTGGGGGTTTTGTCTGCTGATATGGCAAAAACAGGCTGGCATTTTCATAAATCGACCGATGGGCCGTTCGACAGGTTTCAGGTACTGGGCGAGCGCGGCTGCGGCACCAACATCATCCGCAAGACAGTGCAGGACGCCCTTCAGATCAAACGCACAGAAGCGTTGGGATGGAAACACGGTGTCCCCGCCATGATCGCCCTGCCGCCAACGTTTCTCACCATCTGTGCTGTGCGCGCGCCGCAGAAATGGGCCCACTCGCTCTACAAACGTCCGTGGCATGCCGCCCCTTCTATGCAATCGCTCGGATTTCAGGACTTTCTGCGCAGCCCGTGGCATTCCTATGTGGACAAGCTGGGCCATTTCGACGGGATCGCGCCGCGCCTTCATCCGCTTGGCGAAGAATTGCAGTGGGACCGCCATCCGGTAACAGGCGCACGGTTTGAAAACATCTTTGCCATGCGCAATCTGAAACACCGTGCTCTACTAGGCTTGCCTGAACGGGGGGCGTCCGTGGTGTATGTCTCGCTTGATGCGTTCAATGCAGCGCCCGAGGCGTTTCTCGACGATCTTGCCGCTACTTTCGGCCTGTCGTTCACGGCGCAGGGCTATACCCCTGTTGGCCGCCGAATGGGCAACCGCTGGACCGCCGCCGTAGCAGACCGCGCTCCTGCCCCAGACACATGGGACCCCGCTGACATCGAGTGGATGCACAGCCAGCTTGATCCGCAGATCGAAGCCGGGTTTGGTTTCATGCCCTGAAATGCAAAAAGGCCCCCTAAAGGGAGCCTTTTGAAAGCAGCGGTGGCGCGGTTGACGGGACTCGAACCCGCGACCCTCGGCGTGACAGGCCGATACTCTAACCAACTGAGCTACAACCGCCCACTGCATCCCCGCCAGCGTATGCCGCCGAGGTGTCTGTGCGGGATATTGCAACCACCCCAACGGGTCAAGAGGTTAGTTTGCTTGTGACGACATTTCTTTGCAGCGGCTATTTGAACAGGTTGTCGCGCGCTGCGCCGCTTGTGGCTTCCGCGGGGATACGCACCGGCACACCCAGTCCCTTGCGTGGTCCTTCGTCTTTGTCCTCAGGATCCGCCATCAACATAATTGCCACGGCGAACTGCACACCGGCAAATACGATCCCGTTCAGCACCCAGAACACAATCACGGCCAGTATGCCGATGTCTGATGTGCTGATAAGATGCCACAGGTTGGCCACGTTGAACCACATAATCGCCCCTGTAAACACAGCAGCGAGTCCAAAGCCGATGATGCAATTTTTGATATAGAAACGGATAAGTTCCGGCATAATTTGCCTCCTTCTCACTAATCTAAGGATAGACCATCGCCGCGCCTGTTCAAGTTATGTCTTGCAATCGGCAGGAAATAGCCCTGTGCGGGCAACGATAATAGAAGGTTTGAGAAGTGTTGTGAAAGTGGCGCGGTTGACGGGGCTCGAACCCGCGACCCTCGGCGTGACAGGCCGATACTCTAACCAGCTGAGCTACAACCGCGCGATAGAGTGCCTCCGGTTCGGAGGATATGTATCTTCTCCCGATAAGGGAGAATGGTGGGTCGTGAGAGGCTCGAACTCCCGACATCTTCGGTGTAAACGAAGCGCTCTACCAACTGAGCTAACGACCCGATAGCGGCGGTTTAGTCAAAGATTTCAGCTATGGCAAGCCTCATTCGAGACGTTTTTGCAGAGAATTTTTCAAGTGGTACACAACACCCTGTCCACCCCCCATATTTGCAACGCCTGCGCGCCCTTTACCTGTCACGATTGCGCGGATCATCCGCGATGTAATTCCATGCGTCACCAATACGGCGGGGCCGGTAAGACTGTCCAGAAAACCCATACAGCGTTGCTCCAGCGCGGCGAATCCCTCGCCCCTTGGTGCATCCTCGTAAAGCTCCAGCGCACCGTCCGGTCCGTCGATATATGGTTTGCCGATCAATAGATCGCTGCGCAATTCTCCGGCCCAGTCGCCCACCCCGATTTCGCGCAGGCGCTCATCAGTATGCAGCTCCGCCACCTGCCCCGCCAGGGCAATTGCTGCGGTTTCAAACGCGCGGCCCTGCGGACTGCTGAGAATCACAAATTCTGCAAGCGACTTCGACTGCATGATCTGCCCCTGCCGGATCGCCTGCTGGCGGCCCACCTCTGTCAGCGGAGAATTCAGCCCGCCCTGCATACGCCCTTGCGCGTTCCACTCTGTTTCACCGTGGCGCAGCACGTATAGCTCGGGGTAATTCGGCACGTGAGAGCCTCTATCTGATGGGGAAATAAGAGTGGTCTGGCAATTGGCGCGCGCCTGACAACCCGATCACACCACCACCGGACAAGCCGCTCCGGCAGTGATGGGATCTGTCAATCAGGGAAACCGTAGCTGCCGTGCATTATTCGGCAGCGGGCAGAATCGATGGATTCGACTCGGGAGTATCCGGCGTTGCATTCAACTTTGCTGATTTCTGGCGCAGCTTCAGAACCAATGCGCGCCCGTCAGCCAATTCTTTACCGCGTTGGACTTTCATCTTGCCCAAGGGCTGCAAGTTCATCTCGCGCTGCTCGGCCAGTGCATCCCCCAACACGGCAAGCATGGCTTCGACAACGGGCTTCACGTCCTTTTTCTTCATGCCGGAACGCTCAACCACCAGATCAAACAGCTCTTTCTTGCGCAGCTCGTTGCTGACGACAACGGGAGAAAGGGTATCAACAACAGCAGGTTGCACCGGTGCCCCCTTTGGAGTGCTTGAGGTGTCGATACCTGTTACCGCAGCGGCCTGTGGCGCTTGCGAATTCAGTTTCGAGGTCGATGATTTTGACGAAGACGATTTTGACGTCGATTTGGACGAACGTGGCATGGATTTTCCTGCTCTTTCACTCAAGGTTTGTTTTTTCTTTTCACGTTATATCGTTCCTACGCAAAAATCCAGCCACCTTGACGTGCGCAACATTTAGAGGGAAACAGAGCGCTCAACACTAACTGGGGTATAACATGAAGATCATTACAACTTTGCTGGCCTTGGCTGCCTTCACCACTGCTGTATCCGCCGGTTCGCTGGCGGATCCGATTATCGAAGCGCCGGTGATCGTTCAGGAAGCATCAAGCTCCAGCAGCGGAACTGTCACAGTCGCGCTTCTGGCACTGCTGATGGCATTGCCAATCCTCACAGACTGATCCTAATAACGATCCGGCCCCGCCCCTGCCAGGGTGAGGGCCTTTGAAATGCAAAAAGCCCCGCAGTCAATTGCGGGGCTTTCTGTTTCAGAATGTCGGGTGATCAATGCGCTGTAGCGCTGTCACCTTGACCTGATTTGGCTGCCAACGCCGCGGCTGCTGCGGCTTCTTCGGCGGCTTCGTCCCATTCAACTGCAACCGGTTCGGATACCAGCGCGTGCTTCAACACTTCGGAGACGTGTTTAACAGGAATGATCGTCAGCCCCTCTTTCACATTGTCAGGGATTTCGGCCATGTCTTTTTCGTTCTCCTGCGGAATCAGCACGGTCTTGATGCCGCCACGCAGCGCCGCCAACAGTTTTTCCTTCAAACCGCCGATAGGCATTGCATTACCGCGCAGCGATACCTCGCCGGTCATCGCGATGTCCTTGCGAACAGGGATCTTCGTCAGAACCGATACAATCGAGGTGACCATTGCCAGACCGGCACTTGGCCCGTCCTTCGGGGTTGCCCCGTCGGGGACGTGCACGTGGATGTCGATCGTGTCGAACACCGGCGGCTTGACACCAAGGCTCGGGCTGATCGAGCGTACATAAGAACTGGCCGCATCGATGCTTTCTTTCATAACATCGCCGAGTTTACCCGTGGTCTTCATCCGCCCCTTGCCCGGCAGGCGCAGCGCTTCGATGTGCAACAGCTCTCCGCCGACAGAAGTATAGGCAAGCCCAGTCACAACACCAATCTGGTTTTCTTCTTCGGCCAGACCATAGCGATGCTTTTGCACGCCCAGGAATTCATGAAGGTTATCGCCCGTCACTGTGACAGTTTCGACCTCCTTGCGGATGATCTTGGTCAGCGCTTTGCGCGCAACCTTGGCGATTTCACGCTCAAGATTCCGCACCCCTGCTTCGCGGGTGTAATAGCGGATCATGCCTGTCAGCGCAGAATCCTCGATCGAGAATTCTTTGGCTTTCAAGCCGTGGTTCTTGATCTGCTTTTGCACCAGATGTTGCTTGGCAATCTCGCGCTTTTCGTCCTCGGTGTAGCCCGACAGCGGAATAATCTCCATCCGGTCCAGCAACGGCCCCGGCATGTTATAGCTGTTGGACGTAGTCAGGAACATCACGTTCGAAAGGTCGTATTCAACCTCCATGTAGTGATCCACAAATGTGGAGTTCTGTTCCGGATCAAGCACTTCAAGCATCGCGGAAGCCGGATCACCACGGAAATCCTGCCCCATCTTGTCGATCTCGTCGAGCAGGATGAGCGGGTTTGTGGTTTTCGCCTTTTTCAGCGCCTGAATGATCTTGCCGGGCATGGAGCCGATATAGGTGCGGCGGTGACCACGGATTTCACTCTCGTCGCGCACGCCACCGAGGCTGATGCGGATAAATTCGCGCCCCGTTGCTTTGGCCACAGATTTACCAAGCGATGTTTTACCCACACCCGGTGGGCCGACCAGACACATAATCGGGCCTTTCATCTTGGTTGAGCGTTGCTGAACGGCCAGATATTCCACAATCCGTTCCTTGACCTTCTCCAAGCCATAGTGATCCGCATCAAGGATCGCCTCAGCCTTACCGAGATCCTTTTTCACGCGCGACTTCACGCCCCACGGGATGGACAGCATCCAGTCGAGATAGTTGCGCACAACGGTTGCCTCCGCAGACATCGGGCTCATGTTTTTGAGCTTTTTGATCTCTGCATCGGCTTTTTCGCGCGCCTCTTTGGACAGCTTCGTCTTTGCGACCCGCTCTTCCAGTTCGGCAACCTCGTTCTTACCGTCTTCGCCGTCGCCCAGTTCGTTCTGGATCGCTTTCATCTGTTCGTTCAGATAATACTCGCGCTGGGTCTTCTCCATCTGGGTTTTCACGCGGGTCTTGATCTTTTTCTCGACCTGCAACACAGACATTTCGCCCTGCATCAGCCCATAAACCTTTTCAAGGCGGTCAGACACGCTCAGCGTTTCGAGCAGGTCCTGCTTTTGCTCGACCTCGATACCCAGATGCCCCGCAACCAGATCGGCAAGGCGCGCGGGATCGGTGGCTTCACCCACAGCGCTCAACGCTTCTTCGGGGACGTTCTTTTTCACCTTGGCATAGCGCGCAAATTCCTCACCGACAGAGCGCAACAGCGCCTCGGTTGTCGCCGCATCGCCAGGTATCTCTGTCAGATACTCTGCACGGGCTTCGAAGAAGTTGTCGTTTTCAAGGTATTCGGTGATGCGCACACGCGCCTGACCCTCAACAAGCACTTTCACGGTGCCATCGGGCAGCTTCAGCAATTGCAGCACATTCGCCAGCACACCGGCTTTGAAAATGCCGTCGCTGTCGGGGTCGTCGACACCGGGGTCGATCTGGCTGGACAGCAGGATTTGCTTGTCGTCGGCCATTACTTCTTCCAGCGCGCGCACCGATTTGTCGCGCCCTACAAAAAGAGGCACGATCATGTGGGGAAATACGACGATATCGCGCAATGGCAGTACCGGATAACTCGCGTTCAGAGGCTCTTGCATGCTCTATTCCTTATCTTGGCAAAGCGGCGCCTGTCCCTCATCGAGGCAACATTTGGACCGCTTCCTGTATGGGTAGGTTACTTGGGCATCTTGCCCGCCTGTTTCAATGGTGGGGCGCTTTGTACGCTCCGTTTTCCTTAACATGGCGCGAAGGCGTATGTTCGGCAACCGCGTATTGTTATGTGTTTGTCAGAAATATGGTCTTGTTGGCAGATTTCAACATTTGTGTTACGTTATGCATCCCATATTCACCCAGTGTGTAACATAATCATTGATCCGTGCGATGCCCCGCGCTACCATTCGACCGGAAAACTTATCAGGAGATCTCACATGGCCGATGCCTTTATCTGCGACGCGGTGCGCACCCCCATCGGGCGCTATGGCGGCGCCCTATCACCGGTGCGTACCGATGATCTGGCGGCGGCACCATTGGCAGCGCTCATGGCACGCAACCCCGATGTCGATTGGGCGCGCATTGACGATGTCGTTATGGGCTGCGCCAATCAGGCGGGCGAAGACAACCGCAACGTGGCGCGCATGGCCGCATTGCTCGCGGGTCTGCCCGTCGATGTGCCCGGAATTACCGTAAACCGTCTGTGTGCGTCAGGATTGGATGCTGTCGGAACCGCCGCGCGCGCCATCCGCGCAGGTGATATGGATCTGGCCATTGCCGGCGGCGTAGAGAGCATGAGCCGTGCGCCGTTTGTCATGCCGAAAGCCGAAACCGCATTTGGCCGCAACAACGCCGTCTATGATACAACCATCGGCTGGCGGTTTGTTAACAAAAAAATGAAAGAGCAATTCGGCGTCGATTCGATGCCCGAAACCGCGGACAATGTGGCCGATGATTACGGCGTCAGCCGCGAGGATCAGGACGCCTTTGCCCTGCGCAGCCAGCAACGCTGGGCTGCTGCGGATGCCGCGGGTGTTTTCGAACAGGAAATCGCGCCCGTCACGATTCCGCAGCGCAAGGGCGATCCAAAGATCGTTGACCGTGACGAACACCCCCGCCCCCAAACAGACGCCGCCGCGCTGGCCAAGTTGCGCGGCATTAATGGGGCGGACAAAACGGTCACCGCAGGCAACGCATCGGGTGTAAACGATGGTGCGGCGGCAATGCTGATCGCATCCGAAGCGGCCGCATCGCAACACGGCCTGAAGCCGATGGCGCGGGTGGTGGCAATGTCAGCCGCAGGTGTGGCACCCCGTATAATGGGCATCGGGCCGATCCCGGCGGCGGAAAAGGTGCTGAAGCGTGCTGGCCTGACCATTGATCAGATGGACGTGATCGAACTGAACGAGGCGTTTGCATCGCAAGGGATTGCGACCCTGCGCGCGCTGGGTGTGGCCGATGATGCGCCCCACGTAAACGCCAACGGCGGCGCAATTGCCATCGGCCATCCGCTGGGCATGTCGGGCGCGCGTCTGGTGCTGACAGCGGCCTATCAGTTGCAGCGCACGGGCGGACGGTATGCCCTGTGTACGATGTGTGTCGGTGTCGGTCAGGGTGTCGCGCTGATCCTTGAGCGCGTTGACTGAGCCGACCAACGCTGGACCACTGCCATTTTTGAAAGGGATTTAGACAATGTACGCACAGATGATCAAATCGACCGGCCAAGGTGTTAAAACTCGGGAAGAAATGGACCCGCAGGAGCGCGCATTTCAGGAGCGGATCGACGCGGGCGGCAAGATCGAGCCGAAGGACTGGATGCCTGAGGGCTACCGCAAGAACCTGATCCGTCAGATCGGGCAGCACGCCCACAGTGAAATCGTGGGCCAGCTCCCCGAGGGCAACTGGATCAGCCGCGCCCCCACGCTTGAACGCAAGGCGATCCTGCTGGCCAAAGTGCAGGACGAGGCGGGCCATGGTCTGTACCTTTACTGCGCGGCGGAAACGTTGGGCATCACCCGCGACGAGATGTTCGAGGCGCTGAACGAAGGGAGGATGAAATATTCGTCGATCTTCAACTATCCGACCCTGACATGGGCCGACATGGGCGCTGTCGGCTGGCTGGTGGATGGTGCCGCGATCATGAACCAGGTGCCGCTGCAACGCACGTCCTATGGCCCATACGCGCGCGCCATGGTGCGGATCTGCAAAGAGGAATCGTTTCACCAGCGGCAGGGCTTTGACATCATGATGAAGATGTGTGCCGGCACGGACGCGCAGAAAAAGATGGCACAGGATGCGCTGAACCGCTTCTGGTATCCGTCACTGATGATGTTCGGACCGTCCGACAAAGACAGCGTCCATTCCGCGCAATCCATGGCGTGGAAAATCAAGATGAACACCAATGACGAGCTGCGCCAGAAATTTGTAGACCAGACCGTGCCGCAGGCCGAATATCTCGGCCTGACCGTTCCCGATGCCACACTTGCGTGGAACGATGAAAAAGGCGGCTATGATTTTGCCGAACCGGACTGGACCGAATTCTTTGACGTTCTCAAAGGCAACGGCCCCTGCAACGTGGACCGTTTGAGCACCCGCAAAAAGGCGTGGGAAGACGGCGCATGGGTGCGCGACGGTATGCTGGCGCACGCCGCGAAAAAGCGCGCTGCCAAAATGGCGGCTGAGTAATGTGTCTGGCAGATAACAACATCGCGCATCTGACCCACCCGATAGATTACCCCGCTGTGGCGGGGTTCACAGACTATCTGGAACGCGTCGATGGCATCGCGGAGCGGATGGAGGGATTTATCTGGCACTATGTTGATTCCAGCGGCAACGCCACGGATACGCAGATCGGTGATGATCCCAGGGTGATCGTCAACCTGTCTGTGTGGCGTGATGTGGCCGCATTAAAACGGTTTGTCTGCGAAACGTTGCACAAGCAGTTCTATGCCAACCGTGACAAATGGTTTCAGGCGATGGACCGGATGGGATTTGCCATGTGGCGGATCGACGAGGACCACCACCCCGACATCAGCGAAGCGCAGGCGCGACTTGATCACGACAATGCACACGGTTCCAGCGATCACGTTTTCGGGTGGGACCACCTTCAGGATGCAACACAATGGCGCAGCGCACGGTGCGCGCCCCTCGCAGCGGAGTAATACACATGAGCAGCCCTGCCCCCTCGGCCTACGATAAAACAGCGGCCCCGAAACCCGAGCCCAAGCGCACAGGTGAATGGCCCCTCTTCGAGGTATTCATCCGCGGCCAGCACGGGCTTTCACACCGTCATGTCGGATCATTGCACGCCCCTGACGCCGCCATGGCAATCAAGAATGCGCGCGATGTGTACACCCGCCGCAACGAAGGTGTCAGCATCTGGGTGGTAGAGGCCGCATCCATTCATGCCTCTGCCCCCGGTGACAAAGAGGCGTTGTATGATCCTGCCAATGACAAGGTATACCGCCACCCCACATTTTTTGACGTGCCTGACGAAGTGGGTCATATGTAATGCCACAGGATGCGCTGTTTCAAACCCTGCTGCGGCTGGGGGATAATACACTTGTGCTGGGTCACCGCGTATCGGAATGGTGCGGTAAGGCACCCGTGTTGGAAGAAGACATTGCACTGGCCAACACTGCGTTGGACCTGATCGGGCAGACGCAGATGTGGCTTGGCTACGCTGCCGAGGTTGAGAGCGCGGGACGCAGCGCCGATGATCTGGCGATGCTGCGCGATGTTTGGGATTTCCGCAATATCCTGATGGTCGAGCGCCCGAATGGTGATTTCGGCCATACCATAATGCGCCAGTTCCTGTTTGATGCATGGCACCGCCCGTTGCTGGCGGCGCTTGCGCAATCCAACGATCACAGGATAGCCGAAATCGCGGCCAAAGCCGTCAAGGAAGCAACCTATCACCTTGAGCGCTCTGCCGAAACGGTGATCGCACTGGGCGATGGTACCGAGCAAAGCCATGCAAGAATGCAGGACGCGTTGACCCTGCTGTGGCCCTACGTTGGCGAGATGTTCGAAAGCGACGAAGTCGACGCGCAGATGGCCGCCACCGGTGTTGTCCCTGCCCCTGAAACGCTGAAAGATAGCTGGATGCAGACTGTGCGCGCCACTCTGATAGAGGCGACGCTGGCCATCCCCGAAGACGAATTTGCCCATAAAGGGGGCCGCACAGGCGTGCGCCATACCGAACATCTGGGCCACATGCTGACGCAAATGCAGTGGCTGCAACGGGCCTATCCCGGTGCCAACTGGTGAAACCCGATGTGCAAACCGTCTGGGGCTGGCTCGATAAAGTGCCCGACCCCGAAATTCCGGTGATATCGGTGGTTGATCTGGGCATCATCCGTGATGTGATCTGGGACGGAGACACGCTGGAAGTCGCGATCACGCCCACATATTCGGGCTGTCCTGCCACCAGCATCATCAATCTGGACGTTGAAACCGCGCTGCGCGATCATGGCGTAGACAAAATCCGCCTGAAAATGCAGCTTTCGCCGCCATGGACCACCGACTGGCTGTCCGCCAAAGGTGCGGCAAAGCTGGAAAGCTACGGCATCGCGCCGCCCTCGCCTGCGGGTGGACCATCACACTGCCCCCGATGCCGCTCGAGCGATCTGCAGAAAGTCAGCCAGTTCGGATCGACCCCCTGCAAGGCCCATTGGCGCTGTCTCAGCTGTCTTGAACCTTTCGACTATTTCAAATGTATCTGAGGATTTTATGGCGCGTTTCCACCCTCTGACGGTAACCGATATTCACAAAACCATCCGCGACGCCGTGGTCGTCAGTCTTGCGCCGCCCGAGGGGGGCGCATTCGACTTTATCCAGGGCCAGTACCTGACGTTCCGCCGCGCGTTCGACGGCGAAGAACTGCGCCGCAGCTATTCGATCTGCGCGGGGCTGGATGATGGCACCTTGCAGGTGGGAATCAAACGGGTGGACGGCGGTGCCTTTTCCACCTGGGCAAACGAGGAGCTGAAAATCGGCGACACGCTCGAAGCGATGCCGCCGATGGGCAATTTCCACTCCACACTCGACGCGGACGCACACCGCCATTATCTGGGCTTTGCCGGCGGGTCGGGGATCACGCCTGTGTTGTCAATCCTGCGCACGGTGCTGACGCGGGAGCCGAATTCACGCTTCACGCTGGTCTATGCCAACCGCGCAGTGAACACGATCATGTTCCGTGCCGAGCTTGAAGATCTGAAAAATACCTACATGGGCCGTGTGAATGTCATTCATGTGCTGGAGGCAGACGCGCAGGACATTGACCTGTTCACCGGTCTTGTGGATACGGAAAAATGCGCCCAACTGTTCAGCCGCTGGATTGATATCACGTCGGTCGATACCGCGTTTATCTGCGGCCCGGAGCCGATGATGCTGGGCATCGCCGCTGCGCTACGCGACCACGGTCTTGACGAGGACCAGATCAAATTCGAACTGTTCGGGGCCTCGCAACAGGGGCGCGCCAAGAAGGCCGCGATCACTGCAAGTGCTGCACAATCGGGCGCCACAACACAGGCAACCGTCCGGATGGATGGTGCCACCCGCAGCTTTAGTATGCCGCGTGACATGAGCCTGCTTGAAGCCGCGCTCGAAAACGCCGTGGATGCGCCGTTTGCCTGCAAGGCCGGTGTCTGTTCGACATGCCGCGCCCGGGTGACCGAAGGCGAGGTCGAGATGCTGACCAATCACGCGCTGGAAGACTATGAAGTTGCGGCGGGATTTGTTCTGTCGTGCCAGTGCTATCCGCTGAGCGATACGGTGAAATTCGACTATGACCACTAAGGGTACTACCATGATGATGATCCCCTCTTTTGCCGCAGGCCGCTGGATTGCACCGGATAGCGGCGCGCGCGCCATTGCGTCGGCAATCACCGGCGATGTGATAGCGCAGGCTGGCAACGATGCTCTGGATACGGGGGCGATGCACGCGTACGCCCGTGAGGTTGGCGGCCCGAAATTACGCGCCCTCACCTTCCACGACCGCGCGCGGATGCTCAAGGCGCTGGCGCAGCACCTGAGCGCGCACAAGCAAAAGCTGTATGATCTGTCGTTTGAAACCGGCGCCACGCAATCCGATCACGCATTCGACATCGACGGCGGTATCGGCACGATGTTTGTTTTTGCCGCCAAAGGCCGGCGCGAAATGCCCGATGCGCAGATCTATCTTGATGGCGAGCTTGAGCAACTGGGCCGCACGGGAACGTTTCAAGGCCAGCATGTTTGTGTGCCGTTGCAAGGGGTCGGCATTCATATCAACGCCTACAATTTTCCCGTCTGGGGCATGTTGGAGAAATTCGCGCCCACCTTCCTCGCCGGTGTGCCCAGCATCGTAAAACCCGCCACCGCAACCTGCTATGTCACCCATTTGTGTGTGCAGTTGATGCTCGATAGCGGTATTTTGCCCGAAGGGGCGTTGCAACTGGTGTCGGGCGGCATCGGTGATCTGCTGCTGCACACCGATGCACAGGATGTCGTCAGCTTCACAGGCTCTGCCAAGACCGCGCTTAAACTGCGTTCCACCCCGCATCTGCTGGAAAATGCGGTGCGGTTTGTGGCGGAACAAGACAGCCTGAATGCATCGGTTCTGGGGCCGGACGCCCTGCCCGATACGCCGGAATTTGATCTGTTCATCAAGGAAGCGCACCGCGAAATGACCACCAAGGCGGGGCAGAAATGCACCGCCATCCGCCGCATCATGGCCCCCGAAGGCCAGGTACAGGCGGTGATCGAGGCATTGTCGGCGCGTCTGGCCAAAACCACCATCGGTGATCCGCGCGATCCGGCCACCCGCATGGGCGCACTGGTCAGCACGGGCCAGCGTGATGACGTACTGGAGAAAGCAGCCCTTCTGGGGTCCGAGGCAGAGCGCGTCTTTGGTGACCCTGATGATTTCACCGTTCACGGCGCAGACCGTGAAAAAGGCGCGTTCCTGCCGCCGATGCTGTTTCACTGCGCCAACCCCGACAGCGCCGAACGCCTCCACGACACCGAGGCTTTCGGCCCTGTCAGCACCATCATGCCGTACCGCGACGCGGATCATGCCATTGCGTTGCTGAACCGTGGCAAAGGCTCTCTTGTGGCCTCTGTCATCACCCGTGACGGTGATCTGGCGCGGCAAATGGTGATGGGGGCCGCCGCATGGCACGGGCGGCTTTATTTCAACAACGCCGATTCCATGGCCGAGGCAACAGGCCACGGCGCACCCATGCCGCATATGGTGCATGGCGGTCCGGGCCGTGCAGGTGGCGGTGAGGAGTTGGGCGGCGTTCGCGGCGTGATGCATTACATGCAGCGCACGGCAGTACAGGGCAGCCCCGATATCCTGACTGCAATCGGCGGGCAATGGGTGGCAGGCGCGCGCGAACACACCGGCGGACCGCACCCTTTCACCCGCACCTATCACGAACTGCAATTGGGAGAGACACTCTATACCGAATCCCGCAAGGTAACATTGCAAGACATTGAAACCTTTGCCCATTTCACAGGCGATACATTCTACGGTCACATGGACGAGGACGCCGCCAAAGCGAACCCGTTTTTCCCCGGACGGGTCGCGCACGGCTATCTGTTGCTCAGCTTTGCCGCGGGCCTGTTTGTCCACCCCGATCCCGGCCCGGTACTGGCCAACACAGGCCTTTCTAACCTGAACTTTATGAAGCCCGTGTCACCTGACGACGAAATCAAGGTTCGCCTCACCGTCAAGAAAAAGACCCCCCGTACGGCAGAGTATGGTCAGGTTCGCTGGCATGTTACTGTGACCAACCAGAACAACGAGGTGGTCGCGGAATATGAATTGCTCACCATGAACGCTTATGCGGCGGCGTAGATAACGGGTACATGCAGCTGGTCGAACAGGTCCGCTAGGATACGGTCTCGGGTGGCCCGAAGTTTGTTTGCAGACATATTATTGTCTTTTCGATAGTTCGGTGTGTTTCAGCGGACCGGACCTTCCATAGTGTCAACCTTCGTGATTTTTGGACCGTCTTATGCCGCGCACGACATTGGAAACCGTGACGCGGAAGAAAGATGGTCTCGGCGACTGCACCTAATAATCTTTCTACTTTTATGCGATTAACCGCTGTCTCTCTTGCTGCAGACGGCGCGCAGACACACCAGGCTCGGCACCCCAGACAGCGATCCAACGGTAGAATACCGGCGTCAGGAACAAGGTGAAGATTGTCGCAAAACCAAGCCCGCCGACAATGACCCAACCGACCGCAACGCGTGCCTCGGCTCCCGCCCCTGACGACATGACAAGGGGTAACCCGCCAAAGACGGTGGATACCATCGTCATCATCACTGGTCGGATACGCAGGCGCAGGGCTTCGCGGATAGCGTTGTCGATGTCCTGACCCGCTTCACGTAACTGATTTGCAAATTCCACGATCAGAATACCATTCTTCGCCATGACCCCGATTAACAGCACCAAACCGATTTGGCTGTAGTAGTTCAGGGAGCCGCCGGTAATCGATATGGCCAGCAACGCGGCGGCAAGGCCAAAAGGGACGGTCAACATGATGACGATTGCACTTGCAATGCTTTCGAATTGCGCGGCCAAAACGAGGAACACCACAATCGCCGCGACGCCAAACACCATGTACATCCCCGACTGGCTATCACCAAGCGACGCCGCCTCGCCAGTATAAACGATGCCCATGCCATCGGGGAGGGTCTCGCTGGCAAGTTCCTCTACGCGGGCCATAGCGGTTCCCAGATCGACGCCGTCGGGTAGGTTTGCCTGAACCGAGACAGCCAAAGTGCCGCCCTGACGTTCGATTGAGGATTGACTGACAACCGGAGTCAGTGTGGCCGTCGAAGACAAGGGGACATATTCGCCGCTAGGCAGCCGAAGTTGTATATCTTCAAGATCGTTGGGGTCGTTAATGGGCGGCCCGCCGGGAACAACACGCACGTCGGTTTCGGTATCGTCAAGAAAGACACTGACTGCAACAGTACCTTGGGTCAGCGCACTGATCGTTTTGGTGATCTCGGCTTCGCTCAGGCCGAAAATGCGGGCCATTTCCTGATCCACGGTGATCTCGAACTGCGCCTGCACACTGTCGCCTGAAACCTGAGGGTTGGAAAAGGCGTCATCGCGGGCCATGGCCGCTACAAGTGCGTTGGCGGCCTCTGTCATTTCATCAACATTTGTGCCGCTAACCGCAAAGGTCAGACCGTTGCCGCCGCCGCGAATATTAAGGCTGTTTGGTGAAATGGCGAAGACCTGCACGCCCGGCACAGTCGAGAGCATACCGTTGATCTGCCCCATCAAGTCCTGCTGCGTCCAGTCCCGACCCGCCCAATCGGTCAAGCGCGCGACAATAAAAGCTCTGGTACCCCCGCCAATGCCGATGATACTTTGCACCGAAGTAATCTGCCCGTTTTTCTGAAACGGTGCGAGGATCTCTTCGATTTGTATGATTTGCGTGTCCAGATACTCCGCTGTCGTGTCAGATGCACCGCGTGCCTGGATCAGGAAAAACCCACGATCCTCTGTCGGTGTGATCGTCGATGTAAGCGTGCTCGCTGCGCCCGCCGCAATAAGCGCAAAGCCAAAAGCAACGGCAAGCACAAGCAGCGGCGCGCGGATAGCGCGATCCACCAGCCAGTCAAAACCGCGTGATAGGCCGCTGGATGTTTTTAAGGCTTTTTGCGATTTCCCGTAGTGTTTACCGGGGTCCAGAAGAGCTGCCAGAACGGGGGCCAGTGTTAGCGCCGCGATAGATGACAGTGTGACGGCAAAGGCCAGCACAAAGCCGAATTCGCTGAACACGCCCCCCGCCTGACCGGGAAGGAAGGAGATGGGGATAAAAACGGCGGCCAGTGTCGCAGTTGTTGAAATGACAGCAAAAAACACTTCGTTCGTGCCCGCGGCGGCGGCGGCAAAGGCGCCCATGCCCTCTTTGCGTTTACGCACGATGTTCTCGACCACAACAATAGAGTCATCTACCACCATCCCTGTCGCCAAAACCAACGCCAAAAGGCTGATTGTGTTGATGGAGAAACCCGTCAGCCAGATCGCAGCGACAGTACCGATCAGAGCAATCGGAATTGTGAGCGCCGGAATAAGCGTTGCCCGCACGGATCGCAAGAAAGCAAAGATCACAAGGATCACAATTGCCGTGGCCAATCCGATGGACTTGATGACCTCGGTCAGCGCACCCTCGATGAAGATGCCGTCATCTGTCGAGATGATAAGCTCTACGCCCTCCGGCAACACCCTGCGCAGGTCCTCCACAGCGCCTTGAACAGCCTGTGAAATTTCGAGGGTATTGCCTTCTGACTGGCGGGTAATATCCAGCCCGATCGCGGTTTGTCCATTCACGCGAGTGGTGACTTGGGTGTCTTCGGGGATCAGTTGAACCAGCGCGACATCCGAAATCCTCGTGTTCGAGCCAATAAGGATATCGCCGATGCTGCCAACGGTCACGTCGGCGTTTCCGACCTGCAAGGCAATTGTCTGTGCATCGGTTTCCAACTCGCCCAGCGGGGTATCATCGCGCAGGTCCGCAAGAGCAGTCGTTACGTCGAACACAGTCAAGCCGCGACTGAGCAGGAGGCGGTCATCAATGCTGACACGGAACTCGTTTGAACGATCACCGCGGGTTGTGACCTCGGCTATGCCGTCAATCAGGGGAAGCCGATTGTAAATCGGACCTTCAGCAAGGGCTGTCAATTCGTTCAACGTCACATCGCCCAGCAGGGCCAGACGAATGATCGCACTGGCGTTGCTGTCGGATTTCGAAACTGTTGGATCATTTTCCAGATCACCGGGAAGCTGGCGCACGGTGGCCGATACGATTTCGCGGGCTTCGTTTGCGGCAACGTCGACGTCGGTGCCATCTGACAGATCGATGGTGATGGTGCTCGTTCCTGTGGATGAACTGGACTCGATATAGGACAGGCCTTCGAGTGCGCTCAGCGCGTCTTCCAGCACCTGGGTGATTTCCTGATCGACCGTTGCAGGCGTTGCGCCTTCGTATTGGGTGCGAATTGAAAGGACTGGCTGATCAACGTCAGGCATTTCACGCACGTCAATAGAGGTGAGCGCGGCCAGACCGGCAATAAGGATCAAGAGGTTAATTACAAAGCCAAAGATGGGGCGTGCGACGAACAGATCGGCCATGCCGGTGACCGCGCGTTGGAGGGTGGGCGCGCTCATGTCGGTTCCCGATCAGACTGCTGGGGTGCGGCGTTCGCATCAGAAATTTGGGATCCGGCGCGCAACTTGTGCGCGCCTTCGGTTATAATCATGGTGCCTGCAGGAAAATCGACATCCAGCCAGACGTTTTCATCTCGTCGATGCAGGATCGTGACAGGGATACTCTGTGCTTTGCCATCCTCCTCGAACCATATGCTCGCACCATCGCGCGACCATGTGATCGCCGTTGTCGGTACTACCAGTAAAGGATCGCTCAGGTTACTCAGGCGTGCGGTAAACGTCATGCCCGGCCAGAGAATTCCATCAGGGTTCTCAACCCGCGCCTTGACAGTCACGCTGCGGGTGACCGCATCAATCCTGCTGTCAAAAGATGCGATCTCGCCCTTGAAAAATCGCCCCGTTAGCGAAGGCGTGCCCAAGGTGACTTCGCGCCCGAGCGAAAGGAAGGCAACGGATCGTTCGGGAAGTTCGAATTCGACCAGCAAAGCGCTTGCATTGTCGATTGTGACAATCGGAGTATTGGCGGTAAGGAAATCACCGACCTTTACATCGCCTAACCCGATTTTGCCGGAAATGGGCGCTCTGATGGTAAGGTCTTCGAGCGCGAGTTTGGCCTGCGCGACAGCTGCCTCTGCAAGACGTTGGGTCAGCCGTGCTTCGGATATCGTCACATCGGTAACCGTCAAGTTACCTGATTTCTGGAGGCGTTCGTAGCGGGCCACGGTCGCATCGGCCTGTTCCAGCTCGCTTTGTGCGGTCTGAAGGGACAGGCTCGCGGCACGGGCGTCAAGCTGCACAAGTACGTCCCTCTGCATAACCTGTGCATTGGGAGTCAGGTTGGTTGCGATAATTCTGCCCGAAACGTCACCGGTTACTGTTGCGCTTTGTACCGCCTCGGAGTTGCCGATTGCGCGAAAGGTGTCTTCGAATGGTTGCATGTCCAGTGGTGTCAATACGACGGTTGTTGCACTGCCACCCGGCCTGCCCGGGCCACCCCGCCCGCTCGGCTCTTGCGCCACGGGTGTTTCGTTACGCGTGCTGAGCGATAATGCGTCAGGAACACCAAAGGACCAGATATAGGCCCCCGCAATAATCGCCAGTGACGCGAAGATGGAGAGTATCTTTTTAATGTCTAAATCTCTTCCTCATTTGAGGGCGAAAGAAGTCGGGAAGCGTCGATCAACCCCTCCCAGACAACATCCAGGGCTGCGCCAAGGGTCATGTCTTCCTCGTGTTCCCATAAAAATATCGCCGCACCGATCGTGCTAGTGACACTGTTAGCGAGGGATGCCGCAGTTTGACGGTTACTCACCCGATCACACAGCGCCTGTGTTAGCACCCTGCGTTCGGCCCCGAGGTTTCCATCGAGGATTCCGCGCGCTTTCTCGTTCGACCGCAGGACTTTCCCGACCATGCGAAGAATATCTTCTTTTTCTGATAAAGCCTCGATGTGGCCATCCAGAAGCTGCTTGATATCTGTTGCCAAGGTGCCCTCTGCTTTGCGCAAGGCGTCTTTCTGCTCTTCTGTAAATGCCGGTGGGTGCCCGATCGCGGCGGCTTCTTTGTTGGGATAATAATTAAAGAACGTTCTCGTACTGACACCTGATGCTGCAGCGATCTCTTCTGTTGTGACACCGTCAAGACCGTCTTTCATAGCCAGTTCCAAAGTCGCTTTCTGAATTTGGAACGCAGTTTCCTGTCGGCGTTTTTCTCGTAACGGAAGCTTCATCAATCCAGTCCTTGCATAGTCTGCAATTTCTGCACAGCAAGCAAAAATCTGAAACGCAACACAGAGAATGGATAGACAGCAAACACACCGGAACGATTGCCCTGCTTGTAAAAATCATTGGCGCATTGGGTATCGCACTGCTGCTGTCGGGGCCACGACCGGGGCTGTGGTGACGCCCCAAGATAACGGCAGCCGCGTTGATATGCGCAGCGTTTCAAGAGTTGGCCGCAGCGACCAAGGCGTTAACGCGGGACGTATTAGCGACTTTCAAGAAGAATTTCGAAACTAAGCTATTATGAATAGATTAAGGCATGAAAACAAAAGCTTCACATTTCAGGCTGCGGATCATCGCCTCGTTGGGGCTGTCGATCGCGAAACCGGTATTAGCTGACGCGCCCAACATCCAGACCACTGGCCCGATCCACCTCGCGGACAACCATGGAGAAGAAGCCTAACTTGGTTAGTGCATAGCCGCGCAGGCCGCGAGCTGAGCGAGCAGTTGCAGACGCACTCCTGCAAACCGGCCAGTGACGATATGCTGTTCACCTATGCGCCGGATACCCGATTGATTCAGTCTGCGACTTATCTGGGCCTTTGTATGGCCTACACCGCACCTGACAACATCGTGAATTCCTTCGGACTGATCCGCATGCGATGAGAAGAAGAGCCAGCGCAGCACTTTACTTATGATGTTCCTAGTCGGGAGATACGTATCAGCGCGAACACAAGGAAGTGCGTGACCGTTGCTACAACCATAGACGACGCTGGCCGTTACCAATCTCGTGATCTGATCTTGGCAGCCTGTGAAGAATTGGCGCCAATCTTTAAGCAATGGGCCATTCAGGAATGACACGTGGTTTTGGGATGCCTTCGGAAAAAGTTGCGCAATTCAGATATTTGGTTTGCCGCGACGGAAGTGGCAGGCGTTCACGTATTCCAAGAAATCTTAAGTAAACGGAAATTTCCAATGACCAGATTAGCCGATAGCCCGGACCGTTACGGTCTGGTGAGCCGCCTTTTCCGCTGGGACGTGGCTGCCCTATTTGGCGCGTAGTTCGTTTTCGTGGCACCGCATTGGCCCTTGCCACGCGAAAACGCCCTTCGCGAAACTCTCTGACCTATCATAAAGATCTAGGTGTCACATTGTTGCTGTTGGTTTTGTTGCGCGCTTCGTGGGCGATTTCGAACCTCAGAAATCAATCCACAAAATCCGGTCCGATGAGGTATGCGGCGAAGGCCGGACATGGCGCGCTCTATGGGCTGATGGCGATCGTTCCTGCCCTCAAGGTCATTGGGTCAGCGGGCGGTACGCGTGGCTTTAGCTATCTTGGCTCCAGATCACTCCTGCTCGGGATTCTGTCAATGCTTGGATAAAGGCGGTCTCTGAATGGCACGGCACGTTGAAATGGATCCTCGCAACTTTTGCGCTTGAACATATTGGTGCTGCGATCATCTGGCATCACTTCATCAAGCGTGATGAGGTTCTAGAACGCATGGCGTGACGGACAAGATCAAGAGGTTTCGCCTGACCGCTTAAGCGCGCAAGCGGTCCGGCGAAATATGCGATACGGAATTGTTGATCTACAGCCAACCCACCTCAACATGTTCTGGACGCTTTTGTGGCCTTTATCACGCCGCTTTTCGGGCCGGGCACGATAACTGAAACAGTTCTTAATCTGACAGCAAACTATGGGGTGGCCATCCTGTTTGTCGTCAACCTTCCGTCTTGTCTATGCCTGCCAATACAGTCGTCACTGTTGATTCTGGCGGGCAACAATACAGGATACTTAGGACGCGGATCACCGGCTGGCTTGATGCAAAGCCATAACGTCAATCAGTATCGGAAACGACGGAGCCGAGTCGGTTTCCATTGCCACTGCACGAACAGCCGTTCTTTCCACTTGTCATGATTTTGGGCGCTGAGAACGCACGAAGCCCAGAAAGCAAAGCTACAACTTGGGCTCGGAGCAGGTTGCCGCGCCAGTTGCATTTTTCTCCCAATACGATCCCATTGTCGCAGGACTTTGCAAACCCGACATCATGAACGCCCGCCGGGATCCAATTGCGCGGCACATCCCGCACACGCCCGCTGCATCAAAGCGGATCAATATCGCCCTGTTCGCGGCCCGAGTGGAAATCGCTTTGCCACTGTGTGAACGTGCCTGCTGCAATGGCGCCGCGCATACCGGCCATGATGTCCTGATAATAGCGCAGGTTATGCCAGGTCAGCAGCATGGAGCTGATCATTTCCTGACTGCGGAATACGTGATGCAAATAAGCGCGGCTGTAATTTTGGCAGGCGGGGCAGCCGCAGTCCTCGTCCAGCGGGCGCGGATCATCGGCGTGACGGGCGTTTTTGATATTCAACACGCCTTTGCGCGTAAACACCTGCCCCGTGCGCCCTGAACGCGACGGCAGCACGCAATCCATCATATCAATCCCGCGCGCTACAGCGCCGACGATGTCGTCGGGCTTGCCCACGCCCATCAGATAGCGCGGCTTATCCTCAGGCAGTTGCTGCGGCGCATACTCCAGACAGTCAAACATCGCCTCCTGCCCCTCGCCCACGGCCAGCCCACCGACGGCGTAGCCGTCAAACCCGATTTCGCGCAAAGCCTCGGCGGATTGCTGGCGCAGGTCCTGCTCCAGCCCGCCCTGCTGGATGCCGAACAGCGCATGACCCGGGCGATCGCCAAATGCTTCGCGCGAGCGTGCCGCCCACCGCATGGACAGTTCCATACTTTGCGCAATCCGGTCGCGGTCCGCAGGCAGTGCGGGACATTCATCAAAACACATCACGATGTCACTGCCGAGCAGCTTCTGGATCTCCATGGAGCGTTCGGGCGTGATTTCGTGTTTTGATCCGTCGATGTGGCTTTTGAAGGTCACACCGCGCTCTGTCAGTTTGCGCAGATTGGCCAGCGACATCACCTGAAACCCGCCGGAATCCGTCAGGATCGGGCGGTCCCAGTTCATAAACTTGTGCAGTCCGCCCAGACGGGCGATCCGCTCGGCGGTGGGGCGCAACATCAGATGGTAGGTATTGCCCAGCAGGATATCCGCACCGGTTTCGCGCACGCTTTCGGGCATCATCGCCTTGACCGTGGCAGCCGTGCCCACCGGCATAAACGCAGGCGTGCGGATTTCGCCGCGCGGCGTGTTGATCTGCCCTGTGCGTGCGCGCCCGTCACGGGCCGTTATCTGGTATGAAAATCCGGCCATCGATGGCTCCTCGGTCTGGTTTTGCGCTGCCTACCGCAGGCGGCACTATCTTGCAATCGGCCCGTGAAACCGTCACATTCATCTCGGACCCCAGTAAAGGAATATGGCAGTGAACATCGAAGACCTGTTGCTGAACATGCTACAGAACAATATCGGCTGGCTGCTGCTGGCGATTGTGCTGATCGTCTTTGTTTTCAAAGCGGTAAAAATTGTGCCCCAGTCGGAACAACACGTGGTTGAACGCTTTGGCCGCCTGCGCGCCGTCCTCGGGCCCGGGATCAACCTGATTGTGCCGTTCTTTGACAAGGTCGCCCACCAGATTTCCATTCTGGAGCGCCAATTGCCCATCGCATCACAAGACGCCATCACCCGCGACAACGTGCTGGTGCAGGTCGATACCTCGGTTTTCTACCGCATTATCGAGCCGGAGAAGACGGTTTACCGGATTCGCAACGTGGACAGCGCGATTGCCACCACGGTGGCCGGCATCGTGCGCGCGGAGATCGGCAAAATGGATCTGGATGAGGTGCAGGCAAACCGCTCGGCTCTCATTGCCACGATCAAAAGCTTTGTCGAGGATGCGGTTGATAACTGGGGTATCGAAGTAACCCGCGCCGAAATTCTGGATGTGAACCTTGATGCCGCCACCCGCGCTGCCATGATGCAACAGCTGAACGCCGAGCGCGCGCGCCGCGCACAGGTGACAGAGGCCGAAGGTTCCAAACGCGCAGTTGAACTGGCCGCCGATGCCGAGCTTTATGCTTCTGAGCAGACCGCAAAGGCGCGCCGTATTCTGGCAGATGCCGAAGCTTACGCAACGCAGGCAGTTGCGACTGCCATCAACGAAAACGGCATGGAAGCCGCGCAATACCAAATCGCGCTCAAGCAGGTTGAGGCCCTGGGCGCGATGAGCAGCGGACAAGGCAACCAGACTGTCATCGTCCCCGCCGAGGCGTTGGCCGCATTTGGCGACGCGTTCAAACTGCTACAAGGGCGTAAATGATGTTGCCTGATGGTTCTGTCATTCCGGTTCTGATGTTGTTCTGGTGGACGTGGATTTCTGTTGCGCTGGTGTTTGGCCTGCTTGAATTGATCATTCCGGCGTCGATATTTCTGGGCTTTGCCTTGGGGGCGTTGATTATGGCGGGTCTGGTTGTGTTCACAAGCATCACCAACACTGCGCTGTTGCTGGCGATCTTTGCTGCACTATCGCTGGTGTCATGGATCATTCTGAAACTGGTTTTCAAAAACCAGTCGAGCGGTGCGCGGATCGTGAAGCGTGACATCAATGAGGGCTGAATGTCACAGTTTGCACCGTGTCCCTTTACGCCGCTGCGTCCAATCCATATATAAATAGTCAAGTTTAAGGATGAGGCGCAGATGAACGATACAACTCCCCCCCTCGAAGGCACCCCGCTGATCGCACCGTCCAGCACAGACCATCCGCTGTACGAACAGGTCGTGGAGGCGTGCCGCTCGGTCTATGACCCCGAAATTCCGGTAAATATTTACGAATTGGGTCTGATCTATACGATCGATATCAACGACGAAAACGAGGTGAACATCAAAATGTCTCTCACTGCGCCGGGGTGTCCTGTTGCAGGCGAAATGCCCGGATGGGTTGCCGACGCTGTTGAACCGATTGCAGGTGTCAAGCAGGTGGACGTCGCCCTGATCTGGGAGCCGCCATGGGGCATGGACATGATGTCGGACGAAGCGCGGCTTGAACTGGGCTTTATGTAGCCTGATCGCTGCGATTGATTTGCGGGCCACCTTGACATCAGGGTGGCCCGTTTGCGTTATTGCCCCAACCGCGCGGGCCTGTCAGACTGGCATATGTCAGGCGTCGTTATGCGGCATCCGCAACAAGGGACACTCATGCAGAATTGGGCGGTTTTCACAGGTGATATCGTGCGTTCCTCTGATATGGGGGCGGATGCGCTGGGGGATGTGTTTGCAGCGTTGGAAGACGCTGCGCGCGCGATTGGCCTCTGGCCTGACAGTGACACCATCTTTGCGCGTTTTCGCGGGGATGGCTGGCAATTGGCGCTGCCTGTGGCTTACGCTTTGCGCGGCGCATTGGTGCTGCGCGCCGCCGTGCGCACAACGGGCAAGGGCCGTGATACCCGCATCGGCATAGGCATTGGTGACGGGGTGATCAAAAACCGTGATCTGGCCGCGGCGGACGGGTCCGCTTTCCTGCGGTCCGGCCACGCGCTTGATGCCATCAAACGCGGCCCCCTTATGGCGGCACCTGACGGGCCGCTGGCGTTGCGCACCGCCCTGCCCCTTGCGGATCGCATCGCGCAAGGCTGGACACCCAAACAGGCGCAGGTCGCCTACGCCCTTCTGGCCCCCGTGCCCCCTACCCAAGAGGCGCTGGCCGGGACATTGGGCCGCAGCCGGCAGATGACCCAAAAGCAGGCAGAGGCCGCAGGTATTCACGCTCTGCTCGAAAGTTGTGAGGCCTATGAAACCGCAAAATAGCAACCATATTTCATTGCTTTCACTCAAAGCAACTCTTTCAGCATGAACTTTCCGGTCATCCCCCTGCTCACAATCGAGCTGTTGATCGCCCTTGTCACCGCGCATCTGCTGGCGGACTTTGTGTTTCAAACCACCCATATGGTGCTGAACAAACAGCGCCCGATGATCATGCTGATGCATGGCATTCACGTCTTTGCGCTCACCGCGCTGCTGTCAGGGGGCGCAATGGCGCTGAGCCTTGGCATCGCCTTGACCCATGTTGTCATCGACGCGGTCAAGGTACACCTCGCCCCTGATACCCTGCGCAGTTATCTGCTGGATCAATGTGCTCATCTCGCGGTTCTGCTGGCGGCTGTGATGTGGTTGCCCAATGCGGTTCTTGCGCCGTGGTGGCCACCGCTCAGCACCGATTTGATCCAGATTGCACTGGTTCTCAGCGGATTGATCACAGCCACGATGGCGGGCGGGCCTGCGGTGGGCCATCTGATGGCGCGCTACAAATCCGATGCCCAGCCTGAGGGGTTGGAATACGCGGGCCGCATGATCGGCCTGATGGAGCGCGGCCTGATCTTTCTGATGGTAATGATCGGCGAACCCTCCGGCATCGGCTTTCTGATCGCCGCCAAATCAATTTTGCGCTTTGATACCGTGTCCCGCGACCAGAAGATGAGCGAATATGTCATCATCGGCACGCTGGCCTCTTTCGGCTGGGCACTGGCGGCCAGCTTTGCCACCATGGCAACCATGCGCGCACTGGGCTACTAACCCCCTTGAGATCGGCGCCCTGCGCGCCTATCTAAATAGCAAAGGAGCACCAATATGTTCGGCATTCCAGGCAAGCAGGCGGTCACCATGACCGACAAGGCAGCAGCACAGATCACCAAACTGATGGCCGCCAAGGGCCATGCGGGCCTGCGCATCGGCGTCAAAAAGGGCGGCTGTGCCGGTATGGAATACACGATGGAATATGTTGATGATGCAGATCCCAACGACGAGGTAGTGCAACAGGACGGTGCCTGCGTGATGATCGCCCCCATGGCGCAGATGTTCCTGTTCGGCACCCAAATTGATTACGAAACCTCGCTGCTGGAAAGCGGGTTCAAATTCAACAACCCCAACGTCTCCGAGGCATGTGGTTGCGGCGAATCTATCAAATTCGATGACGATCTCTTCGCTAAATGAGCCTTGGCGAAGCCGATATGGCCTTCGCCCGTGAACTTTTTGCCGACATTCCCGATCTGAACACCCGCCGCATGTTCGGCGGTATGGGGCTTTACAGTGGCCAGACAATATTTGCTGTCATGCTGTCCGACGGTCGGCTGATGTTAAAGGCACCAAAAGGACCCTTCGCCGATCACATTGCAGCTCTGGGCAGCACGGAGTGGACCTATTCCCGCAAAAACGGCAAGCCTTCCGCCATGCCATACCGGACCCTGCCTGACGCTTATCTGGACGATCCGGCAGAAGCCTGCGCACTGGCCCGGCAGGCACTAGCAGCGCTGCGCTAAAGCCGCGCTATTTCTTCTGAAGATGCACGTAGGTCTGTTCGAAGCGCGCGGCCAGATGCTCTCCGGCCAGCACGAACTTGTCAGAACCAAGCGGTGCCACGTTGGTATCATGCGCCGGATTGAAGAAAAGCGGCACCGATATCCGCTCGTTCAGGCCGCCGACAACGCGGTGCGGCGTGGCGCGCACCTTGCCATCGCTCCACACTTCCATCATCTCGCCAAAGTTGATCACAAATGTGCCGGGATCGGCACTCAGGGGTATCCAGCCGCCACCGCGCTTGCGCACCTCCAGCCCGGGCGACCCGTCTGTCGCCAGCAACGTCAGGCAGCCATAGTCGGTGTGCGTCGCGATGCCGAAATCTTTCGCCCCGGCCCAATCAGGACGTGACGGATAATAGTTTCCCCGCAGCAGGGCCATGGGCGTGTCAAACCCTGTATCAAAGGCGTCTTTCGGCGCGCCGATCGAATGGGCGACCCCGCGCAGCACTGTCATCGCAACGCCACAAGCGTCATCATAATACTGTCTGATCACCGCCTCGAACCCCGCAGGCTCCTGTGGCCAGACATTGGGCGCATAGACAGGCATCGCACAGCGCGGATCGTTGGGCGGCAAGCTCACACCGCTATCAAAGAACTGTTTGTAGTCAGGGTTTGCATCCGGATCAACCTGCTCTGACCCCGCAGCGCCCCAACCACGGTTTGCGCCCGAACCAGCCATATCATAGGGGCGCTTTTGCGCTTCGGGCAGTTTGAAAAACGCACGGTACGTTTCGATCACATCCTGCACCCTCTCAGGCGACAGGGCCGTGTTATATACCGTAGCAAACCCGATATCGGTTGCCGCCTCATGCATCGCGGCAACGGCCTCGGGTACATCTGCTTCCAATGCTTCCAGATCAATCGACGGGATCATCCTGCACTCCTTTGCTGCTGCCCCCTCCTAGCCCCGATCCTGCCCGAGGCCAAGCCTGTCGTTGAACTGCCCCTGCAAGGCGTGTAAAGACAGGCAACCATCAAAAGGGGCACATCATGCGACGCAAACTGGCAGCGGGAAACTGGAAGATGAACGGCACAGCCGCCAGTCTGGCCGAGCTTGAAACACTCAAATCACTGCTCCCCGCCAATGCGCCCGATGTTGTGATATGCCCCCCCGCCCCCCTGCTTTTCCGCGCCAGTGAAGCGGCGCGCGATACCGGCATCCAAATCGGTGCGCAGGATTGCCACATGCAGGACAGCGGTGCTTTTACCGGCGATATCTCTGCCGCGATGATTGCCGACACCGGCGCAACCCATGTTATCGTGGGCCATTCCGAACGCCGCGCTGCGCACGATGAGCATGACCGCGATGTGCGCAAAAAGGCTACCGCTGCTTGGGCCGCGGGCCTGACCGCAATCATCTGCATCGGTGAGGCGCTTGAGGACAGAGAGGCCGACAACACCCTTGATATCATCGCAGGCCAGCTTGCAGGGTCCCTGCCCGATCACGTGTCAGCCGCAAACACTGTCATCGCATATGAACCGATCTGGGCCATCGGCACCGGCAAAATCCCAACGCTGGAACAGATCGTCGAAGTACACGATTTCGTCCGCAGCAAGATTGTCACCCGCTTTGGCGCAGATACCGGTGACATGATTCCGCTGCTCTATGGTGGCTCGGTCAAACCCGACAACGCTGCGACCATCTTCGAGGCTGCAAATGTCGATGGCGCGCTCGTTGGCGGCGCATCTCTCAAGGCCGCCGATTTTGCCCCCATCATCACCGCGCTTGCCAACAGCTGAAGGCCCACCGGCTTCAGCTTCACCTTTCTAATAAACTCAATCCAACAATAGCAAAGGGCGCAGGACCGTAAAAAGTCCCGCGCCCTCTTTACGCGCGGCGATATCAGCCCATTACACTACCGCGTAATGATCTCCGGCCCCATCATCATTGTGGGCAACCACGTGGACAGGATCGGGATGTAGGTCACCATAATCAGGAAGACAAACAGCACCGCAAGGAAAGGCAGCGCTGCGCGCACCACGTTCATCATCGGCATATTCGCCACGCCGGAGGTCACAAACAGGTTCAGCCCTACAGGTGGTGTAATCATCCCGATTTCCATGTTCACCACCATGATGATGCCCAGATGGATCGGATCGATGCCCAGTTCGATCGCAATCGGGAAAACCAGCGGCGCGACAATCACCAACAGGCCCGACGGCTCCATAAACTGCCCCCCGATCAGCAGGATCACGTTGACGATAATCAGGAACACGATAGGACCAAAACCCGCATTCAGCATCGCTGCCGAAATCTGCTGCGGAATCTGCTCGTCTGTCAGAACATGTTTGAGGATCAGCGCGTTTGCGATGATGAACATCAGCGTCACCGTCAGCTTGCCTGCCTCGAACAATGTGTCGCGCACATCGCGGTGGAAGAACACGGTCAACAGTGCCTTGGGTTTTTGCCACAAGGCAAGGTTGTTCCGGTCTCCCGCCACGTGCAACGGCCCCATATCGCGGTACACAAACGTCGAGATAAAGAAGGCATAGACTGCCGCAACCGCCGCTGCTTCTGTGGGGGTAAAGATACCGCCGTAGATACCGCCCAGAATGATGACAATCAGGAACAGACCCCAGCCTGCCTCGATCCCGCTGCGGCGCACCTCGCCCCAGCCTTTCCAATCGCCTTTGGGCAGATCACGCACCCGTGCGATGATATAGATCGTCAGCATCAGCATAAATCCGGCCAGCAGACCGGGAATGACACCGGCCAGAAACATCCGCCCCACAGACACATCAGTGGCGGAGGCATAGACAACCATCACAATGCTTGGCGGGATCAGAATTCCCAATGTGCCAGCAACAGCAATCACGCCTGCTGCAAAATCCTTGGTATAGCCGACTTCCCGCATTCCCACGATCACGATGGAGCCGATGGCCACAACTGTCGCTGGAGACGACCCCGACAGCGCTGCAAACAACATACAGGCGAACACACCCGCAATCGCCAGCCCGCCGGGCAAATGCCCGACCAGCGCGATTGAGAAGCGGATAATTCGCCGCGCTACACCACCTGTCGACATAAACGACGACGCAAGAATAAAGAACGGGATCGCCAACAGCGTATAATGCCCCGCCATCGCCTGAAAAAACGTCTGCGCAATAGACGCCAATGAGGTGTCGGACAACACCAGCAAGAACACGATCGACGACATGCCCAGTGACACTGCAATCGGCACACCGATCAGCATCAGACCGATTACCATGGTAAATAGAACAATAACTTCCATGCAATCAGTCCCCTGCGTTCAAGTGTTGGACATCTTTAATGTCGTCTTCGGCTTCGTGGCTGACAATCAGGCTGGTCGCCTCGCCGCGCCAGACCCGCACAAATGCCTGAATGAACCGGAACAGCAGCAGCGCCATTCCGAATGGCAGGATGGCGTAGGGGATGAAACGGGGCAGCTTTTCATAGGATTCGCCTTCGTTCATGATCGGTTCGATAAACCGCAGCCATTCGGGGAACGGGATGTCGATCACCTCGTACCATGCCTGATCGCGGCTGTTGGCAAATCCGGTGGGAAACCAGCGCCCCGTTGTGGCGTCAAGCCCCGCAAACGGTGCCCAATAATCCCACGCGCCCTTCAGCACCAGTGCTGCGTAGGCAATACAAACCGCTCCCGCAACCAAGGCTAAAACCCTGCGCGTCGAGGGCGTGAACAGATTAATGAGCGCGTCCACCCCCAATTGCGCGGTCACCTTGACCGAGTAGCTGACGCCAAACAGCACCAGCCATGCAAACAGGAACGTCACCGCCTCCAGCCCCCAGATCAATCCGGTGTTGAAGCCGTAGCGCAATACGACGTTGATAAATGTGATCACCGTCATCAAACCGAGGATCAGCGCAATCGCAGTCTCTTCGATTTCGTTGACGATCCGGCCAATGGCTGTGTTTGCCACGTAAGCATGTGCCATAAAACACTCCTGCAATGGGGGACGCGCGCGGGCGTAGGAGAAAACACCCCGCCTGCGTGAAACGGGCGGGGTGTAAATCAGACCGGTGCGGCCTTAGTGTTTGGCGTTGATCGCTTGTGCTGCGTCGATGTTCTCCTGGCCAACATCGGCGGTGAACTCTTCCCAGACGGGCTTCATCGCTGCAACCCATGCCTCGCGGCCTGCTGCGTCCAGTTCGATCACTGTGCCACCGGCTTCGATGATTGCGGCTTTTGCCTCGGCGTTGACGTTAGTGGATTCAGCATTGCGCGTGGCTGTCACCTCGTCGACGATGGTGCTCAGCTGTGTGCGAACATCTTCGGGCAGACCTTCAAACCAGTCTGTGGATGTGACCAGCATATAGTCGATGATGCCGTGGTTCGTTTCGGTGATACCGTCCTGCACTTCAAAGAATTTCTGGCCATAGATGTTGGACCATGTGTTCTCTTGTCCGTCCACAACGCCGGTTTGCAGCGCGCCGTATACTTCGGAGAATGCCATCGGCTGTGGGGATGCACCCATTGCAGACATCTGCGCCTTCAAAACATCCGAGTTCTGCACGCGGAATTTCAGGCCATTGGCATCTGACGGCAGGTTCAGCGCCTTGTTGGCTGACATCTGCTTCATGCCATTGTGCCAGAAGGCAAGACCCAGCAGGCCACGGCGCGTCATGGATTCTTTCATCGCCTGACCAGTTTCGGAGTTCTGGAACTCGTCAACAGCATTGATGTTCTTGAACATGAACGGCAGATCGAAAATGCGGAACTGCTTGGTGAACTGCTCGAATTTGGACAGCGAAGGCGCCGCCATCTGAACATCACCTTGCAAAAGCGCTTCGAGAACCTGATCATCGTTATACAGCGTGGACTGCGGGAACACTTCCATGCAGGCCTTGCCGTTCATCTCGTCGTTGACGCGCTGCTCCAGCAGGCTCGCGGCGATGCCTTTGGGGTGCTTGTCGGTGTTCGTGACGTGGCTCAGCTTGATTACGATTTCACCGTCATCACATGCGGCGGCTACTGCGCCTGCGGATAGGGTCACTGCCAGTACGGCTGCGGTTACAAATTTCATGGTGTCTCCTCCCAGAGATCTTGTGGCCAGGCGGCTTTCCGCCGCGGTGGCATAACTATTATGCTATGACTGCTTCATCGCAAGCAGCGTGGCACCGGACACCAGCGCTTAGGAATATTCACCCATCTTCAATAGGTTAAATCAAAAATCGAAATTGAAAGCACCACATATAACTCGGCGCAGTGCGGGATTTCGCACCCTGCCTGCTTAAGTTGTGCGGAAATCCGCACACTTCGATTGCACGACTCAGTTGCGGAAGTCCTCGGGCTTGATCGCGTAGCGGGCGCATTTGTCATAAAATGTCTTGCGCGGCAGCTTGAGCGCACGCGCCGCGTCTGTGGCCTGCCCTCGTGCACGGCGTAACGCGCCTTCGATCAGGGATTGCTCTATCTGCGCCAAATGCGCCACCAGCCCCATAGTTTCGTCCACTTGCGGCGCGTCGGACATCCCCATCACAAAACGCATCGCTTCAGTCATCAGCGCGCGCGCATTACCGGGCCAGTCGCGCGCCATCAGCGCGGCTTCCATCTGGGCGGTGACTTCCGGCGCGTTTTGCCCGCTTTGCTCTGCCGCCTGGGCGACATAGCGGCGAAACAGCACCGGAATATCTTCGGGCCGCTCGCTAAGGCTGGGGATGCGCACGGGCATCACGCTCAGACGGTAGTAAAGGTCGGCGTTAAACCGTCCCGCCTCCATCTCGGCAGCCAGATCACGGGTGGAGCCCGCGATCAGGCGGGTGGTGGGGGTGCCATCCAGCGTCTCGGCCAGCGCAAGCTGGCTTTGCGCGGGGAGCATGGTGATTTCATCGATAAACAAACTGCCTCCATCCCCCTCGGCAAAGGCTGCTGCCAGCGCATCTGCATCCAGATCACTGGCTGCACGTTTCAAAAACGGCCGCTTGGAGCGCAGCGAGCTCAGATGCACGACCTCGGCAATTTTGGAAATGCCCGCGCCTTGCGCACCTGTCACCAGAACATCGCCACTGGCCTGCGCCACGCGGCGCACATGGCCGCGCAGGTTTTGCACCAGATCGGAGGTGCCAAAGATCATGCGCGCGGCGGGATCCCCACTTTCGACCAGTTGACGAAGCTGGCGGTTTTCCAGCACCAGCGCGCGAGTTTTCAGGGCGCGATCCACCACCGCCAGCAGATCCTTGGCCGCGCAAGGCTTTTCCAGAAAATCAAATGCGCCCTCACCCATCGCTTTGACCGCCATGGGAATATCACCTTCTCCGGTCAGCAGGATTACGGGTAAATCGGGATCAATGCGGCGCACGTGACCCAGCAGGTGGAAACCGTCACGCCCCGGCATGCGGATATCAGAGATGATGACACCGTCAAAATCTTCACAGATATGATCCGCCGCCACAACAAAAGACCCCGCCGCAATGCAGGTCAGATCAGCCAGTTCCAGCGTCTGGCCCAACGCTTCGCGCACGGCGGCATCGTCATCGACCAGCAGAACGGTTTTGCTCACGCGGCTTGCTCCTGTGCCATCGGCATCAGGGTCACGGCAAAGCTGGCCCCCTGATCCGTATTTTGCGCCCTGATTTCACCGCCGACACTTTGCACGATGGCATAGCTGATGGACAGGCCCAGCCCCACACCTTTGGCCGCGCCCACCTCTTTGGTGGAATAAAACGGGTCGAACACCCGTTCGGGGGCCGCGATGCCGTGGCCTGTGTCGGATATTTTGACGGTCGTTGCGATGTCCTGGGTGATGGTAATCTGCAATCGCCGCTCGGGCGCATGTTCCATGGCGTCCAGCGCATTGGTCACCAGATTGACAAACACCTGCCCCAGACGCACCTCGCCACCGCGCACCCAGACCGGCGATTTTGGTGCGTTGTAATCAAGCGTCACGCCCATTGCCGCGCACCGCGCCTGCGTCATGTCCAGCACGGTCGCGATCACTGCGCCCAGATCGACCTGCACCTGCTGCACTGTCTCCTGCTTGGAAAAGGCACGTAGATTTTTGATGATCCGCCCCATGCGCTGCGCCATATCCAGTATACGCGTCAGGTTATCGACTGCACGCTCGGGCTTGCCCCGTTCGATAAACTGCACGCCGTTTTCGGCAAACGATTGCACCGCCATCAGCGGCTGGTTCAACTCGTGACTGATCCCCGCGCTAAGCTGCCCCAGTGCGCTCAGCTTGCTGGCCTGCACCAGATCGTCCTGCGCGCGCGCCAGTGCCAGTTGCGCCTCGGTGCGCTCTGCTGCTTCGCGCCGCAACTCGTTGTTGATATCGCGCAGCGCCTGCGTACGTGCGCGCACCCGCGCCTCAAGCTGGGCATTTGCCAGCGCCAGCGTGCGCCGCCGCTCGGTGGCCAGAAACAGCAACGCGCCAAAGGCAAGACATAGCGCAGCAACCGCCGCGGCCTGCGATGCGGCCAATCTACCCACAGGAGCAACATCTAACAACACCTCTCCGGTCATACCAATCACGGGCAAATCCTGTGTCAAATGCAATGCTTTCTGCGGCAGATACGGCCCCCAGCCCAAACGCCAGACTTCATGGGCTCCAAAATAGCGCGAACTGAATTTCGGCGTCTCCCCCTGCGGCCTGCGCAATCCTGCACGCTCCGAAGGTCGCTGCCAGAATATCAACTCCGAACGATTGGAGACTTGCACCTGGCCGCGCGCATCCGTGAAGAAAACCGGCGGCGTGTCGCCGCGCCACGCATAATCGACCGAGGCCAGATCGGTGGAAACCACCAGCGCGCCCAGCACCTTTCCCTGTGTCCCGAAAACGGGTGCGGCAAAGAAATACGTTCGCCCTGTACCCGCATCGGGGCCGTACCCGCGCCCCAATGCGCCATTCAACGCACGGCGCACAAATGCCATGGCACCTGCACTGCCTGCCCCGTCATCTGCCGCGGCCAACACGCGGCCTGCACGATCAATCACCATCACATCCAGCGCCGCCGCACGGTCCGCGACACCGCGCAGCATTGCGCGATCTTCAGCCCGCACAGCGCCCGAAAGCACATGCGCCACCTGCGGGTGATCCGCCATTACCACCGCCAGATCACGATACCGCTGCAACTGCCCGACCAGACGGTCACTGGCTAGTTGCAGATCGGCACTGCCGCGCGCAGACAGTTGGCCCATCCCCTGATGCATCGCATAACGCCAGACTCCCGCGGACAGCAGTGCCACGCAGATCAGAAAAACAACAATGCCAAGGCCACGGCGGCCAACCCTGTGTATCATAAGGGCCAATTTATGCGCCTAGGTTTACATTGACCAGCACAACGGCCCGATGCGCGCGTGTCGCTCCCCCTCAATGCCGATGACACATCTCTCGTTCGGGGCTCAGGTCGGGGCCACGCGCCAATCATGTCATGCGCGCAAGCGCTCCGGCAGGTCACGGCTAAAGCGGCAGCATGGTGGTTGATTTGATCTGTTCCATCGACAGCAACGCGGTGACGTTATGAACCCGCACCTCGGAAATCAGCGCCTGATAAAACCGGTCATACGCGCGCGCATTCTCTACACGTACCTTCAGGATATAATCGATATCCCCCGCCAGCCGATGCGCTTCCTGCACCTCGGGGCGATCTTGCAGAGCTTTCAGAAACCGCGCCTGCCATTCGGCTTCATGTTCGGACGTGCGGATCAGCACAAAGAAACATGCCTCGAACCCCAGCAATTCAGCGTCCAGGACGACAGTCTGCTGCCCGATCACACCCGCCTCGCGCATTTTGCGAATCCTGTTCCAGACCGGCGTCTTGGAGGACCCGATTTCCCGCGCGATATCATCCAGCGAGCGGCTGGCGTCCTGTTGCAACGCCGCCAGAATTTTTCTGTCAGTCTCGTCTATCCGGACACCCATTCTGTTTCTCCTCTATTTGCAAACCATACGTTCCAGTTCTCGAAGGTGATAGAACATACGTCCTTATAAATCCAGACATATAGCAAAATAGAAGAATAATGTTCTATATTAAACCACAGCATAGCAGAGGATTTCACCGCGATGGACCACTTCCCGATTTTTCTAAGTACCAAAAACGCGCGTATCATTGTGTCGGGCGGCGGAGATGCTGCACTCGCTAAATTGCGCCTGCTGATGAAATCACAGGCAAAGATTACGGTGTTCGCTGCGGCCCCTGTACCGGAAATTGAACAATGGCACCACGCGGGCAAGCTGACGCTGGTTACCCGTGCAATGGAGCACGGCGATGCCGTCTGCGCAACGCTATTTTACGGCGCGAACGAAGACGCCGTCGAAGATGCCCGCACGGCGCGTCTGGCAACCGAAGCTGGTGCGCTGATGAACATTGTGGACAACCTGCATGACAGCCAGTTCATCACCCCCGCCATTGTGGATCGTGATCCCGTGACAATCGCCATTGGCACCGAAGGCGCAGCGCCCGTGCTGGCCCGCGCCATCAAAGCGGACCTGGAAGAGCGTCTGCCGCAATCGCTGGGCGCGCTTGCACGCATCGGCAAAACTTTTCGCGCTGCCGCCAACGCCCTTCCCTTCGGGCGCGCGCGCCGTGATTTCTGGCGCGAGTACTACTACGATGCCGGCCCCAAGGCGATAGATGTCGCACCCGAAAAGGTGATGCCGGCCCTGCGGTCGCTGCTGAATACCCATCTGGCGAAAACCGCCCGCGCGGGCCACATCGCCTTTGTCGGCGGGGGGCCGGGTGATCCTGAATTGCTGACGCTAAAGGCGCGGCGCGCGCTGGATGAAGCGGATGTTGTTATCTATGACCGTCTGATCACGCCCGAAATTCTGGAACTGGCGCGCCGCGAAGCCACCATGATCGATGTAGGCAAAGAGGGTTTCGGCCCCCATACCCCCCAACAGCATATCAATGCGCTGTTGGTCGAACATGCACAGGCCGGTGCGCAGGTTGTGCGCCTTAAATCCGGAGATGCGACAGTATTCGGGCGGCTGGATGAAGAAATTGACGCAGTGGATGCCCACAACATCAGCTGGTCCATCGTGCCGGGGATCACATCTGCCTCCGCCGCTGTTGCTGCGATCGGTCAGAGCCTGACCAAACGCAACCGTAACGCCTCTGTCCGGTTTCTGACGGGCCATGATATGAAAGGGTTTGCCGATCACGACTGGAACGCCCTTGCGCGGCCCAATGAGATTGCAGCGATCTACATGGGTAAGAAATCCGGCCGTTTTGTGCAGGGCCGTCTGTTGATGCACGGTGCGGATCGCAACACACCCGTCACAGTGATCGAAAACGCCTCCCGCGCCGACCAGCGGGTGCTGGAAACCACATTGGCAGAGCTGCCAACCGCCCTGCAGGCCGCGCAATTGACCGGCCCTGCGCTGACCTTTCTGGGCCTCGCGCCCCGCGCCGCCCTTGGCGCCGCGACCACTCTCAAGCAAGAGGAATTTGCATAATGCCTAAATCCTTCCAACCCTCTGTAATCACCGCCAATGCCTTGATCGAGGGCGATGTTGTCTATCTGAAAGGCGATACATGGGTGCGCAATCTGGCTGACGCCGAGGTTCTCTCCGATGAAGCCGATGCCGAAATCCGCCTGCTGGAGGCCTCTGCCCGCGCGGCCGAAGTTGTCGGCGTGTATCTGTCGCCGGTGGACACTGCCCAAGACGGCATCAGGACCACACATTTTCGCGAAGCGTTCCGCGCAACCGGCCCGTCAAATTACAACCACGGCAAGCAGGAGCACGCATAATGTACGCCTATACCGATTTTGATGCCAAGTTCCTCATCGAACGCAACGCCCAGTTCCGTGCGCAGGTAGCGCGGCGCATAGACGGCAGCCTGACAGAGGACGAATTCAAACCGCTCCGCCTGATGAATGGCTTGTACCTGCAATTGCATGCCTACATGCTGCGGGTCGCAATCCCGTATGGCACATTGAACAGCGCGCAGATGCACAAGCTGGCCGACATCGCCGATAAATGGGATAAGGGCTATGGCCACTTCACCACCCGTCAGAACATCCAGTACAACTGGCCCGAATTGCGCGATGTGCCGGATATGCTGGATGCGCTGGCAGAGGTGAATCTGCACGCGATCCAGACCAGCGGCAACACAATCCGCAACGTCACCGCCGACCATTTCGCAGGGGCCGCCGCCGATGAGGTCGCCGATCCGCGCCCGATCGCGGAACTGATCCGGCAATGGTCCACCGACCATCCGGAATTCCAGTTCCTGCCGCGCAAGTTCAAGGTTGCTGTGTCGGGTGCCGCCCATGACCGCGCCGTGCTGAAGGCGCATGATATCGGTCTGCAAATCGTCGAGCGTGACGGTGTGCGCGGTTTTGAGGTAATCGTTGGCGGGGGGCTTGGCCGCACGCCGATGATCGGCAAAGTGCTCTATGATTTTGTCGCATCCGAAGATTTGCTGCCCACGCTGGAGGCCATCGTTAGTGTCTATAACCTGTTGGGGCGGCGCGATAACAAGTACAAGGCGCGCATCAAGATCACCGTACATGAGAACGGCATCGATGACATCCGCGCGCGCGTCGATGCCCGCTATGCGCTGATCCGGCAGCAGTTCACCGGCGTCGACCAGCAGATGCTGGCGCGGATCGAAGCGGACTTCGCCGCACCTCAGTTCGCAAGCAAATCTTCGGGCGCCTATGAAGCGGCCTACAGCAACGATCCTGTGTTCCGCGCTTGGGCGGATACCAACCTGTCGGATCACCGCGCGGCGGGCTATGCGATTGTGTCCATATCGCTCAAGGCGCATGGCGCGACACCGGGGGATGCGACATCACACCAGATGCGCGTGATGGCCGATCTGGCGCGCGAATACGGCCATGACGAACTGCGCATCAGCCACGAGCAGAACGTGATTCTGCCCCATGTTCACCGCGCCGACCTGCCCGCCCTTCATGCCCGCCTGAAAGAGGCGGGTCTGGGCACCGCAAATATCGGCCTGATTTCCGACATCATCGCCTGCCCCGGTATGGATTACTGCGCACTGGCAACCGCCCGTTCGATCCCGATCGCGCAGGAGATCGCCACCCGCTTTGACGATCTGAAGCTCGAGCATGATGTCGGACCGCTGAAAATCAAAATTTCGGGGTGCATCAATGCCTGCGGTCACCACCACGTTGGTCATATCGGTATCCTCGGCCTTGATCGCGCGGGTGTGGAAAACTACCAGATCACGCTGGGCGGTGACGGTACAGAAGATGCCACCATCGGCGAGCGCGCGGGCCCGGGGTTTTCGGCAGAGCAGATTATTCCTGCAATCGAGCGGTTGGTCATGGCATATCTTGATCTGCGCAGCGCGCGTACCGAGACGTTTTTGCAGACCTATCGCCGCCTTGGCCTCGCCCCGTTCAAAGCTGCGCTTTATCCGGAGGAAAAGGCAAATGCCGCTTGATGAAACGCTGCAAACACGGGTCAGCGCGCTTAATACCGCGCTGAAGCATCACGCGGCGGCAGATGTGTTGCGCCGCGCGTTCAAAGCTGCGCCCAACCTTGCGCTGGTGTCCAGCTTTGGTGCGGAAAGCGTGGCGTTGCTGCATCTTGCCGCCACTGTAAAGCGCGATGTGCAAGTGATCTTTATCGACACGATGCTGCTGTTTCCCGAAACGCTGCGCTATCAGCGGGAGGTGGCCAAACACCTTGGCTTGCGCCGTGTGGAGGTTATTCGCGCCGATACAGCCGCCGTTGATCCTGACAACACATTGCACCAGCGAGATCCTGACGCGTGCTGCGATCTGCGCAAAACCCGCGTGCTGGACGCGGCACTTGCAGGATATGACGGCTGGATCACAGGGCGCAAACGGTTTCAATCGGGCCAGCGCGCCGAACTGCCGGCGTTCGAGGTGGAAGAAAGCACAGGCCGTATCAAAGTGAACCCGCTGGCCCACTGGAGCCGCGAGGACGTGCAGGAATACATGAGCGAAAACAACCTCCCGCGGCATCCGCTGGTTGCGCAGGGCTACCCCTCTATCGGGTGCGCCCCTTGCACCACCAAAGTGGCAGAGGGCGAAGACCCGCGCGCAGGCCGCTGGCGCGGACAGCAAAAGGAAGAATGCGGCATCCATTTTGTGGATGGCAAAATGGTACGCACAGGAGCAACAACATGAGCGTTTTGGTAACAGACACAGGCTTTCATACGGATGACTGGACACAGGGGTTCTGCGGCACAGGTGCCGCCAATGATTGCGTGGCTCTTGATCTCGGCTCCGATACGCAGCCCGAAGATGTGCAGCTTTCCCCTGCTGTGCAGTTGATCCGCATTGATTTTCCATCGTCGGCGGACGGGCGCGGGTTTACCATTGCACGCGCGCTGCGGTTGCGCGGATACAGCGGCCGTTTGCGCGCGCGCGGTCATGTGCTGGCCGATCAATACGCAATGGCGCGGCGCAGCGGTTTTGACGAGGTCGAGATCGACGAGGCGCTTGCAGCGCGCCAGCCCGAAGACCAGTGGCAATTCCGCGCGGATTGGGAAAATCACAACTATCAAGCCCGCCTGCGCGGCTAATGCGCACATGCAAACCGCTAACATCTGCGCGTGCATTGCGCGCAGCCCTTCCCCTGTCTAAGAAAAGGATCGCGGAGCAACACTCTGCGAAGAAACCATGACCGAGCAAACTCCCGTGACCCTAGACACAGCAAAAGCCGTCCCCACCCTGCCCGATGCGCAGACTGTTACCTCTGTTAAACATTGGACAGACCGCCTGTTTTCTTTTCGCGTGACGCGCCCGGCCTCGTTGCGGTTTCGCTCGGGCGAATTTGTGATGATCGGCCTGATGGGGGATCCACACCCCGAGACGGGGAAGGTAAAACCGCTGTTGCGCGCCTATTCCATCGCCTCGCCATCCTGGGACGAAGAGCTGGAGTTTTACTCGATCAAGGTGCAGGACGGCCCGCTGACATCACGTTTGCAGCATATCAAGGCCGGTGATGAAATCATCCTGCGCCCCAAGCCTGTTGGGACGCTGGTGCATGACGCGCTGCTGCCGGGCAAACGGATCTGGTTCTTTGCCACAGGCACCGGCTTTGCGCCCTTTGCCTCGCTGCTGCGTGATCCGGAAACCTACGAGAAATTCGAAGAAGTCGTCATCACACATACCTGCCGCGATGTGGCGGAACTGGAGTATTCGCGTCAATTGATTGAAGAGTTGCGAAACGACGAGATGATGCAGGAGCTGATCGGCGCCGAGCGGCTGGCCAACATCCGCTATTACCCGACCACCACCCGCGAACAAAGTCCGAAAATGGGCCGGATCACCACATTGCTGGAAAATGGCACAGTGTTTGCCGATCTGGGCATTGATGGTATTTCCGTCGACACCGACCGTGCCATGGTCTGTGGATCACTAGGCTTGAACACCGATATCAAGAAGATCCTCGAAGGGTTCGGGCTGCAAGAAGGTGCAAATTCCGATCCCAAACATTACGTGGTCGAAAAAGCTTTCGTCGGCTGACACCCGTTCGCAAAACCATCCAGACGGGCGACGGCGAATTGACATTTGCCGCCTCCCCGTGCGTCATCACGGGATGATCTATTTAAAATTGCACTGGCAGTTACTGGCGACAACCCTTCTGGTTTTTGCTCTGTGGCAGACCCCCGCAGTTGCACCTCTGAAAATCCTGATCGTGTTCCTACACGAGCTTTCGCACGCGCTGGCCGCTTGGTTGACAGGCGGCTCTGTTGAACAAATCTCGATCTCGGCGGCGCAGGGTGGCTTTGCGGTCACCCGTGGCGGCAACCGCTTTGCCATTCTGTCGGCGGGGTATCTCGGCTCACTTCTGATCGGTGCGGCATTGCTAATGCTTGCCCTGCGCAGTCAGGCAGACCGGCTGGTGACAGGCGTTCTGGGCGGTGTGATGATAGTGGTCACCGTCCTTTATGTGCGTGATGTGTTTACAGCGCTGTTCTGCGTTGCGGCGGGGGGCGGATTGCTTGGCATATCGCGTTTTCTGGGCCACGGGGCAAATGACATGGTGCTGCGGGTGATCGGGCTGACCAGTCTGATCTATGTGCCCTACGATATCTTCGACGATACAATCGCGCGCTCGGCCCTGCCCTCGGATGCACGTATGCTGGCGGCCGAATTCGGCGGTGCAACGCTGATGTGGGGCGGGCTGTGGTTGCTGGTTGCAGGGGCATTCCTAGTCTGGTGCATGCGTCACATTCTAGGCAAATCCAGCAATCTGAAATCAACTTCTCGGTCGTAAAAAAAGCCGCCCCCAGAAGGAGCGGCTTTGGGATCGAGCAATGTGATCCAGCTTACATGTTCAGTGCTTCGCGTACTTTTTCCAGCGCTGTTTCCAACAGCTCGGGGTTGTCCTGTGCAGCTTTCAGACCCTTGGTCAGAAGCGTTTTCTGCATTGTACCCAGATCGGATTCTTCCAACATTGTGGCAACTTTATCCATGTTGAAGCCGTCAACCGTCAGCAATTCCGACATGCCGTTGCCTGCGGCCTCGGTGGCATCCGATGCTTCTGCTGTCGCCTCTGCCGCGGTGTCGCTTGTTGCTTCAGCGGCTTGATCTGCTGTCTCTTCTGCCGCTTCAGCCGCTTGCGTTGCGATTTCTTCGGTTGAGGTGGTTGTCTCTGTCACAGCGTCTGCCGCCTCATTGGCAGTTTCAGTTGCCGCATCCGCAGCATTGTCTGCGGTCTCTGCAGCCGCATCTGCTGCATCGTCAGCGGCTTCGGCTGTCGCGTCGGCTGCTTCGTCAGCGGTCTGCGCTGCCGCGTCTGCTGCCTCGCTGGCTGTTTCTGCCGCTGCATCCGCCGCCTCACTCGCAGTTTCGGCTGCTGCATCTGCTGCTTCGCCAGCGGCTTCGGTGGCTGCATCTGCAGTTTCGGTCACTGTTTCGTTGGCATCCTGTGCGGCCTCATCGGCGGTTTCGGCTGCTGCATCTACAGTTTCGGATGTGGTGCTTGCAGCATCATTCGCTGTATCTGCCACTGCGTCTGCTGCGCTTTGCGCAGCCTCGCCACCAGTCGCTGCTGCATCCGACGCTGGTTCACTAACAGTATCAACCGCCTCTGACGCGGCATCAACCGCCTCTGACGCCGTTTCTGAGATTGCATCCGCAGCTTCGCTTGCCGCTTCCGTGGTTGCTTCGACAGCAGATGTCGCTGTTGCGCTTACGCCGCTGGCAATTTCCTGAACGCTGCGACCAGAATACAAAATGTATCCGCCGATTGCGATGATTGCAGCTACAACAATCCAAACCAAATTTTTCATAGATACGTCCCCTGTTTCAACGGAGCAAAACAGCAAATTGCCATTTCACAAACTATCAGAGCCCAAATGCGCATGCATTCCGAGAGGTTCAAGGGGAAAACGCCTGACAACGTGTCTTGAATGCATGATTTTCACCTTGAATGGCAGGCATCTGGTGTCTATCTAGCATAATTGGTAAATCAACCATCAAAGGACGACCATCATCGCTCGCAGACCACATAACGCACCGCCGCAACGTGACACCGGACCACGCGTCAACGAAAATATACGTTCTTCAGAAATCCGCCTGATTGGCGCGGATGGTGAGAACGTGGGTGTTGTCACACCTGCCCGCGCCATGGAAATGGCGGATGAAGCTGGGCTGGACCTTGTAGAGATCTCGCCAAACGCGAACCCGCCGGTTTGTAAGATTATGGACTTCGGCAAGTTCAAGTACGAGACGCAAAAGCGCGAAGCTGAAGCACGCAAGAAGCAGAAGGTTATCGACATCAAAGAGGTCAAGTTCCGTCCGAACACTGACAGCGGAGATTACGAAATCAAGATGCGCAACGTGTTCAAGTTTCTTGCTAACGGGGATAAGGTGAAAATCACCCTGCGTTTCCGTGGCCGTGAAATGGCCCACCAGAGCCTTGGACGTGAATTGCTGGAACGTGTCGCAGAAGACATCAAAGACCACGGCAGAGTAGAAAACTTTCCGAAGATGGAAGGCCGCCAGATGGTCATGCTGATCGGGCAACTGCCCAGCAAGTAATCTGTAGTCAGTCACAGAATACAAAACGCCCCGCACCATCAAGGTCGGGGCGTTTTTCGTTGTGACGAAGTGGTTTAGCGCAGCAGAGCGGTAATGTTACGCACAACCGCGCGGCGGTTGAGTTGCTCAGCGTTCAGGGTCGGCACCTTTAACTGGCTTTCGCCATACCCTTGAACGATCATGTTTTCCTCCGGTACGTCAAAATACTCGGTCAGGGCCAGTGCAACAGTTTCCGCCCGTCGGTCAGACAGAGCGAGGTTATAGGTTGCATCGCCGACCGCATCGGTGTGCCCCTCGATCAACAGGACAGTCCGTGGATCGTTGGCGACCATATCGCGCAATGTATTGCCGATCCGCGCAAGGCTGCGCGCCTGTTCGGGGGCGATTGCTGCGGACCCCGTTGCAAAGCGTACAGCATCCAGCTCGATCTCCGGTGCAATGGCGCGTACCTGTGCTATATCACGCACTTGACGCAGCGAGAACGTCTGCCCGCGATCTGCGGCAGCCTGCGCTTCCAGTGCCGCGCGCAGCTCGGCCTCGCCTTTCACGCCCGCACGCTGTTCTGCAGCAACAATATCGGGCAGTTTGCTGGCAACAATCTTGCGCTCCTCGCGGGTATCGTCAAACAAGACGTATTCGCTGCCGTCCGGCAACACGCGCAATCGTCGCAACACGGTGCCGTCTACGCTGCGAATGGTAACAATGCGGGTGCCGTCTTCCTTGTTAACAGTCGTCCGTGTTGATCCATCATCAAAGGTTTCGGTGCGCACCTCGTTTCCCGCGCGGCGCAGCAAGGCGTCATCGTCCTTTAGCACACGCAATTCGCCCTCGCGCTCGACGACCACGCGGTCGCCTGAACGGCTTTTGACTTCGTCACCGTTATCCAGAATCTTGCCAACGGCCACAGCGCCGAGGCCAAGCAAAATGGCCTTTTCAAACTTGCTCATCCCGCCACCACTGTCTTCCGAGGTGCCGGTCACAGCTGTTTCGAATTCCTGATCAGATTTGCGAACGTCCTTGTCCGTCAGCGATTCAATTTCGGTGCTGACAGCATCCCCTCCGGACCCCTGGGCTGCTTGGGCTTGCGCACGCTGGCGGGCCTGCTCGGCCTGCCACTCTGCGCGCTTTTGTTCTTTGATGGCCTGCCGTTCAGCGGCAGCCTGCGCTTCCGCGCGCTCGTCAGCCTCACGCTTGGCTATCGCCTGCCTATCGGCTTGCTGTTTTGCGCGCTGCTTTTCCTTTTCCGCCGCTCTTTCAGCCGCCCTCGCCTGCTTTTCACGCTCGGCTTTTTGAGCTTGGGCCTGCTTTTCTCCTTCGGCTTTTTGGGCCTTCTTTTCACCCTGGGCTTTCTGGGATTGGGCTTGCTTCTGGGCAGCAGCTTTGTCCTTATCGCCTTGTGCCGCCGCGCGCTCACGCTTCAAAGCGGTTTCAATCTGCGACAACGTCGCCAAAATCTTGTTACGCTCTTCTTGCAGCGCGCCGACGTTCAAAGAAACATCTTTATCCGATTGCTGGATTTTCCGGTCAACTTCATTGAGAAATCCAGTTTGGCGTTCCTGCCGGAACTCCAGGAGCTGGATTCGGTTCTGAAACACCGATCCATCTGCCAGTTTGCAAGGGAACGCTCCGTTCCCGCAGGCCTGCTGCGCGAATGATCCTGTTGGCAAACTAATCATTAGTGCCAGACCAAGACCGGTTGTGGTTTTCAAAATATAGCTCATTGCGGTTCCTTCAAGTTACGCCCCGACACCGCGCGGGTGCTTAGGGGATTAACCGGCAATCTGGGCCAAGGTTCCGTTGTTATGCAATAACACATCCTATGATAGCAGATAGCCGCGCATTGCTACGCAGCTATCGAACAGGTCAAACTCTGCGCGCTGTTAGCCAGTTATCGCCGCCACCGCACGTTTGGTCATTACGCCCACCAGATGCGCGCGATACTCCCCCGATCCGTGTAGATCGCTGATCATCTGTGATCCGTCCGCTTTCAATCCGGCCACCGCATCTGCTGAAAAATTGCCGCTCAACGCTTCTTCGGCCTCTGTCCAGCGGAATACTCCGTTTTCCGACGCTCCCGTCACCGCGACACGTACACCATCCGCAAACTTGGCAACAAAAACCGCCACCAGCGGAAACCGTGAGGCGGGCTGGATATGCTTCTCGTAATGCGCCGCTTCCGGTACCGGAAACCTCACCTCGGTTACGATTTCGCCCTCATCCAGCGCAGTTTCAAACATTCCGATAAAGTAGTCATCGGCGGCAATCTCGCGGTTGTTGGTCACAACAGTACCGCCAGAACCCAGCACAGCCGCTGGATAACATGCAGAAGGGTCGTTATTGGCAACCGACCCACCAATGGTTCCACGGTTGCGCACCGCCGGATCGCCTATCCGCGCTGCAAGGGATGCAAGCGCCGGATAATCCGCCTCCGCATCTTTGGCAACTTGTGCATGTGTCGTCCCGCCGCCAATGCATAGCAGTCCTGCATCATCCTTGCGAACGCCCTTCAACTCTGCAATCGCATTCAGCGATACCAGAACCGATGGCGCAGCCAATCGGGCTTTAAGCGTCGGAATCAACGTCTGCCCACCACTGATCGGTTGCGCTTCGTCACGGCCCAGCGCCTCAACAGCCTCCGCAACCGTTGCCGGAACCTCGACATCAAAATTATACATTACGTCCTCCTTCTCGCTCGGTGACCGGTCCGGCTTCGGACACAGTCTCCTTGCTTCATTTTTCCTATAAACTCATGGCGCGCACAGCGCCCTTGCTCCATTCCGTCATGCGCATGGGGTGAAGACTTCCGCCCCTTGTGCATTTCATCTGTTCATTGCCTCCCAGACACGGTGCGGTGTTACCGGCATGTCGATGTGATCGACAGTACTACCGCCCGAGCGCATCGCATCCAGAACCGCATTCACCACAGAGGGAGGAGAGCCGATCGCCCCAGCCTCGCCGCAGCCCTTCACACCCAGCGGATTGTGCGTGCAAGGGGTCTGGCACGAATGGTCCACATCAAACATCGGCAGATCAGAGGCCCGCGGCATCGCGTAATCCATGTAGCTGGCACTCAGCAACTGGCCATCACTGTCATAGGAGCAGTTTTCAAGCAGCGCCTGCCCGATCCCCTGAGCCAGACCACCATGCACCTGCCCCGTCACAATCATCGGGTTCACGATATTGCCGAAATCATCCGCTGCCGAGAACCGCTCGATCGTGACAACGCCGGTTTCGGGGTCAAGCTCGACCTCGCAGGCATAGGCGCCTGACGGATAGGTAAAGTTTGACGGATCATAGAACGCTGTTTCTTCCAGCCCCGGCTCGATCTCTTCCAGCGGGTAGTTGTGCGGCACATAGGCCGCCAGCGTCACATCCCCCCACGCCACGGACTTATCCGTGCCCGCCACAGTGAATGCACCGTCTTTCAGCTCGACATCACTTTCCGAGGCTTCCAGCAGATGACTGGCGATCTTTGTCGCTTTGGCGATGATCTTTTCCGTAGCGCGCACCATGGCAGAGCCGCCAACCGCAAGCGAACGCGAGCCATAGGTACCCATGCCCATCGGTGTGTTGGCCGTGTCGCCATGGACGATCTCGACCATATCTTCGGGAATCCCGATCATATCCGCCACAACCTGCGCGAAAGAGGTCTCGTGCCCCTGCCCGTGGCTGTGGCTGCCTGTCATCACAACCAGCCCGCCCGTGGCGTTTACCCGCACGGTGCAGCTTTCGAACAGGCCAGCGCGTGCGCCCAACTGCCCTACAAGATTGCTCGGCGCGATGCCGCAGGCTTCGATATAACAGTTTACCCCGAAACCGCGCAGCTTGCCTTTTGCTTCGCTTTCCTTTCGCCGTGCTGCAAATCCGGCGATGTCCGCCATCTCCTCCAGCTTGTCCATCGTCGCGATGTAATCACCGGTGTCGTATTCCACCGCAACAGGCGTGGCATAGGGGAATTCAGTGATAAAGTTCTGGCGGCGCAGTTTGATCGGATCAACGCCCAATTCATGCGCTGCTTTGTCGACCAGACGTTCCAACTGGTATGTCGCCTCCGGACGGCCAGCACCGCGGTAGGCATCCACCGGCACCGTATTGGTGAACACCGCCTTCACGTTCACATAGATCAGCGGTGTTTTATAGTTCCCCGCCATCAGGGTGCCGTGCAGCCATGTGGGGACCGAGGGGGCGAAAGTACTCAGATACGCACCCATATTCGCGTAGGTATCCGTGCGCAGCGCGGTAAAGTTGTTGTCCTTATCCAGTGCCAGCTCGATCTTTGTGACGTGATCGCGGCCATGCGCATCCGACATGAACGCCTCCGAGCGGCTGGAGGTCCACTTGACCGCGCGGTTACAGGCCTTCGCGGCGAAGGTAACAAACGCCTCTTCCTGATAGTGGAAAATCTTGGTGCCAAAACCGCCCCCCACATCGGGGGCCACAACGCGCAACTTGTGCTCGGGGATGCCCAGCACAAATGCCCCCATCAACAGACGGATCACATGCGGGTTTTGTGACGTTGTGAAAAGCGTATGCTCTCCTGTCCCGCGTGAAAAATCCCCCACGGCGACGCGCGGCTCCATCGGGTTGGCGACAAGGCGGTTGTTGACCAGTTCCAGTGTGGTCACATGGGCCGCTTCTTTGAAGGCCTGATCCACCGCGCCTTTGTTTTCTTCGACAAAGCCCCAATCATAGCACAGATTGCTTGTTAGGTCGTCGTGTACCTTTGTGGCACCGTCTTTGACCGCATCTTTCATGTCGATCACGGCGGGGAGTTCCGAGATATCAACCTCGATCGCTTCGGCGGCGTCACGGGCCTGCTCCAGTGTCTCGGCCACCACGGCTGCAATCGGCTCTCCCACGTGGCGCACCTTGCCATGGGCAAGCACCGGATGGCGCGGCTCTTGCATGACTTCGCCGTGTTTGTCCGTCACCTGCCAGCCGCAGGGAACCGAGCCGACCTGTTCAAAATCCGCACCGGTAAAGATTTTGACGACACCGTCCATCCCTTCGGCGGCCGTGGTATCCACGCTGTTCAGCGTGCCATGCGCCACGTCAGAGCGCAGGAAGTAAACATAGGCCTGCCCGTTGACGTTGATGTCATCTGTGTAGTTGCCTTCGCCGGTCAAAAACCGGATGTCCTCGCGCCGCTTGCTGCTGGCGCCGATACCGCTGTCCTTTGGCATTAGAAATCCTCCCTTGAGAGATGCGCGTCACACAGCGCATCATATTCTGTATTGCGGATCATACCGCAAAGCGCGCCGCGCGCCTCCCCGCGCGCGGCGGCGGTTATTCCGCAGCGATTGTGCTGACGTCCTGACCCGATGCCGCCATGATCGCTTTGACGATGTTATGGTAGCCGGTGCAGCGGCAGATATTGCCATCCAGATAGTGGCGCACATCAGCTTCGGTGGGTTTGGGGTTATCTTTCAGCAGCGCTGCCGCCGACATCACCATTCCCGGTGTGCAGAAACCGCATTGCAGACCGTGATGGTCCTGAAACGCCTGCTGGATTGTGTTGAGCGTGCCATCAGGCGCCGCCTGCCCCTCAATCGTGGAAACCTCTGCGCCGTCTGCCTCTACTGCCAGCATGGTGCAGGATTTCACCGCCTGGCCGTTAACGTGCACAACACAGGCACCACACTGGCTGGTGTCACAGCCGACATGGGTGCCGGTCAGTTTCAAATTCTCGCGCAGGAACTGCACCAGCAGTGTGCGCCCCTCTACCTTGCCCGATGCGGCCTTGCCGTTCACCGTCATTTTCACTTCGCTCATTCGTATCCTCCCGATCGTAATAATAGTGCGTGGTTGATTCAGAGTTAAACATGCCAAGGCCGGGTTGCGAAACAAATAATTCTGTGAGTCGGAATATGTTACATTCAACGGGGCCGTGAGCGACGTGGCTGGGGGCGTGTCGGGATCTCTTTTAGCAACCCGCCGACCCCCATCGCAGCAATATCACTTGAGGATATAGAAACGCCGCAAACCACACGCGCCAGCACCCAATCCGCGCCGTTCAGCGCAGGTGCGCGCGCGCATCCGGGCAAGCCGATGACATGAGATTCGCCCAATGTCCCCAGAAACAATAGGTTGCCCGGATCAACCGGCATACCGAACCGCGTGATCCGCCCGCCCACCGCCACAAGCGCCGCAGGGGCCACATCGTCGATATCGGAGGTTGCCGACCCGGTGAGGATCAGCACCAAAGGCGTACGCGCAGCGGCAATAGCATCCTGCAACGCAGTTTCGGTATGCGCAACCGTCACGACAGCCTCTAGCGTGACATCAAGCGCGGTCAGGCGATCCTCGATCGCCTTGCGCCCCTTATCACCCGCGCCGCCCTCAATTTCGGTGATGATCAGCGTTGCGGCATTCAGCGCAGGGGCGGCAAGGCTGATGGCGCCGCGCGCCTTGTCGGCGGCCTGATCAAGGGCGGATCGGGGCACAGCGTAAGATATGATCTTGATCGTCGCGACCATATCACCGGCGCGCAACTGGTGATGAGGCGGCACTGTGGCAACTGTGATCATCGGATCGGCAGCGTTGGCAGCGTGCAGCGCGACCACATCCAGCATGGCCACGCCAGCGCCATCTGCAATCAGGTTAACCCTTCCGGTAAATGCCTTGCTACGGCGGAGCCCCGTGCTGCCCTCCAGCAGCGCGTCGGCCAGCGCATCCGCGGCGTCATCTTCCGGCACATCGTTCGGCTCCAGCGTGGCGACGACAACCTCGGCAATCCCCGCATCCTTCAGCGCTGCGAGATCCTCTGCCGCCAGTACCTTGCCTTTGCGCAATCGCCCTTTGGCCAGCGCAACGGAATGGGCCAGCACGCTGCCCTGCGCGAAATGCGTGGGGACAGAACCGAACTTCATGGTGTGCGCAACGTGGCGATCATCTGCGCAAGGATTGAAACCGCAATTTCCGCCGGGCCGGATGCGCCGATGTCCAGTCCCACGGGGCCATTGATCCGCGCAATGGTATGCGGATCGAACCCCGCTTCCGACAGGCGTTCGACCCGCGCGGCATGGGTGCGCTTTGACCCCAGCGCGCCGATGTAAAACGCGCCCGAACGCAGGGCTATATGGAGCGCGGGATCGTCAAGCTTGGGATCATGGGTCAGCAGCACAACTGCCGTGCGCGCATCAATGCCGACTGCCTCCAGCGCGGCATCGGGCCAATCATTTATCAGCCGCGCATCGGGAAAGCGCGCAGGCGATCCAAATGCCTCTCGCGGATCAATTACAACCGGATCGAATCCCGCGATCTGCGCCATCGGCACCAAAGCCTGTGCAATATGCACTGCCCCGACCACAGCCAACCGCAAGGGCGGGTTGTGAATAGCGATAAATGTGTGCCCGTCTTCACCCAGACCGGAACGGTCCTTGCGAAAACGCTCTTCGTAGCCGCTGGTGGCAAGAGCGCGCCGCGACCCGTTTAGCGTAACCTCATAGGCGACCGGTGTGCGGTCGGCGCGCAGGTCAACCAGTATACGCAGCATTTCTTCACCCATGCCACCTTCGCCAACAGGTTCCACCAGCACGCGGATGTTGCCGCCACAGGCAAGGCCTACGGCAAAAGCATCACCGTCACTAACACCATACTCCAGCAGCTTGCATTCGCGATCGTCCAGCGCCTCCAGCGCCTCGACAACCACTGCGCCCTCGACGCAGCCCCCCGAAACAGAGCCTTCCATCTCGCCTGCGTCCGAAACCACCATTTGCGCCCCCACACGGCGCGGCGCAGAACCCCATGTCTCGATTACGGTGGCGATTGCCACACGTTTGCCAGCCTCTATCCAGGCAAGTGCCTGTTCGGGTGCGCCTGTTACGGGTTGCATTTCTGTGTCCTCCTGAGCGGTGGAATATCATGGGGGTATACCTGCCCAGCGTGTGACAAACTGCGCAACAGTGCAAGGTGACATTCTGCTCCCTTGCACGCGGGGCCTGCCCCTACTACATCTAGAGTGACACAGCGAAAAGGAAGACCGCCATGCCCATGCAAGCCAGTGAAATCGAAGACCTCTTGCGCAGCAGCTTTCCAAATGCGCAGATCGTCGTCGAAGGCAATGACGGCGTGCATATGGCAGCAATGGTGGTCGACGAAAGCTTTCGCGGCAAAAACCGCGTGCAACAACAGCGCGCGGTCTACGCCGCGCTTAAAGGCAAGATGGATGGCCCCGACGGCGATCTGCACGCACTTGCCCTCACAACAAAGGTACCGGAATGATGATGATACTCTTTACAGCCCTTGCAGCAATCAGCCTTGCAGCCGTAGCACACATCGCATCGACCCCGAAAAAGCAGCCCGCCCTGGCCCCCAAACATTCTGCAAGGCCGAACCGTTCGGCCAAACCGTAAGGAAACACACATGAGCGACGCGAATACCAAGATCAAAGACACCGTAACATCCAACGATGTGGTTCTGTTTATGAAGGGCACCAAGGAGATGCCGCAGTGCGGATTTTCTTCGCGTGTTGCCGGTGTGCTGAATTACATGAACATTAATTACGCCGACGTAAATGTGCTGGCCGACGAGGATATCCGTCAGGGCATCAAGGATTATTCCGACTGGCCGACCATCCCGCAGTTGTATGTGAAAGGTGAATTTGTCGGTGGTTGCGATATCGTCACCGAAATGATGCTGTCGGGCGAGTTGGACACATTGTTTGAAGAAAACGGTGTCGCCTATGATCAGGCCGCCGCAGATAAAATCCGCGAAGCAAACGCATAAATCACCTGCCCCGCGGCGGGATCCATCAGAAAATGCAAAAGCGCGCCCCGTTTCGGAGGCGCGCTTTTTCGTTCGGGAATATGGTGATTACTCGGTGCCGCGCGCGGCTTTCACACCTTTGACGGCCAGTTTACCTGCACCGATGGTGCCTTTCACGGCTGTCTTCGCCACAAAACCTGTGGTGCTGACGGTGTTGTCGACAACCTGCTCTGTTGTGCAGGCAGAGGCGGCAACCAGCGCGCCCATCAGGGAGACGATCATCATCATTTTGCGGGTATTAAACATCTTTTTATCCTTTCAACGCGGCAGCGCCGTTTAGAGTGAACCGCAACCGGCGGTCAGTCCGGCCTTGCTGAAACTGATGTAGCGGCTATCCAAAGAATAGAAAAACGAATAGTATTGATGGTTGAAGCGGGATTTACTTATGGATAGGCCACATGGACATCACTCTGATCAAGACCTTTATGGAAGTTGCCAATACCGGATCGTTTGTGGCGGCCTGTGACCGCCTGTACGTAACGCAATCCGCTGTCAGCCTGCGCATTCAGCGCCTAGAGGACAGTCTGGGCCACCCGTTGTTCACCCGATCCAAAGCAGGGGCCGTCCTGACACCCACAGGCGAGCAGTTCGAGCGCTATGCCCTCAGTCTGCTAAAGATATGGGAAGAAGCGCGCCAGCAAATTGCGATTCCCGAAGGGTATACCCGCACCCTCACAATCGGCGGGCAGTATTCACTTTGGCCGCGCCTGGGGTTTCGCTGGCTGGACGAATTACAGATGGCCATGCCCGAACTGAGCCTGCGGACAGAATTGGGTATGCCCGACCGGATTATGCGGCTTTTGATAGAAGGTGTGGTGCAGGTCGCGCTTGTCTATACACCGCAACTGCGCCCCGGTCTGATCGTCGAGCGGGCGCTTGAGGACGAACTGGTGATGGTCGCCTCTTATCCCGATGCAAGTGTGTCGGAGCCTGACGATTATGTATTTGTCGAATGGGGGCCGGAATTTACCCACGCGCACGCGCTGTCCCTGCCCCATCTGACCAATTCGGGCCTGACACTTGGGCTTGGCGCGCTGGCGGCTGATTATATCATGTACCGGCGCGCCAAAGCGTACCTGCCAGCGCGTTCTGTCAAACGCCGGATGGATGCGGGAAACTTGCATCTTGTGGCAGACGCGCCACGGTTTGCCTATCCGTCATGGGTGGTGTGGCGTGATGATCTAGAGGACGATCTGGCAGAGGTAGCACGCAAAACATTGCTAAAAGTGGTGCAAGACGCTGAAAACGATATGGAATATCTGATTGATCAGATCGAGGAGATGTAACGACATCACCCTGTCCGGTGTACCGGAATTTCAAATTCAAAATACTCGTTTTATCTATAATTTATTCGAATTTCACTCATGACATTCCCTGAATTACACATGGTCCCAGCAGAGATGCTCCCGATCTTCAGCACAGTGTTGATAGACGGAATAGCTCCTCGGAAGGGGATAACCCATGAACACATTGATGAAATTCGCCACTGTATCCGCACTGGCACTTATGGTTGCTGCACCTGCAATGGCGCAAAACCGCATCACCGGCGTAACTGCCCTGAACGACCAGATCGACGACATCACCGACGATGTGAACGAAGATATTGCACGTGGCGCCGACGACGACCGTTTTGGCCCCAATGGCGTTGCACAAGGCTGGAAAGGCTCGTTCGCGCTGTCCGCGTCCGGTACATCGGGCAATACAGACAATGGCGAAGTGTCCGGCGCGGGCCGTCTGACATACGGCATCGGCGACTGGAACCACCTGATCGGTTTCGCGGTTGAATACGGTGAAGCAAACGGCATCAAATCCGAAGAGAAATTCTTTGCGACTTACGAAGCCAGCCGCTATTTTACACCTGAATTCTACGGCTTTGCAGTTGGTCGTTTTCAGTATGACGGCTACCTGACCGATTCTGCCAACAATGCAATCGACGGAGAAGAAACAAACGCATTCCTCGGCTTTGGTCCTGGTTACCGCATCCTGAACAAGCCAAACCAGACATGGCGCGTACAGGCAGGCCCCGGCGCACGTTACTTCAAAGACGTGAACGGGAATTCGGAAACCGAAGTTGGTCTGATCGCTTCGTCACGCTACTTCTATGCGATCAACGATGTGATGTCGTTCACAATGGACACCGATATTTTGGGGTCTGACGTAAACACACTGGTGTCCAACGACGCGGGCATCAACTATAAACTGTCCAACAACCTGTCCACCCGCGTCAGCTACCGGACAGACTATAACACCGATCCGGTCGCCGGCCAGAAATCTACAGACAACACATTGGGTGTCTCACTGGTTCTCGGCTTCTAAGCGACCGGAAAAGCAAAGCCCCTTCCGGCCACTTGTGGCCTCGTGAAGCCGGAAGGGGAACCAGATCGGGAGGACGGGGAATTCCGTCCTCCCTTTTTATTTGCAGGTCGGGCTAGCCGCCTACCTTATCGTCAACTTCGGCGGCCAGCGCCTCGGCGCGCGCGGCGATCTCGGCAAGTGTGTCGGTTACCGACTGGGGCACCACAGGTACTTCGATCCGTTCGGGCTCTATCACGACATTGCGCAGGCCTTCCAGCTCGGCCTCCCGCTCGGCCAGCTCCGCGCGCAGCTCTGCCATCTTGTCCTCAACGCTTGCGGTTTTGTCCGCCAGCATCAGGCCCGCCATCAACAACATCCGCGCCTCGGGCATCCGCCCGACTGCGTCGTTCAAAACCTGAGCTTCATCATCCAGCATCTTGGCGGCAGCGTGCAGATAGCTTTCCTCGCCCTCCTGACAGGCCACATCGAAGTGGCGTCCGCCGATCGATATCTTCGTCTCCGGCATTATGCGTCCTCCTGCGGGGTGCTGTGGCTTGCGGCGCTGTCCACAAGCGGCTGCAAGCTGGCCAGAATGACCGAGGCTTCGGCAACGTCGGCCGCGCGTGCGGCACGCAGGGCCTCAAGCTCCGCCATCATCGCCTTGTTGATCAGATGCGGATCGCCCACACCTTCGCTGTTGGCGGCACGCAGGGCGGCGCAGGCTTCGCTGAGCTGGGCATTGGCGCGGCGCACGCGCTGCAATTCTACATCCAGCTGGGCCATTCGCGCTTCGCCCTCGTCCACCTGCGCGCGCAGCGTGGCAAGCTCGCTTTCGAACTTGGTGCGCAGGCTGCGCACACGTTCCTGCAACTGAGCGTTTGCGATGCGTTCATCTTCCAGCAGGCGCAGGGTTTCTTCATCAGGGCCACTTGACGCGGCTCCCAGTTTATCCAGCCCGAACGCGACCTGATCCATCGCCGCCGTGATCCGGCGCTGCAATTCTACAATATCGCTCATATGCCCCTCTTGGTTACTCATCTGCGTACCGACCTTTACTTGTTGCGAATCGGTTTACGCATAATATTGCTGCAATCCTACCCAAAGCCGCAATAAAATGCTGCCCCCCTTTCAGATCAGCGACTTGGCGCGCAAACTTGATGCCCCGCATGAACATTGCACCGCCGCCCCCGCGCTTGATCTTTCGCCCTGCCCTGATATGCAGCGAAAAACGCACCCTTTTGCATAGGAGTCCCTGCGCGTGGATCTCAAAGCTCTTCAATCCGCCAATCCCGATCACTGGTCCAAGGCCACCGCCATTCGTGCGCTGACGCTTGATGCTGTCGCCGAGGCCAACTCGGGCCATTCCGGTATGCCCATCGGCATGGCCGATGTCGCCACGGTATTGTTTCAGAACCACTTGAAATTCGACGCGGCAAACCCGCTGTGGCCTGATCGTGACCGATTTATCCTGTCGGCGGGTCACGGCTCCATGTTGCTGTATTCGCTGCTGCACCTTGTGGGCGATACGCAGTTCCCGATTGAAGAAATCAGGAACTTCCGCCAGATGGGCGCGCGCACGGCGGGCCACCCTGAGAACTTCCTTGCCGATGCGATTGAAACAACAACCGGACCGCTGGGTCAGGGCATCGCCAATTCTGTCGGCTTTGCCATGGCCGAAGAAATCCAGCGCGCGACCTACGGCGAAAAGGTTGTGGATCACTACACCTATGTGATCGCGGGTGACGGCTGCCTGATGGAAGGTATCAGCCAAGAGGCAATCACCCTTGCGGGGCGTCACAAACTCTCAAAACTGGTTGTGATGTGGGACAATAACAACATCACCATCGACGGCCCAGTCACCCTGTCGGATAATTCCGATCAGGTTGCGCGATTCATCGCCGCGGGCTGGGATGTGCAGGAAATCGACGGTCACAACCCCGACGAGATTGACGCCGCCCTGACCGCGGCGCGTAAAACGAACACGCCCAGCATGATTGCCTGCAAGACGCATATCGCCTTGGGCCACGCTGCGCAGGACACCTCAAAAGGCCACGGCGCGCTGACGGACCCCGAGCAGATGGTTGCCGCAAAAGAGGCATGGGGCTGGACCGCCGGACCGTTCGAAATCCCTGCCGAGATCAAATCCGCCTGGGAAACCATCGGTTCACGCGGTGCGGATACGCGCCGCGAATGGGAAGAGCGTTTTGACAAGATGCCCCGCGCCAAGCGCGAGACATTCAACCGCGCATTGGCAGGCGAAGCCCCCAAAAAACTGAGCGCGACGATCAAGGCGTTCAAAAAGCAGGCCTCCGAAGCGGCGGCAAAGATGGCGACGCGGTCATCCTCCGAAAAAGTGCTGGAAGTGATTAACCCGATCATGCCCGAAACTGTTGGCGGCTCTGCTGATCTGACTGGATCGAACAACACCAAGACCGCCGATCTGGGTGTATTCGACATCGACAGCCGCGATGGCCGCTATGTCTATTGGGGTATCCGCGAGCACGGCATGGCATCCGCGATGAACGGCATGGCGCTGCATGGTGGCGTGCGCCCCTACTCCGGCACATTCATGTGTTTCACTGATTACGCCCGTCCTGCGATGCGTCTGTCGGCGTTGATGCAGGTGCCCGTTGTCTATGTGATGACCCATGACAGCATCGGTCTGGGCGAAGACGGCCCGACCCACCAGCCGGTTGAACATCTGGCAATCAGCCGCGCGACACCAAACACGCTGGTGTTCCGCCCTGCCGATACGATTGAGACAGCCGAGGCATGGGAAATTGCGCTGACACAGGAAAGCACCCCATCGGTTCTGTCGCTGACCCGTCAGGGCCTGCCGACCGTGCGCACCGAGCACAAGACCAAGAACCTCACCGCGCAGGGCGCCTACACGCTGGCCGATGCAGAAGGCAAACGTCAGGTGATCCTAATCGCGTCCGGCTCCGAAGTCTCAGTCGCGATGGACGCGCGCGATCTGTTGCAGGCCGAAGGCATCGGCACCCGCGTCGTCTCCATGCCCTGTATGGAATTGTTTGCACAACAGGACGAGGCCTATCGCAAGCGCGTCCTGCCCGGTGGGGCGGTCCGTGTCGGCGTCGAGGCCGGTGTACGCCAGGGCTGGGACCAGTGGTTACTGGGCGAGCGTGGCAAATGGGGGAAGGCCGACTTCGTCGGCATGGACAGCTTTGGCGCCTCCGCCCCTGCGGAAGAGCTGTTCATAAAATTTGGCATCACTGCCGAAAATGTGGCACAAAAGGCGAAAGCGCTCCTGTAAATCAGGGCTATTTCTCGAAAATGCGGCGGTACCACGGAAGTGGTGCCGCCGTTGTTGTTTCCGGACCAGAAACAGTTTGATCCCAAACCCTAGCGAAATTGTGCCAGTTTCGCCACATTTGCGGCGATGTTCCGCCACAACACGCCGCTAAAACAGGCAAGGCTTGCTAGTTAAACGAAGTCGTTTATTCGTTAACAAAATACAACTTTAACGATAAATTATCATTTTGTTAACTATTTGAGCAGATGGTGTAAGGTACTGAAACAAGACGCGGAGTAACCGAATTGGCTTATTTGATGACAGCAGTAATGACCGGTGGCGCGGCCGCGATCCTGTCGCTTTTCGCAGGTGATACTTGGGGTCAAATCATCCTTAACTACGCTATTTATGGCCATCTTGGCATGGGCGGCCTTGCTGTGGCTTCCATGGCAGCGAACAAGTTCGACAATCGTACAGACAATGAAGAAGGATAAGCGGCAGGATCACCTGCCGCCGTATCCCTGTTGACTACGCAGTTATAGCGAACTTGCGCTGATCCTTATCAGCCTTTTTTCGATGCCACCTTACGCCAGATCGGCGTCACAATCTTTTCACCCAGCGGTATCAACATCAGGCCGAGAATTAGGCCCAGAACACCATCAATACCCGCTGTCACAATCCACTCTATCAAGCTTGTCCAGCTTTCGGATACCTGATGTCCGACCGCGCTGGCGATGTCATGGATTTTATGCGCAGGCCATGGCACGCCGATCTGCTCAAGGCCGTGAATAATGATCGATCCGCCAACCCACAGCATCGCCGCGGTCCCCACAATGGTCAGCAGTCGTAAAAATCCGGGCATTGCCTTGACCAGACCGCGCCCCATCGCGCGGGTCGCCGAAAAGCGTCCGCCGTTGGCCATCGCCAGCCCCACATCATCCATTTTAACAATCAGCGCGACAGAGCCGTAAACAACCGCGGTAATGATGATCGCCACCCCGGCCAGTGTGGCCGCTTCCATCCAGAAGCCGCTTTCGGGAATAGCCGCCAGCGCGATTGTCATAATCTCGGCGGACAGAATGAAATCGGTTTTGATCGCACCTTTGGCCTTCTCCTCCTCCAGTCGGGCAGGATCGGCAATGGTCTGTTCTTTCTTCGGGTGATCCTCGTGGCCATGGCTCCAGCCTAGAACATGGGCCACCTTTTCGGCCCCCTCGAAACACAGATAAGCCCCGCCCAGCATCAGCAAAGGCGCAATTGCCCAAGGCGCAAACGCCGACAGCGCAAGCCCTGCGGGCAATAAAAACAACAGCTTGTTGCGCAAACTGCCTTTGGTAATGCGCCAGATGATCGGCAATTCGCGGCTGGCTTCGAAACCGTGGACATATTTCGGCGTGACCGCCGCATCGTCAATCACTGCACCCGCCGCTTTGGCCGATGCCTTGGTGGCCTGCCCGATGACATCATCCACAGAGGCAGCCGCCACTTTTGCAATGGCCGCAACATCGTCAAACAGGGCAATCAATCCGCTCATCTATCCACTCCGAAAAATTGTTACTTTACAGCTAGTACAGGTTTGCGTGATTGCCAATGCACAGGCGCTGTTATCGCTAACCCCCAACTTTAACGCTAACATGCCATCAACGGGCGGCATTGGCTCTGGTCCAACATGGCCGCGCGGGTCTATAGCAAGCACAATCAGACCCCCAAAAGGAGCCTACCATGACCATCAAAGTCGGGATCAACGGTTTTGGCCGTATCGGCCGCTGCACCCTGTCACACATCGCACAGACCGCGCGTGAAGACATCCAAGTGATCAAACTGAACGCAACCGGCCCGATCGAAACAGCCGCGCATATGTTGAAATATGATTCCGTACATGGCCGGTTCCCGAATCCGGTGACGATTGGTGAGGGGACTCTTAATCTGGGCCAGAACGATATCGAAGTCATGTCGACCTACAACCTGGAAGAGCTTGACTGGTCCGGATGTGATGTTGTGCTGGAATGTACGGGCAAGTTCAACGATGGCGACAAGGCGCGCACCCACATCGAACGCGGCGCAAAGAAAGTGCTGCTGTCGGCACCGGGCAAAAACGTGGACCGCACGATCGTCTTTGGCGTGAATGACGACCAGCTGCTTGCCAGCGACCACATGGTGTCCAACGGCTCTTGCACCACAAACTGTCTTGCACCACTAGCGAAGGTAATGAATGACGCCGTGGGCATCGAAAGCGGCATTATGACCACGATCCACAGCTATACCGGCGACCAGCCCACGCTGGACCGCCGCCACAAGGATTTGTACCGCGCGCGCGCTGCTGCAATGGCGATCATCCCGACATCGACAGGCGCTGCAAAAGCACTGGGCGAAGTTCTGCCAGAGCTTAAGGGCAAACTGGACGGCACTGCGATGCGCGTCCCTACTCCGAACGTCAGCGCGGTTGACCTGACCTTCACTGCTTCGCGCGATGTCACTGTGGAAGAGATCAATCAGGCCGCCAAAACCGCCGCCGAAGGTCATATGAAGCGCGTGTTGGCGTATGATCCTGAAAAGAAAGTCTCGATTGATTTCAATCATACCGATGAAAGCTGCATCTTTGCGCCCGACCAGACCATCGTTGTGGGTGGTCGCACGGTGCGCGTGCTGGCGTGGTATGATAATGAATGGGCGTTCTCCGTGCGCATGGCCGATGTGGCTGCTGCAATGGGAAAGCTCGGCTAAACCTTGTCGCAAACTGTTGCCTGCCCTAGAAGGGGCAGGCAATTACAAGAGGCGCAATATGACAAACCGGATCGCTCTGGTACTCGGGTTTCTGATCGTTGGCGCCATCGTGATAGATTACGTCTATTACGGCACCGAACATATGTTATTTCTGGCCAAGAAAATGACTGACCTGATCGAATGGTTGGCCTTCTGGCGGTAAAGCGTGCGCGCTGCGCAAATCCGAATGTCCGAATGCACGCCGACATGACAACCCAGGATTCGCCGGATCGGGCCTGCCCGCGCCGTGCGCATCAGGCGTAACCGCCGTAAAAACCAGGCGCGTCATGCGTCGATCCCGCGCAAACCTGCCAAGATGCACCTACAACCGCACGTGATCTGTAGACAGCCGCAAGAGTGCGCGTTTTGTCATTGTACTGAACGAATTGAGAAGATCAGACCGGACGCCGGATAAGCCACTGCACCGGCGCGCGCCTGACACCGCTATTTGAACCGCGCGATAAGCTCGGAATTAACCCGTGGCGTGACAAACTTACTGACATCGCCGTGCAGCCGCGCGATCTCTTTTACAAGCTTGCTGGCAATCGCCTGATGCTGCGCGTCAGCCATCATGAACACCGTCTCCACCTCACTGTCGAGCTGGCGGTTCATGCCCACCATCTGGTATTCATATTCAAAATCTGCAACGGCCCGCAGGCCCCGCACAATGATTCCCGCCCCGACATCGCGCGCGCAATCAATCAGCAGGTTTTCAAACGGATGCACCACAATCTGAACGCCTGTCTCACGCGAAAGCGATGCGCACTCCTCCTCGATTAGGGCAACCCGCTCTTCCAGCGAGAACAGCGGCCCCTTGTCGCGGTTGATGGCAACCCCAATAACAAGCTTGTCCACCAGCGATGCCGCACGCCGGATAATATCAAGATGCCCCAAGGTGATGGGATCGAAAGTGCCGGGATATAGGCCAACGCGCATATGGGGCGCTCCTTGGTTTGGATGTTAACGGGAAACAAGCAACCACGCCAAGCGGCCGGATGCAAGCGATTGGATCAATGACCCCTGATCATTCCTTCCAGCGCGTCCTTTTCCATAGCCAGTTCCATCAGGCGCGCCTTTACCACATCACCCAGTGAAATCAGCCCGATCAAGGCGTCATCTTCCAGAACCGGCATATGACGGAAACGGCCTTCAGTCATTTGTTCCAGCACAGCGTCGGCGCGCATGTCACGTGTGCATGTCACCAGTTTGGAGGTCATGATGCTGCTGACCGGCTGGTCAAGGCAGGCCGCACCGGCACTGCCCAGCTGGCGCACAACGTCCCGCTCCGAAACGATCCCGTCCGGCACACGGTCATCGCGTGATATTATCAACGTACCGATGCGGCGTTCCGACAACATCTGCGCTGCCTGCGCAACTGTAATGGAGGGCAGTGCAGTCACGACACGATCATCCGCTTTGGACTTAAGGATTTGCGACACCAGCATTAATCATCCTCCCATGCTCGGGTGTAGTAGGTGTTTTATGGTCGCGCGCTCAGGGTGCCTGAGTCAATAGTCTTGCAGGCCTCCGTCATCGCCTCCAGCCGCGCAACCTCTGCGCGCAGCCCCGCAGCCATCAGATTGGCAAAACGCGCCAATCGTAAATTTCTGGCATCATCTACATGGCGGATAAGGTAAAATGCCCGCGTTAGACTGATCTGGGTGGTTAGAATACGCTGCACCCCCGCCGCAAAGGGCAGGCTGAAATCATGCACGACACCGACACCGGCGCCCTGCCGCAGCATGTTCAACTGCACCGAAACAGAGTTTGACGCCATCGCAACCCGCCCCGCCCCCAGATCAGCAAGGTAATCCAGTTCGCGGTCAAAAATCATATCGGGGATATACCCGACCATCCGGTGCTGCTTTAATTCGGCCGGATCATCCACCGGACCATGCAACGCCAGATATTCCTGCGATGCTGCCAGATGTAGGCGGTATTCCGTCACTTGCCGCACCACCAGCCGCCCCGCCGTCGGCGCGCTGACGCCGATCGCCATATCCGCCTCGCGCCGCGTCAGGTTGAAAACACGCGGCAATGCAACGATCTGGATGTCCAGCGCGGGGTTATCCCGCCCGATTGCCTCACAAACCTGCGGCAGCAAGAAATTCGCACATCCATCCGGCGCACCTAGGCGAATTTGCCCGCTCAATGTTTCGCTTTGCGCGGCATCCCCGATCGCCGCACCGCGCATCGCCTGCTCGACAGCACCGGCCCGCTCCAGCAATTGCGCACCTGCCAGCGTCAGCGAATATCCCTGCGGAGATTTTACAAACAGCGCAACCTGCATCGCCTTTTCCAACCGCGCCATCCGCCGCCCGAGCGTCGCAGGGTCAAGGCGCAACACTTTTCCCGCCCCCGATAGGCTCTGCTCGCGTGCAACAGCCAGAAACAGCCGCAGATCATCCCAGTTTTGCAAAACCGTCCTCCTCTTCATTTTCCATTTTCACCCAATCCCGCGCATACCGACAAAATTGCAAGACAGTTTTGGAAACTTGCCCCTTCCCCAAGCCTTTTTGCAAGACTAGAGTGCCAACAACCGCAAAGGAGAATTTCATGCAAGAGCTTACCCACTATATCAACGGTGAACATGTAAAAGGCACGTCAGGCCGTTTTGCAGACGTGATGAACCCCGCCACTGGCGAAGTGCAGGCAAAATGCCCACTCGCCAGCAAGGAAGAGCTTGATCAGGCCGTTGCCTATGCAGCCGCCGCGCAGCCGAAGTGGGCCGCAACCAACCCGCAGCGCCGCGCACGTGTGCTGATGAAGCTGGTCGATCTGCTGAACCGCGATATGGACAAGCTGGCCGAAGCGCTGAGCCGCGAGCACGGCAAAACCTTGCCCGACGCCGCAGGCGATGTGCAGCGCGGCCTTGAAGTTGTAGAATACTGCATCGGCGCGCCCCAGTTGCTGAAAGGTGAATTCACCGATTCCGCCGGTCCGGGCATCGATATGTACTCCATGCGCCAGCCGCTTGGTGTGACTGCGGGTATCACCCCATTCAACTTCCCCGCTATGATCCCGATGTGGATGTTCGCCCCCGCCATCGCCTGCGGCAACGCCTTCATCATGAAACCGTCCGAGCGTGACCCCTCCGTGCCGCTGATGCTGGCGGAACTGGCCGAGGAAGCGGGCCTGCCAAAGGGCATCCTGCAAATCGTGAACGGCGACAAGGAAGCGGTTGACGCGATCCTCTACAACGATGTGGTCCAGTCGGTGGGCTTTGTCGGCTCCACGCCGATCGCCGAATATATCTATGCAACCGGCTGTGCGCAGGGCAAACGCGTCCAGTGTTTCGGCGGCGCGAAAAACCACATGATCATTATGCCCGATGCCGATATGGCACAGGCTGCCGATGCGTTGGTGGGTGCTGGCTACGGCGCGGCGGGTGAACGCTGCATGGCGATTTCGGTTGCCGTCCCTGTGGGCGACGATACGGCCGACCGTCTGATCGAGGAACTGGTCCCGCGGATCGAAAAGCTGAAAGTCGGCCCCTATACCGCCGGTGCGGATGTCGATTACGGCCCCGTGGTCACAGCCGCTGCAAAAGCCAACATCGAACGTCTGGTCCAGACAGGGATCGATCAGGGTGCGAAACTGGTTGTCGACGGGCGCGATTTCAAATTGCAGGGATATGAGGACGGTTTCTTTGTCGGCCCTCACCTGTTTGACCATGCAACCAAGGATATGGACATCTACACTCAGGAAATCTTCGGCCCCGTGCTGACCTGTGTGCGTGCACAGACCTATGAAGAAGCGCTGGGTCTGGCGATGGATCACGAATACGGCAACGGCACCGCGATCTTTACCCGTGACGGCGATGCGGCGCGTGATTTCGCCAACCGCGTAAATGTTGGTATGATCGGCGTGAACGTGCCAATTCCGGTGCCGCTGGCGTATCACACCTTTGGCGGCTGGAAGAAATCCGCCTTTGGCGATCTGAACCAGCATGGACCGGATGCGTTCAAGTTTTACACACGCACCAAAACCGTGACCGCGCGCTGGCCCTCGGGCATCAAGGAAGGTGGCGAATTCTCTATCCCCGTGATGGAGTAAGCTCCCGCTTTCCCTGCAAACAGATCCAAGGGCGCGTTTTTCTGCGCGCCCTTGCAAAAATCCCGCAACAATTCCAAGCTAGTGTGCGGGTATATTCATCCGCCGGAGAACGTCATGGATTTTGCATTAAGCGAAGAACAAACAGCCATTTTCGATATGGCCTATGCTTTCGGGCAAGAGCATATCGCCCCTCACGCCCAGGCGTGGGAAAAAGCCGAAACAATTCCAAAAGAATTATGGCCGCAGATTGCCGAACTAGGCTTCGGTGGTCTTTACGTCTCCGAAGACGCTGGCGGCTCGGGGCTGTCGCGTCTTGATGCGACACTGGTGTTCGAAGCGCTGTCGATGGCCTGCCCCTCCGTGGCGGCATTTCTGTCGATCCACAATATGTGCGCCAAAATGCTCGACAGCTTTGCATCCGATGAATTGAAGGCGCGGATCATGCCTGACGTTCTGGCGATGAACACCGTGCTCAGCTATTGTCTGACCGAACCGGGATCGGGGTCGGATGCCGCCGCACTGGCCACACGCGCAGAGCGCACCAACGAAGGATACACCCTGAACGGCACCAAGGCGTTCATCTCGGGGGGTGGGTATTCAGATGCATATGTCTGCATGGTCCGCACCGCTGATGGCGGCGCATCGGGTGTGTCGACAGTTTACGTCGAAGACGGGACCAAAGGGCTCAGCTTTGGCGGTCATGAAGATAAAATGGGCTGGCGCAGCCAGCCAACGGCGGAGGTCCAGTTTGACAATTGCAACATTCCTGCCGGAAATCTGGTTGGTGAAGAGGGCAATGGTTTCAAATATGCGATGAAAGGCCTCGACGGCGGGCGTTTGAACATCGCCGCCTGTTCGCTGGGTGCAGCACAGATGGCGCTGACCAAAACGCTGGAGTATATGGGCGAGCGCAAGGCGTTCGGCAAACCCATTGACCAGTTTCAGGGCCTGCAATTCCGTCTGGCCGATATGGAGATCGAACTTGCCGCTGCGCGTGTTCTGCTGCGTCAGGCCGCATGGAAGCTGGACGAGGGTGCGCCCGATGCAACCAAGTTTTGCGCCATGGCCAAAAAGTTTGTTACCGAAACCGGCAGCCGTGTGGTTGACCAGTGCCTGCAACTGCACGGCGGCTATGGTTACCTTGCGGATTACGGCATCGAAAAGCTGGTCCGCGATCTGCGGGTACACCAGATCCTTGAGGGGACAAACGAGATCATGCGCGTCATCGTTGCGCGTGACATGCTGAAAAACCGTTAAGGGACCAGAGCAATGGGCGATATTGATATTCGCGTCACGGGCCGCGCCGGGCGCATCACACTGACACGACCCAAGGCGTTGAATTCTCTGACATATGACATGTGCCTTGCGATCGAGGCCGCGTTGGACAGCTGGCGCGATGACGATGCGGTTGCCGTGATTGTGTTGGATGCCGAAGGGGATCGTGCGTTTTGCGCCGGTGGTGACATAGCCGAACTTTATGCCACAGGCATCAAGGGCGATTATGCCTACGGTCACAAATTTTGGGCCGACGAATACCGCATGAACAACAAGATTTTCCACTACCCCAAGCCGGTGGTGTCTTTCATGCAAGGATTTACAATGGGGGGCGGTGTTGGCATCGGATGCCACGGATCGCACCGCATTGTAGGTGAAAGCACCCAGATCGCGATGCCTGAATGTGGCATCGGTCTGGTGCCGGATGTAGGCGGTTCGCTGCTGTTGGCGCTGGCCCCTGACAGGCTGGGGGAATATCTGGGGATAACCGGTGCACGCATGAATGCAGATGATGCTATTCTTGCCGGTTTTGCAGACAGTTACATCCCGCAGTCAATGTGGACAAACCTGATATCCGAAATGGAAGAAAAGGGCGATACAGACTGTATCGCGACCCGGACAGCGACACCGCCCCAAGGAACGCTGCGTGAACAGGTGGATCAGATCAATGCGTTGTTCGCCGGTGAATCGCTGGACGATATCCGGCGGCTTCTGGCGCAGGACGACAGCGCGTTCGCCGCAGCAGCGCGCAAACAGATCGACCGCAACGCGCCCCTGTCCATGGCGTGCACAATCGAGATGATACATCGCTTGCGCGGCCCTTCCCTGACCATGGAAAAGGCGCTTGATCTGGAATACCGCTTTACCTCGCGCGCGATGGAACACGGCGATTTTCTTGAGGGCGTCCGCGCCGCAATCATTGACAAAGACCGCAGCCCGAAATGGCAATACACAACCGGTGACGTGCCCACAGCGGCAGTCGCCAAAATGTTGATGCCTTTGGCTGATGGAAAATTAGACCTCTGACAGGAGACGGACATGAGCTTCAAAATCGGATTTATCGGCCTTGGTAATATGGGCGCCCCTATGGCGCATAATCTGGCCAATGCCGGCCACAGCGTGACCGGATTTGACACCGCTGGCACTACGGCACAGGGAGTTGCCGCCGCCAGCACGGTACAAGACGCCTGTGCGGAGGCCGACTTTGTCATCACCATGCTGCCCAATGGCGCGATTTTGCGCAGCGTCGCGGATGAGGTGCTGCCTGCGATGAAGAAGGGCGCGACACTGATCGACTGCTCGACCGTTGACGTTGAAAGCGCGCGCCACGTAGGGGCGCAGGCCGCCGATGCCGGTATCGGATTTGTCGATGCGCCCGTATCCGGTGGCATCGGCGGTGCCTCTGGCGGTACGTTGACGTTTATGGCCGGTGGCAGTGATGATGCCTTTGCCGCCGCCAACCCGCTGTTTGACATCATGGGGCAGAAGGCGGTTCATTGCGGCGACGCAGGCGCGGGGCAAGCAGCAAAAATCTGCAATAACATGATCTTGGGCGCGACGATGATCGCAACCTGCGAAGCATTCGCCCTGGCAGACAAGCTGGGACTGGACCGCCAGAAGATGTTCGACGTTGTCAGCACCTCCTCCGGGTACAGCTGGTCGATGAATGCCTATTGCCCCGCGCCGGGCGTCGGACCACAATCACCGGCGGACAATGATTACACGCCGGGCTTTGCAGCTGAACTGATGCTGAAAGACCTCGGGCTGAGCCAGCAAGCCGCCGAAGCGGTGGACGCGGATACGCCTATGGGCGCGCTGGCCCGCGCCCTCTATGCGCAGTTCGTCGAGGAGGAAGACGGCAAAGGCCGCGATTTCTCGGCGATGCTGCCGCGGTTTGCCGCGCGCAGTCGGAGCGCATAATGTCGTAAACGGGCATTTTTGGCGGCATGGGGCTTCTAGGGTTAAGCATAGTGTAACCCGAGGATGTCACCATGCCCCTACCCTTTGACCAGTTCGCCGCCACGCTTGACTACGACGATCTGCCGGATGATCTGCTGTGGACGTTGCGGCGGTCTTTTACCGATACGATAGGCACGGCGGCGGTGGCCTCAACCACCCAAATGGCGGATTCAGCGCGGCGCGGCGCGCTGGCCTTGTTTGGTGTTGGCAACGCTGGTGCATCGCGCATCATTCTGCATGGCGGTGTGGTAAGCCCTGCGGGAGCCGCCATGGCAGGTGCGTTCACCGTTGATGCGGTAGATGCACACGATACTACCTCCCCCTGCAAAGGGCATGCAGGCTTTGCCGTATTCCCTGCTTTGCTGGCTATCGCTGATGCGGTGAAGCGTCCGGTAACAGGAGCAGAATTTGCCGTCTGGCTCGCCATCGCTTATGAGGTCAGCTATCGCGCGGGGCTGGCGCAGCATGCCACCTGCGACGATTATCACACATCCGGCGCGTGGACGTCGACAGGGATCGCAACCGCCGTTGCGCGCGCATTGGGGCTGACGCAGCAACACATCCGCCACGCGGCAGGGATAGGCGAATATCACGGCCCCCGCAGCCAGATGATGCGCTGCATCGATCATCCGACAAATCTGCGCGACGGTGTCGGATGGGGCGCGCCATCAGGTGTAACAGCAGCCTATCTGGCGCGCGAAGGGTTCACCGGCGCGCCTGCCCTCACCTGTGAGCAAGCCCCCGCGTTTTGGGAGGATTTAGGCACGGCCTGGCGCACCGTTGAGGACACAAGTTACAAGCCCTACCCGTGTTGTCGCTGGGCGCACCCGTCTATTGATGCTGCTGCGGATCTGATGACAGAACACCGCCTGACTTCCGCTGACATTTCGGGCGTTTTGATCAAAACCTTCCACAATGCCACGCGGCTGGCGGGACACACACCCGCGACGCTGGATGAATTCAGCTATTCGATCGCCTTTCCCGTTGCTTGCATGATTGTCCGCGGCCAGATCGGCGTCACCGAATTACAGCCCGAAACACTGACGGACCCCGAAATCCTGCGGATCAGTACGGCCACACAATTGATTGACGACCCGTATTATACAAAGATTTCCGTCGGCAAACGCTGGGCGGAGGTGACGTTGACGTGTCACGACGGGCGATCATTCACATCGCTCCCCCGCTCGCCGCGCGGTGACCGTGACCAACCGCTGAGCGATTCAGATATATCGCAGAAATTCCACCTGTTCAGCGATCCGGTGCTGGGCCGCGCCCGTGCGGAAGAGATCAAAGAACTGACGGGCAAATTTGACAGCCTTGGTGCCGCCGGATTTGCCCGCCTGCTGGATCTGTGTCTTACCGCGCCGTGATTACTGCGCAGCAACCGCGCTGCGCGCCGTCAGCATAGGTTTCAGGTACTGGCCCGTATAGCTTTGGGGCACATCGGCGACCTGCTCGGGCGTACCTTTGGCCACTACCTGCCCACCGCCATCGCCACCTTCAGGGCCGATATCAATGATGTAATCCGCTGTTTTCACCACGTCGAGGTTGTGTTCAATCACAATCACCGAATTGCCCTGATCCACCAGTTCATGCAGCACTTCCAACAGCTTGCGCACATCTTCAAAGTGCAGACCCGTAGTTGGTTCATCCAGAATATACAGGGTGCGCCCGGTCGAGCGTTTGCTGAGTTCTTTCGAAAGTTTCACGCGCTGCGCTTCACCGCCGGACAGGGTTGTCGCCTGTTGACCGACCTTGATATAGCCAAGCCCGACACGCATCAGCGCATCCATTTTTTCGCGGATCGAAGGCACTGCCGTAAAGAAGGTCTGCGCATCTTCAACAGTCATATCCAGCACGTCGGCAATGCTCTTGCCCTTGAATTTGATTTCCAGCGTCTCGCGGTTATACCGCGCGCCTTTGCAGGTTTCGCATTCCACGTAGACATCGGGCAGGAAGTGCATTTCAATCTTGATCACACCGTCACCCTGACAGGCTTCGCAACGTCCGCCCTTGACGTTAAAGCTGAACCGACCGGGTTTATAACCGCGCGCTTTGGCTTCCGGCAGGCCGGCAAACCAGTCACGGATCGGGGTGAACGCCCCTGTGTAAGTCGCTGGATTCGAACGCGGAGTTCGCCCGATGGGGCGCTGGTCAATGTCGATGACCTTGTCCAGATGCTCCAACCCTTTGATAGTCTCGCAGGGTGCGGGCGTCTGGCGCGCGCCATTCAGGTTCATGGATGCGGTTTTGAACAGGGTTTCGATGGTCAGCGTTGATTTCCCGCCACCTGAAACGCCCGTCACACAGACGAATTTTGCGAGCGGAAAATCTACGGTGATGTTCTGAAGGTTGTTGCCCGTGGCTTTGACCACTTGCAGCTTCTTCTTGTTTCCCTTGCGGCGCTTTGCCGGAACCTCGATCTGGCGCACACCGGTAAGGTACTGACCTGTAATAGAATTCGGGTCTGCTGCAACTTGGTCGGGGGTGCCATGGCTGACGACCTGCCCGCCGTGCACACCCGCACCCGGACCGATATCAAAGACATAATCCGCCTCGCGGATCGCCTCTTCGTCGTGTTCAACCACGATTACGGTATTGCCCTGATCGCGCAGGTTTTTTAACGTTAGCAACAGGCGGTCATTGTCGCGCTGGTGCAGACCGATGGACGGTTCATCCAGCACATACAAAACACCCGTCAGGCCAGAGCCGATTTGGGACGCAAGACGGATGCGCTGGCTTTCGCCGCCGCTTAATGTACCACTTGAACGTGCAAGTGTAAGATACTCTAATCCAACATTATTCAGGAATCCTAGACGCTCTCTGATTTCCTTCAGAATGGCTTTTGCAATCTCGTTTTTCTGGACCGTCAACGCTTCTGGCACAGTGTTGCACCACTCGTACGCCTCGCGGATAGACATTTGCACAACCTGCCCTGCGTGAAGCAAATTGTCGGGCTTGCCGATTTTCACGGCCAATGCTTCGGGGCGCAGGCGATAGCCCTCGCAGGTGCCGCAGGCGCGGTTGTTTTGGTAGCGTTCAAACTCTTCACGAATCCAGTTGCTGTCTGTCTCGCGGTAGCGACGTTCCATATTAGGGATCACCCCCTCGAAAACACGGCTCACCTCATACACCCGTCCGCCCTCGTCATAGCGGAACTTAATCTCTTCCTTGCCGGATCCGTACAGAAAAACCTGCTGGATTTTCGGGTCAAGGTCTTTCCATTTGGCGGACTGGCTAAAGCCATAGTGCTTAGCGATTGCCTCGATCGTTTGCTTGAAATAGGGGCTTTTGCCCTTGCGCCACGGCGCCAGCGCACCGTCATAGATTTTCAGGTTCTGATCAGGCACAACAAGGCGTTCGTCAAAGAACAGCTCTTTGCCCAGACCATCACAGGTCGGGCATGCGCCGAAGGGGGCGTTGAATGAAAACAGGCGTGGCTCGATTTCGGGGATGGTAAAGCCGCTGACGGGGCAGGCAAATTTCTCCGAGAAGGTAAAACGCTCTGCCTCCCCATCACTGGGCGCGGTTTCAAGGATCGCGATACCATCGGCAAGGTCCAGTGCTGTGCGCAGGCTGTCGGCGAGCCGCGTTTCCAGCCCTTCACGCACCACAAGGCGGTCGACCACGACATCAATGTCGTGGCGGAATTTCTTATCCAGCGTGGGTGGCTCGTCCAGATCGTGGAATTCGCCGTTCACTTTTACCCGCTGAAAACCGGATTTGCGCAATTCGAGGAATTCCTTGCGGTATTCGCCCTTACGATCCCGAATGATCGGGGCCAGTAGATAGGCGCGTGTGCCTTCCTCCATCCCCATGATCCGGTCGACCATGTCCTGCACCTGCTGCGCCTCGATCGGCTTGCCGGTTGCGGGGGAATACGGCGTACCGACACGGGCAAACAGCAGACGCATATAATCGTAAATCTCGGTGACGGTGCCAACGGTCGAGCGCGGGTTTTTCGAGGTCGTCTTTTGCTCGATCGAAATCGCGGGGCTGAGGCCCGAGATGTGATCCACATCGGGTTTCTGCATCATATCAAGGAATTGGCGCGCGTAGGCGCTGAGGCTTTCGACATAGCGGCGCTGCCCTTCGGCATAGATCGTGTCAAACGCCAGCGACGATTTGCCAGAGCCGGACAGCCCCGTAATCACTACCAGTTGATCGCGCGGGATATCCACGTCGATGTTTTTCAGATTATGTTCGCGCGCGCCGCGCACTTCGATGTTCTTCAGCTCAGCCATTCCGGCACCCCCGTGGTTCCTATCGGATATAGGGGCGGTGGCGGGATTCTCCAATGCGAAAAAGTGAACAAACAGTAAACATCAGGTTTTTCTGCGCAGGGCGGACAGTAAGATGTGCAGGATCAAGCCGAGGGTAAAGGCGCTGCCCGCAAGAACCGGCAGGCTGGCATAGCCCCAGCCGACCAACGCCATGGCCATCACCGGCGTGCCCAGTGTGTTGCCAAGGTTGCCCATCTGCGCCATGGCCGCATTGGCTTGCGTCTGCGTGGTTGTGTTGGTGTTCAATTGCGGCACCGCTGCAAAGCTGGCCCCCTGTATCAGCCCGATTGCCCCCGCAACGGCCAGACAGGCCAGCGGGTCTGCCGGAACCAGCCACAGCCAGAGCATACACACCGACGACAGTCCAAAGCCCAGCATCGCGACCTGCACGGCAGGAAAAACGCGCAGCAATGCGACCCCGAGCGTCATGGAAACAGCAATACTGGTCAACGGCATCGCCCCCATCACCAACGCGCGGATTGACGGATCAAGATAGGGCGGCAGAACGGTCAGCATTGACACAAAGCAGAACGTGTAAAACAGCCAGCCAATCGCAGGCGCAGAGATATATGCCGAGCGGTAGATGGTGGAATGGGTGGCAAATACCGTGCGCAACGACAATTCCGGCGGCGCATCCTCGACCGGCAGGCGGCGCAGGCGTGAGCCGAGGTAGAGCGCGAAAACCGCCATATAGACAGCGTGCAGCCCGAAAAGCGCAGGTATCCCCGCCCCTATTGCCAGAGGCCGTCCGCCCCATGCCATAACGGCAAAGGCAACGCCGAAAAACGTGCCCCAAAGGGTCAGCGCCAGACCGCGCTGCCGGTCTGTGGCGATCTGTGCAATCAGGGTGGGCGCCGCGACAACGATCGCGAGGTGTGATACGCCCTCAACCAGCCGCAGGGCCAGCATGACAGGCAGCGGTGGCAGCATCGCCTGCCCCAATGATACCGCAGCCCCCAACCACAGCGCCCACAGCAGCGAGCGGCGATAGCGGATGCGCGCCACCAGCATGGCCGATACCACACCCAGCACAATGCCCACCCCGCCGACAACTGACACCAGCCAGCCCAAGGCCGCGCCCCCGTCGGGATATACCCCGCCCAGCAGATCATAGATCGCTGAAATTTTGGCGTATTGCATCGCCGCGCCCAGGCCCGCCCCCCAAAGCGCCAGCATCAGCGGCCAAGATCCCTTCATGCTTCGACAGTCATCAGCTACGCTCGGCCATGGCCCATGCGCAGATCGGCATCATCGGATCATCTTCGATGTCGTCAGTCACTTCGTCGTATTCCGGCGGCCACTTTTCCTCCAGGTTGCGCTGCGCCACGTGGCGGTTGCCCCATTGGAACGACTGGATCAGATCTTCCTCGAAACCGCACTCGATCAGGAAATTTTTGAGCCCGCGCGCGGACCAGCGTGAATTATCCATCGGCGCTGCGTGGAACGGTACAAAAAACGGTACCGCAACCCAGAATTTGCCGCCTTTCTTGAGCATCTGGCGCACATGTTTGGTGGCCAAATAGGGGCGGTCCAGATGCTCCCAAACCTGATTGGCAAGGATCAGATCGAATTTGCGCGGCTTGCCGGTTTCGGGATCAATGTAGGGACCCGCGCAAATGTCATATTCGGGGTAGCGGAATTGTTCGTAGCTTTTGAAATCAAACTGCTCGCCGTAGTGGCCCGAAATCTCGGCCGCCTTCAGGCGCTGCGGTTCGAGGTCCTGAATCATCTTGCGTGATGCAGGCCCCATGATGACGCGATTGAGACTTACCATAAGTTGAGTATGTCAGTGCGGCGGAGGGGGGTCCAGCGCAATCGCGGCTGGTTAATCTTTGTTGGCCAGACTGTGGGATTTCACCGGTTGCAAATAGACCGCAAAAGGGCTGGGCGGCACCCATGCCTTATATAAAAAGACCACCAGCAGGAAAGCGCGCCAACCGCGCACCCGCGAGGAAGCCAGTGGCGGTCCATCGGCCAGCAGCGCGACGGCGTCATCCGCATCCTAGTCAAGCACAAGGACGCGCGCGCCGCCTAGCGCAATCGAGTGATACGAAAGGTTGGTGGCGGCGTGGAAGATATCGACCGTCGCCCAGATATCCCCACTGCGTAGCTTCGCCAGAACAAGCGCCGGCGCGCCTGCCCTGTCCACGCGGGCCACACATGTAAACTGCGCGCTGTCATGGCTTACATGTGGATGACTTTTCCGTAGGCATCCAGCACTGATTCATGCATCATTTCCGACAGGGTCGGATGCGGGAATACGGTGTTCATCAGGTCTTCTTCAGTGGTTTCAAGCTGGCGGCCCACGATATAGCCCTGAATCAACTCGGTCACTTCGGCCCCGATCATGTGCGCGCCAAGCAGTTCACCGGTTTTTTCGTCAAAGATGGTTTTGATCATCCCGCTTTCTTCACCCAGCGCGATGGCCTTACCATTGCCGATGAACGGAAAGCGGCCCACTTTGATTTTGTAGCCAAGCTCCTTGGCTTTGGCTTCGGTATAGCCCACCGATGCAACCTGCGGATGGCAATAGGTGCATCCTGCGATGCTTTCGGGTTTGACGGGGTGCGGGTGCTTGCCTGCGATCAGTTCGGCCACCATCACACCCTCGTGCGATGCTTTGTGCGCCAGCCATGGGGCGCCCGCGATGTCACCAATCGCATACAGCCCTTCAACACCGGTACGGCAGTATTCATCGGTGATGACGTGGGTGCGGTCGATCTTCACGCCCAGCTCTTCAAGGCCGAGGTTTTCGACGTTGCCGACAATGCCCACAGCACTGATCACCGTGTCGAATTCCTGCTTTTCGATCTTACCGCCAACTTCGATATGTGCAGTCACCTTGTCGCCGGCGCGATCAAGCTTTTTGACCATCGCTTTTTGCATGATCTTCATGCCCTGCTTCTCGAATGCCTTCTTCGCAAAGGCCGAGATTTCCGCGTCCTCAACAGGCAGGACGCGGTCCATCACTTCGACCACGGTCGTATCAGCGCCCAGCGTGTTATAAAAGCTGGCGAATTCAATGCCGATTGCGCCTGATCCGATGACCAGCAGCTTTTTGGGCATATGTGGGGGTTGCAGGGCGTGGCGATAGGTCCAGACCAGCTTGCCGTCCGCCTCCAGCCCCGGCAATTCGCGCGCGCGCGCTCCAGTGGCCAGCACGATGTTCTCCGCGGTCAGGTTTTCGGTGCCTTTTTCGGTTTTGACAGTGACTTTACTCTTGGCGGGTATTGTCGCCTCCCCCATGATCACGGCGATTTTGTTCTTCTTCATCAGATGCCCGATCCCGCCCGAAAGCTGCCCCGCCACCTTGCGCGAGCGTTTGACTACGGCGTCCAGATCATAATCAATGCCATCCGCCTTGAGGCCGAATTCCTTTGCGCGGTGCATCAGGTGGAACACTTCGGATGATCGCAACATTGCCTTTGTCGGGATACATCCCCAGTTCAGGCAAATGCCGCCCAGATTTTCACGCTCGATGATACAGACATTCATGCCAAGTTGCGCGCCACGGATGGCGGCGACATAGCCCCCCGGCCCTGCACCAATCACAATCAGATCATAGGAAGTTTCGGCCATGGGTCACCTCGCGCTAACAAATTTATAGTTTATCGTTAAACTATCTCCGAATTCGCGGCAATGGTGAGCGTGAGTGCGATCATCGCTTTCGCTGTTTCAGGAACCAGCCCACGGACAGGCCGACGGCCCCTGCAACCATCAGGAAATAGGCGATGGGGATCATAAAATGGGCGCGCCCCGAAATTCCATCGGCCCACGGGCCGAAATTCGGAAAAGTAAGGACGATTGCGCCTACGATCAGGGCTGCGACCGAAAGCCAGCGAAGGAAAAATGCAGACATCTTGCGTCTCCTCGATAGGTTCTATCTATCAAGAAAACGGTTCAGCCTGCCGGTTCGTTCCTTAAGCAGCAAGATCGGCTTTTAGCTGACGCACTGTGTGCGAATATCCGCCACGGGCCGCGTAGTCACGCTCGCTGCGCGTATCGACGCGGTCAAGCGCTTCGTTGCGATAGGGGAAGCGACCGAACTGGCGGATTACCTCGCGGTGGGCTTGGGCATGTAACAGGTTGTTGCTCCCCTCCTCTGGCATCCGCTCGTGCATCAGCCGCACACAACGGTCCTGATCGCACAGGCTTTCGGAATGCATCAGCGGCAGGTAAAAAAACTGGCGCGCAGGCGGATCAATCTTCATATCCCATCCTTTGCAGATTGCCTGCTTGGCTGTCGCAAGGGCAATCGGGTCCAGCGCAAAAGCCTTGCCGGAGCCACGGAACATATTGCGCGAGAATTGGTCAGCGACGATCAGATAGGCCAGCGCACCGGACGCGGAAGTCAGCCACTCGGTCAGCCCGCCATCGCGGAGTTCTTCCCACGCGGCCATAAACGTTTCGCGGATTTCACTGTCCACGGCGTCGTCGACTGCGTACCAACCCTTCGGTCCGACACGGTCTAACCAGAACTCAAGTACCTTTTCAGGACCAACCATAGCTATCTCCTCTTCTTTACAAAGCGCCTAGCTCCACCAGTAAAGGACAGATTTAACTATATTAATACACACGTTTTACGACAAACGGTTACATTTAGCGCAATCATCTGTCGTAAATGACCACATGTTTCCTTTAGAGGGCAGGAATTCGCCGGTTCAAGTGGCGGCTTCCTGGGCTTCTTCCTCTTCTATTTCGGTTTCGATCGCGTATTCCTGCGCGATTTCCATTGCCACAGATGTGGCTGTCGGACCCATTGGCACGAAAGAGCCTGTTTCGTCCGCAGGCACGGCAGGGCGCACGGTTGAGCGGTAACCGGCGTAAAGGATCATCGCCCCAAACAATAGCGCCGTGAACAGATAAAAACCGCCCGGCCCCAGTGATGTGCCCATCATCCAACCGGTGATCATCGGCCCCAGAATTGCGCCCAGCCCGTTGATAAAGATCAACCCTCCCGAGGCGGCTGCCATGTCGTCATGCTCAAGAAAGTCGTTGGTGTGCGCGATCAGCAGGGAATAAAGCGGATTGGCCATGCCACCGATGACAAAGGCAGAGACAAGCAGCAATCCAAAGACATGACCCAGCATCATCCCCATGACCGATCCCGCCCCGCCGATGACGGAAACGATGATGATTAGAAAACGTCTGTCCATCCGGTCGGAAATCCAGCCGATGGGGTATTGCAGCACAACAGCGCCGATAAAGAATGTCGCAACAAAGGTTGAAATCTGTGCAACGCTCAGCCCTGCCTCGGCACCGTATACCGCCGACATGCCAAACTGTGCCGAAAAGATGCCGCCAAGAATAAACATACCCACACAACCAAGCGGCGAGAACCCCATCAGTTCTTTCAGGCTCATCGGTTTGGTCGTCTCGAAGGCCGGTGTTGGGCTGATGGACAGCAGGATCGGGGTGATGGCGATGCTCACCAGGACGGAAGGAATAACAAACAGGATGAACCCCCCCGGATCGGCAGACAGCAGCAGCGCTTGCGCAGCGACGATGCCCAAGGTCTGGACGATCATATAGAGGGACAGGGCCTGACCGCGGTTGGTATTGTCAGCGGCGTTGTTCAGCCAGCTTTCCGCCGTCACATAGACCGCCGAAAAGCAGAACCCGATCAGCACGCGCCCCAGGGTCCACAAAGCGACATTGGGAAATGTGGGATACAGGATCATCACTGCAGAGATGGCCGAAGCAAGGGCCGCAAATACCCGAACGTGACCCACCCGCCGGATCATCTTGGGCGCAAGCCGCGATCCGCCAAGGAAGCCGACGAAATAAGCCGACATCACAATCGACATCATGAAGGTGTCGAATCCTTCGATCTGGCCACGGATACCCAGCAAAGTGCCTTGCATGCCGTTACCGACCATCAAAAGAAACATGCCGAACAAGAGCGCCCATGCGCTTGAGAGGACCTGAAACATTATGCGGCTCCTGTAAAATCAAATCACCCCTAACGGCTGCGCGCCGGCGGTGTCGGGTCTGTAGGCGACTCGTTCAGTCGCTTTTGCGCGGCGGTATCAGGAGTGATCCGTCTCCGTAAGAGAAGAATCGATACTTGTTGCGCACCGCGTGGGAATAAATCGCGCGGATTGTGTTTTGACCCATCAGCGCAGAAACGAGCATCATCAGGGTCGAGCGCGGCAAATGGAAATTCGTCATCAACGCATCCGCGACGTTAAAGCGGAAGCCGGGGGTGATAAAGATGTCTGTATCGCCTTCCCACGGTGCGATGCTGCCGCCCTGGCCTGCTGTTTCGATCAGACGCAAAGCGGTGGTGCCAACGGGAATGATCCGCCCGCCTGCTTTTTTGGTGGCTACGATTTCGGCTGCGGCCTGCGCGCTGACCTGCCCCCATTCGGCGTGCATCTTGTGATCGGCAATATCATCGACCTTTACGGGCAGGAATGTACCCGCGCCCACATGCAGCGTGACATAGGTAAACTCGACCCCGATGTCGCGCAGCGCCTCTAGCAAAGGCGCGTCGAAATGCAGCGAGGCCGTGGGCGCGGCAACTGCCCCTGCCGTCTTGGCCCAGACGGTTTGATAATCGGTCTTGTCCTGCGCATCGGCCGGGCGTTTGGCCGCGATGTAGGGGGGCAACGGCATGGCGCCTGCCGCATTCAGCGCAGTGTCAAAACCCTCATCCGTTAAATTGAACCGCAGATAGGCCAGCCCGTCGCTGATGTTCTCGAATGTGGCGCGCAGATCGTCGGAGAACACAATCTCTTCGCCTGCTTTCAGTTTCTTCAACGGCTTGACCAGCGCGCTCCACACACCCGCATCCGCCTGCGGCTCCAGCAGGGTTGCCTCGATCTTGGCGGCAACGCGCCCTTGGGCCGTATCGCGGTGGCGCAGGCCGGACAGGCGCGCGGGGATCACGCGCGTGTCATTCAGCACCAGACGGTCGCCCGCGCGCAACCAGTCCACCAGATCATGCACATGGGCATCATGGATCACGTCACCCTGCGCCACCAGCAAACGTGCGGACGAGCGCGGCTGCGCGGGACGCACGGCAATCAACTCTTCGGGCAGGTCAAAATCAAAATCACTCAGTTTCATGCGCCTGCCCCTAGCGGCCTTCGTAGCCGCGATCAACGGGCGATTTTTCACGCGGCTGTGGGGGTGGCGCTGTTTCGCCGTCCACGCGGGGCAATTGCGTTTTCGGGGCGCGGAAAATGTCGCGCAGCCCCCCCGGTGCCAGCACCGAAAGCGGATTGATCGCCACTTTGGGGTTTTTCGCCGCCCCCGTCAGTGTATAGTTAAAACCAAGCAGCCCCTCGCCTTTGCGCGTCAGCAGCGAGCCGATACCGTTGAGCAGATAAACAGGCGTGATCACCCCCTGCATCGCAATCTGGCCCGTATCGGTGGCAAAGACCCCGTCAATCGACAGGCCGAGCGATGCCCCCACCGCGCTGCCACGGCGCAGTGTCATGCGACCGGGAGTAAGACGAAATTCGGCCTCGACCTCTTCGAAATAGATACCATCGCCGTTCATTTCATTAACCAGACCCACGACCGACAATGAATTGACCAGCGCGGCCATGGACGGCGCATCCTTGATCGAGATTCCCTCGACCTTCAGCCGTCCGTCAAATGCCCCGCCGCTGCCCACGGGCAACAGTGACATATCAAGCGTGCCGCCGACCGCTTGTTGCAACACGCCGGCCGAGCGCAGCACGCCGCCTGCATCCGCCGAGCTGACCCGCACAGCGATGCGGCCCCTTTGGGGGACAATGCGGCCTGAAATGCCTGTGCCGCCATTGATGCGCGCCTCGAACGGGCCATCAAGGCCGCCGGTGGTCTTGAAGTCTCCGGCCAGCCCCTGAAGCCAGATTGTATCGGATATTTGCAACCGGTCCAAACGGACACGCATGGGCGGCCCGGGCGGACCGGAAACACCACCAGCACCGTTGCCGCCGCCCGTGCCGAATGTGGCGTTGCGCAAATCCAGACGCCCGCCGCGCACGACCACCTGCGGTGCGCGCCCTGCACCCTGGCCGACAAGGGCGGCCTGCACATCCAGCCAGCTGTTAAGGCGCAAACGATCCAGCTCCAGCGCAGCCAGACCGCCGCCGGCAGCCAGCGTGATATTGCCTTTGGCCGAAAGCCCTGCCGCATCAAGACTGATCGCGGTGACAGCAGGTTTTGCCCCCAGGCGGATGTTCATATCCAGCGCGCCTCTTGCCCCCGCGGATTTGCGCCAGCCCAGTTGCGGGATCTGCACGGTTGCGTCTTGCAAGTCGGACCGTAGGGTCATCTGCGGGGCGGTGCCGCGGGCAAAATCAATTCCGATGTCCGCATTCGTTGAACCGCTCAACATGCCCTCGGGCAATGCCACGTTAAACGCGGCCAATGCTTGCGGGGTGATCTGCGCAGTGCCGCGCAGGGTACTTTTTGACGCGCCTTCACCAATTGGCTGCTGCCAGCGCCCGTCAAACGCCACACCGTCCAGCGTACCCTGCCCTGCGATCTCGACACCTGTGTTGCTGGCCGTCAGCGTCATGCGCTCGGAGGCCAGTCTGCGGCCTTTTATCAGCTTGGTGCTGGCAAGGTTCAACAGATCACCGCTGACGTCAAAGACTACCGCACTGGTGCCGCTGCCGCGTTTGAGCGGGAAAGACAACGTGCCAGACACCACCGCCTGCCCCTCGCCCAGATCAACAGGCAGGCCCGCGCGCTGCATCACCTGCATCGGCTGCTGGTCCAGTGTCCATAGTGCGGCGGTAACCGGCGCCGTTGCATTCAGGCGCACCACAGCAGGCGCGCCCCCTGTTACGCTGGTATCGGGAATGATGAAGGCGGTCCGCTCAACCCGCACCTCACCGCCAGTTCCTGCCTGAACGACACCTTCATCAACCGAAACGACAAATCGCGTGCCATCAAGGCTTGCGTGGCCGCGTGCGCGCTTGGCCGGCGGCAGGGATTTCAGAAATCTGACTTCCGCATCCTGATAATCAAACGCCAGAAAAAGCCGTGGTTTTTGCGCAGGTTCGATCCGCAAGGCAAAATCGGCATTGTTGATATCACCGGCAATCAGATTTTCAGCCAGCCATTTGCGGGTTTTCGCTTTTACCCCCTCGGGCCACAGCGCCATGATCCGCGCTGGCGTGATGGTATCCGCGCGCGCATCCAGCGATACGTTCCAGCCCGCCGGTTCAGCGCTGAGAGTGCCCGACGCATGGCGTGTCTGCCCCTGATCAAAGATATCCAACCGCCCGATGTCGAGCTTGAACGGCGCTGTTTGCAGGCGAAAGTCGATCTCTGCCCCGTCCAGTTCGACGGGATCGGGGTAAAAGTCCATCGGATCGGCGCGCAGTTCGCTGATGGTGAACTGGCCCACCAGCGCCTCCAATGCGCCTGTCTTCAAACCTGTCAAGGTGGCAGAGCCGTTGGCACGTGCGGTGACCCACTTGCTGCGCACCGACAGTTCGTCGAAACGCAGCAGATCGCGTGCCGCATCATAGGTGAAATAACTGCGCGCAGATTCAAACGGGATCGGACGCGTGCCATCGTTCGGCTGCACAGCGCCTGCACCGATTTGCAAACTAGCGCTGAGCGGCGCAAGCGTGCCGTCCGCGCGTACCCCCGAGCGTACCGCGCCCGAAATAGGCGCACGCAACGCGCCCAGCCATGCAAATGCAGGGCTCTGCGTGGCGATGTCGGCGGCAGAAGCATCCACAAGGCGCACGCCGAACTGGGCCTCCGGCGCGCCGATAGGACTGGTAAAGTTCGCCGCAAGCGTGGTCACCCCCGCCCCGTCTGCCAGCAAGGCAAGATCGGCATTCACCACCAGCGCGCCGTCTTTTCGTTCTGCGATGATGCGCCCCCCGTCGAGGGTGAAGGCGCGGCCGGCCCGCCGATCAATAAATTGCAGGGTCAGCCCGCGCAACTCGGCATTGTCGAGCGCGACCAGCCCCGGTTGTTGCAAGAATTCGTCCATCCTGCTGACCACGTCGCCTAGTTTTGCTACTTTTCCCGTTTGTTGCGTGGGTGTCGCAATGCCGGTCTGCAAAGCAATGCTGCCGTCCTGTTCACGGATCAATGTGGCAAATACACCGCGCAACGCCACCTCGGCCGGTTGCAGGCTGCCCTTGCGCAGAGATTCCATCGACAGGCGCACGCGCGCCTCGGAAAAACGGATCAGTTCACGGCCTTGGGGCGTTGCGACCGCAACATCGCGCAGACGCACCCGCGGTCGCCAGCCCTCTTCCATCAGCAGGCGCAATTCACCAAAGGTGATATTAACCTGCGGAAATTCGGTGACTAGCCGCTGCTCGATGCGCTGTTCAACCCAGTTGGGCATGACAACAGGGCGATCATAAAAGAAATAGACGGCCCCCACCAGCGCCACAAGCGTCAGCACAAGCAACGACCAGATCGCGTTAAACACCCCCAGCACCAACAAAAACCAGCCGCGTTTTCGGCGGGGCGGCTTTGCAGACGTTGGCGGGGATGTATCGGCCATCTGGTTCCGGTCACTGGTAAAGGGTGTTACACCACATGCGGCATGGGTTGAATTGCTTCGACCCTGCCCCACTATGACAGAGGTGCGCGCAGCCTCCAAGGGCGCGCCAATCACAGATGCGAGTTTGATATGCCAGAGATTTCCGACACCGCCCCCGATTTCACCCTACCCGTGACAGGCGGTGGTGACATTACCCTGAGCGCGCTGAAAGGCGGGCCTGTTGTGCTGTTTTTCTACCCGCGTGACGACACCCCCGGCTGCACCAAGGAAAGCATCGGCTTTTCGCAGCATCTGGACGCGTTCAGGGACGCGGGCGCAAAGGTGTTCGGCATTTCGCGTGATACGATGGCCAAGCATGACAAATTCACCGCAAAACATGATCTGAGTGTGCCGCTGCTGTCTGACGAAGAAGGTACAGTGACCGAAGCCTATGGCGTTTGGGTCGAAAAGAATATGTACGGCAAGAAATCCATGGGGATCGAACGCGCGACCTATCTGATCGATTCCAATGGTGACATTGCCCGCATCTGGCGCAAGGTAAAAGTAGCGGGTCATGTCGAAGAAGTGCTGGAAGCGGTACGCGCGCTATGATTGCACTGGCGCAGATGGCGGAGGCGGTTCTGAGGACAGCGGACGGGCGCGAGAAAACCGCGCTATCACACGAGTTCGCAGCGCAATGGCGCGCGGCACGCGCTGATGGAGACAGCCCAGAGATCGGCACCGCCAAACCGCCGATGCAGCCTGCGCGCCCGGCCAAGCCTGACCTGCTCAGCCCGCGTGACGTACCCCACCGCAAACCCGGCACACCGGAGGGACGCATTGCCATGCTTCATGCGGTTGCGCACATAGAGCTGAATGCAGTTGATCTGCACTGGGACATCATCGCCCGGTTCTGCGATGTGGATATGCCCATCGGGTATTATGACGACTGGGTGAAAGCCGCCGATGAAGAATCAAAGCATTTCAATTTGATGTGTGACTGCCTTGAAGCGGAGGGCAGTCATTACGGCGCCTTGCCTGCTCATGCAGGAATGTGGCGCGCAGCGCAGGACACAGCAGATGATCATATGGGCCGTCTTGCGGTTGTGCCCATGGTTCTGGAAGCGCGCGGGTTGGATGTAACGCCAAATATGATCAAGGTATTCAAACAGGCGAAAGCCACCCAAGCTGTTGAAGCGCTTGAGATTATCTACGCCGAAGAAGTGCATCACGTGGCCTACGGATCTAAATGGTTCCACTATTTATGTGGTCGTCACGGCCTGGACCCCACGCCAAAATTCCATGCGCTTGTGCGACAGTATTTCCACGGGAATCTCAAACCACCCTTCAACGAGGAAAAACGTGCCGAAGCGGGTATTCCGCCCGATTTTTACTGGCCTCTTGCGCAAGACGCCTGAACATAAGGGCTCAATCCACTGAAGTAGGCGGATTTTTGCCCATATGACACAGAAAGCGGCGGTGGTTCGTCGTGATGGGTCGGAAGGGTTGCCCGATGCCCCTGCGGTAGTTATTGCAAAACCGTTAACGGAGTTGTGAGGGACACACAAATCCGCGAGGGGACCGAAGGGAAAAACACACGTGCGTACAAAGCTCGCGATTAAAACCACTGCATTTCTGGAGCAATATTTTCCGGAACGGCGCGTATTTCTGAAATCTGACAATGACACTCGGTTTATCCGCTTGCGTCCCGGCACACAGCTTGTAGCGCTGGCGGGATCATCTTTGTTGGTTGCCTGGGCTATTATTGCAACGGCCGTTATCCTGATGGACAGCATCGGCTCTGGCAATTTCCGCGAGCAGGCAAAGCGTGACCAGCGGACTTATCAGGCCCGTCTGAACGATCTGAGCGCCCAGCGAGACACGCGCGCCGAAGAGGCGCTGGCCGCGCAAGAGCGTTTCAATGCCGCCCTCGCCCAAATTTCCGTCATGCAATCCGAACTGCTTACGTCCGAGACACGCCGCCGCGAATTGGAAACCGGCATCGACGTGATCCAGTCGACCCTGCGCGACACAATGAAAGACCGGGAAACAGCACGCAGTCAGGTTGCCATGTTGCAATCTGAAAATGGCGGTTCTGTTCAGGTCGCGGCAAATACCGCGCCGATGGACTTTCTTTCTGACGCGCTGGCCCGCACCGCAAAAGAGCGCGATCAAGTCATCCTGGATTCGCAAGACGCGCTGTTGATGGCGGACGAGTTGAACCAGAAAATCACCGTCATGCAGGAACAGAACGATGCGATCTTCCGACAGTTAGAGGAAGCGATGACCGTATCTGTTGCCCCGCTGGACCGGATGTTCCGCGCGGCGGGCATGCCGACAGAGCGTATTCTGGAAACCGTGCGCCGTGGCTATTCCGGTCAGGGTGGCCCGCTGACCCCGCTTAGCTTTACCACACGCGGTGAGCAGCCGACCACTGACACGCTGCGTGCAAACCGCTTGTTGAACCAAATGGATCGGCTGAACCTCTACCGCCTCGCCGCCTCCAAAGCGCCGTTTGCGAATCCTGTGAAGGACGCTTTCCGCTTTACGTCCAAATTCGGCTTCCGCCGCGACCCGAAAACCGGCGGACGCAGGATGCACAGCGGAGTTGATTTTGCCGCAGGCACTGGCACCCCGCTCTATGCAACAGCGGACGGTGTTGTGACTCACGCCGGTTGGGGCTCAGGATATGGACGTTTGGTCAAAATCCAGCACGAATTTGGCATCGAAACACGTTATGCGCACATGTCAAAAATGCGCGTCAAGGTTGGTCAAAGAGTGTCGCGTGGCGACAGAATTGGTGATATGGGTGCTTCAGGACGGGTAACCGGCGTGCATCTACATTACGAAGTGCGCGTAGGTGGCAAGGCCGTCAATCCAATGATCTATATCAAGGCAGCAAACGATGTTTTCTAAGAGCAAAATAAACGAACCGGGTTCCGGTAGTACAGACAACGCAAAGCCCGCAGTTCCTGCGTCCTCTGCGCCACCGGCGTCGGCATCTTCGCAAAAGCCGAGTGAATTCAAGGCCAGCGCCCCCAAGGCCAAGCCTCCGGCCTCTGTGCTGTCAGCCGACCTGCACGTCACCGGCAACATGAAAACAACCGGTGATATTCAGGTTGAAGGCACAGTAGAGGGCGACATTCGCGCGCACCTGCTGACCATCGGCGAAACAGCGACCATCAAAGGCGAAGTGATTGCCGATGACGTGGTCATCAACGGCCGCATCGTAGGCCGTGTGCGCGGCTTGAAGGTACGCCTGACATCAACTGCGCGGGTTGAGGGTGACATCATCCACAAGACCATCGCGATCGAAAGCGGCGCGCACTTCGAAGGCTCCGTCCAGCGTCAGGATGATCCGCTGAACCCGGGTGCCAAATCCGCGCCCGCGCAGAAAGCCAACCCTGCTTCCTGAGCACCGGTTTGCTAGATAGATTTTAAGACGCCGTGAGCCCCGCTCATGGCGTTTTTTTATAGTGCTTAGGATTGTGACCTTAATCCTAGCACATTCGTTTCACGCGCTTTTGGAGCATCTGCTGGATTTCAACCAGAATGTACGGCCGCTTTAAATTGGTCTGCTTTGCTAGCTATTTACGAATAAGCTTGTGGACTGCCCACTGTGCCGACTCGATCGGATATCGCTAAAGTTAGTTGCATCGTCAGCTCGCGCGAAGGGCGCGGCACCGACAAGAATTCAAATTTTAAACACTGGCGCACTGTTGTAGTTTTGAGCTGTAAATTGGCTTCCTGTTGACATCGTGTCGCTGAACCAACTTCTTTATCAATTTGCCTTTCTTCGGAATGTAGCGTGCAGAAGTCGGTTCAAAGGTTGTCTCGAAAATCTTTGGAAATATCGTCTGTATCTCGATACGGCTTTCGGGCGGCAAAGCTTTTAATGCCTGCGAACCGGTAAACAGGCTTTCTGTTGGTGTACCGTTGGACCAGACAATTTCGTGATTGTTCAAAAGAATGTGCCAATATTCTACGCCGTCAGGGTTTTCGTGTAAAATGTCGATCCCATCCAGGGGAAGAAGTTTATTTGCCGGTATCAGAACCTCTTTACAATCAAACATGCGCTTAGCAATCGCTGACGACACAAGAACACGATGCTGCGGCGACACAATCAAATCTCGCGCGGGGTGTCCCTGTCCTAAGGCATCTGCGCGTATGAGAATTGGTTTTAACTTCGGATTCGCCTGAAGCTGGGCATTGCTCAACCTACGCGACCCGATCCATCGAATTGCTTCATAGCCGTTATCATAAGTGAGAACCTGATCAGCAACCTTCAGATTTTCAATCGGGACAGGACCAGACAAAGTCTGGATAAGTGTGTTCGATGCAAAGCAAGGAACATCCTCAATCTCACCACTTGCGTTTGTTGGCCCTGTCACAGCCTGATCAACGACGATGGTATTGGGACCACTATCGTTCCAAGCCGCGTCGATAGCCGCAGTATTTACGGACAGCCCGTTGAACAGTTCCAGCGGCTCTAGCGTTCCGTTATTTGCCTTAACACCATACAACGCGATCGTTCCGTCAGGATTGATTTCCAACCGGACTATCGGATTTTCGTTAGTGCCTGAAAGCTGCCAAACCTCTGGTGTGTTGACGGCATATTGGTCCCCATCAGCAAATCGAACAGTCTGGCCTGCTGTTCCGCTTGTCTGGAACTCCAGTTCGTTTTCTGCTCCTGTTGGTCCGCCAACAAACAAGTTAACGCCATTGATCTGCACACTGAAACTATTGTCCAGGCTCGCGAAATCAATCACCAGGCCTGTACTGGGTGTCGCATCGGTGAATGTCGTTGCGTTACCGCTATCTATATTAAAGGTTGGCATTTCCTTGGCACCCGATCGCGCTGTTGCAGCTAATCGAAGTTAGTGCCTGTCAACCATGGTCAGACAACGGCACAAAGGTGGCATTCTTGCGAGACTGAAGCGGTTTTCTCGTGATGGGGATTCTCCACCTCTCGCCGCACCAGCGTTGGTTTATGAACCCGCAATTTTGAAATAGTCACGAAAATGACATTCACATCTTTGCATCGGCATTCGGTTTTACACGGAATATCGGATGCTGTGTTCAAGGCCGAGTTAACTCGCGTTATCTATTATCAAATACAAAAAAGGCGCCTCGTATGAGACGCCTTTTTAATGGGCTAACTTCTGCGCAATCATTCAGTTACGGTGACGGTTTCCATCATATCGGGTTCACCGATGACAGCGCCGTTGCCGCCGGTGCCCAGCTTGATCGCATCCACAACGTCCTGCCCTTCCGTGACACGGCCGACAACCGTGTACTGGCCGTTCAGAAACGGCGCTTCGTCGAACATGATAAAGAACTGGCTGTTCGCCGAATCGGGGCTTTGGGCGCGCGCCATGCCGACCACACCCTTTTCGAAGGGCGTGTCCGAGAACTCGGCGGGAAGGTCGGGCAGGTCGGAACCGCCGGTGCCTGCGCGGCGCATGTCACTGCCTTTGCGGCCATGCTCTACGTCGCCCGTCTGCGCCATAAAGCCGTCGATAACGCGGTGGAACACAACACCGTCGTATTTGCCATCTGCCGCAAGTTGCGTAATGCGGGCCACATGCTGGGGTGCGATATCTTCGAACAGATCGATCATTACGGTGCCGTTTGCCTCGCCCGCCACTTCGATCTTCAGACCGGACGCGGCAACAGGGCCGGCGAAAAGGGCCGCAAACAGCCCGCCTGCCAGAACCTTATGCATCTGCTGCAACTTTCACGCTGATCATGCGATCAGGGTTTGCCGGTGGCTCGCCTTTGGCGATCTTGTCCACATGCTCCATGCCGGAGATGACGTTGCCGTAAACGGTGTACTGGCCGTTCAGGAAGTCGTTGTCCTTGAAGCTGATGAAGAACTGGCTGTTGGCGGAGTTCGGGTTGGCAGAGCGTGCTGCGCCCAATGCGCCGCGTGCGTGTGGCACCTTGGAAAATTCTGCCGGAACATCGGGATACTGCGAACCGCCTGTACCTGCGGCACGTGGGTTATAGTCTTTTTCCATGTTGGCGTGCTGTACATCACCTGTCTGGGCCATAAAGCCGTCGATGACGCGATGGAAGGCGACGTTGTCATAAGCACCTTCGCGCGCAAGCGTTTTCATACGCTCCACGTGTTGGGGGGCAACATCGGGCAGCAGCTCGATGACAACGGTGCCGTCTTTCAGTTCTATCAGGATAGTATTTTCGGGGTCTTTGATCTCGGCCATGGGGCGCTCCTTCGTAAATCTGTTATGTTACCTAAGGCGCATCGCCAGAATTGCCAAGGCGATGCATTGACCCTCGGCGAGATAACGGCAAAACAACACCTGAACATTGATCACAGACTTGAGGGACCGCATAACATGGGCTGGAAATCACTCGACGATATGGATTTACACGGCAAACGGGTGCTGGTGCGGGTAGATATCAACGTCCCCGTCGAAAAAGGTATGGTCACGGATGCCACGCGGATCGAGCGTATCGTCCCCACGGTGCATGATATTCTGTCCAAAGGCGGCACACCTGTATTGCTGGCGCATTTCGGCCGCCCTAAAGGCAAGGTCAACCTTGAGATGAGCTTGCGGCAGGTGTTGCCTGCGCTCAAACGGGCATTGATGCGCTCTGTCGCGCTGGTGGAGACGCTGGACGCCGCCGAGAACCTGACCGCCGAAGCGGCGGCGGCGGATGTCGTCCTGATCGAAAACATCCGCTTTCACCCCGGTGAAGAAGCAAATGACCCGGAATTCTCCGCCCGTCTGGCCAAGCTGGGTGACGTTTACTGCAATGATGCATTTTCAGCGGCGCACCGTGCGCATGCCTCGACCGAGGGGGTCGCGCACCACCTGCCCTCTTGTGCGGGGCGTTTGATGCAGGCGGAACTGTCGGCGCTGGAAGCGGCCCTGTCAAAGCCTGAACGCCCTGTAGGGGCCGTGGTGGGCGGCGCGAAGGTCTCAACCAAAATCGCATTGCTTGAAAATCTGGTGAACCGTCTTGATCTGCTGGTCATCGGGGGCGGCATGGCAAACACATTCCTGGTGGCGCAAGGCGCGCAACTGGGCGCATCGCTGTGCGAGGATGATTATCTGGATACCGCGCGTGATATACTGGCCCAGGCGGATAAGGCAGGCTGCCGCGTGTTGTTGCCTGTGGACGGGCTGGTTGCGCGCGAGTTCAAGGCCGGGGCGGATCACACCGTCGAGTTGCTTGGACCTGATACTGTACTGGAGGATGACCAGATGGTTCTGGACGCTGGACCGGAAACCGTTTCGCAGGTCGAGATTGCCTTTGACGGTTTGAAAACGCTGATCTGGAACGGCCCGATGGGCGCATTTGAAATTGCCCCCTTTGACACCGCCACTGTTGCTGCCGCGCAGGCCGCAGCAAAGCATACCCGCAATGGCGCGCTGATTTCCGTTGCCGGTGGCGGTGATACGGTTGCGGCGCTAAATCAGGCCGGTGCAGCAGATGATTTCACCTATATTTCGACTGCTGGTGGTGCGTTTCTGGAATGGATGGAGGGCAAAACCCTGCCCGGAGTGGCGGCGCTGGGGGGATAACCTGCGCCTTTCCTCCCACAGATGCCCAAACATTTTCCGCCGAGCGAATCGTAGGGGATTCCTTTTGCGAATCGTCTGTGTCATACTGCATCCATCGCCCGCCAAGAGGCATCCAAACAGCAGAATTCACAGGCATTCGCACCGAGGCATCTATTCATGAGCAAACCGTCGTTCGGCCCCCTATTGTTTTTTGCGATCTCGTTCGCGCTGAGCCTTTATTTCATGTTTGCCGCTGTGCAGGGTGATTTTGGCCTGTTCCGCCGCGCGGAAATCATGGCCGAGGCAAACGACATGCGCGCGCAGCTGTACGCGGTACGTGCGGAGGTAGCCGAAATGGAAAACCTGACCCACCGGCTGTCGGACGACTATCTGGATCTGGATCTGCTGGACGAGCAGGCCCGCTCGGTTCTTGGGATGGTGCGCGCGGACGAGATCGTTATCCGCTAATTTTTTCGTCTGTTCCGAAATGCTGCAAGCCTGCAAAGTTCTCTCGCCAAGCGGATTCGAATCCGCTATGATATAGTTTAACGTTAAACTATATTCGGTGCGGTCATGCTGCATCGACGGGAGGATCGCCTTATGGCTGCCAAAAAGCCAAGTGCCAAAACAACCTCATCCAATGTCTCGGCAGAAGAGTTGATGACATACTATCGCGAGATGCTGCTGATACGGCGATTCGAGGAAAAGGCGGGCCAGTTGTACGGCATGGGTCTGATCGGCGGTTTTTGCCACCTTTACATCGGTCAGGAAGCGGTTGTTGTCGGGTTGGAAGCAACGGCAGAAGAAGGCGACAAACGCATCACTTCCTACCGCGATCATGGTCACATGCTGGCCTGCGGCATGGACCCCAACGGCGTTATGGCAGAGCTGACAGGCCGCGAGGGCGGGTATTCCAAGGGCAAGGGCGGCTCCATGCATATGTTCTCGAAAGAGAAGCATTTTTATGGCGGTCACGGCATCGTTGCAGCGCAGGTGCCGTTGGGTGCGGGTCTGGCATTTGCGGACAAGTACAAAGACAACGGACGCGTTACCTTCACCTATTTCGGGGACGGCGCGGCCAATCAGGGCCAGGTCTACGAGACATTCAACATGGCCGCCCTGTGGCAGTTGCCGTGTATATTTGTGATCGAGAACAATCAGTATGCGATGGGCACATCCCAGCAGCGCTCCACCTCCAGCGCCGAGATCTACGAGCGTGGTAAGGCGTTCGGCATTCCGGGGGAGGCTGTGGATGGCATGGACGTACTGGCGGTGAAAGCCGCTGGCGAAACGGCGGTCAAACACTGCCGCTCCGGCAAGGGCCCCTATATTCTGGAAATCAAGACATACCGCTATCGCGGCCACTCCATGTCTGATCCGGCAAAATACCGCACCCGCGAAGAGGTGCAGAAAATCCGCGACGAGCGTGATCCCATTGAGGCGGTGCGCACCCTGCTGCTGACCGGCAAGCACGCCAGCGAAGACGACCTGAAGGCCGTCGACAAGGAAATCAAAGCCATCGTGAACGAGAGCGCGGAATTTGCCAAAGACAGCCCCGAACCGCATCTGGACGAGCTTTGGACCGACATTTACGCTGACACAATTCCACAGGAGGCTTGAGATATGGCAACCGAAATCCTAATGCCCGCCCTAAGCCCCACCATGGAAGAAGGCACGCTGGCCAAATGGCTGGTCAAGGAGGGCGACACTGTCTCCTCCGGCGATATCATGGCGGAAATCGAAACCGACAAGGCGACGATGGAATTCGAAGCGACCGATGAAGGCGTGATCGGTAAAATTCTGATCGCCGAAGGCACCGAGGGTGTGAAAGTAAACACCGCAATTGCCGTGCTGCTGGAAGAAGGCGAGGATGCATCGGCAATGGATGATGTCGCCGAGAAACCCGCAGAAACTCCGAAAACCGAAAAGAAAGAAGAGCCTTCGCAAGCGGCCCCGACCGAGGGCAAGAAGCAGCCTAAACCGCAGGTCGATACCTCACCCGATTGGCCCCAGGGCACAAAGCTCAAGCAGCAGACAGTGCGCGAGGCTTTACGCGACGGTATGTCCGAAGAGATGCGCCGTGATGAAGATGTTTTCATCATGGGCGAAGAAGTGGCCGAGTATCAGGGTGCCTATAAAATCACCCAAGGTATGCTGGACGAATTCGGCGCCAAGCGCGTGATCGATACACCAATCACCGAACACGGCTTTGCCGGTATTGGCGTCGGTGCCGCGTTTGCCGGATTGAAGCCAATTGTCGAGTTTATGACGTTCAACTTTGCCATGCAGGCGATTGACCACATCATCAACTCTGCGGCCAAGACCCTGTATATGTCGGGTGGTCAGATGGGCGCCCCGATGGTATTTCGTGGCCCCAACGGCGCAGCAGCGCGCGTCGGCGCACAGCACAGTCAGGACTACGCCGCATGGTACATGCAGATACCCGGGTTGAAAGTGGCGATGCCCTATTGCGCGTCGGATTACAAAGGCCTGATCAAAACCGCCATTCGCGATCCGAACCCTGTGATCTTCCTTGAAAACGAGATCCTTTACGGGCGCAGTTTCGATGTCCCCGACCTAGACGACTATACGGTGCCGTTTGGAAAGGCCCGCATCTGGCGCGAGGGCGACGATGTGACGATCGTCAGCTTCGGCATCGGCATGACCTACGCCTTGGAAGCCGCCGAAAAGCTGGCCGAGGAAGGCATCATGGCCGAGGTGATCGACCTGCGCACATTGCGTCCGATGGACACGCCGGCAATCATCAAATCGGTGAAGAAAACCAACCGTCTGGTCACCGTTGAGGAAGGCTGGCCGCAAGGCTCTGTCGGCAGCTACATCAGCTCTGTCGTGATGCAGGAAGCGTTTGACTACCTTGACGCGCCGGTTATCAACTGCACCGGTAAGGATGTCCCGATGCCCTACGCCGCGAACCTTGAAAAACATGCCTTGATCACGGTTGCCGAAGTTATCGACGCTGTGAAAAACGTCACATACAAGTAAGGAGCGGACACAATGCCTACAGAAATCCTCATGCCCGCCCTATCGCCTACCATGGAAGAAGGCACATTGGCCAAATGGCTTGTCAAAGAAGGTGACGAAGTCTCCTCCGGTGATGTTATGTGCGAAATCGAGACAGACAAAGCCACAATGGAATTCGAGGCCGTGGATGAAGGGATCATCGGCAAGATCCTAATTGCCGATGGCACCGAAGGGGTGAAGGTAAACACGCCTATCGCAGTCCTGCTGGAAGAAGGTGAAAGCGCGGATGACATCTCCGATGGCTCCGCCAAACAAGCCAAAACAGACAAGGCCGAAGCGCCTCCCGAAAAACCCGCCAAAGAAGACACAGCCCCCGCCAAAGAGGAGCAAGCCGTCTCAACCGCGCCCGCCGCAGGCACCGATGCAGACGGCGATCGTATTTTCGCCTCTCCCTTAGCCCGCCGCATCGCCGCACAAAAAGGGTTGGACCTTGCCCAGATCAATGGCTCCGGCCCTCGCGGGCGCATAATAAAAGTTGATGTTGAAAACCTCGACAAGACCGATGCCCCTAAGGCCGCGGAAAAACCGGCAGAGGCCGTGCCAGTCGCCGCCGCTCAGAGTTCGTCCAGCGATGCTGTCGCCAAGATGTACGAAGGCCGCGAATACGAGGAAGTCAAGCTGGACGGTATGCGCAAAACCATCGCCGCACGCTTGACCGAAGCCAAACAGACTGTGCCCCATTTCTATCTGCGCCGCGATATCCATTTGGATGATCTGATGGCCTTCCGCGCACAGCTCAACAAACAGCTCGAACCACGTGGCGTAAAACTGTCGGTCAATGATTTCATCATCAAGGCCTGCGCCCTCGCGCTGCAACAGGTTCCCGATGCCAATGCGGTTTGGGCTGGCGACAAGATATTCAAACTTAAACCTTCGGATGTGGCCGTTGCTGTGGCAATCGAAGGCGGCCTGTTCACACCGGTCCTCAAAGACGCGGATATGAAATCGCTCTCCACTCTCAGCGCGGAGATGAAAGACCTCGCCGCCCGTGCAAAAGACAGAAAACTTGCGCCCCATGAATATCAGGGCGGCAGTTTCGCAATCTCCAACCTTGGCATGTTCGGCATCGATAACTTTGATGCTGTTATCAACCCGCCACATGGCGCGATCCTTGCGGTTGGAGCAGGAACCAAAAAGCCTGTGGTCGGCAAGGATGGCGAATTGACCGTAGCCACCGTTATGTCAGTGACTCTATCCGTTGATCACCGCGTCATCGACGGGGCACTGGGGGCGGAATTGCTGAATGCGATCAAAGAAAACCTCGAAGCGCCGATGACCATGCTGGCCTGATATTTCTTTTGGCTGAAAATATCCTGGGGAGTTTGAAGGGCAAAGCCCCTCATCTTCACTTCCAAAGGAATAGTTACCAAAACCAAAAGCCGGAGCGTTGCTCCGGCTTTTAAGCGCTTATCCCGAAATATAGGTCAATCTTCCCAAGGGCCAAGCATATGGTTCATTGAAATCGCCGGTTGATCACACCCGGCTTCCCCGACAATACGCGCAGGAATACCAGCTACGGTTTTGCACGGCGGCACTTCTTCCAGCACGACCGAACCCGCCGCGATGCGGCTGCAATGACCGATCCGGATATTACCCAGCACCTTGGCCCCTGCCCCGATCAAAACGCCGTCACCGATCTTTGGATGACGGTCTTCTTCTTCCTTGCCTGTCCCTCCCAAAGTGACTGAATGCAGCATCGAGACATTGTTTCCGACCACAGCGGTTTCACCAATAACAATCGAATGTGCATGGTCGATCATAATACCTTTGCCAATCCGCGCATTGGGGTGAATATCCACCCCGAATATCTCTGATATACGCATCTGGAAGAAGTACGCCAAATCCTGCTGCTGGTTTTTCCACAGGTGGTGACCAATACGGTAAGCCTGTACAGCCTGATATCCTTTGAAGTACAGGATCGGCTGCAACAGTCTATGGCACGCGGGATCACGCTCATAGATCGCAACCAAATCGGCGCGGGCTGCCTCCACCAGATCAGGGTCCTCTGCATAGGCCTGCTCGACCACTTCGCGCACAACCATCATCGACATTTCGTTTGACGACAGTTTCGCCGCGATGCGATAGGAAAGCGCTTTTTCAATTGAAAGATGGTGCAGGATCGTTGCATGGACAAAACCGCCAATCAGCGGCTCCTTTGCAACGGCTTTTTGGGCATCGCTCTTTATCTGGTCCCAGACCGGATCAACGGAAGTGACATGTCTCTGCGGGCTGGCCATCAAGGATGCTCCTTTTTGTGCAAATACACTTATTACTTAATGGTAGTTTCACCAAGTGCAAACCCATCGGGTACAAGTTTACGTCCGTGTTCGGCTTGCCTCGCTACAAGCGCGCTTAAAACAATCAACATGCAATGTTGCAGTTCTTTTGGTATAATCACCTGTTCCCGTTTATAAATATCTTGCAACGACACTGCGCGCAGACTTCCATCTCCCCATAACGGGTGTAGTTTTTTCAGCCTTTTAACATATTTGTCTGCGACATGCGCGCGCCACAAAAGCAGGTCACACAATTCCAAACGCCCTCTTTCAGGTACAGCCTGTACCGCCCGCGCGGCATGGTACAGGTCTGCTAGTCCGACCTGTCTCACGATGTCGCAACCACGATGCGTCTGACCAATCCCGTGCCGTAGGTGGCCGATATCTGGGCCACCTCTATACTGAAGGGACGCGCAGCGCCGTCTGCGTCCTGATCACTTGAGCTGTAGGTGAACTGGGGCGCTGACACAGTCTCCGCTCGCAACAGCGTACCGTCTTTGACGATTCGAACACGATAGCTTTCGGTTTCCTCCCCCAGCGGCACTTCGGGTGTGTCCCAGTTATCGCCGTCGATGCGTGTGCGCCGCACCCATGTCAGTGCCAGCGTTCCTTCCGCATCCTCTCCCGCGCGCAATCGGGCAGGTGCATAAGGCCGCAAACCATTTCCGTTAAATGCCCGCTGCAATTGCCGGAACGATGGATCATCCGCCGGGCGCTGTGCCGGGCCGATCCGAAAGTTCTGCGCAACTCCGCGCAAATTGCGCCGCAGTTCAATCTGGACAGGAACAGAGTTCAGCAGCACAAATTGCGACCCCTCGGGCCAGACATCGGGCATCAGCCCGTCCGAACCGACCTGACCCCGCAGCCGGTTGCGCAGCAGATAGGTATTGGGCGCAATCAGCTCTGCTGACTCGAACTGGAAAATTTCCCAATTGTCGCTGGTCCCATCGCCGATCGCGGCAAGATTCGCGCCGCTCAACAGCGCATCGCGATCCACAGTTTCCAACCGTCCGCTGATCAGCTTCACCTGAAGCGACGCGCCACGGTCAACAAGACCCGCCGGCGCAGCTCTCAGCGGCGATTGGGTTGTGCCGATTGTTGCACGGATCGGCAGAATCGCGTTCAAGCCATAGTTCTGATCCGTCAGACTGGAATACAGCGCAACACTTCCGGGCCACGGATTACCGCTTGCCGCGATATGGGGCGCGTGCGGTACTTCGTCACCGGACAAAAGTGGCAAATCCAGAAACAGCGGATAGATCGGCACTGGCGCGACAAAGCGGCGAATGCTCACCAATTCATCCGCCAGCGGCGCGGCATCATAGACCTGCGGATCAATGCGGACCGCCTCGATTTGCTGGAACTCTGCCTGATCGACGCGGTCGATCCGGTAAAGCGATGGCCCCTCTTGCTGATCCGCGGGCAGCGACACCACATCGCCCGCGCGTACCGGCATTCTGGACGGGGGAAGCGCAAACTGTACTGTTTCACGCGCAATGCGGGCCTCATTCAGCCAACGTTCTGCCACCTGACGCCCTTCGGCGCGGGTCAGAAGCATGGTAAATTCGGTTGTTGCCACGGCGTGGGTTTCCTCGTCCGGCAAAACCGCTTCTTCCGATATCACGTCATAGCTGGCGTCCGCCTGAATAAATCGCAGGCGCACACGGCCAGATAGGGCCGCGTCAGCCTCGCGCACCTGCACGGTTGTTCCGTCAAGATCCGAGCTGATGGCAAAGCGTTCCGCGTCAAGCTTGGTTGCGCGCAACCCGTCCCGCATGCGGAACTGAAGCACGCCGTCACGTTCGATCGCATCAAAGCCGTAGCGCACCATCAACGGTTGCAGCGCAGCACGCGCATCGCCCACGTCCGACACACCATAGCCACGAACCAGACCGTAAAGGCCGGTTGTGTCGTAGGCGGCAACACCGGAGCGGCGGCAAATCTCGCCCACCACCGACGCCAGACTGCGCGAGGATGTGCGCCCGTTCAGCCAGTGCCCGCGCGCATAGCTTGCGCCATCGCTCCACAGATCGCGGTTGTTTGGAAAGAACGGATAAGGCCGCACATCCCACGCCCAGACAAACGCACGGCGCATGTCAATCATCGGGCCGTCGTATTCGATACCCTGCAGATTGTTTTCCGGCTGCGCCCAGTAATCGATCATTGCGCGCAAATACTGCATCTGGATCAGATCATCGCGCGCACCGTCAGAATGGCGCGGCAGACTGCTTTCGGATGACTTCAGGTCCAGAAATTTGTTCGGCTGGTTGGTGCCCTTGTCAATTGCTGCACATCCGTACTCGGTAAACCATACAGGCTTATGCCCCGCCAGCCAACCTGTCGGCTGTTCTGCGCGCACGCCGGAAATACGGTTATAATGCAGGTTGCCCCACCAGTTGCGGATGTCTTTGTAGCGGTAAATCCAAGGCTCGTCATGCGCTCCATCCGTGATGGGCGTGCGAATCTGCGCCGCACGTTCATCGGCAGAGCCATAAAACCAATCATACCCCTCGCCGCCTTCAATGTTGGATTGCAGATAGGCCAGATTATAGATGCTGTCCCATTCCTGCGCATCAACGTGATCGACCCCTTCGCGCCAATCCGACAGCGGCATATAATTGTCGATGCCGATGAAATCGATATTCGGATCAGCCCAAAGCGGATCGAGATGGAATATCCGATCGCCGCTTCCGTCATTGGGTTGAAACCCGAAATACTCACTCCAGTCAGCCGCATAGCTGATCTTGGTATCCGGCCCGACGATGGCGCGCACCTGTGCGGCCAGCGCGATGAAAGCGTCAACTGCGGGAAATTCCGTGCGCCCCGCGCGGATCTGCGTCAACGCGCGCATTTCAGACCCGATACAGAACGCATCAACGCCCCCCGCAGCCTTACACAGGGCAGCGTAATGCAGAATGAAGCGAGACAGGGTCCACTCCTGTGGGCCAGAATAGCTGACGACACCTTCTTCGATCAGAAAATCGCTGGCTTGCACGGCCCCGAAAAACGCTGCTACATCCAAGGCTGCGGCAGGGGTGTTATCTGCTGATCCCACCTGCCCCGGAGCCTTGTCCAGCGTAACACGACCCCGCCAAGGAAGCGGCGGTTGCCCTGTGTTATCGTTGTAGGGATTGGGCAACGTGTTGCCCTCCATCTGGTCCATCAGGATGAACGGATAAAACATCACTGCTTTACCATCGGCGTTCATGGCCTTAATCGCCTCGACCACCGCCGCATCGGCAGGTGTGCCGCCATAGATCGGGCGGCCATCTACGCCGCGCGAGATAACCGCTGCCGAAGAGCGGGCCACTCCGGCCACATTCCACGGCATCTCTTCGCCTTCAATTTCGGGATCTTCAATCTTTGGCTGCACACGGCATTCAGCTGCACGAAGGTCCGATCCGAACCATGAAACCACCAGTGATGCCGCTTTCAACTCCGGCAATTCCTCGTCCAGCGTCTCAAGCGAGGTTGCAAAATCCGTCTTGCCCGAGGGGGAGTTGATGTTTGCACTCCAGCGCGCTTCGTTCTCACCGCCGTAGCTGACCGGCGTAGTGGCAAGGGAGTACTCTCCCGTTCCCGGAATAAGCGCGACACCTTCAACACCATACGCCAGTGCATGGCTTGCGCCCTCTGCACCGCGTTGTTCAGGCCGGATCACCTCAAAACTAAACTGCGGTACGCGGTTGCCAAAGCGTTGCAGGCCAAGCGCCTCCATCACGACATACGCGGTGCCGCGATAGGCAGGCACTTCACCCGGTCCCTCAATCGCTTCGATCAGCGGATCGGGTTGTTGATCTTTGCTCCCTGTATAAACGGTCATGTTCAGATCATCGCGGGCGATCTCCTCTCCGTCCGCCCAGATGCGGCCAACACGGGTAATCTCCCCTTCACACAGCGCAATCGCCACGTTGACCGAGTAGCTGTACTCGGTTGTCTTGGGCTGCGATCCCGCGCCTTTGCCGCCGCCGGTTGTGCTGCTGACCTCTTCAAAATCCGAGGCCCAGATGATCTGGCCACCCAAGCGCAACCGACCGTAAAGCTGCGTTACCGGATCGCCCTCACCCGCACTGGTCAGGCGGAAACGGTCAACTTTACCCGTCTCGACAGCCTGCGCGCCACTGCCCAGAATTTTCTGGTCCACAACCCGCCCCAACGTCGCGCCAACAGCGCGCCCCACCGCAACAGAGGATAACCCCGCAAGCGTACCACCGATAGAGCCGCCAACGGCTGCACCGGCCGCAGAAAATAAAATTGTCGCCATCAGATGACCTCCCGAGGAAATTCAAAACACGCCACCACACGGCGGCGCCACGGCGCGGACAGCGCACTTTCAACCACGCCGTAGCGTGAATATGCGTGGATAAACCGCGCGTCGGTTCCGGACCGGCTCTGGATGCCCAGATGTTTGGCAACTGCCCCGGGCCGCATACGAAACAACAATACATCGCCCACAGCCGCCTGTTCCGGTCGCTTGGGCGTCAGGTGGCGCAGGGCGGCGTCCCACAGGCGCTCCTCGCCCTGTGGTTCCGACCAATCCATCGAATAGGCGGGTACGTCCTCGGGCTCGCACCCATAAAGCTCGCGCCAGACACCACGCACCAGCCCCAGACAATCGCTTCCAGCCCCGCGCACAGCACTTTGATGCACATACGGGGTTCCGATCCAGCTGCGTGCCACATTCACAATCCGCGCGCCGGTCATCTCAGTGATCCGCCGCTGTTGACGTTTTTGCTGCTGGGCACAGACACCACCCAATCTTCCCCCGGCAAATCGGGAAAGCCTTGGTAGTTGTCAAAATTGTTGAATTTCAAACGACAGGTTTTGACCCGCTTGTCACATCCTGCAACCAGCCGCACCTGCGTGCCTGCGCTGACCATCCCGCGGATCGGCTCCCACAGCTCGATCACACGCGCGCCCTGTTCCGTCCGGTCGGATTTGATACCGCCCCACAGGCCCGCCGCAGGGCCGTCCAGCACCTCCAGCCGACCGCGTGTAAACCAATCGGTGTCGTAGGCGGGAAAGCCCTGCCAAACGAAACGCCGCGCCCCTTCCGCGACCTCGACAGGCAGGCTGTGCGCATACCCTTCCTGCGCAAGGTTAAACCGGCAGTTGCCATCGCCCAGCACAGCGGAACAGGGTTTTTGATAGACCCGCCCAACCGGACGGTTCAGCCCTTCGGTCAAACCGCGCAGCTCTGCACGAAACCCGCCGCCTGCGCGGGTCAGTTCGCCAAGATGGCCGCGAAAGTTCAACCAGTGCTGTGCCGGATCGGCCCAATTCACCAACCACGCACGCACCTCTGCACCGTCAAACCGGCCCTGCTCGATTTCGTCCTCGCGCAGGCTTGCATCTGACAGCGCGCCCAATGCTTCGGTATTGTCTACTGACAGGCCCGTTGACTGTGCCAATGCCAGCGCGCTCAGCCCCGTGTCGGCGCGAAATTCGTATCCGGCGAAGTTCAATGGCAGATCATGGTCGGTGAATGCAAATACGGCGCCATCCTTGCGGGTTATGGCCCAAGCGTGACAAACAGTGGTCAGGCCGCCGCCCAGATGCGCGGCCAGCTTTTCATTGAAATCAGCCATTACACACGCACCTCGCGCACCGGAATATCGGGCACCTGTCCGGCATGAAAACTGGCGATATTGGTCAGTAGGCTATCGCTGTCAAATCGCACCGGCACGTCAAATTCATACCCCGCGTAGACCCGCGTATCGGGGTCGGGTGCACGTTTGAAGGTGATGATCCCTGTGGTGTTGTCCACCTCGTAATCAATCGCCTCTTTTTTGTCGTCCTGCTCAACCGCAACGACAACACTGCCGGCAACGGGCTTGGTGATCGGGCGCGCATAGGAATGCCCGCCTGAACGATAGGTCTTGATGATCTGGAAGGCGGTTTTGACCCCATCACCGGTTGCGATTTCCTGATCTGAGCGGGAAATTTCTACCGAAGGTCTGGACGATTTGTAGTCGGACCAATCCTTCCAGCGAAATCCGTACATCTGACCATACCGCGCCTCATAAAACGCAATCACTGCCTCCACATCGTCGAGCGAACGCAGACCAAGCCCTGCGTCATAGACGCGGCGCGAATGAGCCCACGGCGTGTTGCGCTCTTCATACCCGTTGGCAAGAGCCACCACGTCAACCCGCCGCTGCGGTCCGCCCAGCGCGCCAAAGCTCAGATCAGCCGGAAATTGTACCTCGTGAAAGTTCATCGCATCGCTCCCCTTGTTATCGGTTTTTCTGACCGGCGCTCAGTGCGCGGCTCATCTGTGCGGCGATCTGCCCGCGCGAGCGTTGGAAACCCGCCACATCTGGGGTAGAGATGTTCATCACCACCGTGGCAGCGCCACCACCGCCGCCGCCTGCACGCACGCCCAGCTTGCCATCAGGGCCACGCGCCAGCGGCATGATCGCCTCCGGCCCCGCTTCGCCCATAACGCCCATACCGCCGCGCATGCCGAAATGGGTGGCCTGTGACACCACACCGCCATCGGCAAACGGCATCACGCGGCCCGAACTGAACGGCGCACCATTGGCAAACGGCAGAATGCCCTGCACCAGCCCCGTCACCCCTTGCGTCAGCAAACCGCCAAAGTGGTTTGTCACAGGCTTGATTGCAGCATTGTAGGCACTGTTGGACAGCGACTGTGCCACAGTGCTAAGCGCATCCGACAGCTTCATCCCGTCAAACACCACACCGTCAAACGCCTTGCGCAATCCACGGCTTAGCCCGCGCTCAAGTGTGGCCACGTCCTTGCCTGTTGCTGCCAGTGATGTGCTCATCCGGCGAAGCTCACTGTCAAAACCGGATACCAGCACGCTTGTCTGCCCCAGCGTCTGGTTCAGATCAGTGGCATTTTCTGCCAGATCGTCAAAGCTTTCGTCATCTCTCATCATTGTGGTCCTTTGTCTTGTCGGGATAGGCTGCCATCAGGGCCGCCAAACCGTCACTCAGCATGGGGGCATTGCCGCCACCGCTGCCCAACATCAGTTGCAATTCAGCAGGCGTCAGCGCCCAGAAGGCATCCGGGCTCAGCTGCAATCCGTGCAGTCCGGCGCGCAACAGCGCAGGCCAGTCAAAGCCTGTGCTCACCCCTGCACCACAAACGCGCGCGCCAACAGTTCGGCGGCGGCTTGCGCGGCGCGCATCGGGCCGCCGTCAATCTCCGCACGGGCCAACGCATCAGGGTCCATCTGGACACCGCCACCGCGCAACCCGGCGCAGAGCAGCGCCAGCACATCGCGTGTGCTGAACCCGCCCGTCTCGAACCGCTGCACCAGCGCCATCAAGGAGGGTTCGGCAAGATCTTCCTCCAGCTCGGCCAGCGCGCCCAAAGTCAACTTCATCCTGTGGTGCTGGCCATCTACGACCAGCCCCACCTCTCCCCGCCAGCGGTTTTCCATACTCAGATCACCGGATCGACGTATGGGATGAACTGCAATTGCCCTGCCGAGGCGAGGGACAGCTCGTAGGTTGCCTCTCCGTTCAACTGGCCTGCGTATTCAAGCGATGTCACCTGAAACGGCCCCTCGACCACACCGAATTCGGGGATCACCACCTGAAAATCGGGCGTTAGACCGTCAAACAACAACTGGCGGGCGCGCTCATCAGTGGCGGCATCGCGAAACACCCCCGACCCGCTGATGGCGGCAGACCGCACGCCCGCACCGGCCAACAGCTCGCGCCAGCCGCCCTCGCTGTCCAGCGCCGTTACATCCACCGCTTCGGCGTTGAAACTGATCCGCGTGGCGCGTAGCCCCGCAATGGTTTCGAAATTGCCATCGGTTGTCATATCCACTTTGACCAATAGATCTTTACCTGCCTGAACAGCCATTCTGCGTACTCCTGTAGTGTGCCCTTGGGCGTTGAGAATTTGTTATCCGTGAGTTCCTTGCATCAGCCGTCCTGCATCCGTGCGCGAAACCGAAGATCAATCTGGCGCGCACTGGCCGCATCGATCCGCTTTGCCGACGCGCGCTCAAAACGCAGAAAAACCAGGTTGCCGCGGCTCAGCGACAGATCAGCGCCGTGCAGCGCATCACTCACCGCCGCTGCTGCCATTTTTGCCGAGGTGAAACCGGGGTTTGTGGTGATCACCGACACCGTGAACAGATGCACAGCCCCCGCACCACTCCCATCCGATGCATCCCGCACCGTCTCCGATCCCAGCCGCACATAAAGGTTGGGCATACTGCCAGCTGGCACCGCATCATATACCTCTTCCCCGACAAGCGCCGTCAGTGCAGCGTCTGCCTTGAGGCAGGCAAACACCGCCGATTGAAGCGCCCCTGAAAGTGCATAGCTCATACAACCTGCTCCTCTTGGGCAAAGCAGGTCAGATAGCGCCCCGCCGGGTCGGCCTCCGAAACCGCTTCGATTGTAAAAATACGCTCGCCCTCGCGAAAGCGCTGCTCTGCGGCAGGGCGTTTATCACTGCCGTTTGGCGCGCCGCGTACCGTGATGCGATAAGCCATGCGGCTGACGGGGGCGCCACCCTGCGCCGTTTCCCGCCCACTGCGCGGTGTGACCTGCGCCCACATGATCCCCAGCGGCACCCAACCCTTGACGTAGCCGCCTGCTCCATCGCTCAGCATGTCCGGTGTCTCCAGAACCAGCTGGCGGTTCAATCGCGGCGCGCTCATGATCGCGCTCCCGTGCGACCCAGCCGCAAACAGCGGAAACGCTCGATCAGGGCGGTCACGCCAAATGGCATACAGCCGTTGGCCAGCGCGGTATCGTGACGGTACTCATAATAATGCGCGGCCAGCATCAGTACCGCCTGCTGCATATCGGCTGGCACATCGTCCCACTCGGGACCGTAGCCCGCCAAAAACCGCACCCGCATTTCCCCGCCTGTTTCGATCCCCGCCAGACTGGCACCGGTTGCGCGCAAGCGCGGGTTATGTCCGTCACGCTCCAGCCAATAGCGGCTTGCATCAATGATCTGCTCCACACCGCTGCGCGACACCACACGCACATCCGCAATAACCGTGACAGGTGCCACAGTCAGCGACAGGGCGGACTGATCACGCAACTCCGACACCGCCAGCGTCAACTCCTTTTCCAACAGTATCTTGCCTGTGCGTGCCTCTATCGCCGCCAATGCCGCGCGCAGAAAGCTGCCCAGCACCGCATCCTGCAATGTGTCCTCGCCAAATCCGGTGCCCATGCGCAGATGCGCCTTGAACGCCGCAACCGGCAGGGCCGCATCCGGCACATTTGTTTCTGTCTTCAACATCCCAAAGCCTCTCTCAAACCTTACGTCATATTCGCGCACTGACAGGCCACTCCCCTGCCGGACGCACACCCCACCTGCGCATTGCTCGGTCGGAGGAGGAGCAGCTAGACAATGCGAAGTGTACATTTGGGCGCACGCCCGTACCGGAGCAGGCTCCCCCGCTCCGGTTCCGGCATCCGCTTAGGACGTGCCGAATTTCAGCAGCTTGATCGCTGCAAAATCGCTCACATCACCGCCCACACGCTTGGTTGCGTAGAACAGGACATGCGGCTTGGCGCTGAACGGGTCGCGCAGGATGCGCAGATCGGGACGTTCGGCAATCGTGTAGCCTGCTGCGAAATCACCAAAGGCAATCGCCATCTCGTCTGCATTTGCATCAGGCATGTCCTCGGCAATCAGCACCGGATAGCCCATCAAACGCGCAGGCTCTCCCGCGGCCAGACCATCGGACCAGACAAACCGCCCGTCCATGTCCTTCAGCTTGCGCACCAGTCCGGCGGTTTTGGAGTTCATCACAAAAGACGCATTTGCGCGGTACTGCGCACCCAGCGCATAAACCACATCCACAATCGCATCCGGCGTGACCTCCCCCGATACACCGGTCGGCACGTAACCCAGATTGCCCCAGGCCCAGACATCGTTATCTACCGTGGGGTGGGCCAGAATACCTCTGGGCTTGTCGATACCATCACCGTTGATAAACGCCCCCGCTTCGGCACGGGCGAACTTGTCGGCGATACGTCCCGCCAGCCAACCTTCGATGTCAAACGCTGCATCATCCAGCAGACGCTGGGACGCTTTTGGCAGCGCGCTTAACTCGTGCAACTGCACGGTGATGCGGTCGATCTGCGGCGTATCACTCTCCCCGATGACCGACGACTCGGTTGCCCAGCCTGCGCCCACATCGGAATGATCCACCAGAACATCGTACGATGTCGCCTCGACATTCACGACAGAAGCAATCGCACGGATCGACGCCGTAGTATTCAGAACAGATTTCACAATATCCGAGGTCTGCGGATCAACCAGATACCCACCGTCGGAATTCACCGCCGTGGACAGCGCCTTGCCCTCCAGTTCCAGACCACGCAGCCCGTCATCATCGCCGGAACGCACATAGGCGTTAAAGGCTTTCTTGTGCGGTGCGCCCATATCAGTGGCTCCCGCCAAAGGAGTACGCGCAGCAGTCAGTGTTTTACGATCCAGCATGGTCATTCGCTCTTCTGTTTGTTGAAGTTTGGTCTCAATGTCGGCTTGGAAGCCTTTGAACTGCGTGACAAAGCCTGTAACAGCCCGCCGCACATCCTCAGCCGGGGAAAGACCCGCGGCATCGTTGTTGGTATCGCTCATCTCGCGTTCCCCTTTTGGTTGTCTTGGCGGGCTCCGATGTCAGCGCACGCTGCATCAAACACCCCCGCCATCTCGCGCAGGACGTCACCGATACGGACAAAACCGTCCGCCTTCGCCGCCACCCGCGCACTGGGAAGCATCGGAAAGGTCACCAGCGACACCTCCCAAAGCTCCAGTTCCTGCAAGAGCCGCTGGCCCTTGGTGTTCTTGCATGCCTTCACCGTGCGATAACCGATCGACAGACCGTCAATCGCCCCGGCTTCGATCAGGGCAATCGCCTCTCGGCCCTTCTCAACCGATTGCAAAATCCGGCCCTTTACGAACAGACCGCGCCCGTCCTCGCGTACCTCGTCCCACACGCCAATCGGTTGCGCCGGATCATGCTGCCACAACATCTTTACGCCGCGCCCCGCCGCCTTCAGCGCCATCAGGCTGGCACCGTACGCCCCGCGCTGCACCACATCGTTGCCCTGATCAACTGCGTCGAAAAAACTGGCGTAGCCCTTTATCTCGACACCGCCGTCCACCTTCGCAACCTCGTCAAACTGCACAAATTTGCGCTCAAGCGCAGGCAAGCCGCCGCCGTTCTCCGCGCCATGCGCGAAGTTGTTTCCACTCATATCCATCGTAGTCTCCTGTTGTTGCGTTCAGCCCACGGGGGTCACAGCCAGAAACGTCTGCACCGCTTTTGCCAAAATCACCCCCGCCACCCCATAGACAGCCAGCCACAGCCGCCGCTCCAGCCGCTCCATCATCTGCTCGATCCGGTCCAGCCGCTTATCAAGATTTGCCAGATGGATTGCGCTCACCCGTTCGTGCGCCTGCAGCCGCATACCCGGCGCGCATTGAAACCGCTCGATCGGCAGCTCACTCATCCGCAGCCACCGCAGGCAGGCCCAACAGCGCGCGCTTCTCTCCCTGAGTCAGAAAATCCGCACCCGCCACACGCGCCCACTGCGCATCCCGCTCGCCGCTCAGCGCGGGCACCTGATCCAGATCGGGCTTCAGTTCAACCTGCTCGCCACTGAAACCCGCCAGCCAATGCGCCAACACTGCCGTGACCCGCGTTGCCAACGGCAACACCGTCAGGCGGTAAAACGCGCGGTGCGCTTCCTGATAGTTCGCATAGGTCGCGTCCCCCTGGATTCCGATCAGCATTGGCGGCACACCAAACGCCAACGCAATTTCGCGCGCCGCCGCTTCTTTGGTCTTCTGGAATTCCATATCGCTGGGCGAGAATCCCATCGGCTTCCAGTCAAGTCCGCCCTCCAGCAGCATAGGCCGCCCCGCGTTGCGCGCGCCCTGATGATGGCTCTCCATCTCGCTCACCAGACGCTCGTATTGATCGTTACTCATTGCGCCTTGACCATCCGCGCCCTTGTAAATGATTGCACCGGATGGGCGCGCCGCATTGTCCAGCAATGCCTTGCTCCACCGCGAGGCGGAATTATGCACATCCACCGCCGTTGCCGCCGCCTGCATAGGGCTAAATCCATAGTGATCGTCTTGTGGGTGGAAATTGCGCACATGACAGATGGGGGACGCGTTAGCCGCGTCAAACCGGTGCTTGCGCCCGCCGACAGCGTATTCATAGGCAACTGGCCAGCCGTCTGCACCTGGCACAACAGACATCCGGTCGGACCGCAGCACATGCAGCTCCAGCGGCAGGCCGGCGTCACCGCCAACCGCTTCGATGTATCCATCCCCCGATAGCAACAGCTGCGCATAAAGCGCCTCCAACAGTTCTGCACGCCCCTGCGCACCGTTGGGCCGCGCAATCAGCCCCAGTACCGGATGCGTGTCAAAACGCTGCTCTGCGTTCTGCAACACCAGCGGCAAGGCCGCCGCTGCCTCTGCAATCAACTTGACCGAGCGGAATCCCACAGGATTGCCCGCAAAACCCGTACGCGTCAGCGATACCGTATCGCGCGGGCTCCACGCCACACGGCCAGAGCTTTGCATCGCAACAACACGCCCCGTAGCCGATGCCTTCGCCTCCACCACGCCTGCCGCTTCCCGCTTTAGAAAATCAAACATGTCTGTTCTCTCCATCTCTTGCCCCGTGGCAGATCCGCTGCCCCATCGCTTCTGAAAACAATTTGCCATTAAATTCCTAATGCTGCCGGACCAGACCGCGCGCCCCCCGCGCAACACCTCCCCACACACAAAAAAGGGAGGCCGAAGCCCCCCTTTCAAACCCTCATCAAATCGCCGCTAAAGCGAACGCACCCCCGGTTGTCGCCACTTGGCCGCAGGTTCGATCATCAGCTCATGCAGCGCCCAGACCAGCGCATCCACGCGATCCGGCGATCCGCCCCCCTCATAGCCGCGCCGTGTCATGCGGGTCATCTGGTCCTCCAGACCATCCAGATCGGGCATGTGCTTCACCCGCCCCTGCTCGTACAGCGCCGCCACAGGCTCTGCCCGCGCCACCTTGCCACGGCTGGCATGTACACTTTTGTAAGGCACCAGCGGATCAACCTGGCGGATAACTTCTTGCACCATTTGCCCACCCTGATTGACCTCTGCCACCAAACGGTCCGCACCAAACCGCTCCATCGCCGCAATCGCGGCGCGCGCCCAGCCGTTCGGGCCCTCGCCCGTCACGGTACAATCGGCCAGCACATAGGCGCGCCAGTCTTGTGGCGGCCCGCTGCACTGCACCCCCGCCACCACAATTCCACATTCATCCGCCGAGGCCCCCGACGTTGTCGCCGGATCAACAGCTACCACAATCCGGTCAAGCTGTGGGACATTCTGCACACGCGCCTGCTCCAGCATCTCGCTGGTCCACAGCGCCCCCTCGGCATCGGCCAGCAAAACGCCGTCCAACTCCTGCCGCCCCAATCGCGTGCCGCGATACCGCGCGCGCACCTCCTCCAAAAACGATTCCGCCAGATTGGCACGGTTCGCCTCGGTCGGCGCGTGCGTCACCACAGTTGACGGTGACTTCAACAAATCTTTCAGCACTCCCACATTGCGCGGCGTGGTCGTCACGCAAACCTGCGGACGTGTCCCCAGACGCAGCGCAAATTGCAGCATATCCCACGTCTCTTGCGCCTTTTTCCATTTTGCGATTTCATCCACCCAGGCTGCATCAAACTGCGGCCCGCGCAGCCCCTCTGGGTCAAACGCCGAATGAACCGTTGCAATCGCACCGTTGGGCCAGACCAGCCGCTTGCGCGTTGCCTCCCAATCGGGGCGGCGATCCTCGGGCGAGCAGGCCAATATCCCGCTATCGCCGAATATCATCACCTCGCGCACCTGCTCGATTGTTTCGCCTACCAGCGCCACACGGCGGCAGCGCCCTACATCCATCGGGCGCGCACCCTCAACAGCCGCGCGCACCCATTCAGCCCCCGCGCGCGTCTTACCTGCACCGCGCCCGCCCATAATCACCCATGACCGCCACGCGCCCTCCGGCGGCAGTTGATGCGCGATTGCCCAGAATTCAAACAAGTAAGGGAGAGCGCGAAGCTCCCCCTCATCCAGTTTATTCAGGAATTTCTCCTGAACCGATGGCGCAGCGGAGCCGATCCAGTTTGCACCCGATATCAGCCCGCGCCTTGTCGAGGTCGAGGGCATAGCCTCCCCGTGCAATTCCGGCATGTTTGTTTCGGCAGTCATACAAGATCATTCCCGCTTTCTGACAACGCACCACCGTTTCCGCTAACTGGGTGACGGTTTTCGACGTTGTGGTTGCATCAATCTCCTCTCCGGATTTGGCCCGTTCTTTCAGGCTCTCTAAGGCTTCTCTTAACTCGGCAAGTGATGCGTGTACGGAGGCAAACAGCGCCTCCGCCTGTGCAAGCTCGTCGAGTTGTGGCACCGGCTCGATCATCATCTATTCTCGGTCCTTTCGTTTGGAGTCCTCCAATCGAAAGACATGAAAAAACGGCCCCGACTACGAAGTCGGGGCCGTCTCCCAAATCTCCTAGCATGAGACAGGTATACTGGACCGGGGTTAACTATTTGATGCGTTCGGGCACGGTGCCCGCAACAGCCTAATCGCTGCCGCCACCCGTCGATGCATTACCAGCTGCCGCCGCGCCGCGCTCTGCTTCGATCTTGCGCCACGCCGCTACGTTCCTGTTATGCTCGTCCAGTGTAACCGCAAAGGCGTGACCGCCCGTGCCATCAGCTACAAAGAAGATATAGGGTGTCTCATCCGGTTGCGCCGCTGCCATTAGGCTTGCACGGCCTGGATTGGCAATAGGTGTAGGCGGCAAAGCAGGAATCACATAGGTGTTGTAGGGCGTTTCGCGGCGCAGTTCACTACGGCGCAAACCACGGCCCAGCACGCCTTCGCCACGGGTGATGCCATAGATCACGGTCGGGTCTGTCTGCAAACGCATCCCCTGATTAAGACGGTTCACAAAGACGCTGGCCACCTGACGGCGCTCCTCCGCAACACCGGTTTCCTTTTCCACGATCGACGCAAGAATCAGCAGTTCTTCAGGGCTGTTGACCGGCAGGTCATCCGCGCGCGCTTCCCATGCTGCGGCCAACAATGTTTCCTGTGCCGCTTGCATCCGCGCAATCAGCGCACCACGGTCATCGCCCTTGCGCACCTCATAGCTGTCGGGCGCAAGCGATCCTTCGGCGGGTGTCTCCGTGACAGTGCCTTCCATGATGTCCATCGCATTCAGCGCATTGACCACCTGCCAGCTTGTCACCCCTTCGGCCATCGCCACGCGAAACCGCACATCGGCTTTGTCACGCGTTTGGGTATAAGCCGCGGGTACTTCGCCGCTTGCGGGTGTGAACTGTGCCAGTTCGGTAAAACGGTTTGTCGCAGGGTCCAGTTCACGCACCTGAACACTTACCCGCGTCACACCAATGCGGTACACAATCTCGGTCCCACAAGTGCTGGCACCGCCACGGGTGATGATGTCCACAATCTCCTTCATGCTGACTTCTGGCTCGATCAGAAAGCTGCCTGCTTTCAGCTGGCCTGTCTTGTCTTCGTAATCCGCACCGATACGGAAAATCGCGGCAGAACGCACCGCACCCTGCTCCGCCAGATCCTTACTGACGCGGCGCATGTTGCTGCCACTTTTGACCTGCACACAAACGGCTTCGCTCAACGGGCCAGCCGCGTCATACTCCGACTTGCCCCAAATGATGACGCCACCCAGCAGGAACAAAGCCACAACCAGAAACGTAATTGCGTTCGCCGCAACATGGCGCCACATTTATTCTACCTTCCCGAACAGCACGCTTGCATTGGTGCCGCCAAATCCGAAAGAGTTGCTCAGCGCCACTTTGATTTCGCGCTTTACCGGCGCATTTGCCGCCAGATCGATTTTTGTCTCAACCGCAGGGTTGTCGAGGTTGATCGTCGGCGGCGCAATCTGGTCACGGATTGCAAGGATTGAGAATATTCCCTCGATCGCACCCGCAGCCCCCAACAAATGACCGGTGGCCGACTTGGTAGATGACATGGTCACCTTGCCTGCATGTTCGCCCATCATCCGCTCGACCGCACCCAGTTCGATGGTATCGGCCATCGTAGACGTGCCATGCGCGTTGATATAGTCGATGTCTTTGGGCTCAAGTCCCGCATGGCGGAGCGCGGCGCGCATGGACCGTTCGCCGCCCTCACCATCCTCTGACGGGGCTGTGATGTGGTACGCATCGCCGGACAGACCATAGCCGATTACCTCGGCATAAATCTTTGCGCCACGCGCCTTGGCGTGCTCATATTCTTCCAGCACCACAATACCGGCACCCTCACCCATAACAAAACCGTCACGGTCGGTGTCATAGGGGCGGCTGGCCTTTTGCGGGTCATCACCGCGCTTGGTGCTCAGCGCCTTGCAGGCGTTGAAGCCTGCAATCCCGATTTCGCAAATCGCTGCCTCGGCACCACCGGCCACCATCACATCGGCATCGCCAAACATGATCAGACGGCTTGCATCACCAATCGCGTGGGCACCCGTGGAACAAGCAGTCACAACCGAATGGTTCGGCCCTTTAAATCCGTATTTTATGGATACCTGCCCCGAGATCAGGTTGATCAGCGCACCGGGAACAAAGAACGGGCTGACCCGCTTTGGCCCCTTCTCGGCCATCATTACAGCCGTGTTCGCGATGGAGTTCAATCCGCCGATGCCGGACCCGATCAGCACACCCGTGCGCTCCAGGCTCTCGCGATCCTCGGGCATCCAACCTGCGTCTTCAATCGCTTGCTGGGCTGCTGCCAGACCGAACATAATGAAAGTATCTACCTTACGCTGCTCTTTGGGCTGCATGTAGGTATCTGCATTAAATGTGCCATCCGTACCGTCCCCCAACGGCACTTCGCAGGCGTATTGTGTAACACAACGGCTTGCGTCAAAGCCCGTAATCGGCCCCGCGCCGGACTGACAGTCCAAAATCCGCTTCCAGCTTTCCTCAACCCCGTCTGCCAACGGTGTGACCAAACCCAATCCCGTAACAACCACTCTGCGCATATGCCCTGCCCTTTGGTGTAAAATTCCTTGGGTCCGGCTATACCTTGCCGACAGGACATTATTCAAGTCTCTGGGATATCACCGGCGATATTACCCCGCATCTGACCAATAATGAAAGAGCCCACGATCCACCGGATTTACCGTATCAGTCAACGGACACCTGTCCGGTCACGGAGACGAAAAACCGTAACAGCCAAATAGGGCGTAGGATCATGGGCAGCTAAAATAGAATACGTGCAATATGAAAATAGGTTAACGACGATCCGAACGGGTCGCATCCCCCATTTGAGGGATAAAACCCGACGCGGTTGCCGTAAGGGAAACATTCTACCCCACCATAGAGAGTGTCGTTATACAGGCGGGCCTTTTCGCGTCATCAATAACACGTCCTCGCCCTCTACCTGCGAGTCGCGCAGCGGAACATACCCCAGCGTTTGCGCGATTCTGAGGGATCCTTCGTTATGCGGTGCCACCATGCAAACGGTGCGCCCTGCCACGACCCTGTCAAACCAGTCATGCGCAGCAGAGGCCGCATCAATCCCGTATCCCAGCCCCTGAAATTGTGGGTCAAGAACCCACCCGGCTTCGGGAAACGGATCAAAATCGTCTCCCAAACCACGTGATCCGTAGAAAAATCCGGTCTGCCCCGCCATTTCGGGATCACCATGGATTTGAACAGCCCACTGGCCGAATCCGGCGATCTGCCAATGCCCTGCATTGCGCAAAAATGCATCCCAGCTTCGCGATTTCGGCCATGGCTTTCCCCCGATATGGCTTACAACAGACGGCTTGGCCCAAATATCGGCAAAGCGCGCAAAATCCTCGCGACGCATGCCGCGCAGGGTAACCCGTGGAGTGTTTATCGTGGGGACATTACGTGCCATTTGTTCCGGCCTTCTTATCCAGTGCTGCCTCAGGCTGCCAGACTTGCCGCGACACGGCACACAGAACAAGCCAAAAATGAGGCCGGAATCAAAAACGGCGCCATTCCGCAAAGGAAGGCGCCGTTCAGGAATATTACCGCCGAGCGAACCCGACAAAAGCCTGACTTATGAGGCTTCTTTGATGAACTTGACCGCGTCACCGAAAGTCTGGATGTTTTCGGCTGCGTCATCTGGGATTTCGATGCCGAATTCTTCTTCAAATGCCATTACCAGCTCGACAGTGTCGAGGCTGTCTGCACCCAGATCATCAATGAAAGAAGCATTTTCCACTACTTTGTCTTCTTCAACACCAAGGTGCTCAACAACGATCTTTTTAACGCGGTCTGCGACGTCGCTCATACTATTAGTCCTCACTCATCGGGCCATTTGGCCCCTTTGGGTTTCTGCCACCTCACTGAAAAGAGAGGCCAGAGGGTGCCCCCAAACGGGGGCGGCTCGTTCTCCTTGCTTGCACAAGGCGCGGGTCACTTGCAAGCGCCCGTCTGGGTAATCTGCGCTCCCTTTAGCATAAGGAACCGCGTTGGCAAACGCTAATCCAAACGCTTTTACAACATGGCCATGCCGCCGTTCACATGCAAGGTCGCCCCTGTGATATATGCCGCTTCGGCACTGGCAAGATAGACAACCGCGCTGGCGATCTCGTCCGGAGTACCCATACGACCGGCCGGAATCTGTCCCATAATGCCGCTTTTCTGCTCATCAGTCAGCTTGTCGGTCATGGCAGTAGCAATAAATCCGGGGGCGACAGCATTCACTGTGATGCCACGGCTGGCAACTTCGTAGGCCAAACTTTTTGACATACCGATCAACCCCGCTTTTGACGCGGCATAGTTCGCCTGACCCGGATTGCCCGTGGCCCCTACGATGCTGGAAATATTGACGATCCGCCCCCAGCGCGCCTTCATCATGCCGCGCATGACACCTTTGCAGAGCTTGAAAGTAGCGGTCAGATTAACATCCAGAACCGACTGCCACTCATCATCTGACATGCGCATAAACAGGTTGTCGCGGGTGATTCCTGCATTGTTGACCAGAATATCAACTGATCCCATCGCCTCGGCCGCCTGCTTCGGCAGCGATTCAACCGCGTCCATATCGCTCAGGTTACAGGGCAACACATGCGCACGCGCGCCCAGTTCCGCTGCCAAAGCTTCAAGAGGGTCTGTGCGGGTGCCTGACAGACCCACGGTTGCACCCTGTGCATGAAGCGCGCGCGCAATATCCGCACCGATTCCACCGGATGCGCCGGTGACCAGTGCATTTTTTCCTGTCAGATCAAACATGTCTTATCCTTTTTAATTCTGCATTCTCACAAACTGCCGCAGGCATTGGGGTGCTCGGCGCCAAGCGCGCGGCACCCTCAGCGGCGTTTGTGCCATTCGATTCGCGCTCTCAGGCTTCGAGTGCCGCTTTTACATCCGCAGCCACACCCACATTGCGCAGCACTGCCTCTTTGTGGATACGCCGGATCATACCCGACAGCGCCTTGCCCGCGCCAATTTCCCAAAACTCCGTGACGCCCTGCGCCACCATCCACTCTACCGACGACCTCCAGCGAACGCGGCCTGTGACCTGATCCACCAGCAATTGCGCAATCGGGTCGGCGGACGAAACACCCTCGGCAGTAACATTCGCCACCAGCGAAACGGCAGGCGCATTAATCTGCACATCCGCCAAGGCGCGGGCCATTTCAAGGGCTGCCGGTTGCATCAATGCACAATGGAACGGCGCCGACACAGGCAATGGCAACGCACGCTTTGCGCCTTTTGCCTTGGCCAGATCAATCGCCCGCTCCACGGCATCCTTGCTGCCGGATATCACATTCTGGGTCGGATCGTTTTCGTTGGCCAGCTGGCACACGCCATCGCCTGCCGCTTCTGCCGCCAGTGCCGCAACATCTTCGGCCCCCAGTCCCAGAATTGCCGCCATCGCGCCCTGCCCAACAGGCACGGCTGACTGCATTGCACGACCCCGCGTGCGCAGCAGGCGCGCGGTATCGGCCAGTGTAAACACACCCGCCGCGCACAGCGCCGAATATTCGCCCAGACTGTGACCCGCAACATAAGACGCGCGCGTCACATCAATGCCCTCGGATTCCAGTGCGCGCATCGCGGCCATAGATGTTGCCATCAGCGCGGGCTGGGCGTTCTCCGTCAGGGTCAGCGTTTCGATGTCACCTTCCCAGATCATCGCGCTCAGCTTTTCGCCCAAGGCATCATCGACCTCGTCGAAGACGGCGCGCGCTGCCGGATAGGCCTGCGCAAGGTCATGCCCCATCCCGATGGTTTGCGCGCCCTGTCCGGGAAAAACGAATGCAATGCTCATAACCTGTCTCCTGAAATATCTGGCGTCCGGTTTAGCGAAGCATGCTCTGCCTCACAAGAGCGCACACAAAACCTGCGCAGACTGCAATTGCCCTGAACGCAATACACTATAGAACAGCAGCAAAGGTTTTACGGAGTTTTGCGATGGCACAAGGCAACACACACACCCGCTACGGCAGCGTCACGCGCGGATTTCACTGGTTAACAGCCCTTCTGGTGATGACCCTTATCCCGGTCGGCGTGATCGCAAACGATCTGCCCTACGACACATCAGAACAGCTTGCGCGCAAAGCATGGCTGTTTTCGCTGCATAAAACGCTGGGCGTGTCGGTGTTCTTTGTCGCGATTGCCCGAATTCTGTGGGCAGTCACACAGGCCAAACCCGCCCCCCTGCACCCGACCCGCAAGGTCGAAACCTTTCTGGCCGAAACCGTGCACTGGCTTCTCTACGGCTCGCTGGTGCTGACGCCATTGTCAGGCTGGCTGCATCACGCCGCAACATCGGGATTTGCACCAATCTGGTGGCCGCTAGGCCAGAACCTGCCATTGGTGCCAAAATCCGAAAACGTCGCCGCATTGTTTGGCGGGGCGCACTGGGTATTTGGCAGGATCATGGTGGTTTCCATTCTGTTACACATTGCCGGCGCGATCAAACACCAGCTTATTGACCGCGATGCCACGTTGCGCCGCATGATCACCGGCGCGCCGGAACTGGGCACACTGCCCCCCGCACGCCATACAGCCAAACCATTCGTGGCTGCGCTTGCCCTGTGGATCGTCGCCCTTGGCGCGGGCAGTGCTTTCGGCCTTTACCAGCCACACACAAATCCCGCGCAGGCCGCACAACTGGCCGAAGTCAAATCGGACTGGACCGTTGAGGATGGCGATATCACCATATCAGTTGTGCAATTCGGATCCGAAGTCGAAGGCGGCTTTACCGACTGGACTGCGGATATTTCCTTTGATCCCGATATCACCAGTGGCAAATCCGGCAATGTCGAGGTTGTGATTTCCATCGGGTCACTCACGCTCGGCTCGGTCACCGATCAGGCCATGGGGCCGGATTTTTTCGATGCGAATACCTTTGAGACAGCTACGTTCAAAGCTGATATCATCAGCATTATTGATGGCTACATCGCCGAAGGCACGCTTACCATAAAAGACCAGAGCGTTCCGCTGGAGATGCCGTTTCACCTATCGGTTAACGATACCACGGCCGAAATGCGCGGCAATGTCACGCTGGACAGGCGCAATTTTGGCATCGGGGATAATATGACCGATGACAGTTCGCTCGGGTTTGCGGTGGATGTTTCCGTCAATGTTACAGCGACACGCGCGACCGAGTAACAAAAAAGGCCGCGGAAAGAAATCTCTCCGCGGCCCAATTTGATCAGTGCAGAAGTTTACTCGGCCTTCATAGCTTCCAGCGAAATCATCACGTTCACTTCGTCACCGATATGGGGCGCGAACTTGTCAACGTTGAAATCCGACCGCAGCAGTGTCGTCGTTGCGTTAAAACCGGCCCATTCCTTGCCCGCCATCGGGTGCATCTGCGCCTGATTAAGCTTTGCATCCAGAACAACAGATTTGGTCACATCGTTCATGGTCAGATCGCCGGTGATTTTTGCAGTGGTATCGCCCGTCATTTCAATGCCGGTCGATGTGAACGTGATCATGTCATCATCGTCCGCGCCAAAAAAGTCGTCAGACATAAAGTGGCTGTCGCGCTCTTCCCAGCCGGTAAACATCGACTTTGTCGGCATCGAAACGCTCACGCTTGATTTTGCCGGATCCTCCTGATCAAGCATGATTTCGCCCTCAAATCCACCGAACATACCGTAGGTCGTGGAAAAGCCGAGGTGGTTATAGGAAAACAGAACCTGACTGTGGCTTGAATCGAGGACGTATTTGTCAGCGGCCATCGCCACTGAGGCGGAGGCAGACAGCAAAGCGGCAAGTACAAGTGATTTCATCGGGGATACTCCATGTTGAATGTATCACTCATAGATGGCGCATTGATCGAAAAACTCAATCCCGCAGGCTTCAACACCTCGTGCGCGCCTGTGAACAACCGGTTAATCTGCAAAATTCCGCTTAAGCAAGCTTGCCGGCGGCGCGCAATGCACCCAACAGCGAAGCATGCGCGGCTGCATTACTCAGGGTGACTTCGGCCAGCAGGCGGTTACCCTGTCCCCAGAACGTAATACGACGGCCTGCAAGCTCGACAAGATGCAGGTCACTGAATGCGCACCGCTCCAATACGCGGGACGCGGCAGGCGCGCCATCACGGATCAGACGCAGTTCGGCGGCGGCAACGTCAACCTCGACCATGGGCGGCAACGGCGGCAGACTGTACTGCCACAGCGCAACGGACAATAGCGCGGAAATCAACGATGCAGTTAGTTTGAACAACATTACCTCGCTTTCCCAACCCGCCCCGGGGGCCAGCCAGACCAACACACCGACCAGCGCCAGCGATACCGCACCCAGCCGCTGTGCAATCCGCATCACCAGACGGTTGCCATTCAATACATGTGTTGCCCCCAGTATCGTTGCGTGTTCCGAAACGTGATTGGCTGTCATGGTCATGGCACGGTTCCCCTCGTTCTACTCTGGGTAGATTGCTAACCAAAAAAGACCAAAAAGCGGCAGCAGCGCGGCAATTATTCGAAAATTTATCTATCCCTGCCTGCCCGACAACTTGGGCGCTTGCACCGCGCGCCAAAGGGTGTATAGCGGGGCTTCCTTTGCAAGACGATTTAACCGCGCAGACTCTCGTGTCGGGGCAGCAAAGGATCATTGCCCTGCCTATGAAATGCGCCTTGAAATAAGTGGAGCACACATGCCGCTATATGAGCATGTCATGATCGCACGCCAGGACTTGTCCAATACACAAGCCGAAGGCCTGATCGAACATTTCGGCACCGTCCTTTCCGATAACGGTGGGAAACTCGTGGACAGCGAGTATTGGGGCGTCAAAACGATGGCCTATAAAATCAACAAGAACCGCAAGGGCCACTATGCCTTCCTGCGCTCCGATGCACCGGCCACCGCCGTGCAGGAGATGGAACGCCTGATGCGCCTGCATGACGATGTCATGCGCGTTCTGACCATCAAGATGGACGAGCACAAAGACCTGCCTTCCGTTCAGATGCAAAAACGTGACGAGCGCCCCGAGCGCCGTGAACGCCGCTGATTTTAGCCAGTTGAAAGGACACTAAACCATGGCCGCAAAACCATTTTTCCGCCGCCGCAAGGTCTGCCCCTTCTCGGGCGACAATGCACCGGCGATCGACTACAAAGACACACGCCTGCTTCAGCGCTACATCTCCGAGCGTGGCAAGATCGTGCCGTCCCGTATCACCGCAGTATCAGCGAAAAAGCAGCGTGAACTGGCCCGTGCCATCAAACGCGCCCGCTTCCTCGCCCTGCTGCCCTATGCTGTGAAATAAGGAGCAGAGATCATGCAAGTTATCCTTCTCCAACGTGTTGCGAAACTGGGCCAGATGGGCGACGTCGTAGACGTCAAACCGGGCTATGCGCGCAACTATCTGCTGCCACAGCAAAAAGCGTTGTCTGCCTCCAAGGCAAACATCGAAGCTTTCGAGGGCCAGAAAGCCCAGCTTGAGGCACAGAACCTCGAGACGAAGAAAGAAGCCGACGCAATGGCCGCTAAACTGAACGGCCAGCAGTTTATTGTGATTCGCTCCGCGTCCGACGCAGGTGCGCTTTACGGTTCCGTCACCACACGTGACGCAGCCGAGGCAGCAACTGCCGAAGGCTTTACCGTTGACCGCAAGCAGGTTGTCCTGTCCGCGCCCATCAAATACCTTGGTGTGCATAACGTACAGGTTATTCTGCACCCGGAAGTCGAGGCGACAATCGAACTGAACGTTGCACGTTCCGTTGAAGAGTCAGAGCTTCAGGCAGCCGGTAAATCCATTCAGGAACTGGCGGCAGAAGAAGAAGCCGCAGCCGAATTCGAAATCTCTGAACTGTTTGACGATATCGGCTCAGCCGCGTCCGAAGATGACGATCTTGCCGAAGTGGTTTCTTCCGACGAAGAAACATCCGACGAAGACAAGTAACTTCGAGACGATCAGAACGACAATAAACCGCCGCGCTCTCTTGCGCGGCGGTTTTTCGTTTGGGGGTATGCGGACTACACAGGCGCCCTGACGCAGTCGCGATCTACACAACCAACGCAGAATCTGCCGATCCGCCCGGCGGTCTGACAGAAGCCGGATATATCCCCCAGCCTTCGAAAAATGGCGAAACCCTGCCGAGAATACCGTGCCGTCTTGCGGCATGGTGAAAACCCGCATTAACGTCCGGCCACGTCAACAATGCCGGACACCCGCAATGCGCACTTTCCCCCGCCGCCGCTTTCTCGTACTTTGTACGGCCAGTCTTGTCTCCGCCTGCTCCGCAAGTAAAAGCGCGGCACCCCGGACGGTAAAACCGTCGCTGCCCCTCCACCCAAACGAGACGCCCCAACTGCGGGCCTCGATCAATCGCTGGGCAGATCACTACGAAGTGCCACGCACCCTTGTCCACCGTCTGGCAATCCGCGAAAGCACCCACAATCCGGCGGCGCGTAACGGCCCGTACTATGGTCTCTTGCAAATTCTGCCCCAAACCGCGCGAACCATGGGCTTTCGCGGCAAGCCCCGCGATCTATTGGATGCAGACACAAATCTGGAATTTGCAGTAAAATACCTGCGCGGCGCATGGTTGCTTTCCAACGGCGATCACGCAACCGCAATCAAGTGGTATGCGCGCGGCTATTATTACGAAGCAAAAAGGCGCGGTATGTTGGTCGAAACAGGCCTGCGCGCCGGTTGAAGAAACCGCTCCCTGCCCTGAAATAAAACAGGGCCACCCGACTGGATGGCCCTGTTTAAATCTGTTCGTGTGAAAAGATTTACTCTTCTTCCAGCGCCTCAACGGCCTTTTGCAGATCATCCTTGGAGACTTCTTTCTCCGTGATGGTTGCCTGCTCGAACACGTGATCCACGACCTTGTCTTCAAAGATCGGCGCGCGCATCTGCTGCTGCATTTGCTGGTTCTGCTGAACAAACTCAAAGAACTGGCGTTCCTGACCAGGGTATTGGCGCGCCTGATTCATGATCGCTTGCGTCATCTCAGCGTCTGTCACTTCCACCTCAGCCTTCTGGCCAAGTTCGGCCAACAGCAGGCCCAGACGCACACGGCGGGTTGCCAACTTCTTGTGCTCGTCCGTAGTTTCGATCTCGGGGTGGTCGTGGCCCTGAACATCGGGGTTTTCCTCATGCCACAACTGGTGGGCAATCTGACCGGCTTCGGCGTCCAGCAATGAAGGCGGCAGATCGAAATCAACCATCTTGTCCAGCGCATCAAGCAAACCGCGCTTCATCACCGCGCGTGATGCGCCTGCATACTCCGCTTCCAGACGCTCGCCGATCTGCACTTTCAACGCGGCAAGGTCTTCGGCACCGAACTTTGTTGCCATTTCGTCGTTGATCTCGGCTGCAACAGGCTCTTTCACTTCTTTGATGGTGCAAGAGAATACAGCCTCTTTGCCCTTCAGATGTTCTGCCTGATAATCTTCGGGGAAGCTGACTGTCACGTCCTTTTCCTCGTCCGCCTTCACACCGACCAGTTGCTCTTCAAAGCCGGGGATGAAGGAGTTCGAGCCCAGAACCAGAGGGTAATCTTCGGCCGAACCACCCTCAAACGCTTCGCCGTCAACCTTGCCGACAAAATCCATGACAACCTGATCGCCGTCTTTGGCTTTCGAACCCTTCTTCCGGGCTTTGAAATCCTGTGCGGTTTCGGCCAGCGACGCGAGTGCTTCGTCAATTGCCGCATCGTCCGCCTTGACGACCATTTTTTCCAGCTTGATGCCGGACAGGTCAAGTTCGGGAATCTCGGGCAATGCCTCATAGGTCATTTCGACCTCGACATCGTCGCCCTCTTTCCAGTCTTCGTTGGTCATTTTTACGTCGGGCTGCATCGCAGGACGATCGCCGGATTTTTCAAAATGCTCGTTCATGGCGCCATCGATGGCTTCCTGCATCGCTTCGCCCATAACACGCTGGCCGAATTGCTTTTTCAGCAGCGCCATCGGCACTTTACCTTTACGGAATCCCTTCATCTCGACGTCGGGCTGCGCTTCTTTCAGCTTCTCGTTCACCTTTGCGTCCAGCTCGTCTGCTGTCAGGGTGATGTTATAGCCGCGTTTCAGACCTTCGTTCAGCGTCTCTTTGACCTGCATGTGTGCTCCATAGCGTTTGGCCGCACATACCTGCGCGGAGAGAAAATTTGTGCTCTTCTAGGGGGGCGAAGGCAAACGTGCAAGCACCCTTTCGCCATGTCCCCGTTGCAATTTGCGCAGACTACATGCCCAGCGCTTCTTTATACATGTCCAACACCGCTTCTTCCTCGGCAATGTCGTCGGGTTCGCGCTTGCGCAGGGCAATCACCTTGCGCAGCACTTTGGTGTCGTAGCCGCGGGATTTGGCCTCTGCCATCACTTCTTTCTGCTGCTCGGCAAGGTCTTTCTTTTCAGCGTCCAAACGCTCGATCCGCTCTACAAATTGACGCAGTTCGTTGGCAGTCACCTTATAGGTTGCATCACCGATCGCGTCCTCGGCGGGGGCGGGATTTGTGCTGAATTCGCTCATTGGGGGCTCCTTGGACTGTTCGCGCAGGCGCGCGCGATGTCTGTTGTTGTGATGCGCCTAGCTAACCTGCCCCCTACCGCCCCGCAAGGTGCTCTTGCCGCTGCGCGCGGATTATCCTATCGGGGGGATATGGAACAACAAACGACATCATCGCTTTTTAACGCAATCATCTGGGGCGGCACTGCGCTTTCGGTTCTGGGCCTTCTGGGGCTGGTCTATTGCATCATTCGCGTCAGCCGTGCCAAACGCGCGGGTCTGGATGATGCGGCGATGCGGGACGAGTTGAAAAAAGTGGTGCCATTCAATCTCGGAGCGCTGTTTTTGTCAGTGATCGGGCTGATGGCCGTGATTATCGGCATCTTTCTTTCCTGATCCAGCCCTGCGTTGAGCGAGCAGGACTGGCGCGCGCGTGTGGTTCGGGATCACGGTGAATCTGCGCGATAAAGCAGCGCGGCGCCGCTGGACAGGGCCGCAGTGGCCAAGTACATATGCCCGCATGGATATCAGACAACTTACCCCCCGCTATTTTGTTGGGCCGCAAATCGCGCCCGACCAGATGAACGCTCTCAAAGAGGCCGGCATCACCCGCATCCTGTGCAACCGCCCAGACGAAGAAGTACCGGCAGAGCTAAGTGCGCAATCCCTGCAAGCCGCAGCGCAAGCCGCCGGTCTGGAATTTGCCGTGCAGCCGCTGACACATTCCACGATGACGGAAGAAAATGTCGCGCGAAACCGTGCGTTGGGCGCGGATCAAGACGGTGTGACCTTTGCGTATTGCGCCTCAGGCACACGTTCGTGCATCGCGTGGGCTTTGGGTCAGGCCGGCAAGCAATCTGCCGACGAAATCATCGCAGCCGGAAAATCGGCCGGTTATGATCTGGAGAACCTTCGGCCCTATCTGGAACAGCACGCGGCCTGATTAGCCCAGGGGTCGCAAACATATCCCGTAGTGTTTACTTTTCCACGAGTTCACCAGACCGAGCGTTTGAGGCTCCCTTCGTGTTCCGGCTCCTCCGTCTGTGTCATGCGGGCATCCGCAGCTTCTGCGGCATCTTCCATATCGGGCATTTCAGGCAGATCATCCATATCGCCGAAAATATCCACGTCCGACAAACGCGGCAGGGAGGCGGCATCGGACGGCACAGTGTCTTGCACAGACACCGGTGCGGTGACATCGGGCAGGTCCAGTTCTTCGCGATCTGCTGCGCGCCTGCGGGGCTGCGTGTAATGCTTGCCTTTTTGCTGCTCCACCTGCACGGCCCGTTTTCCATCTATCTGGCCCAGTGTTCCGCGGCTCAATATTTTTCCGGTTTGGTCCAGTACCAATGACTGCGCCATGCTGGACAGTTGCAAATCCAGCAAATCACCGGCCTTGAACCCGACAATTTTCTGGATCGGCATTTTCAGACGGGTCAGCGCAATAGTCAGCTCTGCCTTCAGGCCCAAGACGTTCTTTTCCAGATTCCTGCCTTGTTCGGCAACTACCGGCGCATCTGATTCCACATCAGTTGGGGGTATGACGCGCGCAGCTTCCGGCAGGATCAGGGACAGCTTGCCGACACGCGCGCCCGCTGCCAGATCGAGCGTCATTTCAACCAGTTCGTAAGCTTGGGCATCCAGTGCCAATTGCGCCTGTCGGGGCTGCTTGGCCCATACGCCAAAGCGGTATCCTTGAAGCAGGTCCCGATCCGATTCCTCTTCCGGCAAGGCGGATGCCCGCACAAGTAACGCTTCGATAAATGGTGCGCAAAGTGCTGCATCGGTCGCAGTGTGGCGGCGGTCTTGCGCGCCTTCGGGCGCGGGCATCACCTTGCCCATGGTTTGCTGCTGGATCAGGCCGGTAACAAGTACCGGTTCCAACATGGCCGCAGCCGCCTGCCCCGCCGGGCCATCCATCAACAACGTCAGATTTTCCGCGGCAATCTGCGCAGCAACATCAATTGCCGCCAAGGGTTTGCGTGTGACACTAAGAACGCCTACCGCCAATCCTATCAAACGGTCCGCCTCTCTTGCGGCGGTCAAGCGCAGGGCGCGCCCCAGCGACATTGCGCGCGCGGCATGTGCCTCGCTCCCCGTGCGCGCCTTGCGCTGCAACAGTGATGCCGCCTGTTCCACGCTCATTAGTGCTGCCCCTCCTCGCGCCACAAATCCAGTGCCTGCGTCTCTATGCAGGATGGAGATCTGCCTTCTGTGGTATCGCTGAATGGTTACCAGTGTATTTATATAAGCAACATTCGCGGCAATTCCTTGCCGGCGTGACCACTACTCAGGCGCACCTCGAACCGGCCGCCCTTTTCCAGCGGCACATAGCTGATCGCACCGCCGAGTCGCGTCACAATCTCGCGGCAAATCGCAAGGCCAAGGCCCGCGCCATCCCCTTCACCACGGCCGAGCCGTACGAATTTTTCAAAAACAACCGTTTCGCCGTCCGCCGGAATGCCACTGCCGTTGTCGGTGAAGGCTACGATCACGTTCTCGGCCTCGCGGCGCACGGCAATATCCAGCTCAGGTTCGGCAGCATCACAATACTTCAGCGCGTTGCTCACCAGATTGATGAACACCTGAGCAAGGCGGTCCCCGTCTGTGACCAGCGTCACGTCCTCGTTCGCAACCTGCCGGCGAATGTCGAATTCTCTGGCAGAACTCGCCTGCGCGGTTGTAACCGCCTGTTCCAGGATATCGTGCAGATTGACCGTCTTGCAATTCAGCGATACCTGCCCGCCTTCCAGCACCGCCAGATCCAGCAGATCATCCAACAGCCGCGTCAGGCGGATTGTCTCGCTATGGATGATCGAGGCATAGCGGGTTTTGTCCACATCACTCAGGTCCGCCATATCGCGCAAAATTTCTGAAAAAGATCGGATCGACGTCATCGGTGTGCGTAATTCATGACTGATCTGGGTTAGGAAGCTGTCTTTAAGTAAGGAAAGCTGCGTCAGTTTTTCGTTCGCACGGCTTAATTCATGCGCTGTCTCGGCCAACTGACGGGATTTCAGTTCAAGCTTGCTTGAATACTCCAGAATTTGGGCGGATTCGTCCGCCACAGCCATCAGTTCCTCAACCGAAATAGCCTGCCCGCCGATGATCTGGCCGATCATCGCATTCGCCGTTGCCGCCCCGACAGAAGCGGCAAGTTCCCGCTCCAGCGCCTGCACAAACTCCGGTGTTGGTGCGGGGGATCTGCCGACACGACCCTGTTGCAGTGCCTGATCGCGAAAGAACGCCTGCGCCTCGGGCGCGCCCAGAATACGCTGTGACATGATCATCAGGTCTTCGGCCTCGCCCTCGGATGCAGACCAGCCACGCGCGTGCCGCGAAGACCGGTCAAAGACGTTTACAAACTGCGCGCCTTGCAGACGTTCCAGCGGCGTGGGGAAGCTGAAAATAGAGACCGTGATAAACAGTAATGTATTCAATGACAGGCTCCACCAGACGGCATGAACCGTCGGGTCCAGCCCCGTGATCCCGAACAGCGCCCTTGGGCGCAGCTGCGACACCCCGAAAAGCCCCTGTTCGAACACAGCCGCCGGAAGTGCCCCGTCGGGGCCAAAGCTGGGCAGCAGCATCGTGTACATCCACACCACAAAACCGGCAGCCAGCCCTGCCACAGCACCGGTGCGCGTGGCACCGCGCCAGAAAATACCGCCCAGCAATGCGGGTAAGAACTGTGCAACACCGCCGAACGAGATCAGACCAATCGCCGCCAGCGCGCCGGACCCGCCGGAGGCGCGATAGTAGAGATACCCCAGCGAGATAATCAGCAGGATCGAAAGCCGCCGCGCGCGGATCACCACAGCACGCACATCGCCCGATTGCTGCGCCCCGCGCGCGCTGAGCTGTAGCCATAGCGGCATGACGATATGGTTCGACATCATCGTGCTCAACGCCAGTGTTGCGACAATCACCATTGAGGTTGCCGACGAAAAGCCGCCCAGAAATACCAGCATCGCCAAACCGCTTTGCCCCTGACTGAGCGGGATCGTCAGGACGTACAGATCGGGGTTTGCACCAGTCGGCATCAGTTCAAGGCCGATAACGGCAATTGGCACAACAAAAAGACTGATCGCCAGCAGGTAGATCGGGAAAGCCCAGCTAGCGATTTGCAGGTGTCGCTCGTCCTCGTTCTCGACAACCAGAACCTGAAACATACGCGGCAGGCAGACAAAAGCGGCAGCTGACAACACGATCAGCGCGCTCCAGCGTCCGCCGCCTGTTTGCCATGTGCCGATCGGCGAGGCGTCTATACGCGAGATTGTATCGGCCAGCCCGCCAGCTACGCCCCAGACCACAAACGCCCCGACCGCCAGCAACGCCACCAGTTTGACCACCGCCTCCACAGCGACAGCAATCACAACCCCGTGGTGGCGTTCGTTTGCATTCAGGTTTCGCGTGCCAAATACCAGCGTAAACACCGCCAGCCCCGCCGCGACCCAAAAGGCCGCGTAATCGTTCAGATCACCGCTTTGCATACTGCTGACATCATCAGCGGCAAAGATTGAAACAGACAGTGTGACCGATTGCAGTTGCAGCGCGATATAAGGGGTCACGCCGATTACCGCCATCGCGGTTACCATCACCGCCAGCAGGTTTGATTTGCCAAATCGCGCTGAAATAAGATCGGCCACCGAGGTGACGCGCTGCGCGCGGCCGATGCGTACCAGGCGGCGCAGCACCCACCACCAGCCGATCATCACCAGCGTCGGACCCAGATAAATCGTTACGTATTCCAGTCCCGAGCGCGCCGCATAACCAACCGCGCCATAAAATGTCCATGCCGTGCAATAGATCGACAGCGACAGCGTATAAACCAACGGCGAGCGCAACAGCCACCCACCGCGCCCTCGCAAGGCCGCGCGCTCTGCCAGAAAGGCGACCAGAAACAACCCCGCCACGTAGATTAGGCAGACCGCAATCAGCAGGTTAAGCGTGACCATCAGCTGCGCGGCTCTGTCTGGCGGGCTTCGTCCGCGTCATCGCGGCTGCGGATGCGGTGCCACAAACCGGCTGTGGCCACGATCCCCACCGCCCAGACGATGAAGACATATCCGATCGCATGGGAAAGGGACGTGGGCTCGCTTTGTTCTGTCCCGTTCGGCCACATCATGGGTACGATCATCCAAAGTACCGCACAAAGCAGCGGCAGTATGCGCACTGCATCCATCATCCGGCGACGGCGATAGCTTTGACGCTCCAGAAACAGCGGCGTCTTTGCCATCAGTCTACGCGCCCCTGAGTAAGTTCGCGAACAGCCGCCAGCATTTCATTGTTGGCAAATGGTTTCGTCATAAACCGGCTTGCACCTGCCTGCATCGCCATTTCGCGGTCGCGCGCCTGTCCCCGCGCGGTCAGCATCAGCACCGGCAAGTCTGCAAGAGCGGAATCAGCACGCAGTTCGGCCAGAATCTCAAAACCGGTTTTTCCCGGCAGCATGACATCCAGTATCACAAGATCAGGTCCGGCCGCCCGGATCACTTCGGCGGCATTGCCACCGTTGGCCAACGTTTCAACACGCCACCCTTCACGACCCAGCAAAAAGCGTATTGCCTCCGCGATGTTGGTTTCATCCTCTACCAGCACGACATGTTTGCCCATGCGAGCCTTCTCCCCCCAGCCTTATCTACGATGCCGTGTTGTGTTTCTCCCCCACAGCACAGGCAATATAGCGCGCACGATGCACCCATCCGGCAGGCGTGTCAAAATCAATAGGGCCCGCCCCCTACCTGTCGACCTTCATGATCGAGGGTTCGCGCCGCGCCGAGCAACTCTCCTGCGGACATATCCGGCAAGTCGCGCCAACCGCGCGAACGGTTTCGCTTGTATCCCCCGCAGGCGCAGGCAGCAACAGCATCACCCCTCTGGCCAGTGCTGGTGTATTATAGGCCGACACTGTCGATACTTCGGCGGTGGCAAAGGCATCGAATTGCACCTGCCCCCGCCCCAGTTGCCCGATCCGTTCACGCAGCACCGTCCCCGGTGCACCGAGGGCCGCAAACAGCGGCCAAAGCGGGCAACAACTGTCATAGCGGGGCACCGAAAACCCGTCAGCGGATTTGCGGAAAATTACCGTGCCCGAGCGGTCACACACCACCAGACCGGCGCCCAGTTCAGGCAATGCCGCCAAACGGCGCAACATCAGGCCAACCGGCACGGAAAAATGGTGCGCAAGTGTAACCGGTTCAACGGGCTGTGACAAAAGCGCGTCTTCCAACGCGCGGATCGGCAGCGCGCGTGCATCCTGCTGGGTCTGGTCCAGCACATTTTGAAGAATGAATCGTGCCGCCTCAGACATTTCTGCACCATCGTCCGCCACCAATTCGGCCACTGTTGTCGTGCCGCCCCCTGATTCAAGCTCCGGAAAGCGGAAATTATGCGCCTCAAGGTATTGTTCTACTTCCTCTTGGGGCGCGTTCCCGGCGGCCACCGGCCCCTTGGCCTGCTCAAGATAACGCACGAAGGTCTGCGCACTTCGGGCAAGACGGTCACTGTCTGAATCCAGATTCGCGTGGAAACGATCCTGCCATTCGCGCTCCAGCGTGTCATCTCCCGCCAAAATTTCCGCCGTGGACCTGACAGCCGCCGCTGTGGTCAGCAATTCGTGAACCGACTCTGCCAGATGCGGGTCATGCGCCATCCGGTCGCTTAATGTCTCAACGGTGCGTTCCAGCGCGGCCACTCGGCGCTGGCTGACGGCGAGTGCCTCTGCCCATCCGGGAAAGCGGCCTGCAAATGCCTCGGCGTGGCTTGCGTCTTCTGCTGACAAGTTCGCGGCCAGCGCGGCTTCCTCCAGTATCCCCATCAAACCCGCCTCGGCGCCTTCGGTCAGGGCCTGCGGCTCTACCTCCAATGCAGCGGCGATGTTCAACAACAACTTGCCGCCGATTCTGCGGCGATTATGTTCGATCAGGTTCAGATAACTTGGCGATATACCGATACTCTGGGCAAGGTCCGCCTGTTTTAGCCCCTGCATAACACGCCGCTCGCGGATGCGGCTGCCTGTCAAGCTTTCAGACTCCACAGGGAAAGCATTCAAGAATAACAAAAAGTATCAGAGGCTTTCTGCGCTGCAACATCACTTAATTTACACCTTCGTAAAGTTCATTGTTCAGTTATTTACAAACCTATCGCAGCAATCAAGGCCCTTGTTGCGAAAACCCCTGCCCGCCCACGATAGTGACACAGCACGTAACCCGTGCCAGCGCCAACGCCCCATAGAAGAGCGTGGCCGCTGTTTAACACTTTCGGGAGGACATCATGTCAATCTTCAATCCGACACGTCGCAGTCTGATCCAAACCGGCGTTGTGGCCGGTGCCGGTCTGGCGCTGCCAACCTACCTGCGCGCCGATGCGCATTCTGGATTCACCAACGCCCCACAGGGCGACACCGTTACGCTGGGCTTCAACGTCCCGCAATCCGGCCCCTACGCAGACGAGGGCGCGGACGAGCTGCGCGCGTTTGAACTGGCGGTCGAGCATCTGAACGGCGAAGGCGATGGCGGTATGCTGTCTACTTTCAGCTCAAAGGTGCTGGATGGCACGGGCATCATGGGCAAAAAGGTTCAGTTCGTCACCGGCGATACGCAGACGAAATCAGACGCCGCACGCGCCTCTGCCAAGTCGATGATCGAAAAAGACGGCGCCGTGATGATCTCCGGTGGCTCCTCCTCCGGTGTGGCTGTGGCTGTGCAGGCGCTGTGCCAAGAGGCCGGCATTATCTTTATGGCGGGTCTGACCCACTCCAACGACACAACGGGCAAAGATAAGCGCGCCAACGGCTTCCGCCATTTCTTCAACTCCTACATGTCCGGCGCGGCCCTTGCGCCGATCTTGGCCAACGAATACGGCAAGGATCGCAAGGCCTATCACCTGACGGCTGATTACAACTGGGGTTACACCACAGAAGAGGCTGTTCGCTCCTCAACCGAGGCGATGGGTTGGGAAACTGTCAACGCGGTAAAAACGCCACTGACAGCGACCGATTTCTCGTCCTACATCGCGCCTGTTCTGCAATCCGGTGCCGATGTTCTGGTTCTGAACCACTACGGCGGCAACATGGTCAACTCGCTGACGAATGCGGTGCAGTTCGGCCTGCGCGACCAATCTGTCAACGGCAAGAAGTTCGAAATCGTTGTGCCGCTCTACTCCGAGCTTATGGCGCGCGGTGCAGGTGCCAACATCAAGGGCATCATCGGTTCGCAGAACTGGGACTGGACGCTGGAAGACAAGCTGGGCGAGCGTTACAAAGGGACAAACGCCTTCGTAAAATCCTTCGGTACAAAATACGGCTTCCCGCCGTCACAGGCGGCGCACACCTGCTATGTTCAAACGCTGCTCTATGCTGATGCGGTCACACGTGGCAAATCGTTCAACCCGTGCTCCGTTGCAGAAGCACTTGCAGGGTTCGAGTTTGACGGGCTGGGCAACGGCCCGACCCTCTACCGCGCCGATGATCACCAGTGCTTTAAGGACGTTGTGGTTGTGAAGGGTAAAGAGAACCCCGAGAACCAGTACGATCTGGTGGAAATCGTCGAAGTGACACCTGCCGAGCAGGTTACCTATGCACCCGACCACCCGCAGTTTGCCGGCGGCTCACTGGGTACATGTAACGCAGGCGCATAACAGCCAGACGGCTATGCAGGGCGGGCCGATACGCCTGCCCTGCATCCCTTTTTCTACAACAGACAGATCACAGATTCGCAGACCGCCCCGACCAGTGAAGTCGGGCGCGCAGCAGTTGTGACAGATGGGACCGACCATGGACGCAATTCTACTTCAAATTCTCAACGGCCTCGACAAAGGGTCAGCCTATGCGCTGATCGCCCTTGGTCTGACGCTGATTTTCGGCACCCTTGGTGTGGTCAACTTTGCCCACGGTGCCCTGTTCATGATCGGCGCGTTTTGTGCCGTGACCTTTAGCAACCTTCTGACACTCAGCCATAAGGCAAGCGAGCCGTCGGGAACCGATTTTCTGGGCAACCCGAAGTTCGATGACGTGCTGTATATTCAGGAATGGTTCGGCGAAGCCGCGGGGGCGTGGATGGTCGACTGGGCCGTGCCGTTGTCGATCCTGTTTGCCATACCCGTTATGATCCTCATCGGCTTTGTGATGGAGCGGGGGCTGATCAAGCATTTCTATCACCGTCCACACGCCGACCAGATCCTTGTGACATTCGGTCTGGCGATTGTGCTGCAGGAAGTGATCAAATATTACTACGGCGCAAACCCGATCCCCACACCCGCGCCGGCCGCATTTGCCGGATCGTTCGATTTTGGTGCGATGCTGGGATTTGAACCCAATACCATCATCTATCCCTACTGGCGGCTGGTCTATTTCGCCTTTTCGGCAGTGATCATCGGCGCTGTGTTTGCCTTCTTGCAATTCACCACCTTCGGTATGGTGGTGCGCGCGGGCATGGCGGATCGTGAAACCGTAGGCCTGCTCGGCATCAACATCGACAAGCGCTTTACCATTATGTTCGGGATTGCCGCGGCTGTCGCGGGTCTGGCGGGTGTGATGTATGCGCCCATCAACTCGCCCAACTATCACATGGGCATGGATTTTCTGGTGCTCAGCTTTGTTGTGGTTGTCGTCGGCGGCATGGGCTCCCTTCCCGGTGCGGTGCTGGCCGGTTTCCTGCTGGGCATTCTGGAGAGCTTTGCCTCCATGGCGGTTGTGCTGGAGTTCATTCCCGGCATCAACCAGATCATTATTTATCTCGTTGCGATCATCATTTTGCTGACGCGCCCCCGTGGCCTGATGGGCCGTGCCGGCGTGATGGAGGACTAAACCATGCTTGGACTAACAAAACGTGACGCCGGGCTGCTGGTTGTTGTTGCAATTCTCGCGCTGTTTGCGCCCTTTATCCTCAACCCCTTCCCCGAAGGCTCTGCTATGGCGCAGTTCAACGCGGGCTATCCCGATCTGATGCAGCGTCTGGTGATTTTTGGCATCTTTGCCATCGGGTTCAACATCCTGTTCGGCCTCACCGGATACCTCAGCTTTGGCCATGCCGCGTTTCTGGGTGTCGGCTCCTATGCTGCGATCTGGATGATGAAGCTGCTCACCATGAACGTGGTGCCTGCGATCATCGTGTCGGTGATCGTGGCGGGGCTGTTCTCTCTTGTGGTGGGGTGGATATCGCTACGCCGCTCGGGCATCTACTTCTCGATCCTGACGCTGGCCTTTGCCCAGATGTCATATGCGTTGGCCTATTCCGTTCTCACGCCCATCACGGGCGGCGAGACAGGCCTTCAGCCAAAATACACCGATCCACGTATCCTTGACGGCGCGCTGGAAGCCGGCCAATCGCCACGTGCCAACCTGTTTGGTCTGGATATGAAGGCGACGACTGAATGGAACGTAGGCGACTGGATATTCACCTTCAACGCGGGCTACTACATCGCGGCGATCATCATGCTGATCGCGTTCTACCTGTCGATCCGCATTTTCCGCTCGCCCTTCGGGATGATGCTGCGGGCGGTGAAATCGAACCAGCAGCGGATGAACTATACCGGCCTGAACTCCAAACCCTACACATTGGCGGCATTTGTCATCTCGGGCATGTATGCGGGGCTGGCGGGCGGCCTGCTGGTGGCGATGGATACGCAAGTCGGAGCCGAACGGATGTTCTGGACCGCATCGGGTGAGGTTGTCCTGATGACCATCCTCGGCGGTGCCGGCACGTTGATCGGGCCAGTACTGGGTGCCGGATTCATCAAATATATGGAAAACATTGTATCCAAAATAAACAAAGGTGTTCTGGAACAGTGGTTTGCCTTCATGCCGGACGGCATCGAAGATCTGCTGATCACGCTGGTCTATCCGTTCGTCGGAAAGGGCTGGCACCTGACACTGGGCCTGCTGTTCATGTTGGTTGTGATCTTCCTGCCCGGTGGTCTGGTCGAAGGTGGTCAACGCATCGGCAACCTGTTCCGCCGCAAGAAAGCCGATCCCGAAACGCCATCCGGCAAAACCACACCTGCCGAATAAGGAGCGCACGACATGGGTATTCTTGAAGTCAAAAACGTGAACAAGCGCTTCGGCGGGTTGCAGGCATTGGGGGACGTGAACCTCTCTGTCGCCGAAAACACCGTGCATGCGATCATCGGCCCGAACGGGGCCGGTAAATCCACCCTGCTCAACTGTCTGGTGGGCAAGCTGATCCCCGATACAGGATCCGTCATGTTTGACGGGCAATCGGTGCTGGGGCGCAAGCCTTATGAAATCAACCAGATGGGCATTTCCCGCGTGTTCCAGACGCCTGAAATCTTCGGCGATCTGAGCGTCATGGAAAACATGCTGATCCCGTGTTTTGCAAAACGCGATGGCGGTTTCAGCCTGCATGCCATCGGCAGCATCGACAGTGAAAGGGATGTGATCGAAAAGGCAAAACAGATGCTGGTCGATATGAAGCTTTATGACAAACGCGAGATGCAGGCATCGTCGATGTCGCGCGGCGACAAGCGGCGTCTGGAAATTGCCATGTGCCTGTCACAAGAGCCGCGCCTGCTGTTGCTGGACGAACCCACCGCCGGCATGGCGCGGGCAGATACCAACAACACCATCGACCTGCTCAAGCAGATCAAGGAAGAGCGTGATATCACCATCGCCATTATCGAACACGATATGCATGTGGTGTTTTCACTGGCCGACCGGATTACCGTGCTGGCCCAAGGCACCCCGCTGGTCGAGGACACGCCCGACAAGATCAAGGGCCATCCGAAAGTCAAAGAAGCCTATCTGGGCGAGACTCAGGCCGTTTAACCGCGCGCCCTCCCCTCGCATCCAAAAGGACACATCACATGAACACACAAACCTTTAACAAAAACGCCAATCACGCGGCGACCGCCCCTGCTTTTCTGTCGGTCTGGGACATTCACGCTTCCTACGGCGAAAGCTATATTGTGCAAGGCGTCAGCTTTAACGTACACGAAGGCGAAATCCTCGCCCTACTGGGGCGCAACGGTGCGGGCAAAACATCAACCCTGCGCACCATCGCGCAAATCGGTGATCCGGAACTGACACACGGCGAAGTCTGGCTGGATCACAAACCCCTGCACCTGATGAAAAGCTATGAAGCGGCCGCCGCAGGTCTGGCGCTGGTCCCCGAAGACCGCCGCATCATCTCGGGCCTTACGGTAGAAGAAAACCTGAAACTTGCGCAGATCGCCCCGCCTATCGGCTGGTCGCTGGAGCGGGTGTACGAGCTGTTCCCGCGTCTGGGAGAGCGTAGAAAGCAGGAAGGCACCACCCTGTCGGGCGGCGAGCAGCAGATGCTAGCGATTGCCCGTGCCCTGTGCCGCGACATCAAGGTATTGCTGCTGGACGAACCCTACGAAGGGCTGGCGCCCGTCATCGTGGACGAGATTGAAAAGACGCTTTCGATCATCAAGGCCCAGGGCATCACCACCATTCTGGTTGAACAAAACGCCGTGCGCGCCCTGAAACTGGCGGATCGTGCGGTGATTCTGGATACCGGCGGTGTGGTCTTTGACGGCAGCGCCCAAGAGGTGCTGGAGAACGAGGCATTGCGCGCGGAATACTTGGCCATCTGATTCGACCTGCCCAAAAATTGACACAGAAATGCCCCGCTTTTGCGGGGTTTTTCATGGGTTCGCGGACCAGTCCGGCTCGTCCACCGCCTTTGTTCATCCAGTGGAAACAAAAACAGAATTTACTATGTCGTTGAAAAAATAAGGCGTAAATGTGGCCATACTTTTTCCTGGGGATGAACGAATGCCAATTATATTCAATGAAGAAACCAACGGCTACGAAGGCGAAAATTTCAGCACACAAACGCTCGCCGGTTTCGACTTTTCTGTCTTTGGCGGTGCGATTACCAACAGCGGAGCAATTGCCGGAACCCTAAGCGCAAATAGCGACGCGGGAATTGAAGTATCCAACGTGTTGGGCGGAGAAATTACCAAAGTGGCCGGCACACCGTTTGCCGTATCCCTGCTCGGTAATGGCGGGCGCAATTTTTCAAATGACGGCGATATTTTTGGCGACGCGCGTTTTGGAAATGGTTGGGACAGTTTTTTCAACAGCGGTCTGATCGAGGGGAAACTGATATTGGGCAGCGGCAACGATTTGCTGGTCAACCAGATCATCCCCGGCATCGATGGCGGCCCTGTAACGGTTGGCACAATCACGGGCGGCGTTTTTATGGGTGACGGAAATGACACCGTGCTGAACACCGGTATCCTGAATGATGTTTTTCTGGGGGCTGGCAACGACACCTATTCTGTTGGCGGCACCTTCGATAACGGCCTGTTCGCAGTGGGCGTTGCAGGGAATATACACGGCGGCGACGGTGATGATGAAATTACTGGTGGCGATGCCGATGACCGCTTCTTCGGTGGGGCCGATAATGACACCATCGAAGGCCGCGCAGGCCGCGACCAGCTGTTCGGTCAGAGTGGCGATGACAGTTTATTCGGCGGTCAGGGCAACGATAAAATCTTCGGCGGCGACGGTGACGACTTCATCGACGGCGGCAGCCAGAACGACGTGCTTTATGGTTCATCCGGAAATGACGTAATCTATGCCGGACAGGGTAACGACAAGCTGATGGGCGGCATCGGCGACGATGACCTTTTTGGCGGGTCGGGCAATGATCGTCTGGTTGGCAACGCAGGCTCTGACACGCTGGAAGGTGGTGCAGGGCACGACACCATGTTTGGCGGCACGGGCGCGGATGTGTTTGTGTTCTCGGGCTATTCCGGCCGCGATGACATTCGCGACTTCAGCGAAGGCGACCGTATTGATATCTATGGTCCGGGCTGGGGCAGCATCAGCTATGCCGATTTGATTGCGAACACCAGCTTTACCGGCGATCACGCGGTGATCGACCTCAGCGCGCTGTTTAACGGCACGACGGACGGCACCATCATAGACCGCGGTTCGATCCTGACGGTTCGCAATGTTACAGCCGGGGATCTTGATGAAGATGCCTTCAACCTGATCAACGACTTCTACGAAATTGGTTAAATCGACGCCATACCACCTGCCCTACGGGGCGGGTGGCTGTCCGTGCGGGTCGGCCAACTGCTTGCGCAGTTCTGTTTTCAAAACCTTCCCGTAGTTGTTTTTTGGCAGTGCATCCAGCCGGATATACCGTTTGGGCCGCTTGAAGCGCGCGATGTTTTCCAGACACAGCGCATCCAGTGCATCGTCCGGCGCATCGCCGACGACAAAAGCAACAATCTCCTCGCCCCACTCTGCGTGGGGGGTTCCGACCACCGACACCTCTTGCAGTTGCGGATGACGCAGCAACACTTCCTCCACCTCGCGGGGATAAACATTTGATCCACCGGTGATGATCACATCTTTCGAGCGGTCTTGCAGCGTCAGGTATTCCGCAGCATCCAGATGGCCGATGTCACCGGTCATAAGCCAGCCGTTCAGCAGTGTCTTGGCGCTTGCTTCGGGGTTGTTCCAGTATCCCGGCATCACAGGTGCGCCGCGCACCATGATTTCGCCCGCCTGCCCTGCGGGCAGCGGCATGCCGTTTTCATCACCGATCTGCACCTCCACCACCGATTGCGCCCGCCCGACAGAGCCAAGGCGCTGCCGCCAATCGGGATGCGTCCGGTCTGCAACATCGGCGCGTGACAGCGCGGTAATTGCCATTGGGCATTCGCCCTGCCCATAGATCTGCACGAATACAGGTCCGAAATGATCGACCGCCGCAATGATGTCGGCGGTGTACATCGGCCCGCCTGCATAAACGATAGTGCGCAAACCCGTGCCGCTGCGCTGCGCGACAACAGCGCCATCTGTCAGACGTTTAACCATCGTCGGGGCGGCAAACATGTGGCAACGGCCCAACTCCTCTGCCAGGTCAAGGATTTCCGGCACATCGAAACCGCCCGAGGTTGGAAAAACGTGGCGCGCGCCCGCCAGAACGTGAATAAAGTTATACAATCCCGCCCCATGGCTGAACGGTGCCGCATAGAGCGCCGCATCCTCGCCCGTTACACTGTCGACATCGATACTGTAGCTCAGCGTCATTGCCTGAATCATTTCATGGGTGATCATCACCCCCTTGGGCGCGCCTGTGGTGCCGGAAGTATAGAACAACCACGCCAGATCGTCGGGACGGCGGTGAACAATCTCCTGCGCGTCCTCTCCCAACAACGCGCGGGGCGGCGCGCACCGGCAGGGCGCATTTTCAGCCTCCAGCGCCGATTCATGGCGCGCATCGGTCAGGCAGAGGACGGCACCACTGTCGGCCAGAACGAACGCCGCTTCGCGTCCGTGTAACTTGGCGTTGACCGGCACCACCGCCGCGCCGGCATAAAGAATACCGTAGAGGGCCAGCACCCAATCGGGGTGGTTGTCCATAAAGATGCCCACACGGTCCCCGCACGACACTCCGCGCGCTGTCAGCCCTGCGGCAATCCGGCAGGCATCGGCATGAAACGTGCCATAGTCGCTGACGGCTTTCGCACCGTGAAACAACGCCGCTTTTTGGGGCTGTGCTGTTGCGCGCCGTGCCAGCCAGTGTGCGATGTTCATTGCGGAACCTCCATTTTCGTCAACCCGGTGTTAAAGTCGCGCCTTTCCTTGCCACTGTCCATGCCATATAAGCCCCCTCAAAGAGCATGGTAAAACCGCCCCTTCGCAATGGTCGAGGAATTTTATGACTAAAAATACACATGACGCCGACGTCGCATTTATCCGCGCTTTGGCAGAACTTCTGAACGAAAATGATCTGACGGAATTGCAGGTCAAACGCGACTATGCAGAGGACGATAGCCTGAATGTGCGTGTGTCCCGCAAGCCGCCGCAACAGATCATGGCACCACAGGCAATGCAGGCTGCTCCTGCGCCAGCAGCATCCATCGCGGCCCCTGCTGCTGCAGCCCCATCCGAAGCGGCAAACGCCGATCCTTCCGCCGATCCCGGCGCCGTGACCTCCCCCATGGTTGGCACTGTTTATACAGCCCCCGAACCGGGTGCAGCCGCATTTGTCGCTGTCGGGACGCAGGTTTCCGAAGGGGATACGCTGCTGATTGTGGAAGCCATGAAAACCATGAACCACATACCCGCACCACGCGCAGGCACAGTAAAACGTATTCTGGTCGAAGACGGGGCCGCCGTCGAATTCGGCTCCCCGCTTGTGATCCTCGAATAAGGAGGGTCAGCCCGTGTTCAAGAAAATCCTTATCGCCAATCGCGGTGAAATTGCGCTGCGTGTTATCCGTGCCGCGCGCGAAATGGGCATTGCATCTGTTGCTGTCCACTCGACCGCCGACAGTGACGCGATGCATGTGCGTATGGCAGACGAAAGCGTATGCATCGGGCCGCCGTCCTCGCAGCAATCTTACCTGTCTATCCCCGCCATTGTGGCCGCCTGTGAAATCACCGGTGCCGAGGCGATCCACCCAGGCTACGGCTTTTTGTCGGAAAATGCCGGTTTTGTGCAGATTCTCGAAGATCACGGCCTGACGTTTATCGGCCCCACAGCCGAACACATCCGCATCATGGGCGACAAGATTACCGCCAAGGATACCATGAAGGCGCTGGGTGTGCCCTGTGTTCCCGGCTCTGACGGGGGTGTCGCCACGCTGGATGACGCCAAGCGCATTGGTGAGGAAATCGGTTATCCGGTGATTATCAAAGCCACTGCCGGTGGTGGTGGCAAAGGCATGAAAGTTGCCCAGACCGCCAAAGACATGGAAAGAGCATATCAGACCGCGCGCGCCGAGGGGAAATCGAACTTTGGCAATGACGAAGTGTATATCGAGAAATATCTGACCACGCCGCGCCACATCGAAATTCAGGTGTTTGGTGATGGCAAGGGCCGCGCCGTGCATCTGGGTGAGCGGGACTGCTCGCTTCAGCGCCGCCACCAGAAGGTGTTCGAAGAAGCGCCCGGACCCTCCATCACTGCTGAAGAGCGTGCGCGCATCGGTAAGGTATGTGCCGATGCTGTGGCCAACATCAACTATATCGGCGCTGGCACCATCGAATTTCTGTATGAAAACGGTGAGTTCTATTTCATCGAGATGAACACGCGTTTGCAAGTGGAACACCCGGTCACCGAAGCGATCTTTGGCGTCGATCTGGTGCGTGAGCAGATCCGCGTCGCCGAGGGGCTGCCGATGTCGTTCACACAGGATGACCTGACCATCAACGGCCACGCCATCGAAGTGCGGATCAACGCGGAAAAACTGCCCAATTTCGCCCCCTGTCCCGGTAAGATCACGCAGTATCATGCGCCCGGCGGGCTTGGGGTGCGGATGGATAGCGCGCTTTATGACGGCTATAAAATTCCGCCCTACTACGACAGTCTGATCGGCAAGCTGATTGTGCATGGCCGTGACCGCCCCGAAGCGATTGCCCGTCTGAACCGCGCCCTTGGCGAGTTGATCGTGGACGGAGTGGATACAACCGTGCCGCTGTTCCACGCGCTGCTGCAAGAGGAAGACATCCACTCGGGCAACTACAATATCCACTGGCTTGAACATTGGCTGGAAACAAATCTCGGGGATGCCTGAGCCTCATGGGCGAACTGACACCGGAGCTTTTGCTGCACGGATATAGTGTCGGTATCTTCCCGATGAGCGAATCGAGGAACGATCCAGAGATTTTCTGGGTCGATCCGCACAGGCGCGGCGTACTGCCGCTTGACGGGTTTCACGCGTCCCGTTCACTGCGACGGGCCATGCGGCGCAGTGACTGGACCATCACAATCAATCGCAGTTTTGAAGGCGTGGTCGATGGCTGCGCCGACCGTGAAGATACTTGGATCAATGGCGAAATTCGCGCACTATACAACGCGCTGCACGCCTGCGGACAGGCACACTCTCTTGAGGTCTGGGAAAAGGATGCGCTGGTTGGCGGCGTTTATGGCGTGGTGCTGGGGGCGGCATTTTTCGGGGAAAGCATGTTCTCGCGGCGTACCAACGCCTCAAAAATCGCGCTGGCCTGTCTGGTGGATCGTCTGACGCAGGGCGGTTTCACCCTGTTTGACACCCAGTTCATCACCGATCATCTGGCATCACTGGGCGCGGTGGAGATCAGCCGCGCAGAATATCACTCAAGGCTCGCTGCTGCCAAAACGCAGCGCGCGTCCTTTACAGCAGCCGCCGATAGCTCACCTCAGGAGGTGATACAGCGCATCACCCAGATGTCATAGCGCTGATGTTCCATTGCGTTCAGCGCGGGTGCAGATGCAATCATCCAGCCGGTAAATACCGTGCCCGCATGCCCTGTTTCGGACACTTCTAATGCCGCAAATGCATCGCCAGAGGGGTTGCCCTGCGGATAGCGGCATTCGTTCAGAACGATCTGCAATCGCCCCAAGCTTGCGATTTGGCCGTTTCTCACGGTCAGATCGGTGGTTGTCCCTGAGGTTTTGTCCAGCGCGCGCAGCACAGCGCCCTGCCCGTTGCTTGTCGGCTCGGCCAGGGCGGTGGTGGCGCATAGGGCCATCATCAGGGCCAGTTTGCGCATCACTTGGGGCTCCACGCCTCATAATCGCTGCGATCTGCCGGATGTTCGCGACGGATTGACCCCGCAGGCGCATAGGCCAGAACCGTACCTGTCAGGTTTTCCTGATGCGGTTTCTGCCATTCCTTATGGATCAGCGGCTTTTCCGTCGGAGGGGCATCAAAGGTGCGGTGCAACCAGCCATGCCAGTCGGGATTAATACGGCTCGCCTCGATCTCGCCGTTAAAGATCACCCAGCGTTTGCTATCATCGGCATTGCGGTAATAAATGTTGCCCTGCGCATCCTCGCCCACTTTTTCACCTTTGCGCCACGTGAAAAACTGCGTGTTGAGCGTTTGACCGTTCCACCATGTGAACGCGCTCAGGATTTTGCTTACAATACCCATGGGAGACTCCTGCTATCTACTGTGCTTATGGTCAAAAAAACGCCAAAGGTCCAGCGGTCCTGTTACCACAACTGTTTATCTGCCCCTGCGCATCAGCCAGTTGGCGCGAGCGCCGTCACTTCGATCTCGATCCGGAATTTCGGGTCGATCAGTCCACATTCGATCATCGTCGCAGCGGGCGGATTTTCGCCAAATGCCTCTGCTAGAACGGGCCAGCACGGTTCAAATTCTGCACGGTCAGCCAGCATGTAGGTCACGCGCACCACATCTTTAAAACCTGCCCCTGCTTCCTCCAGCGCGTTGCTGATAATACGCAGCGCATCGCGGCATTGCGCAACCACGTCGGTGCCCTGACCACAGGTGCCCGCCACATGCACAAAACCACCAGCAACAACAGCGCGACAATAACCGATCTTCGCTTCGAACTCCCCGCCGGATGAAATACGCATCATAACAAGTTCCTTCATAACAAAAGAAAAGGGCAGACCAACTGGCCCGCCCTTTTGGACAAATCTATCCGTATGTTAGCCTGCAGAAGCCGGCTCTTTCTCTTTTTCTGCGTCGGCGTGGATCATCAATGGCTTGGCATCGGATGTCACCGCCTCTTCGTTCACGACCACCTCCGTCACCGTGTCCAGACCGGGCAGATCGAACATTGTATCCAGCAGGATATCTTCAAGTATAGAGCGCAGCCCGCGCGCGCCGGTCTTGCGCTGGATGGCGCGTTTGGCAATCGCCACAAGCGCGTCATCGGTAAACGTAAGCTGCGTATCCTCAAGCTCGAACAGGCGCTGGTACTGTTTGACCAAAGCGTTTTTGGGCTGGGTAAGGATTGTAACCAGCGCATCTTCGTCAAGGTCTTCGAGGGTCGCCAAAACAGGCAGACGGCCCACGAATTCGGGAATCAATCCGAATTTCAGCAGATCCTCAGGCTCCAGATCGGTAAAAATCTCGCCGATGCCGCGTGCATCCTGATCACGGACATCCGCGCCAAAGCCCATCGCCGAACCCTTACCGCGCGCCGCGATGATTTTGTCCAGACCCGCAAACGCACCACCACAGATGAACAGGATGTTCGTGGTATCCACTTGCAGAAACTCCTGCTGCGGATGCTTGCGCCCGCCCTGTGGCGGTACAGAGGCAACAGTGCCTTCCATCAGCTTGAGCAACGCCTGCTGCACGCCCTCACCCGATACGTCACGCGTGATCGAAGGGTTCTCCGATTTGCGGGTGATTTTATCAACTTCGTCAATGTAGACGATCCCGCGCTGTGCGCGTTCGACGTTGTACTCGGACGCCTGAAGCAGTTTGAGAATGATGTTTTCGACATCTTCCCCAACATATCCCGCTTCGGTCAGTGTGGTTGCATCAGCCATGGTGAACGGCACATCCAGAATCCGTGCCAGCGTTTGTGCCAGCAACGTCTTGCCGCAGCCCGTGGGGCCCATCAGCAGGATGTTGGATTTTGCCAGTTCGATGTCGCCGCCCTTTTGGGCGTGATTAAGACGTTTGTAGTGGTTGTGAACCGCAACAGACAGCACACGTTTCGCCATTGCCTGACCGATCACATAATCGTCCAGAACATCGCAGATGTCTTTTGGTGTCGGCACGCCGTCAGTGGCCTTAAGGCCCGATGCCTTTGTCTCTTCGCGGATAATATCCATGCAAAGTTCAACACACTCGTCACAGATGAACACGGTTGGTCCAGCAATCAGCTTACGCACCTCATGCTGGCTTTTCCCGCAAAAACTGCAGTAGAGGGTGTTTTTGCTGTCGCCGGTGGTTGAATTGGCCATGTGAGCCCTTTCAGATCTAGAGCGTAGGTTTGGCCGCCTACAAACAGGCAGCACGAAATTGTATTTGCCGGTAAGTCTAAGTCACGCTCCGCGGTCCTGCAATCGCGAAAAGCGCGCAGCGTGACGTTGTGTCTTACTTGCCCTTCTTGGGCGCGTCCTTGTCGTCCTGTTTGCCACGATTTTCAACGATCTCGTCGATCAAACCCCAGTCTTTGGCTTCTTCGGGCGACATGAAGTTGTCGCGCTCCAGCGCCGCCTCTACGTCTTTGAGGGAGTTTCCGGTGTGTTTGACGTAAATTTCGTTCAGGCGTGTTTTTAGCTTCTGGGTTTCCTGCGCGTGGATCATGATATCCGTGGCCTGCCCCTGATATCCGCCAGAAGGCTGGTGCACCATCACCCGCGAGTTGGGCAGAGAAAAGCGCATCCCATGTTCACCCGCCGTCAGCAACAGCGAGCCCATAGAGGCCGCCTGCCCGATCACCAGCGTGGAAACCTTGGGGCGGATGTATTGCATGGTATCGTAAATCGACAGACCGGACGTCACCACGCCGCCGGGGCTGTTGATGTACATCGAGATTTCCTTGGACGGGTTTTCCGACTCAAGGTGCAACAACTGGGCCACGATCAGCTGTGACATGCCATCATGCACCGGGCCGTTTACGAAAATAATACGTTCCTTCAGAAGACGCGAGAAGATGTCATAGGCGCGTTCGCCACGGCTTGTCTGCTCCACAACCATGGGAACAAGGTTCATATACGTCTCGACGGGATCTTGCATGTGCTCTGCCTTTAATGGGGATGCGCGGGACAATACCCGCACAAGTGTTTACACAAGATTAGTCGCGTGACTGGGGAGCTTCAAGGGGGGCTGACAGCCGATCTGCCCCAAGTTGAACAGCGTCCGCCCTGCCCTAGTTTGCACGGGATGAATAGATCCTCCTTAATCTTCCCGCCCAACGCCATGTTTGCAACCGCCCGTTTGGCCGATTTCGCGCCAGATGCAGTCTCAAATTATACCCGTCTGCGCAATTACGATCTTGGCAGCGGCGCGCATAATCATGTTTCCCGGTTGTCGCCCTATCTGCGGATGAAGATCCTGGACGAGGCCGATGTCTCCCGCGCGGTTCTGGCGCAGAATGATGCGCGCAGCGCCGACAAGTTTCTGGCAGAGGTCTGGTGGCGTACCTATTGGAAAGGCTGGATGGAGCAGCGGCCTGCGGTGTGGGCACAGTACCGCGCCGATCTCACGCGTCTGCACAACGCGGTGCAAACACAATCAGGCCTGCGCCAAAAATGGGAAGCCGCCTGTCTGGGCGATACCGGTATTGCTCCCTTTGATCACTGGGCAAATGAACTGGTAGAAACCGGATATCTGCATAACCACGCGCGCATGTGGTTCGCATCAATCTGGATTTTTACATTGAAACTGCCGTGGCAATTGGGCGCGGATTTCTTTTTGCGTCATCTGCTGGACGGTGATGCCGCTGTAAATACGCTTAGCTGGCGGTGGGTGGCGGGGATACAGACACAGGGCAAAACCTACCTTGCCGATCCGTCAAACATCGAAAAATTCACGGACGGCAGATTTACAGATGTGCGGGGGCTGGCCACCCGCGCTGATCCGCTCGATGCGCCCCCTTTGCCCGAACGCCAGCCCGTTCCCGCGATCGCGCCCTATTCAGGCGCGCCCGATGCGCGTGTCGGGCTTTTGCTGCACTCCGATGATCTGGGCGCGCCTTTCCTGGCAAAAATGAAAATCACGCCCGTCTCCACCGCGTATCTCTCAACCGAAGCAGCACAAAGCCCGTGGAATATGGCCGCCAAGGTCACCGCGTTCCGCCGCGACCTTGCGCGCGATATCGCGCCGATGGCGCATTTTACCGACACACCCGAGGGTGTGATTGACTGGGCGCGCGACAATGCGCTTGACCAAATCATCACACCCTATGCCCCTGTAGGGACAACGCCGGCAGCTTTGGCGCACCTGCGCGGGTCCGATAGTGCGCCGCTCACGCAGATCAGGCGCGACATCGACACAGCCGCATGGCCCCACGCCACTGCCGGTTTCTTCAAGTTTCGCAAACACATCCCCGATCTGCTGGATCGATTTGCACGCTGATCAGCGCGTCCCTTTTGCCAAACACGACACCATGTCATCGGCGAAACGGCGCATCAGCGTGGCGTACGACATTTCGCCATCCCCCATCGGGTCCAACACGGCTATATGCGTCCCTTGCTCTGCCAGCGCTGTACGCAGCAGCGCGTCATTTTCCTGCGGCGCGGTGAAGGCACAAACGACGGGATGCTCGGCCAGATCATCGCGCAATGCTTTCAGGCGCGCGGGGCCCGGGCTACTCCCGTCAGCGGGGATGATGGACGCCTGCGCTTCGATATCGAATGCCGCTTCGAAATAGTGAAAACTGTCATGTAACACAATGAACGGGGTTTCGCGGTAAGGGAGGAAAAGCGCGTCGAGTTCGCGCACCAGCGCGGCAAGCTCGCCGCGCAAGGTCTGCCAGTTTGCAGCATAAATCTGTGCATTTTCCGGATCGATCTGCGCCAGCTTTTCCGCCACAGCTTCGGCCCAGACAGCGGCGTTTAGGGGTGACAGCCAGCCATGCGGATCAGTATCGCCTTCATGTTCATGGCTGTGCGAATGATCATGCGCGTCTGTATCAGCCTCGCGCAGAGGAAGTTTATGAGTCAGCGGCAATGACATCAGCGTCATACGCCCGGCATCTCCCGCCAGACTGTCCAGCGGCTCTTCGAGCCAGTGGGTCAGCGCGGGACCAACCCAGATTACCAGATCGGCGTTGCGCAAAGCGCGCGCTTCTGACGGGCGCATGGCGTAATCGTGCGGTGACGACCCTGTCGGAATTATCTGCGCAGGCTCCCCCACACCTTCCATGATCTGCGCAACCAACGCGCGTATCGGGGCGATATCTACAACTACTTCGGGGGCTGCACGCGCGGCAGCGGGGGATGACAAAAGTAGCAGGATGGCAAACAGGCGGCGCATAAAATAAATCCCTTCAGGCTCTGATGCGGCTCTTGCTAGACCGGATGTTATAACATATCAATACGAAAAATTCGCCAAAGCAAAGGTTCTGCACCATGTCCGGCCCTATCGGCTTTCAATGCCAAAATCACAGCGTTTGCATGTCCACGATGTTGGCACAGGCACAGGACCATTGCACGGCGCTTGGTCTGCGCCTGACACCTGTGCGCCGCCGCACGCTTGAAATACTGCTGGCAGAGCATCGCGCGTTGGGGGCGTATGACGTGCTGAAACATCTTGCTGCCGAAGGGTTGGGCACGCAGCCCCCCGTTGCCTACCGCGCGCTAGATTTTCTGGTGAAGGCCGGGTTTGCCCACAAGATCGAAGCCCTGAACGCCTACACGGCCTGTGTGCATCCCGGACAGGATCACGCGCCGGCTTTTCTGATCTGCCGCAACTGCCAGAGCGTGGCAGAGGCCGACACGGCACCGGCAAAGGGCCGTTTGGGGGATGCTGCCCGCGCTGCGGGATTCGTGATTGAGCGCACGGTTGTCGAGGCCACCGGGCTATGCCCCGACTGCGTGGGCGAGGCCGCCTGATGGCGTTGATCGAAACCCGCAATCTGGAGCTGGCGTACGGCGGGCGCACTGTGCTACGCGATGTGAATATTTCTATATCGCGCGGTGAAATCGTAACGATTGTGGGGCCGAACGGATCCGGCAAATCGTCCCTGTTACGCGCGTTGATCGGGGCAATCCGGCCTGTCACGGGTCAGGTTATTCGCGCGGACGGTTTGCGTATCGGATATGTGCCGCAGGCGTTGGCGATCGATACCACCCTGCCCCTGACCGTGGCGCGATTTCTGAACCTTCCTGCGCGCGTGCCCGCCGACACGGCCCTTGGGGCGCTGAGTGATGCCGGTGTGCCGGAACTGGCGCAGCGGCAGCTGGGCGCGCTGTCTGGTGGACAGTTCCAGCGTGTTCTGCTGGCCCGTGCGCTGCTGCAATCGCCCGATATCCTGATCCTTGATGAAGCGACTCAAGGTCTTGACCAGCCCGGTGCGGCGCGATTTTACCAACAGATCGAAACCGTGCGCCAAACCCACGGCTGCGCTGTTCTGATGGTCAGCCACGATCTGCATGTCGTTATGGCCGCATCGGACCGCGTGCTGTGCCTGAACGGCCATGTCTGCTGCGAAGGCACGCCGCAGGTTGTGGCAGACGCGCCGGAGTATCGCGCCTTGTTCGGCACCGGCACACAAGGCGCGCTGGCGCTTTACCGCCATGACCACGACCATCACCACCACGATCATGATCACGACCACCCGCACGAGGATGCCCGATAATGCTGGACGATTTCATTATACGCGCGGCGCTCGCCGGGCTGGGTGTGGCGCTGGCTGCGGCCCCTCTGGGGTGTTTTGTGGTCTGGCGGCGGATGGCCTATTTCGGCGATGCAACCAGCCACGCTGCAATCCTTGGGGTAGCACTGGCGCTGGCCACCGACCTGCCGGTCTTTGCTGGCGTACTTGGCGTGGCACTGGCAATGGCGCTGGTCATCAGCACCCTCGCAGAACGTCAGGTCGGCACAGATGCCCTGCTGGGCGTTCTTGCACATGCGGCGCTGGCGCTGGGGCTTGTCGCGGTATCATTGATCGACGGTGTGCGCGTCAATCTGGAAAGCTATCTGTTCGGCGAAATCCTTGCTGTTACGGTGGCTGATCTGGTGGTGATCTGGACGGGGGCGGGATTGGTGCTGGCGCTGCTGGTCTGGCGCTGGCAGGCGCTGCTGACCTCCACACTGTCGCCCGACCTTGCCACTGCCAGCGGCATTGCACCAAAGCGTGAACAACTGATCCTGACGCTTGCATTGGCCATCACGGTTGCCGTTGCGATCAAGGTTGTGGGCGCGCTTTTGATTGCTGCGATGCTGGTGATCCCTGCCGCCACCGCGCGTCCGTTCTCGCGCACCCCCGAAGCAATGGCCGCCTATGCCGTGGCCGTGGGCAGCTTTGCCGCGTTGGGTGGTCTGGCCGGCGCGTTCACCTTTGACACCCCAGCCGGCCCAAGTATCGTGACCGCCGCCGCAATCCTATTCGCGCTGAGCGCTGTCGTCGCGCCGCTGCTGACACGTCAACCTCGCTAATTTGCAGGCACATATCGGTGATCAAATTCGTTTAAGATCACCCGATATACCATTGAATAAAAACAAGAAGATATCTGATCTTAACGATCCCCGATGCGTTAATCCAACAGATGAAAAACCTACGCTAAGTAATTGATAAATCAAGTAACCTTTGATCTCACCTTGTATTTATCCTGATCCCAAAGATTGTTGTTCATCACATCAGCGATAATCGCGACAGCCGCACTGATATCTCCACTATCCAGATACAGGGGCGTAAATCCAAATCGCATAATATCGGGCGCGCGGAAATCGCCGATGACGCCGCGCTCAATCACGGCCTGCATCGCGGCGTAGCCTTCGTGGAAACGGAAAGACACTTGCGAGCCACGCACAGAACTGTCGCGGGGGCTTGCAAGGGTCAGCGCAGGTACATCCCGCTCGATCTCGGCGATGAATTGTTCTTGCAACTCAACAGAGGCGGCACGCAATTGCGCCATATCCACATCTGCCCAAAGGTCCATTGCGACTTCCAGCGCGGTCAACTGGATAACCGGCGGCGTGCCAACGCGCATCCGCTCGATCCCCTCGCCTGCCTTGTAATTCAGATCAAACGCAAAGGGCTGGCGATGACCCAACCAGCCGCTCAGCGCAGGCTGAATTGTATCAACCAGATCGGGACGCACATAGATAAACGCAGGCGCCCCCGGGCCCCCATTGAGATACTTGTAGGTACAGCCAATGGCGAATTCGCAATTCGATCCGGCCAGATCAACTTCGACAGCGCCCGCCGAATGCGCCAGATCCCACAGCATGACCGCACCTTTGGCGTGTGCAGCTTTGGTCAGCTCGTTCATATCGTGCATACGGCCCGTGCGGTAATCAACCTGCGTCAGCATCACCACGGCGATGCTTTCATCAATGGCATCCAGCACTTCTTCCGGCGCAACGGTGCGCAACTCGTACCCCTGCTCCAGCAGACCAACCAAACCTTCGGCCATATACAGATCGGACGGGAAATTGCCCGTATCGCTCAGAATAACACGGCGATCCGGCACCATTTTGACTGCGGCTGCCAGCGCCTGAAACACTTTGAGCGAGAGCGTATCACCCATCACAACCGATCCGGCCTCGGCGCCCACAATCCGCGCAACCTGTTGGCCTACGCGGCTGGGCTGATCCATCCAGCCCGCTGCGTTCCAGCCACGGATAAGCATTTCACCCCACTCGTCAGTCAGCATGCCCTGCACCCTTGCAGCTACTGCTTTTGGCATCGGGCCAAGGGAGTTACCATCGAGATAGATTACTCCCTCAGGGAGAACGAATGATTCTTTTCTCAATATGTCAGCCACTTACAACGCTCCTCTTACATTCCATAATTCGGGAAAAAGCTCGACCTCGAGCATCTTGCGCAAATATGCTACGCCCGCAGTACCTCCGGTACCCCGTTTGAATCCGATAATCCGCTCAACCGTTGTGACATGATTGAACCGCCAGCGCCGGAAATAATCCTCCAGATCAACCAGCTTTTCCGCAAGTTCATACAAATCCCAATGCGCGCGCGGGTCTTCATAGACGCGCTGCCACAAATCCTGCACGGCGGTGTCGGCCGTCCAGTCGCTCTGTCCGGGATCACCCGCCAGTGGCGCATGGCCAAACCGCGTGCACAGTAGTGAAATCGCCACCTGATACAGACTGGGCTGCGCCAGCTCCGCCTCCAACCGCGCAAAAGCAGCGGCGCGGTGTTTGTGCAGCTTCATAAGCGCCTGATTGCGATTACCCAGCAAAAATTCGATCAAACGGTACTGGTGTGACTGAAAGCCGGACGAATTACCAAGGCTGGGACGAAAGGCCGTGTATTCGCTGGGCGTCATCGTGCGCAGGACATCCCAAGCCGAGTTCAACTGTTCAAATATCCGCGCCACCCGCGTCAGCATCTTGAACGCGGTGGGCAATTCGCCCGACTGCATCGCGCGCCGCGCCGCCTCAAGCTCGTGAAGCGCCAGCCGCATCCACAATTCAGATGTCTGGTGCTGGATGATAAACAACATCTCGTCATGGGCATCCGACAGGGGATGTTGCGCGTTCAGGATCGGATCAAGGCCCAGATAATCCGTATAGGACATATCTTGCGAAAAATCCATTTTCGCGCCATCAGCGGCCTTTTCGAAATTGCTCATCCCTGCTCCTTATGCGGCACTGTGCCCAACGCCTAGCACGTCAAATCCACACAGAACAATGGCCCCCGAAAAGCGCGGGACATCAAGGCATCAGCACCCTCACACCTGACATCCGAGCGATTTCAGAAACGTCATCGTCATAGATTTCACTCATCTCGCTGACCAGTTCCTCGGTCCATCCGGGCATGTCGAGTTCCTCCTCAACTTCGCCCTCGAGCGCATATTTATCCAGAAACGCCGCGATTGCGCGGCGCTTTTGGTGTTCGGTCATGATCGGATGGTCTTTGAGGTAGGCACGAAACCGCTTCATGCCCTCTGCGCTCATGATCGAGCTGAGCAAATCAAACCCGCCAATAATCTTTTGGTCATCCGACAGCCCCGCCATCTGGCGGATAATATGCCCCCAGATCAGCGGTGTATCCTCGTTACACCAGACGGTGATCGGCACCTCGGGCGCTGCATCGCGGATCATGCCGATCGTGTGCGACCATTGAATATCACGCGGGTCGCGCCCCCCCCAGAATCTCTCGACCGACTGATCGCCCGATTTACTATGCAAGATTGGCAGCAATGTCGCGGGATTGCGAATCCCCATGAAGATTTCGATGTCGTCCTGGGCGAATATACGCGACATATTCAACATACGCTCTGCCGCGGCGGGGTATAGAACACCGTTTTGCACTGCCGTTTTCGGGGTCCGGAAGAAGTTGGCATCCGACAGGATCAACCTCTGCGCTTCAACATCGTCGAGCATCGCATCCAGCAGTACATCGCGCGCCATATCCGACGGCTCTGCGCGCACCATAGCATTGAGGGTTTCGCGCATGATACCGCGATATCTGCCGTGGCCGGGAACCATTGTCCCCTGCGCCGCAAGCTCGTCCGCGTTACGCAATAGGCACTTCATCAGCCGGTCTTCTTCCGTAAAATGCACACCTACATGTAAGACCAGTTTCATTCTTATCCGTCCATCTGTTTCCGTCTCCGTATAGCCGTCTGTAACTCTGCTGTAAAACCTGCAAAAGGATGATAAAATCCTCTTGCACGTTCGGATCATAGGCATTAGAGAACCGCCCAGTGCCCCTATAGCTCAGCTGGTAGAGCAATTGATTTGTAATCAATAGGTCCGCGGTTCGAGTCCGTGTGGGGGCACCATTTCATCATCCAGAATAGTCCAAAGACATCCGAAACACCCTGTGTTATATAGGTTTTATCGAGATCGTTCGTCCGATGCTGTTTTATAGCATCCAGCAACGTACCCCCTGTTTGGGGGTATTATTGGGGGTACGATGAAATCTGAAAAAGGTGCGTACCCCCACCATGCCGTTGAGCGACATAAAGATCAAAAATCTCAAAGCCGCCCAAAAGGCTTACAAGGTAAGCGACTTCGAAGGCCTGTTTATCTTGATCAAAGTTAGTGGCTCGAGGTCATGGCGCTTCAAATATCGAGTCGATGGCAAAGAAAAACTGCTCGTCATTGGCGATTATCCTGCTCACAGCTTGGCACAGGCCAGAAAAGCCCGCGACGCGGCGAAGGCTCTATTGGCGCAGGGCATCGATCCCAATGAAGCCAAACAAGAAGAAAGGCGCGTTAGAGAAGCGGCCAAGGGAGAGACTTTCAAGAAGTTGGGTCACGCATTTTTGGCAAAACAACGCAAAGAGGGGAAATCCAAAGCCACGTTGGACAAGACCGAATACCACCTCAAACTTGCCAACCAAGACTTTGGACACAAGCCGATCACAGAGATCACCGCGCCGCTTATTCTCAAAACGCTACGCAAGGTAGAAGCCAAGGGCAACTACGAGACCGCGCACCGTCTACGCGCCCGCATCGGCTCTGTCTTTCGCTATGCAGTCGCGAGTGGTGTTGCGGATGCTGACCCTACCTATGCTCTGCGAGACGCATTGATCCGCCCTACCCGCCTGCATCGCGCAGCAATCACAGACCCAAAGGCACTGGGCCAGCTCATGCGCAAAGTTGCACAGTTCGACGGTCAAGCCTCAACTCGCATCGGATTGCAGTTACTTGCCATGCTCGCCCAGCGCCCGGGCGAAATCAGAAACGCCAAGCGGGCCGAGTTCGACTTTACAAACAAGATTTGGGCCATCCCAGCTTGAAAAATGAAGATGCGGCGTGATCACCTCGTTCCCCTAGCCGAGCAGAGTGGATACAAGAGCCGCAACCGCCATTCTGATGCCGACTAGTTCAACATGGATGCCAAAGGTGCGCGCATTGCCAGCATAGTGCGCGACACCCCATCTCCTTCTATGCAAATGGCGCGACATGGGTGCTCAAACATGCCCGAAGCGACGGAGATCTATTGCCGCAACAAAGCGCTCTTCGCTTTACTAATGCTCACAGGCGCGCGCGATGGCGCGGTTGCCTCTCTCCGCCTCAAACACATTAACATAATCGACGGCTGCTTCTATCAGGATGCCCGTGACGTGAAGACCAAGAACTCCAAGACAATCGCAACGTACGTCCTGCCCGTTGATCCCAAATATCTCACCTGTTTCACTTTGTGGGTGGCCCACCTCAAAGACGCCGCACTCTTCGGGCCAGATGACGCGCTTTTCCCGCCTCCGATGCACAAGCCCATCGACGGAGAGGTCAAAGTCGTAGGATTGCGGCGTGAGACTTACCGAAACGCCAATGCTATTCGGGCAGCAATCAAAGACGCCTTCACGCGCGCCGACCTAACCCCCTTCACGCCCCACGCTTTCCGCAAAACTCTGGTGAAATGGACAGACACCGCCTACCTAACGCGCGAAGCATTCAAAGCCTTTTTCCAGAACATCGGGCATTCCAGCGTGATCACCACTGTCAGCGCCTATTGCCCCGTCTCAACTGAGCGGCAGGGCGAATTGATCAAGAAAGTTCAGCCCGCCTAGCGTTTTGCCAACCGCCCCGCCGCCTTACGCGGCAAATCGCTGAAAGAATAGCTTTCAAGTTTGAACAAACCTTCAAAACCCTCGACGGCATCATGTTTCAAAAATTCGACTGCAACTCGGTGTTGGATTATGCAGAGCAATCATCTTGGATGCTCTTCCTCAAATACCTCGATGAACTTGAGGAAGAGCGGCAGGCCAAAGCGCAGATGGAAGGTAAACCGTTCAACGCCCTGTCCTGCCTGAATACCCCTACACAGAATGGGCAGCGCCCAAGCTGGCGGGTGGCAAACCCGCCGCTGAATAAATGGCGTCAGCGCCTAAGGGTCAGACGAAGAGGAAATCATCCCCGTAGATGGTTTCGTACCCCATATCCTCCAGCGCGGCGATGTCCATATCAGACAACACATTGCCGTCCTTGTAGATAGATGTGGTCATAACGTCCTTTGTAAATGTCGCATGATCCCAATGCGCATCATCGCTCGACATTGGAACACCCAAATGTGAATAGGGGTCCGACGCGGCCAAACCCGAATAGCTGGTGTTGTACGCTTCGATAGCGTTCTCACCGGTAAACCGAGTAACGCCACCGATTTCCTTGGTCAGCCCCATTTCATCCCATGCGGTACCAAAGCCCAGTGCGTGGAAAATTTCGTGTACTATTACATCATCAAGGTTGCCGTCGGAGTAGCTTTTCGCAACATCGGCCTCATCCAGCTTGAAAAAACCCTCGTACGGAAGATCGCTGTCGGCGCGCTGATAAACAGTGTTTCCCATTGCGTAAGCGCCGCCTGCACCGTCGATTGATCCGACACCTGCCCATAGCTTGAAATCGTCAGTTCCGTTAACGTCAGGAAGATCGCCATAGATTATCGTTTCGATCTGATCGATAACCTCGTACAAAACCTGTTTGTACTCTTGTGTCCACGCACCATAAAACTCGACATCAATATTGAACTCGCCAGCCATTGGTTGAGGAGCAGGTTCGGGAGTTGGCTCCGGCTCTACGTCCGGGCTGGTTGCAATTGGCGTCGGGTCAGCCTCTGGCGTGGGTTCCGGAGTTGGCTCCGGCTCTACGTCCGGGCTGGTCGCAATTGGCGTCGGGTCGGCCTCTGGCGTGGGTTCCGAAGTTGGCTCCGGCTCCACGTCCGGGCTAGTCGCAATTGGCGTCGGGTCGGCCTCTTCCGTGGGTTCCGGTGTTGGCTCCGGCTCAGCATCTTTGTTTTTAGTGCGGCCTTTTCCGCCACCACCTGCATGGCTCGGTTTGGCGAAAGCGCCCTCCGTGTCATCAAAGCCCAGACCAGTGTCCTTATCTTCTTCTACAATTTTGTCTTCTCTGTCGCGCAAGGGCCGTGCACGGTCGCTCAAATCGACGCGTGCCATATTATCCGCCGACTGAAGCGCCGAGAATGCGTTGTAGTTGCTTTGGTTTGAAGTTGGCTTTCCGCTTTCGAAAAACGCATGGATGGAATCGGCGTCAAACTCAGGTGGCAAGATTTGAACACCCGCAGATTTTTGGGCGGCAAAGGCCGCTTTTGATTTTCTCATTCTACAGCTCACTCAATAGATCCAAGCCCCCACGGGCCTTCTTATTAATTTTTATTTTGTGAAAAGGACCAAAATAAGGCGCACGTAAGGACCAAAATAAGGCGCACTGTCAAGTTCGTCTTGCAGGAACCGGCGACTGGTGCGTGCCCTGCCCTTGGGTTCGGCTCAAACACACGAACCACGCTCAAGATTTCGCCAGTGTCTAGTATAGAGAATCGATGCATCACGGCCACTCGGATTTGGATTTCAGCCGTCCTGCGCTCTAGAGGACCGGCTGAGAGATGATACGCGGTCCGTGCGCGACCCGCTCACAGCAACCAGTGATCGCAAACGGCGGTGGTCTCGACAGTAGAACCCACAACGCTGTCCGCCATTCCGGCGGATTGGTCGACAGCTCAAACGCGATCGCGACGTCGGAGAACAGATCGGATCTGTCCGGGCGTCTCCCAAGCGGCGCAAGTCGAACATTCTCCTGATCCAACAGACTTAGAAGTGGCCAGCGACTCCTGACCGCGCCGTTATTTTGCGACCAGATCGTCTTGCGGCAGCGGGCGGCTTCAAGCTCGCTCAGCTTTCCATCCTGACGATATCAACCCATCAAATACCTGCGAATCTGTCGGGCAGCAGAACCGAAACAGGTCAACAGATGAACACAAATTTCCTTGTGAGCGCTAAAAATCAGTCCTGAACTGACATGTCTTTACTACCTTGAGGCGAACTATGGGGTCACGCCGCATGCCAAATCTACCTTAACGTGAATAACTACCATTCCGGCAACAATAAGTTGATTATGGGGCATCACTATGTAATTATAGGCTCAAGTACATTTGAGTTCGCTGCAATTTTTATGCAAAACTAAAATTTTATTCGAGAGGGTTTCGAAATGCTTGACCTGAAGAAGACAATTGCCGCCGGCTTATTTGCCTGCATCGCCATGACGGGCGCAGCAAGTGCGACCACGATACAGATTTTCAATGACACCGATATTACTGATCCAGCATCAACTGGCGTCGGCGGTGTAGAAGGAGCGTTGCGTGGCACGGTGACATGTTCGGAGGCATGTTCAGCGCTGTATTATACTGGCAATGCATTTGGGTTCGGCGATCCCGGTGAGATGTTTGATGGACCCAGTAATTCGGGCAGCGCAAGTGAAGCCGGATGGGTGAATTCTGTAATTCTGTCAATGACGGGCACTAGCCCGTTGTTCACTGGGGTTGACGTGGAATACGGCAAACAAGACAACGGCGATCCATTCACCACTGATGCGCTGTATGCGATCATGAAAATCGGTAATAGCCCTACCTACCTCATGATTCGAAACGATCACACCGGCGAGCAAGAATTTTCGTATGCTAAGGCTACTGGCGCAGAAGGCGGTTTGAGCCACTCGGTCGGATTAGGTACTATTACTCAAGTTTGTCTTCCATCACCGGCAAATAACTTCTGTAATTCCGGTCCTCCTGTTAGTGTAGTACCTCTGCCAGCAGGTCTTCCTTTGTTGCTGGGAGCGTTAGGCGCATTCGGCATTGTTTCACGCAGGAAATCGCGCAAGGCAACGTAAAGATCATGGCGATGGGGCACGGAACGGTTTCCTCATCGCCGTTAACTTTGATCGTGAGAGTTACACGATTTTACTTGGTGAAGACGCCCCCCCCGCGCACAGACATTCGAGAGGGGGAAGGAGCCTGAAGGTTTCAGATGAAATCATTCCTGGTGTTTCGTTGAGGACGCAGTTCCTTAACGTATTCGCAGTTTAACATCCGCTTCTGCCGCATAGCCCCTCCTTCAACCAGATCACTGCCAGTGCTTTGAGAAGTTGCCGCTATACGATACAATCGAAAACGCGGCGGCCGTCCCCTCCTCAGATATTGGAACCAAATATCCTCACTGAGGGAAGTATACGCAAAATTTTGAACACAAAATCACACTTCTCCTTTCTGCCATCCCGTTAAATATGCCCTTGGGTCCCCTTCTAATCCTTAATAGACGGGAAACTCCCAACCAACGATTGCTCACAAACCAGCTGCCGCCCCGGATCTGTTTCGATGTGACTTAGGGAATCAACCTCTCTTCCAGCAATAAACGGCCGTCGCGTCTCTATGACACTGATTTTCATTACGCCGCAAACTGCCCACGTTTGGTAGGATGAGGGGTGGCCTTGGCCCTCGCGCTGGGGTAATCGTTTTGTGGTCCCGCGTCGCCAAAGCCCCTTTTTCCCAACAAAACATACCAAGATCCGGACTCCGCGGCATTTGCGGATGGGCTTTCCGCAAAGTCTCGGCATGGCCATCCCCCAACGAATCCGCTTGGCCCGGATAAATGGCGGGTTGTTTAGGATATAGTCTGCCTCGGGCCGGTGGCCAGTTCGAGGTAATCCTTAACAAACGCGTCGGGATAGGGGAGCGACGAGTGCTTGATCACAAATTAATCCTTAAACTTGTTTTCTACATTCTCCCGAATGTTTCTCGGTATTGGTCCATAAGCTGTTGATAGAGGATCTGAAGGTCTTCGTCCTGATCTGCCAAACGGTTGAACAAGTCCTGTTCGGAAGTTGATATGGCTTTTCTGGTGATCTTCACGGTTCCTTCGCTTTCTTTCGCGGCCTTTCGCACGGGACCATTTCCGCCAAACGTATGTTGCGGGTCTGGTCGTGAAGTAAGAACGTCTTTGTCAAAAACGAGATCCAGTTCTTTGCACAGTATTTCAAGATGGTCTGCCTGGTCGGTGACAAAGCTGTCCCAGTGCATGAAGACACGACCTTCTTTAGGTGCATGTTCATTTAAGAAGCTGGAATAAGCGCGTTTATACACCGTCAGAAACGCATTTATACTGCCTTCTACCGTATCACTTTTGAGCCAGCGTTTTTGACGTTTGTAAAAGGAACAAAAGGCATTGTACGGCGTCTTGAAAAGGATCACCGCTTTGTACCTTTGCAGCGGGTCCACTACCCTTATTTCGGTCTTGTCAGCCGTGATGACTGTTTTGCACCCGATGTGTTTGCAAATCTTTAAAAGTCGGTTTGTCGGGTCTGCCTGAAGGGCTTTTCGGAACTCAAAGTCAAATACCTCACAGTTGCTACCGCAAGAACTGCATGGCACCAGGTCTTCGACCTTGCCGTTGTCAAAGTCGAACTCACCGCTTTCCCGTGCTGCGCGGCGATACTTTGTAATTGCGTGGCTTTCGCTTAGATTTTCACACCCGTCCAACGCTCCCAAGACGGAGCTGAGCATCGTACTGCCGCAGAACGAAATGCCCAGAATGGCGATAACATTGATATCGGATGCAGATGAATTTGACTCCGCTTCCAGTTCAGCTTGCAAACGCAAAGCTGATTTTCTGAACCTGTGCGCGGCTTCGGGGCTTGTTTGCAGGGCGCCCATCATCTCCGCATAAGCAAGACATTGGCTTGCATCATCCCGATGGAGTGCCGCGCGCGCCAGCACGGACAGCAGCGCCGGATTTCCCGCTGCCGGTTCGGCTGGCAAAATGGCTTCAACCTCACTTACCCGTCCTTGCCGCCCCAGTTGGACAGCCATTGATTTGCGTGCATTTATATCGTCCGGTTTCAAGGCAATTCTTTCGTGCAAAACCGAGATTGCCTTTGAAATCCGATTGTTGGCTGCAAGAATACGTGCGAAAATTACGCAATTAGGTGATGCCGCGATATCCTGAATGGTTGGATAATGCTGCGTTATCAACGCGACCGCCTTCGCGGGCTGATCGCAACCATGATAGCTTCGGATAAGCAGATCAACGATGGTTTGATTGTCAGGCAACTCGCCATAGGCTGCTGTCAGAAATGGTAGGGAAACGTCGAAATTACCGGTTTTGTAATCCTGCGCCCAAAGCCCCCTTGATCGCTGGAATACTTACTTTATTCATTGAAAGGACACGCTTCCAAACTTCAGAAGCTTCTTGCGGCCTGCCTTCCTTTGAAAGCAGGGATGCACGGTGCAATAGTTCTTTGTCCATATTGTAATCTGGTCCTCGTTCGGGCGACTTGTTCTTTGATGTCACGGGCATATCCGGCGTTCTGCCCTGACCGCTTTTATTGCCGGCATTACGGTTTATCCGCTGGTGATGCCAGATGTTCGCCGCCGATCCCACCGATGGAGTGGAACAGACCGCCGGTGTTATTCACCTTGAATTTCCGCAACAGTTTTGCACGGTAAACTTCAACGGTGCGGTGCGAGATGTCCAGTTGCAGGGCAATTTCCTTGCTGGTCAGACCTTCGCTGAGGTGGCTGAGGATTTCACGCTCGCGCCGTGTCAGCGGAGAGTATGGCCGCTCGGAAGAGAGATCGGCAAAGCTCCACACCGCGCGGGCCAGCGGCGTGTCAGGCGTAAACGAGTGGCCCCGCACACGACACCAGAACAAACTACCATCGCGCCGCGCCATGATCCGTTCGTCCCAGTAGGAATTGAATTCGCGCAATTTGCTGACCCCGCGGTCACGGATGTTTACGAATTCTGCGTCGGACGGGTACAGGATGGCAAAGGACTGTCCGCGCAAATCTGCCGGCGCATAGCCGAACATCTGCGCAAACGCCTTGTTACATTCGCAAATCACCCTGTTTTCCGTCACCACCAGACCGATTGGCGCATAAGCGAATGCCAGCTCGGCAAAGCGGCCTTCTTTGTAGCAGTCATCGATACGTATTTCCACGATCTTGCCCCGCGCTCTGATGTCCCGGATGATGGAGTATACGTAAACGATGGGAACCGGTGGCGCAACTGCCGGACCTGTTGATCTGGGAGGATAAAATGCAGACATTCACGCGGTTCGCCGCAACTATTGCAACATCGCTGGCCCTGTGCGGCGCGGCATGGGCGCAGGACCCGATCAAGATCGCATTGATCCACGGTTTGTCCGGCTCAAGCTTCGAAGCTTTCTCAAAACAGGCGCAGACGGGATTTGAACTGGGGCTGGAGTACGCGACCGATGGCACCAATGAGGTGAAGGGCCGCCCGATCGAAGTGATCATCAAGGACACGCAGTTCAAACCCGATGTCGCGCGCGCCGTACTGGCCGAAGCCTATGGCGATGACGAAGTGCTGCTGGCCGTCGGGGCCACATCATCCGGTGTGACCAAAGGTATGTTGCCCATCGCTGAAGAATACGAAAAAATCCTCATCGTAGAACCGGCTGTTGCCGACAGCCTGACCGGGCCGGACAGCAACCGCTATATCTTTAAAACGTCGCGCAACTCATCCATGGACATGCAGGCGCAGGCGCTTGCGCTGAAACCTGACGAGAACCTGTTTGTGGCGACACTGGCCGAGGATTATGCGTTTGGCCGTGATGGCATTACCGCGTTCAAGGATGCGCTGGATGGCAGTGGTGCCACTGTTGTCACCGAAGAGTACGTGCCCCAGGGCACCGCAGATTTCACTGCCGCAACCGAGCGTATGTTCAACGCCCTAAAGGACAAGGAAGGCCGCAAGGTCATTCTGGTCTATGTTGCCGGTGGCGGTGATGCACCGGGCAAGATTCAGGCGCTTGACCCTGATCGTTACGGCATCGAAATTTCGATGGGTGGTCATATCCTGCCCGTTCTGCCGACCTACAAGCGTTTCCCCGGCATGGAGGGCGCGGTCTATTACTACTACGAAGCCTATGACAATCCGGTCAACAACTGGCTGGTGAAAACCCATCAGGAGCGTTTCGACGGCCCGCCTGATTTCTTTACCGCAGGTGGTATGGCGGCTGCTCTGGCTGTGGTCAAAGCCCTCGAAACCGCAACCAGCTATGAGACTGAAGATCTGATCACCGCAATGGAAGGCATGTCATGGGAAACCCCGAAAGGCACAATGACATTCCGCCCCGAAGACCATCAGGCGCTGCAATCCATGGTCCACTTCAAAATCCGTGTTGATGATGATGTTGACTGGGCGATCCCCGATCTGGTGCGCATCATCGAAGCGGACGAGATGAATATCCCCGTTGGTCGTACAAACGATTAACCAACTGGTCCGGCCCGCCACACATGCGCGGGCCGGACACTTTAACGAATTGCAAAATCCCCATGCCCCAGCCCTCCCTCACCACCACTGATCTCACGATCCGCTTTGGCGGCCATGTTGCTGTCAACCGCGTCACCTGTGCCTTTCACCCCGGTGAGACGACAGTAATCGTCGGGCCGAACGGTGCTGGTAAAACAACTTATTTCAACCTGATTTCCGGCCAGTTGCCTGCCACTTCGGGCAAGGTACACAAGGGCAATACAGATATCACCAATCTGTCACCGTCATCGCGTGCACGCCACGGGATCGGGCGGGCGTTTCAATTGACCAACCTATTTCCGCAACTTTCGGTGCTTGAGAATATCCGCCTTGCGGTGCAGGCCCGTGCCGGTGCGGGATGGGGCCTGTTCCGCCCTGCAAACAGTCTGAGCGCCCTGAAAAACAGCGCCGAGAAATATCTGGAGGCCGCGCGGCTGAACGACAAGGCGCACATGCCTGCCTCTGCCCTGCCCCACGGCGATCAGCGCAAGCTGGAAGTGGCCCTGCTGATGGCGATGGAGCCCGACATTTATATGTTCGACGAACCCACTGCCGGTATGTCGCTGGATCAGGCCCCTGCCGTGCTGGACCTGATCGCGACAATCAAATCGGACCCGACAAAAACTGTTCTGCTGGTCGAACACAAGATGGACGTGGTGCGCGCATTGGCCGACCGGATCATTGTGCTGCACAACGGCGAATTGCTGGCAGACGGCGCACCCGATGAGGTAATGGCCAGCCAGATCGTGCGTGATGTCTATCTTGGCACCGCGACAGAGGAAACAGCATGACCCTGTTGTCCGTCCAAGACATGAAAACCGATATCGGCCAATATGCCGTGCTGCACGGGATCAGTTTTGATGTTCCCGAGGGCGGCGTGTTTGTGCTGTTGGGCCGTAATGGCGCGGGCAAAACCACCACGCTGCGTTCTATCATGGGGCTGTGGCAGCCCTCTCCGAACTCTGTCACATTTCAGGGAAGTAATATCGCAGGCATGGCCACTGCCGATATTGCGCGAAAAGGCATTGCCTACGTTCCTGAGAATATGGGGATCTTTGGCGGGCTGACAGTTGAGGAAAACCTGATCCTCGCCACTGCAAAGGGAAAGTTTGACCAGATCCGCCTGAAACGAATTTATGATCTGTTCCCCGCATTGGAAAAGTTCTGGTCAAAACAGGCGTGGAGCTTGTCTGGTGGTCAAAAACAGATGCTGGCTGTGGCACGCGCCATAATCGAGCAGCGTGACCTGATCCTGATCGACGAGCCGACCAAGGGCCTCGCCCCGTCAATTGTCGCCGCGATGAGCGAGGCCTTTCGCGAGATTTCGCAAACCACAACCATTCTGCTGGTCGAGCAGAATTTCAACTTTGCCCGTGGTCTTGGCCGCGATATGGCCGTGATCGAGGATGGCCGCGTGGTTCATCGCGGATCAATGGCCGATTTCGCCGCAAACAGCGATTTGCAAGGACAGCTTCTGGGGCTGTCCGCATGAGGAATTCCATGGATAAACTGTCAAACACACTAGGCCGGTTCGGCGGTGTGAACCTGCTGCCTGTTGCATTGGCCGCCATTGCATTTGTGCTGATCGGCGCGCCCTCGTCATGGGTCACGCTGACCATCGCGGGGCTGTCGATGGGGATGATGGTGTTTTTGATGGCATCAGGCCTCAGCCTTGTGTTCGGCCTGATGGATGTGATGAACTTCGGCCACTCCGCCTTTGTCAGCTTTGGCGCTTTTGTTGCGGCCAGTGTATTGGCGGCACTGGGCGGATGGCTTGATAGTGACAGCGTGCTGCTCGCCTCTGCCGCGCTGGGGCTTGCTCTGCTGGCGGCAATTGCCTTTGGTCTGGCGGCGGGGCTGTTCTTTGAAACCGTGATTATTCGCCCTGTGTACCGTGACCACCTGCGCCAAATTCTGATCACCATGGGCGCGCTGATCGTGTCCGAGCAGATCATTCTTGCGGTCTGGGGTGGCACCCCTGTCACTGTGCCGCGCCCGTCCTTTCTGGATGGTGCGTGGATCATCGGCGATGTCAGCATCGAAATTTACCGAATCTTCGCCTTCGGTGTCGGCGCGGTGGTCTTTGTCGGCCTGCTGGGCCTGCTGAACCGCACCCGTGTTGGCCTGCTGATCCGCGCGGGCGTGGAAAACCGTGAAATGGTCGAAAGCCTCGGCTTCAAGATCAACCGTCTGTTCATCGGTGTGTTCATGCTCGGCTCTGCGCTGGCGGCACTGGGCGGCGCGATGTGGGCGGGATACGAGACGTTGATCACCCCGGCACTGGGCGGCGAAATGATGATTGTGGTGTTCATCGTTGTGATCATCGGCGGCCTCGGCTCGATCGAGGGGACGCTGCTGGGCGCGATCATCGTGGGGCTGACAGCCAACTACATCGGCTACCTCGCACCAAAGCTGGCGCTGGCCTCGAACATGATCCTGATGATGGCAATTCTGATGTGGCGGCCCAGTGGCCTGCGTCCGGCGGTAAAATAATATGACACCGGTAAAGGATACCTACGGCGCGCTTGCCGTCAAAACCACAATGATGTTGATTGCGGCCCTGCTGTTGTTTGCGCCGTTCCTGTTTCAGGATGTGCGCGCGCTGGAAGTGGCGGCGCGCATCTGCATCTTTATCGTGCTGGTGGCGAGCTATGATCTGCTGATCGGGTACACGGGTATCGTCAGCTTTGCGCATACGATGTTTTTCGGTTTCGGCTCTTACGGGACAGCGATTGCGCTGAAACAGATGGGCCCGGGATGGGACGCTGTGGCGCTAGGCACGGTTGCAGGCGTTGGTGTATCGCTGGTGGTTGCCACGGTGATCGGCCTGGTCAGCCTGCGGGTGAAGGCGATCTTTTTTGCAATGATCACCCTCGCGGCGGCGTCTGTCGTGCTTGTGCTGGCGTCGCAGTTGTCGCAGTTGACGGGGGGCGAAGACGGGATCACCTACCGCGCGCCCGACCTGTTCAAAACAGCAACCAAGCTTATGGTCGATGAAAACGGCAAGGTTGTGCGCTGGTTCGGTGTAAAACTGAACGGCAAGCTGGCGGGCTATTACTTTGTCTTCTTCACGTCGCTGGTCTTGTTCCTGATCATGCTGCGCATCACTGTATCCCCCTTGGGTACGGTGCTAAAGGCGATCCGCGAAAACGAAGGCCGCGCAGAGGCGATTGGTTACCGTGTTGTCGCCTATCGCACGTTTGTGTTCTGCCTGTCGGCGGTTGCGGCATCGCTTGCCGGTTCGATTTATGCAGTATGGCTGAAATATACCGGTCCGGACACGGCGCTGTCGTTTGCCATTATGATCGACATTCTGCTGATGGTTGTGATCGGTGGCATGGGCACCATGTGGGGGGCGGTAATTGGTGCGGTGCTGATGGTAATGGCGCAGTATTATCTGCGCGATCTTATGGGCGCCGCATCAGAGGCGACTGCCGCTATCCCCCTCCTCCCCGAGCTTCTGGCGCCCGATCGCTGGCTGTTCTGGCTGGGCATTATCTTTATTCTGCTGGTCTATTTCTTTCCGCGTGGCATTGCAGGTACGCTGATGACCAAAGGCGCACGCGGCTGATCTGCCGCTGCGTCACCAGCGCGGCATCATGGACTTTGACAGGTTTCGCCACTAGGGCGGGATAAAGAACTGTCAGAGATTTCCATGATCGCAGCCACCTTTCCCAGTCCCGTCGCGCACCACAGACGCGCCGATCTATACGTGCATCTTATTGGCCTTGCGCTGATCATTGGTGCCGGTTTTGCGATCATCACCAAAGCCGCCGGCACGCTCGAAATGCCGCTGGTGCTGGCTGTGGCCGTCTATGTGATCTGCGCACTTGTCTCTAATCTGGCGTCGATTGCCTATCATTTCTCGACATGGCACACCTATCGCAAGCTGCTGCGCCGCATTGATCATGCCGCAATCTATCCCAGCATCGCAGGCACGTTCACGCCGTTTTTTGTGCAGGCAGATACCACTTGGACGCTGACATTGCTGGTCGTGTCATGGGCGCTGTCCGCTGTTGCGATCTGGAACAAAATCACCAACGAGACAATCAAATCACGCTGGTCTACAGCCTCTTATCTTGGCCTGGGCGCAATCGGTCTGTCCGCCCTGCCCGATCTGGGCGATGTCCCGATTGCCACTTTGTGGTGCATCCTTGCAGGGGCGCTCAGCTATGTGATTGGCACCGCGATTTACGCGCGCAAATCCATGCCGTTCAGGTATTCAATCTGGCATTTGTGCGTGAACCTGGGCGGTGTGTTCATGTTCGCCGGTATCTGGATGGCGCTGTTCTGATCCGGTTGCACCACCATCGCAAATGAAAAAGGCCCCCCTGAAACTGCATGGCGCATTCCGAGTGCCGGGACATAGAGAGGGTGCGGGTGCCTTTTCCTTTTCATCAGCGGGTCCAAGGCGCATCGCAGGCGTCCGCATCATCGGTGTCGTTGATCGACGCTTTGGAATTTGAACGGCCTCAAGCGAACCTGGAACACGCACCGAGGCGAATGCCATTTCAACATCTGAGGGTGCTTTGTCAGCAGGTCCTGGCCCGACATATTGCCGCGCCTCGAACCAGTTATAATTGAACCGATAGATGTTGAACATTGCGAGCAGGACCGCTGTGTTGAATACAGCGCCGTTTATATAGCTTGGGCCGTTTCTTGCGGATTTTCCGCCGGCCCGCTTGGTGAGGCTGACGCGTGTCCGCAGTGAGTTCACAAATGAAGAAACCGGCTGGATCGTTGTATGAAGCACGCGCCGTGCGAGCGCATTTCGTAGATCGGTATCCGTGACGTTTTGGTTGAACCCTACCGGCCGAAGTGCCTTGCAATTCTGATCCCTGATACGGAAAACCAACCACCTTCTCTGCTTCGCCAAAGTGCTGCACCGGTGATGCTGCCAAAAAACTTCGGGAACTGCGCAGACTTGAAGTTGGCAGTGGCAAAGGACAATGCATTTCCTTGTCGATCCTGTTTGACAGCGGGCTCTAAGTGTTTGGAACAGTAGCGGCGTAAAAGCTCGTATCTGGGATTTACCTTACCCGCTGAAACTATCTCCTGATTTACAAATGCCTCCTCATACTTCTTGATGCGGCTCTGGCTCTTCGGTGTGGATGTTTCCTTGTCGAAGGCAATCACCAATCACTCGAAAAAGTCGGCCTTAACCATATCGCGAAAGATGTGTGGCACGACGCAACCCATCGCGGCTTCGCGCTTACCGACGAGGGTGATTTTACTAATTGGAAACATTTCTTGTAAACGCGCGAGATGGGCGGTTTTCGTGTAGGTCAGCTTGACGATGATACCCTTCAAACTTCCCCGAAAGTCGCGATCGCCATCACCAAACCCGAAACATCCATTGCGATTTTTGTCAGGAAGCGCACATCGATCACGCGCATCTTCCCGCTTTCCTTGGGTATCTGGCGGCAATGCCAACCCCGCAGCGATAGCGTCTTCGTAGGCGCGCTAAATGCGGTCAGTGAAAACACGTCGACTTTCTTCTGCACTCGCAAAGAATGCAGCCTCATCGAACCGGTCAGGGGTATCAGTCGGCGATCCTGACGGCTTTCCCCCGTTTGATTGAAATGTGGACACCGTCGTGGGCGATACGCGTGTGACTGAAGCGTCCAGTATCGTCTTTTTTTCTTTCAATCGCGCAGCTTGGCCTGTTCAAAAGCATGCATTGTCTTCTCAAGCCGGATTATGCGGCTGTATGTCGGACTGACACCGCATTTCTTGCCCAAATCTCGATCAGACAGCAGCCGCGCAAGGTCGTTGATGCTCGCGCTATTGACCAACGATAGAAGTATTCGAAGGTTATCATGCTGTTTTTTCTGGCCCTGATGAACAAGTGTGGTCGAAAGCCGTGCGCCAGGCTTCCCCTTGCAGGGCTTGTGGTTCATTCGAAATCCGGCTGCTTTTTCTTCGCGCCTGTCTCCCTCAGGGGCAAGCTTGCCCTGTGCGCTATTGAAGATGAGCTCATCCGGCGGATCAAGATAGCGGGGTGCCTCAATGACCGCACTGAGGACTTTCCAAGGGCCCGTTTTACGTCCGCAGTCGGTCGATTTCTCCGAGTGAAGTTCGTTGGACATAATGTTGAACTCTATACCGCATTCACTATTCCCCTTTTGGTGATGGCACGCGATCTCCCTTCCATAATCCCATGCCCTTGGGTCGTCTTGATACTTAAATGCTTTGGAGATCGTGCTCTTTTGCTATTGCTGATAAATGAATATCCGCCCAGTCCAGTTGCAAGTTCAGACGTCTGTACGGAAGCCAGAAGTTTCCTTTGTGCGGCCCCACTTCGCTTGACCACTAAAGGAGAAAATTTGGCGCAAAACCATAGTTTCCGCAATCAATATCACAACAGGTGTTCATGTTGATTTTTGACGTTGGATGAGGGTATCGCTGCTATCAGCGAAAGCTGGCGAATGCTCTTGACCATTAGTTTGCCTCTCCGGCGTTGGGTCAAGATGGGCTCCGTAAGCCAACAAAGATGTTTGCCATTTTCTCGAAACAAGAAGCGCTGATAGCATTATTTTTGATGATGCTACGGCACAAAGGTCCCTCACCACTGAATGCAGTGTAAAAATGAATGACCCATAAAAAAAGCGCCTGCCCAGATAAGTCTCAGCAAGCGCTATTTTTGTGCCCCAAAAGCCGGAATGCGTCACCAACTTCAAAGGTGCCGTTCTTTGGATTCGGATCTCTTAGCGCAGGACAGAACGGTCCAGATCGAAGCGGTCAAGCTCCATCACTTTCACCCAAGCCTTGATAAACTGCTGCACAAACAGCGCTTCACCATCACCGGCGGCATAAACCTCGGCCAGCGCGCGCAACTGGCTGTTGGAGCCGAACACCAGATCCACCCGTGTACCCGTGCGCACAACTTCTCCGGTATTGATATCGTGTGCCTCGAACAGCTGTTCACTGTCGTCGACTGCTTTCCATGTGATGCCCATTTCCATCAGAGCGCGGAAGAAATCATTGCTCAGCGTTCCGGGCTTGTCGGTCCAGACACCATGCTGTGTGCCGTTATAGTTTGCGCCCAGCACACGCAGCCCCCCGACCAGAACAGTCATTTCGGGAGCGGTCAGCGTCAGCAATTGTGCGCGATCCACCAGCAGTTCTTCAGCAGAAACGCTGAACTGACGTGACTGATAGTTGCGGAACCCGTCAATGGCGGGCTTGAGCACATTAATGCTCTCCACGTCTGTCTGCTCTTGGGTGGCATCCCCACGGCCCGGTGTGAACGGAACGGTTACATCATGGCCGCCTGCTTTTGCAGCTGCTTCAACCGCTGCGGTCCCTGCCAGCACGATCATATCCGCCATCGAAACGGGCTTGCCGAAACCGGCACGGATTTCCTCAAGCTTGTCCAGCACTTTGGCCAGTTGATCGGGTTGGTTCACCTCCCAATCCTTCATCGGTGCCAGACGAATACGCGCGCCGTTTGCCCCACCGCGCTTGTCAGACCCGCGGAACGTCGATGCCGAAGCCCACGCAGTGGACACCAGTTCAGCCGTGCTGAGGCCCGAGGCGAGGATCTGCTTCTTCAGGTCGGCCACATCTGCGTCATTCACCAGCGGGTGATCCGGCGCCGGAATCGGGTCTTGCCAGATCAGCTCTTCCGTCGGGACTTCCTTGCCCAGATAGCGGGTGGTCGGGCCCATATCGCGGTGACACAGTTTGAACCATGCGCGCGCAAAGGCATCGGCAAACTCGTCAGGGTTGGCATGGAACCGCTTGGAGATTTCCAGATACGCAGGATCTTCGCGCATCGCCATATCGGCGGTGGTCATCATTGGCGCATGGCGGCTGTCATCATGCGCATCCGGCACAGCATCGGCCATCGCACCATTGGCTGGACGCCACTGGTTTGCACCTGCCGGTGACTTGGTCAGTTCCCATTCGTTGTTCAGCAGAGTGTCGAAATAGGACATGTCCCATTTTGTCGGCGTTGGCGTCCACGCCCCTTCGATGCCGGAGGTGATCGTGTGTACACCTTTGCCGCTCTCGAAGGTCGACAACCAGCCAAAGCCTTGTGCTTCCAGACCTGCGGCTTCAGGTTCTGCTCCCACGTGGGCTGCATCCCCTGCGCCGTGGGCTTTGCCAAATGTGTGCCCCCCCGCGGTCAGCGCTACGGTTTCTTCGTCGTTCATCGCCATGCGGGCAAATGTTTCGCGGATGTCACGGGCAGAGGCCAGCGGATCGGGGTTTCCATCCGGTCCTTCGGGGTTCACATAGATCAGGCCCATCTGCACAGCGGCAAGCGGGTTTTCCAGATCACGCTCGCCGGTGTAGCGGCTGTTTTTACCGCCCGAGTTTTCCAGCCAGACCTCTTCGGAACCCCAATAGATATCGTCCTCAGGCTCCCAGATGTCTTCACGTCCACCGGCGAACCCAAAGGTTTTGAAGCCCATATCCTCAAGCGCGCAGTTGCCTGTCAGGATCATCAGATCGGCCCAGGACAGTTTGTTGCCGTATTTCATCTTGATCGGCCACAGCAGGCGGCGGGCCTTGTCCAGGTTGCCGTTGTCAGGCCACGAGTTCAACGGTGCAAACCGCTGTGTCCCCGATGAAGAACCGCCGCGCCCGTCTGCCGTGCGGTACGTCCCTGCCGAGTGCCACGCCATGCGAATGAAGAACGGGCCGTAATGACCGTAATCGGCTGGCCACCAGTCCTTACTGTCTTTCATCAGGGCGTAAATGTCGGCCTTTACCGCATCCAGATCAAGCTGCTTGAATGCTTCGGCATAGTTGAAATCATTGCCCATCGGGTCTGATGCCGGCGTGTTCTGGTGTAGCATCTTCAGGTTAAGCTGGTTCGGCCACCAGTCGCGGTTTGATCGCGCTGAATTATTTGCGGCCTTACTTGCGCCAAACCCCATCGGGCAACCGCCCTGCTGTCCGTTATCTGATCCGTCCATGTCACTCTCCCGTGTTTGTGAATCTCGCAGGGATTCGCACCCCTCTCTAGAACGGTTCTAACCTGTGGTGATGATATGTTTAAGTTTGTTTTTCCGATAGATGTGATAGGATTGAGTTATGATCAATTTCACACTCAAACAGTTGCGCTATTTCGAAGCCGTCGCTCGGCAGGGGCAATTCGGCCGCGCGGCCGAAAGCTGCGCGATCTCGCAACCGGCATTGTCGGCGCAGATCGCGGCTCTGGAAGCCTCGTTTGGCCAACAATTGTTCGAACGCAGCGCGCGGCACGTCAGGCTCACCCCTGTGGGCGAGCAGCTTGTGCCGCGGGTGCGCGATATCCTGCGCGCGGCCGAGGCTGTATCGGATCTGGCGCGCAGTGCAGGCGGGTCCGCCCTTACACGTCTGCGCCTTGGCGTAATCCCTACAATCGCGCCCTATTTGCTGCCCTCTGTCATCGGGCAGATCACCGCCGCACATCCCGAAATCGATCTGCTGGTGCGCGAAACAATGACCCACAAGCTGATTGATGAGTTGGGCGACGGAAAGCTGGATTGCGCGATTGTCGCCCTGCCTGTCTCCGAACCCGCCTTCAGCGAAGTTGCCCTGTTTGACGAGGCGATGGTGCTGGTGCGCCCCGCCAGTGATGCCAACCGTCCCGTACCCGACATGAACGCCCTTGGCCGGATGAAACTTCTGTTGCTTGAGGAAGGCCACTGTTTCCGCGATCAGGCGCTGTCATTCTGCGCGATGCGGAACACCCTGCCCCGCGAAGGGCTGGACGGATCATCCCTGTCCACTTTGGTGCAGATGGTGGGGGCCGGCATCGGCGTGACGCTGATCCCCGAAATGGCCGTACCGGTGGAAACACGCTCGGCCAATGTAAGCGTTGCCGCTCTCGGCTCGCCCCGCCCCAAGCGTACCGTCGGGATGATCTGGCGCAAGACATCGGCCTTGTCCGAGCAGTTGAGTGCCATTGCCGCACTGGTGCGCCAAGCGGCCGCAAGCCATCCTGCTTTTGAAAAGGTCACCAAAGATCTGAAATAATTTCCTTAACTTTTATTGGTGTTTTGCCGGATGTGGCCGAGCGTGCAGAGTCTAACGCTTCGGTTGGGGGCTCCCGCTAGTCTGGTTTTATGTCAAAATCTGCTCGTGCATCATCTTTCTCGGAACCGAGCAATTTGATGAGTGTGTTTCGTTCTATGAAACCACACCGGGACTGCACGTTTGGTACGAAAACACGGGTATGGCGTGCCGTGGGTTTGGTGAGGCGTATCTGTTTATCGCAACCGGCAATATGAATCGGTTGTCTTACCCCGCTGCTTCCCAATTACCATTTAGCTGAGCTGCGCAGTAAATCGGAACCTCCAAAGACTGTGAAGGAGGTCTATGCGCAACGAGATTAAGCACTGGATACGGTTTGCCGGACTGTGTAGTGCCTGCCTACTGAATTGGTTGCCAATGCAACCCTCGTGAACCCGCACCCGAGCGAGCAACAATTTCAGAAGGAACCTGTTTCGCATCGAACTCCCGATCTGCGCACCGCCTGTTAATCAGGCGGCGCGCATGTGTTTTACGCGTCCAACAGGATCTTGCCGTATTCGTCGCGCAGCTTGTTTTTCTGCACCTTGCCTGTGGCGCCGATGGGCAGTTCGTCGACAAAGACGACGCGGTCGGGAATTTGCCAGCTTTCGACCTTGCCCTTGTAAAAGGCGATCAGCTCGTCCTCGCTCACCTCGCCAGATTTGATGGCCACCACAACCGGACGTTCATCCCATTTTTCATGCACCGCACCGATGGCTGCGGCATTGGAAATGGCGGGGTGGGAAATAGCGATGTTTTCCAGCGTCACCGTGGAAATCCACTCACCGCCCGATTTGATGATATCCTTCGACCGGTCGCGGATGATCATATACCCTTCTTCGTTGATTGTGGCCACATCGCCGGTGTCAAACCATCCGTCATCGGTCAGCGCGGATGTCTCCTTGCCGAAATAGGTCTCGGCAATCCAGTGTCCGCGAATTTGCAGATCACCCTGCGCCTTTCCGTCATGGGGCAGCACGTTGCCCTCTTCGTCCATCACCCGCAGATCGACACCAAAGGGCGGCCGCCCCTGACCGACCCTGATTTCGGCCTGCTCGTCTTCGGACAGGTTGGTATGACGCTGCAACAACTGGTTCATCGTGCCAAGCGGCGATGTTTCCGTCATCCCCCAGCCATGGATCAATTCCACACCGTATTCCGCGAACTTCGGGATCATCGAGGGCGGCAACGCCGACCCGCCCACAAGGGTGCGCGTCAGGCTGGGAATTTTCGATCCGGTTTCTTTCAACGCACCCAGCAGGCCCATCCAGATTGTCGGCACCCCGAGCGCCATGGTTGTTTCGGTTTCGTCAATCAGGTTCACAAGGCTTTTGCCGTCCAGATTTGGCCCCGGCAACACCAGTTTGCAGCCCGTCATCGCCGAGATATACGGCACGCCCCACGCGTTGACGTGGAACATCGGTACAACCGGCAGCACCGTGTCTTTTGCAGAAATGCCCAGTCCGTCGGGCTGGTTTCCTGCAAGCGTGTGCAACACTGTCGAACGATGCGAATACAACACCCCCTTGGGATTGCCGGTGGTGCCGGACGTGTAGCACAGGCTCGATGCGGCGCGTTCGTCCAGATCGGGGAAAGGCTCTGACGGGTCGCCGGTTTCAAGCAGTTCGTCAAAGAACAACAGCCCCGGAACAGCCTCTGCCGCGGCCTCGTCGCGCGGGCCCAGCAGCACAATGTGTTTTGTGTGCTTCAACGCCGGCGCGAGCTTGCCTGCGGCAGACACAAAGGTGGCGTCGATGAACAGCACCTGATCCTCGGCGTGGTTGATCACATAGACCATCTGTTCCGGTCCCATGCGCGGATTAATTGTGTGGCACACAAAACCGCCCCCCGCGACGCCAAAATAAATTTCGAGGTGGCGGCGGTTGTTCCATGCAATCGTGCCACAGCGTGCGCCCTGCTCAAGCCCGAGTTTACGCAGCGCGCTTGCAAGACGATGCGCGTTGGCGCCGACCTCACCCCAAGTCGACTTTTCGATCCCGCCGGTTGTCTCTACCGAGACAATCTCGCCCGCGGTATGGAACCGCGCGGCATGGTCAATCAGGCTGCCGATGGTCAGCGGCATGTGCATCATTTGTCCAAGCATGAACTTTTTCTCCCGTCTGGTGTAACTATTACGCAGCAACAGCTTCCGCTGTCTCTGCTTTGATAAGGTCTGCCGCCCGTTCGGCTATCATAATGGTCGGCGCATTTGTATTGCCGCTGACGACAGAAGGCATCACGGAGGCATCAACCACCCGCAATCCCTGCATCCCGTGTACGCGCAACTGTGGATCAACTACGGCCGTGTCATCAATCCCCATTTTGCATGTTCCGACAGGGTGATAGATCGTATCGGCGCGGTTGCGAATGATCTTTTCCCAGTCCGCATCACTCATCCCGTCGCGGATGCCGAACAGTTCCTTATGCTCGTATGCAGCCAGCGGCGGGGTTTTCATAATCTCACGCGACATCTTTGCCCCTTTGATCAGGGTGCGCAGATCGGAATCTTCGGCCAGATAGTTGGGGTCAATGGCAGGTGCGGCCATCGGATCAGCGCTGGCAAGCGTGACACTGCCGCGCGATGCGGGGTTCAACACGCAGACATGGCAGCTATAGCCATATCCCGCATGAAGTTTGCGCGCGTGATCATCGACAACTGAAATGACGAAGTGGAGCTGGATATCGGGATAGTCCAACGACGGGTCGGTTTTCAGGAAAGCTGCCCCTTCGGCGAAGGGCGTGGCCATCATGCCTTTGCCTGTTCTGCGCCAGTCCATAATGTGTTTCACCAGATTAACCGTTCCGGTCAGGCCGATGCCGAAATTGTCGGTGTCTTTGGATTTATAGCCGAGCGTAAAATCCAGATGATCCGACAGGTTCTGCCCGACGCCGGCCAACTCATGCACCATTTCGATACCATGCGGGGTTATATCCTCTGGCCGCCCGATACCGGACAGCTGCAACAATTGCGGCGAATTGAACGCACCACCGCACAGGATCACTTCGCGCTTTGCGCTGACGTGCTTGTCTTCTTTTCCCTGTCGGTAATGCACCCCTGTGGCGCGCTTGCCGTCCAGCGCCAGGCGGGTTGCGTGGGCGCGGGTGATGACGGTCAGGTTTGGCCGCTCCATCACCGGATGCAGATAGCCCGCCGCCGCCGAACACCGCTCGCCGTTGCGCGCGGGGTCATGGAACTGCGTCACCTGAAACAGGCCGACCCCTTCGTTATCGCCACTGTTGAAATCGGCAACCTCGCGGTGCTGCAATCGCGTGGCCGCATCAATAAACGCGCGGGTGATCGGGCGGGGCGATTTCTGGTGCGACACCTGCAACGGCCCAGCGCCGCCATGGATTTCGCTATCACCGTCTTCGTTGTTCTGGGACTTTTTGAAATAGGGCAATACGCTGTCCCAATCCCAACCATCGCACCCCTGCTCTGCCCAACCGTCATAATCCCCGCGATGCCCGCGCACATATAACATCGCATTGATCGCGCTGGACCCGCCCAGTGCCTTGCCACGCGGCTGATAGCCCCTGCGTCCGTTCAACCCTTTTTGCGGAACCGTCTTGAACGCCCAGTTGGAGATCTTTCCGTATCCCGGCATCATGGCGACAACAGCAGCAGGCGTGCGGATTAACAGGTGCTTCCCATCACCGCCTGCTTCGAGCAGGCAAACGGTTACATCCGGATTTTCACTTAGCCGAGCAGCAAGAGTTGCACCACCCGACCCGCCGCCGACAATAACGTAATCATAAGACATCTTGTTTCCTCCCTTGGGGCAAACAGGCTATGTACCAGCGCACCTTAGAACAAAAATAGGCCAAAGATCGTTCTTTGAGTCTACCGCTAATCTCTGAAATTGCCGCATCCATCACGTAGCGTAATTTTTCCGCCTGCCGGATTTCGGTGCCGCTGCCCCCCTCAGTGCACGTTGTTCGATTTTTGCCCAGCAGATAATTTTCATCCGGGATCACGCGCCATACAAGTTCGAAAAGCTGTTTTGTGATTCCCTTATCTCCTCGCGGCTCCCGACCTGTGATACCAAACTTCAATCAACTCTCTGAAAATGGCATTATTTCATAGCAGAAATACACCGTTCTGACGCATTTTGATCATTTCATGTCAAAACTTGCATGGACACAATCGCAGCACAGGCCCATCGTTTACCAAAGAGGGTGTGAAACTATGCGATTTTCGGGTCTACGGGTCATTAAAGAGGCACTGACAGGGCACAAGGGCTGGACGCCCGTCTGGCGTGATCCCGAACCGCAGGCGCACTATGACATCATCATCATCGGTGGCGGCGGTCATGGTCTCGCCACAGCGTACTACCTCGCCAAAGAGTTTAAGCAAAAGCGGATCGCTGTGCTGGAAAAAGGCTGGATCGGCGGCGGCAACGTCGGGCGCAACACCACAATCATCCGCTCGAACTACCTGCTCGATGGAAACGAACCCTTCTATGAGATGTCCCTGAAACTCTGGGAAGGGCTGGAGCAGGATTTCAATTTCAACGCCATGGTTTCCCAGCGGGGCATTCTGAACCTGATCCATTCGGACGCCCAGCGCGACGCGTTCATTCGCCGCGGAAATGCGATGATCCTGAATGGCGCGGATGCCGAAATGCTCACAACCGAGCAGATCAAGGCGCGCTATCCGTACCTTAATACCGACGATGCCCGCTTTCCCATAAAAGGCGGCCTGGCCCAGCATCGCGGCGGGACCGTGCGCCATGACGCGGTTGCATGGGGCTATGCACGCGGCGCAGACAGCCACGGTGTCGACATTATCCAGAACTGCGAGGTCACCGGTTTCAAAATCGAAAACGGCAACGCGCTCGGCGTTGAAACCTCACGCGGCTATATCGGCGCGGGTAAAATCGGCTGTGCTGTGGCAGGGTCGTCCGGTCGCCTGATGGCCCACGCCAACATGCGTTTGCCCATCGAAAGCCACGTCTTGCAGGCGTTCGTGTCAGAGGGGCTCAAACCCGTCATGCCGGGGGTTGTGACCTTCGGCGCCGGCCACTTCTATTGCAGCCAGTCGGACAAGGGCGGGCTTGTATTCGGTGGCGATCTGGATGGTTACAACTCCTACGCCCAGCGCGGCAACCTGCCCGTTGTCGAAGACGTCTGCGAAGGCGGCATGGCAATTTTCCCTGCCTTCGGGCGCGCGCGTGTGCTGCGCATGTGGGGCGGCGTGATGGACATGTCGATGGACGGCTCCCCCATCATCGACAAAACCCACATTGACGGGCTCTATTTCAATGGCGGCTGGTGTTATGGTGGTTTCAAGGCCACGCCGGCCTCGGGCATGTGCTTTGCCCATCTGCTGGCCCGCGACACCCCCCATCCAAACGCAACCGCCTACCGGTTTGACCGCTTTGAAAAAGGCCTCATGATCGACGAAAAAGGCGTGGGCAACCAGCCGAACCTGCACTGACCGCCTCTTCATTTTTCCACTAAACTCACTCCTATCTTATCCGCGAGCACCCGAAGATGATTATCAATCACCCCCTTCTAGGCCCCCGCGACAGCGCCGAGTTCACCTATATGGGGGACGCGCGCCTGATAGACCGCCCCGATCCGCAATCGGACACCGCCGCGCAGGAGTTCTTTGCGTACGGCTACCTGCGCGACAATCCCGCCGGATGGCATGAAGAGCTGTGGTTTCACGAAGCGGGGGACCGGTCGTGGCTGGTGGTGACGCGCAACACTCTCACACACGAAATATCGAACGTGGCGCTTGCCCGTGATGTGGCGCGCAGCAGGGGGCGCAGCAAATGAGCCAGATCAACAGGCTGACAGGCGGGCAAATCGACACTGACAAGACGTACAAATTCACTTTTGATGGCAAGTCCTACACCGGCCACCCCGGTGATACGCTTGCCTCTGCGCTGCTGGCCAACGGGGTTCGCCTGATGGGGCGTTCGTTCAAATACCACCGCCCCCGTGGCCCGTTGACCGCAGGCTCCGAAGAACCAAATGCGTTGGTTGAGTTGCGCAGCGGTGCGCGCCAGGAACCGAACACACGCGCCACCACTGCCGAGCTTTTTGACGGACTGGTTTCAAAAAGCCAGAACCGGCTGGGATCCCTGAAATTCGATCTGCTTTCTATCAACGACCGCTTTTCAAATTTCCTTACTGCCGGTTTCTATTACAAAACCTTCATGTGGCCCGCCGCCTTCTGGGAAAAGATTTACGAACCGCTCATCCGCAAGGCCGCAGGCCTCGGATCGCTGTCCTTGCAGGACGATCCCGATGTTTATGACAAAGGCTTTCTGCACTGCGATCTGTTGATCATCGGTGCGGGTCCGGCGGGGCTGTCTGCCGCGCTGACAGCTGCGCGCAGGGGCGCGGATGTGATCCTTGCCGATGAAGATTTCCGCATGGGCGGGCGTCTGAACAGCGAAACATTTGCTGTCGGCGATCAATCGGGCGCCGAATGGGCTGCTGCCACCGTGGGCGAGCTATCCAATATGCCGAATGTGCGCTTTATGAATCGTACAACCGTCATCGGCGCTTTTGATCATGGCATTTTCGGTGCCGTTGAACGGATCAGCGACCATTTGCCAACCCCTGCCGAGGGCAAGCCCCGTCAGGTTTTATGGCGCATCTATACCAGGCAGAGCATCCTTGCCGCCGGCGCAATAGAGCGGCCTATCGCCTTTGAAAACAACGATCGGCCAGGCATTATGCTGGCCTCTGCCCTGCGCACCTACGCCAACCGTTACGCAGTGACAGCAGACAAGCGCGTTGCGATCTTTACCAACAATGATGACGGCCACCGCACCGCCGCTGATCTACACGCGAAAGGCGTCAGAATCGCCGCTGTGATAGACGTGCGCCCCGACATCCCGCGCAGCACGGATTACGAAGTGTTGCAGGGTGAGGTGATCGACACCAAAGGTCGCCTCGGCCTGACCTTCGCCGAAGTACGCCTTGCGGATGGCAGTATGCGCACGCTGGAATGCGGCGCGCTGGGGGTGTCGGGCGGCTGGAACCCCAATGTGCATCTGACATGTCACCAGCGCGGCCGCCCTATCTGGAACGAAACCCTTGCCGCCTTTGTCCCGGGCGGCACATTGCCACCGGGGATGTCGGTTGCAGGTGCGGCAAACGGTGATCTGTCCACGGCTGGCGCGCTGCGCGGCGGGGCCGCTGCGGCGAAAAAGGCGCTGGGGATCAAGGGGCGCCTGCCCGCCCTGCCCCAATCCGAGGATGCGCCTGTAAACATTACTCCTTTCTGGTATGTGCAGGGATGCAGCCGCGCGTGGCTGGACCAGCAAAACGATGTCACCGTCAAGGATATCAAGCTGAGTCATCAGGAAGGCTTCCGCTCGGTCGAGCATCTGAAGCGATATACAACGCTGGGCATGGCAACCGATCAGGGCAAGACATCAAACATGGGCGGCCTTGCGATCATGGCCGAAATGGCAGGCAAAACCATACCCGACGTCGGTACAACCATCTTTCGCCCGCCCTACACCCCGACAGCGATCGCCGCCTTCGCGGGCCGCTCCCGCGGAGCGGCCTTTCACCCCACGCGCCTGACCCCATCGCACAAATGGGCCACGGAACAAGGCGCGGTATTTGTCGAGGTTGGCAACTGGCTGCGCGCGCAGTGGTTCCCGCGCGCAGGTGAAACCACCTGGCGGCAGAGTGTGGACCGCGAGGTTCTCGCGACGCGCAAATCGGTCGGGATCTGTGATGTAACCACATTGGGCAAGATCGACGTACAGGGCAGCGATGCCGCTGCCTTCCTGAATAAAATATACTGTAACGGGTTTGCAAAACTTGCAGTTGGCAAGGTCCGCTATGGGTTGATGCTGCGTGAGGACGGGATTGTCATGGATGACGGGACAGCCGCGCGGCTGGCGCCAGATCACTTTGTCGTCACAACCACCACCGCCAATGCCCTGCCCGTCTATCGCCATATGGAATTTGTCCGCCAGTGCCTGTTTCCCGACATGGATGTGCAGCTGATCTCGACAACCGAAGGTTGGGCACAATACGCTGTTGCAGGCCCCAACAGCCGAAAACTGTTGCAGAAAATCGTTGATGTGGACATCTCGAACGAGGCGTTCCCGTTCATGGCCTGCGCCAATATCACCATATGCGGCGGGCTGCGCACGCGGCTGTTCCGTATCTCTTTCAGTGGCGAGCTGGCCTATGAAATCGCCGTGCCCACCGCTTATGGCGACGCGCTGATGCGCAGGATTATGGAGGCCGGTGCTGAATTTGGCGTAACCCCCTACGGCACCGAAGCCCTGGGAGTTTTGCGAATTGAAAAAGGCCATGCAACAGGCAACGAATTGAACGGCACCACGACGGCGCAAAACCTTGGCATGGGCCGCATGGTGAGCAAGGCGAAAGACAGTATCGGCTCCATACTATCCGAACGTGAGGGCCTGAACCGCGCGGATGATCTGCGTCTGGTCGGGATCAAGCCGGTTGATCCTGAAAACCCGGTTCCGGCGGGCGCCCATTTGATGGATGCCGACGGGCCGGTGGATGCGTCGCACAGTCAGGGCTATGTCACCTCGGCGTGCCATTCGCCCAACCTTGGTCATGCGATTGCGCTGGGGTTCCTAAAAGACGGCGCAAACCGTCTTGGAGAGCGGATGCGGCTGGTCAGTCCGCTAACCGGTGTCGATGTAGAGATAGAAATCGTCAGCGCCCATTTCATTGATCCAGAGGGAGAGCGGCTTCGTGCATGATCTTAAAACCGTAACCGCACTTGGGGGTAATACGCCACGTGTCGACGCTTTTGCCCACGTAACCATCAGCGAAAATGACGGTGTGGCGCTTGCCTCGGTCGCGGCGCGCATGGGGCATGAAAAGAAATGCCACCAAGTGCTGAAAAAGCTGCTGGGCGCTGTGCCCGAGGTTGGCAAAGCCGTGCTGCACGATCCGGAGGCGGGATTCTGGACGGGGCCGGATCAGTGGATGCTGGGCGCGCCGCGTGACACACACGAATTGCTTGCCGATCAGTTGAAATCACTGCTTGGCGATGCCGCATCGGTGACAGAGCAATCAGGCGCATGGGTGTGTTTCGACATCACAGGCCCCGCCATGCCGGATCTGTGCGAGCGGGTCTGTGCCGTGCCCATCCGGCGGATGCAGGCAGGCTGTGTACAACGCACCGTCATCCATCAGTTAGGCTGTTTTGTGATACGCTGCGTAGCAGACGATCATGTTCGCATTTTGGGGCCACGGGCATCAGCCGCGTCACTGCATCATACACTGCTTGACGCCGCCTGTTCGGTGGCCTGAGCCGCGTCAGGACGACGTCCATGCAGGCCGGATTACGGGTTGCAGGAATATCCTTGCACAGCAGATTAACAGAAATAAGCCAATTCCCAGATCGACTGCCCTGCGCTGTTAAGTAAGGCAAAACCTTCATGACGTTTTAGTTCTAGCGTCTTGTCAAACCTGCAACACCTGCACAATTCAGCAAGCCGGAGAACGTTGCCATCCCTGTCCGGAGCAATAATACCTCACCGAAAAGGCCCTTCGGATGCAGACAATCAACCTACAGAAAACCGGCCTGCGCTAGACAAACAAAAAATTGCACACACGGGCCAACAGCGCCAGTCAGACACCGTAGAAAATTCTTGATCCCAAATACCCAAAGCCAAGGATGCGCTTAGTCGGCGTGCTGCTGTTCCTAGGGGCTACAATTTGGCGTTTCCCGCTGGAATGCGGCTTCATAAAATATGAAACGTCCCATAAAATGGAGCCTCTATGCAGAGTGTCCTAACCATTTGGATATTCTGATCACCATCGAAGGCATGTCGTTTGGCGCGTCGTCTGGCCCAGAAGTAAGAGCGCTTGGCCACGGCGCATCAGCGACTGACACGTCCACCATTAGAAGTGACGGTGGCATTAGGCCGGAAGATAGCAGGCACGCGCCTACGATGATTTAAAGCTGGCCATCAAAGCAGGTGCTGGCGCAGATTTTTTAGGCAGAATAAAATGCGGCAAGTAACCACTGCGGGTACATATGGCGATCTGCACGAAGTGCGATCCTGCTGCCATTCCCACACTGGACCACGGACAGACAGCTCAATTTGATCTTATAGCGGGCGAACGCCGCGGATGTTGTTCAATATCGTTGTCATGTTGCCGCCCCGCCATGTGCCCACCGTGCAGACTCATTAAAGGTATCGGCGAAATTTCTTCGCTGCCCCCGCACCACACACCAGCGACAACGCAAGTGTACAGAGAGATAACCTCAACATCATGGCCCATCCCCTTTGGGAGCATGACCTGTAACAATTAGCCCCGTTTTCAAACGTACCAGTTCCAGCGTACCAAAACCCATAAAGTTGACCTGTGGGTCAGAGAACAAAGACTGTCCCGTATACAATTTGCAGCCAGGCGGGCGTTAAGCTGAGCCATTCAGGCAGGCATTTTTCGCGGTATGAGGCGCGTTGCAGACCTGTCTGCATGGCGACGTTCTGCATGCGATCTGCAAAAGAAAACAGCTGAACGTTGATTACCAAACCTTTGCACCAGAACATGCCGCCATTCACCGACAATATAAGACCCGATTTTATGCAAAAACCTCACCGCCCCATGCGGAACACAGGCACATCGACAATCATGCAACCCAGCTTGCAACACTTGCCTATATAAACCAGCTCTCCAATCGGCTGCACTTTCGTGACATTCCGGCTCCACGCCTCTTGATCGGGTCCCATAACTCCGGGTTTGCGTTGGTGCGAAAGACGGGGATGACAGGTTCTTGCGTTTGGCTAGAAATTCGAAACCCTTGCGCTGGCGCCCGGCAATAACCAGGGTCCTGGTGTTCTGCTGATTTTACAAAGCGGGAAAAAGGTCTTCTGAGGCCGGATAAAATATCCGCGCAAAGACCAGACATCACAGGGCAGCAGCACATTGAGCCCATCGCATCGTCAACTGTTGTGGCCCAGATTATGCCTGCATCGAAGCGGCATTTATCAAAGCGTGCCACGCACTCGCCGAGGTAATGGTCCACTGGATCGATGATGGTGGTCCTGTCATCTGTGCCGCTGGGGCACTGTGCGCGAATCCTGTCGAGCGGGACGGGAATCGGTCTGTCACGAGCGCCAAAAATCCTAGAAATCCGCCGTTTCTGAAGCTCGTTTTGTCGGACTTTAACCTGCCCATCCGAACCGTTTTCCGACCGGATTTTGCGTTGCCACAGTGCTGCCCTCATTGCGTCCGCTGCCTGCCGCAAAGCGGTCAGACCCCTATCATCCTTTGGTATGATAGGCCTGATCCTGCAGGTTGATAGCAGCGATTTCACACCAGAGACGGATATTCTCCGGACGAACTTTCTGACAATTAGTAGCCCATACCGGATCACTTCCGATCCACTAATTCCCCCGGATCACTTCCGATCCTCACAACCCGAAGAAAGAAAACAACATGTCCTATACTCGCAAAGCCCTGAACGCTGCCCTGAGAACTTTTGCAAAAGACGAAGACGGCGCAACCGCTATTGAATACGCCCTGATGGTGGCTCTTGTTGGTGCTGTGATTGTAGTTGGTGCTGGGTCACTGGGAACCAAGACAAACAACAAGTTCGATAGTGTTGGCACAACCATTGAAGGTGCAGGCGGCGAAGAAGCCCCAGCCGGTTAATCCGTCGTGCATGCGGCACCTGTTGCCGCATGCACATGCCCATCTGCGTCCCCATACCCATTTCCCAAGGCACATTCCCAATGACCCACTCATCCTCTGGCACCGTAGCGGTTGATCCATTCGCCGCCTATGTCTGCACCGATCAAGGTGCGGAAGTTGCGCGTGATGTCGGGGCGCAATTGTCTGGGGATAACGCTGCCATGCACGGGGGCGGGCTGGGCGGTGCGGCGCGTATCTGTACTGGCGCGCCCTTGGCCCAGATGATCCTTACCGAAATGGGCAATATGTCATTGGATGCAGCATGCGAATGTGTGCGCGAACTGGCGCAAAGCGGCGCGATACTTGTCGTGCTGGGCGACAAGCCCGATCTTGCCACCTACCGCGCTTTGCGCACGGCCGGCGCCACTGAATATTTTGCCTTTCCCGCCAGCGATGATGAAATCATTGCGGCGTACACCGAAGCGGCGGCGCAGCGGCAAACATCGGCCGCGACCGCATCGCGGCCTGATACCGAAATCCGCCGCACCGACGGTCTTTGCATCGCGGTGACGGGCTGCAACGGCGGTGTCGGCGCCAGCCTTCTCGCCCAAAGTCTGGCATATCACAGCGCATCCATGACGGGTGCTAAACTGCGCACTGCACTGGTTGACGCAGATCTGCGCTTTGGCTCGCAGGCGATAGATCTGGACCGCAAAGACACACCCGGCTTGACCGAGGCATTATCCTCCCCCGACCGCGTGGACGAAACATTTCTGAGCGCCACGATGGAGCCTCTAAACGAACGTTTGATGCTGTACTCCCAGCAGGCGCACATCAGCCAGGACACCGACGAACTGGAGGTGGCGTTTGCGCAACTGGTCCGCTCTATGAAGAACGGATTTGAAGCGCTGGTTGTGGATCTACCGCGCGCTGCATTGTTGCGACAGCCGCACTTTGCCAATGAACTTGACGCGCTGGTGCTTGTGATCCCCGCAGGATACGCCGGTGTGAATGTTGCCAGCCGGATGATCGCACTTCTGAAATCCCAAGCGCCGGATTTGAATATCCTGCCTGTCCTGTCCGAATTCCGCCAAGATGCAAAACTGTCGGCCAAGGATATAAGCAAAGCCATAGGGCGGGATCTGGCTGCGGTGATCCCTGATAGCGGGGCGGCGATCCGCAAAGCGCACCGCGCCGCCAAACCGCTGCTGGAAACCCAGCCGCGCAGCCCCCACGCCAAGGCGACCCGCGCCATTTGGGACAGCGCAGCCGGAGCAGTTCCACGCGCGCACCCCTCGCCGAAATCCAAACGCCGCATTTTTAGGAGGGCAACAGTATGACTCTGCACGTCAACCAACCGTCCCTTCGTGACGCAGTGCGACAGGTTGTGGAAATCGCACAGCAGATAGATGCCGCCGGATACTCGGCATCCGATCGGGCGAATGCTGCAGTGTCTTATGTCGTGGAACAGGGCGAATTCTTGTGGCCCCTTGCCTTGCAACGCCAGATCCTGACCCAAGCCATTGCTGAACTTGAGCCGCAGAATGTGAACGCAGCACCGGACGTACCGGCGCCGGACATGACACCGCAGAAGGCAGTCAAAACGCCTGCCCCCGAGCTGAAGAAACAAGCCCCGCTGCAAACTCCGCAGAGCGAGCCGGTAGTTAAGACCGCGCCCGCCAGCGCCCCCTCGATGAAAATGCTCACGCTTGCCAACGAGGTTGTGCGATCGCTTCTGGAATTCCTCGATTTCACCGAACTGGCATCAAAGCCGCGTAGTGAACAGGAGAGCCTGATCCGCAGTGGTATCGAGGCGCTGTCTGCGCAGAACAAGTTGCATCTGAACGGGCGGGAAATATCCGAACTGGTTACCGCCGTTCTGGCGGATATGTTAGGTCTTGGGCCGCTTGAAGCACTTCTGGCCGATGACCGGATTACCGATATTATGGTGAACGGCGCCGAAAAAATTTATGTCGAACGCGGTGGCAAACTGGAACTGACGGGCATCAGGTTTCGTGACAATGCCCATGTGTTCGCAGTGGCCAGCCGGATCGCAGCGGCTGTGGGTCGCCGCATTGATGAGTCCCAACCGATGGTGGATGCCCGCCTGAGTGACGGCAGCCGCGTCAATATCACGGTGCCACCTTTGGCGATCGACGGGCCGACAATTACCATTCGTAAATTCCCGTCCGCTCCCGTCAAACTTGATGCTCTTGTAGCCGGCGGCAGCATGACCTCACAGATGAGCCGTTTTCTGGCGCTTGCGGCCTATCTGCGACTGAATGTGCTGGTGTCCGGGGGGACAGGATCGGGAAAGACGACGCTGATGAACGCGATGTCGGCGTTTATTCCGGAAGGCGAGCGGATTGTCACAATCGAAGACGCCGCCGAATTGCGTTTTCAACAAAGCCATGTCGTGCGTTTTGAAACCCGTCCGCCAAATGTGGAAGGTGCGGGCGAAATCACGATGCGCACATTGGTGCGCAACGCACTGCGCATGCGTCCTGATCGTATCATCATCGGTGAGGTGCGCGGCGACGAGGTGCTGGATCTGCTTCAGGCGATGAATACCGGTCACGACGGCTCCATGAGTACGCTTCACGCTAACACCCCCGCCGAGGCGCTGACCCGCGTGGAAAGCATGGCAGCACTGGCAGGGTTCGCTCCTGGAGGAGGCGTGGTACGTCGACAGCTTGCCGACGCAGTACATCTGATTGTTCAGGTGTCGCGTATGCGCGATGGCAAGCGGCGGGTCACCTCGATTTCGGAAATTGCAGGCATCTCTGGTGATGTAATCACCCTACAGGAGCTGTTTTCATTTCGCACCGATCCCGAAAGCACCCGCGCAAAAGTGACCGGAGAACATGTTTTTTCCGGTTACCGTCCGAAATTTGCAAGCCGCGCCGCAGATTACGGCGTTTCCGATGAACTTGATGCGATACTGGGGGGCTGATCCGGATGTCGCTGATTACCCTTCTTCTGGCCGCAGGTTTTGTCGTGAATGCTGCATTGTTGTTGTGTGGTTTCATCATCGCAGACCGTCAGCGCCGCCGCCATATTGCACGCTTGAACCGCGGCGCAAGCCAGCAGGAAAAGGCAGCCCCCATCAAGCTGAAAGGCAAAAAGCGCGCAATGACCCGCCCAAGCAACCGTGTCGAACGTTGCGTGGCGTTCATTGAACGGCAGCTTGACCAGACCAGTTTGCGTTTCGGCGTGGGCGAGGTTTTAACCCAGGCGGGAATTGCCCTTTTGGCGGTCTATGCCCTTTTGGTGCTCGTGTTACACATCCATCCATTGCTTGCCCTGCCGGTGAGCGCGATTGCAGTAGCCGGTTCGATCATCAGCATCCTAAACATCGCGCAAAACCGGTACAGGGCCGCCTTTTCAGCCGATCTGCCAGAGGCGCTGGATATTTTTGCGCGAGGTCTGCGCGCGGGCCGTCCCGTAATGGATTCGATGGCAATTGTTGTTGATAATTCCAAAGGCCCCATCCTGCGTGAATTCACCCGCTGCCATGACGAAGTGCGCATGGGCACGTCCCTGCCCGAAAGCCTTGAGCGGCTCAGCGCGCGTTTACCGGTTCCCGAAGTCACATTCTTTGCTGTCTCGACCGCGCTTCAAGCTGAAACAGGCGGTAACCTGATCGAAACTATGGAGAACCTTGCCAACCAGCTGCGCGAACGTCGCAAGCTGCGCAAAAAAGCCCGCGCATTGTCGTCAGAAGCCCGTGCAAGTGCGTTCATTCTGGCATCGCTGCCGTTTGCCGTGACCCTGCTGCTGGCGGTGCTGAACGCTGCGTATCTTGAACCGCTCTATACCGATCCCAGAGGGCAGATCATGTCACTGGGCGCGCTCACCAGTATCGGCGTAGGAATTTTCATTATGATGCGGATGGGAAAGCTTGATGTCTGATGGTCTTTTGCAGGTTTTCTGGCTCGCCTTTGTGGGGATTAGCACAGCAATGCTGGCACTTACCGCTTTGCTGCATTCTGAACGCCAGCGCAGCCAGCGCACCGCGCGTCTGCGCCGCGCCAATGGCAGCACGCAGGCGCGGCGCGGCGCAGGCGTGGCCCCGTCACGCGGTGTAATCTCAAACTTTACCGCCAAGCTACGCCATATTGTTATCACGGTCGGGCAGCGTCTGTCGGTGGTTCTGGGTGGCGAAGCGCGCGAAACAGCGGCCGAGCTTTCCTCGGCCGGATACCGCAGCCGTGATGCGCTGTTGATCTATGCGTTCCTGAAAACGGTCCTGCCGCTGGCCGCGTTGATTGTTGGAACCATCCGCGTTGCTCTCACTACAGCTTTCGGGGTTGATATGGTCATCCTCATGGCGATTGTAATCGCATCAGCACTGGCCCTTTCAAAGGGGGTAGATTATTTTGTCGGGATGCGCCGCAAGCAGCGCTTGGACCGTATCCGCGCCAGTTTTCCCGACATGCTGGAACTGATCGTAATTACCTCCGAAGCGGGGCTTGGCCCGCAGCCCGCGCTGCAACGGGTCGCGCACGAGATGTCCCTTGCGCATCCCGAACTGGCCCGAGAGCTTCTGCAAATGGTGTCGGAGATGTCGATGACCAACGATTTCCGCGGCGCATATGAAAAGCTTAACACCCGCGTCCCGCTGCCTGAAGTTGGCGTATTCACACAAACACTGGACCAGTCTGACCGCTACGGCACCCCGTTTTCGCGCGCCATGCGCACGCTGATTATCGAACAGCGCGGCAATCGTTTGATGGCGATCGAGGAAAAGGCGGCCCGCCTGCCCGTACTTATGACGCTCCCACTGATCTTCTGTATCATGCCTGCGGTCTTTGTGGTGCTTGTCGGACCTGCGGGGCTGAGCGTGTTTGACAACATCATAGCCGGAGGGTGAGACGCGATATGGCTCTTAACCCTCTCAGACACATTGCCAGCTTCCGACGCGGGCAATCCGGCGCGGTCGCGGTTGAATTTGTGCTGATCGCACCTTTGCTATTCGCTCTTGTGTTTGGCATCATTGTGACCGGGTATTTCATCGGCGTCAGCCATTCAGTGGCGCAGCTTGCAAGCGATGCGGCTCGCGCCTCGGTTGCGGGGCTGGACATGCGCGAACGCCGCGAGCTGGCCACGGACTATCTGGCGCAGGCCAGCACGACCTATCCGCTGCTCGTGCAATCTTCTATCACGCCCGAGATTGTCACCAGTTCGTCAAATCCGCCTGCGATGACAGTCAATGTCACCTACACAGTCGACGGAACAATTCTCGATGTAGCGAACAGCCTGTTGCGGATGAACATCGCAGACATCAGGGAAAGTGCATACATTGCCTATTAATCCCAGATATCCCGCGTCCTTTGCGCACGACGAGCGCGGTGCAGTTGCCGTCATCGTGTCGCTTCTGCTGGTCATGCTGATCGGTTTTGTCGCGCTTGGCGTCGACGTGGCCTCACTTTACCGCGAGCGGGCAAAGCTACAGGCAGACAGTGATCTTGCCGCGATGAGCAGTGTTGCAAACATTGCTAACGCCACCACACGCGCGACCGATACGCTGGAACAAAACAACAGGTCCGGTGATACGCTGACCATTTTGCAGACGGGCAGGTTTCTGCGCAATCCCGCCATCGCGCGCGAAGACCGCTTCACTACACTGCCAGCAGGTGATGCGCGCATCAATGCGGTGTCCGTCACGGTAAAAGACACAACACCGCTGCATTTCGCAAAAATCTTTGCCGATCAGGACAGTTTGGGGCTGACGCGCACCTCGACCGCGATTCGCACAGGTGCCGCCAGCTTTTCACTGGACAGCAATGTGCTGCGGCTGGATCGCACCGCGCTCAATGCAGTCTTGTCGGATGTTCTGGGCACACCTGTCATGCTGAGTGTGGGCGAGATCCAGCTTTTGTCGGATATTAATGTCAATATAGGTGATTTGCTGGCAGGCCTGCGCCAGATCACCGGCAACGCCGCTCGCAATCCTGCGGCAATTCTGGACGAGCAAGCAAGCGCGGGGGAAGTTCTGGGCGCGTTGCAAACCCTGCTGCCATCGGGGGCAGCAGGTGTTTTGGGGGCGATCATTCCCGACACAGGAACACCAGACTTGCCCGTCTCGGCAATAATCGGTGGTATTGACAGCGCGCTCGGGCTGACGGCGGTGGAGTTCGCATCTGAAATAGATTTGTCAGCGCTGGATGTGATCAACGCGGTGGCCAGCGCAAACGGATACGACAACCCCGCCAGTCTGGGCCTCAATGTCGCCGTGCCCGGTGTCACCTCGGTGACGACCCGCCTCGCCATGGGCGACCCGCCTGCACATTCGGGCTGGATTGCGATGGGCGAAGAAGATGTGCAATTGCACCGCGCGGCAATAAGGCTCCAAAACGAGATTACGCTTGCACCCGATCTCCTGGGAGATCTTGGGGTTGGTGTATCTGTGACCAGCCTGAACCTGCCGCTTTATTTGGAGGTTGCAGGGGCATCCGCCACTCTGGAAGAAATAAATTGCAACGCCTCAGACCCGACTGCCACCGCTGCGCGGTTCTCGACGCAAAATCCGCGTAACGGAGCCTCGGTTGCGTCCCTTTATCTGGGGAAATTGGACGAGGATACATTCGCCAATGGGCCGATCATGCCCTCAGACCTCGGCTTTGCTGACTTTATGGACATCAGCATACGGATCGAACTGCTGCTAACCGAGATCGTCATACCCGGAATTACTCTACAGGCGCGCTCGAACGTGTCGCTTGGCGCATCGCAGACTGACACGATCAGCTTTACCCACAGCGAGATCGCTGCTGGTCAGACGACAAAACACTTCGGTTCGGGTAATCTGCTGTCCTCTGGTGTTTCTAGCCTGCTGTCTCCGGCCAATACGGAGATTCGCGTGAAACCCGGCCAGGAAGGGCTGATTTCGGCGGTTGCTGCGCCGGTGCTGGGCACCGTGCTGGCCGCCCTTCCCGCTCAACTATTGGCCGCCCTTACCGCGCCTCTGGACGCGGTTCTTGATACCACGCTCGACGGTGTTGGCGTGCGTCTGGGTGAGGGAGAGCTGGCGTTGACCGGCCATCACTGCGAACTTGTCAGGCTGGTACAATGATCGCGCGCATCCATTACACACAAAAAAATCGGGCCGATATCGGCCCGCCTTAACAATGAATGGTATATCTTAGGCTTCCATTTCGGCCTGTTCGCGAAACTTTGCACGACCGGACAGTGGAAGGATGCTGCGAGTTTCAACAGTACCTCTACGCGCCCCCGCCCCGTCATCAATTTCATTCGCCATGGCGCAAACTTCATCTGTTACAAAGGAAATAAGCTGGTATCGCGACCCCAGCCCCGATTTCTGATAAATGCTCCCAAGCTGCGATTTCACAGTCGCAATAGCGCAACCGCGCATCTCTGCAACCTCGCTGTTCGAAAAGCCTTTCGCGACAAAAATCGCGACATCTGCTTCAGCGCGCGACAAACCCCAGTCCGGCGCATAGCGCGCGATCACGCTTTCCTTGGCCGCCGGTGTCCCTTCTCCGGGAGCAAGGCGCTTTTTATGCTGGCCGTCCATGTACGATTTCACTTGGGTAAAGCACAGATACGCCACACCGCTTGTCAGCGCAAAGAACAGCGCAAACAAACCTGATGTGGTGGCAATACCGGCATAGGCCGGATCAAGAATGAAAGTGACCACCAGAGCGGTTTTTAACGCTGCTACACAAAAGACCATGAAAAAGCCGGAAATTGCAAAACGCATCATCTCGAAACCCACCTGTATTAGCCAAACTACAAACTACTATCTTCTTGAAAAATGTGTCGGAAAAATGACTTTGGCACCGATTTTCAAGCAAACTAGCCATTCTTTTTGGTATTGTTGACGAAACGGAGCAGGTTCGCGTTCAGGTAGTGGCGCGGACGGCCCATCGTCAGGCACATAGCTACAGGACTAGATGATTTCGTCTTCGTCAAACAGCGGTGCCTCTTCCAACTGGCTGGCCAGATCGTCAACCGCCGCTTCCGCAGCACCGGATGATTTTACCGCCGCGATGTGAAACAGCGCATCACCTTCATGCACAATCGGCATAACGGCACGCCCGACAATGATGCCGCTGTTGCGGGTGACGACTTCTATTTCCGCATCTCCGAAGGGGTCGGATATCGCAGCGACAATATCCCCCTTTTCAACGACATCCCCTTCCGCCTTGAACAGGCGCAACAATCCGCCCACAGGGGCACGCAACCAATTGCTGTTTGAACACACCAGCGATTTTGCGCGCGGCGCAGCAATTCCGGCAGAGGGGAGCATTCCCTTTTCCTTGATCACCCGCAAAATGCCCGCCAGACCGGCGCGCACCGACATTTCGTCAAAACGCATGCCTTCGCCCGCTTCGTACAGCAGCACATCCACACCGATCTTCTTGGCTTCCTGGCGCAAACTGCCATCGCGCAAGGCACTGGTCAGGATGACGGGCGCACCGAACACATGAGCCAGCCGCATGGTTTCGGTATTATTCGCCGATACGCGGATTTGCGGCAGGTTCATCCGGTGAACCGCAGCCGAGTGCAGATCAATCCCGAGAGAACAAAGCGACACGATATCGTTGAGAAAGATATGCGCCAGCCGCGAGCCGAGCGAGCCGTTGGACGAGCCGGGAAAGCAGCGATTAAGATCGCGACGGTCCGGCAAATAACGAGAATGGTTCAGGAAACCGAAAGTGTTCACAATCGGCACAATGATCAGCGTGCCCTTGAGCGATTTCAGATTTTTGGCACGCAGGAGCCTGCGCACAATCTCGACTCCGATCACCTCGTCACCGTGAATGCCGGCGCTGACAAACATCACCGGCCCGTCCCCGCGCCCGTGGATCACATGCGCAGACAAGGTGACAGGCGTGTGATCAGACAGGGTGCTTACGGGGATATTCACCGTTTTGCGGCTGCCAGCGGGAACCGGTGTTCCCGCAAGCACGAAATCGGGGCGTTTGGTCATCCTTTGCCTTTTGTCTTGGTCGCGTTGGGTTTTGCGTTCTTTTCGATATATTCGATGATCTTGCCCGCGATATCCAGACCGGTTGCTTTTTCAACACCTTCAAGTCCGGGAGAGGAGTTTACCTCCATCACCACAGGACCGTGATTGGCGCGCAGCATGTCCACACCGCACACGTTCAGCCCCATCGCCTTGGCAGAGCGTACAGCGGTCGAGCGTTCCTCGGGTGACAGTTTGATCACCTCGGCGGACCCGCCACGATGCAGGTTCGAACGGAAATCGCCCTCTGCCCCGGTCCGCTTCATCGCCGCAACTACCTTGCCACCGACCACAATCGCGCGGATGTCGGTGCCGCCTGCCTCTTTGATGAATTCCTGCAGCAGGATGTTCACACCGGCACCGCGAAACGCTTCGACAACCGATTTGGCAGATCGCCTTGTATCGGCCAGCACCACCCCGATCCCCTGGGTGCCCTCTAACAACTTGATCACCACAGGCGCACCTCCGGCAAGCTCCAGCACCTCGTCGGTCTGTTTGGGGTCATGGGCAAATGTTGTTACGGGCAAGCCGATACCGTCACGCGCCAACAGCTGCATCGAACGCAGCTTGTCGCGCGACCGCCCGATCGCCACGCTTTCGTTCAGCGGATAGACGCCTTGCATCTCGAACTGGCGCAGCACCGCCATACCGTAAAAAGTAACCGATGCGCCGATGCGCGGAATGATCGCCTCGTACCCCTCCAGCTTTTCGCCGTTGTAATACACTTCGGGTCGGCGCGATGCGATGTTCATGTAGCAACGCAACGTGTTGATGATGTCCAGCCTATGGCCCCGCGCCTCTGCCGCTTCTTTCAGGCGCTTGTGGGTGTATAAATCAGGGTTTCGCGCAAGCATTGCCATTTTCATGGTTTTTATCCTTCAAGATTGGGTTTTGTGCTCACCAGATAGGATTTACCGGGGTGAACCGCGATATTGTGACGGCGCAGCGCGCGCCGCCCCAGAATGAGCGGAAAGCGCATCGTGCCACGGTCGGTCAGGGAAATGTCGATCTTCCATTTCCGCCCTGCCAGTATCATAGGCGTGCGGATCACTATGCGCGTCTGGGGCTGGCCGCTGGTGTTTGTGATGTCACGGTTTGTGAATACCTCAAACTCACAGATGCGCGCGGGGGTGCCCGCAATTCGGGGGCTGCGAAAGCGGACCCATTCGATATCTCCCTTGAAAAAGGTTTCGATGTCATCCGCATGCAAGGCAGTTGTCTTGGCACCGGTATCCACCTTTACCGCGAAATCCTTTAGGCCGAGTTCGGGAAGGCTGATACATTCATGCCACCCGATAACCGTCAGCGCCCCGTCCGTTTTGCCCTGCTTCATCATAAATCTGTCCATGGGAATCAATGCCGTCAGGTATGCGCCACCTGCAATGAAGTTGCCAGCGCCCGAACGGCGTATAGCCTCCAAAGCATCGAATTAAACCGGCGCAATAGATAGACCTATTTGGCGCTTAATCGTTTAACTTCAAGGGGAAAGAGTGGTGCGGGTGAAGGGACTCGAACCCCCACGCCATAGGCGCCAGAACCTAAATCTGGTGCGTCTACCAATTCCGCCACACCCGCATGTCGCCTTACATACTGGGGGCGACAGTGAAGTCAATGGATGTTCCGCCACCCATTTCTGCGCTGCTCAAAAATATGTCGCTAAAGGAGCAGGGTTCAGGGTTATTCCGCGTAGATCAACAAACTTTACCCTTCTGGTGATTTCTGGATCGTCTGATGCGGAGAGAGTACCGTTTTCAGGGATTGCGCAGCTATCCGCAATTCACTGTGAACACCGGACCTGAATAATGCGATAGCAATCAGACGCGATGATGCGCTTGTTAAAATATCAAAGTTTCCGTTAATTATCTGCGCCCTCCCTCAAAAAGGGCAAGACATTAACTTCTTTTTGTCATATTCTAATGAATAACCTGAGGTAGGTTTAGACAAGAAGAGAGACGCCCATGAAACCGAAAACGGTCGGGCGCGTTGGTGGTGTAAATCCACAAACGGGCCAATACGCGCCTTACGCATCCCGTGATACGGGACTGCTGCAAGGCACCATGTTACTGACACTCGAAGGCGAAATGCCTGTCGAATTTTTGACCGTCGGTGATAAAATCATTACACGTGACAGCGGCATCGCGAAGGTGGAACACATCCAGCGCACAACCCGCACCGTGCATACTATTGCACTTGCAGCCGGATCGCTAGGTCATACCCGCCCCGAGCGTGATGCGGTTCTCGCCGGTGATCAGATGTGCCTGATACGCGACTGGCGCGCGCAGGCCATGTTCGGCGCTGACCGCGCTTTGGTGGCCGCACGTACGCTGGTTGATGGCGAATTCATTCGCGATTTGGGTATGCAAGAGCAAACACTGGTTCAGATATTCTGTGACGGGCCGCATATTCTCTATGCAGACGGGCTTGAAGTCAGCACCGCTGACGGCGCGCGCGCGCGCGGACAGGTTTTGCACGCCGCCTGATCCCCCCTCCCCTTGTCTAGACCCAAGGCTCCGAATGTTTTCGGGGCCTTTCTTGCTGTGAGGCAGGCAATCGCCCCCTTCTGTTCGTCCTAACCGGCCGGCAAGAGCACACCGTTTCAATTTCGCCTAATAATTAATCAGTGCGCACAAAAATCATGCAACTAGATGGTTAATTGTCGCCACTCGATCAACCGCAACCCGATCTGACTGGATTTCCTGTTGGCCACAATGACATGTGTTCGATGAAACGAACCACAGGGAGTCACGGCGGTGAAAAAGATCGAAGCGATCATCAAACCATTCAAGCTCGACGAGGTGAAGGAAGCGCTTCAGGATGTCGGAGTTCAGGGCCTCTCTGTCATTGAGGTCAAAGGTTTCGGTCGCCAGAAAGGCCATACGGAACTGTACCGCGGTGCTGAGTATGTTGTTGATTTCCTACCGAAAGTGAAAGTCGAAATCGTACTTGACGATGATCAGGTCGATGCGGCCATAGAAGCTATTGTAAATGCGGCAAAGACCGGAAAAATCGGTGACGGCAAGATTTTCGTTAGCCCTGTAGAACAAACCATTCGCATCCGCACCGGTGAGGCCGGTTCAGACGCTCTTTAAAACCATACGAAATATAAAAGGACATCATCATGAGCAGCAATGCAGACCTGTTGAAACGGATCAAGGACGAAGAAATCGATTACGTCGATATCCGTTTTACAGACACACGCGGCACCGTGCAGCACGTAACCCTTGTCAACGATCTGGTAGACGAGGATTTCCTTGAAGAAGGGTTTATGTTTGACGGATCGTCGATTGCCGGTTGGAAGTCCATTGAATCGTCGGACATGAAGCTGATGCCCGATGTATCCACCGCCTATATCGATCCCTTCTACGCCGAAAAAACGATCTGCATTCACTGCTCGATCGTAGAACCGGACACAAACGAGCCTTATGAGCGGGACCCGCGCGGGACAGCGCAAAAAGCCGAAGCATATCTGAAATCCTCCGGCATCGGTGATGCTGCGTATTTCGGACCTGAAGCCGAGTTCTTTCTGTTCGACAACGTCAAGTTTTCCAATACGATCAACAAGGTGTCTTACGAAGTCGATGCATCGGACGGATCCTGGAACACCGACACGGACTACGAGATGGGCAATATGGGCCACCGTCCCGGCCTTAAAGGCGGGTACTTCCCTGTGAACCCCATTGACGAGGCCCAAGACCTGCGCGGCGAAATGCTCTCGACAATGAAGCGGTTGGGCATGAAAGTGGACAAGCATCACCACGAAGTCGGCTCCTGCCAGCATGAACTGGGCCTGATCTTCGGCTCGCTCACCGAGCAGGCGGACGAGTTGCAGAAGTTTAAATATATCATTCACAATGTGGCCCATGCCTACGGTAAATCTGCCACCTTTATGCCAAAGCCGATTTACGGCGATAACGGCTCGGGGATGCACGTAAACATGTCGATCTGGAAAGATGGCAAGCCGTTGTTTGCGGGTGATAAGTATGCCGATTTGTCGCAAGAGGCGCTGTATTTCATCGGCGGCATCCTGTCCCACGCGAAATCGCTCAACGCGTTTACCAACCCGACTACCAATAGCTACAAACGTTTGGTGCCCGGTTTCGAAGCGCCCGTTCTGCGCGCCTATTCCGCGCGCAACCGTTCGGGCTGTGTGCGTATCCCATGGACGGAAAGCCCGAAAGCCAAACGTGTCGAGGCGCGTTTCCCCGATCCGGCGGCCAACCCCTACCTGTGCTTTGCAGCGCTGTTGATGGCCGGCCTTGACGGGATCAAGAACAAGATCGATCCCGGCGAAGCCATGGACAAGAACCTCTATGATTTGCCAGCCGAAGAACTGGCCGGTATCCCCACCGTTTGCGGCAGCCTGCGCGAAGCGTTGGACGAGCTGGAAAAAGATATGGATTACCTGCTGGCGGGTGATGTGTTCACGCGTGATCAGGTTCAGGGCTATATCACCTTGAAAATGGACGAGGTTCACAAATTCGAGCAGACACCCCACCCTGTAGAATTCGGCATGTATTACAGCTGCTGATCACGGGCAGTTGTAGTTAACAAAGAGGCGCCCTGTCACACGGGGCGCCTTTGCTTTTTTAATGGCCATATCCACAGCCATCTTTTAGCGCGGGCTTGCTCATCAGATGCTATGCTCTTGCAACCGCCCCAAGGTCGTTTAACCTGCGTGCAAACATCACCAGAGGTAGACACCCATGCGTTCGATAAAAACCATTGCGATTTCATTAGCCCTTTCGGCCAGTCTTGCCGCGCCTGCCATTGCCGCCCAATGCGGTAACAACGCGGGCGGTTTTGGCGCATGGAAAAACGCCTTTGCCGCCGAAGCGCAGAAGGCGGGCGTCAAGCAGCGCGGTCTTGAAGCCTTGGCAAATGCCCAATACGCCACAGCGACCATTCAGGCGGATCGGAACCAGAAATCCTTCAAATATTCGCTTGAAAAATTCATGAGCGTGCGGGGCGCAAATACGATCGTTAGTCAGGGCCGCAAACGCAAGGCAAGCAACGCGGGGTTCTACAGCTCGCTAGAGCGTCAATACGGCGTGCCTGCCGGTGTTTTACTGGCAATTCACGGCATGGAAACCGGATTTGGCGGGTTTATGGGCAGTTCCAAAGTGGTCTCCGCGATCACCACTCTGGCCTATGATTGCCGCCGCTCGGCGTTCTTTGTACCCCACGCAATTGGCGCGTTGATGTTGGTGGACCGCGGGTCGATCACCAGCAACACCAAGGGTGCGAAACACGGTGAGTTGGGTCACACCCAGTTCCTGCCGGGCAACGCGTTGCGCTACGGGGTGGACGGCAACGGCGATGGTCGCGTTGATCTGTACAACCTCACCGATGCTATGGCTTCGACCGCCAATTTCCTGCGCAAGAAAGGCTGGAAGCCGGGACAGGGATACCAGCAAGGCCAGCCCAACTTTAACGTGATCAAACAATGGAACGCGGCCACGGTGTATCAGCAGGCCATTGCGATCATGGGCGCAAAGATCGACAGTTAAACCGGTCTGACCGGAACCGGAATACCACAGACCCCGGCCCGATGCGGTCGGGGTCTTGCGTTGCGGGCATCCTCATCCTATTTGCAGATCAAGGGTCAGGCCCCTGCCGTCCGCATTCCGGTGAAGTCCTGTCAATACATTTCCAAGTCCTCAACCACACCGATACGTGGTCCTCAGGCAACGCGGGCACCTTTGACACACGCAATTGGAGTGATGGACATGACACAAATACCTTCCCGCGATGTGCTTAAGGCACAGGCAAAACGCCTGCGCGCGCAAATGCGCACCCATGGCACGGAACTGACCCATGCGGCAGCACTTGAAACAGTTGCCCACCAGTGGGGCGCGCGCGACTGGAATACTCTGGCGGCCAGAGCAGCTACATCAACGCCGCAATGGTATCCCGGCCAGCGGGCAACAGGGCGCTATCTGGGGCATCCGTTTAACGGCGTTATCAAGGCCGCGCGCCTTGCCTCGTCTGGGTTTTGGTCGCTGACGGTGCGTTTCGATAATGCGGTGGATGTGGTTACATCCGCGCACTTCACCTCGCTGCGCCAGCAGATCAGCACCACCGTAAATGCACGTGGTGAATCGCCGCAAAAAACTTCCGACGGGCAACCGCATATGGTGATCCGGCCAGAATAGACACAGTGCGTCCGGCAGCGGCGTCTGTCGGGCGCTATCGCGCTTTGTCCCCCCTCAGCCAGACACCGGTGATGATTAGCGGCAAAATGCGACACCAGATCGTGTCGCATTTTGCAAAGCGGAACTGCGATTTTTCACCACGCTGACGGGGTACGCAGGAGCCAGTGGATGAACCAGCATTATCGCGAAACCCGCAAGATTGATCCGGCACGTGGCGCAACCCTGCCCGACGGCTCGCCCAATGATGCGGATCGCGTCGAAATCGGGCCAACGCAACTGGCCTTTCGCGAGTGGGAGGCGGCAGGACTGGTGCTGCCCGATCTGGGCAAAATGCGCCGCTACCGGTGGGAGAGATTGACGCAGCATATCGTGGATCGCCGCTATGGCGGTTTGCTGATGTTTGATCCGCTCAATATCCGTTACGCAACCGACAGCACCAATATGCAGCTTTGGAACACGCATAATCCGTTTCGGGCGGTGCTGCTGTGCGCCGATGGCTACATGGTCATGTGGGACTATAAAAACTCACCTTTTCTGAGCGAATTCAATCCATTGGTGCGTGAACAACGCTCCGGCGCGGATCTGTTCTATTTTGACCGGGGTGACAAGGTGGGGGTGGCTGCGGATAATTTAGCGGGTGAAATCAGGGATTTGATTATCGCGCATGGTGGCGGCGAAATGCGGCTGGCCGTGGACAAGGTGATGCTGCACGGCCTGCGCGCGCTGGAACGTGCCGGATTTGAGGTGATGGATGGTGAGGAGGTCACCGAGAAATCGCGCAGCATCAAAGGTCCCGATGAAATTTTGGCAATGCGCTGCGCCAGCCATGCCTGCGAAACCTCTGTCCGGCTGATGGAGGAATTTGCCCGCGCAAATGTGCCACTCGGGCAGACCAGCGAAGATGATATCTGGGCAGTGATGCACGCCGAAAATATCCGCCGTGGTGGCGAATGGATCGAGACACGGCTGCTCACCTCCGGTCCGCGCACAAACCCTTGGTTTCAGGAATGCGGCCCGCGCATCACGCAAAACAACGAAATCATCAGCTTTGATACCGACTTGGTCGGCAGCTACGGCATTTGTGTCGATATTTCGCGCAGTTGGTGGATTGGTGATCAGCCGCCCCGCCCCGATATGATTTATGCCATGCAGCACGCGGTCGACCATATCAGGCAGAACATGCAGATGCTGAAACCCGGTGTGATGATCCCCGAACTCTCCGCCAACACCCATGTGCTGGATGCACAGTTTCAGGCGCAGAAATACGGCTGTCTGATGCATGGTGTCGGTCTGTGTGATGAATGGCCCCTTGTTGCCTACCCCGATCACGCGGTTGAGGGGGCATATGACTATCCGCTGCAAGAAGGCATGGTGCTGTGCGTCGAGGCACTGGTCAGCCCCGAAGGTGGTGATTTTTCGATAAAGCTGGAAGATCAGGTATTGATCACCGAAGACGGGTTCGAAAACCTGACAAAATTCCCGTTTGATCCGGCGCTAATGGGAGCCTAGTGTCAGCCTCGTATATCGGATTAGCAGAGTAATTTTTGCGTATTCGCAAAGACCATTTTCGCATGTGTTGTTGCTGGGCGTTTTAAATCTGCAAGAACGCCTTCAAATATCGTCTGTTATATTTTCGCGGCTAACGTTTGCACCAGAACTCCGGACTTGCTCCGCGTTCTGACTTCAATTCCATCGTTGCCATAAATTTTCCGGTTAACAGCCAATTTCAATCGGCTTTTTGTTATTTTCTATCAACCGTCGTGTAAAATTTCGTTGGCGTTTGCTGGATGGAAGGGCGCGCGCACTTTGCATCTCGTGGTTAGCGCAAAGCAGCTCGGGGTATAATCCGATAATCTCGTTCAGAGCCACATCACTTAGACTTCGGCGTGCCTGCGCCCCCAAATACAGAGTTTCCGCAGGTGCGTCATTTGCGAAAACAATTTCGTGCTTGTCGCACATAAAATGCCAATACGTCACAAATCCAAAGTCGGTTACTGTTTCAACGCCAGCCAAGCCAACCAGCTTGTTCGCGGCGATTAATGTTTCACTTTCACCAAACATCCGGCGAGAAACTGCAGAGTTCACCAACATCCTATGCTGACGCGATACCAAAAGCCGCTGACGGGGCATGCCGTTACCCAGCGATCCCTTTTCAAATGAAATAGGCGCGTATGAGGCTACCGCAAGCGAAGTACGCCCACCGATCCAGCGTATTGCCTGTGGGCCATTGTCGACAGTTTCAACCAGATCGCCCGCAGAAAGCTTTTCTACAGCGACGTCACCTTCAGGAGTACGGATCAGCGTTCCTTGCGCGAAACAGACTGCAAAATTGCTTGTCTGACGGGAGCCGGACATGCCCGAATACACATTACCGGCCAAACTGTTCAACGTCAGTGTCCGGATTGCGCCCGCTTCTAGCGCAGTCTGGTCACTATTCGCTGAAAACTCCGGCGCGAGATATGTATTTCCTGCCGTATCCTGGAAAACGACTGCGGAAATGTTGGCGGTACTGCCGTCTGTATAGGTGATGGTTGCATTATATATCGCAGAGCTGTCAAAAGTCTGATTCGGCCCTCCATCAATGCGAAACCTTTCGCTCGAGACTGAATTGTTCTGATCATAGGCAGTGCTGGTGCCGCCGGAATATCCGCCGGTCCCAGGTGAGAACGACCGGACACTTTCCCAAAGGGGATCGAAAAGTGTGCCAAACGTCAGGCCGGTCAAGGCACTGGCATTCTCGGCGGTATTATTACCTTCAGTCGGATCGATGTTTACCTGATTGCCAAGGCTAATAACGTTAAACGTCGTTGGCATTTTCCAAGATCCCCAAAAAGCAGTGCCGCGAATGAACTTTAGTCATGCTCGCACCAAAATTGGTCAAATCTATGTAATTGATAAGACAATGATCGTCGAAAATTTGGCAGATCTGTCCGCAATCGCATCAGGGCTGCGTGATCACACGCGCCCCAGGATGCATTCGGAGGAGATACACGTCCGGTTCGTCGGCGTGTTATCGTGCCTTTTACTGGCCTAGGGCCTGACCGAGATCATCTATCAGATCATCAGCGTTCTCTATCCCGACAGAAAGACGCAACAGACCTTCGGGAATGCCTGTATGCTGCTCGATTGTGTGGCGATGCTCGACAAGGCTTTCCACCCCGCCAAGTGATGTCGCACGGTGAAACAGTTGCAACCGCGCAACCGCGTCCAGCGCGGCCTCGGCTCCACCTTTCACCACAAAAGAAAGCAGCGGCCCGAACCCGCCTTGCATCTGCGCACAGGCAAGGGCGTGTCCCGTGTGATCCGGCAACCCCGGATAGAGGACGGTATCTACGCGGGGATGATCGCGGAGGTATTCGGCCAGTTTTTGGGCATTTGTCGACATCCGCTCCACCCGAAGCGGCAGGGTGCGCATACCGCGTAACAGCAACCATGCCTCGAACGGGCCCAGAACCGCGCCGGCAGTGTCGCGGTCTGTGCGAATTGCCTGCCAAAACGCTGAGTCAGCATTCGCGGATGACAGCGCACCGGCGAGCACATCGGAATGGCCGTTCAACCCCTTGGTGGCGGAATGCATGGCAATATCCGCACCAAATGACAACGCACGCGTCAGAACGGGGGTAGAGGTGGTCATATCCGCAACCAGCAGCCCTCCCGCGCGATGCACAGCATCCGCACATGCGCTGATGTCAACGATGCGCAACCACGGGTTTGACGGCGTTTCAACCCACGCAAGAGCAGGTTTATGCGCCGCGCAAGCCGCGGTGAATGCTTCTGTATCTGCTGCCTCAACCTCCACAAGAGTGATCCCGCGGCGGGTGCAGAAATCACGTATCCACGCGGTAGTGCCCCAATAGATCTGGCTTTGCACCAGCACGCACGCCCCTGCGGGAAGCGCCCGAAACACAGCCGCCACTGCCGCCATGCCGGAGGGGAACACCATCGCTTCGGCTGCGCCTTCCAGTTGGGCAAGCACCTTTTCAACCATCCGGCCATTGGGCGCATGGGAACGGGCATAGATATTGCCATCGACGGCGGGCACATAGGATTCGTCGCGCACAAATGTTGTGGCGGGGTGGATCGGTGGCACAACACCGCCTGTGGCATCATCCAGCATACCCGCTGCCTGTGCTGCGATGGTCGCAGGGTGAAGTTTATCGAGATCGTTGGGGGCCATTGCGCGCACTCCGCTATTGCTGTTCTTTCATCGGGCTTCGCGAAACAGTTACGCTGCGCGCGCATCCGGCGCAAACACTGTGTCACGTCGGTGTGAAGCCGGTGTCACGGTCTTGTACCTGATGCCGTCATACGCCAACTTGGTGCCATACTCTATCATAGGAGAATTTCATGGCTGCCAAGCGTATTACTTTCCCCGGTCACGACGGATCGCAACTTGCCGCGCGTCTTGACCTGCCATCAGGTCCGCATCTTGCGACGGCGATATTTGCCCACTGCTTTACCTGTGGTAAGGATATTCCCGCCGCGCGTCGTATCGCTGCGCGTCTGGCCGCTATGGGCATTGCCGTGCTGCGGTTTGATTTCACAGGCTTGGGCCATTCTGAAGGCGAGTTTTCGAACACTTCGTTTACCAGCAACGTTGATGATCTGGTGGCTGCTGCATCTTGGGCAACGAAAGAGGGTATGCCCCCCAGTATGTTAATCGGCCATTCGCTGGGCGGTGCTGCTGTGATCAAAGCCGCGGGAATGCTCGACGGGATAAAAGCCGTTGTAACCATCGCCGCCCCCTTTGATCCGTCCCATGTGACGCACCACTTTTCAGATGCTTTGCCGGAAATTGAAGAAAAGGGCTCTGCCGAAGTGACGTTAGGCGGCCGGCCCTTTTCCATCGGGAAGTCTTTTATCGAGGATACCGGAAGCGTAGAACTGACGCAGGTGCTCGGGTCGCTGAAAGCTGCCCTTCTTGTAATGCATGCCCCGCTTGACGACACGGTAAGCATCGACAGCGCCACGCAGATTTTTATTGCCAAGAAACATCCGAAAAGTTTCGTATCGCTCGATAGTGCTAACCACTTGATCAGCCGCGCCGAAGATGCGGAATATGCGGCCGAGATAATCGCAGCATGGGCTTCGCGCTATATCAAACGCCCCCTCCCCGCCCCCCCTGCGGGCGCGCCCGAAGGCATAGTGCGTGTGTCAGAAGCCGACCGCAGCGGATATTTGCAAGACATCACATCAGGCAGCCATATCCACCTGCTGGCGGATGAACCGCTGGCCTATGGCGGGACAAACATGGGCATGTCGCCCTACGGGTTTTTGTCCGCCAGCCTTGGTGCTTGTACATCCATGACAATCCGCATGTATGCCCGGCGCAAGGAATGGCCGCTGGAGCATGTGCAGGTAGATGTGAGCCACGACAAGGTGCATGCCCAAGACGCGGCAACAGGGGCAAAGGAAAAAATCGACAGCTTTAAGCGGATTATCACCATCGCCGGTGCCGAACTGACCGCCGAGCAACGCGCGCGACTGCTGGAAATCGCAGATCGATGCCCTGTCCACCGCACGCTTGAACGGACCTCCAAGGTCGAGACAACGCTGGCGGAGTGATGGCGCGGCTGCATTCAAGGGCGGCCGCGGGCCTGCCGCAAAAGGCGCACAAACATTGTGTGCGCCTTGTTCTTCGGCGCGCCACGGTCTATTGCGCCCGTGTCCCTTGAACAGACGTTTCCTGCATAGTCACAAAAAGGTATTGCAATGATCCCCCGCTACTCCCGCCCTGAAATGGTCTCCATCTGGTCACCTGCCACGAAATTCCGCATCTGGTACGAGATCGAGGCGCATGCCTGTGACGCAATGGCCGACATCGGGGTGATCCCGCGCGAAAACGCCGAAGCCGTGTGGAAGGCGAAAGACGTCGAGTTCGATGTGGCGCGCATTGACGAAATCGAAGCGGTGACCAAACATGACGTCATCGCGTTCCTGACCCATCTGGCCGAACATGTGGGCAGTGACGAAGCGCGGTTTGTGCATCAAGGCATGACATCATCGGATGTGTTAGATACGTGTTTCAACGTGCAGCTGACCCGCGCCGCCGACATTCTGATCGCGGATATGGAGCTGCTACTTGCTGCCCTTAAGCGCCGCGCGCTTGAGCATAAAGACACCCTGCGCGTGGGGCGCAGCCATGGCATCCACGCCGAACCCACCACCATGGGCCTGACATTCGCGCGCTTTTACGCCGAAATGGACCGCAACCTGACCCGTCTGAAAACAGCGCGTGCAGAAATCGCCACCGGTGCGATTTCAGGCGCGGTAGGGACGTTTGCCAATATCGACCCTGCTGTAGAAGAACACGTGTGCGAAAAGCTGGGCCTCACGCCCGAACCGATCAGCACCCAGGTGATCCCGCGTGACCGTCACGCCGCGTTCTTTGCCACGCTGGGTGTTATCGCCAGTTCCATTGAAAATGTAGCAACCGAAGTGCGCCACATGCAACGCACCGAAGTGCTGGAAGGAGCGGAGTTTTTCTCGGCCGGGCAGAAGGGTTCGTCGGCGATGCCGCACAAGAAAAACCCCGTGCTGACGGAAAACCTGACGGGTCTTGCACGCATCATCCGCATGGCGGTGATCCCCGCGATGGAAAACGTGACCCTCTGGCACGAGCGCGACATTTCGCACTCCTCGGTTGAGCGGGCGATCGGGCCGGATACCACCATCACCCTCGATTTCGCGCTGCACCGCCTGACCGGCGTTATCGACAATATGCTGATTTACCCTGACAACATGCTGGCCAATATGAACAAATTCAGCGGCCTTGTCATGTCACAGCGTGTATTGCTGGCGCTGACCCAAGCAGGCGTCAGCCGCGAAGACAGCTACAAGCTGGTGCAACGCAACGCGATGAAAGTCTGGGAACATGGTAAGGATTTCAAAACCGAACTGTTGGCGGATGATGAAGTGCGCGCCGCGCTAAGTGCTGACGAGATCGAGGAAAAATTCGATATGGGTTATCACACCAAGCATGTTGACACGATCTTCAAGCGGGTGTTCGGCGACTGATCAAAGCGCTCTGGCCAATTCTCAATAGCTCAACACCAAACGCGGCGAGATTACGTACGGCGCGATTTCTTTTGAAATCGCGCCGATTTGCTTTACCATGCGTAATGTATCAAAAGGAGTGATAGACATGAAAATGAAGATTGCACTTTCTACAATTGCGTTGATCCTGCTGCCGAGCATTAGCTTTGCTGCCGGATGCAGCTACGGCAAACAAGCGATGTCTTGCGCCGAAGGCACTGTTTACGATTCGGCAAGCCACAGCTGTATTGCCGTCTCAGCCTGACAACCGCGACAGTCAAAAAATAATCGTGATGGCCCGTGCGGCGCTATTTTCTTTACCACGCGTCATCACGCGCTAAATTGAGTGCATTGGATACATTATCTTATCGGAGCATTTGTGATGCGTATTTTTCTTGCGGCCGCCCTGTCAATTTTCCTTCCCCTATCGGCCTTCGCCGCAAGTGACGAAACAGCGCCGCCCAAAAAGCCGAAATGTGAAAGCGGCTTTGTTTACGATAAAAAGACCAAATCTTGTGTCAGTTCCAACGGGCACAGCCTGGATACAGATTCCCTATACCAGCAGGTACGTGCGCTGGCCTATGTCGAGCGTTACGAGGATGCCCAAACATTGCTTGCCCAGATGCCCGCGAACGATGATCGCACGCTGACCTATTTGGGATTCACCCATCGGAAAACGGGCAATGTAGCGGCAGCAAACCTCTATTACAGCCGCGCGCTGGCGCAAAATCCGGCTAATATACTTGCACGATCCTACATGGGTCAGGGGCTGGTAGAAGATGGCGATATTTCGGCGGCGCTGAAACAGTTGCGCGCAATCCGGTCCCATGGCGGTACCGGCACTTGGGCCGAAGCTTCCTTGCGTACAGCAATTGCAACGGGGCAGACGTTTAACTGGTAAGCAGAGATGCGGATTATCTGGCAGCCCCGTTTGTCAAAGGCGCTTTAGCATTTTTTCATCATTTCGCGCGATAGGTTGATCATTCCATTTTGTGAAAGATCGGCGCTGATGAATGTAGTATCCACCCTCCCCGCTTCCGGTTCTGCGGCGTCCATGCCGCGCATTGTTCCGCAACCCAACCTGAGCAAGCGCGCAAAAGCAGCCATCGTTGTGCGCCTGCTGATCAACGAGGGGGCGGACATCGCGCTGGAAGATCTGCCGCCCGAGTTGCAGGCCCAGTTGACACAGCAGATGGGCGCAATGCGGGTGGTGGACCGTGTCACGCTTGCCGCCGTTGTCGAAGAGTTCACCGAAGCGCTGGAATCAATTGGCCTGTCGTTTCCGGGCGGAATTGCAGGGGCACTTGACGCGCTTGAGGGGCGGATCGGGCGCGAGACGGCTGCACGACTGCGCAAGGAAGCGGGCGTGCGCGCGGCGGGTGACCCTTGGAAGCGGCTGCGCGCGCTGCCCGCCGATGATCTGGTGAAAATTCTGAAAGCCGAAAGCACCGAAGTTGCCGCTGTTTTACTTTCGAAACTTGATGTGCCTGTTGCAGCCGGCTTGCTGGGCCGCTTGTCAGGCCCGGATGCGCGGCGGATCACCTACGCGATCTCGCTCACCAGTGATGTCACCCCTGACGCTGTTGATCGTATCGGCCTGTCGCTTGCGGCCCAACTGGACGAGCAGAAAGTGCCTGCGTTCATGTCTGGCGCTGTTGAAAGGCTGGGCGCGATCCTCAATTCCTCCTCCACCCCCACGCGCGACGATGTGCTAAGCGGCCTTGACGAAAGTGATCAGGTGCTTGCCAGTGCCGTGCGCAAAGCGATCTTTACCTTTGGCAATATCCCCGAACGTATTTCACCGCGCGATGTTCCCCGCGTACTGCGCGAAGTGGATGCGGCAACCCTGCTGACCGCAATCGCAGGCGCAGAGGCCGCCGGTTTCGCGATGCAGCGGGATTTTATCCTTGAAAACATGTCCGGCCGCATGGCCGACCAACTGCGCGAGGAGATGGCAGAAGCAGGCAAGATCAAACCCGCAGCAGCAGATGAGGCTATGTCGGCCGTGGTTGCTGCAATCCGCGATATGGAAAACCGTGGTGATCTGGTTCTGATCGAAGAGGAAGAAGAGGAGGAGGATAACACCTAAGACCGCCCTTGTTGGAGACCGGAACGGGGTTTAAGTGTGCCACTACGCAAATTGCATCAGGCGCTTATGACTTCTTTGAATGACCCACAAAAATCCGGCCTGCCCCGCAAGATCGGCCATTACCTGAGCAATCTTGCGATTGTCGGATTGATCCGGGTTGCGCTGATGCTTCCCTATGCCACGCGGGTGCGCCTGATGGGGGCTGCCGTAGAGAAAGTAATCGGACCGCTGGCAGGGTATCGCCGCCGCGCGCTCGACAATCTGGCGCTGATCTGGCCTGAAATGCCGCCCGAACGGCGGGCGGAGATTGCAACGAAATGCCTCAACAATGTGGGCCGCAGTTTTATCGAAAACTATTCGGCCCGTGATTTCCCCCAACGTATGGCGCAAAACGAGGTTACAGGCGAAGGTGTCGATGCGCTGGACAAAGCGGTTGCAGCCGGCAAACCGGTTATACTGGTAACCGGTCATTATGGAAACTACGAAGCGACACGCGCAGCACTGGTGGCGCGGGGGCTGGATATCGGCGGTTTGTACCGCGATATGAAAAACCCCTACTTCAACGCCCACTACGTCAAGACGATGGAGGCATTTGGCGGCCCGGTCTTCCCTCAAGGCAGGCGCGGCACCGCTGGCTTTGTCCGCCATCTCAAAAGCGGGGGGCAGTTAGTGCTGCTGTTTGACCAGCATGTTTTCGACGCCCCTGCGTTTGATTTTCTGGGCCAGCCAGCAAACACCGCACTATCGGCGGCGGAACTTGCACTGCGCTATGACGCCGCGCTTATTCCGTTTTATGGCATCCGTCAGCCGGACGGTTTGACATTTGAAACCGTGCTGGAAGCACCCGTTCCTGCCACAGATGCCATGACAATGACCCAAGCCATTACCGACAGTCTGGCCGCGCGGGTACGGGCCGACCCTACCCAATGGTTCTGGGTGCACCGCCGCTGGCGGCCGGAAGATTAATCCACGCGCGCCGCTGCAACAATCGGGCCTGCCCCTGTTTCCTGCACCAGTACAACGACCGGATCATCCCCCGTCACCTCAAACGACAGATCTAGCGGGGCCTGCCCGTTCCATGATCCGGCAACGCGCCAGTCGTGGGCGATGTTTGAATACTGTATGGTTTTGCCGCTGTTTTCGCCGCGGGTGATTTTGCTGGTGTGGCTGGGCTTCACACGCAACACATGGATTTCCATCGGCACAGCGCCCCCTGCGGGGACACTGCCCTGCATGTGCAGATTGCCCCCCTCGCGCGTGATATCCAGCGACATGGGCGGCGGTGTTTCCTTGTAATGCGCGATCGCCTTGAAAAGCTCCATGGCGTCTGATCCCACGATATCTGTTTGCCCGTTGATCACCATTTCCGGCGTATAGACCGAGCGGCGCCCGCCTTTGCTGGCATACTTGCGCTGACGCTCTGCATAAGCCGGATGGCCGAACTCGTCCTTCCAGCCGATATAGTCCCAATAATCCACATGCAGCGCAATCGCGATTACGTCATCGCGCTCCGACAACTTGGAAAAAATCGCGTCTGCAGGGGGGCAGCTTGAACATCCCTGCGAGGTATAAAGCTCGACCACCACAGGCACCTGCTCGGCCGCGGCGGGGGGTGCCGCACACAGGCCAAAGCCCAATGCGGCCACTGTCAGAATAGTTGAGGCGCGGGACATGTGATTCCTATCGAGGCTGCTTACCCCGTCTAACTAGCGGTCCAATTCTGAAATAACCAATCAAGGTTTCGAGAGTCATACGTGTAGAGATGACCTGTGGCGGAATTATGGAAATTCTTGTGTACAACGGTATACAATTCCGCTGATTGAGGTTGAAAACACCGCCGATATAGGCCATTCAGGGCACAACCCATATTTTGTAGCCAACCCCATGAACGGAGCCACATATGACAATCATCGTAGGTCAGGACACCACCAAGACCCGCAAGACGATCAAGGCGGGTGATCAATCCATCGCGTATTACTCCATCCCCGCCGCGCAGGAAGCAGGCTTGGGGGATTTTTCAAACCTGCCTGCCGCGCTGAAGGTGGTTCTGGAAAATATGCTGCGGTTCGAAGATGGGAAAACCGTCACAGTGGACGACATCAAGGCATTTGCCGAATGGGGTTCCAAGGGCGGCAAGAACCCGCGTGAAATCGCCTACCGCCCTGCCCGCGTTCTGATGCAGGACTTTACCGGTGTTCCAGCGGTGGTCGATCTTGCCGCCATGCGTGACGGTCTTGTTGCGCTGGGTGGGGATGCAGAGCAGATCAACCCGCTGAACCCTGTCGATCTGGTCATCGACCACTCGGTTATGATCGACGAATTCGGCAACCCGCGCGCGTTCCAGATGAACGTCGACCGCGAGTACGAGCGCAACATGGAGCGGTACACATTCCTGAAGTGGGGCCAGAAGGCATTTAACAACTTCCGCGTTGTTCCCCCCGGGACCGGTATCTGCCATCAGGTAAACCTTGAATATCTGGCACAGACCGTCTGGACGGACAAAGACCAGAACGGTGAAGAAGTTGCCTATCCCGACACGCTGGTCGGCACAGACAGCCACACCACCATGGTGAACGGTATGGCCGTTCTGGGCTGGGGTGTCGGCGGGATCGAGGCCGAAGCGGCAATGCTGGGCCAGCCGATTTCCATGCTGATCCCCGAAGTTGTCGGGTTTGAACTGACAGGCCAGATGATGGAAGGCACAACCGGCACCGATCTGGTGTTGAAAGTGGTCGAAATGCTGCGCGAAAAAGGCGTGGTCGGGAAGTTTGTCGAATTTTACGGCAAGGGTCTGGACAACCTGCCGCTGGCAGACCGTGCAACCATCGCCAACATGGCGCCCGAATACGGCGCAACCTGCGGCTTCTTCCCGATCGACGGTGAAACGCTGCGTTACATGCGCACAACAGGCCGGGACGAAGACCGCATCGCGCTGGTCGAAGCCTATGCCAAGGAAAACGGCATGTGGCGCGGCGATGATTACGCCCCGATCTACACCGACACGCTGTCGCTGGATATGGGCACAATCGTGTCTGCAATTTCCGGCCCGAAACGTCCGCAGGACTATATCGCGCTGACCGAAGCGCACACAGCCTTTGCAGATTACGTCCAAGGCGAGCGTAAAGGCTACAAAGCCAACGAGAAACAAAAGGGCCGCTGGGAAGCCGAGGGCGGAATGCCCGCCCCCGAGCGTGAAATTCCGGGCGATACCGGTCACCATCAGCGCGGATATGTTGCGACCGTTGAAGGCGAGGAAAATTACCAGTTGCACGACGGCTCGATCGTGATCGCCTCGATCACCTCCTGCACCAACACGTCCAACCCTTACGTGATGATCGGCGCGGGCCTTGTGGCGCGCAAAGCGCGTGCACTGGGTCTGACCCGCAAGCCTTGGGTGAAAACATCGCTTGCCCCCGGATCGCAGGTGGTTTCCGCCTATCTTGAAGCAGCCAATCTGCAAGAGGATCTTGACGCCATCGGTTTCAACCTTGTCGGCTACGGTTGCACCACCTGTATCGGTAACTCCGGCCCGCTGGACCCTGCGATCAGCAAGGCAATCAACGATTACGATCTGATCGGTACGTCTGTTCTGTCGGGCAACCGCAACTTTGAAGGTCGTATTTCGCCCGACGTTCGCGCCAACTATCTAGCATCGCCACCGCTGGTTGTAGCCTATGCGCTGGTAGGTGACATGAACCACGATCTGGCCGGCAGCCCGCTGGGTCAGGACCAGAACGGCAACGACGTCTATCTGAAAGATATCTGGCCTTCCACACAGGAAATTGCGGAACTGGTCGAGCAGACCGTCACCCGCGAAGCGTTCCAGTCGAAATATGCGGATGTCTTCAAAGGTGATGAAAAGTGGCAGGGCGTTGAAACGACAGACGCCAAGACATATGACTGGCCGCCACAATCGACCTATGTGCAGAACCCGCCCTACTTCCAGGGGATGAGCAAGGACCCCGGCAAGATCACCAACATCGAAGGCGCAAAAGTGCTGGCGGTTCTGGGCGACATGATCACAACCGACCACATCAGCCCTGCGGGATCGTTCAAGCAGGACACCCCTGCCGGTCAGTATCTGATCGAACGTCAGGTGCCGGTGCGCGAGTTCAACTCCTACGGATCGCGCCGTGGTAACCACGAAGTTATGATGCGCGGCACATTCGCCAACATCCGCATCAAGAACGAGATGCTGGACGGTGTTGAGGGCGGTTATACCAAAGGCCCCGACGGCGAGCAGACCTCCATCTTCGATGCTGCCATGGCACATCAGGAAGCCGGCACGCCGCTGGTGATCTTCGGTGGTGAGCAATACGGCGCAGGTTCGTCCCGTGACTGGGCGGCCAAAGGTACAGCCCTGCTGGGTGTGCGTGCCGTGATTGCGGAAAACTTCGAACGTATCCACCGCTCCAACCTCGTGGGGATGGGTGTTATTCCGTTTGAATTCACCAATGGCGACACGCGCAAAACGCTGGGCCTGACCGGTGACGAAACCGTCAGCATTTCCGGTCTTGATACTATCAAGCCACTTCAGGAAGTGCCCTGCACGATCACTATGGCCGATGGGACGGTGAAAGAAATCACTCTGAAATGCCGCATCGATACCGCGATCGAGATTGAGTACATCGAACACGGTGGTGTGTTGCACTACGTGCTGCGTGATCTGGCAAACAGAGGCGTCGCGGCCGAATAACGCGCCGCTAACTCCGGAAAAACAAAGGCCCCTACCGCATTGGCGGCGGGGGCTTTTTTGTGTCTATGTCATTTATGTTACCTTAGGTAAGCATGTGATCGCGCAAGGTTGCGCTGCACTTCCACTGATACGGGAACTGTCCCATAGACAGTTGAGGGTCCGACACCGTTTTCAATACGGACCTGCAAGCAAAAGGAGCCAAATTCATGCTAAACGCTGTTTCCCGACCGATGGTGCGGATTGTAGACCGGTATTTACCCGACCCCTTTGTTTTTGTTGCAGCCCTTACGCTGATTGCCGCAATTGCTGCGGTTGCGATACAGGGCAGCAAACCAATGGATGTGATCACCTACTGGGGTGATGGTTTTTGGGGATTGCTTTCGTTTTCGATGCAGATGCTGCTGGTGCTTGTTACCGGCTATATGATGGCCTCCACCCCGTTGGTGAAGCGCGGGTTGCAGGCACTTGCGGGAATGGCCTCTTCGCCTGGTGCGGCAATTCTGCTGGTCAGCTTTGTCTCGCTTGCCGCCAGCTGGATCAACTGGGGTTTCGGTCTTGTTGTGGGTGCTTTGTTCGCCAAAGAGCTGGCCCGTCTGGTGCGCGTTGATTATCGCCTGCTGGTGGCATCGGCCTATTCGGGCTTTATCGTTTGGCATGGTGGCCTGGCGGGGTCTGTGCCGCTGTCCATCGCGACAGAGGGGCACCCGTTTGCCGACATCATCGGTGTCATTCCGACCTCGGCTACGATTTTCTCACTTTTCAACATCGCGATTCTCGTGGCGCTGTTTATAGCCATCCCGCTGGTCAACAGAGGCATGATGCCACGTGACCAAGACAGCGTTTACATCGATCCGGCCCTGCTGAAAGACGATGTGCCCGAAGTGACCGAAAATCGCACACCAGCGGATTATTTGGAGACAACGCCCTATCTGTCCATGCTGATCGGTGTGGCTGGTGTGGCCTGGCTGCTCCAGCACTTCATGAAGGGCAGCGGCCTGTCGCTGAACGTGATTAACTTTGCCTTTTTGACGCTGGCAATTCTGTTGCATGGCACACCGCGCAACTTGCTGGGCGCGCTGAACGAAGCGGTCAAGGGCGGTGCGGGTATTGTGATCCAGTTCCCGTTTTATGCAGGCATCATGGCAATTATGGTTCAGACCGGCCTTGCGGCCACGATTTCGACCGGTCTGGTCAATCTTGCCAGTGAAATAACGCTGCCGCTGTTTACCTTCCTCTCTGCCGGTATCGTGAACTTTTTCGTACCCTCGGGCGGGGGCCAGTGGGCGGTTCAGGCGCCTATCATCCTGCCCGCCGCCGAAGCGTTGGGCGTTGATTTTGCGCGGGCCTCTATGGCTGTGGCGTGGGGTGATGCATGGACAAATATGGTGCAGCCGTTCTGGGCGTTGCCGATCCTTGGCATCGCGGGTCTGCGCGCCAAGGATATCATGGGGTTCTGTGTGATCCACCTTGTGATTTCCGGTGTGATCATCGGCCTCGGGCTTACGTTTATCTAGCCAGCTGTGCCTGCGCTTCTTCCAGCGCGGGCACAAACCGCTGTTCATAATCGCTGCCAACCAGTGGTCCGGCAAAGCGGAACAGAACTGTGCCGTCACCGTCCAAAATAAATGTTTCGGGCGGTGCGGTTACCCCCCAATCAATTGCCGTGCGCCCCTGCGGGTCAAACCCGACACCTGCAAACGGGTTGTCGTCGTTCACCAGATAAGTTGTGGCCGCGCGCTCGGTATCTTTGAAATTGATCCCGACGATGTTCATGCCTTGGGCGCTCATCTCCATCAGCTTGGGGTGTTCTGCGCGACACGGCGGGCACCAGCTGGCCCAGAAATTCACCAGCGTCACTTCACCCGTCGCCAGCATCGCATCTGTTGCTTTGGGAAAACCGCTCAGCGCACGTTCCGGCACACCGGGTGCCGCCTGCCCCATCAATTGCGAGGGCAGCCCTTCGGGATCATCGCGGTACATGCCAACAAACGCCAAACCCACGAACGCCGCAAAAATCAGCGGCGGGGCCATCATCAACGGGCTAACCTTTGCCATGGCGTGCAGTCTCCTCTTCGATCCGGCGCAGGGCAGCGCGGGCTTTCTTGCCGCGCCGCAGGGTCAGTATCAGCAGCGCAGCAAGCAGCAACAGCGAAAGGCCATAGGCGCCCAGCACCGCTTCGGCATATTTTCCAAGATCGGGTATCATGTGTGTCTGTCCAGTCTTACGCCAAGCGCGCGGGTACGGCGCAAGGCAATTTCGGTTCCGGTGCGGTAAAGGACCAGTGCCAGAAACAGCAAGGTGAACCCGCCGATAGACACCACCAGCGGCAACCAGAACACGTTTGAAATGTTCTCTTCCTTATCAAGACTCAGGGAGGCCCCCTGATGCAGGCCCTGGCTCCAGAACAGCACCGCGTAGCGTGACAGCAGCGCAAAGACCGAGCCGACAAGGCAAAGTACCGAGGTTAGATCGGCAGCGGTGTCGGGGTCCTCAACCGCTTCCCAAAGGGCGATGTAGCCGAGATAAAACAGAAACAGGATCAGGAACGAGGTCAGGCGCGGGTCCCATGCCCACCATGTGCCCCACATCGGCTGGCCCCAGATGGCGCCTGTCAGCAGGCCGATTACGGTCATCACCAACCCCACCGGTGCTGCCGCTTTGGCAGCCAGCGCGCTGACATGGTGGCGGCGAACAAGCCAGACCAAGGAGGCCACCAGCATCATGATCCACGCGTTGATCGCAATCCATGCGGCGGGTACGTGGATGTAGATGATCTTCACAGTCGACCCTTGGCGGAAATCATCAGGGGTCGCAAAAAAACCCCACGCCAGACCGACAAAGATACCGATAGCCGCGGCGGCCCAGGCAAAAGGCTGCACACGCGCGCTGAGGGCCAGAAACTTGACCGGATTTGCATATTCCCAAAGTGACATATGAGGTATCTAATACTCCGTTACAGAAGGCTCAATCGGAAAGGACGGGATCACCGGATTGTCATCCGCAAAGCGGCGGCAGCGGCAAAGGGCAACAGCGCAATCGCGCCGAGGCTAATGCCCGCCAGCAGCAGCAAAGGCGTTTCCACCGCCATGCCGACAGCCCCACGGCGGGCCGCTTCTGCCCCGAAAATCAGGGTTGGCACGTAGAGAGGCAACACCAGCAAAGACATCAACAAGCCGCCGCGCTTGATCCCCACGGTCAGGGCCGCGCCAAACGTACCGATCATCGACAGCGCAGGCGTGCCCAGCACCAACGACACAACCAGCCAGCCAAACCCCTGTGCGGGGAGGTTCAGCAACACGCCCAGTACCGGCGCGGCCAATACCAGCGGCAAACCTGTGGTGATCCAGTGCGCCAGACCTTTCACCGCCAATGCAGCCTCTAGCGGCAAGGGGGCTGTGGCCAGCACATCCAGCGTGCCGTCTTCAAAATCAAGCGCTAGCAACCGGTCAAGCGACAACAGGCAAGCCAGCAGCGCGCCAAGCCACAAAATACCCGGCGCAATAGACGCCAGCAACGCGCTTTGCGGCCCGATGCTGAACGGCACCAGCACAACAAGGATCAAGAAAAACGCCAACCCGAGGCCAAAGCCGCCGCCTGCGCGAAAAGCCAGACGCAAATCACGCACCAGCAGGGCAATCACAGGAATGCCTCGTCGCTGGCACCGTGCAGGGTGTTGGCCTGCGCAAGCAGCGGGGTCACATCCAGCACGTCGGCGTCCAGCCCCAGATCTATATGTGTTGCCAGCAGCGCCATGCCCCCTGCCCGCAAATGGGCGCGCACTGCATCCGCAAACAGCCCGACCGCGTGTGTGTCAAGCGAGACTGTCGGCTCGTCCAGTACCCAGATCGGCCGCCCCGTCACCATCAGACGCGCCAGCCCTGCGCGGCGCTTCTGCCCCGCTGACAATGTTCCTGTCAGCCGGTCCTTCAGCGGCGCCAGCGCATAGGCTGCAAGTGCTGCATCAATATTGCGCCGACCATAGACAGCGGCCCAGAAAGTCAGGTTTTCTGCCACGCTCAGCATCGCCTTTAACCCGTCTGCATGGCCTGCATAGGCTACGGTATCATCCGCACCCTCAATGCTGCCGGACAATGCGGGCTGCAAACCTGCGATCGTGCGCAGCAACGTTGTCTTGCCAGAGCCGTTCGGCCCGCGAATGACCAGCGCTTGCCCCGCATCCAGCGTAAACGACACACCGCTCAGCACCGGCACACCGCCGCGCGCCACGGCTAAATCTGACAGGCTTAGGGCCATGCGGTCAGATCGGCAGCATGGCAAGGGACACGCGGCGGCCCTCGCTCAGCAGCACGTTGTAGGTACGGGCGGCGGCGGGGGATGCCATTGCCTCCACCCCGACACCGGCGTTTTCAAGCTGGCTGCGCAATCCGGCAGGCAGATGGGCGATCTCGGCTCCTGTACCGATAAAGATCACATCACTTTCCCCCGCCAGCGCCTCCAGTGCGGCGATATCATCCAATCCGCCCCAAGTGCGCGTGCCCGACGGAGCGGCGATCACGGGACCATGCACAACCTGCCCCCCGATACGGAAAAATCCGGGGCCATACCCTTCCACCGGTTTGGCATCGTTGAACACAACTTCATTCAGACGCATGGATTATCCTTTCCAGATCGGCAGGCCGATAATAGCCGAAGCCGCAATGACGAGATAGGCCACGGCGCGAAAAATACGCTCGGCCGATGGGTCAAATAGACGCGCGCCGATCATATTTGCAATCAGGTTGGGAATGCCAACCAGCACCCCCAGAAACGCAATCGGCCAATTCATCAGGCCCATCATCCATAAAAGCGGAAACAGCAACAGGTCAATCGCCAGCAGATACAGCAGGAAATTGGCGCGGATCACGGCAGCAGGCAAACGACTGGCCATATACAGCATGATCACAGGCGGCCCCGGGATACCCGCGAATCCGGTCATAAACCCGCCAACCGCGCCGGTCAGGACCGTCAGTTTTGCGGTCAGAACCTGTTTCAACCGCCAGCCGGATATCGTGAGGATCGACAATACCACCACGGCCACCGACACCGTCCAGCCGAAAACCACACTATCAATTGCGCTGAGCGACCAAACCCCTAGCGGCATCGCAAGGATCGCCCCCGCCAGCAACAGCCCCACGTCACGCGGCGCGCCGTCGCGCCATGCTGCCGCGGCGTTGGGCAGCGGGCCAACCAGCTCTGCACAGATCAGGAAAATAACAGCCTCGACTGGGGCCAGGACCGAACTGGCGACCGGCATGATGATCATCGCCGAGCCAAATCCCGCAAAACCGCGCACCACACCTGCAACACATACCGCTATCACCAACCAGATCAGCCCGTCAGTTGCGAGGGCTGATACCAGCAGATCAGGCATCTATGTTGGCGTACTGGTTGCCGGCATTTGCATCGGGCTTGGTCCAGTCGCGCTTAACCCCGAGATAAAGCAGCACAGCCGTAGCCACAAAAACCGATGAATAAGTGCCCACAATCACGCCCCAGATCATGGCAAACACAAATCCGCGGATCACATCGCCGCCCAGAACAAACAGCGCAACCAGCGCCAGCAGCGTAGTAAAAGATGTCATAAATGTCCGGCTCAATGTTTCGTTGATCGACAGGTTCAACACCTCTTTCAGCGGGCGGTTCTTGTATTTACGCAGGTTCTCTCGCACGCGGTCGAATACCACCACCGTATCATTCAGCGAATAGCCCACAATTGTCAGCAAGGCCGCAATGATCGCCAGATCAAAACGGATCTGCACTTCGGAAAACACACCGATGGTCAGCACAACATCATGGACCAGCGCCAGAACGGCACCCGCCGCAAACTGCCATTCAAATCGTAGCCAGATATAGATCAGCACCGCTGCCATTGCCAAACTCACCGCGATGATTGCGGTGTTGATCAATTCGCCCGATACTTTCGGGCCTACGGATTCGACGGAGATGAATTTGATATCCGGACGTGCCGTTTGCAGCGCGCTTTCAACCGCTTCGATCAGTTCGGGCGTGACCGCTTCCTGATCGTCCTGCGCCTGAATCCGGATCATCGCAACGTTCTGTTCCGGCCCGAATGTAGGATCGAACACCTCGGTTATGGTGATGTCGCCCAATCCCAGCGTGTCCATCGCATCGCGGTATTCTGCGATAACAACAGGGCGCGGGCTTTCGGTGCGGATGGTGGTGCCGCCTCTGAAATCGATACCGTAGTTCAGCCCCTGCAACAGGAAGGAAGCCAGCGCCACAACCATCATGATGCCGGAAATACCCAGCCAGAGCTTCCAGCGGGAGAAGAAATCGAAGTTGGTGTTTTGTTTTACCAGTCTCAGGCGCATATCAAAGCTCAATCGTTTTGGGACGGCGGCGTTCATACCAGATGACCACCATCAGACGTGTTACAAAGATCGCCGTAAAGACCGACGTGAGAATTCCAAGACCCAGCGTAATCGCGAAACCGCGCACGGGCCCCGAACCCATGGCAAACAGGATCACCGCCGTTATGAACGTGGTGATGTTGGCATCCAGAATAGCGCTCAGCGCTTTTTCATACCCCAGCGCGATGGCGCGCGCCGGTCCCTTTGCGGTTTGAAGTTCTTCGCGAATACGCTCGAAGATCAATACGTTGGCATCCACAGCCATACCAACTGTCAAGACGATTCCGGCGATACCGGGGAGGGTGAGCGTGGCGCCGATCAGGCTGAGCAGGCCGAACATCAGACCTACGTTGATAATCAACGCGATGTTAGCGAAAATGCCGAAAAGCCCGTATGCTGCCCACATAAAAAATAGCACCGCAGTGAAGGCAACCATGGTTGCGATCTTGCCCGCATCAATGCTGTCCTGCCCCAGTTCCGGCCCGATTGTGCGCTCTTCGAGAAAGTCGAGCTTTGCCGGAAGTGCGCCAGCGCGCAGCAGCACCGCAAGGCGGGTGGAGTCTTCGACCGTAAAGCTGCCGGTAATGATGCCCGACCCGCCGGGAATATGGCTCTGGATGGTGGGGGCGCTGACAACTTCGTCATCGAGCACAATCGCAAAGGGTGACCCGATGTTTTCGGCGGTATAATCGCCAAACTTGCGCGCGCCGGAGGTGTTAAAGCGGAAGCTGACCGCAGGGCCGCCGTTCTGGTCAAAGCTTGGCTGGGCATCGACCAGTTCTTCACCGGTCACCACCGGCGCACTTTCGATCACGTAGAACAGCCCGGGCTGGTCGAGTGAGGGAATGATCTTGTTCCCGATGCCCGCACTTTCCGCGCCATCCGTGCTGCGCCGCACAACAGGGTTGAAAGTCAGTTGCGCAGTGGTCCCGATAATCTCTTTCAACTCGGCTGCCGATCCAATGCCGGGCACCTGAATGAGAATGCGGTCACTACCCTGCCTCTGGATCGTAGGTTCACGGGTGCCAACCTCGTCAATGCGGCGGCGGATAATTTCGAGCGATTGCTGCATCGTGCGCTCATCCGTGGCGCTTTTCTCTGCTTCTGACAGCACGATGGTGATGACACCGCTGTCGCCTGCTACTTCGATATCGCTGGCCCCTGCCCCTGTCAGTGTTTGAACGGGGCGCGCAAGGCCGCGCACAATCGCCATGGCCTCGCCCATCTTGTCCACATCACTCAGGCGGACTTTCAGTTCTCCGGCAACGGCATCCTGACGGCGCACGGGTGTCAGTCCACGCAGGGCATCGCGCACCTCGGGCCACAACGCCTCCAGCCGCGCGGCGTAGACATCCTGCACCCGCACCTCTGCCAACAGATGCGCACCGCCGCGCAGATCAAGACCCAGATTTACCAAGCCGTTTGGCAGGAAGTCGGGCCAAAGCGCGCGCTGCGCTTCAAGTTCGGGCGTGCTCCCCGACACCTCGATTTCCTTTACCGCGTCATTGTGGCTTTCGACCACGGTGTAAAAACCATTGGGCGCCGCCAGCAGCAGACCAACAGCACAGGTCAGCCAAATGGCGATGCGTTTCCATACGGATATCTGGAGCATGAGCCGCCCGCCTTTATCTCTTGTCGTGTTGGAAGGGTTACTTGGCCGGTTCGGTCTTGTTGATCACAGTTGCGATTGTGCTCTGGATCACGCGCACCTTGATGCCATCGGCAATTTCAACTTCGACCTCGCCGTCATCTTTGACTTTCACAACCTTACCCACGATTCCGCCTTGGGTGACCACTTGATCACCACGGCGCAGGGCCGCAACCATCGCCTGATGATCCTTGAGCTTTTTCTGCTGTGGACGGATCAGCAGGAAATACATGATCCCGAAAATAAGGATCAGCGGGATAAATTGCTCAATGCCTGACATGGAATAGTCCTTTTATACGGCTTGCAGGGGGGGATGCCCCTTTGGTTCAAAGTTCGCTGGAACCTATGCGCGGGACAGGCGGTTTGCAAGGCACCGCACCGCGCAAAACAGCCCATTTGCACAAGTTTCGACACGGCGCACGGCCCCCCTCTATTCTAGGGCGGAATTATCGGCCATAACGCGGCGTAGACGATTCATTCAACGAAGGACAGACAGATGCATGATATTCGTGCCATACGCGAAAACCCCGATGCTTTTGACGCAGCGCTAGCGCGGCGCGGCGATGCGGCGCTGTCGTCCTCTATCCTAGAACTCGACACTGCGCGGCGCGCAAAAATTCAGGCTGCCGAAGCCGCACAAGCCGAACAGAACGCTGCCTCCAAGCAGGTGGGCGCAGCAAAGGCCAAGGGTGATGACGCAGAATTCGAACGCCTGCGTGCGCTAGTATCTGACAAAAAGGCCGAAGTGGCCGCAATGCAGACGGAAGCCAAGGAGCTGGATGCCAAGCTGACCGATATGCTGGCGCGCATCCCCAACATTCCCGCCGATGATGTGCCCGACGGTCCGGACGAGGACAGCAACGTCGAGATAAAGCGCTGGGGGGATGTGCCATCCTTCAGCTTCACCCCGCGCGAGCATTACGATCTGGACTGTGTCGCCGCCTCGATGGATTTCGAAACGGCAGCCAAAACATCCGGCGCGCGGTTTGTCATGCTCAAACGCGGTGTGGCGCGGATCCACCGCGCGCTTGGCCAGTTCATGCTGGATACCCATGTCGATCAGAACGGTCTGACCGAAGTGAATTCGCCTGTTCTGGTGCGTGACGAGGCGATGTATGGCACCGACAAGCTGCCCAAATTTGGCAGTGACAGCTATCGCACCGAAGACGGCATGTGGCTGGTGCCCACCTCGGAAGTACCCCTGACCTACACGGTTGCAAATGATACGCTGGACGCCGCCGATCTGCCCCGCCGCATGACTGCGCACACCGTTTGCTTCCGTTCGGAGGCGGGGAGTGCGGGGCGTGACACATCCGGTATGCTGCGCCAGCACCAGTTCGAGAAGGTCGAAATGGTGTCGATCACCCTGCCCGAAGAGTCAGACGCCGAGCAAAAGCGGATGCTGGCCTGTGCCGAAGGCATCCTTGAGGCGCTTGAAGTGCCCTACCGCACAATTATCCTGTGCACCGGCGATATGGGGTTCGGCGCACGGCGCACCTATGACATCGAGGCGTGGTTGCCCGGCCAGAACACCTACCGCGAAATCAGTTCTGTTTCGACCACAGGAGATTTTCAGGCGCGCCGCATGAACGCGCGGTTCAAGCCCGCCGATGGTGGCAAGCCGCAGTTTGTGCATACGCTCAACGGATCCGGCCTTGCGGTCGGGCGCTGCCTGATCGCCGTGCTGGAAAACGGTCAGCAGGAAGACGGCACCGTAAAGCTACCTGCTGTGCTTGCGCCCTATCTTGGCGGCAAGACCACGCTCACGCTGGACGGCACGCTTGCGTAAACCGTTTCGGGTCGGGGCCTAGCGCTCCGGCTCGCTCCGCCTGCGCGGTGGCGGCGTGATAGGCGCTTCGCCAAACAATTCCGGCAGCAGGCTTTTCAACGATCTGGGCCGGTAATCGCGCCGCCCCTTTACCCGCTTGTCCGCGCTTGGATGCAGATCAATCGGATGCCCCGGCCCTTTGCGCCATTTCAGCCACTGCCCTGCCACGGTGTACAGCCATGGTGGCTGGCTCAACGTGGCGCTATCGGCCATGGGATCGGGCACACGGTCCAGAAGATCATCCATGTCAATATCCAGTCCTGCTGCCTGCGCGCCTTCTGCAATCCACTGCAAGGATTGCCCCGTCAGCGCGCGCGCCTTGGGCGCAGAGCCGCCGACAATGGCATGCGTGCCGGTGAACCACACCTGCTGGTACGGGCGCATTTCACTGCGGTCACCGCGATTTAGCCCCTCGTCATCGCGTGATGCTTCCAGATTGTCCCACAGGGTGGGACGGTAAAACACCCGCCGCTCGTCCAGTGCCACCGCATGGCGGGCGGATTTCACAAGCGAGCTGAGCAGCGTGTCGTGAAAGCGGAATTTCTTGTTCCAAAGGGTGGCTATAGGCCCCAATAGCGGCGCGGGAATACCCAGTGAACCAACTGTGTCCCAGATGCCCAGATAGGCGATTTCAACCTTGTGCATCTGCGCAGGATCATCGCGCCACGGGTTGACCTGACGCCAATCCATATCCGCGCGCGAGGTCGCAAACCGCGGGGACAGTTTGCGCCGTGCATTCAGGACACGCAGCGCATCGGGGTGGTTTTCCGGTCCCGGTTTACGATAAAGACGAAACGCCTCGCTCAGGTTCTGCGGTGTCGGATCGGAAAGGATGCCGCATTTGCGGATCATTCCCGCAAGCGAGCGGGCCGTATAGGCGCCGCGCGAAAACCCGAAGATAAAAATTTCGTCTCCCGCTTCGTAATCTTCGCAGACCGCCGCGTAGGCGCGTTTGATATTTTCGTTCAGTCCCCAGCCAAAGGCACCGCCGCCGATCTTCATCAGGGTTCTGGCCAGAAAGTTGACCTCGCCACCGCCGCTTCCCACGCCTTCGAAATAATGCGTATGCTGGGCGTTTGTCTGGCGGGTTTTTTCAAATAGGCGCACAACATGGGTGGGCTGTTTCATCGTCGGACTGTTCCACGTTCCGTCGCAAAAAATAGCGATTTTGGCCATTGGCAAAATTCCTTTGTGCAATATCTTTGAAAGCAGGAAACAGTTTTGACCAGAAAGAATACCATGTCACGCAAAGTCATCGCGATTGTTGTTTTTATTCTGGCAGGGCTGTTTGCCCTGTCGCCCCTGATGGTGGAGGATTTTGGCGGCTTCGATCCCGAACTGTTCCCGATCCCGCAAGTCGATCCTCCTGTTCAACCTGCCGGTTATGCGTTTGCAATCTGGGGCGTCATTTATCTGTGGCTGGTGGTTGGCATGGGATACGGCCTGTGGAAACGGCGCGATGATGCGCGCTGGCATCCTATGCGCACCGCGCTGATCCCCTCGCTTGCCGTCGGCGCAATCTGGCTGGTTGTCGCGATGAACAGCGCGATCTGGGCCACGGTGCTGATCTGGGTGATGCTGATCAGCGCGCTGGTGGCGCTGTTTCGCAGCCCTGTCGAGGATCGCTGGTTCGCGTCCTTGCCTGTGGGGCTGTATGCGGGGTGGCTCAGTGCCGCCTCCTGCGTCTCGCTTGGGCTGTTGCTTGCAGGCTACGGCCTGCTGGATGCGTCGACAGCAGCTTTGGCGATGGTGTTTCTGGCGCTGGTCATCGCGTCAGGTGTGCAGAGCCAGCTTGGCCGTGCACCCAGCTACGGCATTGCCGTGATCTGGGCGCTTGTTGCTGTGGTGGTGCAGAACCTTGGCGTTAACAGCACCGTCGCAGCACTGGCCGCCGGTGGCGCGCTGGCGATGCTGATGCCGACATACAAGGCGTGGCGCGCCACCGTATAAGGCGCGCCTGACGGTTCATACATTGCGGCCGGTTTTCGGATCTTTGCGCCGCCCGTCGGTGTGTTTGCGCAATTTGGACGGTGCCGCCTTTTTGCGCCCTTTGTAGGGGTTCGCATCGGACTGGCCGCGCATCCACAGACGGATCGGCGTGCCGGGCATGTCGAAATCAACCCGCAGACCGTTCACCAGATAGCGGCTGTAGCTTTCGGGCACTTTGTCAGGATGGCTACACATCACCACGAACCCCGGCGGACGGGTTTTGGCTTGGGTCATGTAGCGCATTTTGATGCGCTTACCCTGCGGTGCGGGGGGCGGGTGCGCCTCCATCATACCGGAAAGCCAGCGGTTCAACTGTGCCGTCGTCACGCGGCGGTTCCACATCTCATAGGCACGCATTATGGCCTGATGCAGGCGGTCCAGCCCTCTGCCCGTTTTGGCCGATACCGTGATCAGCGGCGCGCCGCGCAACTGCGGCAACAACCGCTCGAAGCTTTCTTTAAGCTCTTTCAACTTGCCCTGACGGTCTTCCTCAATGTCCCATTTATTCACCGCAACCACGACAGCGCGGCCTTCACGCTCGGCCAGATCGGCGATGCGCAAATCCTGCTGTTCAAACGGAATTTCCGCATCCAGCAGCACAACCACTACTTCGGCAAACTTTACTGCGCGCAAGCCGTCGCTAACACTGAGTTTTTCCAGCTTCTCCTGTATCTTGGCCTTTTTGCGCATTCCGGCTGTATCAAAAATACGCATCGGCACGTCGTCCCACATCGTGGTCAACGATATCGCATCGCGGGTGATTCCCGCTTCGGGACCGGTCAGCAAACGATCTTCTTTTAATATCTGGTTGATCAGTGTCGATTTACCAGCATTGGGTCGCCCGACTACGGCAACCTGTAGCGGGCGCGCCAATGTTGGCACGCGCGCGGCATCAACGTCTCCGTCATCTTCTTCGTCAATGTCGACATCCACTTCGGGCGAGTCGTCATTCGCACGTTCGGCAAACTGGTCCGCCAGCGGCATCAGAATGGAATAGAGATCGGGAAAACCCTCCCCGTGTTCGGCAGACAGGCGCACAGGTTCCCCCAGCCCCAGCGAATAGGCTTCCAGAACGCCAGCTTCGGCAGCGTTGCCTTCAGCCTTGTTTGCAGCCAGAATAACATGAGCCGAGCGTTTGCGCAGGATGTCAGCGAATACAAGATCCGAGGGCGTGACGCCGACACGGGCGTCAATCATGAACAGGCAGACATCAGCCATATCCACGGCCCGTTCGGTCAGGCGGCGCATACGCCCCTGAAGGCTGTCGTCGGTGACTTCTTCCAGACCGGCGGTATCAATCACGGTAAACCGCAGATCGGCCAGCCGCGCTGCGCCTTCGCGCAAGTCACGCGTCACGCCGGGTTGGTCATCGACCAACGCAAGGCGTTTGCCGACAAGGCGGTTAAACAGCGTGGATTTACCCACATTGGGGCGGCCCACGATAGCAAGGGTGAAGGACATCTGGCTGGCTCCGAAAACGGCGTTAGACACGCGCCATAGCGCAAAGCGCCGCGCAGCGAAAGCCCTGTCGGTCTGACGCCCTAGCGGTAGGCCAGCAATTTGCCATCCGCAGAGACAACGTAAAGCGTGCGGCCTGCAACAACAGGTGCGGTTGTGGCCCCGCCCGGAATTTCCACCGACGCAACCAGCGCGCCGTTGGTCGGATCATAGCTGCGCAATGCGCCATCACCCGAGGCGATAACAATACGACCGCCTGCAAGGATCGGCCCGTGGTGAGCATAAACAGCTGCCTGCTTTTTGGGTTTGCGCTGCACAAAGTTGGGCAGTTCGACCCCCCAGATTTTCGATCCGTCACTTGCATCAAGACGCAGCAGTTCGTTCAGATCGCTTAGCACAAAGACACTGCCGCCCACGGGCCAGACAGGGCCGATTGCGCCGTCACGCGCGGTCCAGATACGCGCGCCCGATGCCAGTTCCAGCGCGGCGATACGGCCTGACTGGTTGCCGACATACACGCGATCTCCCGACACAACCGGCGCAGCCGTGACATCGGATACATTGCTGAGGGCGCGGCCGCCGCGCTTGCCCAGCACAGATGCGTCCCAGCGGTTCAGGCCGCCGCGGCGGAACACCGCCTGAAGCTCTCCCGAACCAAAGGCGAAGATCGCCAGATCATCCGTTATGGCAGGTGCAGGGGCGCCGAGAATATTGTTTGTGTCCCCCGACGATCCGATTTGCCACTCGACCGTGCCATCCTTGCGGTTTACGGCCCAACCGGTGTTATCGCCAGCCGTGACATAGACGAGGTCGCCAGATACCGACGGCGTACCGGAACCGCTTGCATCCAGTTGCTGTGTCCAGCGCACGGTGCCGTTGCTGGCATCCAGTGCCGCCAGAACGCCGATCCCGACCGAGACATACACCGTACCGCCCGATACCACCAAACCGCCGCCCGAGGCATCACCGGCCTGATCGCGCGCGGGGCGCAGATCAACCTGCCACAGTGGCGCGCCGGCGGTTGACGTGGCTGAAACGACTGATTGCGCATCCAGCGTGAATACCCGTCCGCCTGCCACTACCGGATCGGCTGTGATGCGGTGCTTGCGGCTGTCGCCTTCGCCAATGTCGGCGGCCCAGGCAAGTGTCAGATTGGTGCCCAGCGCCGCATGGCTGACCCGCGTTGCCGCGCTGCCTGTGGAATGTGACCAATCGGCATTTACCCGCGCTGCAGGCAGCGAAATAGCGCGTGACCGATTACCTTCAAACGTGGCTGCATCATTGTTAATGTCGGATTGGTCCTGCAAAACCGAACGGATATCTTCGCGCTGTCCCGGCAGGATGACATCCGGTTCGCTACATGCTGCCAAAAGGGCCGCAGCTCCCAGAAACCCCAGCATCATGGCACGGGGCAGCGTTGTCAGTTTGCGCTGCGTAGGAAAGCTCGTTTGTGTCATTGCCTGCTCACTCTGGTCTGCGTCTCGCCGGTGGTGCCATCTGCACGGCTACGCGCAGCGGTCCTGTTATCCGTTACTGTCGTTTTGGGGTGCGCCGCTCAGATCAGGCTCCCCGCCCAAGGCCACAATCACCTGCAACGCACGCTGTTGCAAGTCCGGTGTAACCTGTGCATCCGCAAGAATATCCTGATACGTTGCAATCGCAGCTTCAGTCTCGCCTTCCTGAATGGCGATCAGTGCAAGTTGCTCTTGCGCCATCAGGCGCAGGCTGCCCCCCGCCATGGCCAGCGATTCAAACCCCTGCTTGCGTTCAGCGGCAGGCATTGTGTCTGCCTGAAGGGTTAACGCCTTGAATTGGGCGATCTGGCGGTAGATCTCGGGGACGTCGCCGTTGGTCGCGACCGCATTCAGGTTGCTTAAGGCGCCTTCCTGATCGTCTGCGCCCAACTGTTCTGAAGCGGTCAGCAGGGCCAGCACAGCGGACGCGCGAGGGGCCTCAGCCTCAACCGCTTGCAATGCTGCAACACGGGCGCCGGGATCATCATTATCCAGAGCGGCCAACATGGCATCGCCGAGCGCCTCGGCCTGCGCACGCGTTTGCGACTTGCGGTATTCCGAAAATGCAGCACCGCCGACGATCAGCAGCACAACCAGCACGGCAATCCAGCCATACTTCTTGAGTTTTGCCATCATCTGGTCGCGGCGCAACTCTTCGGTAACTTCTTCGATAAAACTGTCGCTATCGCTCATCAGGGGCTGCCTCTACCTAACCGGTTTCGCCCCTCTTAACGAAGCAGCATCCCCAAGCCAAGGCCCAAGCAGGACCTGCACCACCGCAAACCATGCAAAAAGATGGCGAAGAGGGTCCAGAAATGATAAAAAGCGTGCATTCGGAACTGGGCAGTTCACTTTTGTTGCACTACTTAGCGCACAAGACTCGTTCGCGCTCCATTAGGAGGAGCGCGACTGTCGCCCAAAAGACGAGGCATCATATGCGTATATTTCCCATTCTAGCCGCAGCAGCTTTGGCCGCAATCATGTATATGGCGATTCTCGAACGCCCCACTCTGTTGGGGTTCTTCGGAATTGACAGCGCAGAGGCCGCGCAGCCCGAAGATGGGGAAACACCGGCAAAGACCGACCAGCCGGCGGAAAATCTGGTCAAGGTGGTTACGCAACGCCTGAATGCCCAGAATATTGACAGTGCGGTCGTTTTGCGCGGCCAGACGGCGGCGGCGCGTCAGGTTGATGTGCGTGCAGAAACATCGGCGGTGGTGATTTCGGAGCCGCTGCGCAAAGGCGCCCAGATCGAAGAAAACCAAATCATGTGCCAGCTGGATGAAGGTACCCGCCGCGCGGCACTGCAACAGGCACGCGCACAACTTGCCGAGGCAAAATCACGCGTCCCCGAAGCACAGGCACGGGTCGAGCAGGCGCGCGCGCAACTGGAAGAAGCGGAGATCAATCAAAACGCATCCTCGCGCCTGAACGCTGACGGCTTTGCCTCGAACTCGCGGTTGGCCAGTTCCGACGCGGCGGTAGCCACGGCGCAGGCCGCTGTCAGCTCCGCGCAATCGGGCCTGACTGCGGCGCAGTCGGGGATTGAGGCCGCGCAGGCCGCCGTTGCCGGCGCAGAGGCCGAGTTGGACCGTTTGGTCATCAAGGCGCCGTTCAGTGGCCTGCTGGAAAGTGACACCGCCGAGCTTGGTTCACTGCTGCAACCGGGGGCTTTGTGCGCGACCGTGATCCAGCTCAACCCCGTTAAACTGGTTGGTTTCATTCCTGAAACCGATGTGAACCGTATCCAGGTCGGCGCAATGGCCAGCGCCCGACTGGCTGCTGGCGGGGGCGATGTGCAGGGCGAAGTAACGTTTATCTCGCGCTCTGCCGATCCGCAGACGCGCACGTTCCGTGTTGAAATCAACGTACCCAACCCCGATCAGAAAATCCGTGACGGCCAGACAGCCGAAATTCTCATTGCGTCGGACGGGGCGAATGCGCATCTAGTGCCGCAAAGCGCGCTGACGCTGAATGACGAAGGCTCGCTGGGTCTGCGGGTGGTGGATGCGGATAATATCGTTGAATTCTACGAAGTGGAACTGGTGCGCGACACGGCCAAAGGTGTCTGGGTTACAGGACTACCGGCTGAGGCCAACGTGATTGTTGTGGGTCAGGAATACGTGATCGCAGGCGTGAAAGTTGCCCCTACGCCGCGCGAGGCTGTTCAATGACCGGTATCGTTGACTGGGCCGCATCCCGAGCCCGCATGGTTGTAGCATTTATTCTGCTCAGCCTTGTTGTTGGTGCCTATGCCTACTCCACCCTGCCAAAAGAGGGTGAGCCAGACATCGAAATCCCTGCGCTGTTTGTTTCTGTCCCCTTCCCCGGCATTTCGGCAGCGGATGCGGAAACGCTGTTGCTCAAGCCCATGGAAACCGAGTTGAGCGATCTGGACGGTCTGAAAAAAATGTCCGGCACGGCCGCAGAGAATTATGCCGGCCTTGCGCTGGAATTCGAATTCGGATGGGACAAGACATCGATCATCGCCGATGTGCGCGACGCGATGAGCACAGCCGAGGCCCAGTTCCCCGAAGGGGCAGAAACCTATACGATCAACGAAATCAACTTTTCCGAATTCCCGATTATCATCGTTAATCTGACCGGCCCTGTGCCGGAACGCACGATGGCGCGTTATGCAAAGCAGCTTCAGGATGATCTGGAGGGGCTTGATGCGGTGCTGGAAGCGGGTATTGCGGGCAACCGTGACGAAATGCTTGAGGTGTTGATCGACCCGCTCAAGCTGGAGGCCTACAACGTTACGGCAAACGAGCTGATCCAGACTGTCCAGAACAACAACCAGTTGATTGCGGCGGGTGAAGTTGAAAGCAATACAGGCACGTTTTCGGTCAAGATCCCGTCAAGCTTCAACGAGCCGCAGGATGTCTATGACCTCCCGGTAAAAACCAATGGTGACCGCGTGGTGACTTTGGGTGATCTTGCGCAAATCCATCTGACATTCGAAGACCGGCTTGGCACCTCCCGCTTTGACGGTGAAAACTCCGTCGCGCTACAGGTTGTCAAACGCAAGGGGTTCAACCTGATCGACACGGCGACTGCGGTGAAGGAACTGGTCGCAGAGAAAAGCGCCAAATGGCCCGAAGAGTTGCGGACAGCCGTCGAGGTTGGCACCTCAAACGATCAGAGCCGCGTTGTAGATAGTATGGTGCAGCAGCTGCTCGGCTCGGTCTTTACAGCAATTGCGCTGGTGATGATCGTGGTGCTTGCGGCTCTTGGTATCCGCGCGGCCCTGCTGGTGGGGTTTGCGATTCCGACGTCGTTCTTGCTGTGTTTCGCCTTTCTGGCGCTGATGGGTATATCAATTTCCAACATCGTAATGTTCGGCCTTATTCTGGCTGTCGGCATGTTGGTCGACAGTGCAATTGTGATTGTGGAATACGCCGACCAGCAGCAGCAAAAGGGTTCCGGCCCGATGCAGGCCTATGTCGAGGCTGCAAAACGCATGTGGTGGCCGGTGATATCATCTACGGCAACGACGTTGTGTGCCTTCCTGCCGATGCTGTTCTGGCCCGGTGTTCCGGGTGAATTTATGGGCATGTTGCCGGTCACGCTGATTTTTGTTCTATCTGCGTCGCTGGTGGTTGCGCTGGTCTATCTGCCGGTTATGGGCGGTGTCACCGGACGGCTGGAACAGTGGATGTCCGCAAACATGGCACGGATCGCCGGCCTGCCCTGGTATTTGCACATCCTGTTCTTCCCCGCTGCATTCCTGATGATTTTTCCTGCCCTTTCCCTGCTGGCCCCCTCTGCGCCAAATGCGCCGGGGCTGTTATTTTCATGGATCGGTATGCAATTCGCGGCGATGGACGGGCTTGACCTGCTGACATCGGTGATCCCGACATTTGCCAAAGTGTTCGCACTTGTGTTGATCGCGGTTGCGGTGCTGGTGCTGGCACTGGCCGGTTTCATGGTGCTTTTGCTTGCGCTGTTTGCGGTGGTTACACGGATGGGCAAATGGGGCCGCTGGCTTACCGCGCGGCTGTTTCGCAAAGAGCCGGACCGCATTTATGCAGGCTACAAACGCTCGCCCTTCGGTCGTTTGATCGAAATGATTACCGGAAATCCGGTGATGCCGCTGGTGATGTGCGGATTTGTCTTTGTGTTCGTCGGCACCACGATGATCTATTTCTCCAACAACTCCAAAGGGGTCGAATTCTTTGTCGAGTCAGAGCCGGAACAGGCGATCGTATATGTTCTGGCGCGCGGCAACCTGTCTCTAAATGAAAAAGATGACCTGCTGCGCCAAGCTGAACAGATTGTGCTGGATCACCCCGGCATTGCAACGGCATTTGCCTTTGCCGGGGAAGGCGGACTGAACAGCAATACAGGCGGCTCTCAGGCGCCCAAGGACCTGATCGGACAGGTACAATTCGAAACCATTCCGTGGGAAGACCGTATGTTCCAGCCGGAACTGGACGGCGACATCGTGATTGCCGAACTGACAGAGCGGCTTTCGGATATTCCGGGTATCCAGATCGAGGTTTTATCGCTGGATATGGGGCCGGCATCGGGCAAGCCGGTTCACCTGCGCCTGAAAGGCGACAGTTTCGATGATCTGGTGGCGGCCACAGCGATGGCGCGCGATCACTTCGACACCGTGCCCGGTCTGACCCTGATAGAAGACACACGCCCCCTGCCCGGCATTGACTGGCAGATCGACGTTGATGTGGAAAAGGCAGGTCAGTACGGCGCGGATGTGCTTAGCGTCGGTGCGATGGTGCAACTGGTCACGCGTGGCCTGCTGCTGGACACAATGCGCGTGGACAGTTCGGACGAGGAAATCGAAATCCGTGTCCGTCTGCCAGAGGCGGACCGCCTGCTGTCCACCCTTGATACGCTAAAGGTGCGCACTCCTGACGGGCTGATCCCGCTGTCAAACTTTGTCACCCGCACCCCTGTGCCAAAGCTGGCCGAGATCAGCCGCATTGACCAGAAACGCTATATGGATGTGAAGGCCGACGTAACGGCGGGATTGGTAAAGATCGTCAAGGCGACCCGCGCAGGCGAAAACGCGGCGCTTGCCCCGACGCTCGCCACGCTGCGCCCAGCGGGACAGGATGCCGATTTTACCGCAGTTGACGGAACGCAGTACAAGATCACCGACCGCACGGCGACGGCTGCGGGACTGGATTTTCAAGCTGATTACGATGCGTTGAAACTACGGCTGGTGCCGGTCAACGCCAACGAGCGGATTGCGGAAATCACCAAATGGGTCGAAACCGCCGATCTGCCTGACGGGATCACCTATGAATGGACGGGCGATCAGGAAGAACAGGCCGAAAGTCAGGCGTTTCTCAGTTCCGCCTTTGCCGCTGCACTTGGGTTGATGTTTATTATTCTGCTGGCGCAGTTCAACTCGCTCTATAATTCGATACTGGTTCTGACGGCTGTCGTTTTGTCGACCACGGGCGTGCTGATCGGAATGCTGGTGATGGACCAGACGTTCTCCATCATCATGACAGGCACGGGGATTGTCGCGCTGGCCGGGATTGTGGTGAACAACAACATTATCCTGATCGACACCTACCAAGAATACAGCCAGTACATGCCGCGGATCGAAGCGATCATTCGCACCGCGCAGGCGCGTATCCGCCCTGTTTTGCTGACCACCATCACCACGATGGCAGGCCTTGCGCCGATGATGTTCGGCCTGTCGCTGGATTTCGCCAACGGTGGCTACACCATCGACAGCCCGACATCGCTGTGGTGGAAACAACTGGCGACTGCCGTGGTATTCGGGCTTGGTATTGCGACGGTGCTGACCCTTGTGGTGACGCCTTCGCTGCTGGCGATCCGCGTCTGGGCCAGCACATATGCCCAATGGGTTGCGCGCCTGCTGGCGCGTATGTCGATGGGTCGCGCCAGCCGCGCCGCACGTGATTGGGCGCTGGTGCGCGATGCGCGCCGCAACGCCACTGCCGAATTGATCTGGAGCGACGAGATGCTGGACGCGCAGCACCGGACACCGGCAGAGTAACGCCGCATCACCCCATTGTGATTTCAAGGCCCCTCGCATCATCTGCGGGGGGCCTTATGATTCAGGGGGACGGATATGATCTGAAAGGATGCTTTTATGACGCGCACACTACTAGGAATGGCGGCCGCTCTCACGTTTGGCTGGGCTGCAACTGCACAGGCGGACATGGTCACAAAAACCAGCCCCCATTCGGTGGCTGAAACCGTCGACCGGCTGGAGGCCGCAGTAACAGCCGCAGGAGCAACGGTGTTTGCCCGCGTGGATCATGCGGCAGGCGCGCAGAATGTCGATATGGACCTTCGCCCCACACAACTGCTGATCTTCGGCAACCCGAAGCTGGGCACACCGGCGATGCTGGATGCGCAAACCGCAGGGTTGGATCTGCCGTTACGGGTGCTGGCCTATGCCGATGAAAACGGCATGGTGCATGTCAGCTATCACGCGCCCGACACTCTGGCGGAAACGCATGATTTGCCCCGAGATGCCAAATACATCACCATGATGACCGGCGCGCTGGACAAGTTGACTGCCAAAGCGACGGCAACAGAATAACGCGAAGCCACCTGCGTAACCGCGCAGGTGGCACCAAGGCCGCTTGATTATTCCTCGTTTTGCTGACGATGCCACAGTTGGGCATAGCGCCCATCCTGCACCAGCAGTTCATCATGTGTGCCCTGCTCTACCACTTCACCCTTTTCCAACACGATGATGCGATCCGCTTCGGCAACGGTGCTGAGACGGTGGGCAATGGTCAGCACGGTGCGGCCCCTACCCGCGCGGCGCAGCGCATCCTGAATTTCATGCTCTGTCTCGCTGTCCAGCGCGCTGGTGGCTTCGTCGAGCAGCAGGATCGGCGGATCTTTCAACAGTGTGCGCGCGATGCCCACACGCTGCTTCTCTCCGCCGGACAGTTTCAATCCGCGCTCGCCCACAGATGTTTCATAGCCGTCCGGCAGCGCCATGATGAAATCATGGATTTGCGCGGCTTTTGCGGCCGCTTCCACGTCTGCCTGTGTCGCGCCGTCGCGGCCATAGGCGATGTTATAGCCGATGGTGTCATTGAACAGCACCGTATCCTGCGGCACCACGCCGATCTGACGGTGAAGCGAATCCTGAGTCACGTCGCGCACATCCTGCCCATCAATGGTCAGGCTGCCGCCTTGTACATCGTAAAACCGGAACAACAGCCGCCCGATCGTCGATTTACCTGAACCCGTCGATCCGACAATCGCCACCATCTCTCCCGGTTCGGCGGTCAGGCTGACACCTTTCAGGATTTCACGGTCGGGGTTATAGCCAAAACGCACATGGTCGAGCTTGATCTGCCCGCCTGTGACCTTCAACTCCGGCGCATCGGGCTTGTCGGTGATTTCGGCGGGTTGCTCCAGCAGATCAAACATCTGGCCCATATCAACCAGCGCCTGCCGGATTTCGCGGTACACTGTCCCGAGAAAATTCAGCGGTACGGTGATCTGGATCATGTAGGCATTCACCATGACAAAGTCACCCACGGTCAGCGTGCCGTTCTGCACACCGATTGCCGCCATAACCATCACGCCCACCAGACCTGCGGTGATGATCACCGACTGACCAAAGTTCAGGAATGCGAGCGAATAGTTGGTTTTGATCGCAGCCTCTTCATAGCCTTCCATCGCGGCATCATAGCGCCCCGCCTCGCGCTGCTCTGCGCCGAAATACTTGACCGTTTCATAGTTCAGCAGACTGTCGATCGCCTTTTGGTTGGCGTCCGTGTCCTGATCGTTCATCTGGCGGCGCAGTTTCACCCGCCATTCGGTCACCGCAAAGGTAAACCAGACGTAAAACGCGATCGTGACCGCCACCACAAGCAGATAGCTGACATCAAAAAGAACCGTGAGGATTATGCCGACCATCAACAATTCCAGTATCAGCGGGCCGATGCTGAACAGCAAGAACCGCAACAGGAATTCCACACCTTTCACACCTCGTTCAATGATCCGGCTTAGCCCGCCCGTTTTGCGGGTGATATGATAGCGCATCGACAGATGGTGGATGTGATTGAACGTTTCCAACGCCAGCATCCGCAGCGCACGCTGTGCCACGCGGGTGAAAATAACATCGCGCAACTGCTGGAAGCCAACGCCCATCAGACGCGCCATACCATAGGCGATGGTCAGGCTGATTGCACCCAGCGCGAACAGCGGCGCGCCCTCTCCGGCCAGGGCATCAACCGCATCACGGTAAAATACCGGCGTGGCCACCGTAACCAGTTTCGAGACAAACAGCACGATCATCGCCCAGACCACACGCTTGCGCACCCAAGGCATGTCTTTGGGCCACAGATACGGCGCGACCTTGCGCAGCACCCGCACGGATGATTTGCGCTCCTGATCGGCGGCAACTTCGGCCTCGGTCATCGGGGAGATATGCGACGGGTTTTGATCGTCGTCCTTTGCTCTGGCAGCGGTTTTATCGGCGGACATGTCTATTCCTATTCAGTCAACCGACTACATAGGATGAACAACCGCCAAGGACCACCTCAGTTCGGCAAATCAAACACCTGTCCGGGGTAAATCAGATCGGGATTACGGATGCTGGCCTGATTGGCCTCGAACACGCGCACGTAGAGTGTGCCGTCGCCATAGCGCTCGCGCGCAATCGCCCAAAGAGTTGCGCCCGTTTGAACGGTAACGGAACTGACCGGCCCGTCTGTTGCCGAAGCCTGCGCAAGCGTGGCGGCGGATTCGCGTTTGAATGGCGTTTCGACACGGCTGCTGACGGTGCCTGACGCGGTCACCTCATCCACTCGCAATGTATAAACGCCTTCGTCAACGTCCGGCAGATCCCCCTGCCAGCGCCCGCTTGCATCAACCGGCAGGCTGATGACTGAACGGTTGTCCAGATACACGCGTACCTTGGCAGTGTCGGGTTGTGCGCGCCCCGTTAATTGCACATCACCCTGATCGGTATAGCCGATCGTATCAAGCGCAACAGATGTCATGGCACGCGTCTGCGCAGGGTTCAGCAGGCGCACGCCCTCTGCATCGGATTTCAATACCGCAACGGAGGCAGGCTCATCCATCCGTTCAGGTGCTGCTGTTTCGGCAGGCATTGGCGCGGTGTCTTGTTGAACCGGTTTGGTGGGTGCCAGAATTATCTCATCCAGCGATTGTGCCGCACTGCCACCCGTTTGCGCATTTCGGGCTGACAAAGTAACCACCTGCGCAGCATCCCTTTGCGGCAGCTTGGCAATGGTCGCAAACCCGCCGGTGCTGTCTGCGGTGGTTGAGGCAATTTCCGCGCCATCAACCATAATTTTTACGTCACTCAGCGGGGCGGCACGACCTGCAATTATGGTGGTCCCGTCAGTTTCGCGGCGCAACTCGTCAAACCGTGGCGCGGCCGGGGAAATAACGGCGCCGGGTTTTTCTATTGCCGCATTTTCAGAAAGAGCTGGCGCGTTCGTCTGCCCCTCCGGCGCAGGCACATCCGACAGCCTATCAGCGCCGCGACCGAACGCGATGTAGGCGCCAAGCGCCAGCGCGACAACCATCGCACCACCGGCGACAAACGCACCTGCTTCGCCGCCAAGGCCCGCCGACATCTTGCTCATGTAGAAACGCCCCCTTTGTACTGTGACTGTGCGCGTTGAGCCTTTGTACCTGACCCGCTATCAAGGGTCAAAATTACAATGCGAAACCGGTTTTATTTTAGAAAAGTGATGCAGGAGCTTTGATGCCGACACAAACTACTTACAAATCCGTCTGCGTTTTCTGCGGGTCACGTTGTGGCGATGACCCCGCCTTTACCAATGACGCCGAGGCGATGGGTGCGGGCATCGCCGCCAATGGCTGGCGGTTGGTGTATGGCGCAGGAGATGTCGGGCTAATGGGCAGCGTTGCGCGCGCGGCCCAAGATGCCGGCGGTGATACCTTCGGTGTGATCCCTGCGCATCTAGTCGCTTGGGAAGTCGGCAAAGCCGACCTCACTCGCTATATCGTCACCGAAACCATGCACGAGCGTAAGAAGGTGATGTTTATGAACTGCGATGCTGTGGTGGTTTTGCCCGGCGGCGCGGGATCACTGGATGAGCTATTCGAAGTTCTGACGTGGCGCCAGCTAGGGCTGCACGAAAAGCCAATTTTTATAGTAAATACAAAGGGATACTGGGATCCCTTAAAGTACCTGATGAACCATGTCGCAGATCAGAAGTTCGCCGATGAAAGCCTGCTGGATTTTCTGACGTGGGTGCCCGATGCGGCAGGCGCGCTGGAAGCGCTGCGTGTGGGGTTGGCGGAAACATAGCCACCGCCGACCCCGTATCATTCAACTGTCTTTCAACGACTCTTTGACAATCTTTTCGACCTCATCCAGTGGATGGTTTGTCAGGGTCTTGGGCACTTCGCCGACAATTTTATCGGAAACCTCCATGTGCAATTCGTCCCGCAGAACACCTAGCGTGCCGGGGTCTGCGACAATCACCAGCCGCTTGAAGTCGCCGCGGAAGGCTTTCTTATACAAGATATCAGCCAGATCGGCGGCAAAACGCTCCTTGGCGAGTTCGTGCCAGTCAGTATCATCTACGGCGGAATAATGCCCCTGCGGACCATCACTTTTTCTACCGGGCCGGTTGGCAGATTGCTCGCGATCCGGAGGGTTTTCCTGGGATTCCTGTCTTACGACAACAAGATGAGGATCTTCCGCGTCTGTCTCGTTGCGAAGGAAAAGAGCCTTTTCGCTATCTGCCACCAGAACCCAAGTGCCGTTGGTTAATACACTCATGATAACTCTCCGTAATCTAGGATAAATTTCATTGCAGACCCATCTTGCGAGACTGCCGACAACTCCTGCGCGAACAGTTCCCCACCTGCGGCATTGGTAGCGGTGGAAATCAGTCGTTCGGTCATGGAACGTCCTCTCCATCTCTGTGAATGCTTACAACTACAACGCGCCAATCACGCTGCTGGTTCCAAAGCAAAACGCCCTGCCGCCGGTGAGGCAACAGGGCGTGAAAGTAAGTCAGTTTTCGCCCGTCAGGTCGGCGGTCGAAAACTGTTGATGGTCACATGCGCGATGCGACGTTTTCCCAGTTCACAAGGTTATCAAGGAAATTGGTCAAATAGTCAGGGCGCGCATTGCGGAAATCGATGTAATAGGAATGCTCCCAAACATCGCAGCCCAACAGCGCCGTCTGACCGAAGCAAACAGGGTTAACGCCGTTTTCAGTGCTGGTCACTTTCAGGCCGCCATCGGTATCTTTGACCAGCCACGCCCAACCTGAGCCGAACTGACCCCCGCCTGCCGCTTTGAACTCGTCCTTGAACTTGTCCACAGAACCAAAGCTTTCCTTGATCGCTTTCTCAAGCTCGCCCGGCATGGCAGTTGAATCCGGCCCCATCATCTCCCAGAACTGGTTATGGTTCCACAACTGGCTGATGTTGTTGAAGATACCGCTCTGCGCGACGGCATCGGGATCATAGGTGCCTTTGATGATCTCTTCGAGGGATTTGCCCTCCCACTTGGTGCCCTCAATCGCCTTGTTCCCGTTGGTCACATAGGCGTTGTGGTGTTTGTCGTGGTGGTATTCCAGCGTCTCGGCGCTCATGCCTTTGGATGCGAGGGCGTCGTGGGAATAGGGAAGATCGGGAAGTTGAAAAGCCATGTGGGCCTCCTTTGATTTGAAAAGGGTATGCCTTACATGAAGTGCGCAATGTCCTCCCGTCAAGGGCCGACGCGCAAACTTGCCAGCACCAACCTCAAACGGTTTCGAATTTCTGCCTAGTATTTCGAGCCTTACATTGGCCCGTCCGCATCATATGGCGTTGTGACCAAGGCGCCCACGAAAGTCGGCATACCTCACCAAGTCAGCCCGATCCGGATATAGGCCAGCGGATTCACAAAAATCGTGAGGACAGATACCGCCAACAAGCCGTATCCGTTTTCTCTGCCATACCACGCTCCCCGCTCTGCTCCCGCTGACCTGATGCTGAAACAGTGCAGAAGTTTGGTACAGACAAGGATATTTCAGGTCGGTTGCCCTACGTCAGAAATACTCAACTTCACTGCCCGGCTGCGCCGCCGCGCACAGGACGTCAAACACATACTGCGCTACCGATCGGAAACAGATCAGGCGGAACGTGTCTTCCTGCGGCATCCAGAAGGCGGTAGGCACCTGAGCCAGACGGCTGCGGCGGAACATGCCAGTTGTAAACTGATCAGGTGCCAGATCTACGGGCGCCAACTTTGCCATCACTTCGCGGGCATCGGGACCGCGCACCTCGAATACGGCACGCGCGTCAGATACATTGACCGCCAGCGCGTGCGTCTTGGCCAGCTTCTCTTGCAGGTCGGCAAGTTTTGCGTTGGCATCTTCATAGGCGCACATGATCAGCAATTCATCTGGCGACATCCATGCCATCCCGCCCTGGCCTTCGGTCAGGATCTGGCGCTGGTCGGGAACGTTGACACCTGCTGCGGCCACCGCCGCCTTTTGCAACACTTTGGCAGACAGATCACCGCGCAGGGTGATCATACCAACCGCGCCCAGCTCGGAAATCTCTGCAATACCAGCGTTGTACGCGGCGTTCTTCAATGCGGATACCGGATCAGACATTCTGCTTCTCCCCTTCTTTGTCGTAGAACACCGGATCGACAATCCGCGCGCTGTAGGTTTTTCCATCCGTTCCGGGGAATTCCAGAACCTCGCCCATCCGGTCAGGGCCGTTGTGCACAAGACCCATGGCAATTCCTTTGCCCAAAGTCGGCGAATGATAGCTAGAGGTCACACGCCCGATCATATTGCGTTGGCCGTTTTCATTTGTGCCCTCGCCTACGGCATACGCACCATCGGGCAGCACGGAACCATCCGTAGTTTCAAGCCCCACCAGCTTCCAGCGGTTCGGGTCAGCCATGTGACTACGCTGGTGCGCCCGTTTGCCCAGATAATCTTCTTTCTTCTTGGACAGCGCCCAATGAAGATTGAGGTCTTGGGGAATTACCGTGCCATCACTTTCGTCTCCGATCATAATAAAGCCCTTTTCGGCGCGAAGAATGTGCAGACATTCAGTACCGTAGGGCATCACACCCAAATCGTTACCAGCAACCATCAACGCGTCCCAGAACGCCTGTCCGTGATTGGCATCAACCGCGATTTCGTAAGACAGCTCGCCCGAGAATGAAATACGGTAAACGCGGCACTTAAAGCCCCCCAGCTCGCCGTCTGTCCATTCCATAAACGCCAGCGCGTCCTTGCTCACATCCATGCCGCCCAGTTTCTCCAGCGCCTTACGCGCATTCGGTCCGACCACGGCGATTTGCGCATATTGCTCGGTCACGTTGGCGACATAGACTTTCCAGTCCCACCATTCGGTTTGCAGCCATTCTTCCATGTGGGCATGAATGCTTTCGGCACCGCCAGTGGTGGTGTGGCAAAGCCATGTGTCCTCGTCGATGCGCGCAACAACACCGTCATCAATCAGGAATCCATTGTCGCTGCACATCAGGCCGTAGCGGCACTTGCCGATCTTCAGCGTGCTCATCATATTGGTATAGAGCATGTCGAGGAATTTACCCGCATCAGGCCCCTTCACCACCAGCTTACCCAAGGTAGATGCATCCAGCAAACCCATCTTCTCGCGGGTGTTTGTTACTTCGCGCATGACCGCATCATGGGTGCTTTCGTCGCCTTGGCGGTAGGCATAGGGGCGGCGCCACTGGCCGACCGGTTCCCACTGCGCGCCATTGGCCTCGTGCCAATCGTGCATTGGCGTGCGGCGGATCGGCTGGAACGCCACGCCGCGCGCCTCGCCCCCGATGGAGGCCATCGAAATGGGGTGGTACGGTGGGCGGAAAGTGGTTGTACCCACTGCAGGTATGTCTTCACCCAATGCACCAGCTAAGGTCGCCAATCCATTGATATTGCTTAGTTTACCCTGATCTGTAGCCATGCCGAGTGTCGTGTAACGCTTGGCATGTTCAACGCTTACAAACCCTTCCTGCGCCGCCAGCCGGACATCGGACACCTTCACATCGTTTTGATAGTCCAGCCACGCTTTTTCGCGCAGTTTGACGCTTGCGCCCTGGGGCATCAGCCAGACGGGAGCCATTGGCGCTTCCTCGCGCCGCTCGCCCTTGGATGATTTTGCCCCTTTGGGCAGTTTCATTCCCAGACAGCGCAGCACGCCATCGGCCGCCGCGAATGCATCATTCAGCAGATCGTCCAGTTGGAAAGAACCTGACGCCGCCCCTGCCGTGGTGACAAACTGGCTGCCGTCAGCACCTTTCGGGGCGTGGTCGGGATCAGGGTTGAAACAGGCGTTTGCCGTATTCCACACCAGCTTGCCACCGCAGTGCGACCACAGGTGAACAACCGGCGACCAACCGCCGGACATCGCGACCGCATCGCAACTGATTTCCTCCAGCACCGCGCCCTCGCCTGCCTGCGAGCAGACTTCGACGCCCGTCACGCGCTTGCCGCCTTTGACAGATGAAATGGCGTGGCCCATTAACACGCGGATGCCCAGCGCCTTGGCCTGTGCCATGGCATCGCTGTCCAGGGCCAGAACGCGCGCGTCCAGAATAACGGGCACATCAAGCCCCGCGTGCTTGAGCGCAATTGCAGTCAGGTAGGCATCATCGTTGTTGGTGACAACAACCGTACGATCCCCCACAGAAACACCGTAGTTGACCACGTAATCGCGCACAGATGCGGCCAGCATCACGCCCGGAATATCGTTTCCGGCAAAGCTGAGGGGGCGTTCGATTGCGCCTGTCGCCGTGATGATGTGGCCAGCACGAATACGCCACAAGCGATGGCGCGGCCCCGCTTTGTGCGGTGCATGATCGCTAAGTTGTTCATAGCCCAGCACATACCCATGGTCGTAGACGCCAGCACCCATAGTGCGGGTGCGCAGAGTGACGTTTTCCATGCCTTGCAGCTCTGCGAGAGTTGCATCAATCCAGTCTTGCGCCGGAGCGCCATTGATCTCGCCGCCGTCAACAGGCGTGCGTCCACCCCAATGCGCCGTCTGTTCGATTACGGTGACACGCGCCCCCGACAGGGCGGCAGAGCGCGCAGCCTCGAGCCCCGCAACGCCACCACCGATGACAAGCACATCGCAAAAGGCGTAGAAATGCTCGTAGGTGTCCTGGTCACGCGTCTTTGGCGCGCGGCCCAGACCGGCAGAATGACGGATGATCGGCTCGTAAACATACTTCCAGAACGGGCGCGGATGGATGAACATCTTGTAATAAAAGCCCGCTGGCAAAAACCGGCTGAGGTGTTTGTTAATCGCGCCAACATCGAATTCGAGGCTGGGCCAGTGGTTCTGGCTCTGCGCGCTCAGGCCGTCGAACAACTCGGTTGTTGTGACACGCGCATTGGGTTCGAACTTGCCATCATCACCAAGATTAACAAGACCGTTCGGCTCTTCGGGGCCTGCTGCGACGATCCCGCGCGGGCGGTGATACTTGAAGGAACGGCCGACAAGCATCTGGTCATTGGCAAGCAACGCCGAGGCAAGCGTATCACCTTCAAAGCCGCTCATCTGTTTGCCGTTAAACTGGAACGTGACCGGTTTTGATTTGTTCAACAGGCGGCCGCCTGTGGCGAGACGGGTGCTCATAATCTTGGCTCCAACGCGGTTTGAGAGTGCGGGACGAGTTTAAGGGAAAAGTGAAGATGCGGCATCAGGCGGTATCGCGCCATCCGGGGCGTTTTGCGTCGATTTCGGCCAGCAGTTTTTCGGGTGGCTCATAGGTCTGCGCGCTGTAGGTGCCAAACACCTCAAGCGTCATGGTGTCGCGGGCCATGTGGAACCATTTGCCGCACCCGTTCTGATGTCGCCAGCGTTCGAAATGCACACCTTTGGGGTTCTTGCGCATGAACAGATAGGTCTCCATCTGATCGTCCGTGCTGCCGACCGTGTGACGTGTAATGTGCGCCTCACCGTGGGCGTGAAATTCGGTTTCTTCTGCGGTGATACCGCAGCAGGGGCAGGAAACGATCAGCATGGGCGAACCTCGAAGGAATGGGTGCGTAGGATAGCGTGACGGACATAAGTGGCGCCGGTGAAAACGAATGCAAAAAGGCTGCCCCTTGCATAAGAGGCAGCCCGTCCGGTCAGTTCAAAATTATTTTTCGTGTCAGTCAGTTGCGGATTCTGCCGCATCTTCGACTGCATCTGCTGCGCCTTCAACCGGTTCTGTCGCACCGTCCACGGAGATATTGACATCCCCTGTTTCCGATCCTTCAAACCCGCCACCGAAGACGAAATACGCGAGTAGCGCGACGACAACAACGAGTGCGCCGACGACGATCCCCATACCTGCGTTACCGCCGCCAGTGGTCGTGGTGGTAGTCGTGTTGTGACGTTCGACAGGCTTTTTATGCTCCTGTGCCATGATGCTAGATCCTTTGCTCTAATTCCTGCACTGTCAACGTTCGGCAATCCGGATTGGTTCCGGTGTGCCGTCAGAAAGCTTCGGGACGTCGATGTTCGTAACATAGCCATCAGTGCGCCACCCCTGCGGCTACTGATTCATCAATGAAGCGGCCTTCGGTAAACCGCTCCAGCCCGAATGCGTCTGTCAGTGGGGAGCGGCCCTTGGCCATCAGTTCGGCCATGGCCCAGCCAGAACCGGGGATTGCCTTGAAACCACCTGTTCCCCAACCGCAGTTGATAAAGATGCCGTCAACAGGGGTTTTGCTGAGAATGGGCGAGCGGTCCCCCGTCACATCAACAATCCCGCCCCATTGACGCAGCATTTTCAGGCGCGACACCATCGGGAATGTTTCGATCAGGGCGCGCACCGTTTCTTCTATATGATGGAAGCTGCCGCGCTGGGTATAGTTGTTGTAGCCGTCCGTGCCGCCGCCGATCACCATTTCGCCTTTGTCGGACTGACTCATATAGCCGTGAACTGTATTCGCCATGACCACGACATCCATGCAGGGTTTGATCGGCTCTGACACCAGCGCCTGAAGCGCGACCGACTCAATCGGCATACGAAAGCCTGCCATGTCCGCCAGATGGCCGGAGTGTCCAGCAACGACCATCCCCAGTTTGTCGCAAGCGATATCGCCGCGCGTTGTACTTACGCCGGTAACCTTGCCCCCTTCCGAGCGGATGCCCGTCACTTCGCAGCGCTGGATCACATCCATCCCCATATCGGAGCAGGCACGCGCATAGCCCCAAGCGACCGCATCGTGGCGCGCGGTGCCGCCACGGGCCTGCCACAGTCCCCCCAACACCGGATAACGTGGACCATCGAGATTGATGATCGGCACCAGCTGTTTCACCTTTTCGGGCCCGATGAATTCGGTGGTCACGCCTTGCAGCATGTTCGCATGGGCTGTGCGCTTGTATCCGCGCACCTCATGTTCGGTTTGTGCAAGCATTATCACCCCGCGTGGGGAAAACATCACGTTATAGTTGAGATCCTGCGACATCGTTTCGTAGAGCGAGCGCGACTTTTCATAGATCGCAGCCGAGGCATCCTGCAAATAATTGGAGCGGATGATCGTTGTGTTACGGCCCGTATTGCCGCCACCCAGCCAGCCCTTTTCCAAAATGGCAACATTGGTGATGCCGAAATTCTTGCCAAGGTAATAGGCTGTCGCCAGCCCGTGACCGCCTGCGCCGATGATAATTGCGTCATAACGCTTTTTCGGGGCGGCGTCGCGCCATGCGCGTGTCCAGCCGGTGTGGTGGCGCATCGCTTCGCGTGCCACGGCAAATACGGAGTATTTTTTCATCGCTGGTGTCCCTGACGCAGATAAGGATTGGATTCGGAGCCGGTCTGGCTCGCTGGTTCTTCATGGGGGAGTCGCTGGAAAAGAGGATACTCCGCGCGGCACATTATATCCTTTTTGCGACATTACCCGCAAGCGGTGAGGTGCTTACTCGGGCGATTCGTCGCGGTCGGTGCAATGCGCTCTTTTGTCGGGCGACTGTGCGTATTACACGGTGAACAACCAAGGAGGGCTGGCCGAATGCTGAGTTTCTGGATCGTTGCCGCGATGATCACGTTTATGGTAGGTCTGATACTGGTCCGCGCTGTTCTGACGGGTGCGGATCAAGCGATTGAATCGCGTGCCGCATCGGATGTCGAAGTATATCGCGCGCAGTTGGGCGAGGTTGAACGCGATGTAGCGCGCGGCGTGATTGGCAAAGCCGATGCCGAGCGCGTACATGCGGAAATCGCCCGCCGCCTGATTGCGGCCGACAAGGCACAATCAGGCGAAAGCACCACAAGTGGCAAAGCGCCGTCCGGCATTGCGCTGGCGATGATTGTCGTGGGCCTGCTGGGCAGTGTCGCGAGCTATTGGTGGCTGGGCGCGCCGGGATACGGCGATATGGGGTTGAAAGAACGCATCGCTTTTGCCGAAGAGGTTCGCAAATCGCGCCCCGCCCAAGAGGTTGCGGAACGTTCCCTGCCGCCGTTTGTCGCCCCCGAAGATATGTCGGAACGCTATAAGGGTCTGTTGGATCAGTTGCGCGTAACCGTCGCCAGACGCCCCGATGATATTGAGGGACACGCCCTGTTGGTGCAGCAAGAGCGCCGGATCGGCAATTTCAACGCAGCGAAAGTTGCGCAAAAGCAGCTACTGACCCTCAAGGGCGGCGATGTCGGCGCGCAGGATCTGGCCGATCTGGGCGAATTGCAGGTTCTGGCGGCCGGTGGATACGTATCACCCGAGGCCGAGATGAGCCTGCGCGCCGCACTGGCCCAAGACGCCGGCAACGGCACGGCACGCTATTACATCGGCCTGATGCTGGTTCAGACAGGACGCCCCGATCAGGCATTCCGCATCTGGGACGGACTGCTGCGCGCCGGACCGGAAGACGCTCCGTGGATCGAACCGATTGTTGCACAGATCGAAGAACTCGCCGCGCTGGCTGGCGTGCGCTACTCCCTGCCCGAAATCGGCAGCAGCGCTGAACGCGGCCCATCAGCAGAGGATGTTGACAGCGCGATGGATATGTCACCCGCCGAACGCATGGAAATGATTGGCGGGATGGTCAGCGGCCTGTCGGAACGTCTGGCGACCCAAGGCGGCCCTGCCAGCGATTGGGCGCGACTTATCTCCTCGCTTGGAGTGCTGGGCCAATGGGAGCGCGCTGCGGCGATCCATGCAAACGCTGTGGAGGTCTTTGCCGATGACAAGGATGCGCTGGAGTTGATCAATGCCGCAGGCCGCAAAGCGGGGGTGGCGGAGTGATTCACGAGCGGATAGAAGAACTTGCCACCGCCCTGCCCGACATGCGCGCGCTGATCGGGCTTGATCTGGGCGAAAAAACCATCGGCGTTGCGGTCACCGACAGCTTTTTATCTGTAGCCACGCCGCTGGAAACCGTACGGCGGAAGAAGTTCGGCGTTGATGCAGCCCGCCTGAAAGAGATCATGGACAAGCGCAACATCGGGGGTCTGATCCTGGGGCTGCCACTCAACATGGATGGCTCGGAGGGGCCGCGATGCCAGTCGACGCGGGCCTTCGCGCGCAACCTTGACCGGCTGCACCCCGAATTACCTATCGGATTCTGGGACGAGCGCCTGTCAACCGTTGCCGCAGAGCGTGCCCTGCTAGAAGCGGATACATCGCGAAAGCGGCGCGCCGAGGTGATTGACCATGTCGCCGCCAGCTATATCCTGCAAGGCGTGTTGGACAGGCTGCGCTTTTTGCGCGCGGCGCAGGAGGCGTAGGGCATGAGCGACGAAGTCTGGAAGCGGGACGAGGTGCAAAGCCCCTGTATAAATATCTGTGTGATCCATCCCGAAAGCCGTCTGTGTACGGGATGCCTGCGCTCGATTGACGAAATAAGCGCATGGTCGCGGATGAGCATCGAAGCGCGCAATGCCATTATGGCAGAGCTGCCAACCCGCGCGGGTGTGCTCTCAAAGCGGCGCGGCGGACGGGCTGCGCGCCTGAAACGCAAGCTTTAAAGAATTCAGTTCTCGCGTTTGGCCGGGGTGCCGAACATCGCCAGTGCCGCGCGGCTGCGCATCTGGCGCGGAAGTTGAATAACCTGCAGCGCGACACTGTCATTTGCCGCAGTCAGCGATTCTCCGCGCGCAAAAGTCGTATCCGGAAGGTCCAGCGCCGGATACTGACCGCCAGTTGTTGCATGCCCGTCGTAATAGGCCATCCGGCCGAATGGTCCTGTGATTATCTGTGTCATTAGCTGCCCCTTCCCCTGCTCTGCCCCTCTTGCGGGGGCGTGTTATTACGAGCCTACTTCGCAATTGCCCCAGGCAACAATATGGCAAACATAAGATAATTGTATGCCGCGGCGAAACGGTTACAGTTGGGCCAGCCGCAAAAGCCCCGCGCCCAGCAACGTGGCCGCAACCGCAATAATTTTGATGCGGTCCAGCCGTTCCTTGAACACCACCACGCCGATCAGCACCGCAAAAACAATACTTGTTTCCCGCAACGCTGTGACCAAGGCAATCGGGGCTTGGGTAAAGGCCCAGATAACAATGCCGTAGGCTGTAAAAGATGCAGTGCCGCCAATGAAAAACAGTCGCCACGCGCTGGTAAATGTCGTGCGCAGCACACCCGGATGGCGAAACCGCAGATACAGCGCAAATAGCGCGGCGTTGCCCGTTCCGGACCACGCATAAAAACCTATGGGGCTGCCCGACGCCCGCGCGCCGTAGCCATCAATTAGTGAATAGGAGGCGATGAAGCAGCCGGTCATCAGGGCCAACCGTACGGCTTCCATATTGCGCGCGCCATCGCTGCCGCGCAGCAGTGCCATGCTCATCAATCCGATTCCGATCAGCCCGACCGCCAGAAATTCCGGCTGCGACAGGCGCTCGCCCAGCAGGGCGAACGAAACGAACGTGACCACCAGCGGCGCAAGACCGCGCGCAATCGGGTAGACTTGGCTCAGGTCGCCTTTTGTATACGCTCCCAGCAGGAAAATCTGGTATCCCAGATGGGCCAGCATCCCTGCCACCATCCAGGGCCAGCTGTCCCACGCAGGGGCTGGTACCACCACAAAGGCAACGATCGCGGGGGGCATGTGGCCCAGCATAACAGCGGCCATGGTGACGCGTTTGTCAGCGCCCCCTTTCACCAAAGCGTTCCATGCAGCATGTAAAAACGCAGCCGCCAGCACAGCCAGAAAGACAGTTCCTGTCATAGCGCCGCCAGCCCCGTGTCCAGAGGTGAAGGTGCCGTCCGCTCGGTCTTGGTCATCCGATGAGGGCCTTGCGCAGCATGTTCAGCGCCACCAATACCAAAAAGACAGCAAACACCCGCTTCAGCGGTTTTGGGTTCATCGAATGGGCCAGCCGCGCGCCGATCGGCGCTGTAATCAGGGTCATCGCGATGACCAGCACAAAGGCCACCAGATTGACTGCCCCAATCGTAAACGGCGGACGTGTGGCCGCATCAAGCGGCACCAGCAAGAATCCGATGACAGACGGCACGGCAATCAGCACGCCGAACCCTGCTGCAGTTGCAACTGCGCGATGAATGGGCGTGTTATACAGGCTCATCAACGGGACGCCGAAGCTGCCACCGCCAATGCCCATCAAAACAGACAAGAAGCCAACCGCAGGCGAAAGGGCTGCTCGGGTGACGCCACGCGGCATCGCCTGCCCCAGCCGCCATTCCGCGCGGCCAAATCCCATGTACAATCCTACCACCAGCGCCAGAACACCAAAGATGCCTTGCAATGTGGACGAGCGCAGGCCGGAAACCACCAGCATCCCGATGACTGCGCCGATTACAATTCCCGGCGCCCATGTTTTGAGGATGCCCCAATCAACCGCGCCCTTCTTGTTGTGCGACAGGACCGAGCGCACGGACGTTACAATGATCGTGGCCAGCGATGTCGCCAGACACACCTGCATCAACTGGTCACTTCCATAGCCAAGAGTCTGGAATGTGTAGAAAAAGGCGGGGACCAAAACGATGCCGCCGCCAACGCCCAGCAAACCTGCAAGCACACCGGCAAATGCGCCGATGACCAGCAAAAGCACAGCCATCTGGATCAGCAATACAGTTTCGGGCATGGGGGAATACTCCTGAAGTTTAGGTATGTGCTACACTGCGCACGCTTGGGCTGCCAGCGTACTTTGCGTCATGGTCTGTTCCAGCGCATCCTGTACAAGCTCAGTGCCCGCACCGGTATGATGCGCCCCTTCAGAAAGAACACGCCGCCACAGCCGTGCCCCCGGACGGCCCGCGAACAGGCCCAGCATATGCCGCGTCACCTGCGCCAGCTTGCCGCCTGCCTCCAGATGCGCCTCGATGTAGGGCAGCATCGCCAAAACCACGGTTTCGGGTGTGGTGTCGCTACCTGCCCCGAATATACGCCTGTCGGCCTGACAAAGGATCTCGCTGGGTTGGTGATAGGCTGCACGCCCGATCATCACACCGTCAAGCCCCGCATCCAGCGCCGCCTGCGCCGCACCAAGTGTGTTAATGCCGCCATTGAGCGAAATGTGCAGATTCGGAAACAGTTCTTTCATTCGGTGGACCAGCGGATAATCAAGCGGGGGAATGTCGCGGTTTTCCTTGGGGCTCAGCCCGTCCAGCCACGCCTTGCGCGCATGGACTGTCACCCGCTCTACCCCTGCCCCGACCATCCTACTTAGAAATTCGGGCAGGACTTCTTCGGGGGTCTGGTCATCCACGCCGATGCGACATTTCACCGTAACGTCCACATCCACCGCGCGGCGCATGGCGGCAATACAACGCGCAACCAGTGCGGCGTCTTTCATCAATACAGCGCCAAAAGCCCCCGATTGCACCCGATCCGAAGGGCAACCGACGTTCAGGTTAATCTCGTCATACCCCGCTTGCGCCCCCAGATAAGCCGCTTCTGCCAGCTCTGCCGGATCGGAACCGCCCAATTGTAAGGCGACGGGATGCTCTGACGGGTCATGGTCCAATAGATGCATCGCACGCCCTCGCACCAATGCCGGCGCGGTCACCATCTCTGTATAAAGCAGTGCGCGTTTACTCATTTGCCGGTGGAGGTAGCGACAATGGCGATCCGTCCAATCCATCATCGGTGCGACGCTCAGGCGCGCAGCGCTGCAAGCCGCTCTATTCATTACAAATTTCCATATCCCTCATACTTCAACGGAAGGTATCCTGAACGATTTCGGTCCGCCAGACCAGGAACATCTCCATCGTTTATTCCCAAACGTCCATAGCTATGCCGAGAACGACCGGCAACGCATCAATCGCAGAAGCTAAACGCAAGGAAGCGCAGGTCAACTACCAGCACGGATATCATATGTTCTTACGGCCAGATCGTCCAACAGGTTTCATTTGAAAGTTTCTGGTCTTGAAACTGAGATCTCCCCTCTTCTTAATTCAGTTACATCAGTTCTCGTTGCGCATCTGATCTGAAAACCGATGCATCGGGAAATTTACATCGCGATCAGGTTCGCGAGGACCAATTTCAATACATTGTGGTTGGTATCGACTTATACTGCGTGGGTCGCTGGCAGAATATCTATCCATCGCAGATCCTCCCCCGCCGTTGTTGCGCGCAGTCAGTGTCGGTACTTCGGTGGTTTTTCCCCATGTGAACACAACTCGTTACGCCACCGGGCACATCGGAATTGCAACCGGATCGGGATGCATATCGACAGCAGCGAGGCACGCAATACCCAAGGCCCACGTGATGATTTGCTGGAATCGTATGGCACCGCGATCGCTTGAGTGTACGTTCCCGACTACGTCGTACCGCAGAACAAAGCCCGTCGAAATTTGCTGTAATGCGGAACCCGTTCACGAATGAGAACGTTTAACAATGACCTGACCTTCGGGTGAAAATTTAAGTGGGGATATCTAAATGACTGTCAAACTCGCAATCGTGTATTATTCAAGCTACGGAACCAATTATAAGATGGCGACAATTGCCGCAGAAGCAGCGAAAGCTGCCGGTGCGGAAGTACGTCTTTTAAAAGCGGCTGAGACCGCTCCAGATGCGGCGGTGAACAGTCAGGACGCATGGAAAGCCCATGCGGAAGCGACCAAGGACATCCCCGAGGCCACGGCCGAGGATATGGAATGGGCGAATGCCTACATCATTTCCGCAGGGACACGTTTTGGCGTTATGGCAAGCCAGATGCGCGCATTTATTGATACGCTGGGCGGTGTCTGGGGCAAAGGCGGACTGGCAAACAAACCGGTGACGGCCATGACGTCGGCGCAAAATGCGCATGGAGGACAGGAAACAACTCTGCAATCATTTTACACAACCGTGATGCACTGGGGCGGTTTTGTTGTTGCGCCAGGCTACACTGATGAAGTGATCTTCAAAACCGGCGGAAACCCTTATGGATATAGCCACACGCAGGGGGCCGAATTTACGGATGAGGTGAAATCCGCGATCAGCCATCAGGCACGCCGCCTTGTTGAAACAGCTGCCAAGCTGGCCTGAGCCAAGCGCGGACGCTGCCAAGCCCCGCCGGTCGAACACTTCGACCGGCGGGGCTTTTTATTCCAAGTATACCAAGGTGCGCATGGTCCCCATCAGCCCTTTTTCGGCGGATCATGGGGCTTTTGCGCACATTCCAGAAAAACACGTAATTCGCACCGCCTGCAAATATCATCATCCGCACTTTCAACCGCTTTGGCTATCGCTTCGGCCTTGTTGTTGTGCAGGTTACTCTCGCCCAACTCCGAAAGCACACCCAAACGACGCAAGACGGAAAAGCTGGATGCGTTGGTGGTAAAGAGATGAAAATCGGCGCCCGCTTTGCGCGCCCGCCTGATTTCTTTCAGAAGCAGCCCCGCGCCCGACATATCAATTTTCCACAAACCCTTCAGGCCCATCAATTTAATTTGTGGCAGGCTGCACGCGTTTTCGATGCGTCTGAACTGCTGCTCGACATTTTCGACAGACGCAAAAAACAGCGGACCATCCACACGAATAACAGAAATCTGTGGACATTCGGGCAGACCGTAACGGGATGCGTTTTTGAACACGCGCCTGCCATTTACATCGGTCGGCGCGCCGACCGCGACAACCGGATGCGCGCTGGAGTACAGAAACACGCAAAGCGACACGATTACGCCGACAACAATTGCAAGGTCCAGTTCGGTGAAAATGCCTGTCAGAAAAGTTGCCGCCAGTATCGCGGTTTCGCTCTTGTTGGAGTGCAGGACGTGCTTGATTTCGGCGAAATTGATCAATCTGTAAGATACAAAGAGAATGACACCTGCCATCGCAGGAACCGGCACATATTGCAGGTAGGGGGCCAGCGCAATCAGCAGCATCACCAGAAATGCGGCGGCAAACACAGTTGATACAGGTGTTTGTGCGCCTGCATCCGCATTCAAACCCGAGCGTGTGAAAGACCCCGACCCGGCATAGCACTGAAAAAACGACCCCACCGTATTGGACAGCCCCTGCCCCACCATCTCCTGACTTGAGTCATATTCCTCGTCGCGGCGCAGTGCAAAGGAACGCCCGATCGAAATCGCCTCAAGCAATCCAACGAAAGCCACGGTCGCCGCAACCGGCAAAAGCTCGGCGATCAGCGAGAACGACAACTCGGGCGCGCTGACCGCCGGAATGATGGATTGCAACGGCGCAAACATCGCGACACCCTGTGCAGGCGCATCCAGCACATAAGCAACCCCCGCACCAAGCCCGAGCGCAATGATATAGGACGGTATCTTTTTGCTGAACTTTGACAGCACAATCAGCGTGACAATTGTAACGCCGGAAATGATCACCGCCGTTGTGTTGATCTGCGAGATATGGCCAACCACATGGCTGACACGTTCAAAAACGCCGCCCCCCTCACCTTTTTCAATCCCCAATGCACCGCCAAGCTGGCTGGCGGCGATCAGAAACGCCGCAGCGGCGGTAAACCCGATCAGAACCGAATGCGAGATGAACGAAATCAGGCCGCCAAGTTTAAAAAAACCCGCGATGATCTGGATAATGCCCACCATCAGCGTCAGGGTGAATACCATAGCGATGTAGGTTTCGCTTCCGGGCGTGGCGAATTGCGACATTGAGGCGAGGATCACCGCCGAAATCGCTGTGGTGGGGCCGGACACCATGATCATCGACGATCCCCACAGCCCCGCGATCAGCGCGACAACAACCGCTGTGAACAAGCCGAACTCGGGCGGTAACCCTGCGATGATCGCGAACGCCACCCCCTGAGGCAAAACGATTGCCGCATTGGTCAGCCCTGCAATCGCATCCGCTTTGATCGTGGAGGATGTGACCCGCCCAAACCAGGGGCGGATCGGGTTCAGCGAGGAAAAGAGGGCGTTCAGCCGATGATGCATTCAGGAATCCTGCGCGTTTGCTATCTTTTCAGCGGCCTCACGGCGAATGAAGCGCCGACCATGAAACCTATTTCTTTTCTACGGCCTCTGCCTCGGCCAATGCCGCGGCAAGGTCTTCTTCCTTGGCAAAACCGATGATGATGCCTGACTTGGCTTCCGCCAGATCAACGCCACGCGCTTCGATCTTCGCATCCGACATGGTGGTGCGTTGGCTGGTACGCCGCGCCCATTGGAAAAACAGGGTTTTAAGGCGGTCACATTCGCCGGCGTGCTCGGGGTCATCCCCCAGATCGTTGAACTCCTGCGGATCGTTCTCGAGGTCATACAGCATCGGCCTGAAACCTTCGGCAAAGATGTATTTCCAGCGGCCATCAAACAGCATGGTAAGTTTTGCCTCCCGCACGCTGACGCCCAGACGGCGGCGCACCTGCCGGAACGAGTAGTCATATTCCGAAACGGCGAATTCCCTGAGCGAGGTCGTGGCCCCGCGCATCATTGGCAATAGCGAGCGACCTTCGATGATGTGATCCACAGCTTCACCGCCAAAATACTCAAGGATGGTGGGTACGACATCAATCGCCTCGACCAGCGCGTCGGACACCGTTCCACGTGTGACATCTGCCGCGCGGTCGGGATCGACCACAATCAGCGGGATGCGGGCGGACTGGTCGTGGAACAGTTCCTTTTCACCCAGCCAGTGATCGCCCAGATAATCGCCGTGATCGGATGTAAACACGATCATCGTATCGTCTGTCAGACCCTGCGCATCGAGAAAGGCCATCAGCTCGCCCATCTGGTCGTCGATCTGCTTGATCAGGCCCATGTAGGCCCCGATAACCTTTGTGCGGGTTGTCTCGTTGGTAAACGCCTTCGAGACGCGCTCCTCCATAAAGGCACCGTACACAGGATGGGGATTGTCCTGCTCTGTCTCGCTGCGCACCACGGGCGTATGTGTCTCGGGGGGATACATATCGTGATAGGGTGCGGGCACGATATACGGCCAGTGCGGCTTGATATAGCTCAGGTGCAGGCACCAAGGGGTGTCGCCTGCTTCCTTGATGAAATCCATAGCGCGGCGGGTGATGTAGGGTGTTTCGCTTTCTTCTTCGGCAGCGCGCGCGGCGATATCGGAATTGTCCAGAAACCAGCCGCTGAGGATATTGCCATCATCGTCCTCACCGCTGTTGGCCACGGAATCCCACGGGTTCTCTTCCTCCCATCCGCGCTCTTTCATGTAGGCGTCATAATTCTTGTTGCGCTTGCCGTAGTTGGTATCGGGGTGCAAGCCGTCGTCACGCTCGTAGGGTTCGAACCCGCATTCGGAGACTAACGCGCCAATCTGGCTGTCCGGTGCAAGGCCAAGGCGCTTCATGCCCTCTACATCCGCAGCCATGTGGGTTTTGCCACACAGCGCTGTGCGCACACCGAGAGGGCGCAGATGATCGCCCAAGGTCATCTCTCCTACCTTCAACGGGATGCCGTTCCATGTGGACCCGTGAGAGCTGACATAGCGCCCCGTGTAAAAAGACATCCGCGAGGGGCCGCAGATTGTTGACTGTACATAGGCGCGCTCAAACCGCACGCCCCGCTGTGCCAAAGCATCAATATGAGGCGTTTCCAGATGCGGATGGCCGGCACAAGACAAATAATCCCACCTTAGTTGATCACACATGATGAAAAGCACATTCTTGGGCATGACAATTCCTTGGTCCTGCAACATCTTGGGGAATAGTCGGGGCCACACGGCCCCGACCACATCGTTTATCAGGCGCGGGCCGCCTCTGGGATTTCAACGCCAAGCTCCGTCAGGGCGCGCAAGGCACCGGGATGCAGCGGCAGGTTGATGTCCTGCACTGCCGCCTCCGGTGTGATCGCCTTAAGCCAGGGTGAACTATCCCCCGCCTCTTCAACTCCGGCAAAGAACGCTTTTGTCATCTGATAGATCATGTCTTCATCTGCTTTTTCATTACAGACGATCCCGACAGTAACGCTCAGGGTTGTTACGTCTTCGTCATTGGTTTGGTTATCGCCGTAAACTCCGGCTGGCAACGTTGCCGCGCCAAAGCCCGGACGCCCGACAAGTTTCTGCACACCTTCGGTTTCCAGCTTGTCTGCCGGAATACCCAGGAAGCGGATTTCATTGGTCACTGCGATCTGGGTCAGTGCGGGGCTGGGTGCGTTGGTCGGGTTGCAATACACGTCAAGGTTTCCGTCCTGAAACGCCGCTGCTGCCGCGTCCCATCCAAGGCTGACCGCTTCATAATCCGTGCCTGCTTCCAAACCGGCGACCGCTTTGAACAGACGCTGCATTGTGGTGTAGGCCGCACCGCCAGGGGGGCCGAGGAACACGCGTTTGCCGCGGATCTGGTCCATGGAAGTGATGCCCGAGGATTCATAAACAGCGATGTGGTAAACACCCATCGGAAAGTTCAGAACAGTGCGCAACTGCTTGACCAGTTCCGGCGCCTGTTCGATCTTTTCAAACATTGCCGCTTTTCTGCGCATCAGCGCATGGATAACAGGTGACGACATGCAGAAATCACTGCGGCCCATGGCGACTTCGAGCACGTGGCGCGTTGCGGCACCTGTTGCGTTCAACTGGATTTCATAATCCGGCAGCGCCTGGTTCACGATGTTGGTGAAGGTTGTCATCACAAGGTTCGGGCTGGTGCCCGGGCCCAGTGTGGACATGCGAAGCAGTTCTTTCGCAAATGCCTTGTGTGGCAATGCAGCGATCGCGGCAGCGGCGGCCGTGCTGGCAAGAAGCCCGCGACGTGTCAGGGTTGAGTTACTCATGGTTGTTCCTCCTCAGGGGTTGGTTTTATGAATTGTCAGAAATCAAGAATTTGCCGAACCTCACGGACGACAACAGCATAACAGCGGCGGCAACCGCGATCCACGAAACCAGTGGTCCGAAGAAAAGCAGTGCGAACGCGATTACGATTCCGATTGGCGCAAAGATCGCCTTGCCTTTGGCGGGGTAACAGGCCCGCGAGATCAACAGCACCGCAAGTGTCACAAACAGGATCGACTGCGCTGACGCCAGCAGGCTGTATCCCGTGCCAAGCAGCATTGCCGGCTGGTAGATGAACGCAAACGGGATCACAAAGCCCGGCAGGGCAAGACGCGATGCCTCAACTGCGGTGCGCATGGCCCCCGCCCCCGCAATCGGCGCCGCTGCAAAAGCGGCAAGTGCAACCGGCGGTGTCACAGCGGACAGCACCCCGAAATACAACACAAACATATGCGTGTGAATGATCGGCACGCCCAGTTTCTGCAACGCAGGCCCCATCACCAGTACGATGATCAAATAGGCAGGCACAGTCGGCATGCCCATGCCCAGCAGCAAACATGCAAGCGCCATCAACAAAAGCGAGATAACCAGTTGCCCATCTGCATAGCTTGCCACCAGCGACGCGAAACGAAGTCCAACGCCTGTCAGGTTCAAAATGCCGATGATAATGCCAACCGCACCGACGATTACGATCAACTGCGCCGATATCATACCAGCCGAACGGATGAACGTTATCCATGACACGCGATCAGTCAACAGGCCGGGTTTCAGGGCGAACCCCAGAACCACAGCAAACGCAACCCCGATGAAACCGGCGTAGGCAGGGGAAGAACCGCCAACCATGGCCACAACGATCGCTGTCAGCGAAAGCATGAAAACAATGATCTGTGCGACTTCACGCCAGGCGAAATTCAGCTTTGGCTGCTCCACCTCTTCGATATCCATGTCCCGCGCCGCGCTGGAAATCGCCATAAACAAACCGGCGTAATAGAGCAGCGCAGGCACCACAGCCGCGAGGCAGATCGTAAGGTAAGGCTGGCCGGTGACATCGGCCATGATAAAGGCAACAGCGCCCATGATCGGTGGCGTGATTTGCCCACCACTAGAGGCGGCCGCCTCCACCGCGCCAGCGAAATGCGGCTTGAACCCGCGTTTTTTGATCAGTGGTATGGTGATAACACCGGTGCCAACCACATTGGCAACCGCGCTGCCCGAGATTGTCCCAAATAGCCCGCTTGCAATTGTGGCAGCGGCGGCAGGGCCGGAACGCACACGCCCCGTCGCAGCAAGGGCAAGTTTCACCAGCACCCTGTCGATTGTGAGAAATTCCAGAAACGCACCGAAGATAATGAAAATAAGAATGGTGGAGACAACCGTTGCCATCGGCCGTCCGAACACGCCATCAAACGAGAACCACAGAACCTGTATAAGCTCCTCGGATGTCATGCCCGCGTGCCGCATGAAGCCCGGCGCGTACTGGCCAAATGCGCCATAGATCAACACAAATGCAGCTACGCCTGCCATCACCATCCCGACGGAGCGGCGTGTGAGTTCGATAACCGCGATCAAGCCCAGCAGACCCAGCCAGATGTCAGCCGATGTCAGAAAATATAATCCTGTTTCAATCTCTGCTGCTGCCTTGAAATACTGATAGACCGCAACACTCAGGCCTGCAGCCGTTATCAACGATAGCAGCTTGCCAACCGAACTGTCAGTTCCTTCAATCTGGCTGAGCAAAATCAAAAGCCCCCCAACAAGAAGCATTCCGACCCGCAGATAGGATTCACTAAAAACCCCGAAAACCGAAACGTAAAAGACAACGGCCACGATTAGGCCCGACAGGGCCAGGCTTAATCCGCGCGTGGTCTGTGACAGCATGTTGTGCATTGTATCTCCCCAATTTCCCCAAAGTCGGAACAGCTGGCGCGCTGTCCTCCTACCCGACGTGGTGGAGAAAAAGGCTAGACAATATAAAGAAGTTGGTCGAACCTTGATTTCACCAGGTGGAACGATAATGTCAAAATTAAATCGCTCTGTCGAACGGAGCATGAAAATAATCGAAGTGGTCTCTGGTAGTGGTGTGACATCACTTGCTTTTTTGGCGGATCAGACGGGCCTGCCGAAACCGACAGTCCTTAGAATTTGTGCAACGCTGGTAAACCAGAACTGGCTGACCCGAAGCCGAATTGACGGTCGTTACCGGATTGGACCAAGGTTTCCACGGCTGACGGCAACCGCCGATTCGGTTGATGCGATTATCACTGCAGGAACAGATGAAATCGTCGCTCTATCCAATGCGACCGGTCTTGGCGTGGACCTTGCGGTTACGATCGGTTTAGGGCGAGTGGAAATCATCGATACCACACGGCGCTTTGCCCAACACGGCATTTACCCGGATACCATCGGCTATCGCCCCTCGCCTTTCCGGTCTGCATTGGGCAGCGCTTTTCTGGCAGCTGTGAATCCTGAAAAACGCGCAACTTACATTTCCAAGCTGGTCGCGAGCAGCCGGGGAAAAGATCACAAGGCCGCGTTGACCTTTCCGGAAAGATTGCGGGAAATCAAAGCAAAAGGATTTGCCGCACGGGAAGAAGAGTATTGGGGCCGTGCTGTAGATTACGGCGGAGTCCCCAATGCGATCAGCGTCGCCATCAAATCAGGTGACCAGCCCGTGGGATCAATTAGCCTCGTCTGGCTCGCCGAACAGCGAAATGTTGCGTCTGTCGCCAACGAGCATTTGGAAAAGTTGAACAAAACGGCACAAGCCATCGGTGCATCGCTGATCCTACCCGAAGGCGAGATTGAATAGCAGGGCGCTGTGTGCATTTTTTCCCGACCTCTCATTCATGCCAAAAACGATGCGCTCTCTGGTGGAGCACAACATCGACGCTTTTCCGACTGACAAAACTTATGCCAAAGGCAGACATCCACGGACCCGGATTTGGCGCTGAAAGGCTGCGTCAGTCCGGCAAGCATCTGGGGCGGCCATCGGCACGGGGTTTACGCGGCGTTGCGTTTGGGTCTTTGTCCAATTGGTTATGCAGCCGCTCCATCAAGGTATAGAAAAGCGCGCCATCCTCCGCCGAAAAAGCTTGAAGGAGCTTTTTTTCGAATGCGAGCGCCTTCGGCGTGATATCGTTGAGGACATCAATTCCGGCATCAGTTAGTTGAATCTCCACCAGCCGGTGATCCTGTTCGCTTGTCATTTTAACCAACAGACCGTTGTTTTCCAATCTGGTTACCGCACGGCTTACGGCAGGTTTTTCAAGATTCACGCATTTGTGGATATCACGTACCGACATCTTTTCACGCCGTGCCACATGGACCAGAACACGCCATTCGGAGTTCGAAAGATTGTACCCCTCCACATACGTCGCAGACAGCAGCCCGTTCATTCGCGCAGAAAGCATTGATATTTGGTAAGGAAGAAAGTCATCCAGATTGAAGTCGTCGGTCGTCATGGTCAGGCCGCCTTGGGATTTTCATTTCATATGAAACGATATTGACACAACTTCCCACGAAATGGTATTCGTTGCAAGTGAAACGAATTAGAGGCCTGACGGCTCGACCGTTGCCATATTGACGCAGCATCAGAATTCGACGGTATTTTTGGTAGGAGAACGACAATGAAAGACGGAGATATCAGCCCGCTGGTACAAGCGGATGGCAAGACAACGACACCCGGATACATGCCCGGATTTGGCAATGACTTCGAAACAGAAGCGCTTCCCGGCGCCCTGCCCCAAGGGATGAACAGCCCGCAGAAATGCAACTATGGTCTGTACGGCGAACAACTCTCCGGCACAGCGTTTACCGCGCCCAGCCACCAGAACGAGCGCACGTGGTGCTATCGCATCCGCCCGTCCGTAAAACATTCCCACCGTTATGAAAAAATCGATCTGCCCTACTGGAAAACCGCCCCCAACGTCGTAGAGGACGTGACCAGCCTTGGACAATACCGCTGGAACCCCGTGCCCCACACCGACGCGCCGCTCACTTGGCTGACAGGTATGCGCACAATGACCACTGCCGGTGACGTGAATACGCAGGTGGGCATGGCCAGTCATATTTACCTTGTGACTGAAAGCATGGTCGACAGTTACTTCTATTCTGCGGACAGCGAATTGCTGGTGGTTCCGCAGGAAGGCCGCCTGCGGTTCTGCACCGAACTGGGGATCATTGATCTTGCGCCCAAGGAAATCGCCATTCTGCCCCGTGGTCTGGTGTATCGTGTCGAAGTACTCGAAGGACCGGCGCGCGGCTTTATCTGCGAAAACTACGGCCAGAAATATGAACTGCCCGGCCGTGGTCCGATTGGTGCCAACTGCATGGCAAACCGTCGTGATTTCAAAACACCTGTCGCAGCATATGAAGATCGCGAAGTGCCTTCGACATTGACGATAAAGTGGTGTGGCCAATTCCATGAAACGAAAATAGGGCATTCGCCGCTGGATGTGGTGGCGTGGCACGGCAATTACGCGCCCTGCAAATATGATCTGAGTGATTATTGTCCCATCGGCGCGATCCTGTTTGACCACCCCGATCCGTCGATTTTTACCGTGCTCACGGCCCCCTCCGGCGTTGAAGGAACGGCAAACATCGACTTCGTTCTGTTCCGCGAACGCTGGATGACGATGGAAGATACGTTCCGTCCGCCATGGTACCACAAGAACGTGATGTCCGAGTTGATGGGCAACATTTACGGCCAGTATGACGCCAAGCCCGACGGCTTTGCCCCCGGAAGCGTCAGCCTGCACAACATGATGTTGCCGCACGGTCCGGACAAGGCGGCCTTTGAAGGGGCGTCCAACGCGGACCTGAAACCCGAAAAGCTGGACAACACCATGTCGTTCATGTTCGAAACCCGCTTCCCCCAGCACCTGACAGAGTTTGCAGGTAAAGAGGCCCCCTTGCAGGACAATTACATCGACTGCTGGACCGATTTGGAGAAAAAGTTCGACGGCACACCGGGCAAGAAATGAGCGCGGATCGCGCCTTTTCCCTGCCTTACAAACCATTGTCCTGCGGCGCCGCGTTACCCGGCGCGCCGCAAGGCAATGACGGAAAGGGCTGGCACCGCCAGCCCGACCAGCCGCCCGGCGCATCCGGTGCAGCGATGGTGTCGGCAGACAATCTCTGCCTGCGTCGGTTTCCGGAAAACAAGGATTTTATATGAAACTTTATAGCTATTGGCGCTCGACCACCTCCTACCGCGTGCGGGTGGCGCTGCACCTCAAGGGTCTGGCATTTGACACGATCCCCGTTGATCTTGTCGCCGGTGCGCAGCGTGCGCCTGAGTATATCGCCCGCAATCCGATCAAAGGCGTTCCCACACTGGAGCTTGACGACGGCACAGTGCTGACCCAATCGCTGGCGATCCTTGAATATCTGGATCACATCGCACCCGAGCCCGCCTTATTACCCGATGATCCGGTGCTGCGGGCCAAGGTACAGGCAGCAGCCCAGATTATTGCAATGGATATTCATCCGGTAAACAATCTGAAGGTTGTCAGCCGCCTGAAATCCGAACACGGGTTGAGTGCCGACGAAGGCACAGAGTGGATACGCCACTGGATGAGCGAAGGCTTCCATGCATATCAGGCACTTTTACCCCAAGGGACCACATACAGCTTTTCGGACACACCATTGCTTTGCGACATCTGCCTTGTGGCGCAGCTCTATAATGCGCACCGCTGGGGGGTCGATATGTCACCCTTTGCGCGCTTGCTTGAAATTGAAAATCACGCCTTGAAGCTGCCGGCATTTGACGCCGCGCGGCCCGAAAACCAACCCGACGCTTCTTGAAGGATATACTATGACACAGCTACGCCGCTCTTGGGTCGAAACGGCCAATTCATCAGAAACCGGTTTTCCGCTCAATAACTTGCCGTACGGAGCGTTTCACACCGGTGACGGAACCTTGCGCGCGGGTGTTGCCATTGGCGACCACATTCTTGACGTTACAGCACTGGAAAATGCCGGCCTGCTGGACCTGCCCGAAACGGGCGTATTCAGCCGCGGCACATGGAATGATTTCATGGCGCTAGGCGCTGATGTCTGGGAAAGTTTCCGCACGTTTTTGACCGACGCGTTAAGCGAAGGCGCTGCACAACAATCAGACCTCGAAAAGCATCTTGTGGCGATCTCCGATGCAACGCTGGAAATGCCGTTCACGGTTACCGAGTTCACCGATTTTTATGCAGGTCGTCATCACGCCTTCAATGTCGGAAGTCTTTTCCGCGATCCTGCGAATGCCCTGCCCCCCAACTGGTTGCACATTCCAATCGGGTATAACGGGCGCGCATCGTCTGTTGTTGTCAGCGGCACGGAAATCACCCGCCCCAACGGCCAGCTGAAAGCACCGGATATGGACATGCCCGTGTTCGAGGCATCCAAGCGGTTTGACCTTGAGCTTGAGATGGGGGCCATCGTCGGCAAGCCGTCCAAGGGCCGTGTCAGCGTACAGGAAGCCGATGACATGATTTTCGGCTATGTGCTGCTGAACGACTGGTCCGCGCGCGACATTCAGGCGTGGGAATATGTGCCGCTTGGACCGTTCCAAGCCAAGGCCACCGCAACGACAATCAGCCCGTGGATCGTGACCAAAGCCGCGCTTGAACCCTTCCGCACCTCGACCCCGCCACGCGAAAAGGAACTGCTGCCCTATCTGAGCGAACCCGGTCCGATGCTGTATGACATTGATCTGGAAGTCGGACTCGCGCCCGAGGGGAAGGCCGAAACGATCCTGTCGCACACCAACTACAACGTGATGTATTATTCAGCGGCCCAGCAACTGACGCACCATACCACCAGCGGCTGCCCGATGCGGGTGGGTGATCTGCTCGGTTCCGGTACGATCTCCGGTCCGGAAAAGGAAAATCGCGGCAGTCTGCTGGAGCTTAGCTGGGGCGGTAAGGAGCCTTTGACGCTTGATACCGGCGAAACCCGTACCTTCCTTGAAGATGGCGATACCCTGACCCTGCGCGGCGCCGCACAGGGCGACGGTTACCGTATCGGGTTTGGTGAATGCTCGGGCAAACTCGCGCCTGCGCCCGCTTTGGATTAAACCTTATGACCCGCCGTGCAAGCGCGGCGGGTCACCCCAATCAGACAGACAAACTCGGCCAGCCTGCCACCACATAAACCGATTTGGCCCTTCGGACATGTTGCATCTCTAGTTAGACGCGTCGTGGAACCGCCCGCGCAGCAGTTTTTCTTCACACGGTGCAATTCTTCAATCAGCGCCCCGCATTGGTCAGCGATACCTTGCGCCCCGATACCCACTCGCCGAGATCCGCGTCGGGTTTGGCGACTATGCGGGTGAAAGAAGCAAATAGCATCTTAAGAACATGCGCTGCTGCGGCAAAACTCTGCTACTTTCCAGAGCACGCAGAGTGGTTTGATATCTTGCATGGCTTATTGTTGCATTACCGATAATAGTGAATGCAACATCGTTTCTATTCTGTATCCTCTGATAGCGGCCTACCTTGTCAGCAACAGCGAAATGGAAAGGTTTTACCATGATCAAAGATATTAGCGGTCTGCACCACGTCACGTCGATGGCGGGCGATGCAGCAGAAAACAATACATTTTTCACTGATACACTTGGCTTGCGCCGTGTGAAAAAGACGGTGAATTTTGATTCACCGGAAACGTACCACCTTTATTATGGCGACGAAGTCGGCACTCCCGGCTCGGTGATGACATATTTTCCGTTTGCCAATATGTCCAAGGGCCGTCGTGGCACAGGTGAAGTAGCTACCACAGAATTTGCCGTCCCCAAGGGCGCGCTGGCGTTCTGGCAGGACCGGCTGGGCAACCGCGGCGTTACCGGCCTGAACAAGACATCATTCCTTGGTGAAAACCGTCTGCAATTTGATGGGCCTGACGGTGACGGCTTTGCACTGGTGGAAGCGGATACAAAGGGGCGTACACCGTGGACAGGCACCGACGTGCCCGAAGATGCAGGCATTCTCGGCTTTCACGGGGCGCGCTTTGCCCTGCGTGATGCTGCGGCCACCGGCGAACTTCTGGGTTTCATGGGGTATCAAAGGGACGAAGCGGACGGCAACGTGATACGCTACCGGATGGAAAACGGAAACGGCGCCGATACTATTGATCTGGAAGAACTACCGTCCGCGCATACAGCGGGCCAAGGTGCCGGATCGGTACATCATATCGCCTTTGCCGTTGATGACCGTGCAACACAGCTTGAGGTGCGAAAGGCGCTGATGGACACCGGATATCAGGTCACCCCCGTGATCGACCGTGATTATTTCTGGGCGATCTATTTCCGCACGCCGGGCGGTATCCTGTTCGAGGTGGCGACCAACGAACCGGGGTTTGATCGTGACGAAGATACCAAGCACCTCGGTGAGGCGCTGAAACTGCCGGATCGCTATGAACCCCATCGCGCCCAGATCGAGGCGCTGTTGCCTAAACTTTCTTCTTGAGGAGGCTGATATGTCGACAGACACCTATTACGCCAAGACCAAAGCCCCCGCCACGGGCGCTCCGCTGATCTTTGCCTTTCACGGCACGGGCGGGGATGAAAACCAGTTCTTCGGCCTTGCCGAGCAGATTGCACCGCAGGCGGGCATTGTATCCCCGCGCGGTGATGTATCAGAGGGCGGCGCAGCGCGGTTTTTCCGGCGCACCGGCGAGGGCGTCTATGATATGGACGATCTGGCCAAGCGCACGGAAACCATGGCCCGGTTCATCGCGGCGCACAAAGCAGCGCACCCCGAAACGCCGGTCTATGGCTTTGGCTACTCCAACGGCGCAAACATCCTTGCGTCCGTCGCGATGAACCATCCCGATCTGTTTGACCGCATCGGGCTGTTGCATCCGCTGATCCCATGGTCGCCCGATGCGGTGCCTGCCCTGTCCGGCAAGCGCATCCTGATCACAGCGGGCCAGCGCGATCCGATCTGTCCGTGGCCCGAAAGCGCACGGCTGATTGACTGGTTCGAGGCACAAGGCGCCGACGTCACAACCGAAATCCACGAAGGTGGCCATGATCTGCGCCAGAGTGAACTTGTCGCCCTGCAATCCCTTCTGGTGGCGCCCTAAGCCGCTCGGATTCTAATTCAAAGGAGTTATGTGATGATCACAATCCATCAGAAAGCCGTACGCGGCCATACCCGTGGCGGCTGGCTCGACAGTTATCACACATTCTCCTTTGGCTCGTTTCAGGACCCCAAGCGGATGGGTTTTGGCAACTTGCGTGTGTTGAACGAAGATACAATCATTCCTGGTTCGGGATTTGCCAGCCACCCCCATGCGGATATGGACATCCTCACCTACGTGATCAAAGGCCAGCTGCGCCATGAGGATGATCAGGGAAACGTTTCACTGATCAACGCAGGTGAAGCGCAGCTGATGTCGGCGGGCAGCGGTGTCACCCATTCCGAACGCAATGCCTCGGATACCGAGACGGCGCATCTGTTCCAGATATGGCTGATCCCTGATACAACAGGTGGCAAGCCCACCTATGCCCAACGCGCTGTGCCGCAAGCCGGAAACGTTCTAATCGCAGGTCCCGAAACCTCTCAACCGCTGCTGACTCTCAATTCGGCTACGACCGTGGAGTTGATCCGTGTGAAAGACGGCGATCGTACCCCAGTCGCCGACCCGGACACTTTGCGTTTCCTACATATCATCGACGGGCTCGCCTTCGCCGAGGGCGAACACCTGAGCGCAGGTGACGGTTTACAAGTGCCAGCGGGCGAAGAGACAACGCTCGACTGGGCCAGTGACGGCGCGGCACTAATTTTCACGATGCCGCGCGAAAAAAAATAAGTGATGCCCTCTAGTTTCCAGCTTGCAAAACAACGGAGAACTCCATGCCTGATCTCACGATTAAATATGTCGAAACCGAATTCAAGGGCCGCTACCGCGCGACCATCAAAGGTATTGAAGGCGCGGGTGAATTGATCGTCAAAAAGGTCACGCCCACCCTGATCATCGCGGATCACACAGAGGTGCCAGAAACCATGGCAGGACACGGTGTCGCCCGCGCGCTGGTGGAGCGGCTGATCGCAGACGCCCGCGAAAAGGGGCAACGCATCGTGGCATTCTGCCCTTACGTACGCGCTTATGCTCAGAAACACGCGGCCGAAGTCTCCGATGCTTTCCAGTGGTGACAACGGGTATCAACCCTTTCTGAGACACGAATGATGAAACCCCAAATCGGCCTAAAGTGAAACCTTAGCGCCGCCGACAGGAGAATAAATATGAGCTGGATTCCCACCCAAGACCCCGATTGTCCGAATGCAGATAGCAACTCGATCGAAACTCTCATCATCCCCCGTGCGCGCGATCTTGGCGGATTTGATGTGCGCCGCGCCCTGCCATCGCCGGAACGCCAGATGGTTGGTCCGTTCATCTTTTTCGACCAGATGGGCCCCGCCGAATTTATCGACGAAGGTGGCATCGACGTGCGCCCCCACCCCCACATCGGGCTTGGCACGGTTACCTATTTGTATGAAGGCGAATTCGAACACCGCGACAGCCTTGGCACGCACCAGATGATTTACCCCGGCGAAGTAAACTGGATGACTGCGGGCAAAGGCGTCACCCATTCGGAACGTACGAGCGAGGAAACCCGCGCGCGCAACAGTAAGTTGTTCGGTATCCAGACATGGATCGCCCTGCCCGAACACCGCGAGGACATGGAGCCGGAATTTGAACACCACAAGGAAGGCGCATTGCCGTTGATCACCGAAAACGGTCTCTCTGCGCGGTTGATCCTCGGCTCTGCCTATGGCGAGACAAGCCCCGTCACCACACAGTCGGAAACCTTTTATCTGGATGTGACACTGGAGGCGGGTAAATCTTTCCCCCTGCCAGACAACCACGAAGATCGCGGTATCTATGTCACCGAAGGCAGCATCGAGGTCGCGGGGGATACATTCGAAGCCGGTCGCATGATGGTATTCCGCCCCGGTGACAAGATGACGGTCAAGGCAGGTCCGCGCGGCGCGCGCGTGATGGCTCTCGGCGGCGCAACGCTGAACGAAAAGCGCTACATTTGGTGGAATTTCGTGTCTTCGTCCAAAGACAAGATCGAACACGCCAAGGAAGCGTGGCGGGCCGGCGATTGGGAAAACGGCCCTTTCAAGCTGCCCCCCGGCGATGATGATGAATTCATTCCGATCACCGCCGATCTCGCCCGCACACGCCCGAAAGAGCCGAAATAGCCACGCTACGGAAAAGCGCAGCGATCTGGTTGCAAAGACAATTGCCTCTGCGGCGCTCAATTCTTTATGTCTGTGTGTCGCGCATGAATTCGATGTGACCAACATTGCTATTTGCGCGCGATACTTTCAGCAGCAAAGCCTCAGCGGGCGCGTTTGTAGGCAGGCTCGTAGTTGATTACCCTGCGGATGTACCCGTACCTTCCCGGAGCTGCGCACCCGTTCATATACGGGACAGTAGGGCATTTTTAGGTTGGCAAAGCCTTTCAGAATAAATCATTAACGCGACTTATTCTTGTTGAAGCAGCGAACTGCTATCATACTTGCGTTAGAGTTTCTGCTTTGGACGTTTGCACACTGGCAAAGGGTGCGGTTTTGTCCGCTCGAACAGCCTTGCAGGATCGTGTAAGGCGAAGCCGATATGACCAACACATCCGATATACACGAAAAGCCATCTGCCAAGAAGCGGGCGGATGCGCGCATTATTGCGCCTGTGTCGCAGTCCCTGCGGGTGGCGGGCGTGCTTTCTGTGATCTCCGGTTTGGTCTGGCCGATTCAGGCGGCGGCCCTGGCGTGGGCCATTTCCGGCTGGGTGTCTGGCGATACCGGCCGCACTGGCGTGGCGGCGATGGTTTTTGTGCTGGGCGGCCTGCTGCGGGCGGCCCTAGATCATCGCGCGCAAAAGCGTCTTTTCGAGGCAGCAGACCAAACGATCACCCGCGAACGAACCGCCCTGATCCGCCGCGAGGCGCGCGCGCGCGCAGATGCTGGATCGGCCGAAATTGCAGCACTGGTTGTGCAAAAGCTGCCGCTGCTGCAACCCTGGATCACACGCTATTACGTGGCGATGGTGCGGGTGATGGTGCTGCCGCTGGTTTTGCTGGTTATGGCGTTCTGGTTCTCCTGGGCAGTCGGACTAACGATGCTGGTCGCGGGGCCGCTTATTCCGGTTTTCATGGCGCTTGTCGGGATCACCGCCGAACAGGCATCGCGCCGCCAGATGGACGAGATCGGTTCGATGAACGCGATGCTGATGGACCGTCTTTCGGCCATGCTCGACATCCGGTTACTGGGCGCGACAGAGCGCAGCACCGCCGATTTCACCGCCCGCGCCGACGCGCTTCGGGTGCGCACCATGTCCGTCCTGCGCGTGGCGTTCCTCTCCTCGACCGTGCTGGAACTGTTCAGTGCAATTGGCGTGGCCATGGTGGCGGTTTTTGTCGGCTTCACCCTTTTGGGGGCGCTTCAGTTTGGCAGTTGGGGCACACCACTGGGGTTGGCTGAAGGATTGTTTTTGCTGCTGATCACGCCCGAGTTTTTTCAGCCCTTCAGGGATCTCGCTGCGGCGTGGCATGATCGCGCTGCGGGATTGTCTGTTGTGGCTGATCTGGATGCGCTGGACGCCGCCGCGCGGGTGGAAATTGTCGGAAACGCACATCCCGCCCCTGCCCTGAAAGGTGCGCTGTCGTTGGTCCTGACAGGAGCGGTAGCGGCCCTGCCGGAGCGAAACGTGCCACTGCCCGACTTCAAGTTAAAAGCGGGCGAGGCTCTGGCCCTGACAGGCTCTAGCGGGGCAGGAAAAAGCACGGCCCTTGCCGCGATTGCAGGGCTGGTACCCCTGTCTGCGGGATGCATCACTGTCTGTGGTGTCGTGCTGGACGATAGCACCGCCGATGCCTGGCGCGCGCGCATCGCGCTTGTGCCCCAAACGCTGCATTTTCCTGATCAGGAACTGCGCGAATGGCTTGATCCGGATGCGCGCGGCGCCGATCCGTGGCCCGCGCTGGAGCAGGCCGAAGCAGCCGGTATCGTGCACCGCCTGCCGCAGGGTCTCGCGACGCGGCTGGGGGAAACGGGTGGCGGTGTTTCGGGCGGCGAAGCGCGGCGGCTGATGATTGCGCGCACCTTTCTCGGCGGTCGCGAGTTGATCCTCGCGGACGAGCCGACAGCCGATCTGGACCCTGCCACGGCGGCGCAGGTTATCCGCGCGCTGCTCCGGTTGAAAGAAAGCGGCCACAGCCTGATCGTCGCAACCCATGATCCTGTGCTGGTGGCTGCGATGGATCGTTCGGTCGAGGTGGGAGTATGAAAGTTCTTTTACCATTTATGCGGTTGCTTGTGTCTGCGGCCCCTTGGGCAATGGCACGGGGCGCTGCCCTGACAGTGGTTGTACTGCTGATGGGCGCGGCCTTGCTGGGCCTTTCGGGATGGTTCATCACCGCAACAGGGATCGCGGGAATTGCGGGCGTGGGCATCGCGTTCGATGTATTCCGCCCATCCGCCGGTGTGCGGTTTCTCGCGCTTGGGCGCACGGCTGCACGCTACGGCGAACGCCTGCTGACCCACGATGCAACCTTGCGCGCATTGGCAGCGCTTCGCGTGACGCTGTTGCGCAGACAGGGTCATCTGGATCATCGACAGCTTTCACATCTGCGCAGCGAGGCTGTGCTGACGCGGATTATATCGGATGTGGATGCGCTGGACGGCTTGATGCTGCGCCTCGTGCTGCCGGGAATGGGCGCGCTGGTCACCCACGTGATCGCGTTCTGTGCCCTTGGCTGGCTGGCAGGCTGGCTGGTGGCGTGGACGGTTCTCGCGGGCTACCTGCCGCTGGCGGTACTGGTGTTCTGGCAACTGGCGCGGCGCGGTGTGCATCCTTCCGACACGGTCGAGGCACAGGATCAAAAGCTGCGTCAGGGAATTATCGACATGATCCGCAACCGTCAGGCGCTGATCCTCGGGGCGGGGCTTGGCAGGCGCGAAGCGGAACTGGAAGCGCTTGATACCAGCACCCGCATCGCCGCGCGCGCACTTGATCTCGCCGAACGCAACGCAGGCGCGGCGGTGTCGGCCCTGGTTGCGGTGGTCGTCGGGCTTGCCCTGACCGCAGGCGGGTGGATTGTGCAACATGGCCATGCGGGGCCAGCAGTAGCCGCGATCGGGGTTTTTGTAGCGCTTGCGTTGGCCGAAACGCTGGCGCCGCTCAGGCGGGGTGTAGCGGAGTATGGCAGAATGGCCGGGGCCGCAAAGCGGATCGGGAACCCTTGTAATACTCCACCGCGCCCCGGGCAGGCCAATGCCCCGAACATTACGGAAGCACCGTTACTGTCAGTACACAGTCCCTTGATTAATTTCGATATGGACGGTGCCGAGGCCCTCGCCCTCACCGGACCCAGTGGCTGCGGCAAGACCAGTCTGCTGATGCAAATTGCCGGACTTGCCGATGGTGGCGGTGTCGCAATTTTCGGGCAGCGGCCCGATCGCTGGCCCGATACCGCACTGCGCGGGATCGTGACGATGGTGCCGCAACGCAGTGCTCTGATTGCAGGCACCATCCGCGACAACCTTGCGCTTGGCGCACAGGCGGACGACGATGCGATGTGGCGCGCTCTGGCTGCGGTCGCGCTTGATGATGACATCGCGGCGCGCGGCGGTCTGGACGTGCGCCTTGGTGAAGCGGGTGCGGGCCTGTCAGGAGGGCAGGCAAAACGCCTGGCGCTGGCCCGTGCGCTTCTTAAATCGCCACGCCTTCTGCTTTTGGATGAACCTACCGAGGGGTTGGATGCAGAAACCGCAGATCACGTTCTGTCGGGCATTCGCAGCGCCTTGCCAGAGGCAGCAATCATTGCGGTTTTGCACCGCAGCGCCGATCATCGGGTGTTCGACCGAAAGATATCTCTTGCTCGGTGATAATGTCACCATCCGGCTAAGTTGCCATAATGTAGTCGGAACAACATCGGAAGCGGGAACCGTGGTACGGGCAAGCCACCGCGCACCCGCCCCGCGAAAAAAGGATACGCGAAATGGATCTCGACATCGTCGAACTGTCCCGTCTGCAATTTGCCGCTACGGTCATGTACCACTTTCTCTTTGTGCCGCTGACCTTGGGCCTTTCTGTGATCGTGGCGATTATGGAGACAGTCTATGTGATGACAGGCCGTCCGATCTGGCGACAGATGACCAAATTCTGGGGCATGCTGTTTGGCATCAACTTTGCATTGGGGGTGGCCACGGGCATCACGATGGAATTCCAGTTCGGGATGAACTGGTCATACTTCAGCCATTACGTCGGCGATATTTTCGGCGCCCCCCTTGCCCTTGAAGGGTTGATGGCCTTTTTCCTTGAGGCGACATTTGTGGGCCTGTTCTTCTTTGGTTGGGACAAGCTGAGCAAGGTTGCGCACCTGATTGTTGCGTGGCTGGTTGCGATCGGCTCGAACTTTTCCGCGCTGTGGATTCTTATTGCGAATGGCTGGATGCAAAACCCTGTCGGGGCTGAATTCAACCCCGAAACGATGCGGATGGAACTCACCAGCTTTTTCGAAGTGATGTTCAACTCGGTGGCGCAAGCGAAATTTGTGCACACGGTTTCAGCAGGTTATGTCACTGCGGCGATTTTTGTGCTGGGCGTATCGGCGTGGTATATGCTTCAGGGGAGGCATCTTGAACTGGCGCGCCGTTCGATCACGGTGGCGGCGTCCTTCGGGCTTGCCTCTGCCCTGTCGGTGGTTCTGCTGGGTGATGAGTCCGGCTATGATGTGTCGCACAACCAGCAGATGAAAATGGCTGCGATTGAAGGCATGTGGGAGACAGAACCCGCCCCAGCCCCTTTCAACCTGATCGGTTTTCCCGACATGGAAGCGCGTGAAACCCATTACGCAATCAAAATTCCGTGGATGATGGGCCTGATCGGCACCCGCACCCTGACCGAAGAAATCCCCGGCATCAACGATCTGGTCGCTGAGTCCGAAGAGCGCATACGCTCGGGGATGATCGCCTATGATGCGTTGATGACAATTCGCGCGCAGCGGGCAGAAACACCGGCAGACGTGCGCCAGACATTTGAAGAACACGGCGGCAACCTGGGCTATGCCTATCTGCTCAAGCGTTACGTGGACGATCCGCGTGACGCCACCGAGGCGCAGATCAAACAGGCTGCCGATGATACGGTGCCGAATGTCTGGCCGCTGTTCTGGGCGTTCCGCATCATGGTCGGGCTCGGCTTCGGATTTATTGCGGTAATGGCCTATTTCTTCTGGCGCTCCAGTTTTCGCGGTCAGGTCTATCCACGCTGGGCGCTTTGGGGGGCGGTCATCATCATCCCCGCGCCGTGGATCGCGGCCGAACTGGGCTGGATCGTAGCTGAATATGGCCGCCAGCCATGGACGGTGGATGGCGTATTGCCGACCGCCCTGTCGGTCAGCCACCTATCGATATCAGATGTCTTGCTGACGCTTGCGGGGTTCATGGTTTTCTACACCATCCTGTTTATCGTCGAAGTACGGCTGATGCTGAAATACATCCGGCGCGGCCCCGTCGAAGACGTAGAAGAAACCGAAATCTGGAGGGCACGGCACAATCACCGCCTGCGCACCACGGACGGCAAAGACCCCTTTTCTAAAACACCTGCGGAGTAAGCGCCATGATCCTTTATGAACTGATCTCTTACGATGTCTTGCGCGTAATCTGGTGGCTGCTGCTGGGGGTTCTGCTGATCGGATTTGCCCTGACGGACGGGTTCGACATGGGGGTTGGCGTATTGCTGCCCTTTGTTGGCAAGACCGACATGGAACGCCGCATCGCGATCAATACAGTTGGTCCGGTCTGGGAGGGAAACCAGGTCTGGCTGATCCTTGGGGGCGGCGCGATCTTCGCCGCTTGGCCGCCACTTTATGCTGTCAGCTTTTCGGGGTTCTACCTTGCGATGTTCGTAATCCTTGCGGCGCTGATCGTGCGCCCCGTCGCGTTCAAATACCGCTCCAAACGCGATGATCCACGCTGGCGCAGCGCATGGGACTGGGCGCTGTTTGCCGGTGGTGCGGTGCCTGCGCTGGTGTTTGGCATTGCTGTGGGCAACGTCCTACAAGGCGTCCCGTTCGAGCTGACCGATGATTTGTTTAGCCGGTACGAGGGGGCGTTTTACGCCAAGTTCGCGGGCCTTTTGAATCCTTTTGCCTTGCTGGCGGGCGCTGTATCCTTTGCGATGCTGACTACACACGGGGCCGCTTGGCTCTCGCTAAAGGCCGAAGGGGCGGTGGCGGCGCGCGCGCGTGTCATTGGTATGTGGTCGGGTTCAATTACGATTATCGGGTATTTGCTGGCCGGTATCTGGCTGGCCGTGGGCATGGAAGGTTATGCCCTTGCCGCCGAAGCCGCGGTGAACGGGCCGTCAAATCCGCTTTATTCCGAGGTGGTGCGCACCGACAGTTGGCTGGCGGCCTACGCGATACGGCCGTGGATTACCCTAGCTCCGGTGTTGGGACTTGTCGGGATGGTCATGGCCGTATTAGGCCTGCGCGCGGGGCGTGAGGGGTCAACCTTGCTGTGGTCCAAGCTGGGGATATTCGGCGCAATTTCATCCGTTGGCCTGACGATGTTCCCCTTCATTCTGCCTTCATCGATTGATCCGCGCTCTTCGCTCACCGTCTGGGACGCATCGTCGTCCCATCAAACGCTGTTTGTGATGCTGATCGCGACCGCGTTCTTCATGCCCATCATCCTCGCTTACACCGCGTGGGTTTACAAAGTGCTCTGGGGCAAGGTCACCGAAGCGGACGTGACCGACTCCGGTTCAGCCTACTAAGGAAAGGAAAACGTTATGTGGTATTTCGCTTGGATGCTCGGGCTGCCGTTGGCTGCGGTCTTTGCTGTCGTCAACGCGATGTGGCTTGAAATGCAGGGGGACCGCGCCCTTTGGGAAGAAGATGATCCGGGTGTGGACACCGGCCAACGCCACTCTGACACCTAAAAATCGGTCGCCACGACTCGGAAAATCGGATCAAGGAGGTACATGATGCTGGATCGAAGAAGGTTTCTTTCTCTCGCCGCGCTCAGCGGCGCCGGCGCGCTCGCAACCCGCAAAGCCGCGCAGTCCGCGCCCACGCCGGTTAAAACCAGTGCCAGCATCGTAATCGTCGGTGCGGGTGCTGCCGGTGCGGCGCTGGCAAACCAGCTCGCACGCAGGCTCCTTGGCGCAAAAATCACCCTGATTGATCCCCGTCACAACCATCTCTACCAGCCCGGTCCGTCGCTGGTGGCCGCCGGGGCTGAAACCTGCGGGTTACGTTGTGTCAAAAACTACCGACTGGCTGCCCAAGGATGCAACCCTTATCCCCGATGCTGTTGCTGCGCTGGACCCCGAAACCCGAACGGTATCGACCGAAGGCGGGCAGACCCTCAGTTATGATTACCTTTTGCTGGCGCCGGGGCTGGTGCTGGATCACGATGCCATTGAAGGCTTCTCGCTGGATATGGTTGGCCAAAACGGTATCGGCGCGCTTTATGCTGGGCCGGAATATGCGGCAAAGACATGGACTGCGGCAGATCAGTTCACTCACACGGGCGGGCGCGGTGTGTTCACACGCCCCGCAACCGAGATGAAATGCGCAGGTGCGCCGCTGAAACATACGTTTTTGATCGATGACATTGCGCGGCGCGCAGGGAACGCCGGCAAAACCGAGATCATCTATGCCGCCCACGACAACGCGCTGTTCGGCGTTCCCATTGTGTCCGAAAAGGTGCGAATGTTGTTTCGGGATCGTGGCATCTCTCCCGTTTACAATCATGTGCTGAAGTCTGTGGACGCGGAGCGCAAGCTTGCAACCTTCACCACACCGGCGGGTGAGCAGCAGATGGAATATGACTACCTGCACGTTGTACCACCACAGCGCGCGCCCGACTTCATCCGCCAATCCGGCCTCAGCTGGGCAGATAAGTGGACAGATCAGGGCTGGGTTGAAGTGGACCAGCAGAACCTGCGCCACCTTCGCTATCCGGAGATTTTCGCACTGGGTGACGTTGCGGGTGTTCCCAAGGGAAAAACCGCCGCCAGCGTAAAATTTCAGGTGCCCGTTGTCGTCGACCACCTCGTCTCGGCGATTGAGGGGCGTGCAGGCGCAGAGGTATACAACGGCTATACATCCTGTCCGATGATCACCCGTATCGGTCGGGCGATGCTGGTTGAATTTGATTATAACAACAATCTGGTCCCCTCTTTCCCCGGTATTATCGCCCCGCTGGAGGAATTGTGGATCTCGTGGTTGATGAAGGAAGTCGCGCTGAAGGCGACATACAACGCAATGCTGCGCGGGCGCGCCTGAGGAGGGTTAGGCGATGAACGACATGAAATTTGGAACAATCATCGCGGTGCTGGAAGAAATATTCGGCCGTGGTCTGTTCTGGGCAATTGTTGCCATCGCTGGCGTGGTCACACTGGCGTATTTTTATGTTCTGATCCGTGACCGGACTGTAAACTGGAGCAAGTTCCTGTTGGCGCAACTGTCCATGCCTGTTGGGGCAATCGGCGCTGTGATTTTTGTACAGGCTGTCACTGTTTCAGGGTTTCGCGATATTGGCGGGCCGATTGACGCATTCGTTCTTTTGGGGATTGCCGCCGCAGGGGCCATCGGGATCGCGATACTGGTTTACACCGCGCAATCACTGATCCGGGGAAAACAGGATCCGACGTAGCCGCTGCACAATACCGCTTTATTTCGGGGCTGACCTTTGCCCTGTTTCGCCTGTGTGCCCAAGCCCCCGCCAAGGGGCTTGGGCATTGTTTTATCCGCCGGCTTTGCGCAGCCGGAACGCCAGCATGATAAACAGGATGCCGAATGCAATTGCCCAGAACCCGATCAGCCACGCAATCGACACCAATCCAGCATGCGGCAGCGCAATGATTGCAACTCCGAACACGATAGACAGCACTCCGCTGAGCACCATGATCCATTCGCCTTCGATTTTCTTGCGCAACTGGATCGCGGCCACAATTCGCAACACCCCGCCCAGTATTGACCAAGCTGCGACAAACATCAGCAAAACCAGTGCGGTGATGCCCGGCATGAACAGGGTCAGCAGGCCCACGACAATGCCCAAAATGCTTTCAAACAGCCAGAACCACCAGTTATCGACGCCCTCGCGGTAGCGCAGCGCATCCACCACGCCGATTATCCCGTCCAGCAGGATGTAGGCACCGAACATGATGATCAGGACCGAAATCGTCAGGCCGGGCCAGACAAAGGTCGCCAGACCGAATAAAATCGCCGCAATCCCGCGCAGCAGCAAAAGCCACCAGTTGCGGGTCAAAAAATTCATCGCATTTTCCATATCGGTAGAAGTGTTCATTTTCTTTCCAGTCTTTTGATATCAGCGGCGGCGGGCAATGATCGTCTCGCCATCGGAGGTTGTCAGGGTGAGCGTTGCGTTTTCATCGAAAGCTGCGGAAACAACCTTGGGCAACAATTGCGTCAGGTGCTGTTCCTGATTGGCCATTGCCGGTGGGCAGGCCATCATGGTGGTGCCTGTCAGGTTCAATGACAGCCCCTCTTCCGTCTGCTCATACGTGCCGATCAGCCGGTTGCAGGTAGTGTTTCCGGCAAGCGATCCGTCTGGTAAAAATTGCAGGCTGGCGGGGCTTCTGTCAATCACGCCTTTGCCTGCGATATCCTCGATCAGCCATTCACGCCCTGCCAGTTGCGGCGTTGCGTCCTGTTCCATCAGATATTCCGCAACCGCCTGATAGGCCGGCAAGGACGTCGGATCGCTTGCGGCATTGCCTGCCACCGGATTTGAAGCAAAGCGCACGATCACCATATCGGCAGTCGGATCGACCCAGATTGTCTGGCCGTGAACACCGCGCGCGGCAAATGCGCCGTGGTCATTGTGGCTGACCCACCACAGACCGCTATAGGACCAGTCCGGCAGCAGATCATAGCCTGCTTTGGCAAATGCAGCCGGATTGCCACCTTGGCGGATACGCTCGATCGCTGCGGCGGGGATCACCTGCTCGCCATTCCATTCACCGTTCTGCAAAATCAACTGCCCCAGCCGCCCCATGTCGCGCAGCGTTGCATTGAAACCTCCACCGGAAAACGGCGTGCCGATGGAATCGACAGTATAAAACGCCTCCCGCTCGGTGCCGATCCGGCTCCAGATGCGGTCAGACAGATACTGCGCGGCAGATTTGCCCGCCGTGCGCGCAACCAGCCAGCCAGCTGCGTCCGCGTTCACTGTCTTGTAGCCGAAGGCCTCGCCGTGTTTATCCCCGTTTTTCTGCACCGTGGCCAGATAGTCGAAATAGCTGCGCGGACCGTCATAGCCTTCGGGCTTGGGCAATGTGCTGCCCGCTTGGGAATAGGTCCAGACCTCGGCATCGGGATCGCTGTAATCTTCCGAATAATCCAGCGCGGTTGTCATCTCCAATACCTGTGCGACAGTTGCATCGGCAAAGGCGCTGCCTTCCAGTTCGGGAATAATGTCAGCCATCAGGGCGGTTTCATCCAGACGCCCTTCGGCGACCAGAACTTCGGCCATCAGCCCCGTGATGCTTTTCGTGACAGACATTGCGCCGTGCAATGTGTTTTCGTCCAGGCACCCGTCATATCGTTCATACACAATTCGTCCGTGATGCAGAATCAGCAGGCCATCGGTGTAATTTGCGTTAAAGGCGGCATCGAATGTCATCACCTCGTCACTGTTCAGAACGTTGAATTCAACCGCGTCTATACCGGCATCCGGATCAGCCGGCAGCGTGCTGACCGATCCGGCAGCATTCGGCACCGCAACATTGGGCATCAGCTGTCTGAAGTTGCAAACCGTCCAGCGGAGTTTGGGAAAGGCAAAGAAATCAGGATCGGTATAGCGGATTGTCTTGTCAGGGGGCGGCGGAAACCCCTGCATCCATCCCAGCGTGACAGGGTTGGATGCCTTGGCATCCAGCGGTTTTTCTTGCGCCATGGCGGCTCCTGCAATTGTAACTGTTGCGGCCACTGCCGCTGTAATCAACTTGTTCATCATCATTTCCCTAATTCAATTCCTGCACGCCGCCGCCTGACACTGTCAGAACCTGCCCCGATACCCAGGACGCCGCTTGCGAACATAAAAACAAAGCGGCATTCGCCATATCCTGTGGCTCGCCCAACCGATGGATCGGGGTATGTTGCAACATCGTTTTTTCGATCTCGTCGTTAAGGACCGAGTTCAGCGCACCAGTCCGCGTGGCACCGGGGGCGATGCCGTTCACGCGGATTCCCTTGGGCCCGAGATCAAACGCGATGTTGCGGATCAGGTGGTTTGTAGCGGCCTTGGACGATCCGTAAGACGCCATTTCGCGGTTCTTGTTCTCACCAGCCATGGACGTGATCGCCAGCATCGCGCCACCGCCTGCTTTTTCCATTTCAGGTGCGGCCAGTTGCGCAAGTCGGGACAATGAAAACACGTTCAGCTCATAGGCGCGTTTAAAATCACCCATCGGCATGTCAAACGGCTTTGGCCCGCCTCCGCCTGCGTTGCTCACCAGAATGGTCAGCTTGCCAAACTCTTTGACTGTGTCGCTTACAACGGCTGTCAGGTCGTCCTCTTTGGTGATGTTGCAAACGGTTGCCGCAGCACGTCCGCCGGATTTGGTAATTTCATCTGCCACAGTCTGCGCGGTGGCGCGTTCAAGATCGCTGACCATGACAGCAGCGCCAGCCGCTCCAAGTGTCAAAGCGATGGCGCGCCCGATCCCCGCGCCTGCACCTGTCACAAGGGCAACGTCGCCCTCGACCCTGAAATGGTTCTGATCATACATTTCCACTCTCCTTTCCGACCTGAAAACCGAATTTTTCACCGGTTTGCGCGTTTCCGGCTGCTTTTGGCGTATCAGCACATCAGGTATGTCAACGGGTGGGCAAAGCAATCCCTGCGCGGAGGCGGTATGGTGCCGTTTTTGATGTGATGCACTGGCGCGGCAGGATTGATCCGCGTCACAATAGCGGCGCTTGGGCAAGGGCTACGCACAACGCCTGCGACCCCTTCCATAACACCTCAGCCGCGACTGGCGCGCGCTATCCTGTCGATGAATTTTACGGTTGCATCGGTCCGGTTTTGCAGATCCGATGCGGCCGCCGCAGTTGGCGATAGATTGCCTTGCGCGTCACAGCTGATCCACCCCCGCTTGATCAGCGCGGCAACTTTTCGGCGCACTGTTTCCCTAGGGATATCAGTGTATTGCGCGACAGACAGTACGTTTATGCTTGGCCCATCCGTGACTGGTGTAGCGCCCAGCGTATCCAGCGTAGGGGTGTCGACAGACACGCGGTTTGCAAAGTGGCGCTCGCCCACAACGGCCATGATCAACGCCTTATCGAGATCACCGTCAAAGGCGCGGCGCAACTCGATCAACAAGCCGGTGAGCGCATCCAGATAGGTCGGAAACACGCTCGAAAAATTCTTGATCGTGTGATTGCTGGCATCGGGCATTCCGGCCTCCGCTGGGGTTAATGAATGCCGCACAATCGTTGCCCAAAATGGGGAATGACGTCACGCAGCAGGTTCGGGTGCCCCTATAGGGGGCAATAATGTCTATCTGTTCAATCCTTAACGTCCGCTCTTGACGAAATCTTGCCCAGAGGGTCGAAGTAGCTGTTCACGCAGCAACCCGATCACAGGGATGAATCCGACAAAGGGCCGTTTCATGGATATTCACGGACCAAACCAGCCTTCACGGCTCCAGAACCTCGTCTATTCCGTTCTGCTGGTCATTCTGGCGGGATATTTGCTGGTGATCGGCAGGTCGCTGCTTGTGCCAATCTTTGTGGCAGTCATCTCTGTTTATATCCTAGTCAGCGCAAGCAACTGGCTAGGCATACAGCCAGTGACGCGGTTTCTTCCGCTGATTGCGCGGCGTGTGATCGTGTTGTTGGCGTTTATCCTTGCCATTGCTGTTCTGACGGGGGTGATCATATCTACCGCAGGGCAGATTGTAGCCAAGGTGCCGGTGTATCAACAAAACCTCGACACACTTGCCGACAGCCTGCTGTCACGGTTCGGCATCGACGTGCCGACAGACTGGAACGTCGTCTGGGACAGCACAATCGGGCGCATCAATGTGCAAAGCGTTGCAGGCGTGGCGGTGGGACGTGTCGGATCACTTGCCGGTGTGGTTTTTCTGGTGGTGATATACGCGATGTTTCTAATGGGAGAGCGCGGCGGATTTGCCCACAAAATCTCGCTCGCACTGCCCGGTGAAAGCGGGCGGCAGTCACAGGACATCATCGCCAGCATCAACGCAAGTATCGGAAACTACCTTGCGGTAAAGACACTGATCAATGCCATCCTCGCGACCATCTCTTTTGGGGTGATGTGGTTATTTGGCGTTGATTTCGCGTTGTTCTGGGCGATTATGATCGGCCTGCTTAATTACATTCCTTATTTCGGATCGCTGATCGGAGTGCTGTTTCCCGTGGCGCTGACGATGGCGCAGTTCGGCACGTTGCAGACCACTGTTTATGTGCTGGTCCTGCTGACCTCTGCACAAATGTGGGTGGGCAATTTTCTTGAACCGCGGATGATCGGAAAAAAGGTCAACCTGTCGCCCTTTATTGTTCTCGTCTCCCTGTCGGTGTGGACCTCCCTCTGGGGGATTGCAGGCAGTATTTTGGCGATTCCGATGACCGCGATCCTTGCCATTGTGCTGAGCCATTTCGATGCAACACGCCCGATTGCTATTTTGCTGTCCGATGACCCCGATCTGGTCACAGACGGCGAGCGGTAACACAGCGTCACAGCCCGCCTGCCCTTGTGGGTCGTCACCGCGGTATGTAGCTTGCCTGTTCAAGATGCGCGGCGATGCAATCACCGCTTGCCCACGTTCACCTGCCAAGCCCGAGGTCAGCCGACATGAAGACAAGTAGAACTGCAATTCTGGCCGTATTGGCTGTTGTGGCGGTGGCCGCCCTTTTGATGTGGTCGGTGCGCCAGCCTGCAACTTATCTGGTGCAGGGCGAGGTTGAAGCCACGCGGATTGACCTGTCCGCACAAATTACGGCACGGGTGTCGGAAACACCTGTCGGGTTTGGCGATCGGGTCAGCGCAGGCGATGTCGTTGTGCAACTGCAAAGCCCCCAACTGATGGCGCAACTGGCTACAGCGCAGGCGGCCATTGCGGTGGCCGAAGCAAACCGCGATCTTGCCTTTTCAACCCGTCCCGAAACAATTGCGGTTTATGAGGCGCAGTTAAGCAAGGCCGTGGCTGATGTGACACTCGCGCAGAGCAACTATGACCGGATCATCAAGCTGCGCGAAAATTCTGTCGTGTCGCAGGCAAATCTTGACCAGATCACCAATACGCTTAACGCCGCCATTCAGGCGCAGGCCGCGGCGCAGGCAAATCTGGATCAGGCCCGCAATGGCACCAGCGAGGAACAAAAGGCTGTGGCTGTAGCACAGGTAAAGCAGGCAGAAGCCAATCGCGCCCAGCTAAAGGCGAATGTGGACGAACTGACCGTCGTGTCCCCCATCGACGGAGAGGTAACGACCCGCACCGCCGAAGTGGGCAAGCTGTTCAGTGCGGGCGCGCCGCTGATTTCGGTTGTCGATGTGGATCACGCATGGTTCACCTTCAATTTGCGCGAAGACCTGTTGGAAGGGCTGGAGGTTGGCCAACCGCTTGAGGTGCGTGTGCCTGCACTGGGGCCTGATCACGGGTCAATTCCCGCCACGATCACAGCGATCAACGTAGAAGGCAGCTATGCCAACTGGCGCGCCACCAAAGCGACGGGTGATTTCGATCTGCGAACGTTCTCGGTGCGTGCAGAGCCGGTTGAACAGGTGCATAACCTGCGTCCCGGGATGAGCGCGCTGGTCGACTGGCCTGCAACCACCCGCAGCGGCGGGTAAATCCCGTGACCGCCCGGGCATCCCTTTTCGGCTTTCGTCACATTCTGGGTCGCGAATTGCGCCAGATCGCGGCGCGTCCGGCGCTGGCCTTTATGCTGGCCCCGATGCCGCTGATCATCTTTATCGCGTTGGCGGCGGTTTTTGCGCCGGGTCTGCCGCGCGATCTGCCTGTGGCGGTCGTGGATCTTGACGGCTCAACCCTGTCTCGGCAGGTGGTGCGCATGGTTGACGGTGCATCCGATGTCGCTGTCGCGCGGCAGGTTCCCTCCCTTGCCCAAGCGCGTCAGGCACTGGTCGCCCACGAGGTATACGCAATCCTGATGATCCCGCCACAGATGGAGCGCAACCTGCAACTGGGCCAGAGCCCGGAAATCGTGATTTTTTCCAATAACCAGTTTCTCGCCGCTGGTGGTACGGCTGCGCGCAGTATGCTTACCACCGCGCTGACATTTTCTGCCGGTGTGTCGCTGCGCCTGCTGGAAAGTAACGGCGTCGGACCTGACCGCGCGGCAGAGCTGATCACCCCGATCCCCGTGCAACAAAGCCCGCTGTTCAACCCGTCGCTGGATTACATCCAGTTCCTGCTGTCGGCGATCATACCGACCGTGATGCAGATTTTCATCTGTGCCGCCGCTGTGCTGTCATTCTCGCGCGAGCGTCATTCGGCAGGCGGAATTGCGCGGCTGATGCATCTGTCCAAAACGCCCGCGCAGGCAATATTGGGCAAACTGCTGCCCTATACCGTGCTGGGTACGCTGGTCCTTCTGTTGGGGGACGTTTTATTGTTTATCTTCTTCGGTGCGGATTTTCGTGGCAATGTTGCGGTGTTTTTCCTGAACGGATTGCTGTTCATTCTGGCCTGTCAAATGCTTGGCGCATGTGTGGCGATGATCGCGCGCGACACCACCGGCGCCTTGGGCATGATGGCCGTTATCGTTGCGCCCGCCTTCGGCTTTGCCGGTGTCAGCTTTCCGCGTTTCGGAATGTCTGACTTCGCGCAGGCGTGGGGATCTATCATTCCGCTCACTCCCTATCTGCAACTGCGCACAGATCAAACCCTGCGCGGCGCGCCGCTGGAATACTCCCTGCCTGCAATGCTGTGGCTGTTTGCGCTGCTTGTCGCCTTCACCGCCCTGTTGTGGGCGATGATATACCGCGCATCACGGCGCGCCCCTCAGACGGTCGGGGTGAACACATGATTTCGCTGCGGCTTTTTCTGTCCGAGGTTACTGCCGCCTTGCGCACCCTGCTGGGCGATCCAAATGCGCGGATGACGATGATCGCAGGCATTCTGATTTACAGTGTGCTCTATCCGCAGCCGTTTGTGGGCGAGGTCGTTCGCGATGTGCCGATTGTGGCGATTGATCAGGACAATTCCGCCGCAAGCCGCAGCTTCCTGCGCCGGATCGACGCCAGCGATCAGGTTGAAATCGTGTCCGCCATGCCCAACATGGACGCCGCCCGCGATGCGTTTTTCCGCCGTGAAGCCTATGGCATCGTCATCATTCCTGCGGGATTTGAAAAGGATATTCTGGCACAAGTTCCTGCCCCGATCGCCGCATTCGGCGACGGCAGTTACCTGCTGGTCTATTCCAACATCATGGAAGCCGTCACGACAGTTGCGCGCGCCGTCGGTGCCGAGGTCAATTTCGAGCGGCTGACGGCCACGGGTATGGACGATGTTCAGGCGCGCGCATCGCTCTCTCCTGTGAGCGTAACAAACATCAAGGTATTCAACCCGCAGGGCGGCTATGCCAGCTATGTGGTGCCTGCCTCGTTTGTGCTGATTTTACAGCAAACCCTGATGATGGGGATCGGCCTGCTTCATGCCGGGCGCAGAATGCCTACAGGATTGCGGATGTGGGCCACGCCGGTGGCCTATATTGGCCTGTATGTGGTCTGGGTTGCGTTTACGCAGCTTTTACTGCCGCTTTTTTACGGCATTCCACGCACCGGAGATTTCAGCACGCTTTTGCTGGTCGCGCTGCCGTTCATCTGTGCCTGCACTGCGATGGGGTTTGCCATTGCGCTATTGATCCCGTGGCGCGAGGGCGTGGTGTTCTTTCTGGTGGTGATGGGGCTGCCGCTGTTTTTTCTGTCGGGCATTGCGTGGCCGATTGAATCGATCCCCCAGCATTTGCATATCCTGTCCCTGCTGGTGCCTTCCTCCAGCGCGATTTCGGCGTTTGTGGCGGTAAACCAGATGGGTGCCTCACCGCAGGACATTGCCGGTACGGTGCAGCTACAGATCATCCTCGCCATTGGATATACGGCGCTGGCAGTGGCCATTTACCAGTTGTCCAGCCCCCCGCGCCAGCAGGCAGGCAAATGAAAACCGCCACGCTGTCGCCAGCCCTACCATCGAAAACCCGCCCGCCAGGCGGCGCTTTTTTATGCCTGAAAATCTGGTAGGTTTTGCGGTATGGATATTATTCTGGTCACCACAATCATCGCATCCCTGTTCCTGCTGATCGGCGCAGCCGAGCCGCTGGCCCATTACCTGCGCCTGCCCTATGCGGTGATCATCGCCTGCCTTGGCATTTTTGTCGGGGTGGCGGCCACGTTCTTTCTGCGCACCGATCTGACGGATGCGCTTAATCCGGTTGCGGTGGCCATCCTTGCTCTGCCGATCAAGTCCAATGTCTTCTTGTATGTCTTTCTGCCTACGCTGGTGTTTCAGGTTACGCTGGGGCTGAACCTGCGGCGCATGGCTGACGACTGGGTGCCGATCCTTGTGCTGGCGGTTGTAGCGGTTTTTGTGGCCACTTTTGTAGTCGGGTATTCGCTGGCGTTTGTCAGCACACTGTCGCTGTCGGCGGCCCTGCTGGTGGGTGCAATTGTATCCACCACAGATCCATCGGCAGTGGTCAGCATTTTCCGCTCGATCTCGGCGCCGCGCCGCCTTGCGCGGATCATCGAAGGGGAAAGCCTGCTGAATGACGCCGCCGCGATTGCGCTGGCAGGTCTGTTTATGGAATTTGTAATGGCCGGCGTGCCTGATCCGTCGGTGCAGGCTGCACTGGCGCGGTTTCCCGTTTTGCTGGTGGGTGGTGTTCTGGTGGGCTGGATTGCCGCACGCATTGCCATCTGGGTGATGGCGCTGTTCAGCCAGTTCGAACTGGCGGTAATCTCCATATCCATCGCCCTGCCCTATCTTGCCTATATCGTGGCTGAACAATCTGTTGGTGCGTCGGGTGTCATTGCCGTGGTTGTCGCCGCGATGACATTGCAACTGGCCGGTCCGCGCCGGCTGCCCCCCGCAACATGGCAGAACCTGCGCGAAGTCTGGGATTTGCTGGCCCATTGGGCGGGTGCGCTGATCTTTATTCTCGCCGCCCTTCTGATCCCGCGGATGCTGGAGACAATCCAGCTCAAGGATATCGGCCTGATCATGGTTGTTGTCCTCGCAGCTATCGTCGCACGCGCGCTGATCCTTTACGGGCTGCTGCCATTGCTGACGCGGCTTGGCCTTTCGCCTGTGGTCGAGCGCCCCTACCGCGTGGCGATCATGTGGGGTGGTCTACGCGGGGCGGTCACCCTGTCGCTGGCCCTTGCCGTCACCGAAAGCGCGGCGATTTCAGTCGAGATCAAGCAGCAGGTTGCCATACTGGCCACCGGGTTCACCCTGTTCACGCTGTTGATACAGGGAACCACCCTGCGCATGGTGATCGGCTGGCTCGGGCTCGACAAACTGTCACCACTGGACAATGCCCTGTACAATCAGGTCATCGCCGTTGCCTTGCAGACCGTGCGCGAGGATCTAGCCAAGGTTACGGGAAACTATGAACTGAGCAAGGAAACCGTGCGCGCCGAAGCGATCGAATTTGGCGAACGTCTGGATGTTGCGGTCAAATCGGCCGACGAAAGCGTTGACGTGCTGGACCGTGACCGGATCACGCTGGGGCTGATCGCGCTGGCCAGTGCGGAGCGGGATTCAATCATCGCGCGCTTCCGTGATCGTACCATTTCATCCGCGCTGTCCGAACAGCTGCTGTCGGATGCGGATGCACTGATTGAAGGTTCGCGTTTTGACGGGCGCAGCGGTTACAAAAAGGCAGCGGCGCGCAGTCTTGGCTATAACCGCGGGCTCAGAGCAGCGATTTTTCTTCATAACCGCCTGCGGTTTTCACTTCCCCTGGCGCGGATCACGGCGACCCGCTTTGGTCTATTGCTGGCACAGCGGCTGATCCTGCGTGATCTGCACGGATTTATCGACGGGCGCATCCGCCGCATTCATGGCCGCCGCGTGGCGGAATTGCTGCACGGAATGTTGGACCGGCGGATTGAAACGGTTGAGCAGGCTCTGGAGGGATTGCGGTTGCAGTACCCCGGCTATGCCGAAGAAATGGAGCGGCGGTTTATCCGCCGCACGGCCCTGCGTCTGGAAGAGCGCGAATACGACAGCCTGCTTGAGGACGGGCTGATCGGCGAGGAAGTCCACAGCGCGCTGAACCTCGATATCACTGCACGCCGCAACCGCGCCGAGGCGGCGCCGCTGCTGGACCTGACCCTGCAAAAAGCCGAACTTGTCCGCCAATTCCCGCTGTTTTCCGGCATGGACGACGCCGTGTTGAAACGTCTGGCGCGCTCACTCGTCACCCGATACATCAATCCGGGAGAGGATATCTTGCACCGCGACAGTGCCCAGCGCCGTGTCTTCTTTGTCGCTTCAGGCGCTGTTGAGCTGGATGTTGCAGGACAGAAATGGCGGCTTGGACGTGGTGAGATGTTCGGCCAGATGAGCTTGCTCATGCGCCGCCCTCAACGCGCGAAAGTACGCGCGATCGCGCCGACAACTTTATTGGTACTGGACGAGACCAAATTCCTGCGTCTGCTTAGACGCAGCAAGGTCATTCAGGGTGCTGTTCAGGAAAGCGCGCTCAGGCGGGGCATCCCGCTCGAAAAACTGGCCGAAGGGTTATCCAAGCCACGAAAGGCGCTGAAAGAACAGTAGCGCGACACTGAGCCGCTGCCCTGCCCCCGTGAAATCACGTCGCGGTTTCGCGCCCGACACTGCCACGGCCGGCCAGCCATCTGGCGAACAATCCGCACAACAGCGCCCATGCCGCCCCCATGACCCACCCCGCCAGCACATCGGTCGGCCAATGCACGCCCAGATAGATCCGGCTTAACCCGATCGTGATCACCAAAAACATCGCCAGCCCGAGAATATAGGTTTTGATTACCTTGCGGTCCAGTTTGCGCGCCAGCAAAACCGCCAGTGTCAGGTACACAACGGCAGCCATCAGCGAATGACCGCTGGGAAAACTCGCGGTGTAAACTGCGGTTTCTAGCGAAACGATATCAGGCCGCGCGCGATCGAAGACCGTTTTCAACCCCTGGCTGAGCAGCACACCTGTCGAGACCGAAGCGAGCAGGAAAACTGAAAGCCCGCGATCACGCGCCAACCACAAATACCCCGCAGCCGCCACCACAAAGAATGTAAGCACACCAACCCCGCCCAGCGCCGTTATGTCACGGGCAAGTTCCTGTACCCATACCGGGCCGAGGGGGTCGTCCATATCTGCGGGATTGCGCAGGGCTTGCATGACCAGCCTGTCGAACCGGTCGGTTTCGTTCTCGCCTACAGCATCGGCAATTTCAAAAAAAGCCCAGATCAGCGATGCCATCGCCATCAGGGCGATCAGGATGATACCGGGTCCGCTGGCCAACCAGCGTCTGGTAGCGGCGAGCATATCCGATACACGCTTTCGTTTGTCGCTGTCCAACGTATCTGCCCCGCGTCTGTTGATAATATCGAATACCAGCTAGCCCAATACCGCTGCATGTTCAAACCGCAGGCAGTTTTTTTGCGCTGCCGTTGTGCAAATCATCTCCCAATCGCTCCTAATCGCGTGCGGAGCGTTTCAGTCCGATCCAGAAAGCAAGTGCCATTGCCAGACAGACAATCATAGGCAGGAAGAGCGCGGCGAATGCAAATTTCGGATATAATAAGGCCCCCAACATCCCGCCCGACAAAAAGCCCGCAGTGATGAGCAGAAACAAGGCTGCCTTGCGCCCATCAACATTGCCGCCACGTATGCGCGTGCCCAACATCAGCCCCAGATCGGTGAAGATACCCGTCAGGTGGGTCGTGCGCACGATCCCGCCGCTGTAGGTTGTTGCCAGCGCGTTCTGCGCCCCGCACGCAGCTGCGACCGCAAAATAGCCTTGGGCAATACCGTTTTTCAGCAGACCGTAGGCCACAAATATCAGAGCCGCCTCTATGATCAGCGCAATTGTGTAACGGCTATCTGCAACCAATGCGCCGCGCCGCAAAAGGCCACCGGAAATGGCAGCGCCCAGCACAAACGCAATCAGGATACCGATCAATTGCCCCACCGCCGGAAACGACGCATCAGCCATCGTCGCCCCCAACATCGACGCATTTCCCGACACATGCGAAATGGCCAGCCGGTCAAATCCCAACAGGCCAACAACATTCATAAAACCTGCGATAAACGCCAGCAGCAGGGCGGCGAGTTCGATCCAGCCGGGCAGTTTGGTAATCAATCTGTAACCTCGCGCTTTATCTTTCTGCACTTTGGCCGCCGCCGCCCCCATAGTACACGGCGAAGTCAACTTGCCCTTTTTCTGCTCACCTCACTGGGTTAGCTGGTTACAATATCGGAAGCAATCTTTGGCGTGTCACTGGCCCGCTGCCGGACAGGCCGCCACATCTGGAAATTGCGCAAACCGGAATTAGGTTTTCAAGAGTGCCATTACGGATATAAGGCGCGCAACAAAACAGGTTCGAGCGAATGGAAAATCACCCTCCGGAACAGCAGACGCCCCGAAATGATGCGCCTGTGGTGCGTACCTCCTTGGCGGGGTCTGCGCTGAAAGGAGTCTGGATAACTCTGGGCGCGCTATCACTTGTTCTTGGTATAATCGGCATCGTGCTGCCGGTGCTTCCCACGACGCCGTTTGTGATCCTCGCCGCGTTTTTGTTTGCAAAGTCTTCTCCCGCACTGGCGGAGCGTTTGAACCGCAACCGGACATTCGGTCCAATCATTGCGGACTGGCGTGCAAATGGTGCAATAGCACCGCGTTACAAGCTAATGGCGACCGCGATGATGGCGGCCACCTTTGTGCTAAGCGTTGCGATGGCTGTTCCCACCGGTGTGCTGGTAGTTCAAGCGATCTGCCTGACTGGCGCTGCAACCTATGTCCTCAGCCGCCCAAGCTGAAACGGCCTCACTCCTTTGATAAGAGATTTGGCGGGGGTTGGTTGCCTTTGCGTGGTAACCCAGTCAGGTTGTGAAAACACCATTCACGAAAGGGATCGAAATGGCGCGGAAAACTGTTCTCATCACCTCTGCAACCGGTCGCATCGGCAAGGAACTGGTGGCGCGTCTGGCTACCGATGACACAATAACTGTGCGCGCCTGCTATTTCAGCGACGACAAGGCTGACAGTCTAAAGGAGCTGGGCGCAGACGAGGTGGTTAAACTCGATCTCACCGAACCCACCACCTGGGACGCGGCGCTTGATGGTGTCACGTCGGTCTATTCCGCGTCTCTTGATCCGATGTTGCAACACCACCTCGCGTTTTCACGCGCTTTGGGCGAGCGGCGCGACCAGATCGATCATGTGGTGCGGATCAGTTGCATGGGCGCTGATACCAACACCGCGTCCTATGATCCCGATCAACATGCCTCGCGCGCGGGCGCGGGCATCCCGTTGATGCTGCAACATTACTGGTGGGGCGAAAAGGCGCTGATTGACGAAGGGCTAAAAGTGACCGCCCTGCGCAACAACTTTTTCATGAACCATCTGTTGAAAACCGACTGCGAAACGATCGGCAACGAGGGCTGGTTTTCAAACCCCTTGGGCAACATGCGAAATTCATTTGTGGCAACCCGCGACATCGCAGAAGCAGCGGCCATTATTCTGAGCGAGGGGCCGGAAAAACACGCTGACAAATTTTACGACATCACCGGCCCTGCCCCGCAATCGATGGCAGAAATCGCCGCCGATCTGGGCCGCGCCATGGGAAAAGACATCGAATACCGCGCCCAGTCGATGATTGATTTCGAAGCGGATTTCGGGGCAACGCGGGCCGAATTCTTTGAATATCTGACAAACGGATTTTACACCCGTTGCAGCCCCGATTTTTACAACCTGACAGGTCACAAACCGACCTCCTATTATGATTACCTCATAACCGAAGGCGCCAGCGGTGAAACAGGTCTGGAGGAATTGTGGCAGGGTAACTTGTGGAAAAAAGGGGCCGATGCCATGAAGGATGCAGCCAAAATCTAGGCAACTGGCCGGATAGGTTGGCGCAGAAAAAAAGCAACGGTGAGAAACCGGACCGTCTAGATCAATACGCGTGAAACTCCAGCAGCATCCGTGTGCGCGCGGCTGTCAACTCGCTCAGGCAGGTGGCGCGGATCAATGGCTGCATTGATCCCCCTTCAAACGGGCTGGCGTGGGCATCGCAAGCGATATCACGATACGCGATCCACGCGCGCTGCGCCTCCAGAAGCGCGCTGCCCTTTCCAATAGCATCGGCAAACGCCTTTGCAGGTTTCCAGGCGGCATTTAACGCGGCATCGGCCTGTGCGTATTCTTTGGCGGCGCAGGCATTCATCAACTGCTGCGTTTGTGGCGCAATACATTGCGCTGCTGTTTGTGCCTGTGCTGCTGTAGGGGCAGACCATGCTGCGCCGGCCACGACCAAGGCAGCCATGACATTAATTCGCGTGGACGCGCGTGATAGCGCCTGACAGAACAGTCGCCCCTCTGATCCGTCTGAATTCGTTCTGCCCATCTTTTTCACCCCCCTGAAATCCTTTGGTTTGGCCTTTTAGTGATCCTGCTTAATCTCGACATTCGGGCGGGTACCACCCAGCCCGGCAAACGCCATCTGACGGCAAGAGAACACAATCACCTGCTGGTTGTCAGCAACGCGGTGCAATGCGGTAAACATTGCCGTAATCCGGCTGTCATCGGAATAGACCAGCGCGTCGTCCAGAATAACCGGCATCGGTTTGCCCTGTCGTGCAAACAGGCGGGCGAATGCCAGACGGGTCAGAATGGCAATCTGTTCCTGTGTGCCACCGCTCAGCATTTCCATCGGTTCATCTGTTCCACCGCGCGCGATGGCCTGTGGCAACAGCGATGCGGGATCAAAACTCAGCGCGGCATCGGCGTGCAGCAAGGCAAGCAGCGGTGCAAGCTCCTGCTGGACGGGACCGAAGTACGCCTCTTGCGCTGCACCGCGTTTGGCACGCAAAGCCTCAACCAGCAGGGTCAGACCTGCAACTTCATGGGCAAACCGCGCTGCGCGTTCCTGCGCCCGTATCATCAGCCCCTCTGCCTCGTCCCGCTTTTCCTCTACGCCGTCTTCGGCGCGCGCACGGATCGTCGCGCTCAGATCAGCACTTTGCGTGCGCAGTTGTGCCGTTTCCTCGCGGGCGTTTTCAACGGCAGAGGTTGCACGGTTCAGATCGGCCTTTGCAGTTGCCAGATCAGGCGCTTTTGCAGCCAGTGCGGCCGCGGCGGCGCGTGCATCCTGCGCGGCGAGTTGCGCAAGCGAATGGGCGCGCGCGGCCTGTGTTTTTCGCTCTTCAAATGTGTCCGGATCACCAAAAACACGCGCGGCGGTATCCATAGCGGTTTGTGCCGCGTCACGCAGCACCTGCAACCGCGCGGCCATGGTGCGCGCTGCATCACGGGCATCGCGTGCCCGCTCGAACCGATCGCGGGTCTGTTCTTCGGCCAATCGCGCCGCATCCGCTTGCGCAGCCAGTTCGGCGGGATCAACCGGCGCGGCCTGTACCGGTTTGCTTAGCGCATCCAGTGTGGCCTTGGCTTTTGCACACTCGGCCTGCATGCGCTCCACTCCTTCAGGGGCGAGCATTTCCAACATGTTTCTGAGCAGGAAAACCTCGTCTGCCTTTTCTTTCCGCGCGCTTGCAGCCTGACGCGCAGCAGCAATATCGGCCACCCCCACTGCATCAAGCGCGTCTTTCAGCTGTGCCTGTGCAGCACTCACCGCCGCCATATCCGCAGCCGCCGCACCAGGATCAAGGGTCATCCGGCCAATTCCGGGCAGATCGAATGTTTGCCGCCTGGCCAGATGATGGGTGCCTGCGGTCAGCGGACCCTCCGATGAGCTCACCACGGCATCGCCATCATAACTCAGATGCATCTGCACGCCACCGGTTGCAATCTCGGCTTGCGCGGCGGTCAGGGCGGTGTGTTTCTGCTCGATACTGGCCAGCGCGGCTGCGGTCACCGGCATCGTGGCAAGGGCGGCGTTTGCGTCCTCCAGCGCGGAGCGTTTCTCACCCACTTGCGCCAGTTGTTTTTGCAGGCGCGCGTATTGCTCTGCTGCGTTCTGGCGCAATGCGTCTTGCTGGGCGGCCTCTTTGGCCTGCACCGCATCGCGCAATTTTGCGCTCGCCTGTGTCAGTGCAGTTTGCGCCTGTTCCGTTGACTCCTCTGCGGCTTTCACCTCTGCAATTGCTTTTTCAAGCGCCGCATTATCCAGTTCAAACTGTGCGCACGCTGCGGTGTATTGATCTGCTGCGGCAATCAATCCGTCCAACCGCGTCTGCGCGCCCTCCAGTTCCAGTTCGCGCAGGTCGGCCTGCCCTTTTGCCTGCGCCAGCTTGTCGGCGTGGGCAAGCGCGGTGCTATACGCAGCTTGCGCTTTTTCCAATGCCGCGTTGCGGGCGGTCTGCAACGCGGGCTGCTCCAGCACTTTCAGACGCGCCGCCACCTCGCGCCGCCGCTCAAGCGCTTGGGACAATTCGCGACAGCGCGCATCCAGTTCATCGTGCCGCTGCGCGTGGGTCTGCGCCTCCTGCTCGGCTTCCTTCCACGGGCCGTTCGCCTTGGGCTGCCCTGTTGCCGTGGCAAGCTTGCCCAGCGCTTGTGTTGCCGCCTCTATCACGCGGTCCATCCGGCGGCCGCCTGTCACCATGTCGATTTCGCCAGCGACCGATGACAACAGATTGCGCCGCGCGCCCAACAGCCGCTCTTTTTCGGTTTTATCCGCGCCTGCGTTGCCCGCAGGTTCCAGCGCGGTGATGCCTTGACGCACCCAAAGCAGCCCCGCCGGCCCGTCCAGCCCGCTGCCCATCAGGCGCGCGATCCAGCTTTCAGCCTCGTCATCGAGGGCAACCAATTCGCCCGCGGCATCGCGCACCGCTGCCCGTTTTTGTGCCAGAAACGTCTTTTCGATAGTGAAGTTTCCCGAAGGAAGCTCGATCTGCGCGCTGACACGCACCGGCCCTCCAGCGCGCGGCTGAAGTGATTTCACCTCACGGGTGGCTGCACCGTATTTCAGAAAAAACAACGCGTGCAGGGCATCGAAAAATGTGGATTTTCCGAATTCGTTGGCCTCTGACACCACCGTCACGCCATCCCCGATGCCGCTGATCGTGGCCGTCTGTCCTGCAAATTTTCGCACGTTGCCAAGGGTGAGACTGCGCAGCTTCATGGCGCATCCTCCGCCACAAACGAAAATAGCTGCGACAACGCTGTTGCGGCAATGTTGCGATCAGCCGCCGACAGATCGGGGTCTTGCGCTTGGGCGGCCAGTGCATCAGCCGCTTGTCGTAGTGCCCCGCCGGAGGGATCAATCGCCTCAAGGTCGGCGACCTCATGGGCAAGCGTCACGCCGTCCATATCACGTGTCAGGCTCAGAAAATCGGGCGTTACCGCCTCCAAGGCCGTGCCGAGCGCCTGCATTTGCTGCACACCGACCCGACCACGGGCAACCAACTGCAACAAGGTATCGCGGCGCACGGCAAGGGGTGGAAGAACGGAGGCGATCACCGTATCGATATCGTCTTGCGGGGTCAGGTCAAGCGGTGCGCGTTGCCACGCGATTTCACCGGTGTTGACCGGCCTCACCTCCGGCGTGGCACCCGCCCCGTCAAGGGCCACCAACAGCGCAGTGCCGCTGTGCGGATGCTTGAAACTGTCCGGCTCCGGCGTGCCGGAATACCAGGTGTTGCCGCTTACCTTGATCTGGCCATGCCAGTCCCCCAAGCCCAGATAATCAAGCCCCGCCTGCGTGGCGCGATCCGGCGCGATGGTACCGCTGGGGCCTTCGGCTGCGACTGATCCAAGGCTTGCAAAATCATGGATACCGCCATGGCCCAGCCCAATACGGATCGCCCCCTCAGGCGTGGCCTGGGCCATGTCGACCGTCAAATCACGGCCCGGATTGCGCGCAGTACAGGGCGCTGGCAGCAGGTGCGCGCCGCTTTGCAGCGCAAGCGGTTGCGGTGTGAGGGCAAGCATCACGTTATCGGGCTTGTCACGCGTGATGGTCTGCCACAATTCGCTGGCCGCAAGGCTGTCATGGTTTCCCGCCATAAGAACCCACGTTATATCATCGGCCTGCGCCATAGCGTTCAGCGCCTGTCGGGTCACTGTGGGCGCGGGTGTTTCCTGATCAAACGTATCGCCCGCCAGCAAGACTGTTGCAGCACCCCCTGCGCGCGCCGCTGCTGCCAAACGGTCAAGCGCACCGTGGCGCGCCTGACGCAAACGTCCGCGCACGTCTTCGCTGTGGCGTCCGAACGGTTTGCCCAGATGTAAATCTGATGTGTGCAGGAAACGGAACATTGCAAGCTTTCTGTCGATTGGATTGGCTTGCCAATGTGGCCGCCCGCACTGGCGGGGGTCAAGCTTTGAATGTCGAAAATGTCAACGTTACAGCGGGTTCAGCGATAAAATTGCGATCAGGGTGAACCAATCGGACTTTGGTGCGTTAAGTTTCAGCGCACCAATAAAGGAATTCCGGTTTTGGACGATCTCACATCGATCCGCAGATCATTGCAATTGTTATGCTTGATCTCGATATTTGTTACAGCATATTTTGCCAAAGATCTGGTTTTACCCGTATTGATGGGGGTTCTTCTGGCGCTTACCCTCAGCCCGCTGGCGCGTACAATGGGGCGGATGGGCATCCCGAGCACGGTATCGGCGGTCCTGCTGGTGGGTATGACGGGGTTTGCCGCCTTGATCGTTATCGGCGGCTCTGCAGGTACGGTTGCGCTCTGGTCCGATGAGCTGCCGCAAATGCGCAACCAGATACAGGCCAAACTGGCTGGCGTCACGGATACTGTCGAAACAGTTCGGCGGGCCACGGAAGAGGTTGAGAAAATCAGCAAGCCCGAGGGTTCACCCGAAGAGGTTGTTGTGAAGCAGCCGGGCCTGATTGACAACGCCATGAGCACAGGCGTCAAAATTGGCGGTACGCTGGCTGTGACGCTGATCCTTGCGATGTTTCTACTCGCGTCGGGGAATATGTTCTACGTAAAACTGGTTCAATCGTTTCAAACCCTTACGGGTAAAAAGCGCGCTTTGGCGGCTGTTTATGATGTCGAACAGCGCGTGTCGCGATATTTGCTGACCATTACAATTATCAACGCATGTCTCGGCGTGTGCGTGGGCAGTTTTCTTTGGGTACTGGGATTGCCGGCGGCCCATATCTTTGGCGTGGCGGCATTTTTGCTGAACTTTCTGCCCTATATTGGCGGGGTTATCGGCGCCGTCATTGTGGGAGCGTATGCGCTGATCACCTTTGACAGCGTTGGCTATGCCCTTCTTGCGCCTCTGGGCTACCAGATATTAACCGGCGTTGAAGGTCAGGTCGTAACGCCGTGGCTGGTCGGCAAGCGGTTGGAACTGAATACTGTTGCGGTATTTCTGACCGTGGTTCTATGGGGCTGGTTGTGGGGCATTCCGGGTGCGCTGATTGCCGTGCCGTTTCTGGTGGTGTTCAAGGTCGTCTGTGAAAACGTCACTGCGTTGCAGATCTTCAGCAACTTCCTTGATAACCGGACAGAGCCACTGAATGACGACATGACCGAGGAAACACGCGCCACCTGAACAGCAGCGCGTGTTAGGGTGCTAGCTTGCCAGTGAGGGAAGCCACAACACAATTGCGGGAAACGCAACCAGCAAGCCGATGGTCACAGCGTCTGCCACGAAAAACGGCATCACGCCTTTGAACACATCCTGAACCGTCAGATCATCGCGGACACCTGCCACAACAAAGCAGTTGAGCCCGATGGGCGGAGTGATCAGACAGAACTCGGCCATTTTCACCACAAGGATACCGAACCAGATGGCGCACATCTGGCCGGACATTCCAAAGGCTGCATCGGCGGCGGCGACAGTTTCACCACCGTTCAGCGCCATGACCGCAGGATAGACCACCGGCAGCGTCAACAGCAACATTCCGATAGCGTCCATGAACATGCCCAGCACCGCATAGGCCAGCAGGATACAGATCAGAATGGTGATCGGCGCCAGATCGAGCGAGGTAATCCATTCCGAAAACGCATCGGGCAACTCGGCAAAGCCAAGAAAGCGCACATAGATCAGTACCCCCCAGATGATGGTAAAGATCATCACAGTCAGCTTGGCCGTTTCCAGCAGCGCCTCTTTCAACTTGGGCCAGCGCATTCCGCGGTAAAGCGCCATCAGAAAGATGATGAACGCCCCGACCGCCCCGCCCTCGGTGGGGGTGCCCCATGCATCGCCAAAGGGGTTGTAGACGAAGAAGATGATGATCACGACCACCGCCACAATCGGCAAAGCCGGCGGCAGGCTTTCGAAGCGTTCTTTCCACGTAAATCCGGTGACCGGAGGGCCGACGTTTTTCCAGATCACGGCAATGCCGATGATCAGCGCGGCATAGACGATGGCAGAAAACACACCGGGGATAAATCCGGCAAGCAGCAACATGCCGACATCCTGTTCGACGATGATCGCATAGATCACAAGGATCGCCGACGGCGGGATCAGCGAGGCAAGCGTGCCGCCAGCCGCCACAACACCTGCCGCAAACTGCTTGTTATACCCGACCTTGAGCATTTCGGGGATCGCTATGCGTGCAAAAACAGCTGCAGTTGCCACAGAGGCACCGGAAACAGCGGCAAAGCCCGCTGTGGCAAAAACGGTCGACACGGCCAGGCCGCCGGGCACCCATGCGACCCAGCGCTTGCAGGCCTCGAACAGCGCAGTGGTCAGCTTTGCGTGATAAGCCAGATAGCCGATCATGATGAACACGGGGATCAGGCTAAGCACCTGGGCAGATACCTTGGAGTGGGGCGTCAGTCCGGCGATCTTGGTGCTGATCTCGACAGCTTTCCAAAAACGCTCGGGGTCGTAGTCAAACCCGTTCCAGCGCAGCCAGACCAGACCGACATATCCGGCGAGGCCCGCAGCAAAGGCCACGCGCATTCCCAGCAGGACCATCACCAGCATACCCGCAGAAACGTAAATACCGATTTCAATAGGCTCCATCAGTCCGCCCCTTCCAGTATCTTGGCTTCGGCCATGACCTGTTCGGCAACCGTCAGCGACAGCGGAACGGCCACCGGATTTTCAAGCCCCAGTACCAATGCGCGGCCAAAACCCCACGCCTGCAACAACAGTCGCAGCGTCAGGATACCGAAGGCAATTGGCACCACCAGCTTGCTGGGCCAGATCGGCAGGCTTATATCAATCGAGCTGTCGCGCGAACACCACGGACGCGCGCAATCAAACGACCGGTCGAAATGCTCCCAAGCGCCATAGGTCAGGCCCACAATCAGCAACAGCATTAACAGCACTGAAATCAGTTCAAATAGCCACAGGATGCGGCCACTCAGCGCGTTGACCAGCATATCCATACGGATATGCGTGCCGTCCCGTGCCACATAGGAAATGCCCATGATCGCAATGATCGGCATCGCCGCTTCGATATAATCGACATAGCCCAGCAACGGGCTGCCAAAGAACTTGCGTGCCGTGACGGAATAGGCTGCCAGAAACATCAGCGAAAATATCGCAAGACCGCTCAGCAATGCGCCAAAACGCTCAATTGGTAACAACATGCGGTCGAGTCTGCTCAGTAGGCTGGAATCTTCCAGCACAGCGGCTGAACCTGCCATCGCCACTCCCCCTTTTTTTGACTTAAGTGCAAAAAGGCTGCGCGGGGTGCGCGCAGCCTTCAATCAGGTGGTCAAAGATGCGTGTTGCACCCCCGCCCCACTATCAACCGCCGCTTTTTGCTTCGGCCAGCGTTTTGACAACAAGATCATACAATTCCTGGCCCGGAATGCCTTGGGATTCCATATCCGCAATCCATTTGGCACGGATCGGATCGGCGGCTTTTTCGCGGAACTCGGCAATCACCTCGGGCGCCAGTTCAACTTTCTCAACGCCCTTTTCTTCCAGAACAGCATCCCAACGCTTCAACAATTCGGCATAATTGCTGAGGTAGTGTGCCAGCGCTTCGTCAACCGAACTGTCCAGCGCCTCACGCTCCGCGTCAGACAGGGATTCGTAGGCATCGATGTTCACCACAACGGGGCAGTTGACAGTTCCGGGGTTCAGGTTTGCTGTCCACCAGTCGGCCTCGTTGATGGTGCCAAAACTGAGGTGTGCGTGCTGGGCAAATGCGACAGTGTCAACGACCCCCGATTCCATGGCCTGAAATGCTTCCGTTGCGGTCACGGATGTAGGCACAGCGCCAACAGCAGAAAATGCTTCACCGATGCCGCCGGTTGCACGTACACGCATACCTTCAAATTCGGCCAGCGTTTTACGCGGATCACCTGTGCCGACAATGTTGTACTGCGGCATTGGCGAGGTCATCAGCAGCTTTGCATTCCACTGCTCCATCTCCTCCGCCGCGGCGGGGTGGGCGTAGACAGCTTTCGAAACGGCAAGCTCCTGCTCCAGGTTCTCTACACCAAGGAACGGCAGTTCCAGTACCGTGACAACGCGGTTTTTGTCGCGGTGATAGCCGGCGCAGAACTGCGCCATTTCGAACGCACCGATGGAGATACCATCGAGGTTTTCACGGTTCTTTGACAGACCGCCATAGCTGACGTTCATGGTAAATTCGCCGTTGGTCTTTTCCGATACCAGCTCGGCCAACTTCTCGACATGCTCGGTGAACGCGCGGCGCTTGCCCCAGACGGATACGTTCCATTCTGTTGCAGCGGCTTGTGACACAAAGGCAAAGCTCAGGGCGCAGACGGCTGCGCCACTCAAAAATCTGTTCATTGGTTTCTCCCGTTAGGTGCGCACCTTTGAGCGGCGCGCTTGTGTTCCACGCTAACCCGACTCCCCGCCCCTGCCAAGCCCCTGATCTTTTCCTGCTGGCCCTCACGGGTTATCAATTTTACAAAATTTACTAATTTCAGGAAATTACTTTACACAAGGACGCGTAGAAAAGTGAGTTCAACATTCCATTACCGCGCCACTGTGCCTAAGCTGTCGCAAAACACCGGCAGAATTGCGCGCAAAAGATGCAAGCCGCCCATTGGAGGAGACACACTCATGTCACAGACCGCAACCACCTATCCCCCCAGTGCCGATACGGCCGCTTCCGCACATGTAAACGCTGAAAAATATGATGCGATGTACAAGGCTTCGCTGGCCGATCCTGACACATTCTGGAAAGAACAAGGCGCGCGTGTCGACTGGATCAAGCCGTTTAGCCAAGTGCAGGACGTGGATTTTACGTTGGGGTCGGTCAAGATCAACTGGTATGCTGACGGGCAACTGAACGTTGCCGCAAACTGCATCGACCGCCATCTGGAGACCCGCGGCGACCAGACCGCCATTATTTGGGAGCCGGACAGCCCCGATGAGCAGGCCCGGCACATCACCTACAGGGAACTGCACGCCGAAACCTGTAAAATGGCAAACATCCTGAAAGATCTGGGCGTAACCCGTGGCGACCGCGTGGTCATTTATCTGCCAATGATCCCCGAGGCCGCCTATGCCATGCTGGCCTGCGCGCGTATCGGCGCTATTCATTCCATCGTTTTTGCCGGGTTTTCGCCCGATGCTTTGTCTGCACGGATTAACGGCTGTGACGCCAAGGTTCTGATCACCGCCGATCACGCTCCGCGTGGCGGCAAGGCGACCGCACTGAAGACCAATGCCGATCAAGCGCTGCTGCGCTGCAAAGACAGCGTAAAATGTCTGGTGGTTAAACGCACAGGCAAGCAGACCACATGGGTGCAAGACCGCGATTACGATTATAATGCGCTGGCTCAAGACGCCGCCGACACCTGCGAGCCCGTAGCGATGAACGCCGAAGATCCGCTGTTCATCCTCTATACGTCGGGCTCGACAGGGCAACCGAAGGGCGTGGTGCATACCACGGGCGGTTATCTGGTTTACGCCGCGATGACCCACGAAGCCACGTTTGATTACAAAGAAGGCGACATCTTTTGGTGTACTGCCGACGTGGGTTGGGTCACGGGACACAGCTATATCGTTTATGGTCCGCTTGCCAATGGCGCGACAACGCTGATGTTTGAAGGCGTACCGACCTACCCGGATGCATCGCGGTTCTGGCAGGTCTGTGAGAAGCACAGCGTTAACCAGTTTTACACCGCCCCCACCGCCATTCGCGCGCTAATGGGGCAAGGTGATGATTTTGTGAAGAAGGCTGACCTGAGTAGTCTGCGCATTCTCGGTACTGTGGGCGAGCCGATCAACCCCGAGGCGTGGAACTGGTACAACGAAGTTGTTGGCGGTGGTCGATGCCCGATTGTGGATACGTGGTGGCAGACTGAAACCGGCGGTCACCTGATGACCCCGCTGCCCGGTGCGCACGCCACTAAACCCGGATCGGCGATGAAGCCGTTTTTCGGAATCAAGCCCGTTGTGCTGGAACCGACCACCGCCGAAGTGCTGGAAGGCAATCCGGTAGAAGGTGTGCTGTGCATCGCAAACAGCTGGCCCGGCCAGATGCGCACGGTCTGGGGCGATCACGAGCGGTTCGAGAAGACCTATTTCTCCGACTACCCCGGCTATTATTTCACCGGCGACGGGTGCAAGCGAGATGAAGACGGTGACTACTGGATCACGGGCCGAGTGGATGACGTAATAAACGTATCGGGCCATCGCATGGGCACAGCAGAGGTTGAATCGGCTCTGGTTGCGCACGGCAAGGTCGCTGAAGCGGCGGTTGTGGGATATCCCCACGACGTAAAGGGCCAGGGCATCTATTGTTATGTGACCCTGATGGGCGGCGAGGAACCATCGGACGATTTGCGCACGGAACTACGCAACTGGGTACGCACCGAAATCGGCCCGATCGCCTCGCCCGACCTGATCCAGTGGGCACCGGGCCTGCCGAAAACCCGTTCGGGCAAGATCATGCGCCGCATTTTGCGCAAAATCGCAGAGAACGATCACAGCACCTTGGGCGACACATCAACATTGGCCGACCCGTCTGTTGTGAATGATCTGATAGAAAATCGCATGAACAAATAGGCGGTCATCCCCTTTCAGGCGCTCCGAAGATTCGGGGCGCCTGTTGCCCCCTGCAAATCAATCCGGAACTCCCGCGTGATCCGCCGCGTTGATACATCATTGTGGCGGGATGGGGAGAGAGCGGATGGCGGAACAGAACCAGCAGGCGAAGGTTCAGGAGCAATCCGGTATGATCCTCGCCCTTGCGTATTACGCAATTGCGGGCTGTGCGGTTTTCGGTATCTCCATTCTCATCGCAGATTCTATCGTTCCCGAACACGACTGGATTGCCGATACAATCAGCGACCTGGGGGCGGGCAAGTACGAATTCGTTGTTGATATCGGTCTTTACGCCTACGCCGCATCGCTGATCTCGATTGCGCTGCTGTGCGCGCATGTGCATTTAGGCGGCACATACTGGAGTGTCGGGACAGTCGGCTTTGCACTGCTGGGCTTGATCGTGTTTCTGGTCGGCGCGCGCAACGAGTATGGCGACAGTGACAGCGAAGGCGTGGTGATCCACATCTATCTTGTTTATGCGCTGGGTGTTCTGATGACGGTATTGCCCCTCGCACTGGCCGGCGGTGCCGCGCGCGCTGCTGCGATCTATCAAAAGCTGCTGTTAGGCTACGCCGTACTGTGGACCGTTAGCGCACCGTTCTTTTTCTTCATGCCGGATTCAGTTGACGGGATCTACGAACGCTACCTCGGCCTGATCTCGGTTGCGACTGTCATCACGCTCGCTTGGATGTTCATTTCGCGCGAGAGATCGCGCAGCGCCCCCTCCTCGAATTAGGATAACTATATGTTTGTTTCCGTTGAGCCGCTCGACACCATCATACGGGCACTTTTCCTGTCGTCGCTGGCGGTTTGTTGGGTCGTATTTGTTGTACGCGTTGTGGGCCTGCGCGCATTTTCCAAGATGACAGCATTCGATTTCGTCGTGACGGTCGCCATCGGCTCACTTCTGGCGGGGGCCGGACAGGCAAGCGCGTGGACAGGCTTTTTGCAGGCGATACTATCCATCGCTGCCCTGCTGGGAGTGCAATATCTGGTTGCGATGCTGCGGCGGCGGTCGGGCGGATTCGAGGATTTTGTCCAGAACGAGCCGGTTTTATTAATGTCGGACGGCGCGTTTCACGAAAAAGCGCTTGGCGCAACGCGGGTCACCGAAGGCGACGTGATTGCCAAGCTGCGCGAGGCCAACGTGCTGGACATGTCGCAAGTCCGCGCGGTCATCCTCGAGACAACCGGCGATATATCCGTGCTGCACGGATCGCAGTTGCAGGAAAAGCTGCTGGAAGGTGTAAAACGTCTGTAGGTTGGCAAAACCTTCGGGATATTTACAAACACCGCCCTACATGTCCAATCGCGGTCACGCTGCACACTGGACAAACCGCGCGCCTCGTGGCACCGCTGCCGATTATGGAGAACAACATGCATAGCTTTGTGCCGGATCCCGCCAGCACCACTGACCTGCGCCGCGCGTTAGGGCAATTCGGCACTGGCGTGGCCTTGATCACGGCGCAAACACCGCAAGGGCCGTTGGGGATGACGGCAAATTCTTTCTCGTCGGTCTCGCTTGATCCGCCACTTGTGCTCTGGTCAGCCGCACGCGCATCCAAACGCCATGATAGTTTTACGCAAGGCGTCGCGTTCTGCATTCACGTACTCAGCGCGCAGCAGATGGATGTTGCAAAACATTTCGCCAGACAGGGGCACGATTTCTCGCCCTATCCTTGGGAGACAGGTCCGAACGGCGCGCCGACCCTGCATGGCTGTCTGGCGACCTTTCACTGCGATACTTATGCCGTGCATGCCGCTGGCGATCATTCGATCATTCTGGGGCAGATCACGTCGGCTGCTATCCAGCCCGAAGAAAGCGACGGACTATTGTTCAAGCGCGGATCCTTCGGGCGCTTCACGCCAGACGATTGACGCTCAGATGTCAGCCACAAGGGCTGGCACCTGACGGGTTCTCAGTAGTCTTTTTCGAAAAACACCCCGATAGAGGAATCCCCGTCCGAACCAAGCGTTGCCTTGCCTTTAAGGTTTGGCGTGATGTCGATGTTGAGGGAAACTTCGCCCGTCCCGTCAGAGGCAGCGGTGACATCCGTGTAAACGTTATCGGTCAGATATTTGCCAACGCGCAACGCGGTTTCACCGCTGTCGGTCGTGGTAACATCCAGATCATCCAAGCCGAAACGATCCCGCAGATTGCCCATCATTCCGTTGCCGCCACGCCCTGCAAGCACTGCTACGGCATTGGCAAGTTGCAGCGCCTGAAACGCCGAGATTTCGGATAGGTTGCGCCCGAATAATAGCTGCGCGAGGACTTCGTCTTGCGGTCCTGCAGGGTTGCTTTCAAAAGTGACTTCGGGTGCGTCTGCTGGGCCCTCTACGATTACGCTGGCTGTACCGGCCTGCGTGGACGTGGTTGATACAAAACGGATGTAGGGGATCAGATCGCCCTGAAACTCTGCGCTGCCTTCTTCGAGATTGAACCGTTTACCCAGAATATCCAACCGCCCGCGTGCCAGTTCAAAACGGCCGGCGGAGATAATGTTGTTGGTGTCACCGGTAATTTGCAAGCTGCCACCCAGTTCCGCATCAAGCCCGCGGCCGCGCACAAATATACGTCCCGGCGCGTTGACAGAAATGTTCAGGCCAAATCCTTGGGTGGATGCCCCCCGTTCAACCGGATCGCTGGCGCCGCCTTCCTCGAGCAGACCGGCGCGGCGGCGGGTTGCCACGTTGTCGGCAGGCGCGCCGATATGGTCGATCACCGGGATATCACCGATGCTGGTCAATCCGGTAGAGGGCACCGTGATGTTGGTTTCACCTATCGTGATGTTGCCACTGATACCTGCGCCGCCCGTCAGGGGGCCGGACAGGCGCAAACCACCGCTGAGGGAAGTGCGGTACAGGCGGGGGTCCACCAGCACAACCTGCTCCAGCGCGATGTTCACATCCGCTGGAAGCGCGCCGGTCAGACCGATGCCGCCATTGATCGCCAGACGCCCGCCGCCTGACGGGCTGGCCGTGATATCAAGTGTTGCGCGGTTGTTAGCCAGACGGATATCGGCGTTGATCCCTTCCAGCCCTGTGCGCAGGTTTGGCGCTGTCAGGGTCGCACCGGAAGTCTGGATAGTGCCGCTAAGCGCATCGAGTCCTGCAGGCCCGTCAAGGCGCAAATCAAATCGTGTCTGCCCTTGCAGACTGCGCGGCGCGATAAATGGCGCTGCAAGACCCAAAGGCGCGTTGCCCTCAATTTCCATGTTCAGACGACCATCGTTGCCCACCAGTCCCGCAACCGTGGCTTGCGTGCCTGCAGGGCCGCGCATGGAGGTATCAATGTCCCAACCTTGCAGGGTCTTTCCGGCGTTGCCGTTCACAATCAACTGGCCGTTCAGCTTTGGCACAATCGCCCCAATGTCAGGCATGGCAAAATTAAATGTCACCGCTGCATCGGGGCCCGTTACAACACCGCGCACTGTGGCCCGGCTGCGATACGGACCCGTAGCATCTGTGCTGACAGATATGCCGCGCGGCGTCTGGCGCAAGTTGCCCTTTGCTGCCAACGGGCCGTTTATTCCAGGGGCCAGCGGAGCGACATTGGGCACGCGTACGTCATAATCGAGCGACATATCCGGCCCTGTGGCCAACCCTTCAACCAGCGCGCGCGCACCATAAGGACCACTGGCCGACACATCGACAAAAAATCCTTCGTCCATCTGACGTAACTGGCCTGTGGCGCGCAAAGGTCCGTTCACTTGTGGCACCAACGGCTGCACGTTCGGCACCGACAGATCAAATTGCACGTCCACCGCAGGGGTCAGCGCGCCTGTCACCGACACATCGGCGCTATAGGGGCCGGAGGCCTCTGTTTCGATCCGGAAACCGCTATCGGTCTGGCGTAAGCGCCCCGTTGCGCGCAACGGGCCGGTGACCTGTGGCGCAACCGCAGACAGTTCCGGCAGCGCAAGTTCAAAACCGATATCAACCGAAGGGGTGACAAGGCCGTTTACCCGCGCGGTTACGTCATATGGTCCGTCCGCATCGGTCTGCAGCAGCCAGCCTTGCGGCGTCTGACGCACGGTGCCTTCCGCGTTCAGCGGCCCCTCGACCCCTTCAGCGAATTTGGAAAGCTCCGGAACGCGGGCCGCAAATTCCAGCGCGGCGTCCGGTCCAGTTGCCAATCCGTCAAGCGCAAAGGATGTCTCGTAAGGCCCGTCTGCATCGACATCGACACGCCAGCCGATATCGTTTTGGACGGCGTTCCCTTTCAGTGTCACCGCGCCCGAGTACTGCGGCAGCACGGTGGCGATATCGCGTAGTACCACCTCACCGTCCACGCGGCTGGAAGACGATGCAAGCTCTGCGGAACCCGTGAGACGCATTGCAGGATTGTTCAGTTCAAGTTCACGCAGAAAGATGCCGTTCTGGTTGCGAATGGCAGCAACATTGAGATCGGTACGCCCTGCAAGCAGCGCGTCAGCCTGTGCGATACCTGTCTTTATATCATCGGCGGTGCCGTTTGCCTGCATGTCGAACTCACCGCTAAGCGGTGTCACTGACCCTTTAAGCGCCAGCGAGGTCGCGCCGTCCAGTTCACGCCCTGCAAGCGCAGAAAAACGGCTCAGATCGCTCGCCGTCAGCTTCGCGTCAAGCGTGGTCTGGAAGCCACTCGCCAGCCCATCTATCGCAACATCGCCTTTCAGGGTGTAATCGGTGCCTTGCAGATCAAGATTACTGATCCGGAAGGGCTGGTCTGTCAGATAGTTGATTTCGGTCGTACCGCTAATCTGTTGGCCCAGCGCTTCTGACAGCGCCGCATCCATCAGCGCCACGCCTTGCGCTGCGAACTCGACCGTACCAAGCAACTGTCCGATATTGCCCGATGCGCCAGTCAACGTACCGGACGCGCGAACCGTCGTCTGTGCGACGCTGGCTGCTTCTGTCTCCAGTCCCGAAATATCAAAAACCGCCTCGTAGGCCTCACCCTTCTGGACATCATAATCGACGTTCAGGACAATGCGCTGCACGGTGGTTGTGCCACCACCGCCGGGCAACAGCACCGGCGCACCGTCTGCACGCGCGACCGTGCCCTGCACATCAATCAGGGCCGGCCATTTTTCATCCGACAGGCGCACCTGCCCCGTGAGATCCGCCGCTGCTGCCTTGAGGGTGAAAGCGTCAACCGCCACTGCACCGCTTGCTTCGATCAGAGCATCGGCGGTCAGACTGACCTGAGGGCCGAAAAAGTCTCGATATTCGGGCAGGATTACAGCTGTGATATCGCCGCCGATATCTGCCACGATGCGGCGATCGGGATCGGCCGGGTTGCCTTGGGTGATCAGGGTAATCTCTCCGGCCAGCCGTTCCTCTCCGTCCGTGTCGATCAACAGATCGGTCACCATGTCATCCAGTGTGCCTGTCGTGTTTACAGTCAGGTCGACCGATGGCTTGTCGGGGATATTGAGAAGGTTTGCAGCGATACCGTCTTCCTGCTCGCTTAGTTTAAGCAGCGCGTCAATCACATCATCGCCCCGCTCCAGCTTTGCCGTGATGTCGAAAACGCCGCGTTTGCCATCGGTCCGGCTGGCGTTCACCACCATATCCAGACCGTCATCGTTCAGGGTTGCCTGCGCGTTCATCTGCAATTGCACGCTTTGACCCACCACAGGCTCGCCCAGGGTGACCTGCGCAATGTTCACTGCGTCGATGTTCACCGCTACAGGCAGATCGGGCAGCTTGGGCAGGGTGAAAGGCTTAGCTTCCGCGTCGGGTAATGTCGTTTCTTCGCTTTTTGGCAGGCGGGGGATGTCGATACGCGCGGCGCTCAGTTCCTCAACCTCAAGTCGTCCGCGCAGAAGCGCCGAGCGGTTCCAATCCAGCACCACATCCTCAAGCGTCAGCCAGATGCCTTCAGCGTCGGATATTGTCATCCGGTCAAACGAAGCGGCAGAACTCAGCGCGCCCCTAAACCCCGAAATACTCACCTCACGGCCGGCACCACTCAGCAAATCCTGAATTTTACGGGTCAGAAAGCCTTTATCTTCTTCTTCCTGCGCGATGGCAGGCACGGCAACCAGCAGCGCCAGCACCATCAGGAAAAAACGGATCATACGCATTAGAAAGACTGCCCTATACCGATGTAAACTTGGAAATCCTCGTCTGTGTCCGGCCCTGATGTAGGCACCGCCACATCAAGCCGCACAGGACCGATTGCAGTGTTGTATCGCAGTCCGAGGCCCGCACCGGAATGCCAAGTACCGGAGCCATCGTAGAATTCTTCCTCACCCACATATCCTGCATCGGCAAAACCGACGATGCCGATGCTGTCTGTCACACCTACACGCAATTCGGCAGACAGGCCGACAAAGCTGCGCCCGCCAGTTGTGTCAGTGCCCACAGGCACACCAAGGGATTGATACTCCTGACCGCGCACCGTGCCACCGCCCCCTGAATAAAACAGGTAGTCGGCAGGTGCTTTTGATAGATCGGGGCCATAGACAGAGCCGAACTGCCCGCGCAGCGCAAATGTAACAGGACGTGCTTCACCGAAGGTTTTGTAGCCGCGCGCATCAACAAAGGTGCGGATGCCGTTATCGGAACCCGAAACAGCCACGAACGGCATCGCATTTGCTTTGAAATAGAAGCCGTCACGCGCATTTAAGCGATTGTCGCGGTAGTCGAATTCCGCGCTGAGCGGCAAGGTTAACAGCGTGTATTTGTTTTCGCCAAATGCGTCACGCGTTTTGGCCGTACGCAAACCAAGGCCCAGTGTATAGGTCCGCTCGGGCGAGGCAATCCGCTTGATCCCTGCCTCCAGATCGAATTGCTGTGAAAAATAAGACACTTCGTCTAGCTGTTCCAGCAACGCGAGTGCGTAGAAATCGGTATCTTCGTTGAAGGTAGCGGGCCGCTCGAAACGCACGCCGAGCCTGTAATCCGTCCCCCCCGAATTACCGCCGATCCCGCTTACCTTCGCGTCAAAGCGCAACCGCTCTGCCCCGCCCAAAAGGTTACGGTGCAACCAGAAGGCACTTAGCGTCAGCCCTTCCAACGTTGACAATTCGGCGCCATACCCAAGCCGGCGCTTGGGGGCATCGGTGATCTGGGCGTTTATCGGCAAGGTGTCATTCGGACCGATCTCTTCTCCTTCGGTCAGCGCAACCGCGCTAAACGCCCCTGTGCGGCGCAGCCGCTCGGTTGAAAGGCGGATTTCCTCAGACGAGAATACTTTGCCCTCTGGTAGTCCCGCGATGTCGATTATGCGCTGGCGGCGCACGTCACTTTCACCGGAGATCACCAAAGGCCCGAACCGCAGGCGCGGCCCCGGATCAAGCTTCATTTGCGCGTGGATACGCCGCGCGGGGTGATCTGCGGTCAGATCTTGGGCGGTAAGGGCCGCTTTAGCATGGCCCTGCGCGCGCCATCCATCAATTCCGGCACTGACAGTATTTTTCAACACACCGAGACTGGCGGTCTGCCCTTCGGCAAATCCTTCGGGGATTTCAGTTTCGGGCGCCAGTGGTGCAATGCGGGTGCGGCCAAAGCGGAATTTCGGCCCAGGATCGACATTGATCTGGACGCGTGAAATGCTGTTTGGTGGCTGCACTGGCGGTATCGACGCGGCCTCGCGGCCATCCACCATAATTGCAATCGCGCCGCCGAAATGACCGTTATCATAAAGCACTGCCAGCAGACGTTTATAATCAGCCTGCGCCGCTGCAAGAATTTCTGCCGTGGTTGGCGGATTTTCTTCAAGCATGGTCTGTTCGATCAACAACGATCCACCGCGCAGCGCATCTTTCAGATCTTCATCGGCCGAGGTGTTGATTGCGACTTCTGCCGCATGTCCACTAACAGCAGCGAGACAAAATATTGCAGTCGCGGCAATGCGCCGTACTTTCGGAGCTGTAAATTCCACGCTCAAACCCTCAAACTCGTGCCGATGCACCGAGGTCCGCTTTCCTGCGCACTCTTCAGCCGACGACGTTGACACCTATTTTTCAAATATATCTACATTATATTATAACGCAGGCGCAAACGGCTTTGTTCCATGATGTATCAAGCGACAGTTCGGTTACAACACAGCCGCCTGATCGGCGGTTTCCCGCCGAATTTGAACACCCAATTTCGGTTTTCCACCCTCGCGGCGGCGTTTTCCTCATTGCTGTTTAACTGCAGCATTGAACTTATCCAGAATTGACAAGCTTGAGACAGCGTTTGCATAGTCGCCTTGTTGCGAAACCATCGGGAAACAGCTCAATGCGTAAACGTACTCTGCTTGGCGGTATGGCTTCGGCGGCTTTACTCTTTTCAATATCGTCATCAGCCGTCTTTGCGCAGAATATCACGCTGCGCTTGCATCAGTTTCTGCCTGCCCCTGCTACTGTCCCTTCAGAGGTTCTCAAACCATGGGGCAGTGCGTTGGAAGACGCTTCAGGAGGACGCATCAAGATCGAGCACTTTGACGCTATGGCCTTGGGTGGCCGTCCGACAGGATTGATGGATCAAGCGGTTGAAGGGGTTGCTGATATCACCATGACCCTTGTCGGCTACACGCCCGGTCGTTTTCCGAAAAGCGAGGTTTTCGAACTGCCGTTTATGATGGTCGGGTCTGTTGCAACGTCGAAAGCGTTTATGGAAATGATCGAGAACGATTTGCAGGTCGACGAATTCAAGGATGTGAAAGTGTTGGCGGCTTGGGTCCACGGGCCGGGCGTAATCCACTCTGCCACACCTGTGAACACGCTAGAGGATATGGCAGGCCTGAAGGTACGCGGACCAACGCGGGTCATTGTTGATTTGCTGAACGAATTGGGCGCCTCCCCCGTGGGCATGCCCCTACCTTCGATCCCCGAAGCGCTATCAAGAAAGGCAATTGATGCAACCGTGATCCCGTGGGAAGTGACACCGTCCATTCGCCTGTCGGAACTGGTCACCAACCATACGGTTTTTTCGGGCGAGGAAGCGCTATACACTGCGGCGATTGTCATGGTGATGAACAAAGCCAGATACGACAGCCTGCCCGATGATCTGCGCGCCATTCTGGATGCATCCACTGGTATGGCCCTGACCGAGATTGCTGCAGCGCGTATGGAAGAAGCCGATGCCCCCGGTCTTGCGATCGCACAAGATGCGGGAAACAATATCATCACCTTGGACGATGCCGAGGTCGCGCGGTGGAAACAGGCCGCGCAGCCGGTGATTGAGCGCTGGAAGGCAGATATGGGGGAAAAAGGGATCGACGGTCAGGCATTGATCGATCAGGCCCGTGCATTGATCCACAAACATGGCGGTTAATCCGCGAAGGCCGCGACGGGCAGGTACTCTGCCGCTACATTACACCATTTCAGGAGGCATGGATGACAGTATTGATTGCAGGTGGCGGGATTTCCGGTCTGGCTCTCGCGCTGAGTTGTCATCAGGTTGGCATCCCTTTTCAGGTATTTGAATCCACCGCGGCTTTGCGGCCTTTGGGGGTGGGCATCAATTTGCAGCCCTCCGCCGTGCGCGAGCTGTTTGATATGGGCCTTGCGGAGCGGCTGGACGAGGTGGGTATCCGGCTCAAGGACTACGGACTTTACACTAAGAAAGGATTGCATGTCTGGACAGAGCCGCGCGGTCTTGATGCAGGATATCACTGGCCATCATACTCGGTGCATCGCGGACGCCTTCACATGCTGCTATATGACGAAGTGATCCGCCGTGCCGGTCCGCATGCCGTGAAAACGGGGCTGCGTGCCACGGGTTTTGAAAATCACGGCGATCACGTGACGCTGTTGCTGGAGGACCGCAACGGGCGCACGCAAACCGCAAAGGGTGCGATCCTTGTGGGGGCCGACGGCATCCATTCGGCAATCCGCCGCCAGATGCAACCCCATGAGGATGATCCGCAATGGGGCGGTGCGATGTTGTGGCGCGGAACAACACAGGCCAAACCGTTCCTGAGTGGTGCATCGATGGTGCTGATCGGCCATGACGGGTTGCGGTTTGTCAGCTATCCCATCTCGCAACCCGATCCAGACACAGGGCTGGCGACAATCAACTGGATTTGCAATCTGCAATTCGATCCCGCCCAAACCTTCCGCAAGGAAGACTACAGCCGCGCCGCCAATACAGACGATTTCCTGCATGCCTTCGAGGGGATCCGCTTTGACTGGATCGATGCCCCTGCCCTGATCCGCGATGCCGACGAGATTTTCGAATACCCGATGGTTGACCGTGACCCTCTGGACAGTTGGACCGTGGGGCGCGCCACATTGATGGGGGATGCGGCGCACGCGGCCTATCCTGTCGGTTCCAACGGTGCGGGTGCGGGTATTACCGATGCACGCAAACTGGTCTCGGCCTTTCTGGATCACGGTCTGGGCGAAGCGGCACTTCATGCCTATGAGGGTGAAATGCTGCCGGTGACCTCAAAGATCATCCTGATGAACCGCACCGCAGGGCCGGATAAAATTCTGGATATTATCGAGCAGCGCAGCGGTGGTCAGTTTGACAGGATCGAAGATGTCATCCCGCATGAGGAAATGGCCGAACATGCTGCAACCTACAAACGTGCAGCGGGGTACGGCATTGCCGAGACAAACAACCGGCCGGCCCTGATCGCGGCAGACGCGCGTTTTACAAACAACGTTTGATCTACAGGAACCGCGCGTTCGTGCAAGGGGATCTTGAACCGCAATTACAAAGCGCCACGATTTCCGCCGCGGAAGGTAACTCCGACATCTTGAAACGCCAAATTTCGCTGGTAAGTCTTGCTTCTGTTTGAAGAATTAGCGAGCGGAGAACCCGGATGACATGGCCCCCTGACACTGAACCGGATTTTGACACAGTAACGATCTACGCCCTGTATGACGGCGGTGATCATATCGGGTTTCACCATACCCGCGATTTGACCGATGCGGTCGAGTGGGTTGAAAACCTGCCACCCGCAGACGCGCCTGCAGGCGCGTTCGCACTGGTTGTTGCAGATGCATTCGGCGTCTGGCGTCATACCCGTCATTTGCTTTCAGGATAACCGGCTGCAAGTCGCGCCACTGGCTGTCACAGATGCTGCTTTGCAGCTTTCAGCACCTCTTCCTCACATCGACAGTTTTTCCCCCGGTGCGTTGGCGGCTGGGCCGATTGCGCGTTGACCTGCCCGCGCAGGCAGTTCGCGGATCGGGCCATCTTCAATGAAAATCGCGTGACTTGGGAATGATGCGCACATTGCGCGGGTGGCCATGCCCCCCGACCTGAGAAGGAAGCGGATGTGTCGGGTGATCGCCGCGCGTGGTGATTGCAGGCAGGCGCGTGTCTGAAAGCCCTGTAAGCCTGTCGCTGCGGTCTTGTATATCATTTGCAACAATATGAATCACACGGCCATCGGTCTGCACCTGCCCATGCACCACCATCAGACGCGCGGACATGATGACCGGACGATAGGATTTGAACATCTTGGGCCAGATCACAAGGTTGGCGACGCCTGTTTCATCCTCCAACGTGATAAAGCACACGCCTTTGGCACTGCCCGGTTTTTGCCGCACCAACACCAGTCCGGCAAGTGATACGCGCTGCCCGTGCCCCATGCGGGCCAGATCACCGGCAGCGGCAAACCCCTGTGCGCGCAGGCTGTTGCGGTAAAAACCCATCGGGTGCGCCTTGAGCGACAACCGCAAGGTCTGATAATCAGCGACAACATGTTCGGCCTTGGGCATTGCAGGCAGGCTGACCTGTGGCTCTGCCCCGTAAGATGTGGTGTTTGCATGATCGAAAATCGGCAAGGCAGGCGCGTCTTTCAACGCCTGCGTCTGCCAAAGCGCCTGTCTACGATCGAAGCCCATGCTGCGCATCGTGTCCGCGGCCGCAAGGTTTTTCACCGCCTTCGCATCCAGCATCGCACGTGATTTCAGATCATCGACATTATCATAGGGTGTTGTGCGGTGCGCCATCACGGACAGACCTGCAGATTTTTGCAGCCCCCCCACCAAACGCATCCCCAGCCGCAGGGCAAACCCCTTTGCACAGGGCTCCAGCGTGCAATCCCAATCGGAGTAATTCACATCGACATTGCGGATTTCGACACCGTGATCGCGCGCATCGCGTACGATCTGGGCGGGGGCATAAAACCCCATCGGCTGGGAATTGAGCAAGGCACAGGCAAAGGCCGCCGGATAATGGCACTTCATCCAGCTTGAAACATAAACAAGCTTGGCGAAACTGGCCGCGTGGCTTTCGGGAAAGCCGTATTCACCGAACCCTTTGATCTGGTCAAAACAGCGCTGCGCAAATACCGGATCATAGCCCCGCTTTATCATATTGCCGACCATCTGCGATTGCAGTTTTTCGATGGTGCCACGCGAGCGGAATGTCGCCATCGCCTTGCGCAATTCATTTGACTGTGCGGGTGTGAATTTGGCGGCATCCATGGCGATTTTCATCGCCTGTTCCTGAAAGATCGGAACCCCCAAGGTACGGCCCAGAATTTTGAAAAGCTCGTCTTGGGGGTGCGCCGGCCCCGGCGCGGGATAGACCACACTTTCCAGTCCCTGCCTGCGGCGAAGATAGGGATGCACCATATCGCCCTGAATGGGTCCGGGGCGTACAATGGCAACTTCGATCACCAGATCATAGAACACGCGCGGCCGCAGTTTGGGCAACATCGCCATCTGCGCGCGGCTTTCCACCTGAAACACGCCCAGACTGTCACCCTTACACAGCATATCATAGGTCGGGCGCCCTGTTGCATCGTCTTCGTGATCTTCAACCGGAACTGTTGCCAGTTCCAGCCGCCGGTCGTAATGCGCCTCCAGCAGATCAAAACATTTGGCAATGCAGGTCAGCATACCAAGCGCCAGCACATCGACCTTGAAAATCTGCAATGCGTCAATGTCATCCTTGTCCCATTCGATGAAACTGCGCTCGGGCATGGCGCCGTTTCCTATCGGGACTATTTCGCTCAGGGGCCGCTCCGTCAAGATGAAGCCGCCGACATGCTGTGACAGATGGCGCGGCATACCGATCATCTGTTTCGTCAGCGTCAACACCATGCGCAGATAAGGGGCGGTCAGATCCAGCCCCGCCTCTTTTGCACGTGCATCATCTATCTGGCCTTCAAAACTGCCCCACATGGTCCCGGCAAGTTTCGAGGTTATGTCCTCTGACAGCCCCATTGCCTTGCCCACCTCGCGAATGGCCGAGCGCGGGCGGTAATGAATGACAGTTGCGCACAGGCCCGCGCGGTGGCGACCGTATTTGCGGTACATGTACTGGATGACTTCCTCGCGCCGCTCATGCTCGAAATCCACATCAATGTCGGGCGGCTCGTCACGTTCCTCGCTCAGGAAGCGTTCAAATAGAAGATTGTGTTCGTTGGGATCAACCGACGTGATGCCAAGGCAGAAACACACAGCCGAGTTCGCCGCAGAACCGCGCCCCTGACACAGGATCGGTGGCCTAGCCTCTTCGCGCGCAAAGCGGACAATATCGTGAATGGTCAGGAAATACCGCGCGATTTTCTTGCTTTCGATCAGGGCGAATTCCTTGTGGATGGTTTGCACCACATGATCGGGCACACCATCAGGATACCGCCCCCTTGCCCCCTCCCACGTCAGGCGGGCAAGTTCCTGCATGGGAGTTGTGCCATCGGGCACAATTTCATGGGGATATTCGTATTTCAAATCGCTCAGGCTGAATTCGATCCTGTCCGCCAGGGCCCGTGTGGCGGCAATGGCGTGTGGCCAGTCGGCAAACAGGCGGCACATCTCGTCAGGGGATTTGAGATGCCGTTCGGCATTGGCGTGCAGCAGAAACCCCGCGGCAGAAACAGTGACACCTTTGCGAATGGCAACCATAACGTCCTGCAACGGGCGGCGTTCCGGCGCGTGATACAGCACGTCGTTGGTTGCGAAAATGGCCAGCCCGTGCGCGTGGGCAAGCGCATCCAGCCGGTTGATCCGTGCCCTGTCATCGCCGCGATACAGAAACGTCGCCCCGATATAGCGCATCTGCGGCAAGGCTTTCACCAGACGCGGCAGCCCCGCAGCAAACACATCCAGATTATCCGGCGGCATAACAATCAGGTGCAGCCCTGCGGCATAAGCCGACAGCATTTCAAGTGTCAGGTGGGTTTCACCCTTGTCCTGCCATTTGCCTTCGGCGGTTTGCATCTTGCCCTTGGAGAGTAACATCGACAGGCGCGCATAGGCGTCACGGTCTTGGGGGTAGGCAAGCAGCTGTGTGCCGCACATCAGCACCAGTCGCGCACCGATCAACGGATGTACACAGGCCTTGGCCGCTTCGGTGTGGACACGCACCACCCCTGCAAGCGTATTATGATCGGCAATTCCGATCCGGTCATAGCCCAGCCTGTTTGCGGTTGCCGTCAAATCACATGCATCCGACGCCGCGCGCAGAAACGAGAAACAACTGGCGAGCCCGAATTCCACATAGGCACAGGGATCATGCCAGCGGAACCCACCGTCTTCGCCCAGCGTGCGGCGTTTATGCCCTTCCTGTAACGGCATCAGGCAAAGAACCCGTGCAAAAACCAGCGCGGCTCCCCCCCGCGCCCGTCATGGACAACACCTTCGCGGTACAACCAGAACCGCCGTCCGTCCTGCACCTCGACCTTGTAATAGTCGCGCAGGCGCGTACCGGGGCGGTCTGTCCACCATTCAGGTGCAATCCGTTCCGGCCCTGTGTGGCGAACGGATTTATAAACCAGACGCCGCCAGCGAAATTGCGAAGGCGGGCCTTCGGGAACAGCATAGATCACGCGCACCTCTTCGGCCGGGTCCAGTATGCGCAGGGGGCGTTCACGCATCAATGCGGGCGCGGGCGATGGCGCGCCTTGCAGTGCAGGCATACGCCCCTCTATACGTTCGGGTTTGTGGCTTTGCGTCCATGTGGACCATGTGATTTTATCCGGCCCCAGCCGTGCTGTCAGCCGGTCCAGCAATCCGGCAATATCCGCACTGGCATCGCGCTTGCCGTCAAGCCGTTCCTGCACCCTTGACAGGGGTTCGGTTCTTGTCGCCTCAAGCGTCAGAAGGTCAAACCCGAAACCGGGATCGATTTTATCAAGCTTGCGGTCGAACAAGCGCAGGATATGCGCGGGATCACGGCTGGCGCGGGCGGTGGCAAACCCTACTGTGCGGTACTCGCCGTCAATCCGGTAGATCGTAAAGCGCAACTGCCGTGCGCCCTGCTCGGATGCGGCAAGTGTTTCGCACAGATCATCCGCAAGGCTTTTTAGATGCGGCACAGGATCAATCACCGGTTCGGGCAACCGTGTGCGCGCCATAAAGGTTTGGTGATCCGGCGGCGCGTTCAGCGGATCGGCTGTTTTGCCCAGCGCCCTGTCCATCAGGATCAGGGGGTTCTGATCTGCTTTCATATTGGCAAACCGCCGCATCATCGCAGCACGGGGAACCCCCGCCAAAGCGCCGATGGTTTTCAGGCCCAGACGGTCCAGCAGGCGCGCAGTCTGCATATCCAGCCGCAGGGCGACAACCGGCAAAGGCGCCAGCCGTCCGGCAAGGTCTTGTGTGGTGCAAACGGTGTGCGCCGGAGCATAGCGCGCCAGTGCCTGCGCCGCGCCACGTGTCGGGGCCATCGCCACCCGCGCCGTCAGCCCCTGCATGGCGAACCGCTGGCATATGTCGCGCAGCAATGCAGCCTTGCCACCAAACAGATGCGCGCAGCCCGTCACATCCAGTACAAGCCCGTTGTCCACATCCTGCGCAGTCCAGGGGCACCACCGCCGCGCCCAATGCACAAGCCGCCGCACCAGCGCATGATCCCCGTCGATATCGGCAGCTTCCACATGCAGATCGGGATAGATCGCCTGCACATCCACCACCCTGCTGTCTGCACTGATCCCGCGCTGCTGTGCGGTTTTGTTCAGACTGTGAACAACAGGACCGTGCGGGCCGTCACGGGACAATATAATTGCCGCATCATGTGGCGGTACGGTTCGATACTGGCTGATCACCCGTATCCAGCGCTCCATCGCCAGATCGGGGAACCAGACCGAGACGATCTGCTGTTCGGGCCGCGTCAGGGTCATACCGTGCCACCCAGCGCCCCGGCGGATAGCCGCGCGCGCGAAAAAGGTTTACATCCCATTGTGGCCGCCCCGGAGAGTGGCTGTCGTATGGATGTGCCAAAGACGGCAAAGACCCCGCACGCCAGCGCATCCGCGCCGCACTTAACCCGCCAGGATCGCCGCTGCGGATCAGATAGACAGGCACGCCACTCACCTGTGCGCGCATGGAAAGCCGTTTGGTTGCCGTAAAATCCAGCACCGCTGGCCCGCCGTGGATTTCGCCGATGACCGCGGAAAGACTGGCACAGCCCGCGCCCTCCTCCATCGCCCAGAGAACATCGCGCGGATGGCTGACCCTGACCTGCAAGATGTCTTGCGCAACACCAAAAGATTTCAGGGCGGGGGTATAGAGATGCCCGTTTTCGCGCCGCGACATGTAATCCTGCACCCACAGAACCGGCCCCGACGCCACAGGTAGCAACGACAACACAAACCCGACCGCAGCCGGATCGGTTGCTCCAGTGGTAAAAACATCGCTCAAAACAGGTTTTGATGCCAGAACATCCATGTCCGGCAGTGCAAGCGCCTTGCGCTTTGGCAAGTGCAAGACCTGCCCGTATGTAGAATCGTTTATCATACACACCCCTATATGTTCACACTTTGTTCTCTTTTTGAATGCTAAATTAAAGGACGATGTGATGTAGTGTTGTCAAGCAAACCGGAGCGGTTTGTCCCGCCATGGCCATCCGGCCGGCATTGCGCGACATCGCAGCATTTTTCGACCTTGCTTGCGAATGCCCGATCAGAGGTTAACAATTCGACACCGTATTTTGTACCTGATGCAACTGTGATGGATACCCTATGCGGGGCAATCAAACGCAGCGATGCCATTACGCTGATTTACCTATGGTTGACGACAGCAAAATTGTGGCCGCAGCCAGTCACAGCTTTTATTACAGGCTTGTCGGGACTGGGTGTGTGATTGATGAATTCACCCAAGGTCGGTGACATACCCAAACCCCAAACGTTGATGACACGGTCAACCTGATTGGCTTCTCCAACCTTGATTTGCGCAGATTTAATCTGAACGATGAAAACAATATTCCTGTACCGGATGAGCTGCTGAGCCGCGAAATCCATACGTGTCAGCAGGATTATATCGCACATTTCCAAGGTATCACCCTACGGAAATATCGGTATGGCCGTTCTATCAGGCGATCCCGACAATCGGGCCGGTGTTGAACGTAGCCCCGCGCGTTCAACAGATGTGGTGCTATGTTGAAACGCATGTCGCAACTACTCACAATTCCTATCGCAACAGGATCGCGAACCATAGGCCAAGGGCAGATGGTTGCGTTTGGGTAACTATATTAATGTTGTTCAAATGCAGCGGGATGGAAGATTGCGTTGATGGATTTTTATTGAATACGTTCTCATCAACTTGATCATTTTCTTAACACGTAAGGTTATTCTCTATGCCCCCTCCTTTTGATGCTGATCCGATTTACCCTGACGGCATCGGAGGGGGCGCGGGTATAAGCACCGGCGGCCAGATCGGTGAGGGCGACGAAGAATCGGGTGTTGAAGTGATTGGTGGCGCTACGGTCGGTGATCCGGCCGCGAGCGGACCTGGCGGCGTGGCGGGACCCGGCGTAGGAGGAGGTGGAGATGTCGGGGGTGGCGGTACAGGCGGCGGCCAGTCCATTGGCCGCTTTGACCCCGACAACCAAGCACCTGAATGGGTGTATGATGGCCGTTACGGGAAATCCACGGGTGGGATGTTTGGCGGCGGATCAGATTTTGCTACACCGCAGGGAACGAAAATCGATCTGGCGCTGTCAGATTTGTATATTGACCCCGACGGTGACGCACTCAGCTTTAACTTTGACTTGCCTGGCGGTCTGTCGGTCGACCCGCAATCAGGGCGGATCACCGGCAGTATTACCGAAGAAGTTGGCACATATGCCGCATCGTTCTCTGTTGATGATAACAACGGAAACAGCGTGGGCACTGGTATTTTTTGGGAAATTTTACCTCCCTTACCAGAGACAGGGGATCTGCTGATCACGACCCAAGGCACGTGGGCTGTATCGATGGTTGATGGCGTTGAAACATACACGCTCGCCCCCGCTAGCGGCCCTGTGTATCTAGGCCACGCCAATGGCGTAGAACGCCTTTTACGCATTGAAAATGCCGATGAAATCACCATAGATAGTTCGGGACTTCACGTTAAATACGCTGACGTCTACGCCGAGGTCTCGGGCACCGAAGATGCATTGTTCGCGGGTGATTTTGATCTGGATCTTGGCACGCTGGAAACAACAAAGCTGACCGAAAAATCAACCTCTGCAAAGATGTTTCAGCCTGCATTGGTTGATGATTTTGCAGTTGCTGAAATCCGGCTGCAAACAAATGCCGTCAAATCGCTGGGCAATATGCTGGTGGATGCCAACCAGAATTTCGGATTTGGTGACAAGGGGATAACGGGTACATTTGACCAATCCGGCGTGTCTTTTGGCATTGCAAATCTCGGCTCGTCTTCGATCGACCTGACCAAAAAGACATTCACACTTCCGTTCGGCGGGCGCAACGTGTCCATTGATCTGGACCAGCTTTCGATGAGCTATTCGGAATATTACAACAGCCTGTTCCTGTCTGGCGAAGCGAAGGTTGAATTTGGCAGTGGCCGGCATGTATTCGAGGTTGATCTGGCCGGACCGGGATCCGTGTTCAGCAACCTGTTCGAGCCCGGCGGCCGCTATATCCGCATCGGTGATGTGGATGGTGACGGCGAGCGAGATTATGATATTTCGATGGAAGGGAGCTATCGCTTCAATCCCAAGTACGGTTCCACAATCAGCGCCCAGGACAGTCTGGGCCTGCGCGAGTTCACAGCCGAGATTGATACCTGGAACGATGTTTTTGTAGGCAGTACAGAGGTCCGCATACCGTTTCTGAAAAGCACCCTTTCAACCGAGGTCGGATTTGAATGGTCACCCTTTGCATTGGACAAGCTGAAAATCGGCTTTGACAATCTGGATGTACCGCTTGGGCCGACAGGCCTTTATTTCAACTCGGGTTCTCTGGGGGTTGATGATATCGACGGTTCTACCAAAGACGGCTTGGTCGTCGAAGGCGAAGTGGGTGGATATTGGGGTTCTCCCGCCACCAAATTTGTCACAGCATCCATAGGAGTCGAGAACACCAAGGAAGAAACCAAGCTGTCGATCAAGGCGGAATCCAAGGCAAAGGACTGGTTCTCAAAGAGCGCAAATGTTCTTAGCGATGCCGCAGAGATGGTCGAAAAACGGTTGGGGCTGGATCTGGACGCATTTCTGGACACCAAGCTGTTTGAAGTCGAAGGAAGTGGAACGCACAAAGACGACGGGACGACCAAGTTTGAAGTAGAGTTCAAAAGCCTCTACGAAACCTTTCAAGGCGCGGGTTCGATGGAGTTCTCGACGGCGAATAATGGCGCATCAAAGTTTCTTGTGAATGGTGAAGGCCGATTTGTGGCCCCGAAATCATTAGCCGTAATCGGCGGTAAAGAGCTGTTTGCAGCAGGTCTTGAGCTTCAGATCATTTCTGACATGCTCCCCCGAAACGATCACCTGAAAATCTGGACGAAGTTCGACGTGTTCAACACCGAAGCCGCTTACGGTTTTGAAATCAACGGTGCCTATGAGTTCAGCTGGATTGGTAAAGATGAGATTCCGCTGATTGGCAGCTGGCAGCTGGAGCCGACAATGGAATGGGCCATTATGACGGCCGATTGGGAAAACGAAACAGAAAGCGGCGCGCTGATTGTTATCACGCCAGACGGCGATCGTTTAACCGAGGCTGACATTGAATTACGGGACGATATTGAGATCGTTGAGGATCTGTCATCCGGCTTTAGCCGTTCGGTTGCCGTGGCAACACCTGCGTCGGGCATTTGGGATATCGAAGTTGCTGGCGATGCGGATTACGGCGAGGTGACCTATGAAGCAAGCAACGGCATCAAATTGCCCGAATTTTTGGATTGGACAACAGTTATTGCCGACGAAACGGCATCGGCGGTTGCATCTGTCATCGTACAAAGCCCTGATGCGGACGCAACAGTCGAATTTTATATCGATACGGACACCGACAATAAAAACGGTCAATTGATCACTGAAACCCCAATCGAGGTAACGGGGCAGGAGATTTCACAGGAGATTGATCTGACCGCTTTCGCCCCCGGAACGTACTACCTGTATGCGGTGGCGCGCGGCGACAATATCGCTCCTGTCACGACATTCGGGACAGCCGTTGATGTTGCTGGATATGCCAATGTCGCCGTCGACATATTGGAAGGTTATAACAGCCGGACAGCGCAGCATAACTACACCATCAACGTCACAAACGACGGGACCGCTTCAGCAAAAGACATCGTTGTTGATCTGACCATACCCGAGGCGGATGTGGTCGAGTTTACTCCCAACAGCCGAACGGCCTTGTTTGATGAGGGGGTGGGAAGTGTTGCAATTGCGGAGCTGGCTGTGGGGCAAAGCGTCAGCTTTGATATCACACTGTTGATACCGGATGCCCATGAATACGGAGAGATCACAGCTGCTGTTTCACATGGCGGTTTTGATGCAGATCCGACAGATGATACGGCAACATTCGGATTGGGTACGGCAGACGATCGCGCGACATACGCGCCCAGCAGTTTCACGCAGCTAGCGGATATTGGCAAGCTTGACGAAGCGGGACGGCTAGAAGGGTTTGCCGGTGATGATATTCTGATTGGTTCTCACGGTGATGACCGGATAATCGGTGGAACGGGCGATGATCTACTCAACGGACGCGACGGAGCTGACATTCTAAACGGAGGTGACGGCGATGATACGATCATCGGAGGTGCATCTGCAGATGATCTGCGCGATGTGATTATAGGCGGCGCTGGACATGACGACATCAATGCAGGCTACGGCAATGATAAGGTATACGGTGGTCAGGGGAATGACACTATCGCGGGCGGGTTCGGCTCCGATACACTGATCGGTAACGCCGGTGATGATCTATTGACCGGTTCGGCGTTCGGTGACTTCCTGTTTGGCAATGCGGGTGATGACTTTATCAACGGCGGCTTTGGTGCCGATCGTGTGAATGGTGGCACAGGCGCTGACAGCTTCTTTCATCTGGGCGTTTTGGGCCACGGCTCTGACTGGATTCAAGACTATAGCGCTGCGCAAGGTGATCTACTGGTGTTTGGAAGGAATGATGTCACTGCGGACCAGTTCCACCTGACCACCGCTGTGACCCAAAACGCAGGTGCTGCCACCGCGGCTGAGGCGTTTATCACATTCAAACCAACAGGGCAGATATTGTGGGCCTTGGTAGATGGAGCCGAACAAGACATGATCAACCTACAAATAGGCGGCGATGTTTTCGATCTAACCTTCTAACGGTTAGCCCAAGTTGCCCGCAAAGGTGCGGTGGCGATTTAACAAAAAACGCAAGCCTAACGAGAAATAAACACGGACATGACGACAACATCTTTCGCCTTTAATAAGATCGGTGACCCCATTCAAGTCAACACCTTCGAGACTGGTCCACAGGATCAAAGTTCATTTGCGATCCTCTCGAATGGTGACCTGATCGTCGTGTGGCGATCTTTCAATGAAGAGGGGTCGCATCAGGAAATCTACGGACAGCGCACGGCTGTCGGGGGAAATAAAATTGGAGAGCAGTTTCTGATTAGTTCAGGGATGGATGATAGTATTGATGGTGAAACACATAGTTCGCCGCAAGTCTGGGCGAAAGAGAACGGTGGCTTTCAGGTTCTCTGGTCTGAAAATCAAACGAGGTCATACGATTCCGAAGGCATCGCAGGCCCGATTGTCGAGACAGATTTCACTATGTCTGCCAACATTGGCGGAGCAGCAAGTTCCCGAGAGCCTGCTAAGGTCGCGACGAACGCCGACGGGACTTTTGTTCGTGTCTATGTTGAAGCAACCACTCATACCGAGTCCGCAAGCCAATATACCATCTTCGTTCAAGTCTATGATGAAAATGGGCAAACATTGGGAGAACCGAAGCCGCTTAGGTCAACGAACGTAGAAAATAACAGCGCTCCAATAACTGACCTATTGGTCGAATCCATCGGTCACGGGCAATACGCTGTTAGCTGGGACGAGGAGTTGCAGCTTCCTTTTGGTGAAGTCGCAACACATACTCGGGTACAGATAGTCGATTCCGACGGTTCTGTCGTGGGTAATTTACTCGTCGACGAGCAGTTGAACGACGACGACCATATCCAAGGCGATGTACCTCGGGTGACACGCCTGACTGACGACGGGTTACTGCTTTGGGGCTTTGATGGCAAAATTCGCCGTTATGATGCGGATGGCACATACATCACTGAAACCGAAGACACCTTCTACATCACGTTTTGGGAAGAACAACACGCATTTACGACCGAAACCGGCGCGCTATTTTTAGATGAAACTTTCTGGGGCTATTCTGGCGTTCTTGTGGATAGCGCTGGAAATATTACAGCAAAGGGTGGAATTGATTTCAGCGAAGAACAAGAGCTTCGCCCTCTCGCTTCTACAGATAACATGGCATATCTTGGCAACCAACGGCTGATCGCGTCGCTTAAAGGAGCCGAAGTAACCCTTCAAACCATTCAGTACACACTGACCTTCGAGGGCACGGACGGTGATGACGTTTTGACAGGCATGGATGGCGGCGATGTTCTTAATGGCTTGGCCGGAAATGACCGCCTTCTTGCGCGGGATGGTGACGACACGCTGAACGGCGGCAACGGCGCTGACACCCTTAACGGGGGTGACGGTGACAATCTTATTTATGGCGGTGGCGGTCCCGCTGACTTGCGCGATGTCATCTATGCCGGTGCTGGTGACGATACCGTGTTTGCAGGGTACGGGAACGATCTGGTGTTCGGCATGGACGGTGATGACCAGATTGCAGGCGGCTTTGGCGCGGATGAACTGCATGGACAGAATGGAAACGACACAATCAACGGTGGCGCTTTGGCGGATATGATCTTCGGCGGTGACGGTGATGACTTCCTGAATGGTGGCTTCGGGTATGACCTCGTGAACGGAGGCGCAGGCGCTGACAAATTCTTTCACAACGGCACCCAAGGCCATGGGTCCGACTGGTTGCAGGATTTTGACACGGCAGAGGGTGACGTCCTTTTGTTCGGCAATCCTGATGCAACCGTAGACCAGTTTGTGGTCCGCACCGCCCACACAGAGGCTGCGAACGGAGAGCGTTCAGGCGATGATGCCGTCGAAGAAGCGTTTGTGGTTTATCAACCGACAGGCCAGATCATCTGGGCGCTTGTAGATGGCAGCGGTCAAGATCAGATCAACATCCAGTTTGCAGGAGCAAGTGATCTGTTTGATTTGCTTGGTTAATCCCGAGTTAAGGTGCTTTAACTGATCCTCTCGCGATTTTTTATTGGCGGATCAGACATTCTGTCAATGTACCGGCAATGATGACACGAAAGCCTTGTTAGACACGCAGTCCAGCCAGCATTTGGGACCGCGCAAGTTGTCAATTCGACCGGGAAATACACTCAATCGGGAAATTCGCCTAAAATCCATCCGAAACCCCTCAAGGCGTCCCTCCGAGTGCCCTCTCCATTGCCTCGTATACCGTCTTCAATCGCGCCTCTGCACCACTGTTTCCGCCAAACACCAAGTCCGCCCATTGCATGGCCTAAGATGCGGTTTTCGTGGCGCTGAGGCACACCAGGCCGCGACACCCCGTTCTTTCAAGTACGCGCCATATCAGACCAAGTTCAGGGGGCCTTAACCTTCTCATTTGATCGTTTACGCATTTCAGATAAAACCGACGCGGGCAAAAGGTCGCGCCGTTCCCGCTCCGTCTGCGGCACTTTACCTACAGCGTCGACTGACAAGCCTTTAATTTGATTTATCACCTGCCCTCTCGCGTCAAATCCAGTGATCGCCCGCTTCGTCATAGCTGATATCATGTCCATTTCCCGGCGCACTGATGCTGGAGACAACCGCTTGCAGCATGTGGTTCCTGCGCGTGCGCGAGCGCTCCCTCTTGAACCACCAGCGGACGTTTGTCCACGGCCCTAACGCGCGCTCTATGGCCGACAGCCCAGCTAAACGGTTTCTTTGATCGAGCCCTTTCGCAAAATTCATGGCCGCCCTAACCTACATCTCTTTACCGTCTAGAAGGCTCACTGATGGTTCTTCCGATTATGGCGCAGCGACGGCTCTGAAAAGCATACGGTCTGCTCTTCAACGGTGCAGATCATCTGCAAGAACCTCTCGTCAACGCCCTCTGAGAAAACCCCGCCCGATGCCGTCTTGCGACTTTCTAAAAATTTTTCCGAAATCAACGACCAGAACAGCACTTTCGCGCGCGGTCATCGGCACCTGAACAAAAAAATTCCTAGCGCCTTTGCGACCGCCTTGGGATAGAGGCGGCGGAATCGTTACGGACCTCCAGATAGCTCGTCAATGTGGTTGTGTCTGATCATCACGGCTGTTGCTTATGTCCCCGAAGTGTCCCGAAATGTGTCTCGGGGAAGACGTCATCGCCATGGTATATCAGAAAAATCTGAAATCTCAGGGGTATATATGGTGCGGTCGGAGAGACTCGAACTCTCACGGGTGTTACCCCACAGCGACCTCAACGCTGCGCGTCTACCATTCCGCCACGACCGCACGCCATGGATGGTGGAGGTGCAATAGCGCGGGTTGCGGAATACCTCAAGAGACAAATTGCAGCACGAGAGGCTGAATAATGCTTCGATCGGTCCAGATTCCCGTTGACGTTCTTATGGGTGTGGCCGTTTGCCTTGTAAAACGACGCCAGAAACCCGATTTTAATTTTAACGCAAGGACGTAGGAGCAAACTTCATGGCAGATTCAGACCAATTCGCGCCGATCCAGATTGATATCGTATCGGATGTCATGTGCCCGTGGTGTATTATAGGCTTTCGTCAACTGGAACAGGCGCTCGGCACAACAGGCGCAGGAGCATATATCAGGTGGCACCCCTTTGAACTGAACCCCGCTATGCCGCCTGAAGGGCAAAATTTGGGCGAACACATCACGGAAAAATACGGTGCCACGCCAGAACAGAGCGCGCAGAACCGAGCGCAAATGAAGAATTTGGGTGCGGATCTGGGTATTGATTTCCGCTTTGAAGAAGACAGCCGTATCGTCAATACTTTTGCTGCCCATCAACTGCTTGACTGGGCGCAGAGCAAGAATCTGCAACACCCTCTGAAACTTGCACTTTTTGACGCGCATTTCACTCAAAAGCGTGACGTTTCCCAGCATGATACACTTGTTGATATTGCCGTCAGCGTTGGTCTTGATGCAGATGAAGCGCGCGAAGTTCTGCAACAAGAAACCCATGCCCAACAGACCCGAGAGCGTCAAAAATTCTGGACCGGACATGGTATATCCAGTGTTCCGGCGATGGTATTTGAAGGCAAATATCTGCTGAGCGGGGCGCAAGGTGTGCAGGGCTATGCGCAAATGTTGGAAAAAATTCTTGCAGAGCGCTCGCAAACATCCGCTGGTTAAGATTGCAGAACCCAATTAGACAGATCGTATGATTGAATGGATTACCTCATCCGGACTGACCGGCTTTCGGGAAGCTGAAGCATGGATGGAGGCCCGTGTGGCCGCTATTCTGGACGGATCCGCGCCGGAATGTATCTGGCTGGTAGAACATCCGCCGCTATACACTGCCGGCACGTCCGCAAAGCCGAACGATCTAAGGGAGCCGGAGAGGTTTGATGTCTTTCCAACCAAAAGGGGCGGACAATATACTTATCACGGCCCGGGACAGCGGGTGGCCTATGTGTTGCTGGATGTCGGCGCACGTGGACGCGACGTGCGTCAGTTTGTGCAGCAACTAGAAGCTTGGGTGATTGCCAGCTTAGCGCAATTCAATATTACCGCCGATATTCGCGAAGGCCGTGTCGGTGTATGGGTTACCCGACCGGAAAAGCCCCCGACGATCACAGGCCAGCCGGCCGAAGACAAAATCGCCGCAATCGGAATTCGCCTGCGAAAATGGGTCAGCTTTCACGGCATATCCCTGAACGTCGAGCCTGACCTGTCGCATTTCGAAGGCATCGTGCCGTGTGGTATATCGGAATTCGGCGTAACCAGTCTGGTTGATCTGGGCTTGCCAGTTACAATGGAGGATGCCGATACCGCGCTGCTGCAAAGCTTTGCCGGAATTTTCGGAGAGGCCCCCCACCCGCAATAGAAGGACGCCTCATGCAACTGAGCGGTGGCCATCATCCCGCTTCTGAAATTCCTCTACCAATTCGAGCAACTTTTCCAGACGCAGGGGTTTATCGCAAAAGCAGTGTACGTTCGGATCAGCCTCGGCACGCCGGTGGTCAGCCTCCAGCAAGGAGGTTGACAGCATCACGATGATAAGTTGCGCGTCGCTATTGATCTGCAGCTTTGCGTAATGCTCCAGAAATTCAAACCCGCCCATCCCAGGCATATTGATATCCAAAAATATGAGTTCAGGCAGAGGACGCCCTGCAGCCAGATCTGCATGCAAGATATCCAGCGCCTCTTGCCCGTCCGTAGCCACATCAATTGCGCGAACACGACCGGAGCGTTCGATCACACGGCGATGCATCATATTCGTTACAGTATCATCATCTACCAGCAATATACGTTTCAACGGTTTCATTTTTGATCCTCCTCAGGCGCAAATGAAATTGTAAATCTGGCACCTTGGCCACGCGTCCCTTCTACCCCCAAGCTGCCGCCGCGTCGGGCAAGCATACCGCGCGCGCAATAGAGCGAAATTCCGTTTCCGGCTGGTGTTTTATGGGCGCGCTGGAATAGTCCAAATGCTTTTGCAGCATCATGGGGGTTGTGCGCGTTTCCTGCGTTCAGTCCTGTACCATTATCTGCAACCGACAGCCGGACCTGATTTGCTTTGTGACTCCCGCAAATGGTTACCCGCAACGGGCGCGACGAGTCTGCGTATTTGATCGCATTATCGAGTAGAGATCCCAGAATTGTATCAAGCTCGAATCGGTCAAACTGCACGGTCAGGTTTTCTGGCACATCAAGACAAACCGACAGTGCCGCCTGCCCCTGAATCAGGTGAATTTTGTCAATTGCATCGAAGACAATCTGATGCAGGTTCAGCGCGTCCGGTGGCGGTCCTTCGCCCAGCCTGATTTGCGCTACCAGTACCAGCCCCTGAATCTTAGCACTCAGCTGCTCCGCACACTCACTAACCCATTGAATCTGTTCTTCTTGTTGTGCAGAAAGTGTGTGCGCACCAGCCTTCAGCATCACGCCCAACCTGTTCAGATTGTTTACCGGAACCTTCAAATCATGTGTCGCGATGTAGGTAAGTTGCTCCAACTCGTCCACAGCATCCTGCAACTGGGCAGTGCGTGCACGAATGTTATCCTCAAGCGTGGCGTTCAGATCAGCGAGGTCTTGGGTACGCGCGGCGACTTTTTCTTCAAGCTGCGCGTTCAGTTCCGCAAGGCCAAGTTCCGCCTGCTTTTGTTCGGTGATGTCGCTTGCGCAGCCAATGTGTCGCAGGACGCGACCGTCAGCGCAGCGATCAAACACTGTATCAACCGAGCTTAGCCAGCGCTGCTCGCCTGATTTGGTCATCACCCGATATTCCAGCGCAACACTGCGGCCGTCCGCAAGCCGGGCTATCCGCCCCATGTGTGCGCCAAGCAGAGGATGATCGTCGGGATGGATAACCTCGCTCAACATTTGCGCGCCGAAGTCGCGTATTTCTTCGGAGGAATAGCCCAAGTGCTCACCGACGGACTGGTTCGTATAGTCATTCGCGTAAGTCAGGTGATTGAAAACATATACAAATCCCGGCATCAGGCTCATTATGCGATCAATAGAGGGCACGGGGCCAACCCAGTCCGCCGCACCACGCGGCGTCTTTTCAATATCGTCGGATTGGGAAAGCCGCATTGAATCTGACACAAAGTATTACCTGACTGTTCGCGTGCTATGATTGCGAAAGAGGTTTACCAGAGTGTTAATTTCCACGGCCCCGCAAGACAGCCGATAGTTCAAATTTGCCATAACAGCGCCAACGCCGCCGCAGCACACCGACACGGGCAATTATGATCAAGGCTCTTGAAAATACTTGCTCCTGCGACCATCGTGCCCATTGCCCTGTGCGCGACTTACTTTTAGAAGCAACAGCAGTCCGCAGTGCGTTTTGCCAACAGACGCGCCTGCATTTTAATCCAAGCCAAGGAGGCACCGCATGGCAGACGCAGCCATTAACGGGCATGATCACGAAGACGAGCGCGGTTTTTTCACGCGCTGGTTTATGTCCACAAACCATAAAGACATCGGTATTCTGTACCTGATCGTTTCCGCCTTTGTCGGATTCATTTCGGTCGCATTCACCATCTATATGCGCCTTGAATTGATGAACCCTGGTGTCCAGTACATGTGTATGGAAGGCGCACGCTTTATCGCTGATTCCTCGGCCACCTGTACGCCAAACGGTCACCTGTGGAACGTCCTCATCACCGGTCACGGTATTCTGATGATGTTCTTCGTTGTTATTCCTGCCCTGTTCGGCGGTTTTGGCAACTATTTCATGCCACTCCAAATCGGCGCGCCGGATATGGCGTTCCCGCGGATGAACAACCTGTCCTTCTGGTTGTACATTGCCGGTACATCGCTGGCGATCTGCTCTGTTTTGCTGCCTGGTGGTAATGGACAGTCCGGATCGGGCGTAGGTTGGGTTCTGTACCCGCCGCTTTCGGTAAAAGAGGGCGGCATGTCCATGGATTTCGCGATTTTCGCGGTTCACGTGTCCGGTGCATCCTCAATCCTCGGCGCGATCAACATGATCACAACGTTCCTGAACATGCGTGCCCCCGGCATGACCTTGTTCAAAGTGCCGCTGTTCTCGTGGTCGATCTTTGTAACCGCATGGTTGATCCTTCTGTCCCTGCCTGTTCTGGCGGGTGCAATCACCATGCTGCTGATGGACCGTAACTTCGGGTTTGCGTTCTTTGACCCCGCTGGCGGTGGTGATCCGGTTCTCTACCAGCACATCTTGTGGTTCTTCGGTCACCCCGAAGTGTACATCATCATCCTTCCGGGCTTTGGTATCATCTCCCACGTGATTGCAACCTTCGCGCGCAAACCGATCTTTGGCTATCTGCCGATGGTCTGGGCGATTATTGCAATCGGCGCGTTGGGTTTTGTCGTCTGGGCACACCACATGTACACTGTGGGCATGTCGCTCAACCAGCAGGCATATTTCATGCTGGCAACGATGGTTATCGCGGTTCCGACAGGTGTGAAGGTGTTTAGCTGGATCGCCACAATGTGGGGCGGCTCTGTTGAGTTCAAGACTCCGATGCTCTGGGCGTTCGGCTTCCTGTTCCTGTTCACCGTTGGTGGCGTTACAGGTATCGTTCTGTCACAGGCTGCAGTAGACCGTTACTACCATGACACATACTACGTTGTTGCACACTTCCACTATGTGATGTCGCTGGGCGCTGTGTTTGCCATCTTTGCCGGTATCTACTTCTACCTGCCCAAGATGACAGGCCGCATGTACCCTGAATGGGCTGGCAAGCTGCACTTCTGGGCGATGTTCATCGGTGCAAACCTGACATTCTTCCCACAGCACTTCCTTGGCCGTCAGGGCATGCCACGTCGTTACATCGACTATCCGGATGCATTTGCATACTGGAACTGGTGGTCCAGCCTCGGCGCATTCCTGTCCTTTGGTTCGTTCATCTTCTTCTTTGGTGTAATGGCTTGGACACTGACACGCGGCGCGCGCGCGACAGCGAACAACCCGTGGAACGAATTTGCGGACACACTGGAATGGACCCTGCCCTCCCCGCCGCCCGAGCATACGTTCGAGCAGCTTCCAAAGCAGTCGGATTGGGACAAACAGCCAGGCCACTAACCGCCTGACCATATAAGAAACAAGAAAAGGGCTCCAACGGCGGTTGGGGCCCTTTTTACATTCTACCAATGGCAGCGGTCAGCCCCACAGTGTAGCTGCTACTCACCCCCCTCAGGATACGCACCCTATGTCGTCTTTTTTTGTTCTTGGGCTATTGTTGCTACCACAACTGGTCGCACACTCTCGCAGATGCAGACCAGCTGCGCATTTGACATTGCTGCTGTTCAGCCTGTGCACCGTAAGCGTCTTTATCTTGTCCAGTGCCTTTGGCAACCTGCCACTGCCGCATGCGGAGGGGACACGATATAATTCGCTAGACGACACGGTATCAGCAGAGATGGTCACCTATACGCTACAAATTGCGCCGCTTGGCTATGCGGTGTTCGGCCTTGTTCTGGTGATGCCGCTGTTCTGGGTGGTGGAGCATTGCCACCCAGACGCCGAGTTTCAGGTCGAAATAATACTCGCACAAGGTCTTGCCATAACCACCGCTGGCGCGATCTGGGGCAGTATGAGGCACTCAACTTTCTATCTTGTCGAAGGCACAGCGTGTTGCTTCGTCTTTGCAATGCTCGTCTGTGCGATCTGGCGGCTTGCGCATCGAGACAGACAGACGTAGATGCAATTGCAGTTTGTCGCATTGATCCCGCGCAGCGGTGGGTTATTATCCAATCATGCCGTATGAATGGACTTCCCCGCCCCACAGCACACCACAGACCATGCATCTGTGGCCGCACAATTCACTCCCCGCGCGCGGGATGGCGGCCTTTGTGCTCAGCACCTTCACAATGATTTTGATTCCGGTTCTGGCGCTTCTCGGCTCTCCCCTATTGTGGGGTCTGTTGCCATTTACGCTGGCGGCGGTCTGGGGGATATACTGGGCGCTGCAACGCAACCACAAAGCCCGCCAGATTGATGAACATCTGGTGCTAGGGAAAACGATGGCGTCTCTGACCCGCACCAACCCGACAGGCGACGTGCAGGAATGGGATTGCGACCGCTACTGGACCCAAGTCACCAAATACGATGACGAAGGTCCCGTTCCCCATTACATCACACTGCGCGGCAAAGGCCGAGAAGTGGAGATCGGCGCATTCCTCAGCGAGGAGGAGAGGATCGCGCTCTATGACGACTTGCAGCGCGCCCTACGGCGCTAAGGGCCCTCCCGTCAGTTCGACAGGCGATCTTTCAGCATTGGCCCTACACGGCCAAAATCCATCTGGCCGGTGTATTTGGCTTTCAAAACGCCCATCACCTTACCCATGTCGCGGATGGATGTCGCACCGACTTCGGCAAGGGCAGCATCTACTGCCGCTTTTGTTTCGTCTGCATCCAGCTGGCGGGGCAGAAACTCCTCGATGACCTTGATTTCCATCAATTCATGCTCTGCCAGATCAAGACGCCCGCCCTCCTCGTAGGCGCGCGCGGATTCGACACGCTGCTTGGCCATCTTGCCAAGGATCGCCAGCACTTCATCATCACCAACGCCGTCTTCATTGCCTTCGGCGCGTGCAGCAATGTCTTTGTCTTTGATCGCCGCATTCACCAGACGCAGGGTCGACAATCTGTCCGCCGCCTTGTCTTTCATCGCCTGTTTAAGTGAGGTACTGATACGTGTCCGAAGGTCCATGGGGATCCCTTACATTTGGTCATCACAAGAGTTTGGACACTACCCAATCGCCCCCCTACATGCAATGCGGATCAAAGAACGTTAAGTATCTGATTGGAATAGATATTCAATTATTTCCGAATCTTGACCCTCCCCCGTGGCCGCTATAGGTTGCAGTCGTTTGCCAAAAGACGTGCGTCACGTTTTTATTTGTCCACGGGCCGCAATGCGGCCCTCACCCCCGCAAAGGATTTGATCATGGCCACCGCTGCATCTGCCCACCCTACAGCCTGCCTTGCCCTCAGTGACGGAACAGTCTTTTACGGGATGGGCTTTGGTGCCACCGGCCAGACTGTGGCCGAGTTGTGCTTTAACACCGCGATGACAGGCTATCAGGAAATTATGACAGACCCGTCCTATGCCGGGCAGATTGTTACGTTTACCTTCCCCCATATCGGCAATACAGGCACCAACCCCGAAGATGACGAGACCGCCGATCCTGTTGCGGCGGGAATGGTCGTGAAGTGGATGCCGACCGACCCCAGCAACTGGCGCGCAACGCAGCACCTTTCCGAGTGGTTGGCCGCGCGGGGACGTATCGCGATCGGTGGTATTGATACACGCCGCCTGACCCGCGCGATCCGGCAGCAGGGCGCGCCCCATGCCGCGCTGGTCCATGATCCTGATGGCAACTTTGACGTGAAAGCTCTGGTCGCTGCCGCGCGCGGGTTTGCGGGACTTGAAGGGATGGATCTGGCAAAGGATGTCACCTGTGCGCAGTCTTACCGCTGGAACGAAATGCGGTGGGCATGGCCTGACGGATACGCCGAGCAGACGGAACCGCAGCACAAGGTTGTTGCGATTGACTATGGTGCAAAGCGCAACATTCTGCGCTGTCTCGCCTCTGCGGGTTGCGATGTTACCGTTTTGCCTGCAACGGCCACTTATGACGATATCATGGCGCATCAGCCCGATGGCGTGTTTCTGTCCAATGGTCCAGGCGATCCGGCGGCCACGGGCGCCTACGCCGTACCGATGATCAAGGACGTGATTGCAAAGACCGACCTGCCTGTGTTCGGGATTTGTCTGGGGCACCAGATGCTTGCCCTCGCCCTTGGCGCAAAAACCACCAAGATGAGCCACGGCCACCACGGGGCCAACCATCCGGTAAAGGATATGGACACAGGCAAGGTTGAAATCACCTCGATGAACCATGGATTTGCCGTGGACAGCCAGTCTCTGCCCGATGGTGTGCTCGAAACCCACCGCTCGCTTTTTGACGGATCAAACTGTGGCATCCGGATGGAGGGGCGTCCGGTCTATTCCGTACAGCACCACCCCGAGGCATCTCCCGGACCGCAGGACAGCTATTATCTGTTCGAACGCTTTGCCGATGCGATGGCGCAGCGCAGTGCCAAGGAACCCGCATAAGAAATTGATATCGTTTTAAATTAACTTATCGTTAAGTTTTATCTGAAATTGTTCAAACTGGTTCGAAACGATTTCAGGCAGGCCCGCGATGAGCGACCTTTACTTGCGTCTGCCCGACCCGATGGCAGCGACTCCTCCAGTGGAGCAGATGCCGCTGGGGTGGGTCATGGTCAATGCAGGTATCATTACGCAAAGCGATCTGGAGCATGCATTGAATTTGCAGCGCCATATCGATGCGCCATTGGGCGAAATCCTTGTCGCCGAAGGCTTGGCGGACCCAGATGACGTGCTGCAAATGCTGTCGCGGCAGCACAATATCCCCGTCGCCGATCTGACAGCCGACCCGCCCGATCCAAGATTAAGCGCCTGCCTGCCGTCAAGCCTGTGTCTGGCACATCGTTGTGTTCCATGGCTGCGCATTGGTGATGTTCTGCTTGTGGGTACAAACCACCCCGCTGATTTCAACAGACTGCGCGCCTGCATGGGAGAGCGTGGCCGCCGGATGCTGCCTGTGCTCGTGGACGAGTTGGAGATCCGAAGCCATATCAGCACGTTATACGGCGCAGAACTGGCGCAGCGCGCAGCAACGCGCGTGCCTGCGGCCCAAAGCTGCCGCGGTTGGAACCCGAGCTCCCCCCTGCGCAAACCGGTGGCAGTAGCTGTGGTCTGCGCATTGCTTGCAGCGCTGTTTATCGCACCTTTGTGGACCATCACAATCGGGATGCTGTTTGCATTCGCCACACTCGTTTTCAGCACCGTTTTGAAACTGGCCGCATTTATCGCGCAGATATCGAAATTGGTGCAGGTGGACGCAGCACCGGTTGACCGCAGGAGCCCGCCGTTTCCCCTGCCAAAGGTTTCCGTGCTTGTACCCCTTTTACAGGAAAAGGAGATCGCGGGAAAACTGATCCAGCGCCTGACCCGTCTGACCTATCCGAAATCCCTGCTTGAAGTGGTGTTGGTGCTGGAGGCAGATGACACCGTCACACGCGACACCATCGCGCGCACGGATATGCCCAACTGGATGAGCGTTATCGAAGTGCCGAGCGCCAACAACCTTACAACAAAACCGCGCGCGCTGAATTATGCGCTGGATTTCTGCCGTGGTTCGATCATCGGCGTGTGGGATGCAGAGGACGCGCCGGAGCCGGACCAAATTGAGAAAGTTGTCACGCGGTTTCAGGACGCGCCTGAAAATGTCGCCTGTCTGCAAGGGGTTCTCGATTATTACAACCCAAAGGCGAACTGGCTATCGCGTTGTTTTGCCATAGAATATGCAACATGGTGGCGGATGATACTGCCCGGCATTGCGCAATTGGGTCTGGTGATTCCGCTGGGCGGAACAACGCTGTTTTTTCGCCGCAGTATTCTGGAAAAGCTATGCGGATGGGATGCGCATAACGTCACCGAAGATGCCGATCTGGGCGTTCGTCTGGCGCGCCACGGCTATGTGACCGAATTGATCCCGACAGTCACCTACGAGGAGGCAAACTGCCGTGCCTGGCCTTGGGTGAAACAACGCTCGCGTTGGTTGAAGGGGTTTTTGATTACGTGGATTGTTCACATGCGCGCGCCCCGTGCGCTGTTACGTGATCTGGGGTTTATGCGCTTCCTCGGGGTTCAGACGTTGCTGTTTGCAACATTTGCACAATTTGCCTGCGCCCCGTTGCTGTGGTCGTTCTGGATCACGCTCGCGGGGTTCAATCATCCAGTTGCCCTCACGCTGGGTGCGCCGACGGCCAATGTCATGGCATGGGTGTTTTTGCTTTCGGCGGTTTTAAACCTTTTGATTTCAATGGTCGCCGTGTCGCGCGCAGAGCACCGTCATCTAATGGGCTATGTTCTCACCCTGCCATTTTATTTCCCGATGGCCGCCCTGTCAGCCTACAAGGCGCTGAAAGAAATGGTTGCCGCGCCGTTTTATTGGGACAAGACCCAACACGGTGTCACCTCTCATACCGATTAACTTTCGGCCTCGCGCTGCTCCGCCTCCTGCTTCAGGCGCGTGGTAAATGCCACCGAGATATGCGCGCGCAATGCGGCATCTGCGGCATCGCCGTCGCGCGCCTCGATCGCCGATACGATCTTGTCGTGTTCACGCTGCGCGATTTCACCCCGCCCCTGCACCGCGAGCGATGTTGTCGCCATCAACGCCATAGAGCGATGCACAAGATCAAGCTGCTGAACCAGAAAACGGTTATGCGAGGCGAGGTGAATCTGTTTGTGAAACCGTCTGTTTGCACGCGCCAGCGCCGCCGGATGATCCTTCAGCGCGTTATCGGCCTCTACCATTTCGCGCAGCAAACGCACCTCTTCTTCGGTGGCGTTTCGGGCGGCCAGACGGGCCGCAAGGCCTTCCAACTCTCCGCGCACAACGTACAATTCCGCCATCTGGTTATGATCCAGCGAGGCCACGATCAGGCTGCGCCCGTCCCGCGCAAGCAAGGATTGTGTTTCCAGACGCTGCAACGCTTCGCGGATCGGGGTGCGTGACACGCCGAACCTGTCGGCCAGTTCGCTTTCGACCAACCGGTCGCCGGGGCGATAGACGCCGGTATCTATCGCGTCAAGTATCATCGAATAAGCATCGGTGTTACCCGTGCGGCTGCTGGCAGTTGCGGGGGGCATGACAAAGCCCTTTCTCTTGATTTTCCGGCACCCTAGCGAATGCCGCGCCGCGCGCCTACCCCTTGCGTAACATCGCCGGTCAGCCTACCACAGCCCCCATGTCACGAGAAGCTTTTTCCCATATAGATACCTGGGTCTTTGATCTGGATAACACGCTTTATCCGCCAGAGGCGCGGTTGTTCGATCTGATCGAGGTGCGCATGACCGCATGGGTGATGGACGCACTGGGCGTAGACCGTGCAGAGGCCGACCGCCTGCGCGTGCATTACTGGCACACCCATGGCACCACACTGGCCGGACTGATGCGCGAGCATGACGTCGACCCTGCCCCCTATCTTGTCGATGTGCATGACATATCAATGGACAGCCTCACGCCGGACCCGCTGCTGGCCGCGCGCATCCGCGCCCTACCCGGACGGCGCATTGTCTATACCAACGGCTGCGCGCCATATGCCGAGCGTGTGCTGGCCGCGCGCGGATTGTCGGGCCTGTTTGATGCAATTTACGGAGTTGAACACGCAGGTTTCCTGCCCAAGCCCGAGCGCGGCGCGTTTGACGCCATTTTTACCCAAGACAAGCTGACCCCGCGAAGTGCCGCAATGTTCGAGGACGATCCGCGCAATCTGGCAGTGCCGCACGATCTGGGCATGCGCACCGTACATGTAGCCCCCATCCGTGCGCACGCGCCGCATGTGCAATTTCATACCGACGATCTATCTGTGTTTCTGGACACCCTGACCTGAACGAGGCACGCGATGCGTAATACCTGTGACATTCTGATTTCCGGCGGCGGCATTGCAGGCCTTACGGCAGCCGCTGCATTCGGTAGCGCAGGGTTCAAGGTGATTTGCGTCGATCCGACACCGCCCGTTACCGATGGCGGGGCCGAGGGTGCCGATCTGCGCTCGACTGCGATGCTGCAACCGGCGCGGGATTTGCTGATACGTGCAGGGCTTTGGGACGCGCTGGAACCGCACGCAGCCGCGCTTCAGATCATGCGGATCATTGATGCAGGTGGCGCGGAGCCCGCACCGCGTGTCATCCGCGAATTTGATGCTTCCGAGATTTCGGACCAGCCGTTCGGCTGGAACTTCCCCAACTGGCTGTTGCGGCGCGAGATGCTGGCCCGCATCGACCAGCTTGAAACAGTAAGTTTTCGCGCAGGCATTGGCACGGCACGGCTGTTTACCCGTGTGGGTGGCGCGAAGGTCACGCTCAGCGATGGTGCGCGCATCGACACGCGACTGGTAATCGCGGCAGACGGGCGCGCATCTGCGATGCGAACGGCGGCTGGGATTGGCGTGCACACCCAGCGCTACGGTCAACGGGCGCTGGTGTTTGCCGCAACCCATTCCGTGCCGCATGAGAACGTCTCGACCGAGATTCACCGCACCGGTGGGCCGTTTACGCTGGTCCCGCTACCTGATCACAACGGGCTGCCCTGCTCGGCCGTGGTCTGGATGGATGACGCGCGTCTGGCGCAGGACCGTATGGATATGGACACCGAGGCGTTCGAGGCAGCAGCGACCCTGCGTTCGTGTCACCATTTCGGCGCCCTGAAACTGGTAAGCCGCCGCCAGTCGTGGCCCATCATCACCCAACACGCCGAACGGCTGAACGCCGAGCGTGTCGCGCTGATTGCAGAGGCTGCACACGTTATGCCCCCCATTGGCGCGCAAGGGCTGAACATGTCACTTAATGATATCGCGACCCTGCTGGACCTTGCGCAGGAGCGCCCCGACGGCTTGGGCGATGCCGAGATGCTGGAGGCGTATCACAAGGCCCGTTACGGCGATATTACGCTACGGGTGCGCGGCATCGATCTGTTGAACCGCGCCAGTCAGGCCAGCAGCACAATCGCCCGTGATGCCCGTGCAGCGGGGCTGAGCGCGCTCTATGGCGCGGCGCCCGTGCGCAGATTACTGATGCAGATGGGGCTGGGAATGCGCTAGGCCTCTTTGGCCTTCTCTGCCTCGATCAATTCGGCGCGCGCTTCCACCTGCTCGACAATGTGATCAATCATCTTCGCATTGTCCATCTTGTGGCTTTGTTTGCCCGCCAGATACACCATACCCGAACCGGCGCCACCGCCGGTGAATCCCACGTCTGTCATCAACGCCTCGCCGGGGCCGTTCACGACACAGCCGATGATCGACAGGCTCATCGGGGTTTTGATGTGTTCCAGACGTTGTTCCAGCGTTTCAACCGTTTTGATCACGTCAAACCCCTGCCGCGCACACGACGGGCAAGAGATGATATTCACGCCCCGATGCCGCAGCCCCAGCGATTTGAGGATTTCGAAACCCATTTTCACTTCTTCCACCGGATCGGCAGACAGAGACACGCGGATCGTGTCGCCAATGCCCATCCACAGCAGATTGCCCATGCCAATGGCAGATTTCACTGTGCCCGATATCAGCCCCCCCGCCTCGGTAATACCAAGGTGGATCGGCGCGTCGGTCGCTTCGGCAAGCTGCTGATAGGCGGCGGCGGCCATGAACACGTCAGAGGCTTTGCAGCTGATCTTGAATTCGTGGAAATCATTGTCTTGCAGGATTTTTATGTGATCCATACCGGATTCAACCATCGCATCGGGGCATGGCTCGCCGTATTTGTCGAGCAGGTGCTTTTCCAGACTACCAGCATTCACACCGATACGGATCGAACAATTGTTGTCGCGCGCGGCCTTGATCACTTCTTTAACCCGCTTTTCATCCCCGATGTTGCCGGGGTTGATGCGCAAACACGCCGCGCCTGCCTCTGCGGCTTCGATCCCGCGCTTGTAGTGGAAATGGATGTCGGCCACGATGGGCACAGGGCTTTCGCGCACGATCTCTTTCAGCGCCTTGGAACTGTCCACATCAGGGACCGAAACCCGCACGATATCGGCACCCGCATCGGCGGCGGCCTGAATTTGTGCAATCGTTGCGCGCGCATCAGTGGTGAGCGTGTTCGTCATGGTCTGCACAGTAATCGGTGCATCGCCACCAACAGGCACATTACCCACCATAATCTGACGCGATTTGCGGCGATATATATTGCGCCATGGACGGATATGATTGAGCGACATGTGAGCCTCACTAGACAGTTCAGACATGCTCTACCTAGCTATGCGAACACGCAGCTGCAATGCGAAGCTGGGGAAAATACGATGATGTGACCGTTCGTGCCGCGATCTTTTACTGGCCCTGCTCGGGTAATGCAGCAGCACCTGCGCGCAATTCGGCGACCAGCGTTTCAAGCGCGCTGTCCTGACCGGGCTGGGCAGGTTCGTACCGTTCTGCCAACGCCTGCTGTTGCAGGGGGACATTGGAGGTCACGCTACCACGCCCGCCAACGGGACCAAAAAATTCGCCGTTCATCACGAAATACACCGCGCCGCTTTGACCTGTGCGCAGCACAGGGGCTTCTTCCAGCGCGGGCACATCAAATGTGTCGCCCTTCTGCATGACCTTTTCGAAAATGTTGGTTCCGTCAGCTGCGGTCACGCGCACCCAGGTTTCACCGGTGGCGACAACCTGCACTGCCGGCGCAGGGCCTTCCAGAACTTGCGGTACGGTCATACCTGCCGTGGCAACGGGCGTTTCCATTGCGTCATTTACCGCCCCGTCCACGGCGCTGGCAAATGACGTTGGAGCACGGTCCACGGATTGATTAGCGGCCAGTGCAACAGGAGAATCAAAATAGCCACTGGTACGCGGGTCAAGCGAGGCTATGGGCGCATCGCGCGCAACGAGCACAGGCACGTCAAGGGCAGCAGGACGGTACAATCGGTCCAGCGCTTCCACGCGCGGAGCATCCTCCAGCGCAGCTGGTGTTTCGATATTGCCATCCTGCGCAGGTTGCGAGGACGCACCAGCTTGCAAAGGATCAAGATCGGACAGAACCACAGGCGTCTGATCCACAGGCGATACCTGCACACGCTGCACTTCTTTCAAAACCGACCAGCCACCGAAACCGATGCCGCCAATCAGCGCAACAAGGATTAGCGTTGAACCGATCGCCGCGGGTTCGATCCGCGAAAAGAAACCATCGCTGTTTGGTGCAAAAGGCAGCACCGGACGGGAAAAAATATCATGCTCTGTGGTCTGACGGCTCAGCCGTTCTTCGCGTGTGGGCTTTTTGACAACAGAGGCTTCGGCAGACATGCCATGCGCCACGCTGAACCCGCTTTCATTACAAAACGCATCGAACGCCTTGTCAGGGTCCATGTTGAGATAGCGCGCATAGGAGCGCACGTAACCTGCAATAAATCCGGGGGTATCAAAAGCATCGGGATCGGCATTTTCAATCGCTGCGATATAGGATGCCTTGATCCGCAATTCGCGTTGGACATCAAGCAATGACTTGCCGAGCGTGGCACGCTCTCCGCGCATCAAATCACCAAGCCGCAGTTCAAACCCGTCGAACCCGGAAGGCTTGACTGCTTCGGTTTCGGCGGTCTTGATGGCCCAACGTCCAATCATATCAATGCCCTAGTCAACTATTTGTGCCTGTATGCCCTTTAACTACCATATAACATGATTCGTCATGGCTTTTGTTAGGCAAAACGTAACACAGTGCAAATAAATTAGCGAGATATTGACGACTTATCCCGCTTGTTCGGCGCGATTCAGCGCACAGTGCGCCCACAACCCGTCCATCGCCTGTACCAGCGCATCCATTTCACTTGGGCCGTGAACCGGTGACGGTGTAAACCGCAGCCGCTCGGTGCCGCGCGGCACGGTGGGAAAATTGATGGGCTGCACGTAGATGCCATATTCATCCAGCAACATATCCGATAGCAGCTTGGTATGGACAGGATTGCCCACGATAACCGGTACAATATGGCTGCCGTGATCGATGATCGGCAGACCAAGCCCTTTAAGCCGAAGTTTCAGCGTTTTCGCTTGCTGTTGGTGTTTTTCCCGCAGTTCCGGCGCGCGCTTCAGATAGGCGACCGACGCCGCCGCACCTGCTGCCACCGCAGGCGGCAAGGACGTGGTAAAAATGAAACCCGGCGCATAGGAGCGGATCGCATCACACATCTTTTCCGATGCGGCGATATATCCGCCCATGACGCCATAAGCCTTTGCCAGGGTTCCGTTGATGATGTCCAGCCGGTGCATCAGGCGGTCCCGTTCGGCCACCCCTGCCCCGCGCGGGCCGTACATGCCAACAGCATGCACTTCATCAATGTAGGTCAGCGCGCCGAATTCATCCGCCAGATCGCAGATTTCCTCGATCGGGCCGAAATCACCGTCCATCGAATAGATTGATTCAAACGCAATCAGCTTGGGCAAATCGCTGTCGTCCGCTTCCAGCAACTCACGCAGGTGATCCAGATCGTTGTGGCGGAAAATACGCTTGGCACCGCCGTTGCGGCGCACCCCTTCGATCATGGAGGCGTGGTTACGCTCGTCCGAGTAAATGATCAGCCCCGGAAACAGCTTCGGTAGCGTTGAGAGTGTAGCATCGTTTGCAATATAGGCAGACGTAAACAGCAGCGCCGATTCCTTGCCGTGCAAATCGGCCAGCTCGGCCTCAAGGCGCTTGTGATAGACTGTGGTTCCGGAGATGTTGCGCGTCCCGCCAGAACCCGCACCTGTGGCCTCAATCGCCTCGTGCATGGCCTCGCGCACAACCTGATGCTGGCCCATGCCCAGATAGTCATTACCACACCAGACAGTGATATCCTGTTCGGTGCCATCCGGTTTGGTCCAGACAGCATGGGGGAAGTTGCCATTGCGGCGCTCGATATCGATGAACGTGCGGTAACGCCCCTCATCGTGAAGGCGGGTCAGTGCCCGATCAAGCTGTTCCGAGTAGGTCATTGCGCATCTCCGTCATTGTAGTGCGCCGCGCGCGGGCATCTAACAGGTATATGTGTCGAATATAGAATGGTTCCAAGCGCTTCAATACGCAAAGGCGCGCTTAGTGTCGCAGGCCATGTTTCCCATCGGAAAACCCCGCCACTGGACAAGACATTCGCGCCTGTTAGGGTCGCCCCAAATTCCCTTTTTCCAGGAGCTACCCAATGTCGCTTGACGCTGTCCTTGCCAGAATTGACGAAGATCTTCCCGCCGCTACAGAACGCCTGCTGGACCTGCTGCGGATCAAATCGATCTCGACCGATCCTGCCTTCAAACAAGATTGTGATGAGGCCGCCGACTGGCTGGTGGCAGACCTGCAAAGCCTTGGGATTGATGCACAAAAGCGCGCCACACCCGGCCATCCGATGGTTGTGGGGCATGTGGGGCCGGAAAACGGCAAGCCGCATCTGCTATTTTATGGCCATTATGATGTGCAGCCTGTTGATCCGCTAAACCTATGGGATCGCGACCCGTTTGATCCTGCAGTAGAGCAGACAGATGCAGGCCCCGTCATCCGTGGCCGCGGCGCAGCGGACGATAAAGGCCAGCTTATGACGTTTCTTGAAGCTTTTCGCGCTTGGAAAGATGTAAAAGGCGACTGGCCCTGCCGCATTACCTTCTTTTTCGAGGGCGAAGAAGAATCAGGCTCGCCCTCATTGATTCCGTTTATGAAGGAACATGCCGACGAATTGCGCGCCGACTTTGCAATGATCTGCGACACCGGCATGTTCCAAAGCCGTACGCCCTCGATTGTGACAATGCTGCGCGGATTGTTGGGCGAGGAACTGACCATCACCGCGCCGGACAAAGATCTTCACAGCGGCATGTTCGGCGGCATCGCACAGAACCCGATCCGCGTGCTTTCACGCATCATCGCAGCCCTGCACGACGATCAAGGCCGCATCACAATACCGGGTTTTTATGACGGCGTGCCGGAACTGTCGGACGAGCTGGAGGCGCAGTGGCAGGGGCTTGCATTCGATCATGCCAAATTCCTGGGCGATGTTGACCTGTCCGTTCCCGCAGGCGAGCAGGACCGCACCCCGCTTGAGATGATCTGGTCGCGCCCCACCTGCGAGGTCAACGGCATTGGTGGTGGTTATCAGGGGGACGGTTTCAAAACGGTACTACCCTCGCAGGCCAGCGCGAAAATCTCCTTCCGCCTTGTCGGCGATCAGGACCCCCATGCGATCCGCAAGAATTTTCGCAAAATGGTGGCCGACATGCTGCCGCCTGATTGCACCGTTGAATGGACTGATCACGGCACCGGACGCGCCTCCAGCACCCCGACCGATGATCCGGTTTTTGCCAAATCACTCAAGGCGCTGAGTGATGAATGGGAAGTTCCCGCAGCCTACATCGGCTGTGGCGGATCAATTCCCATTGCGGGGCTGTTTCAGGAAATTCTTGGCACCCCTCCTGTGCTCATCGGCTTTGGCAAGGACGACGACCAAATCCACTCTCCCAATGAAAAATATGATATGGAAAGTTTCCACAAAGGGATCCGCTCTTGGGCACGGATACTGGACGCCATTACCTGACCCGCTCTGCACGGCGTGCAAAACCACGCCGTGCAATCAGAACACCGACCAGTCGGTCGCGCGCGACAGCATCTCGGCCGCGCGCGTTCCCGCATTTGAATTGCCGTAATGGTTCAACCCCGGTGACCAGATCGCGATAGACGCAACATTGGGCGCGATGATCAATATCCCCCCGCCCACACCGCTTTTCCCCGGCAGGCCGACCCTGAAGGCGAAATCACCTGATCCGTCATAATGGCCACAGGTCATCATCAAAGCATTCACCCGCCGGATATGCTCGTGCGAGATAATTTTCGGTGCGCCGTCAAATCCTGCCAGCGACCGCCCCGCCATTGCCAGTTGCTCGGTTGTCATTTCGATTGCGCACTGGTGATAATATGTTCCCAGCGTCTGCTCGGGAGTACATGACAGGTTGCCATGGGATTTCAGATAATAGGCCAGCGCCATATTGCGCGATCCCGTTTCCTGCTCCGACGCGGCAACTGATTCATTGATATAGATGTCCTCCGATCCCGACATATCCTTGACCAGGGTAAGTATCTCGGCAAGTGCCGTGCGCGGTTCGCGCCCCGACAGCAGCGCGTCCGTGGTAACAATCGCGCCGGCGTTTATGAACGGATTGCGCGGACGCCCCCGCTCTTTTTCCAGCAACACAACCGAGTCAAACGAAGTTCCCGAAGGCTCTCTTCCCACCCTGCTCCAGAGTTGATCACCAACACGCCCCAGCGCCAGCATCAGCGAGAAAACCTTGGAAATACTCTGGATCGAAAACGGCTTGCTCGCCGATCCGGCGCTGACCGTGCGGCCGTCAGCCAGACAAACGCTAACTGCGAACTGTTTGGGGTCAATGCCCGCAAGTTCGGGGATGTATTGCGCAGGTTGCCCCCAATCGTTCTGATCAAAAATCTCGGCCACGATAGGTTTGAGCAATTCTTCCAAGTCAGTCTCCCTGCGCAAATAATTCTCAGGCGCAGCGCGAGCCGCGCAGACATCTAGAACCGGCTAATAGATGGCTTGTACCGGATCAGCGGCACAAGCCCAAGTGTCTCGCTGCGATGTCATGGCAACGCACCGATCTCGGCCGCGTTGCTTGCGTTACCTACAACACCTTGTCCACAACCGCCTTAAGCCGCCCCAGCGTGGCATCGACATCGTAGAGCTTGTCCAGCCCGAACAACCCGAGACGGAAAGTGCTGAAGCCGTCAGGCTCTCCCACTTGCAGCGGGACACCAGCAGCGATCTGCATGCCCTCAGCGGCAAACGCCTTGCCCGACTTCACGTCAGGATCATCTGTATAACAAACGACAACACCGGGTGCGCCGTAACCGTCGGCAGCGACGGATGTGATACCCTTTTCGGCCATCATCATCCGCACGCCATCCCCCAGCTTCCATTGCGCCTCTTTCAAGCGGTCGAAACCGTATTCTTGTGTTTCGATCATGGTGTCGCGGAATACGCGCAGCGCATCGGTCGGCATTGTAGCGTGATAGGCGTGTCCGCCATCCAGATAGACCTGCATGATCGCATGCCACTTGGCCAGATCAAGCGCAAAACTGTCGGATTGCGTTTCGCCCAGCCGCGCAACGCCGCGTTCTGACAGCATCACCAAACCCGCACAGGGCTGCGCACTCCACCCTTTTTGCGGGGCCGAGATCAGCACATCAACGCCAAGCGCCTTCATATCCACCCATGCGCAACCGGAGGCAATACAATCCAGCACCATCAATGCGCCAACATCATGCGCCGCAGACGCCATCGCGGTGATATAGTCATCGGGCAGGATCACGCCCGCCGATGTCTCTACATGCGGGGCAAAAACAACTTTCGGTTTTTCTTTCCGGATCGCCTCGACCACATCTTCAATCGGCGCAGGCGCATAGGGTGCAGGGGTGGCATTGCCCTGCGCACGCGCTTTCAGCACTGTCGCTTTACCGGTCAATCCACCGGTCTCGATGATCTGGCTCCAACGATAGGAAAACCAGCCATTACGCACCACAAGTACCTCTTCGCCGCGGGCGAACTGGCGGGCCACCGATTCCATCCCGTACGATCCGCCACCCGGAACGATCACAGCCGATTGCGCGCCATAGACTTCACACAGCATCGCGTGAATGTCGCGCATCACCTGCTGGAACGTACCGCTCATCGAATTGAGAGAGCGATCCGTGAAAACAACCGAAAATTCCTCTAACCCTTGCGGGTCTACCGTATCAAGCAACGCCATATTCAGACCTTTCATCAACAATTGGTCTTCTGAATAGGAACTGCGCAGATACAAGGCAAAGTCTATCTGGGTGTACCGTGACCATATTCCGCCCACTCCACGCCCGACTGCGGAACAAAGTTTCCTTTAGCGAACGCTACAGCGGCCCCGCCAGTCGTTCCTCGCTCAATAGCACGTTGGCCTCTACCTCCCCCGCTCCCGGCAGCGTCATTATCCGCCGCCGCAACACCCGCTCGAAATCGGGCAGGTTGCGCGCCACGACACGCAATCGATAATCATATAGGCCCAACACATGCTCGACGGTTTGCACTTCGGGGATTGCGGTCACCGCGCGTTCAAAATCCTCAAGGCTGACGCGCCCCCGCAATGCCAGCTTTACGCCCAGAAAGACGGTCACGCCAAAGCCGAGCTTTTCCGCATCCAGCTTCAGATGACGGCCACGGATCACCCCTGCTTCCTCCAGACGCCGAATGCGCCGCCAGGTCGCTGGCTGGCTTAACCCGAACCGCTGCCCCAAAGCGGCGGTGCTTTGCCCTGCGTCCCGCGCCAGCGCCCGCAGAAGTCTTGCATCGGTATCATCCAGTCGGGTCACAGCGGCACCCCCTGGCTGGTCTTTATTCGCGCCACATGCATCAACGCCTCGATCTCGGAGATATGCGGCAGCATTAAAATCTGGTTGCGGTAGATTTCCTGATAATGCGCCATATCGCGGGCAATGATCGACAGGCGCACATCCACGCGCCCCAGAAACGTCTGCAATTCTATCACTTCCGGCACGTTGCGCGCCTGCGCCATGAAGGCATCAAAGGCGTTGCCTTGGGTTTTGTCCAAAGTGACCCGCAACGACACTTCGACCGCATAGCCCAACGCAGCCCAGTCGATAACAACGCCGACGCCTTTCACCACACCCAGTTCCTGCATCCGCGCGATACGACGTGTCGCACGGCCAGTGGTCATCCCCGCCCTTTCCGCCAACTCGCCCTGACTAAGGCTCGGCTCGGCCTGCCAATAACGCAACAAGCGGCGATCATCGTCATCAAGCATGATTTTTCCAAAGTTATTGAATTTCACGCATAACTCTTTTTCTTTTGGCTGTAAATATCCATGTAACTACACTTCAATCACGCCTGACTTCGGATAGTGTCCGCCACAGAACCCATATCAAAGGAACAAACCCATGCGCGTATATTATGACCGTGACTGCGACGTAAACCTCATCAAGGACGCCAAGGTTGCGATCCTCGGCTACGGCTCGCAGGGTCACGCCCACGCCCTCAACCTGCGTGATTCAGGTGCAAAAAACCTCGTCGTAGCGCTGCGCGAAGGCTCGCCTTCTGCTGCAAAAGCCAAAGGCGAAGGTCTGGAAGTAATGGGCATCGCAGAAGCCGCAGCATGGGCTGACGTGATCATGTTCACGATGCCCGACGAACTTCAGGCAGACACATATAAAAAATATGTCCATGACAACATCCGCGAAGGCGCCGCTATCGCGTTTGCCCACGGTCTGAACGTCCACTTTGGCCTGATCGAGCCAAAAGAAGGCGTTGACGTGATCATGATGGCCCCCAAAGGCCCCGGTCACACAGTGCGCGGTGAATATGTCAAAGGCGGCGGCGTACCTTGCCTCGTTGCGGTAAACCAGAACGCTTCCGGCAAAGCGTTGGAAATCGGCCTATCCTACTGCTCCGCCATCGGTGGCGGACGTTCCGGCATCATCGAAACAGACTTCCGCGAAGAATGTGAAACAGACCTGTTCGGCGAACAGGCCGTTCTGTGTGGTGGTATTGTCGAACTGATCCGCATGGGCTTTGAAACACTGGTCGAGGCAGGCTACGAGCCTGAGATGGCCTATTTCGAATGCCTGCACGAAACAAAACTGATCGTGGACCTGATCTATGAAGGCGGCATTGCCAACATGGATTACTCGATCTCCAACACAGCCGAGTATGGCCAGTACGTATCCGGCCCGCGCATCCTGCCCTACGAAGAGACAAAGGCCCGCATGAAAGATGTTCTCAGCGACATCCAATCCGGTAAATTTGTTCGTGATTTCATGTTGGAAAATTCTGTCGGCCAGCCAACACTGAAAGCTTCACGCCGCGCTAATGATGAACACCAGATCGAGATCGTCGGCGGCAAGCTGCGCGACATGATGCCGTGGATTTCAGCTGGCAAGATGGTTGATAAAACCAAAAACTAAATCTGGAATTCAGATTTTGAAAAGGCCCGGGATCACCTCGGGCCTTTTTTTTGCTTTGTGATGGGGCAACAAGCTTTGCGTATGTTGTGAAAGCGACGTCACTTGTAAAGGCGCCCTTGCCCTGCGGCTCCGTTTACTCCTATCTGTGCTGATGGACACTCCCCCACGGATCACCCCGCTCAGCTGGCTCATGGTAGCAATCCTCGGCTTCACGTGGGGCGGCACATTTATGGTGACTGAAATTGCGCTGGGCGAAGGCATGCCGCCCTTTTGGCTGGCGGCTTCCCGCGTGACCATCGCAGCCGTTCTGATGGGCGTAATCTGGACGATAATGGGACGGCCGTTATTCACCGAAAAAACGACACCCGCCGCCAAGCGGGATATGCTGATTATCGGTGGCCTCAGTTCGACGGTGCCGTTTTCCCTGCTGGCTTGGGGCCAGCAACACGTGACCTCGGGATTTGCTGGCGTGTCCATGGCCGCAGTTGCCCTGATAGTCTTGCCAATTGCCCATTTCACCATTCAAGGTGAAAAGATGACGCCGCGCAAAACCATCGGTTTTTTGATCGGATTTATCGGGGTGGTTATCCTGATCGGTACGCAAGCCTTCGTGTCAACAGGCGCGAGCCTGGAAACAGCTGGGCGGATTGCCTGCGTTCTTGCTGCCAGTTGCTATGCGGTCGGCTCCATCATGCTGCGCCGCCTGCCCGCTGCGCATCCGATCGGCCTTGCCACCGTCTTATTGATCATCGGCGCAGTGATGACCATACCACTGGCGTGGACAATCGAAGGGCCACCGCCCCTACCAACACCCACACTTTTTTTGGTTCTTGCTTTTCTGGGGCTGGTTCCTACCGCTGGCGCCAATTTTCTGCGCGTTCTGGTTGTACGCAGTGCGGGGCCGGTATTTATGTCCCTCGTAAATTATCAGGTTCCTGTCTGGTCGGTGATACTAGGGGCGCTGATACTCGGAGAACCATTGCCGCGATCCCTGTTGCTGGCCATGGCGTTGATCTTGCTGGGCGTCGGCTTGAGCCAGTATGGCGCAATAAAACGGCTGTTTAACCGCTAGCCGCCCACGCTCCCCGAACACTCGCCTGCCAGAGCGCAACCGCCTGCGCAGTCTGCGCAACATCATGCACACGCACAATCTGCACACCCTGTGCAATCCCCGCCAATGCTACCGCAATTGATCCCGCTGCGCGGTCACCAGCATCAACGCCACCGCCAATTGTTCCGATAAACCGCTTGCGGGATGCTCCCAGCAACAGCGTCACACCCAGACTGTGAAACAGGCTGAGCCGCGCCAGCAACGCCAGATTGTGATCGAGCGTTTTTGCAAACCCGATCCCGGGATCAGCGATTATATTGTGTCGCGCAATGCCCTTGTTTTCCAACGCGGCAATCCGGCCTTCAAGGAAATCATAAACCTCAAGCAGAACGTCATCGTAACGCGGATCATTGTCCATGATCTCGGGGTCAACGGGGCCATGCATAACGCAGACTGGCACCTGCGCCGCCGCCGCAACTGCCGCCAGTTCTGGGTCAAAAGTGAAACCGGACACATCATTGATGAGGGTGGCTCCTGCCGCCAGTGCCGCCCGCGCGACATCGGCCTTGCGCGTATCAACAGAAATCACTCTGTCGAAGCCTTGGGCACGCAGTCCTGCGATCACAGGTACAATGCGCGCAATCTCCTCGTCCGCGCCTACAGTCTTTGCGCCGGGGCGGGTTGATTCACCACCAATATCAAGAATATCCGCGCCTGCCTGCGCCATCGCCAGCCCGCCAGCAATGGCATCACTTGCCACCGCGTGCAGCCCTCCATCGGAAAAGCTGTCAGGTGTGGCATTTACGATGCCCATGATTTGCGGACGCAACGCAATGTTCGCCCGCTCGTCCAGCAATGCCGCCTTTACCTGATCGGGTATTCGCTCCGCGTTGATCACCTTTGAGGCAGAGCCGCGGCGCAACACCTCTACGTGAGTGAACCACCCCCAGCCGCCTGCAAGCAAAAGGGCAGAGGCCGGACTGGCATCATCGGACTGTACAATCGGACGGTAATAGGATCGCGTCATCTACAGCGTCTCTTGGTCTGCAGACACCGCGCGCAGGGGAACTGCGGTTGTCTCGGGCAGCTGCGCCCCGATCACCAGCATTTCACGCGCCTCGAATGTCGATGCAAACCACGCCGCAAGGGCAACCGCATCACGCGGGCTTGCACCTGCGGGATCAACGCTATCAAGCACAATCTTGGACGGGGCCCAAACGCTGGTCTGGCCATTCTTCATCGCCCAGTCCAATTCGGTACGTGTCTCAACCACCACGCAGCGCTCATCTCGTGCCGCCAGCACCCACGCATTTTGTTCAATCGCCAGCAGATCAATCCGGCGCTGGGCCATCTTATGCGCAACACTCGGCGGGGGAAGATCGGACGCGCCTACACACAGGATCAGGGGCTGCCCCTGCCCGTGCAACTGGTCCAGCCAGTTTTTTAGATGTGGCGATGCAATGGCGTCATTGCTTAGAAAAACCAGTTCGGGATGGGGGGCAGGCTCCGGCGCGATTTCGGCAGGGGGCGCACCATCGCGCGCGCGCACAATCTCCACACCCAACGCTCCCGGACCCCGATCCAGCTTTTCGATGCGCACAAATACCCGCATCGCCTGCGGCTCCAGCAAAATCCGCTCTGCGATACGCGCCGCGAGGGTTTCCAGCAGGGCCAAACGCTCTACTGCCAGTTCCGCCTGAATGGCCTCTGTCACGCGATCATACGACAAGATGCGATCCACATCATCGTCGATCTCGCCAACCAGCGGTTGTACCTCGACGACGATGTTGAAGCAGACGCGCTGCGTTACCCCCCGCTCAGCCTGAAACGCGCCGATCTCGACTTCTACGATATGATCGCGCACCGAAATGCGGTCTAGCACGTCATCGGTGGATGTCGCGGCGGAACGCTCGGACGGATGGGCAAAGGCAAGGCGCGTCTCAGACGACATAAATAATGCTCCCGCAGGCTGTTTTGGCGGGTTTATAGCGAACCCCGCCGATCGTACAGGGCGACAAACGCCATCTGCGGGCCACTTTGCGTCAGTTGCTGGCTGTGCGAACGCCGCGACGGTAAAACAGATGCACACCAAAGCGCGCAGTATTCGTGAATTTACGTGCCCAACTGGGGCGAACGGCTGTGGTGTGGTAGAAAGTGGCGCCATGTGTGATGTCGGGCGATTTGCCATCAATGGTTGCGCGCGCAACCTTGGCGACCTGAGCAAACGCGGCGGGTTCAGAAACGACTTCGGGACGACCATCGCAGGTGTAGGTGAACTGACACTGGTACTTTTTGCCTGTTCCCTGATTGATCACACCGCAGTAAGAATTCGGGAAACGGCCCGATTTGACGCGATTGCGGATCACTTCGGCAACTGCAAACTGCCCCTTCACCGTCTCGCCGCGTGCCTCGAAGTACAGCGCCTCGGCCAGACAGCGAAATTCGGCGGAGCCTTTCGCTTTGGGCTGCCTTGCAAGCCACGCGCGCGAGAAAACGACATCCCCGACCCCGGCGCTCACAGGCAATTTGCCTAGCAGTTTCATCCGGTCAGCCGACACGCTGGCGATGCCGCGCGCTTCGGTCCGGGCCAGCTTTTCAGCGGTGGTATTGGCAATTGCACTCAATGGCAGGACTGCGATTACAGCGGCAGATATGCAAAAGCGCGCCACACGCATGAAATTTACAGACAGGATCATCGATTATCTCCGGCAGCTTCGTTCAACCGATGCGCTAGACCGCTAAACCGGTTCAGGCAACCCGCACGGACAAAACTGGCAAGCTACCGCCGATCAACACCACATATTGTGTTCAGATTATGGGAATATCACCTTATCTTGTCTGAAATCGCAAGCTGCGCGGCAGCAAGCCTTGCAACCGGAACGCGAAATGGCGAGCACGAAACATAGTCAAATCCTGCCGCACGGCAAAATGCTATCGATTCGGGGTTGCCGCCATGCTCTCCGCAGACCGATACCGTGATATCTGGTTTCGCCTGTCGGCCACGTTGCGCGCCCAGCGTCAACAGCTCCCCTACACCGTCGATATCCAGCGTGTGAAACGGGTCTTCGTCAAAAACACCCTGCTGGACATAGTCCGACATAAACCGTCCCGCATCGTCGCGCGACAGTCCATAGGTCATCTGCGTCAAATCGTTCGTGCCGAAACTAAGGAAGGCGCAATAAGGCGCGATCTCGGCTGCGCGCAGGCAGGCGCGCGGGGTTTCCACCATAACACCCAGGCGGTATTCGAATGGCACGTCGCGTTCCTGCCGTACCGCTTGTGCTACTGCGTCGATTGCATTTTTGACTAGTTCGACTTCACGGCGCGCAGATACCAGCGGGATCATGATTTCCGCCATCACCGGCGCGCCATCATCACTGGCGTCCAGAATAGCCTCGAAAATCGCGCGCGCCTGCATTTCATAGATTTCCGGCACCGTAATCCCCAGACGGACACCGCGCAGACCCAGCATCGGGTTGTACTCGCGCATCGCTTCAATCCGCCGGGTCACATCGGACCGCGGAAGGCCAAGCGCTTCGGCCAGTTCTCGCTGCCCGCTTGCATCCATGGGCAGAAATTCGTGGAGTGGCGGATCAAACAGGCGGATGCACACTGGCTGGCCCTGCATGATGCGAAAAAGCTGTGTAAAATCATCGCGTTGCATCGGCAACAGCCGCTCCAGCACAGCGCGGCGACCGTCGGATGTATCGGCAAAAATCATCTCGCGCATGACTGTCAGGCGCCAGCTGTCAAAAAACATGTGTTCCGTACGGCACAGCCCGATGCCTTCGGCGTTGAAATTGCGCGCGGTTTGCGCATCGGCAGGGGTATCGGCGTTGGCGCGCACCTTTATATCGGCGGTGTCGGTGGCCCACGCCATCAACTGCTGAAAATAATCATCCAGCGCCGCCTCTTGCATGGCGGCGGCACCGGCCAGAATCTGCCCTGTGGAACCATCAACGGTCATCTGGTCACCGGCGTGAAACACCCGCCCCTCGCGGGTCGTGATGGTTTTGTCGCGCTGGTTGAAAATAAGGCTTGAGGCCCCCACAACGCAGGGCAGTCCGATGCCCCGCCCGATCACGGCGGCATGGCTGGTGATACCGCCCCGCTCTGTCAAAACCGCGCTGGCTGCGTGCATTCCGCGCACATCTTCCGATGTCGTCTCGCGGCGGACCAGTATACACGGCTCTCCGCGCGCGGCGCTTGCCTGCGCACCGGCGGAATCAAACACCAGACGCCCCGTGGCGGCACCGGGGCTGGCAGCGATACCCCTGCCCACAATGTCGCGCCGCGCGGACGGGTCAATCTGGCGGTGCAGCAGTTCCGTCAACAGGCGTGGCGGCACCCGCATCAGCGCTTCTTCACGGCTGATCACACCATCCTGCGCAAGGGTCACCGCAATCCGCACTGCACCGCGCGAAGACCGCGCAACCCGCACACCGTCCAGAATATGAACAACACCATCGTCGATGGCGAATTCTACCTGCATTTCCTCACGCAGACGGGTGCGCATCAGGCTGGCGTAGGTTTTCAGCGTCTCGAACGCCTCCGGCAGCTTTTCCTCCAGCGACGGGCCGCGCGGATCACGGGTGAGGTAGAGCGCATCGTTATCGTCATCCAGCGCATCGCGGCCCTGACTCTGGCTCAGGTAACGGCCTGTAACCTGCTCTGCGCCTGTGCCGCTGTCCACCAGCTGCAAAACACCCGATCCGCACTGCCCAGCGCCAAGGCCGAATATCATCTGCTGCACCACAAGGCCCAACCCCGCATCCGTTGGCGCGCCTTTGGCCTGGCGCAGCAAGCGCGCCGAAGTCCCGCTCCACGCGCGCGCCATGGACCGCAGTACCGCCGCAAGCTGAGTGCGCCGCGATTGCGGAAATTTCTCTTCTGTTTCATGCTCATACGCGGCGATGGTTTCAGCCAGTGCCGCGCGGCCCTCCCCCTCGACATCGTCGAACATATCAGGGTCAAGCCGTGCGACATTTATCGCGTAAGACTGAATAAACCGTGTATAAAGGGCCGCTGCCGCGTCTTCACCCATGGTTCTGGAATACTTCTCGAACCGCTTATCGTTCATCCCGATGTTCAGCACCGCCCCCGGCCCGCCCCAATCGGGGTCTTCGCTGGACGGGCGCACACACAGCAGCGCCTCTTTGGGGAACTGGTCAACCACCAGATCGACATCGGGCATCTCGCCGTTGGCGATTTTTTCGATCGTTTCAAAAGACAGCGCCACCGTGCGCGGCACAGGCAAATCCATTCGCACCAGACGTTGCAAACATTTCGCCCGCCCGCCGTGGGTGTTGTTGGCGATGGGGGCGTCTTGTGTGACGAGGGTGGTATTGGGGTTGTTCTGCACTGCGGCATCCTCTGGTTTCAGGTGCAGCATAGGCGGAATGAAGCGCAGGGCAAGCATTTGCTGCCCCCCTGCGCCGTTAGTCAAGCTGGCGCGCCTAGCCCTCGATGCGGGTCAGATCAGCCACGGATGTACCCAGCGTGCGGATACGGCTGAGCAGGTTCAGACGGTTGCGCCGCACTGTGGCGTTGTCGGTGTTGATCTGCACTGCCTCGAAAAACGCATCAAGCGCGGGGCGCAGGGACGCCATGGCCGACATGGCTGTTGTGAAATCCTGCTTTTCCATCGCGGGTTTGATCACGCTTTCCGCCTGATCAAGCGCTTTGAACAATGCGCGCTCGGCGTCTTCTTCGGCAAACTTGATATCCGCGCCATAAGAATACTCGACCCCGTCCGCCTCTTCTGCCTGTGACAGAATATTATTAGCCCGTTTGAACGCCTGGATCAGGTTTTCACCATCATCGGTTTTCAGCGTATCGGACAGAGCGCGCGCACGTTTGACCAGCAGGGTCAGATCATCGTTCTGCGGCATGGCAATGCAGGCGTCAATGACGTCGTGACGGATGCCCTGGTCTTTGAGGTAGACTTTGAGGCGGTCGTGGAGGAAGGACAGCAGGTCATTAATCTTTTCCTCCTCAACTAGATTTGGCGAACCGATCTCTAGCGAGACCCCTTTCTCGTCGAGGCTTAGGTTATATATCTCGACCATAGTTTTCGAAATGTGGTCACCGAAAGACTCAGCTAAATCGGTTCGTGACGCAAGATGCTGCATGAGAGCTCGAATAACCTCAATGCTCTGACAAATCCCCGACCGACAAGCGTGCTTCAAGCCGACTGATAGGTCATTCTCAACCAAAATCCGAATAACCCCCAGCGCCGCACGCCGCAGCGCAAACGGGTCTTTGCTCCCCGTTGGCTTCTCATCAATCGCCCAGAAGCCGGTCAGCTTGTCGATCTTCTCGGCCAGTGCCACGGCCACGGATACAGGGGCGGTGGGCACATCGTCTGACGGACCTAGCGGGGCGTAGTGTTCCTGTGCGGCGGCGGCGATTTCGTCGCTGAAGCCTGCGGCGGCGGCGTAGTAGCGGCCCATGAGGCCTTGCAACTCGGGAAATTCATAGACCATTTCTGACGACAGATCGGCCTTGGCAATGCGCGCCGCCTTCTCTGCCGCGTCTGGGTCTGCCCCCACCATGGGGGCAAGCTCACGCGCCAGTACGGCCATACGCTCGATCAGCTCCGCCTGTGTGCCCAGCTTGTTATGAAAGGTCACGTTTTTAAGGTTTTCAACCCACGCGGCCATGCCTGCATCCGATTTCACAACGCGCAAGTCATTGTCCCAGAAGAACTTTGCATCGGCAAGCCGGGCGCTCAGCACTTTTTCGTTGCCTGCAAGGATCGTGGCGCCATCATCGGAGGTGGTGCGGTTGGCGACGGTGATAAACCGCTCGATCCGCCCCGTCTTGGGGTTGCGCACGGAAAAGAACTTCTGATGCTCTTTCATTGAGGTTTGCAAAACCTCTGGCGGCAGATCCAGGAAATCATCACCGATGCGCCCCATCAGGACAACAGGCCATTCGACCAGCCCAGCCACCTCGGCCAGCAGGCCCGCGTCTTCGACGATCTCAAGACCGCTGGCAAAGGCCATGTTGGTGGCATCGTTCCAGATCGTTTCGCGCCGCTCGTTCGCGTCAAGCATGACAAACGCGCGTTTCAGCTTGGCGGTGTAGTCGTCAAACCCGCTGACGGTGATCTGGTCCGGCGCAAGAAAGCGGTGGCCGCGGGTGGCGTTGCCCGACACGATGCCATCCACGTCCAGCGGCACCACTTCGGCACCGTCTTCGCGGCTGAGGATGCACAGGATCGAATGCAACGGGCGTACCCATTTCAGTGATCCACTGCCCCAGCGCATAGATTTTGGCCAGGGGAAATTACGGATCGTCTGCTCCAGCACCTCGGCGATGATGTCCGCCGCTGGCCGTCCTTCCTTGGTGATCTTGGCGAACAGGATTTTACCTTTCGGCGTGTCGCGTTCCTCCAGATCATCACGGGTCAGGTTTGCGCCGCGCAGAAAGCCCTCAATCGCTTTTTCGGGCGCATCCGCCTTGGGGCCTTTGCGTTCTTCAACCGTGCGCGGGCTGGCATCCAGCAGCCCTTCCACCGTCAGGCACAGGCGGCGCGGTGTGACAAATGCAGCGGCGGAGGCATAAGTGAGCCCCGCCTCGACCATGCCGTCCGTCATCAGTTTTTTCAGATCGTCTGCGGCGCGCGCCTGCATGCGCGCGGGGATTTCTTCGGAGAACAGTTCAATCAGCAGATCAGCCACTGGGATACCTCGTGTTTGCCGCAAACGGCGTTATTGTAGGGGCGCTGCGGGTGGGGGCGGACATTCCTCCCCCACAACCGTGCCGTCATAGGCTTTTTCGCCGCAATCGTTCAGCTCGTGCCAGACGTAGCCGCGCCCGTCGTTGGTGATGGCGACGATGCGATCCACCCCGTAATGAATGTTTTTCTGGCTCAGGAAAGTTAGCGCGGTGCCTGCTTCCAACTCGCCTCCAATCGCCTCGGCGTCGAAACAGTCAAACCAGCCTGGCGCGTTGCGGGGTGTGACGTCTTCGACCATTCTGAAAGTCTCTGTCAGCAGCGCAAGGCTGTAGGGCGTGGTGAAACACGCGCGGTAGCGGATCGGAGAGCTGTCCGCGTCAATGGCCTTAAATCCCTCCATCGGGATCACTTCGGCCTCGTTGGTGGCCAGCGGGATTAGCATGATGCCCTCTGCCGGTGCGTCCACTTCCTGATAAAACCCGTAGACCTGCAGATAATACAGCGCCGCACCAACGATGAGAGAACTGACCACAATAAAAATCCCTATGATTTTGCCGCTCATGCCGCATCACCCGACCAGCCGCCAGCGCGGGTCTGCACAAAGGCATCGGCGCACATTTTGGTCAGCGCGCGCACACGCCCGATATAGGCCTGACGTTCGGTTACCGAAATCACGCCGCGCGCGTCCAGCAGGTTGAACATATGGCTTGCCTTGATGGCCTGATCATAGGCTGGATGCGCCATGATGATCCGCTTACCTGTCTTAGGGTCCATATGCTCTTGCGCGATGATCGCCTTGCACTCGGCTTCTGCCTCTTCGAAATGGCGCAGCAGCACATCGGTGTTGGCCACGTCAAAATTCCAGCGCGCGTATTCTTCCTCGGTCTGTTTGAAAATGTCGCCGTAGGACAGCGGGATCGGCGCGTCGGGGTCGTTGAACGGCATGTCCATCACATGGTCGACACCAAGGATATACATTGCCAACCGTTCCAGACCGTACGTCAACTCCCCCGAGACGGGGCGGCAATCATGGCCGCCGACCTGCTGGAAATAGGTGAACTGGCTGACTTCCATGCCATCGCACCACACTTCCCAGCCCAAACCCCACGCGCCCAGCGTCGGGCTTTCCCAGTCATCCTCGACAAAGCGGATGTCGTGCAGACCCATATCCACACCAATTGCGGCAAGTGATCCGAGGTACAGCTCTTGCAGGTTTGGCGGGCTGGGTTTGATCAGCACCTGATACTGGTAATAATGCTGCAAACGGTTGGGGTTTTCGCCATAGCGCCCGTCGGTGGGACGGCGCGAAGGCTGCACATAGGCAGCCGCCCACGGCTGGCTGCCAAGACTGCGCAGTGTCGTTGCGGGGTGGAAGGTGCCTGCGCCTACTTCCATGTCATAGGGTTGCAGAATCGCGCACCCGTGACGTGCCCAATAGCTCTGTAACCGTAGAATGATTTCCTGAAACGAACGGGGCGTGTCGGCCATGTCAAAGTCCTCTGCCAATTTGCGCTCTTACTAGGGCGCGGCGCGGCGCGGGTCAATCAGTGGTGCTGCGAGGTGTTATTGGACCCAAGGTAACCATAATGTCAGGGTGACAGGCACTTCACATATAGGAATCAGCGTGAAAATGCTGTTTACGTGCCGCGAAGTAACTTTTTGAGAGCTGATACGCCGATGCTGCGATTTTTATTGATCTGTCTTTCCGCCCTGTCACTGAGTTTTGCCAGCCTTGCGCAAGCACAGTCAAACGACGCGGATGAAGTGGTTTGGGTGCAGATCGAAGCACAGCAATCCCTTGCGCGGGCGACAGATCGCGCCAAAGCCTATACAACCTTGCTACAGGATGTGAACGGGTTTGCAGTGGGCGGGGGCTGGTATGCGATTGTCGTCGGTCCGTACCGCCGTGCGGATGCGGAACTGGTGCTGAGCCAGTACCGCCGTGACGGTCTCATCCCGCGGGACAGTTTCATCCAGACATCAGACCGCCTGCGCCAGCAGTACTGGCCGGTTGGGGCAAATGTTCTGGGCAATGGTGCGCTGGATGCGCCGGATGGCACAGTGTCATCGCAAACCGAAGACACCCCTGCCCCGACACAAACGCAAGAAGCGCCAGAAGTTACCGAAGTCACGCCAACACCGGAGCCCGAACCGCAGCCGGAACCTGCCGACGAGACCCCAGCCGAAGCGCAACGCACAGAGCGCGACCTGAACCGTGATGAAAGGAAGCAGCTTCAGATTATGCTGCAGTGGGCCGGTTTTTACACGGCTGCGATTGACGGTGCGTTCGGGCGTGGCACACGAAACTCCATGGCGGCATGGCAGGAAGCCAACAACTTTGAAAAGACAGGTATCCTGACCACCAGGCAACGTGCAGCTCTGAAAAAGCAGTACAATGCTGTACTTGAAGGGCTGGACCTGCAAACGGTACGCGACGCCCAAGCTGGAATCGAGCTGACGCTGCCTATGGGCGTTGTTGCCTTTGACCGTTACGAGCCGCCGTTTGCACAATATACGCCGACCGGCGATGTAGATGCCCGTGTTTTGCTGATCAGCCAGCCTGGTGATCAGGATACGCTCTATGGTCTTTACGAAATCATGCAGACGCTTGAAATTGTGCCGCTCGATGGTCCGCGCGAGCGCAACAAATCCGATTTCACCCTTGTTGGCGAAAACGGCCACATGATCAGCTATACCGAAGTTGCTCTGGAAAACGGCGAGATCAAGGGCTTCACCCTGATTTGGCCCGCCGGTGACGAAGAGCGCCGGCGCCGCCTGCTGGCGGAAATGCGCAACAGCTTTACCCGTATGCCCGGTGTACTCAGCGCCTCTGCGGGGGATGCATCGCAGCAGTCGATCGATCTGATCTCGGGGCTGCAAATCCGCAAACCGAAAATTTCGCGGTCAGGTTTTTTTGTGACCCAGTCCGGTGATGTTGTGACCACCTCGGCTGCCGTGCAAAGCTGCTCGCGCATCACGCTGGACGGGGACACGGATGCAGAAATCATCGCCGACGACACCGCGCGCGGGATCGCATTGTTGAAGCCGCAGGCGGCGCTGGCCCCCCTGGCAGTGGCAAGCTTTGCTGCGCAGCCTCCGCGCCTGCAAAGCGAAGTCGCCCTTGCCGGATATTCTTTTGAGGGAGTGCTGAGCGCCCCCTCAATGAGCTTTGGCACGCTTGCCGATGTGCGCGGGCTTGACGGAGAGCAAAACATCAGCCGCCTGTCGATGCGCGCCCGTGCTGGCGATGCGGGCGGTCCGGTGCTGGACCGCACAGGCGCTGTGATCGGGATGCTAACCGCCGCCCCGGAAGGCGGACCGCAATTGCCTGACGATGTCAGCTTTTCTGTGGATACGGCGACTATCGTCGCGGCAAGCAATGACGCAGGCATAAAGCTGCCCCAAGCGGCAGTTGAAGGCGGCGCAAGCCTGACTGCGTTCCAATTGTCCGAAAAGGCAAGCGGCATGACCGTGCTGGTCAGCTGCTGGGAATAAAACGTTCGGGAAGGCAGTACGCCAGCCCCGAACGTTTTCACACAGATCAGGCCGTCAAAGCGGGGGTGGCGTGGATTAACGTCGGCGCGTCCGCATCAAACGCCGCGCGCACCGCCTTCTGAAACTCTTCTATCGTTTGCGGCTGCACGGCATTTGCGCCGAACGCCTCTGCCAGTTTGCAAAAGTCTGGATTGCGCGCAATCACCGCGTTGGGTGCTATCTGGGCGCGCACCATGCTGTCTTCGATCTCGCCCAGTTTGCCGTTGTCCCACAGGATGATCGGCAGGCTTAGCCCCAGTTCAACCGCAACGCCAAGTTCCTGCACCGTATAATGAAACCCGTAGTCCCCGATGATTGCTAGCGTGGGTTTGCCTTGCCGCGCAATGGCACCGCCAATGGCGGCAGGCGTGGCATACCCCAAGGTGCCAAACCCGTACGGGTGGTGCCAGTGGCGCGGCTGCTCCATATCCCACACCTCTTTGGCAACATAGGCGAGTTGGGTCATGTCGGAGTAGATCATCGTGTCATCGGGCAAAGCCGCGCGCAGGGCGTCACACACCGGCACAATGCCGGGGCGCTCTGCATCAACTTCGCTGCGCCAATGCGCACGGGCTTTGGCGACTTCGCTTGCATCCCATCCGGTGCTTGCCGTGTGATCCGCCAACCCGTCGGCCAGCGCTGCCAGAAACAGCGCAGCATCCAAGTGCACCGGAATTTCGGCGCGCTGCCTGTCACTGAGAACTTCGGGATCAATATCAACGCGGATCATCGGTGCCGTATGCCCCAGATGCGCGCGCCAAAGGTCGACCTCGGCCAGTTCGGTTCCCACCGCGATCACCAGATCGGCCTTACCGATGATACCGGCGCTGTCGGGGCGTGCCAGTGATGCGCCGAAAAACAGCGGCTCGTCCGGGGCGATAATGCCACGGCCTGCATAACTCACAAAACTGGCAGCGCTGAGCGCAGCAACCACACTGCGCGCAGCGGCGCTTGCGTGGGCCGCGCCACCGCCAAATATGAATAGTGGCTTCTGTGCCGCTTTGATCTGATCAATCAGGCCCGACAGATCGGCCTTTAGCGCCCCCGTCTGCCCTGCACCGGCCATCGGCGCGGACGCAGGAGGTGCCAAAGCCTGCAACTGCGCAATTGTCACCTGAATGTGTTTACTGCGCGGACGCGCGGTGGCGAACTCGTGTAAGGCGCGATCAACCAGCGCGTAGGCCGCCTGTGTAGATCGGGCAGTGTGCGACCAGTCTGTCACCGTACTTGCGGCAATTTCCTGATCTTTCATCTGGTGCAGTTGGCCGCGCTGTGCGGCTGTTTCATCCAGACAGGACGAAATGACCAGCACTGGAACACTATCACTATAGGCCTGCCCCATCGGGGTCATCACATTGCACAATCCCGGACCGGTGATCACATAGGCCACGCCCGGCCTGCCCGATGCGCGCGCGTATCCGTCCGCCATAAATCCGGCGCCCTGCTCGTGACGGGCCAGCACATGGGTGATGCCCGCCTCTTCGATGCCACGGTACATCTCCTGATTATGCACCCCTGGAATGCCGAAAACCACATCAACGCCGCGCGCCTTAAGCATGTGGGAGATTTGAGCGCCCAAAGGACGCGTCACAGTATCGGGCATCACGCTCTCCAGAACTTCACAGTAAAGATTACGTAAACTGCCATCAGCTCCAACCGGCCCACCAGCATCGCCGCCACCAGTATCCATTTGGCCGTATCATTCAGCGTCGCGAAATTGCCCGCAGGGCCGATGATATCCCCCAGCCCGGGCCCGATATTCGCTAGCGCCGCTGACGCGCCTGAAACCGATGTCACAAAGTCCAGCCCCGTCATCGACAGCGCCACCGAGACAAGACCCAGCGTCACAATGAAGAACATAAAGAACGACATAACCGACGCCAGAATATCCTCGCCCACGGGCCGGCCATCGTAGCGCGGCGTGAAAATGCCGTGAGGCGAGCGAATGCGCTGCAACTGCGCGCGGATGGAAGCAAACAACAACTGATAGCGGAACACCTTGATCGAACAGGCGGTCGATCCCGCACACCCGCCGATCAAGCCGATGAAAAAGAACAGCGCCACCGCAAAGCTGCCCCATTGCATATAATCAACAGAAGCATACCCTGTCCCGGAAATGATCGACGTCACGTTAAAAAACGCTTCGCGCACAGCCTGTTCATTGCTCAGATGCACACCGTCTTCCAGCAGCACAACCAGCAGCAGGATCAGCACCGCAATCGTCATCACAAATCCGCGCACCTGCGGATCACGGTGCAGTGCAGTGGGATTGCCGTTAATTAACTGGACGTAGCGGACAAAAGGAAGTGCCGCGAGGACCATGAATATGGCGGCAACATACTCCAACGGTCCTGAAAATGTGCCAAACGAAGCGTCATAGTTGGCAAACCCACCCGTTGAAATTGTGGTCATTGCGTGGGCGGTCGCGTCAAAAACATTCATCCCGAAATAGATATAGAACATCGCACAGATCAGCGTGAATGCGACGTAAAGGCCCGAAATTTGCGTGGCGATCTGACCTGCACGGGGTAAAATTTTGCCAAAGGTGTCAAAGCTCTCGGATTTGAAAATCTGCATCCCGCCGACACGAAGTTCTGGCAGGAAAACCATTGCAACCACAATGATACCGATCCCCCCCAGCCACTGCAGGATGGCGCGCCATATCAGCAGGCCCTTCGGCAGGGTATCAAGACCATTCAAAACCGTAGCGCCTGTTGTTGTCAGGCCCGACATCGCTTCGAACACAGCGTCAACCGCGCGTGCGTCTGTTTGCCCCAGAACAAAAGGAATCGCCCCGAACAACGGCAATGCCACCCAGACTGTCGTGGTCAGCAAAAAGGTCTGCTGGATTGTCAGCCCCTCACGCACCCCGCTGGCGCAGGCCAACGCGATAGCACTGCCACCAAGCAGCGTCATCATGGAGCTTTGCAGAAAAACCGGCCATTGCCCGCGGCCTTCGGCCACATCAACCAGCAACGGCACCAGCATGGCCGCGCCCAGCACAGCCACCAACAGGCCAATTACATATCCCACAGGGCGCAGATCCATCCGCGCAGGGTTGGCTTGCGGGGGCGCCGGAGTCAAGTAAACCTGCGCATCGGGTACGCTCAAAATGCAAAAGGCCCGCCATTATTACCAATCGGCAATAACGGCGGGCCTGCATCGCAGAATTGCGAAACCTCTGACTTACATATAGTAGAGGTCTTTGAAAACGTGGTGTACGATCTCATCACGCTTAATGCCCATCGCGGCAAGTTGCGCATCTGTTTTCGCTTCAAGTGCATTGACGCGGAGCACACGGGCATTGCCTTCGCCTGCTTTGATCATACGGTCGCCAATGGCGGAGATTACGCTTACAAGCTGCGCAAAGCCGTTGCGCGCTGTCAGGAATGGAGTGGTGGAGTTAACCTGCCCTGCGGCTGGCATGCGGGCGGAAAACTGTTCGATCGTGGATTGATAGGTCATCGGATATGCCTTCATCTTTTCTTATTCAGCACGGGATCATTCCCGTACCCTCCAGATAGGCAATGCTGCGCCGCAGCACCACCACCATAAACGCATAGCTGCCAACCGGTTGGTGCATTCGACACCATCAAAACCTAAACCCGTATATATAAGTGTTTTCAATAGATTCGTAGCCTCCGCAGGTCTCAACAATCTGGCGGATGGCATTTCGGCTGTGACTTGGGCATGGCTGGCTTCACTGTTGACGCGGGATGAGCTGCTCTGTCCTACCCTCGGAGTGTTTTTGATCGCTTCCGCCCTTGTCGCGCCATTTGCGTTGAATGCACTGGCCTGTTTTGTGGCGCTGTGGCTGTTTCATATCCTGCACGCGCCGCGCCGCCACGTAACTGGCGGGCCGAGTTGCACGCGGGGTTTGCATTCTTGGCTCAACATCGCCTATTGCGCCATCTTGCCTGAATCACAGGATTCTGGAACCTTCTCTATGAAATGGCAGCAAGAGCGCTGGTTCTGCATGTACAAGGGAATCTGGATCTCGGGCCGCGCGCCTATGGGCTGATCCCTGCGGCGGGCGCATTGGGCGGGATCGCCGGCGGCTGGTCCGGCGCGTGGATCATATCGCGCATGGGGGCCGCGCGATGTTGCGCTGGCGGTGCCATTCTGGGCCGCCGCCGCTGGCGCGTTGGTTCTGGGGCTGGCAGGGTGGCGCGCGCTGGGGCGCGGATTTGCCGGCTGAGTGCGTTTATCCGACGTGAAACAGGGTATTGAACAGCTTTGGATCAAAGCTGGCTTGCGCAAATGTCGCCCCTTCGGTCAATACGCTGACAGCATCATGGCTGTGCAGGCTTTCCTGATGGCTGGCCACCACGCGAAAATCGGAAATCCGTGCATCTGCCAGCAGCTGTTCACAAAACAGCCGTGCCGCATCTTCGACAAAGATCGGGTTGGCCGCGTTCAGTTCGGCAAATGCCTGTTCGTCCTCACGCTTGACCATTACCTGAGTCTCCGTCGGCACTGCCCGCCGGCAGGCATCGATTAAATCCTCGAACCATAAACAATCGGCACCTTGCGCCACCAACACAGATATCCGCGCGACAGAACGTTGTGAATGTGGCGTGGCAAGCTGGTTGCGCGTGGCCCGCGCATGTTCGGACAGCTCAAGCGAGCACGGGCATGTGCTGGAATAGACGTAATCAAGGTGGATGATCTGCTGGCGCACACCGCCGCTTTCGACCAGTTCAAGGGCGACATCGTAATATTGATACCCCTCAAGCCCCGAACGCAGGCTTGTAATCTTCATCGGGAACGACAGACGCATCTGGATACGCGCATCAAAGCTGTCCAGATCGGTGATGTAATCGTCCAGTGCGGCTTCGATTACCTTGAAGCTGAACGTGCTTTCCGCGTGTTTGTAAAAGCTGCGCATGATGCGGGACATGTTGATGCCCTTCTTATCCGCCTCAAGGCTGACTGTGCCAGTCACGGATGTTTCCAGCGTTACCGGATCACCAGCGCGTGTTTCAAACCGCACAGGCAGGCGGAAATTCGAAATACCCACGTGCTGGATTTGCTGGTTTGCGCCTTTGATCAGGCTGGAGGGGCCGTTTTGCAGGTCCGGCAGGCTGGCTTTGTACTCCGGCTCGATCTCGAAATCAGCGGGATATTCGCGCGCGAAAAGCGGATAGGACTTGCCGCCTGTAAGAAGCTGCGCGACCGCAGGGTCGAGCACGGCAACCTCCGCAGGATCGGCGGTAGCGGCCCAAGCGCGCAAAGTCTGTAATGCGTCCTCGACTGCGGTGCGGTCGGGTTTCGGTGTGATCGGTGTCGCAACATTCATCGCAGAGCCCCTTCGTCTGTCAGGAACCTAATGTAGGCATCCCCCGCCATATTGCCAAATTTTCAGGCACCACAACGGGGAAATACCGCCATGCACCTGCTAATTTACGGCCTCAAGCGCCTGTAGGCAGTCGTTGATCAGGTCTGTTTCGTCTTCCAGACCGATGCTGATACGCACCAGACCCGCTGTGATGCCAAGGCTTGCTTTCTGGTCATCGGGCAGGCGCTGATGTGTGGTGGTGGCAGGGTGGGTCAGAATGGTTTTCGCATCGCCAAGATTGTTGGAAATCACCCCGATTTGCAGCGCGTTCAGAAACTTGAATGCCGCGTCCTTCCCGCCTTTGATATCCAGCGAAAGGACTGTACCGCCTGCACCCATCTGCTTTTGCACCAATTCGGCCTGCGGATGGCTTTCAAGCCCGGGATAGATCGTCTGCGCGATCGCTTTGTGGCCGTGCAGCGCCTTTGCAATGGCAAGTGCCGATGCCGCCTGCGCACGCACCCGCAGGCCCATCGTTTCCAGCCCTTTCAGCATGATCCACGCGGTAAACGGCGACATCGAACCGCCGGTATGTTTCATGTAGGGTTCAACAGTTTTGCGAATAAAATCACGACTGCCAAGGATCACCCCGCCCAATGCGCGGCCCTGCCCGTCGATGTGTTTGGTGGCCGAGTAGATGACAACATCCGCACCCTGTTCAAACGCACGGGAAAACACAGGTGTTGCGAAAACATTGTCGATCAACACCAGTGCACCCCTGGCATGGGCAAGTGCTGCAACCGATTTAATATCAATTACTTCCAGCGTCGGGTTGGAAATAGACTCAAAGAACACCGCCTTGGTATCGTCGCGGATCGCGGCCTCCCACTGGGCCAGATCGGTGCCGTCTACAAATGTCACCTCAACGCCAAAGCGCGTCAGGATATCTTCGAGCACATAAAGGCACGATCCGAACAGCGCGCGCGATGAAACCACGTGATCCCCCGCCTTCAGCATCGACGTCAGCGCGCCGGACACAGCCGCCATACCGGAGGCGGTCGCAAACGCATCCTCGGCCCCTTCCAGCGCGGCAATACGTTCTTCGAACATCTTGACGGTGGGGTTTCCATAACGGGCATAGATAAACTCATCATCACCGGAACTGATAAAGCGCTGTTCGGCATGTTCGGCACTGTCATAGACAAATCCCTGCGTCAGAAATATAGCTTCGGACACTTCTCCGTACTGGCTGCGCCGTGTCCCTGCATGCACTGCTTTGGTGCCCTGTTTCCAAGTATCGCTCATCTCTTTTTCCTTTGTGCGCCCGCTGGCGTGGGCCTTCCACATGTTTCCCCGCACCGTGCGGGAGGGCACAAAAAAACCCCAAACGCGGTCAAGCGAAAGGGGGCTTTCATCCTGACCTTTTAGCGGAATATTTTACGTGGCCCGCAATCCGGTAACAAATCGCCACACAATTTTCGTAAAACATCACTGCCAGCGCGTCAAGCAGGCGCGGTGCGGGATTAGTCGGAAACGGACCGCGCTAGCCCGCGTCCTCCCCCTCTTCGATCACATAGGGTTGAAGCTGCGCAAACTGCCAGAAAAGAAACACCATCAAGGCGATGGGAAAACCGAATGTCTCGATTTTGACCCATGCATCCGTGCTCATCGTGCGCCAGATGAATTCATTCGCAACCGCCAGCACAATGAACGCCAGCGTCAGACGTTTGGTCAGTATCATCCAGCCTTCGTGCTGCATCGGCATCATATCAGACATCACAAATTCCAGCCACGAGCGCCCGCGCATCAGGCCGATGCCCAACAGCAGCGCCAGAAAGCCGTAGACGATGGTGGTTTTCATCTTGAAAAACCGCTCGTCGTTGAACCATGCGGTCAGGCCACCGAAGAAAATGACCATAAAGGCCGTGAACACCTGCATCCGGCTCAGCTTTCCGGTCATGGCCCAGAGAATGCCCATTGCCACGAGCAGAATCGGCACAAACACCACTGCGGCTACGATAAATCCGGTGTATTCAGTGCCGCCAATGGTGAATACATCGTTTTTGATCCGCAGATACAGGACGAAAAACGCCAGTGTCGGGCCCAGTTCCAGCACCTGTTTCAGGATCGGGTTAATCTCACGCGCGTCTGCCATGGCTAGCCTCCGAATTCTACAATAATGGCCCCGATGGCGATCAGCGACATCAGCACGATCCGGCGGGGTCCAACCGTTTCCTTAAGCACCAGCCAGCCGATCAAAGCCGCAAACACCGTTGACGTTTCTCTCAATATTGCGGCCTCGCCCACTTTATCAAGGCGGGTGGCCAACATTATCGAACCAAAGCTGAAAAAGGCGATGAAACCGCCCAGAACCCCGCGCCGCAACAGCGGTGCGACATCGGGGGCATTTTCCATCCGGTGCCAGCGGCGATAGGCGATGATGGGAAAGAGAAAACCGTCAATCATGAAAAACCACGCCAGAAAGGTGAACGGATTGGCCGTGGCGCGGATGCCGTAGGCGTCATAAGTGGTGTACAGCGCGACAAAAACTCCTGTCAGCACCGCAAGGCTCAAGGCGGCATTCAGCGTGTCCCGCTCTGCCACAAGATAGACCATGTTATAGGCAGCCAGACCGAAAATACCCGCCATCAGAACCGCCACGCCCAGCCACTGCGTTCCGCTAAACGCCTCATCAAAGATCAGATAGGCCGCAACGACCGTAATCAGCGGCCCTGTTCCTCGTACTACAGGGTAGACAACTGTGTATGCCCCTTTGGTATACGCGGCAGCCATGAGGCATTTGTAAACGCAGTGGATCACCCAGGCGATAAAGAAAATCAGCCACATATGCGGCTCCGGCCATGGCACCACAAACAGCGCAAAGGGCGCGGCCATCAACCCGTATGATCCGTCAATCGCACCGCGCGTCAGCCATGGGTCATGGCGCCCCTTTTGCAGCGCGCCGAACACCGCATGCAGGAACGCCGCCAGCAAAGCCAGAAACAGCGCCGCCGTGTGCCCGGCTTCGGTGCCCTCGATCGAGACGAGCCAATCGGTCATGTCGTGCGCATCTAGCGGTCCAATCCGGTCAACGCGTCTGCAAATTCCTGCGGATCAAACGGTTGCAGGTCGTCAATCTGCTCGCCCACACCAATTGCATGGATCGGCAACCCGAACTTGTCGGCCAGCGCCACCAGCACACCGCCCTTGGCGGTGCCGTCCAGCTTGGTCATCACAAGGCCGGATACATCGGAGATATCCTGAAACACTTTCACCTGATTAAGCGCATTCTGGCCCGTGGTCGCATCCAGCACCAGCAGCGTGTTATGCGGCGCATCGGGGTCTTTCTTGCGGATCACACGGACAATCTTTGCCAGCTCCTCCATCAGGTCGCCACGGTTTTGCAGGCGTCCTGCGGTGTCGATCATCAACAGATCGGCACCATCGGCCTCGGCGCGCACCATGGCATCGAATGCAAGGCTGGCCGGATCGCTGCCTTGCGGCGCGGTCAGCACCGGCACACCCGCCCGTTCGCCCCAGACTTGCAACTGCTCAACCGCAGCGGCGCGAAAGGTGTCGCCCGCCGCGATTACCACGTTTTTACCCGCCGCACGGAACTGGCTGGCCAGTTTGCCAATGGTCGTTGTTTTGCCCGATCCGTTCACACCGACAACCAACACAACCTGCGGTTTCTTCGCGTATAGCGGCAGCGGTTTCGCCACCGGCTCCATGATGCGTGCGATTTCGTCGCTCATCAGGGTTTTGATTTCCTGCACCGACAGTTTCCTGCCCAACCGCCCTTCGGCCATATTGGCCGTCACGCGCAGGGCTGTATCCACACCCATGTCTGCGGCAATCAGCAGCTCTTCGAGTTGCTCAAGCATGGCGTCATCCAGCACGCGGCGCGTTACCGGCACCGCGCCACCGCGCCCCATCAGGCGGCCCAGAATACCGCGTTTTGGCTCAGGGTCTTCTGCCGTACCGGTGTCTAGCATCGGCGCAACGGGTGTGATGGCGGTGCGCAATGGTTCCGGCGCTGTCTCCATCTCCTGTGCTGCTCTGCGTGCGCGTTCGGCTTCAGCTGCCTCTTCGGCCTGCTGCTTTTGCGCGGCCTCGGCGGCTTTCGCGGCAGCCTGCGCTTCTATTGCGGCCAGTTCGGCCTGACGTTTTTCGTCTTCCTGTGCAACCTGCTCTGCTTTACGGGCAGCTTCGGCTCTGGCAATTTCCGCTCTGGCGTGGGCATCTTCGGCCTCTTTTACCGCGCGCGCGGCTTCGGCGGCCTGCGCCTCCTGCTCCGCCGCTTTGGCCTTTGCCGCCGCTTCTTCCTGTTCACGTAATCGGGCCTGTTCAGCCTCCTGTTCTGCTGCCGCCTGCGCGGCCGCATCATCTGCCTGCCCACCATCACTGACAATGGCCTCAAGCCCCTCGTCAATCTTGGACGACGATTTGAACATGCGGTCTTTTAGTTTCTTGAAAAACGCCACGCAGGAAGACTCCGGTTTGGATTGCATCCCTGATCTAACCCCTCGGCGCAGAGGATGGAAGGGTGTGCGATTGACAAGCCCCTGCAAGCGGGTCACCAAAGTCCTATGCGCGTACTTGCACTCTTTCTATCACTTATCTGGGCCAGCGCAGCAGTGGCCGACCCGCGCACCGGTTTATGCAGCACAGGTAAGTGGGGTCATATTCAATGCATCCGGCCCGCGCATTTTGTCTATGACACCTGCAACGCCATCGAAATATTTTCCAAGCGGCACGGGCTGGACACGGGTTTTTTCGCACGCCTTATCTGGCAGGAAAGCCGTTTCGACCCCAACGCGCTGAGCCATGCGAACGCGCGCGGTATTGCGCAGTTCATCCCTTCGACAGCGCGGCTGCGGGGGTTGAAGAACCCCTATAATCCCGCCGATGCGCTGGAACATTCCGCCCAATACCTTGCTGAAATGGTGCGCCGCTATGGCAACGAAGGTATGGCCGCTATCGGCTACAACGGTGGAGAACGGCGTGCAGAGGGGTTTCTGGAGGGTAAAGGACTGGCGCAGGAAACAGTGAATTACGTGCCCATCATCACCGGATTGAACGCCGAGCAATGGCGCGACACGCCCCCGAAGGATCACGATTTTCGACTGGACAAGAACAACAGCTTTTACGCTGCCTGCTCCGAGATGGCGCGCAAGCGCAAGCTGACGCCGATGAAGCGGGTCAAACCACCGCCACCGCCAATAAAACCATGGGGTGTGCAACTGGGTTTCGGGACATCCAAGAAATCGGCAACCGCAAAAGTGCGCAGCCTGACGGCCAGATGTCAGGGACAGGTCGCGCGTGAAAAACTGGATCTTATATTCGTGAAAAACCGTGTGTCCCGCAAGAAAGGCTATTACTTTGCCCGCATCGGCCGCAACAGCAGGCAAGAAGCGCAAAAGCTGTGTGACAGCCTGAAACGGCAGCGTTGCTCCTGCCTGACCGTACAAAACAAATAGCTGCTTCGATCATCGCGCGCCCCCCCCCCGCAAGGTGTGGCAGTGCGTCTATATCTCGTCAGGAAAATGCTTGATCGTCATTCGGATCGGGTTTGGGGCGGCCTGGCCCAGACCGCAGATAGAGGCATCGACCATCGCCGTCGAAAGCTCCTCGAGCAACGACTGGTCCCACCGCTCTGCCTGCATCAGCTTGACCGCCTTGCCACAGCCGACACGGCAGGGCGTACATTGGCCACAGCTTTCATCCTCGAAAAAGCGCAGCATGTTAAGCGCCGCATCACGGGCGCGGTCGGCTTGTGACAGGACCACCACAGCTGCGGAACCGATGAAGCTGCCATGAGGCTGCAATGTGTCGAAATCCAGCGGAATATCATCCATCGTGGCCGGCAACAGACCCGAAGACGGCCCCCCCGGCTGATAGGCTTTGAATGTATGGCCATGCGCCATACCGCCAGCGGCGGCAATCACGTCGGTGATGGTCGAGCCCGCAGGCAACAGATAAACCCCTGCATTGGCCACACGGCCCGACACGGAATAGCTGCGCAACCCCTTGCGGCCGTTATGTTCAACAGAAGACAGTATTTCAGGACCTTCGCGGCAGATGCGCGCAACCCAATGCAGCGTTTCTACGTTGTGCACCAGTGTCGGGCGGCCAAAAATGCCGACCTGTGCAACAAATGGCGGACGGTGGCGCGGGATACCGCGCTTGCCCTCGATACTTTCGATCATCGCGGATTCTTCACCGCAGATATAGGCTCCCGCACCGCGGCGAAGATCAATGTAGCCCACCTCGACGACACCGGCATCTTCCAGCGCCGCGATTTCACGCGCAAGGATTTCCAGCACCGCTGGGTATTCATCACGCATGTAGATATACGCGCGCTCTGCCTCTACCGCCCAGGCGGCGATCAGCATACCTTCGAGAAAAAGATGTGGCGTGCGTTCAAGATAGTAGCGGTCTTTGAATGTCCCCGGTTCGCCCTCGTCGCCGTTGACGGCGATATAACGCGGACCGGCATTAGCGCGCACAAAACCCCATTTCTTGCCGGAAGGAAAACCCGCGCCGCCGAGACCGCGCAGACCGGACGCCAGAACTGTGTCCTGCACCTGCTCCCAGTCTCCGCTTGTGCGAAGCTGCTCGAGGGTCGCATAGCCGCCAGCGGCGGTGTAGGCTTCATAGGTTTCGTAATCGGGGATATCGGCGTGTGTGTCGTCAGCCGCGATCGCGGCATGTACCTTTTCAACAGTCGCGTTATCGATATGGGCATGACCCAGTTCCAGAACCGGTGCCATATCACAGCGGCCCATACACGGCGCACGCAGCACGCGCACTTCTGACGGGTCCAGCCCATCCTCAAGGGCCGACTTCAGCGCCTGTGCCCCGGCCAGTTCGCAACTGAGCGAGTCGCAGACACGGATGGTCAGCGCGGGAGGCGGTGCTTCGCCTTCTTTCACAACGTCGAAATGGGCGTAGAACGTGGCGACTTCGTAGACTTCGGCCATGCTGAGCCGCATTTCCTCGGCCAGCGCGCGCAGATGGGCGGCAGAGAGGTGCCCGTATTTGTCCTGAATAAGATGCAGATGTTCGATCAGCAGGTCGCGGTCGCGCGGCTCTGCACCGAGGAGATCACGCACCTGTGCCCATGCGGCATCATCCAGCTGGCGGCCCTTCGTGTGGCGGCGCCCCTTGCCTTTGCCGGATTTCCAGACGCCCTTGTCCGCTTCGTTTTTGTTGTCATCCAGCGCCATTGCCAAAGTCCCCCTTGCTGCTGCGTTGTTCTAGCAAACCTGCGGGATCGGGTTGAGGCAAAAAGCGACAATTTGGCGGCCCTTTGCGCGGTGCGCGCATCTGCGCCAGAGGCGATCTGGTGTGATCTGCGGCTCTGGTGTCCGCCTGATACATCTGGCAGTGTGGCAGCATGTGGAAATATTTGCCGATACTTTTGGCGCTTGCCGCCCCTGTCGCGAACGCGCAGACCCTGATGGATGCCGAGGAATTTGACGCCTACACCCGTGGGAAAACGCTTTACTACGGAAATAACGGCGAAGCTTATGGTGCGGAGATCTATTTACCGAACCGGCGTGTTCGCTGGTCATTTTTGGATGGGGAATGCAAAGAAGGGCAATGGTACGAGGCAAACGGTCTGATTTGTTTTACCTATGATGACAGGCCCGATCCACAATGCTGGAGCTTTGAACGCGGGTCGCGCGGATTGATCGCGCGGTTCGAGAACGACCCCGCCATTACGCCGCTGTATGAAGCGAATGAAAGCACGCAGGAAATGCTGTGTCTGGGTCCGAAGATAGGCGTTTAGGTTTTTTGCACCGTACCAAGGGCGCTGCCCCGCCTGTGCCCTGACGGGCAAAGGCCCCCGGGATATTTTTGGCCAAAAGAAATAACGGGTTGGTTCAGGTTTTGTCGGGGTGAACTGTGAGCTTGCCATCCGGAAACTGGATTTCCAGTTCCGGCTGGGCGCTTGCAGCGGTGCTGGATGTGATCACGCGTTCGCGGCTGCGCACAACAGCAAAGCCGCGTTCCAGCGTTGCCTCGTATCCCAAGGTAAGGCGCAGGCGCTCGGCAGCGGTGATTTTTTGGTGCCACTGGGATATCTGACGGTTTGCAGCTTTTGCCAGTGAACCGGTTGTCCGGGAGAGTTGGCTTCTTTTGTCCGAAATATCGCGAGCGAGCAGATCGGGGCGCAGGCGATGGGCGTTCGCGGCGCTGCGTTTGGCGGTGACGATGCGACCCAATGCAGGCGCGAGGCGCGCGCCGGTATCGTTCAGGCGGCGCCTGTCATCGTTGAAGCGCGATTGCAGCAAGCGCGGATTGAGACCGCCGCCGAGTTCATAAAGCCGGAGTTTGCGCTTTTGGACACCTGCGATCAGGGCGGGATCGAGGCGGGCGGCTGCGCGTTCGAGGCGCAGTCCGGGCTGCTCGGTCAGGGATTTTGCACGCATCAGGCGATCACCGGCACGGTCGAGGCGCTGGCGCGGTGAGTCCAGCAGGCTGTCGGGACGGGGCAGTGCGCGTGCCATATCACGCAAACGCTGGGCGCGCTGTACCAACCCCTGACTCAACGCGCGGCTCATCCTCGCGTGTTGCTGGTCGAGATAGGCGATCAGTTCATGGCGTACGGGGACTGCAAGTTCGGCAGCTGCCGTCGGAGTTGGGGCGCGCTTGTCTGATGCGTAATCTATCAGGGTCGTGTCTGTCTCATGTCCAACGGCAGAGATCAGCGGGATGCCGGATGCGGCGGCGGCACGTACCACCGATTCTTCGTTAAAGCCCCAGAGGTCTTCGACAGAGCCGCCGCCCCGCGCGACGATCAGCAGATCCGGTCGCGGCAACGCCCCCCCGGGGGTAAGGCGATTAAAGCCCTCAATGGCGCGAGTAACTTCTGGACCGCATTTCGCCCCTTGCACCGCAACGGGCCAGATCAATACCTTGCGCGGGAACCGGTCACGCAGCCGGTGCAGGATATCGCGGATCACGGCGCCAGAGGGGGATGTGACAACGCCGATGATTTCGGGCAGATAAGGCAAGGGCCGCTTGCGGGCGGGGTCAAACAGGCCCCCCGCCGCCAATGCCGCCTTGCGCTTCTCCAGCACGGCCATCAGCGCCCCCATTCCGGCGGGTTTGATATCTTCGATGATGATCTGGTATTTCGATTGCCCGGGGAAGGTGGTGATCCGGCCTGTGGCGATCACTTCCATGCCCTCTTCGGGCATCGTGTCGAGTTTGCCAGCAACACCTTTCCAGATGATCCCCGCCATCACGGCTTTGTCGTCTTTCAGGTCCAGATAAACATGGCCCGAACGGGGCAGGCTGACACGCCCGACTTCGGCGCGCACACGCACATGGCCGAATTCGTTTTCGATGACCCGTTTGATCGCGCCTGACAGTTCGCCAACGGTATATTCGGGGCTGTTGCCCTTTGCATCGCCTTCATCATCGAACAGATCCATCAGTGCATCCTTGTGCATACCACCGCGCCAGCATAAAACGCCCCGCAACGAAGGCCAAGGGAGCGCGTGCGATGAATATTCTGATATTGGGTAGTGGCGGGCGCGAGCATAGCCTGGCTTGGGCCGTTTTACAGAATCCCAAATGTGACAAACTGGTTGTTGCGCCGGGAAATGCAGGCATTGCACAGATTGCCGATTGTGCGACCATCGATATCAATGACGGCGGCGCCGTTGTCGAATTTGCCGAGCGAAACAACATTGATTTCGTGATCATCGGACCGGAAGCGCCTTTGGCTGCCGGTGTTGCCGACAGACTGCGCGAAGCCGGGATACCTGTTTTCGGCCCGTCCAAAGCCGCCGCAGCGCTGGAGGCTTCAAAAGCATTCACCAAAGAGATTTGCGATGCCTGTGGCGCGCCAACGGCAGCCTACGGGCATTTTGCCGATCCGGCGGCTGCGAAGGCATATTTACGCGGCCAAAGTCTGCCGATTGTGGTCAAGGCGGATGGTTTGGCCGCAGGCAAGGGTGTGATTATTGCCGAAACGCTTGCAGAGGCCGAAGCAGCAATCGACGACATGTTCGGTGGCGGCTTTGGCGATGCTGGCGCCGAAGTCGTGATCGAGGAGTTCATGCACGGTGAGGAGGCATCATTCTTTATTCTGTGTGACGGTGAAAACGTGTTGCCCATTGGATCGGCGCAGGATCACAAGCGCGTCGGGGAAGGCGACACCGGCCTCAATACCGGCGGGATGGGGGCGTATTCACCTGCACCGGTGCTGACGGACGAGATTGCAGAGCGCGCGCTCGCAGAAATCATTCGCCCGACCATGGCCGAAATGGCTAGGCGCGGCATGCCTTATCAGGGCGTCCTATATGCCGGTCTGATGATCGAAAACGGCGCACCTCGGCTGGTTGAATACAATGTACGCTTTGGCGATCCCGAGTGTCAGGTGCTGATGATGCGTCTTGGCGCGCAGGCGTTTGACCTGATGCATGCCGCAGCCGAAGGGCGACTGGCCGAAGCGCAAGTAAACTGGGCCGACGATCACGCATTGACCGTGGTGCTCGCCGCAAAAGGCTATCCGGCCACGTATGAAAAAGGCTCGCTTATCCGGGGCCTAGACACGCTACCCGAAAACAACAGCAACATGGTTTTCCACGCCGGGACCAAAGAAGAAAACGGCGGGATTGTCGCCGTAGGGGGGCGGGTTTTGAATGTCACCGCGCGCGGCGAGACATTGGCGCAGGCTCAACAGCGGGCCTATGCGATGGTAGATGCCATTGACTGGCCCGAAGGGTTTTGTCGCCGTGATATCGGCTGGCGCGCGCTGTAAACACGCGTCATGGCTTCAGTCAGGAAACAGGCGCGCCTTCGCAGGTGACGGCCTGCTCGCTGATATCGCTGATACGTTGCACTTCGCGGGTGCCTTGCGACAACACCAAAAGGGTTCCGTCGTCCATAAAAGGTATCCAGCAATTGCCGGGGTCTGGTGCATCCTCATAAAGAAAGCACAGCGTCGGGCCGCGCACTTCGATAAGTCCATAGGTGCACCGGCCCGTTTCATCCGCCCACACGGACAGATCAGGGCGCAAGAACTGCTCGACCCCGACCAAAACGCCCGAACTCATACTCGAAAAGCTCAGCGTGCGGCCAACCGCGAGTTCCAGAAAACCCTCTGGTGTCATTTGCTCTTGTGCGCAGAGCGGAGCCGCACAGACAGCGCAGAGGGTTGCGATGAGTGCTGCCTTCATTTGCATGATAACGCGTCCCTGAAACTGCTCCGGCCCTTGTGCGGCCCGATGTCGCGCTTGTGAAGGGTTGTGCCATCGAAGGTCACGGCGATCAGGCGGGTCCAGTCGGCATTGGCCACAATCATTTCGGGGGTTGCGCCGCAGGTGCGCAGGCCGCCGGCAATGTCACGATCTCCGATGCGGTGGTTTGTAAGCCCTTTTGCATTCGCGACGGGGCTGAGAGTGCCGCTCTCAAACCGCCAGATGCGCAGGGTTTTGGCCAAATGCGGACGGTCGATATATGCAATCTCGACCAATCCGTCGCCATCCAGATCAGCGACAGTAACAGGGGCAAGCCAGCGGTTGCGCTGGCCGATATAGGGCGTTGCGGCCATCTTGCCGCTTGCGGAGTAGATCGCCAGGGAAGCACCGCGGTTCACATCGGTTTCCACAACAATCACTTCGGGGTGGCCGTCGCCGTCGACATCGGCAAGCCGGGGCGCGATATCCTCGAATACCGAGGTGATCGGCAGCCGGAAAAGACGGATCGTTCTGCGGACAACGGGCCCGGTTTTCAAAGCGGTTTCGGGTGATCCTTCTACGTCGATTTCCAGCGCGCCCCATTCTTCGGCATCACCAAAGATACCGTGGGCGTAGCGGGAAGTCGGCTCTGCATAGCGCGCCGCTGTAATCGTTTCCGCTTGTGCTGCAGCGGGCGCCAGCAGCGCCAGCCCCGCGCACAAGGTCAGCAGCGCGCGGCGGATGGGGCGTTGCCCCTTGCGCAACCGCAGACGCCGCGCCCCCATGGGCATTAGATCTGCTTTTCTGGCATCTTCACGCGCAACCCGTCCAGTTCATCTGTCACTTTCAACTGACAGGTCAGGCGCGATTTTTCCGGATCAGGCTCATAGGCGAAATCCAGCATGTCCTCTTCCATGTCGTCCTTGGCCGGCAGCTTATCAACCCACGCGTCGTCAACATAAACGTGGCAGGTCGAACACGCGCACGCACCGCCGCAATCGGCCTCAATGCCCGGAATGTTATTGTCACGGGCACCTTCCATAACTGTCAGGCCGGTGGCGACCTCGACAACATGTTCAGTGCCATTGTGTTCTACGTAAGTGATCTTGGCCATCAAAGCTGCCCCTTCCAGATGTTTCAGTTGTTTCTACGCAAGCGCTTGCTTGCGCGCCACCCCTCTTTTGCGCCTGCTGTGCGTATCTCATACGCCGCATTGTGCCTGTTACCATCTGGCTTCTAGGCACCGCTTTGAAAACGCGTTAGGGTGCAGCAACATCAAACAGACCCAAAGGCGTTGGGCTATGACACAGGCATATTCACCGCGCTTTGCATTGCGCTTTGGCACTGCTTTGGCGGCGGCTGCCCTACTGGCTGCGTGCCTACAGGATCAAACCGTTTCCGACAGTGGTGTGGTCATGGGCAATGGTCTTGCCCCGCCGGGGGCACCACCGGGCACATGCTGGGGCAAAATCCCCACTCCCGCAGTTATCGAAACGGTGACCGAACAGGTTCTTGTGACCCCGGCCAAGATCAATCCGGATGGCACAATTGCCACCCTGCCCGTTTATCGCGAAGAAAGCCGCCAGCAGATCGTCACGCCGCGCACAGATCGCTGGTTTGAAATCCCCTGCCCCCCCGACTTTACGGTTGAATTTGTATCCACCTTGCAGCGCGCATTGCAGGTGCGCGGCCTTTATGAAGGCGAGGTCAACGGCAACATGGACCAAGCGACCCGCCGCGCGGTATTACAAGTGCAAACAGCCGCTGGTCTGCCCAGCGATGTCCTGTCCATCGAGACAGCGCGCGATTTGGGCATCGTCGCTATTCCGCGCACGCCGTAATGACAACAACGTAAAAGGCGCCCCCGCTAAGGGAGCGCCTTGTCTGGATCGTCAACAAACGCGGTTTATTCGCTGTCGAGTGTCAGCGCTACAAAGCGCGGATCACCGGCGCGGCGCACCAACAGCAACAGCGATTTCCGCCCCGCCTTACGCGCTGCATCCACACGGGCGTTCAGCTCGGCAATCGTGGCGATTTTCTGCTGCCCTGCTTCGGTGATGATATCACCTGCACGCAGTCCTTTTTCAAAGGCTTCCGATCCTTCTTCGACATTCGTGACCGCAAGGCCCTGTATGTCGTTTGACGCACCGAGCTCCTGACGCATGTCATCATCCAGCGGCGTTACCGTCAGCCCCAGCAAAGATGACACTTCCGGTGACTGCGGTGTATCCGGCTGGCTTTCCTCATCCGATGCGCTGGCCGAGGTTGAATCCTCCCGCCGTCCCAGCACCACCGCGATGGTCTGGCTCTTGCCTTCGCGCAGCACCTTAACCCGCACGGTTGCACCAACAGCACTGTTCCCGACCTGACGGACCAGACCGCGGGTGTCTGCCACATCAACACCGTCAAACGACAGGATCACGTCACCGGTTTTCAACCCAGCCTCTTTGGCAGGGCCATCGGGCACATCCGTGATCAGCGCGCCTGCCGCTTTGGCCAGCCCCATGGCATCCGCAACGTCTTCTGTGACGTCCTGAATGCGCACGCCCAGCCAACCACGGCGTGTTTCACCGAATTCCTTCAATTGGTCCACAACCCGTGTCACCACGTTTGCCGCCATGGAAAACCCGATGCCGATCGATCCGCCGTTTGGCGACAGGATTGCTGTGTTAACGCCGATCACCGCGCCATCCATATTGAACAGCGGCCCGCCAGAGTTGCCGCGGTTGATCGCCGCGTCAGTCTGGATGTAGTCGTCATAGGTGCCCGACAGCGCGCGATTGCGCGCGCTAACGATACCTGCCGACACGGAGAATCCCTGCCCTAGCGGGTTGCCCATCGCGATCACCCAATCGCCCACGCGCGCCTTGTCACTGTCACCAAAGCTGACAAACGGCAGCGGCGCATCCGCTTCGACTTTCAAAAGGGCAATGTCGGTGTTCGGGTCGGTCCCGATCACCTTGGCGACCAGCTCCTTACCCGAGAAAAACTCGATTGTGATTTCATCGGCGCCTTCAATCACGTGGTTGTTGGTGACAACATAGCCGTCTTCGGAAATCACAAACCCCGACCCAAGCGCGGAAGAGCGCCGCGGTGCGGGTGTGTCGTCTTCTCCTCTGTTACGGTCCTGAAACTCGCGGAAAAAATCCTCAAACGGTGAGCCTTCGGGCACGATCCCGCGCGGGCCGGTACGCCCTTCAACAAGTGTGGAGGTCGTAATATTCACCACAGACGGGCTGATTTTTTCCGCAAGTGGCGCGAGGCTTTCCGGTTTGGCGTGGGCCATTACCGTTTGCAGGACCACCAACGTCAGCGCCATCAGCCCGATCAGGGCTGCGCGCAAGACTGGGGAAAAGGAAGGTGTTTGTGTTCTGGCGACCGCTTTGGGCTGCATATATCGTCTCCTGATCGAAATCATACCCGCGTCTGGGCGACTTTCATTTCCGGTAGAGTGCATGGTGACTGTACCAACCGCAATATGAAACATGGGTTTGAGGCGCCTGTTTTCAACACTCCAGCGCGATATCACCTATAGAACCTTTCCGCTTTTGGGTTGTGGCACCTACACCAAGTTCTAATAGTTCACAAAAAAGGGGCCGACACAAATGTGCGGCCCCTTTGAATGATTATTTGCAAACAGCCTTAGGGCCTTTCGCCCTCCGCAGAGCGTGAGCCCTGATCCGAGCGCAGATAGTTGAAGAATTCACTATCCGGCGACAGAACCATGGTCGAATTGCTGCCCTTCAGGGATTCTTCGTATGCGGCCAGAGAGCGGTAAAATTCGAAGAATTCGGGATCTTTTGAGTAGGCTTCTGCAAAGATACGGTTCCGCTCCGCATCTGCCTCACCTTCGATGATCCGCGCATCGCGGCGGGCCTCGGAGATGATCTCTTCGAATGTACGATCCGCAAGGGCGGTCACACGCTGGGCGGCTTCACGGCCACGCGCCCGCTCGTCTGTCGCTTCGCGCTCACGCTCGGCGATCATACGCTGTAGGGTCGCGTCAAAGTTCTGCTCAGGCAGGTTTGTCTGGCGCAGGCGCACATCTACAACCTTGAGGCCCAGCGCATTTGCACGCGCATCAGAGCGGACGCGGATCTGATCCATCAGTGCGGAGCGTTCGGGCGAAAGGATCGTGTTAGAGGTCACACCCTGCGAACCCAATACGGCGCGAATCTGTGATTCCAGAATACCGCTCAGGTCGCTTGCAGCGCGGGTCTGACCGCCGGCCCCGACCGCTTGGCGGAACTGCACAACATCGTCGATGCGGTAGAGAACGAATGCGTCAATCTCCAGACGGCGGTCATCGGCGGGGGTAACTTCGATCAAGGGTGTTTCAAGCGAGAGGATGCGGTCTTCGAACCGGACCACCTCGTCAATCAGCGGCACCTTGAACCCCAGACCCGGCTCGACAATGACCTGTTTGATTTGGCCAAAGCGCAGCACCAGCGCTTTTTCACGCTCGTCCACCACAAAGATCGTAGACAGGAATGCCGCACCAAGGATCGCGACGATCGGGATCAGAAAGCTGGTCTTGTTCATCAGTTGTTCCCTCCGCTGCGGCGCAGTTCGTTCAGTGGCAGATAGGGAACCACGCCTTGCGCGCCTTCACCCTGTCCGTTTTCAAGGATTATCTTGTCGACCTGACCGAACACTTTTTCCATCGTTTCAATGTACAGGCGTTTGCGCGTAACTTCGGGCGCTGCCGCATACTCGGTCAGAACCGCTTCGAAACGCGATGCTTCACCGATTGCGCCGTTTACCTCACGGGCGCGATACCCTTCGGCCGCTTCCAGCAGCTTGGCGCTTTCACCACGCGCTTCGGCGGTTTTCTGGTTGGCATAAGCATCGGCCTGACGCTCCAAACGGTCACGCTCCTGCTCGGCGGCCTGAACGTCACGGAAGGCATCCACAACAGATACCTGCGCGCTGGCGCCGGACGCATCGGTCACAACCACTGTGCGGCTTGGCGGGTCAACCTTGTTGACGTTGACACGCAGCACGTTGATGCCGGTTTCGCGGTTGTCGAGAGTTGTCTGGATCAGGCCTTTGACCTGCTCTTCCACCAGACCACGGTCACGGTTGAGGATCGGGGCAAGTTCGGACTGTGCAATAATTTCACGCATAGCCGATTCAGAGATGGCCCGAACAGAGGCCTCGGGATCACGCAACGAGAATTTGAATTGCTGGGCGTCCTTGATGTTCCAGACGACCTGAAAATCAATGTCGACGATGTTTTCATCGGTCGTCAGCATAAGGCCGTCATTGTCACCCGGTGTACGGCTAACACCCAGCGTTTCGGTGCGGTTGGTCGTCACGTCGAACACTTCGGCGGTCACAACCGGCCAAGGCGCAAAGTTCAAACCTTCGGTGCCGATACCGGAAAACTTGCCGAGAAACAGCTCGATCGATTGTTGTTCGGGACGCACCGTGTAGGTGGAGGCAAACAACCACGCGGCCGCCGCGACCAGCACGCCAATCCCAACAGTGCCGCGTGTCAGTGCGGGACCACCGCCGCCGCTGCCACCGGTGCCGCCACCAGTCCCGTTAGAGCGGCCACCGCCGCCCATCAATACGCGCAGTTGTTCCTGCCCTTTCTTGACCAGCTCGTCGATTTCGGGGATCGGGGGCTTTTCGCCGCCACCTTTGCCGCCACCCTGATTGCCACGGTTACCGCCGCCCTGATTGCCGCCGTCATTGCCGCCGCCTTGATTGCCGCCGCCGCCGCCCCAAGGACCGCCCGTATTGCCAGCCATATGTATTTCCCTCTGTAAGTCGCCCCCTTCGGAGCAGGCTTGTCGTATGGTATGTAAACTGTGTGTTCACACGTTTATTTCAAGATGCGCGAAACTCAAGGCTTTGCGCGGATATTTCAAGTTGCGCAAAGCCGCGCGTGCTTGCGTTTTGCCATGCCACGCGATCCTCAGGAGGTTCGCACAGGTTTGCGCATGGTAACCAGTTCTTCGGCCATGGTAGGATGCACTGCGCAGGTCTGGTCAAATTGCTCTTTTGTGGCGCCCATTTTCACCGCAATACCTGCAAGCTGGATCATTTCACCCGCCTGAGGTGCGACGATATGACAGCCCAGAACAGTGCGGTTTTCCTTGGAAACAACCAGCTTCATCATCACTCGATCATCACGGCCTGCAAACGCAGTCTGCATCGCCTTGAACGAAGTCGCGTAAACTTCGATCGGTTCTTGCGCCATCGCCTCCTCCTCGCTCATCCCGACTGTACCCATTTCCGGCTGGGTGAACACGGCTGATGCGATGATTTCATGATCAACCGGTGTCGGCTCGCCGCCGAAGACGGTTTTGACAAATGCCATGCCTTCACGGATTGCAACAGGCGTCAGGTTTACGCGGTCTGTAACATCCCCGATGGCATAAACTGACGGCACGCCGGTCTGGCTGTATTCATTCACCTGAATGGCGCCGTTGCGCCCCAGTTCGATGCCGATATCCCCAAGCCCCATGTCATCGGAATTGGGTCGCCGCCCGGTTGCAAAGAACACCTTGTCGAAAATCTTGTCCTGTCCCATCGTGGATTTGACCCAGATGCCGCCTTCGCGTTCTTCCATCTCCAGCACACTTGCGCCGGAATGCATACTGATGCCACGCGCGCGCATCTGCTCTGCTATGAGCCCGCGTGCTTCGTCGTCAAAGCCGTTTAGGATTTGGCCGCCGCGATAATACATCGTCACATCAACGCCCAGACCGTGCAGGATGCAGGCAAATTCACAGGCGATATACCCGCCCCCGACGATCAGCATCGAACGCGGTAATTTGTCGAGGTGGAAGATATCATCGGACACAATGCCCAGTTCGGCATTATCCATTTCAGGCCGGACAGGACGACCGCCAGTTGCAATCAGAATATGCTTTGCCGTCTTCTCTTCGCCCGTGGACAACGTAACTGTGTGCGCATCCTTTAGCGTTGCACGGGCATCGAATTTATCCACTCCAGAGCCATCCAGCAGGTTGCGATACACCCCTTCAAGACGGTCAAGTTCCGCGCGCATCTTGCCCGAGAATATGTGCCAGTCAAAAGGGCCATCGTTCAAATCCCAGCCATACTGGCGGGCGTCTTCGAATGTATCGCGATACCCGGAGGCAAAGACCATCAGCTTTTTGGGCACGCAACCACGGATCACACATGTACCGCCATAGCGGTCTTCTTCGGCCAGCGCGACACGCACGCCGTATTCGCCAGCCGCCACACGCGCGGCCCGCACGCCGCCCGATCCACCGCCAATTACAAACAGGTCATAGTCAAAATCGCTCATGGACGGGCCTTTCAATCACTCAGGTCGGAAAAGAGGTTGTCACTCTCGACGAAATCAATCCGCTCGGTGGCGGTTGTGCCCTGATTTATGTCGCGCACGGTTACTTTGCCATCCCCGTGACCGATCACAACAACGTCACAGATATCGATGAACAGGCCGTTTTCCACAACGCCCGGCATCTGGTTGATCACCAGCGCCAACTGGCGCGGGTTGCCGATGCGGCCCAAATGAAGATCCAGGATATGGTTTCCCTCGTCGGTCACAAACGGATGGTCGCCGTTCATGCGTAAGGTGCTGGTGCGGCCCAACACATCCATCGAGATCAACGTTTCTTCCACCAGCGCCTGCGTGGTTTGCCAACCAAAGGGGATCACCTCGATCGGTAAAGGAAATGTGCCGAGATGTTCAACCTCTTTGCCGATGTCGGCGATGACAATCATCTGGTCGCTGGCTGTCGCCACGATCTTTTCCTGCAACAGCGCGCCACCGCCGCCTTTGATCAGGTTCAGCTCCCCATCAAATTCGTCGGCGCCGTCAATTGTAAGGTCCAGCCATTTGGCCTCGTCGAGCGAGATCACTTCGATTCCCACTTCGCGCGCCAGTTGCGCAGTGCGGGTCGAGGTAGGCACACCGCGAATTTTCAGCCCCTCGTCGCGCACCATCTCTCCCAGACAGCGCACGAGCCATGCAGCTGTCGAGCCAGTGCCAAGACCGACACGCATGCCGTCCTCTACAAATTCGGCTGCGCGTTTGGCGGCAACAAATTTCGCTTTGTCGATGGGCGACAGATCTGAGGACATGAGGCGACTCCGATGCAATTTCTCGGAAGAGACATAGAAGCTTTTGCCACAACACGCGAGGGGCAACCGCCCGAAATCCGGACAGTTGCCCCAAAAACAGTTTGCGGCGTCTGCCGCGCCGCGGGTCTGGCGGCCTAACCCGCCAGCATGCCACCATCCACAAGGTACTGCGCACCGGTAACATAAGATGCCTCTTTAGAGGCAAGGAAGAGGATCATATGCGCCACATCCTCGGTCTCGGCATAACGTCCTAGGGGAATGGTTGCTGCATACTGCTTTTGCACCTCGTCTGCATTATCCGGATCAACACCGCTCTCGATAGAACGCATCATGCGGGAATCGACCGGCGCCGGATGCACCGAATTCACACGGATTCCGAACTTTGCCCCCTCCAATGCTGCCGTTTTTGTCAGCCCGATCACTGCATGTTTGGAAGTGATGTAAGGCACCAGACCGGGTGAGCCCTGTAACCCCGCCACCGACGACATGTTGACGATCGCGCCGCCCTTGTCCTTCATCTGGCGCATCGCGTGTTTCAGTCCGAGGAACACACCGCGCGCGTTTACAGCCATGACATTGTCGAAGTTCTCGACCGCTTGTTCCATGATCGGGGCCACTTTCCCCTCGATCCCCGCGTTGTTGATGAAGATGTCGATGCCGCCCAGTTTATCAGCGGCATCGCGCATATAGGCTTCCACGTCCGCTTCCTTGGTCACATCTGCCGTAAAGGTAGCAACAGTGCCGGCATCCTCAAGCTGTTTTGCCGCGTCCGCGAGATCATCCGCCGACATATCGACAAGGGCGACCTGCGCCCCCTCTTTCAGGAACGACCGCGCGGTCTGCACGCCGATTGCACCGGCCCCACCGGTGATGACGACCTTACTATCTGTAAAACGTGACATTGGGTTTCTCCTTTGTTCGTAGCCTTTAAGGATCAACGATAGAGGTAGGAGGAGTGTTCCGCGATGTCGGGAAAGAGATGCGATTGTTCCGGTTTGTCGTGTCATTGCAGCAGGCAAGTGTTATAGCTGGGGCCAGTTTAACCCATCCGCCCGGCGGGAGTACGACCTGATGTTTTTATCCGTCTTCGACATGTTCAAAGTGGGCATTGGCCCGTCCTCCTCGCATACGATGGGGCCGATGGTGGCGGCGGCACGGTTTCTGGACCAGATGCGCGCTTCGCCTTTTCATTTCGCAGGCTTACGCGCCTCGTTGCATGGCAGCCTCGCGTTTACGGGCATCGGCCACGCGACCGACCGCGCGACCATTCTGGGTTTGGCGGGGTTCACCCCCGAAAGCTATGATGCCGACCAGGCAGAGCAAGCCCTGAAAGACATCACGCAAACCCACCTGATCCACGCGCCCGATCTTGCGCCCCTGCGGTTCAACCCGAAAACCGATCTGGTGTTCGACTATGACACTCCACTGTCGGGCCACGCCAACGGGATGACCCTGATGGCCACCGACGCCCAAGGGGATATCACTCTGCGGCAGGTGTATTATTCCATCGGGGGCGGTTTTGTGATGACAGAACAGGAACTGGCAGCAGGCAAGGACACGGAGGAAGGCGCACCAGTGCCCTTTCCGTTCAAATCCGCCGCCGAAATGCTGGAGATGGCGAAAGCGTCGGGCAAGACCATCGCGGCGATGAAGCGCACCAACGAGGAATCGCGCGGCGGGGCCGACAACCTTGCCCGCGGCACCAAACGTCTTTGGCAGGTGATGAACGACTGCATCAATCGCGGTCTTGAAACCGATGGCGTTCTGCCCGGCGGTCTGAATGTAAAACGCCGCGCCAAGGGTATCCATGATGCGTTGATGGCCGAACGCGGCACAAACCAATCCGCCCCGCATACCATCAACGACTGGATGAGCGTTTATGCCATGGCCGTGAACGAGGAGAACGCCGCCGGTGGTCAGGTTGTGACCGCCCCGACCAACGGCGCGGCAGGCGTCATGCCTGCAACCCTGCGCTACTACCTCGATCACGTCCCCGGCGCATCGGAAAGCCATATCGAGGATTTTCTACTCACGGCCGCCGCGATTGGCGGTCTGGTGAAATTCAACGCGTCGATCTCGGGTGCGGAAGCGGGATGTCAGGCCGAAGTCGGCTCGGCCGCTGCAATGTCCGCCGGGGCCCTGTGTGCGGTGATGGGTGGCAGCCCCGAACAGGTGGAAAACGCGGCGGAGATTGCGCTGGAGCATCACCTAGGCATGACATGCGATCCTGTACGCGGCCTTGTGCAGGTGCCCTGTATCGAGCGGAACGGGCTGGGTGCGATCAAGGCTGTATCGGCTGCCTCACTCGCTCTGCGCGGTGACGGGACGCATCTGGTGCCGCTGGATGCCTGCATCGAAACCATGCGCCAGACAGGCGCCGACATGAGCGAAAAATACAAGGAAACCTCGCTGGGCGGCCTGGCGGTCAACGTGCCCAACTGCTGATTGCACACCTCCTCGCCAAGAGGAGGGCGACGCGCTGACCGTTTTTGCCACCCGCTGCGGCGAAGATCTTGTATTGCCAGCGCCATGTCCACCCCCTACCCCTAACGTATGACAGCTGATCGTCCCGTTCTTGGTATCCTGCTTATGCTGGGATTTTGCGTGCTTGCCCCTTTGGGCGATTCCATTGCAAAGATTCTCGGCCCCACTGTCCCGCTCGGACAGTTGATATTTGTCCGGTTTGCGGTTCAGGCGGCATTGCTGCTGCCACTGGTGATGGTCGCAGGAATTCGGTGGCGGTTTTCACGTCGCGCGTGGCGTTTGGTGGTGGTGCGCACCATTCTGCATATTCTCGGCATTGGATTTATGTTCACCTCTCTCATGTTTCTACCGCTGGCAGATGCTGTGGCGATTGCATTTGTGATGCCGTTTATCATGCTTTTGCTGGGGCGCTTTGTGCTGAACGAAGAAGTCGGCCCGCACCGTTTGGCTGCTTGTGGTGTCGGCTTTGTTGGAACAATGCTGGTGATACAGCCCAACTTCCTTGCCGTGGGATGGGTTGCGCTGCTGCCCCTCGCGGTGGCGCTGATTTTTGCGCTGTTCATGTTGACCACACGCCAGATCGCGAAAGAGGTTGATCCGATTGCCCTTCAGGCTGTCAGCGGTGTGATCGCGGTGGTGCTGCTGGTGCCACTCATCGCGATCGGTACTTTTGCAGGCCTGGAGCCGCTGTCGCTGATCCGGCCCACATCATTGGAGTGGCAGTTGCTGGCAGCGATTGGTGTGTTGGGCACGTTGGCACATCTGCTGATGACATGGTCATTGCGGTTTGCCCCAAGTGCCACGCTTGCCCCGATGCAATATCTGGAAATTCCGGTTGCCACCGCTATCGGCTTCTGGCTGTTTTCCGAATTTCCCGATACCCTCGCCGCTGTTGGCATTACACTGACCGTGGCCGCGGGTGTTTATGTTATTGTGCGCGAGCAGGCCAACGCGCGCCGCCCTGCACAACCTGCGCCACCAGCGGCCTGAGATAACAGCGCGGCACAATCAGCAGCATTCCGGGCTTATCCATCCACAGTTCGACCGCGCCGGTGGCCTTGTTTGACGTTCCGATAAACGCTGCCGGATCAAATGACAGACCCTCAATCGGCCATTCCAGTCCGCTACTGCGCCCTGTCACCGCCACCAACGGAAACAGCGAAACCGTTTCACCCGGCTGCATATCCAGCGCAACATAAGGCGGCGCAAGCATGATCACCTCACGCTCTGCCTGTAAGATACAGGGGCGGTCCGCGTGAACCAATAACGTATGGAACGCTGCCAACTGATGATCCACACGCCCACCGCAAAATCCCGCCCCCACTACCACAGGGGCTGCGACATGACGAAGTGCCTTGTCGAAATCGGTATATTGTTGTTCACTAATATGGTGCTGTCGCGCCAACGGCACTTTCACGAGTGCTTCTGGGGGGGCGCTGTCCATGTCTCCGATCACGGCCACGGGATCAATCCCCGCCGCGAGAGCCGTGACAACCCCGCCGTCCACAGCAACAAGTTTCGGTGCGATGTTTAACGCCTCTGCAACGTCCTGTGCAGTAGCGTGACCTCCACCAAGAAGTGTGATGGGATCGGAACTGTGAATAATGGCTTTTGACATACGGCACTCATGCCAAATCGGTGACAGGACCACAATGTCGCCACGAAATGACACCGGAATGGGCACAGTTTGGGGCCGCTTTGGTCTTGTCTATCGTGGTAAACAGATCATCACAAAGACGCAGAGGACGAGCATCCGATGATCAACAATAACAAAATTCTAACCGTATCCTATGGTACATTCTCTTGTACGCTTGAAGGATTCGAGGATTCTTTTGGCACAATGAAAGCCATCGCAGAGTATTTTCGCGACCTTTCAGCCGATGACAGGTATTTTGGCGCCGAACCGGTACAACCGGACGCCCAGATGCTGGCGCGAATCGCCCAGCGCGAGATTTCGCGCCATGTTGAGGCGCGCGAAGATGATGGTCGCATTGTCCTTTCAGCCAAAAACACACCAGAGTCTGCCGCCCTTGTGGCCTCGGATGTGGTGGAGGACGTGGCAGATGCCGTTGCCGAAGCCGCTGTAGCCAAAAGCGAAGAGCGCGCCGCAGCCGAAGGTATTGCCCCTGCCGAGCCGACACAGGATGACGCGCCTGAAGCTGTACAAACGAACAGCGAGAAAGAACAGCAAGACGACGCGTTCGAATCATCCGCAACAGTAACCGACGAAGATGAGCTGGACACCGTTGCAGCCGAACACACCGAAGACGACCCGGAGCAAGACATCGTTCCCAGCCTGCCTGATGCCGAAGTTGAAGCATTCTTTGCTGAAAGCGCAGCGACCGTTGTTGACAGCACAGATGACGAAAACGAGCCTGTAGAAATCGAAGCAGAGGCCGATCCTGTTCAGGAGCGTGTGAAAGCAGACAGCATTGCAGACAAATTGAAGCGCATTCGCGCAGTTGTCTCGCAGCAATCCGATGGATCTGCCGCGCCGGATTATTCCGAAGACCAGCACGCTGATGCTGCATCCGCTGGACCTTTAGCAGAGGACACCACAGGCGAAGTTGCCGCCAAGATCGAAGCGGAAGCCGATACCGACGAAGCCGAATTTGGCGCAGAAAAAACCGGCATTATTGCAGACACCCTACGCGATCTCGAAGACGCGCTGGACGCCGACGACGAAACAGAACTGGCGGCAGATCAGGACGACGATCTGGATGATGGTATCGAAAGCGAAGATGATGATATCACTGCAATCCTCAACCGACTTGAGCGGGAGGACGATGAAGATCTTTCCGATGCAATGGTGGCCTATGACGACACCGCCGACCTCGATGCGGATGACGAAATGGACGACAACATCCTGTCAGCCATGGACAGTCTTGTGGCAGCGCAAGATGACGATGACCTTGACGAAGTAGAGGATGAGAACCTCTTTGAGGGAGAAGAAGAGCTTGATGCGGAACTGGACGGCGCCGACGACCATGCCGAAGCCACAGCTGAACCGCAGGCCGCTTCGAAACCCGCCGCGCCGCGTACCCGCGTTCTCAAGGTAAAGCGCGCGACGCTGGAGGCAGCAATCCAGTCGGGTCAGCTGGAAGAATACGAAGACGATGAAGATGACGCGCCCGAAGAGCAAGCGGCCGCCCAGCCGTTGCGCAAAGCGCCACTGGCGCGCCGTTCGACACTAAGCGAAGAAGCCGAAGCGGATCTCGCCCGTGAGTTGGCGGCATTGGAAGCAGATATGGCCGCCGAGAAGGCCAACACCGATGAACCGGCAGAAGCGCTTGAAGAAGCTGTGCTTGCCGATGATGAAAACGACGCCGATGTCGAAGACACCGCTGAAGAAGAGGCGCCGCGCCCGACAATCCGCCGCGATGCGGACGAGGATCTGTCGCGCCTGATGGAAGAAACCGCCAGCCAGATGGATGAACCCGAAGGCGCAACGCGCCGCGATGCCTTTGCCCATCTGCGCGCCGCCGTTGCTGCCAAAAAAGCAGACGAGGCTGTTGGCGGAAGTGTTGATCAGGAAGAAAGTGATGAGCCCTATCGCGATGATTTGGCCAGCGTTGTACGCCCACGCCGCCCTGTTTCCAGCGCCGCACGCACCCAGCGTCCGGCAGAGCAGCGCCCAGCACCGCTAAAGCTGGTTGCGGAACAGCGAATTGACGTGGCTGACTCTCGCAGCGCCGCCCCCGTTCGTCCCCGTCGCGTTGCCGCGGTGGTGACTCCGCCTGCCCGCCAGCCTGTTGATGAGTCCTCCAGTTTTGCCGATTTTGCTGCCGATGCAGGTGCAAGCAAGTTGCCCGACCTACTGGAAGCGGCAGCCGCCTATCTTTCGTTTGTTGAGGGACACGAGCAGTTTTCGCGCCCGCAACTGATGACGAAAGTCCGTCAGGTAGAGAAAGAGAACTTTACCCGCGAAGACGGCCTGCGGTCTTTCGGCAAGCTGCTGCGTGAAGGCAAGATCGAGAAACTGAAAGGTGGCCGTTTTCAGGCGTCTGACCAGATCGGTTTCAAACCGGACGCACGCGCCGTGGGCTGAACACACAACACCGTGAGATTAATGAAGGCGTGCCTTATAGTCCGCCTTTTCACTTTGCATCATTTGGCGAGGCAAAAATCAGCTTGTTACCTGACGGATCGGCAATGCACATTTCGTCCCAGCCCCAAGGTTGGCGTTGCCAATCAGGTTTGGCATGTTTGTAATGTTTGCCGATCAAGGATGCGCACAGCGCTGCCACCTCCTCAACCTCGATCCGCAAAACTGTGCCAGGAGTCCCATCACCGAAATGTTCGGATAGATGGATTTCACACCCGCCTTGACGCACACCCAGATACAAAGGGGCGTCTGGCGAAAATCGATGTTCGAACACGACCTCGAAGCCCAAAAAGTCCAGATAGAACGCCTTTGTCACCGCTTCATCAAAACTGCGCAGGACTGGAATCGCTGCCTTCATGCAGGCGGGTCCTGCGGTGCATCGGGATCAGCCTGTCCCACACCTTTGAATACAGCCTTCAGCGGAAACGCCCAAATCACACCGGAGCCCACGTAGATGATCAGTTCCAGCCAGAAAGGCGGTCGGTTGAACAGCGAGATCACATAGATCATCGCGACGATATATACCGGCAGAGCAATAAGCAGCACAAACAGCGACCAGCGGCGGCGGGATTTATAGCTCATTGCCATAACAGTTTCCTTCCGGTTCAGGGGCGGTGCAGACTGGAAACTGGCCCGCGCCGCCGCGTTTTCAACTGTGACACTTAATCCGCGAAGGGGTCGGTAACCAGAATGGTGTCCTCACGCTCGGGTGACGTAGACAACAATGCAACCGGACATTCGATCAGTTCCTCGACACGGCGCACGTATTTGATCGCTTCCGCAGGTAGATCAGCCCAAGACCGCGCCCCTTCGGTTGATTGCGACCAGCCCGGCATCTCTTCGTAGATCGGCGTACAGCGCGCTTGCTGGTCTGCGGCGGTGGGCAAATAGTCCAGCCGCTTGCCATCCAATTCATAGGCCACGCAGATTTTTAGCGTCTCGAATCCGTCCAGCACGTCAAGCTTGGTAAACGAAATACCGTTCACACCCGATGTCGCGCATGTCTGGCGCACCAGCACGGCATCGAACCAGCCACAGCGGCGCTTGCGACCGGTGACAGTGCCAAATTCATGGCCCCGCTCACCCAGACGCTGGCCGTCCGCATCGTTCAGCTCGGCCGGAAACGGCCCTTCGCCAACGCGGGTGGTATAGGCCTTGACGATACCCAGAACAAAATCAATTGATCCGGGGCCGATGCCGGTACCCGTTGCCGCCTGCCCTGCAATGACGTTGGATGACGTTACAAACGGATATGTTCCGAAATCGATGTCCAGCAACGCGCCCTGCGCCCCTTCAAACAGGATACGCTTCCCCGCGCGGCGCTTTTCGTTTAAGATCTTCCAAACCGGCGCGGCGTATTCCAGAACCGAAGGCGCGATCTCGCGCAGATCGGCCAGCAGTCGGGCACGGTCCACAGGTTCCAGTCCAAGACCTCGGCGCAGCGCGTCATGGTGTACCAGCGCGCGGTCAACACGCAATTCCAGCGTGGCGTCATCGGCCAGATCAGCCACCCGAACCGAGCGGCGGCCCACCTTGTCCTCGTACGCAGGGCCGATACCGCGCCCCGTGGTGCCGATTTTGGCAACCGATGTCTGTTCTTCGCGCGCGCGGTCCAACTCGCCATGAATTGGCAGGATCAGCGGCGTGTTTTCCGCGATCATCAGCGTTTCGGGCGTGATCGTTACCCCCTGCCCGCGCAGGCCTTCAATTTCTTTCTTCAGGTGCCAGGGGTCCAGAACGACGCCGTTGCCGATGACTGACAGCTTGCCACCACGCACAATGCCCGAAGGCAACAGCGACAGTTTAAACACCTCGCCATCAATGACCAGTGTATGGCCCGCGTTATGGCCGCCCTGAAAACGTGCGATCACATCAGCACGTTCAGACAACCAGTCTACGATCTTGCCCTTACCTTCGTCGCCCCACTGGGCACCTACGACAACAACATTGGCCATGATATTCCTTCCAAAGCAGTGGCAGACACGCCGTATGCGCAATCCAAACCCGCGTCCGTATAGCTGCCCGCGCGGGTGCTGGGAACCGGAAACTGCGCTGTAGGCATAGACTTTTCTTTTCAGCCCATCGATATTGCAGCCGGATTAGGCAAAGGACGACACATTATGGGCTTTTTGCTGCGTTGGGTCTTCGCATTTTTATTGCTCGCTACCACGTTCAACCCGACAGAGTACAATTATGTTCAGTGGGTCCGCAGCTACGGTGGAATGAATGTATCTATTGCCGTACTTACCGGCCTGCTCCTGTTGATCGGCTATATCATCTATTTGCGCGCCACTTTACGCAGCATCGGCGGTCTGGGAATGGTTCTGGTGCTGGCTGTGGTTGGTGCGGGTATCTGGGTCCTCTATGATCTCGGTGTGTTACGTCTAAAAGACCCCAGCATGAATGTTTGGCTTGGCCTCGCCGTGCTTAGTTTTGTTCTGGCAATCGGCCTCAGCTGGAGCATCGTGCGGCGCAGCCTGTCCGGCCAAGCCGACGTGGATGATGTCGATGCCTGAACACGGGACGGTGGGCGGGGTGTATTGAGGCCACTTAGGTCTCAACAACGCCGTCCGACGTGATCACGTGACGGATGTTATACAGGTCCCGCCTTGCAATTATCAGCCTGTCTGCGACCCTGCGCATGACCGGCGCGCGCATCCTCCCTTGCCCCCATAGTCAAATATGCCTAGATACCCTGAAACCGACCCTTAAAAGAGCAGTCTGCACCCCATGATAAATGAAAACGTCATCCTGATCGTCCACCTCCTTCTTGCGCTTGGTCTGATCGGCGTTGTGCTGCTGCAACGCTCCGAAGGGGGCGGTCTTGGCATTGGTGGCGGTGGTGCAAACTCCGGTCGCCCGCCAGCAACTGCGATGAGCAAGGTCACATGGATATTGGGTGCTGCGTTTGTGGTGACTTCCATCACTCTTACAATTGTATCGGCGCAAAAATCTGCCGGTGTTTCGGTACTGGATCGTCTGTCGGCGTCGCCGCCAGCGTTGAATCAGAATGACGGGGTCACCACACCTGACGTCAACGATCTGCTGCCGCCTGCTGAAGGTGACAACGCGCCACTGGTGCCAACTGTCGATTAAGCTACGAAACTCAACAAGTTGAGGCATCGTGACTTTACGCAACATCATGTTGCGGCCATCGCCTTGCCTTGGCTATCCGAATCCTGTTAGAAGGAAACCCCGTGATGGTGCAGGTTTTGCGCCGCTTTCGGGGGCCTTCAAACAGGCCCTGATTGATTAAAAAACGCTGACACGCGCACGGGAGAATCTTCAAATGGCACGCTATATTTTCATCACCGGCGGTGTTGTATCTTCTCTGGGCAAGGGGCTTGCATCGGCAGCTTTGGGCGCATTGCTACAGGCACGCGGATACTCTGTTCGGCTGCGCAAGCTTGATCCCTATCTCAACGTCGATCCCGGCACGATGAGCCCGTTTGAACATGGCGAGGTGTTTGTCACCGATGACGGCGCCGAAACCGATCTGGATCTGGGCCATTACGAACGTTTTACCGGCGTCTCTGCGCGCAAGACCGATTCCGTTTCGTCGGGGCGCATCTATTCCACCGTGCTGGAGAAAGAGCGGCGCGGCGATTATCTGGGCAAAACCATTCAGGTGATTCCGCATGTCACAAACGAGATCAAGGATTTCCTTGCCGTTGACGAAGACGAAGTCGATTTTATGCTGTGCGAGATCGGCGGTACTGTCGGCGATATCGAAGGCCTGCCGTTTTTCGAGGCGATCCGTCAGTTCAGCCACGACAAGCCGCGCGGCCAGTGCATCTTTATGCATCTGACGCTGTTGCCCTATCTTGCCGCCAGTGGCGAGTTGAAAACAAAGCCCACACAACACTCGGTCAAGGAATTGCAGAGCATCGGCATCGCGCCTGATATCCTTGTCTGCCGCTCCGAACATCCGATCCCCGAAAAAGAGCGGGAAAAGATCGCCCTGTTCTGTAATGTGCGTAAAGAAGCGGTTGTCGCGGCCTATGATCTGAAATCAATTTACGAGGCACCTCTGGCGTACCATGCCCAAGGATTGGATCAGGCGGTTCTGGATGCGTTCGATATCTCCCCCGCGCCGCGCCCCGATCTGACTGTCTGGCACGACGTTTATGACCGCATCCATAACCCCGAAGGCGAAGTGAAGGTTGCCATTGTGGGCAAATACACCCAGTTGGGCGATGCCTATAAATCCATCGCCGAAGCGTTGACACATGGCGGCATGGCCAACCGTGTGCGCGTGAAGGTTGAATGGGTCGATGCAGAGATTTTTGACAAATCCGACGATGTAGCTCGGCAATTGGAAGGCTATCACGCGATACTTGTTCCGGGCGGGTTCGGCGAACGCGGCACCGAAGGCAAAATCAAGGCAGCGCAATATGCGCGCGAACACAAGGTCCCGTACCTCGGCATCTGTCTGGGCATGCAAATGGCTGTGATCGAGGCGGCGCGCAATGTGGCCGGACTTGCCACTGCCGGATCGGAAGAGTTTGACCACGAATCCGCCGGAAAGAAGCGGTTTGAACCTGTTGTTTATCACCTCAAGGAATGGGTGCAGGGCAATCACAAGGTCGAGCGCAAGATTGGCGACGACAAGGGTGGCACGATGCGCCTGGGCGCATATAACGCCACGTTGAAGGAAGGCTCGAAAGTTGCCGAGATTTACGGCACTACCAAGATCGACGAGCGCCATCGCCATCGCTACGAAGTCGATATTGCCTACCGTGATAAGCTGGAAGAAGTCGGTCTGGTGTTTTCAGGCATGTCACCCGATGGCAAGCTGCCCGAAATCGTCGAGTGGGCGGATCATCCGTGGTTTATCGGGGTGCAGTTCCATCCCGAATTGAAATCAAAACCGTTCAAACCGCATCCGCTGTTTGAAGGATTCGTAAAAGCAGCCAAGGATATGTCGCGTCTGGTATGATGCGGCACCCCTGAAAAGGGGCGCCGCACCGGTTTATCGTTAACCGACTGCCAGATTGATCAGCACAAAGATTGTCCCGGACAAAAGCGCCGCGGCAGGCACCGTGATCACCCACGCCGCCAGAATTGTCAGGAAATGCGAACGGCGTACCAGCTTACGTCGGCGCCGCTCCTCCGGGGCGTAAACAGGGCGATCGGGCATTTCGAGGCGTTGCTTGTTGATCCGGCGTTCTGCATCCCATTCACGGAAGAACCCCACACCAAACACGCCACCCACCGCGATATGTGTCGAACTGACGGGCAGACCCAGCCAACTGGCGATAATAACGGTAAGCGCCGCAGACAGCGCTACACAATAAGCCCGCATCGGATTTAACTTGGTAATCTGGCCGCCCACCATACGGATCAGTTTTGGTCCGAACAAAAACAGGCCGAAAGATATCCCGAACGCACCGATCACCATCACCCAAAAAGGGATGCTAACCGCGTCTGAAAAATTGTCAGACTGCGACGCCTGAACAATAGCCGCCAGTGGTGCAACCGCATTTGCAACGTCATTTGCGCCGTGTGCAAAGCTGAGCAATGCCGCTGAGACAACAAGCGGAATACCGAACAGCACTTTCAGTGACTTGTTTCGGTTTTCCAAACCTTCGGATTGCTTGCGGATCACAGGTATCATCACGACCCAGACCAGCGCCCCCAGTGCTGCGCCGATCAACAATGCCGTTGGCATATCAATCTTGATAACCTTCTTTAGCCCTTTCAGCGCCAGATAGGCCGAGAATGTGCCCGCCATAATCCCTACGAGAATAGGCACCCAGACACGTGCGGCTGCAATTTTGTCATCGCGGTAGATGATACGGGACTTGATCAGCCACAAAAACATTGCGGCAATCAAACCGCCCAGCAGCGGCGAAATCACCCAGCTTGCCGCAATGCCTGCCATTGTGGGCCAGTTGACTGCTGCAAACCCCGCTGCTGCAATTCCCGCGCCCATAACGCCACCAACCACGGAGTGTGTGGTCGAAACCGGTGCGCCCACCCACGTGGCAAGGTTGACCCATAACGCTGCCGACAACAGGGCCGCCATCATTGCCCAGATAAAGATCGAACTGGTGCCGATACTTTCGGGCGCGATGATGCCTTTCGCGATGGTGGATACAACATCCCCCCCCGCAAGCAGTGCGCCCGCGCTTTCAAACACCACGGCGATGGCGATGGCCCCCCCCATCGACAGTGCGTTCGCACCGACCGCAGGCCCCATGTTATTGGCTACATCATTGGCGCCAATATTTAGCGCCATATACGCACCCAGACAGGCCGCGATAACTACAATCAAAGAATTGCTGGTTTGCCCGAAGAACAGCATTGCTGCCAGACCCGCCATCAGGATGAATACCAGCCCGATCCCCGGCCCGACCATAGGCCGAGACACGTAGCTGGTAGCGAGTTCAAGAGTGGAATAACGCGCTAGATCGCGATCCAGCGTTTCTAGATGGCGTGGATCGCCTTGTTGTTCTGTCATGTGATACAGTCCCCCGTTGGGCGAAGACTTATCGCTGTGTTTTGCCAGAAATCAACCTGGCAAATCGGCACCGCCCGCATTTTTTGCGCAGTTGTGAAAAATTGTCTTTAGTTCCGGCTCGTTCACCATTTTGGCAGCATCGCTCGCCTTGACCCATTTGCGTTTACGCTCTCCCGCTTCGGGAAATTCGGCGGCCAGATCGCGCACATCGACAGAATAGACCAGCGTTTCCACAGGAACTTCCAGTCCGGAGGCGCGCCGCTTGTTGTAGGTATAACGTCCGACCGGTGCGCTGGAGGCACAACTGTTCTTTACGCCGGCCTCTTCCCACGCCTCCTGAAGCGCAGTTTCGTTCGAATTAAGGCCACGGATCGGCCAGCCTTTAGGAATGATCCAGCGACCGGTATCGCGGCTTGTAATAAGCAGATATTCACGCTCCGCCCCGCTTCCGCGACGACACAGGGCAGCAACCTGCAATTTCTTGGGACGCTGTAGCAGCGGGCGCAGGAACGCGTCCCAGACCGCATGAAGTGCGACATTCATTTTGGAAAACCACTCGATTATTTTGTTCTTATGTTATCTAATATGACCTATCTTATTGATAAGTTCAAATTTCCTTAATTCAAGCGGCAGGGCTGCGCCGGTGAAAGTGTCGATTGCGCATAGTTCAAGCTGCCAATTGAACCGCGACAGCGCTGATTTGACATTGCGCATGTGGCGCTATCCGCTACACCGCTGCTATGCTCAGTTACCAACACATCTATCATGCGGGAAACCTTGCAGACGTTCACAAGCACAGCCTGCTGTCGTGGATGCTCGCCTATCTTACACGCAAGGATAAGCCGCTTACCTACCTTGAGACACATGCAGGCCGTGCGCTGTATGATCTGGACGCGGAAGAAGCGCGCAAGACAGGAGAGGCTGCAGCTGGCATTGCCCGTACGCGCGGCTGGTTCGGGCCTGAACACCCCTATACGCAGGTTTTGGAGCGCGTCAGCGCCGAGGATGGCCCCAACGCCTACCCCGGATCACCGCTAATCGCATCCCATCTGCTGCGCCCCTCAGATAAAATCCACCTTGCCGAGCTTCACCCCGCAGAACATGCCGCGCTTGAGTTGGCGATGTCACCGACAGGGGCGAAATGCCATCTGCGCGACGGGTTCGAGATGGCCTTTGCGCTGTGCCCGCCGACGCCGCGGCGCGGACTGTTACTGATCGATCCCAGCTACGAGATCAAATCCGACTATGATGATATATTTCGCCACATCGCCAAGCTGCACCGCGCATGGAATGTCGGTATTATCGCGCTGTGGTATCCGATCCTGAAAAGCGGCGCGCACGGACCAATGCTGGAGGCGCTGAGTGCGCAGCACAAAGACGCGCTGCGCCACGAGGTCCGGTTTGCGCCTGCCCGCCCGGGACACGGTATGGTAGGCTCCGGCATGTTCGTGTTAAACCCGCCTTACGGATTGGCGGAGGAGGCCAGACGCCTTGGCGCGCGCTATGCCAAGCTGCTCTGACAACATCAGAAGGGAGAAACCGGAAATGTCGAAAAAAGGTTACTGGATCGGGAATATGGATGTTCGCGATGCGCAAGTGTATGAAAAATATCGCGCGGCAAATGCCAAACCCTTTGCGGAATATGGTGCAAAATTTCTTGTGCGCGGCGGCACCCAACAGGTGCGCGAAGGCACAGCCCACGCTCGAACGGTTGTGATCGAATTTCCAAGCTACGCCGAAGCGGTGGCATGCTACGAGAGCGCCGGATACCAGAACGCCAAAGACATCCGCATGACAGTGGCTGATGGTAGCCTGATCATCGTCGAAGGCTACGACGCCTGAAGCCCGTTGGCAAAATCTCTGATCGGGGATAATATTACACCTATGCTAGAACTTCTTTTTCCGCGCCGCGTGCGCACACCCGAACCACTTCCCCAGCCCAATGCGCAGCTTGCGCTTGGCGCGCTTTTGGTGCGCGTGGCACTTGCCAACCGCCAGTATCTCGCCGCCGAAGTGGCGCAGATCGATCGCGTCCTGTCAGCGACATTTGATCTGAAGCCGCTGGACGCCGCCAAATTGCGCGCTGAATGCGAGGCGTTGGAACGTCATGCACCTGGAACACCGGAGTTCACCAAGATTCTGCGTGACGAGGTGGATTACGCCGAACGCAAAGCGCTGGCAGATGCGATGTGGGCAGTCGCCATGGCAGATGGTCGCCGCGATGCCGACGAAGAAATGCAGCTGCTTGCCATTGAAACCGCGCTCGGCCTCAGCGATGCGGACATCGCCGCCGCACGAAAAAACGCATTAGGCAAGTTGTAAACGCGCCCCCGTCCCCTAGGTAGAACCTCATGTTTGCAGATTTTCTAAAACGGCTGACCGATCCGGCCCCCGCCCCGCTGCCCGACACCGATGCACGTCTGGCCCTCACCGCCCTTTTGGTACGGGTCGCGCGCTCGGATAACGAGTATAGCCCGGCCGAACGCAGCCGTATCCAGAGCATCATCAGCAACCGCTATGCGCTGGATGACGCTGCCCGTGATGCCCTGCTTGCAGACGCCGAGACACTGGAAGCCGAGGCACCGGACACGGTGCGTTTCACCCGTTCTATCAAAGATACTGTTGCCTACGATGACCGCCTTGCCGTGGTAGAAGCGTTGTGGGAAGTCGTGCTGGCAGACGGCGCGCGCGCCAAGGAAGAGGACGCGCTATTGCGTTTGGTGGCCAATCTGCTGGGCGTGACAGATATGGACAGCGCACAAGCCCGCAAGCGCGTCGAGGGCTGACTCCAAGCTAACGCAAAGGAAGCAAACCGTCTGTTTGCCTATTCAACGTTGCATATGATCCGATTCTCGCATCATATGTTCTTCGCAACTGCAAAAATGGCCAACACGTGACGTCAGAAATCCCTGTTATTGAAATCCGCGACCTGCACAAAGCTTACGGCGCTTTGGAAGTGTTGAAGGGCGTCAGCATCGCCGCGCCGAAAGGTCACGTGATCTCGCTCATCGGGTCGTCCGGCTCGGGTAAATCGACGCTGCTGCGCTGTGCAAACCTGCTCGAAAATAGTCAACAGGGCGAGGTTTTGTTCAAAGGTGAACCGGTCAGCTGGCGCGGAAGCGGCCATGCGCGCCGCCCGTCGGATGCCAAACAGGTGCTGCGCATCCGCACCAACCTGTCCATGGTGTTCCAGCAGTTCAACCTCTGGGCGCACATGAGCATCCTGCAAAATGTAATGGAAGCGCCGCTGACCGTGCTGGGCCGCGACCGCGCAGAAGTGGAAAGCGCTGCGCGCGCCTATCTGGACAAGGTCGGCATTGGTGACAAATGTGATGTGTACCCTGCGCAGCTGTCCGGCGGCCAGCAACAGCGGGCCGCAATTGCGCGCGCCCTGTGTATGGAGCCGGAAGCGCTGCTTTTCGACGAGCCGACATCGGCGCTTGATCCCGAACTGGAACAGGAAGTAATCAAGGTCATCAAAGATCTTGCCACCGAAGGGCGCACGATGATGATCGTCACCCATGATATGAAACTGGCCGCCGATGTGTCGGACACTGTCGTATTCCTGCATCAGGGCCTGATCGAAGAAAAAGGCGTGCCCGAAACCCTGTTCGGCGCGCCAAAATCGGAACGACTGCGTGGGTTCCTGTCTGCAACCCACGCCACATAAACCTTAAATGGTAAACCTTGGGAGAAACCACATGAAAAACCTAATCCTCGGCGTCAGCGCCCTTGCACTCACTGCCGGAATGGCGATGGCCGACAGCCACGCCAAAACAATCCGTCTGGGTACCGAAGGCGGCTACCCCCCCTACAATTTCCTTGACGACAACGGCGAGGTCGCCGGTTTCGAACGCGAAGTCGGTGACGAGCTCTGCCTGCGTGCAGAACTGAAGTGCGAATGGGTCACAAACGAGTGGGATAGCATTATCCCCAACCTCGTGTCGGGCAACTACGATGTGATCATCGCCGGCATGTCCATCACGGACGAGCGTGACGAAGTGATCGATTTCTCCGATCCCTACACCCAGCCCGATCCGTCCTCCTTCCTCGCCATGGAGGGCGTCGATCTGTCCGGCGCAATCATCGCCGCACAGACCGGCACAATTCAGGCCAGCCACGTTGCCTCGATGGATGGTGCGACACTGGTTGAATTTGCAACGCCAGAAGAAACTGTAGCTGCTGTCAAAAACGGCGAAGCCGATGCGGTTCTGGCCGACAAGGCCTTCCTTGAGCCAATCGCAGAAGCCGAAGCCGACCTTTCTCTGATGGGCGAGGACATTCTGCTCGGCGGCGGCATCGGTCTTGGCATCCGCGAAAGCGACGGCGATCTGCGCGAAACATTCAACAAAGCCATCCAGTCCATGAAAGCGGACGGCTCGCTGAACGCGATGATCGAAAAGTACCTGCCAACTGCGGCAAAGTTCTAATAACGACTCGAAGGGGGGCGCCGTGCCTCCCTTCGATTTTGCAGTAAACACGTCCCGACAATCTAACACCCACCCCCCTTCCCCCAAGCGAGCGATCCCATCTTCAGTTATTGCGCCGACCCCTCACAGATCGAGGGCCTGAAATGGCTCAGCTGCTACCTGACAACGGGAAAGCACATGAACCTCTATTGGTCGGTGCTTACTGTTTTGACATTGCTCGCCATTACAGCGCCTGTTGCGCTCGCGTTCGGGTTTGGTGGTGCTTCTGCCGCGCGCTCGCGGATCGCTCCGCTGCGCTGGCTCGGCAAGACCTATATCGCCCTTGTGCGCGGCGTGCCCGATATCGCATTCTTCCTGTTTTTCGTCATCGCGCTGGACCAAGGCATCGAATACCTACGCCACAAGGCCCTCTGTCCTGATTGGGATATGCCGATCCGTCAGGGCAATGATTTCATCGTCTGTCAGGCTGCCAAAATGCCACTCGGAAACTCTCCGCAATGGGTACATGAAACATACGGCTTCGGTCTGGCGGTTATCACCTTTGCGATTGTATTCGGCGCATTTGCCGCCAATGTTTTATTTGGCGCCATGCGCGCCGTCCCCCATGCACAGATCGAAACAGCCCAAGCCTACGGCATGTCCCAGCGCCAGACCTTCTGGCGCGTACTGGTCCCGCAGATGTGGGTGTATGCCCTTCCGGGACTGGGCAATCTGTGGATGGTCCTGATCAAGGCAACCCCGCTGCTGTTCCTGCTCGGCGTCGAAGATATTGTCTATTGGGCGCGCGAGTTGGGCGGATCCAAAACGCCCCGATTTACGGATTACCCCCACCCCGACTGGCGGATGTGGTATTTTATGGCGCTGTTGGTATTCTACCTCGGCTTCACCTATGTCTCCGAACTTGCACTTGCGCGGATGATGCGGCGTCTGACGCGTGGTCAGGCCACAACCGGCGGTGAAGCACAAAGGAAAATGGCGTGAGCTGTCTGCAGACAATTCAGGACTATGGCTTGCGCGCAATCGGCATTGGCGAACGTCTGCTTCCGCGCGAGAACTTTACATTGTGCGAGCAATTCACGCTGATCGGTTCAGGAATGATCTGGAATATCTATTTCGGCCTGACTGCCCTGATCATCGGCTTTTTTTGCGCCACTGCCCTTGCCATGGGCAAGGCAAGCAGCCGTGCTTTGATACGCAAACCCTCGGAATGGTTCATATTCATCTTCCGCGGCTCACCTTTGTTTATCCAGTTCTTCTTTGCCTACTTCGTCTTCCTCAGCCTGAAATCCCAGTTTGATTTCTTTAACCCGTTTACCGCCGCTTGGCTGGGTGCATTGCTCGTTCTGATCTGCAACACCTCGGCCTACTCCGCCGAGATTTTCTATGGCGCACTTCAATCCATACCGAAAGGCGATGTAGAGGCGGCGGATGCCTATGGCCTCAGCGGCTGGAGCCGTTTCAAACGGGTGATCTGGCCTACCATGATGCGTCTTGCGTGGCCCGCCTATACTAATGAGGCAATCTTTCTGTTCCATGCAACTACGCTGGTTTATATCTCCAGTTTTCCAGCATGGCAGCAACGCGGCGATGCGCTCTATTACGCCAGCTACTTTGCAGACAAGACTTTCAATCCCTTCATCCCCTACCCTATCCTTGCGGGGTATTTTATTTTGCTGACATTGGCAGTGATTGCGGCCTACGGTCTTGTTAATCGCAGGCTGAACCGCCACCTGCCACAAGAGGTCAGACAAAAAATGCGCTTGCGCCTCAATCTCATACGGTAGTAGAAATAATTTGATCAAATCCCGCGGCGCTGGCCGCAGGCTTTCGGCGGCACACGTGGTGTGAACCGATATGTGCCAGCGCACCAAATTGGTGACTTATGCACAACTGGCTTCGTAAAAATCCCTCCGTTCGCACCATCAGAGTGGCGGCCGCCGATCTGAACGGTGTTCCGCGCGGCAAACGTATCCCCACACGTTTTGCCGACAAAATCACGCAAGACGGTACGCGCTTTCCGTTCTCTGTTCTCAATCTGGACATCTGGGGCGAAGACATCGACGACAGCCCGCTGGTGTTTGACAGCGGCGACCGCGACGGGGTGCTAAAACCGACAGAGCGGGGATTTATGCCAATGCCGTGGCTGGATGCGCCTAGCGCCCTACTGCCGATCTGGATGTTTCACGAGGACGGCCGGCCCTATGCGGGTGATCCGCGCCATGCGTTGCGCGCCGTGCTTGACCGGTTCAAGGCACGCGGCCTGACCCCCGTCTGCGCGGTCGAGCTTGAGTTTTTCCTGATCGACGACAGTGGCCGCAAACTGCAAATCCCGCCGTCCGAAATTTCAGGCAAGCGACGCAAGGGGGCAGAAACCCTGAGTATCCGGGCGCTCGATCAATTCGACCAGTTCTTCACCGATCTGTATGACGCCTGTGAGGAAATGGATATTCCCGCAGATACCGCCATTTCGGAAGCGGGTTTAGGGCAGTTCGAAATCAACATGATGCACTGCGATGATGCACTGCGCGCCGCGGATGATGCGTGGCTGTTCAAAATGCTGGTACGCGGATTGGCGCGGCGTCACGGGTTTGCCGCCAGCTTTATGGCAAAACCCTACAAGGATTATGCAGGTTCTGGGCTGCACACCCATTTTTCGGTTCTGGATGCAGACGGCAAAAACGTCTTTGACAACGGCGGTCCCGAAGGCACAGACATCATGCGCCACGCGGTTGCCGGCTGTTTGCAGGCAATGGCGGGTTCCGCGCTAATATTTGCGCCCCATGCCAACAGTTTCGATCGCATGGTGCCGGGTAGCCATGCGCCCACAGGCGTCAGCTGGGCCTATGAAAACCGCACCTCGGCGATCCGGATTCCGTCTGGTTCCACCGCAGCGCGGAGGATTGAACACCGCGTATCGGGCGGCGATGTGAACCCCTATCTGATGCTCGCAGCGGTCCTTGGTGCGGCGATCAACGGGATCGAAGACGGGCTGGACCCGCCGAAACCGATCACCGGAAACGCCTATGCAGCCGATCTGCCACAAATTCCGCATACATGGGAAACTGCCATTGATGCGTTTGAAAAAGACCCCGCCGTTGCGCGCATTTTTGCCCCCGAGCTGGTGCAGAATCTGGTGCTGACAAAACGTCAGGAGCTTCATTACATGAAGGAACTGAGCCGCGCCGAGCAGGTCGAAATTTATCTGGATACGGTGTAACCATGAAAATAGGCATATTGCGCACAGGCCATTCCCCCGAAGAGCTGATTGACAAGCTTGGCAACTACGACACCATGTTCGAGCGTCTTCTTGCGGGCCACGGTTTCACCTTCCAGACATTTTCTGTCGTGGACGGTGAATTTCCCGAAGGCGTGCAGGACGCGGATGGCTGGTTGATTACAGGCTCCAAACATGGTGCCTACGAAGATCATGCATGGATTCCGCCACTGGAAGACTTGATCCGTGAGATCCACGCGGCGGGCAAACCGTTGGTGGGCGTCTGTTTCGGCCATCAGATTATCGCGCAGGCAATGGGCGGCAAGGTTGAGAAGTTCAAAGGCGGATGGTCTGTCGGGCGCGTCAATTACATGCTCGACGGTCAGCCCGTTGCGCTGAACGCCTGGCATCAGGATCAGGTGACCGTGCTGCCCGAAGGCGCGCGGGTGATAGGGCAATCGGATTTTTGCAAATATGCGATGCTGGCCTATGACGATACGATCTGGACCATTCAGCCCCACCCCGAATTTTCGCCGGAATTTATTGACGGGCTGATCCGCACCCGTGGCAAAGGTGTGGTGCCCGATGCCCATCTTGAGGCAGCGACGACAACACTATCCCTGCCTGTCGACAGTGCAAATATCGCCACACAGATGGCGCAATTCTTCAAAAGCAAAGCGAGAGCGTGATGGCCGACTGGAAGAAAAACCTGCCAAAGGCAGCGACCGATTACTTGAAAAACCGCCGGCTGGATGAGGTGGAATGCATTATTCCCGATCTTCCCGGAATTGCGCGCGGCAAGGCGGTGCCAGCCTCGAAGTTTGCCAAACAAGACAGCTTTCACCTGCCCGACAGCATCTTTTTCCAGACCATCACAGGTGAATGGGGCGAGGCCGCTGGCGAAGACGGTTTTACCGAAAAAGATATGGTCCTGCGCCCCGATATGTCGACTGCCACCGCCGCACCGTGGACCGCGGACTGGACGCTGCAAGTGATTCATGACGCCTATGACCGCGATGGAAACGTGGTCGAGTTCAGCCCGCGCAACGTGTTAAAACGCGTTGTCGATCTGTACCGCGCCGAGGGCTGGGAACCTATCGTAGCGCCAGAAATGGAATTTTTCCTGACAGCGCGCAATCTGGACCCCGCGCAAGAGATTAAACCAATGATGGGCCGTTCAGGCCGTCCGGCGGCCGCGCGTCAGGCCTATTCGATGACAGCTGTTGACGAATTCGGGCCGGTGATCGACGACATCTATGATTTCGCCGAGGCGCAGGGATTTGAAATCGACGGCATCACGCAGGAAGGCGGCGCGGGACAGTTGGAGATCAACCTGATCCACGGTGATCCGGTCAAGCTGGCGGACGAGGTGTTTTATTTCAAACGCCTGATCCGCGAAGCGGCAATGCGTCACGAATGTTATGCTACGTTTATGGCCAAGCCCATCGCAGATGAGCCGGGTTCGGCGATGCACATCCATCACTCAATTCTGGATGCGAAGACAGGCAAGAACATTTTTTCCGATGCGCAGGGTGCCGAGACAGATGCTTTCATGCATTTCATCGCGGGTTTGCAGAACCACATGCCCTCGGCACTGGCGGTGATCGCACCTTATGTGAACAGCTACCGGCGCTATGTGAAAGATCACGCTGCCCCGATCAATCTGGAATGGGGTCGTGACAACCGTACAACCGGCATCCGTGTTCCACTGTCCAGCCCAACAGCGCGGCGTGTCGAAAACCGTCTGGCCGGTATGGATTGCAACCCCTATCTGGGCATCGCCGCTTCGCTGGCCTGCGGATATCTGGGATTGAAAGAAGGCAAACTGCCGCTGGCCGAATTCAAAGGTGACGCCTATTCAGGTGATGGTGACATCCCCCGCACCATGGGCGAGGCGCTACAGGTATTTGACGAGGCAACCGCCCTGCACGAGGTTCTTGGCCCCGAATTTGCGCGCGTTTACAGCATAGTCAAATACGCCGAATACGATGAATTCCTGCAGGTCATCTCCCCTTGGGAGCGTGAACACCTGTTGCTTAACGTCTGATTTTTCCCGATGAACCTGCTTTACGCAAACGACAAACGCGGCGCTTACCCCCCCAGCTGGTATGCAGCCACGGCAACCCCGCAAACGCCGCGCGCCCCGCTGAAAGGCGCGCACAAGGCGGATGTCTGCGTCATTGGCGCGGGTTACACGGGGCTGTCAGCCGCGTTGCATCTGGCACAGGCTGGCCGCGACGTGGTGCTGCTGGATGCGCAGCGCGTGGGCTTTGGCGCGTCTGGGCGCAATGGCGGACAGTTGGGATCAGGTCAACGGATGGAGCAGGACGACCTTGAGCGGCTGTTGGGTGATCCGGAAGCGGCGAAACTGTGGAATCTGGCAGAGGATGCCAAAGAGTTGGTCAAGTCGTTGATCGGCAAACACCGGATAGAGTGTCACCTGAAACCGGGCGTGGCATGGACAGGGTCGACCGGAAGCGAGGTTAGGCACCTGCATGGCTACGCCGAGCACCTTGCGCGTAAATACAACTACGGTGAAATCGAAACGCTTGACCATACCGCGCTGCAGTCCGTATGCCCCTCGCCGGATTATCGCGGCGGTGTGCTGGACATGGGTGCAGCGCATCTGCATCCTCTTAACTACGCGCTGGGGCTTGCACAGGCAGCTGATGTGGCAGGTGTACGCATTTACGAACGCAGCGCCGTGCATCACATAGATGAGGGTACCCACGCCACGGTGCGCACTGACGCAGGGCATGTGGTGGCCGATCATGTGATCCTTGCCTGCAACGGGTATCTGGGCGGCCTGAACCGAAAAGTCGCCGCGCGGGTGATGCCCATCAACAATTTCATCATCGCAACGGAGCCATTGGGAGAGCGGATCGCAGATGTTCTGCCGCGCGATGTTGCCGTGGCCGACAGCCGCTTTGTGGTGAACTATTTCCGGTTGAGCCATGATGGCAGGCTGCTGTTCGGCGGTGGGGAAAGTTATGGCTACCGTTTTCCCGCTGACATTGCCGCGAAGGTGCGCAAACCGATGTCGGTTGTGTTTCCCCACCTCAGCGATGTGAAAATCGATTACGCTTGGGGTGGCACTCTTGGGATTACGATGAAACGCCTGCCCTACGTTGCGCGGGTTGGCAAAAACATCCTCTCCGCTTCGGGCTATTCGGGGCATGGCGTGGGCACCGCCACACACGCAGGGCAGTTGATGGCACGTGCGGTGCAGGGTGATGCAGACGGGTTCGACACATTGGCGGCTCTGCCCAATACGCCGTTCCCTGGCGGTCCGGCAATGCGCTCTCCGCTGCTGGTGCTCGCGATGAGTTGGTATGCATTGCGCGACAGATTAGGCCTTTAGACTGTGCAAGGACCGAGCCCTTTTTGACGAAAAAAGGCGGGCATAACCCCGCCTTGTATCACTTCAATTTTTGCCGCCGGTTTTCTTTTATTTCAGCTTTGACAGCTTTTCCTGCAATTCGGCCAACTGCCGCTTGATCGCCGCCAGATCCTCTTCGCTTTCAGCAGAAGAGTTTTTTGGCTCGGTCGTGCTGCCGCCAGCAGGCCAAGTGCCTGTCATCGCTTTCATAAACGCTTCCTGCTGCGCTTGCATCGCCTCAAATCCGGGCATCTTGGCGAGCGGGTTCAGCGAAGTCATATTCTCCATAACCTTGCTTTGACCGTCACGCAGCATCGCAAACGACTGCTTCAAGAACTCTGGCACAACACTGACCTTTCCGGTCATATAGCTGCGCACAAGATCGTTGAGCACGTCAACCGGAAGCACCGATTCTCCGCGGCTTTCATGTTCTGCAATGATTTGAAGCAGGTATTGGCGCGTCAGGTCATCACCCGTTTTCAGGTCAATAATCTGGACTTCACGACCGTCACGGATGAAACCCGCGATATCTTCAAGCGTAACGTAATCGCTTGTTTCTGTATTATAGAGCCGCCGGCTGGCGTATCTCTTGATCAGAAGGGGTTTTCCCGTCTCTGCCACGTGAGTTCCTCCACGAACTGTGCTGCACCGCAGCTTAGCCCCCACACGCGCAAAAAGAAAGGGCGAGCTGCAAGCAGCCCACCCTTCCTCTCTCCGCTTCATTCAAGATGAAGGGAATGTCTGGAAACCAGACTTATTTTGTTGTCGCTTTTTTCGCAGCGGCCTGAACGTCGCTGGACGCTTTGGTCATTGCGGCAGTCGCTTCGTTGGACAGGTCTTTACCTGCGGCCATCATCAGCTCAACAGTTTCCATCTGAACTTTTTTCGCAACTTCGGCAAATGCTGCCATGTGCTCGGAAGCGGCTTCCGAATATACAGTTGCGAAGTCTGTCATTGCTTTTGCGTAGTCAGCTGGCTCGGACTTTGCTTTTGACATTTCTGCCAGTTTTGCAACTGTGTCTTTTGTCCACTTGGAAGAAATCTCGGTGGATTTCTCAACTGCTGACAGCGCTACGCCGGACAGTTTTTCGTTCAGCGTTGCGGATGTCTTGAAAGATGCTTCCATGGACGCTGTGTCCACAGGGAATGCACCCATCATGTCTTTGAGCATTTTTGTCATGTCTGGTGTTGTTGCGTTAGCCATTGGTATCATCCTTTGTTTGCATCATCAGGGCAAAAGCGCCCCATTGAATTTCACTGCAGTTCCTTGAGTGATCCAAGTCGCTGCGTCTGCAAAACATATAGATGCTGCAGCGCGGCATTGCAAGTATTTTCTGCACTGCAGCAATATGGGTTCCCTAGCGTCAAATACGACTGAGAAATCAGCCTCTTGCCTTAACGGCAACGTAGGGGCCGGGTGCATCGGCTAAAATTTCCTGTCCGTTATCTCCGGGTTTTCGGGCGGGAATCATCTCTCCCGAACGTTCGGTCAGCCATTTTTCCCACGTGGGCCACCATGATCCTTCGGTAAATTTCGCGCCCTCCTGCCAGTCTGTATGATCCAGAGACATGTCGGGGTTGGTATAGTGGCCGTACTTGCCTTTGCTGGGCGGGTTGACGATGCCGGCGATGTGGCCTGACTGGGTCATAATGAATTTCTTGTTCTTGCTGCCCATCATCTGCACACCGCGATAGCAATCTTTCCATGGTGCGATGTGATCGGTTTCGCAGGCAACAGCACATAGCGGCACATCGACATCATCCAGCACCAGACGGTGACCGCCCAATTCGTACCCGCCATCGGCAAGCTGGTTGCCCTGACACAGCCCGCGCAGGTATTCCATTGCCATTCTGGCAGGCAGGTTGGCCCCGTCGCCGTTCCAGTACAGCAGATCGAACGCTGGCGGTGTTTCCCCCATCATATAGCTTTTCACCGCAGGTCCGTAGACCAGATCGTTGGAACGCAGAAAGGAGAACGTACGCGCCATCACAATAGAGGGCAGTATGCCCTTGTCCTCTGTCTCTGCCGCAATCCCGTCGATGAAATCATCTGTCAAGAACGGCTGGAACTCTCCCTGATCGGAAAAATCGGTGAGGGCAGTAAAGAAGGTTGCGGACTTTACGGATGTATCTCCGCGCTGCTTCATCAGCGACAGCGTCAGCGCCAGCGTGGTGCCAGCGATACAGTAGCCGATGACGTTAATCTCTTTTTCGCCGGTGATCGCTTTCACCTCGCGGAACGCTTCCAGATAGCCGTCCTCGACGTAATCAGCCATGCCAACATCGCGGTAGCTGGGATCGGGGTTCACCCAGGATACCATAAACAGGGTGTAGCCCTGATCCAGCACCCATTTCACAAGCGAGTTCTGTTCCTTCAAATCAAGGATATAGTATTTGTTGATCCACGGCGGGAAAACGACCAGCGGCGTGGCGTGCACCTTTTCGGTGGTCGGGGTGTACTGGATCAATTCGAACATCTTGTTACGGAACACTACTTTTCCCGGACTGGTGGCGATATTGCCGCCAAGTTCAAATGCATCCTCGTCGGCAAGGCGCACAATCAATTCGCCGTTATTGGCCTCCAGATCCGAAATAAGATTTTCCAGACCCTTAATCAGGCTTTCGCCTTCGGTATCGACTGCACGTTGCAGCGCATCGGGGTTGGTGGCGAGAAAATTTGTCGGGCTCATCATGTCGATGATCTGCCGGGAGAAATATGCCAGCCGCTGCTTTTCACGCGGCTCCATGTCCTGCACGCTTTCAACTGCTTGTGTTATTGCCTCGGCGTTCAGAAAATATTGCTGCTTCACGAAGTTGAAATAGGGGTGTTGTTCCCACATCGGGTTGGTAAAACGGCGGTCTTTGGCGGTGCGGTCTTCCGGCGCGGAAAGTGTGCCTTTGGCCAACGCCTGCTGTGCTTCGACAAAATGGGTGACAGATTTGGTCCAGAACGCCATTTGATGTTCAATCAGCTTTGCAGGATTGGTCACCGCCTCCTGCATGTACGCTTGTGCAGCTTTGGTAAACAGCTCTTGATTCGGGGCATCAAGGGCTGCCTGATGCGTGTGACGATTTGCAATGACATGGGTCAAACGCTCGCGTAGAGCGTCCAGTTTACTCAAGTTTTCGGTCATCCGTGCCATAGAAGCCGCAGTTGGTTCACCATTCTCTGTAGATTCTGTTGTCATCTTAACGATTCCATCCTATGTTCGCACCTGCAGCATTTTCGGCCAGCCGCCCCATCCGAGGCGCGCGGCGAAGATGACCCCCCCATGAAATTGGGTAATAGATCAGGAGCTTCGCTATGCGCCAAATGGCATCATACGACATTATGGAAACAATACGAAACACAAACGAATGGCTCGGCGCTTCCGCAAAGGCGATGGCGGCCTATCCTGCTCTTTCTATCTTTCCCAACCCTGCGTTGCAATGGATCGGTGCATGGGGCGAAGTTACCGAACGCTCGTTCAGCCGGATGGCTACAAAGCCTGACTGGAACATTCCCCCGTTCGTGGGCGCGGACGGGACCGACCGTCTGGTATACGAAGAAATAGAAATCAAAGGCGCATTTGGCGATCTGCTGCATTTCCGCGTTCAGGGCCGCACCCAGAAACGCCGCAAGGTTCTGCTGGTGGCACCGATGTCGGGCCACTATGCGACGCTGCTGCGTTCAACCGTGATCAGCCTGCTGCCTGAATGCGAGCTTTACATTACCGACTGGCACAATGCCCGTGATATCCCCGTCAGCGCAGGTAAATTCGATATTGAGGATTATACCCTGCATCTGGTGGACTACATGCGCCACCTCGGGCCTGACACGCATGTAATTGCCGTGTGCCAACCCGCGCCGCTTGCGCTGGTTGCCACCGCCTATCTGGCCGAAGAAGATCCCAAGGCACAGCCAAGCTCGCTGACCCTGATCGGTGGCCCAGTTGATCCGAGCGCCGCCCCGACCGAAGTTACCGACTTTGGCCATGCTGTTTCTATGGGGCAGTTGGAAGAGTTCATGATCCAGAACGTCGGCTTCAAATACAACGGTGTCGGTCGCAAGGTTTATCCAGGTTTGTTGCAGTTGAATTCATTCATCTCGATGAATCTCGACAACCACAAAGACGCGTTCATGACCCAGATACAGCGTGTCGCCAAAGGCGAAGCGCATGAATTTGACAAGCACAACAAGTTCTACGACGAGTATCTGTCAGTGATGGATATGCCGGCTGAGTTCTATCTGTCCACGGTCGACCGCATCTTCAAAAACGGTGAAGTGGCAAAGAACGAATTTACCATCGAAGGTAAGAAAGTGGATATCGGCAAAATCACAACCGTGGCCGTTATCACCGTTGAGGGCACCAAAGACGATATTTCGGCACCCGGACAGTGCATTGCCGCGCTTGACCTGTGTACCGGTCTTCCTGACGACAAAAAGGCAAGTCACGTCGAGGACGGTGCGGGCCACTACGGTATTTTTGCCGGCAAAAGCTGGCGCGACAATATCCGCCCGCTGGTTCTGGATTTTATTGACGATCATGAAAAAGCCACCCCTCCCGGTTTCCGCCGCAAGCAACAGGCAAAGCTGAAAGCAGGCGTGGCCGTCGCGGACGATAAAGAAGAGGCGGCAAAGATTTCAGCCTACCGCGATGCGGCCGATCGCGGTGCCGATGCGCAGATCGCGGCAGACAAGGACGCAGCCGAGAAGTTTGCCGAGGCAAAAATCGCCGCAGACAAGGAAGCCGCGGAGAAAAGCGCTGCTGCCAAGATTGCAGCGTATAAGGAAGCTGAAGACAAAATCACCGCAGCCAAAATTGCTGCCGCCAAGGACGCAGAAGCGAAGGTAGCGGCGGCCAAAGCGGCTGTTGATAAAGAGAATGCCGACCGGATTGCCGCTGTCCAGAAATCATCTGGCAAAAAGACAAACGGCAACAAAAAGAAATCCTGAGAATTCGCTAATACCCCCCTGTCGCGCCGTTGTGGCGCGGCGGGGGTACATCGGGATCTTCCGTTTAGCAGCAAAAACTGACACCTGCTTAATGCTGCGGCGCGACCGGTTCCTTTACCGGAACGCCCCTTCTCCACAAATTCTAACAGTAAACGTTATTGCAAGACGTAGGGTTGTGTCAGCCATTCACGCAGCGCTAAGGTTGTTTCGTCTGGCTGTTCAAGCGTGGGCAGATGGCCAGCCCCCTCTAGCACACACAATTTGGCGTAGGGGATCAATTCCGCCATGAATTCATGGCGTTTGACAGGATATAGCGCATCATGCGCGCCGCACAGCACCAAGGCAGGCACTTTGCAGCGGCGCAGCGTTGCTTGCTGGTCCTTACGCCGTTGCATCGCGCGCGACTGACGGATGAATATCTCGGGCCCGAGGGTTTGCGCCATGTCCATCACAAGGTCGATCACCTCGTTGCGGTAGGGACCGGGAGCGAGGTAGGCAGGCTTGATTTCATCGCGCATCACCTCCATCAGGCGCCCCGAGCGGACCTTGACGATCTGCGGCTCGCGGTTGGCTGCGATCACCGGGGTTTCGGCCAGCGGATGCGTATCCATCAGCGCAATGCGCGTCACGCGGTCGGGCGCGCGGCGCAAAACCTCCATCGCTACCACGCCGCCCATCGACAAGCCCGCCAGCGCAAACCGCTTTGGCAGAACGTCCAGCAAAGTCGAGGCTATCTCCTCGATCCTTTCCCCTGCGGTCACGGGTGCGACCATGACAGCGATATCGCGCGATAATTCGGCAATTTGCGGCCCGAACAATCGCGCATCGCACATCATACCCGGTAACAGAACCAGTGGTTCCTTCATGGTGTCTCACTCCGGTTACGCTCTTGCCCAGCAATGCCGTGCCGGGCGCGCAGGTGCAAGCCCTCAGGGGTATGCAATGCCCTGCAATGGGGGGAAATCCGCGTATCGGGCCGCGCGGACTGCACGGTTTTCAACAGGGTCCGCGCCAGCGCGCAGTAACATGCCACGCGGCGCGATGTAGCTGCTGATGGTGCGCTGCGGTTCTGGCCGCCATACAAGATTGAATGCCGCCAGCTTGGGAAAGAACCACATTTCCGAATAGGGCAGATGGTCATGTATCCACCACGCCAGATCACGCCAGTCGCGCCCCCGCGCGTATTGGTCAGCAAACCACGGGACAATCAGCGATGTGCCAGCAATGGGGCGCTCTGCCCTATCCCAGATATGACATTCGACCGGGTTGTCACTGCGCGCACAGTTCAGATTGTTTTCGTTGCCATATGTATTCAGCGCCGCCGAGCGGTAGCCCGACCGGATAGCAACGCGGCCAAAGGTTTCTTCAAGCGGGTCCAGCAGGTCTTTGCAGAGGCAGGTGCCGTGTTTGATGGCCAGATCGGGATTATCGGGAATATTTGGAACCCCGTGAAACGCGCTGATCTCGCTCATCAGGAAATCCCGCATGTAGAAATGTCTGGACAGGCGCACCCGCCCGAAAGTCTCAAGGCTCCACATGCTGCGTGGCTTGCGCATCAGTGGCCGTTCCAGCGAAAGCTGCCATCGGGTGCCAGGGGCGAATACGGATTGTGCGTCACCTCCCAGATTGTGCCTTCGGGATCAGCAAAATAGCCGACATGCCCACCCCAAAAGACATCGGAAGCAGGACGCAGTATCTTGCCGCCAGCTGCTTTGGCTCGTTCCAGCAGCGGTGCAACCTCTTCCTTGGTGCGCACATTGTAGCCAAGTGTTGCCGCACCCCGCCCCAGCGTTTGAACCGCCACACCAATGTCTTCGGCCAGCTTTTCCAACGGATAGAGGCCAAGCGTCTGGCCGATCAGATCAAATGCAACAACTCCGTCCTGCGACTCAACCCGCGTCCAGCCGAGCGTTTCGTAGAAGGTAGTGATGCGATCCAGGTCGTGTACGCCAAGTGTGATCAGGCTGATCCGCTGTTCCATAATGGTAGGTTCCCTGCCCTGTGTCATTGTTGCCTGCAAAGCCCGTTCCAGTTCAGGCGCGCAGTATGTCTTCGACTGCCTGTTCGATCAGGCCAAGGCATGGACCGTCCGAAAACCGGTGATCGGCATCTTTCACCAATAGCAGTTGCATGTCGGGGCTGCTGGCATGCTCCAGCAAACGCGTGGCCGTGGCCACGCTGACCGCTGTGTCGGCAGTTCCTTGCAGCATTCGCACCGCAAACGGCAGTTCCAGCGGATCGCGCAGCACCAGATGCGCGCGCCCGTCCTCTATCATGCGCTTGGTTACGACATATGGTTCCATATAATCCGAAGGCAGTTCAACACGCCCCTGCGCTTCCAGTTGCGCCTTTTGAGTGGCGTCAAAGCCTGCCCACCAGCCTTCTTCGGTGAAATCGGGCGCTGCGGCAATGGTGACCATTCCGGCCAACCGCTCGGGGCGCGCGCGCGCCAGCAACAGCGCTTGCCAGCCCCCCATGGACGAGCCGACAGGCACAATCGGCCCCTCTGTCAGCGCATCAACAGCGGCGAGCGTATCGACGTGCCAGTCCCCGATGCAGCCTTCTTCGAAGCTGCCCGAAGATTGACCGTGGCCGGAATAGTCCAGCCGCAGAAAGGCGCGCCCCTTGGCAATGGCCCAATCTTCCAGATGCACCGCCTTTGTGCCCTCCATATCAGATTTCAGACCACCGAGAAAAACCACACACGGCCCCTCGCCCGGCGTCAGATGATAGGCAATGCGGCGCCCTTGCGCGGTTTCCAGATACGATGGCTCTGCCATGGTGACCTCCGGTTTTTAGGTGATGGTAAATGCGGCGCAGTTTTGGGTGTGGTTTATGGGGCATCACACACAATGCCAGCCCGAGCAGTCGCAGAAAAAAGAGATGGTTCAGCCGCTGACGTAGGGCACGTTGCTGGGACGGTAGAATATTTTTTGGTTGTGCAAGCGGCCCAACAGTTCGTCAATCTCCGCTGTGTGATTGTTGTCAGCCGACGGCGGCAGCAAAGCACGCGATCCCTCGCGCCCCAGCGACAGATCACGCTTCACCACGTTCAGCGCTGCTTCGATCATATCAATGTCAGCGAGGGTCAGCTCGAAGTTGCGATTGTATTTGGACATTTGATGGCCTTTCTATGATCCGTCGATTGTGCCGCAAGCGCTGCTTGTATTCAACCATGCTGCGCGTCCGGCATCCAGAACACTAATACAAGCGCGCAATGGCTTCGTTGATAGAATTAACACGATCCGTGTGGCAGGCACGCGAAAGGTGCACACCCCCTTGACGCAAGCGACGGGTACGGCCAAATAGCCCCCATTGAACCCGCAACCGGGCGTCTCGTAGGCGCCAAACCGACGAGGAGGCCCAAAATGGCCCAGATCGCACTTACCCTTCCTGATGGCAATGCACGGCACTACGACGCAGGTATCACTGCGGGCGAAGTCGCTGCCGACATCTCGAAATCCCTTGGCAAGAAGGCGATCAGCGCCACCGTGAACGGCCAGCATTTTGATCTGGCATGGCCGATCAATGCCGACGCCGACATCGCCATTCACACCATGGCCGACGAGGATCAGGCAAACGAGCTGGTGCGCCACGATTTCGCGCACGTTATGGCCCGCGCGGTTCAGGAGATCTGGCCTGACACAAAGGTCACCATCGGCCCCGTCATCAAGGACGGCTGGTATTATGACTTTGACCGCGCCGAGCCGTTCACGCCCGAAGATCTGGGCGCAATCGAAAAGAAGATGAAAGAAATCATCAACACCCGTGATCCGGTCCGCACCGAGGTCTGGGACCGCGCGCGCGCGATCAAACATTACGAAGACCTAAAAGAACCCTACAAAGTCGAGTTGATCGAAAGCATCCCCGGTGTTGAGCCGCTGCGCATGTATTGGCATGGCGACTGGCAGGATTTGTGCCGTGGTCCGCATCTTCAACACACAGGCCAGTTGCCCGGTGACGCGTTCAAACTGATGAGCATTGCGGGCGCATACTGGCGCGGCGACAGCAAGCGCGCGATGTTGCAGCGCATCTATGGCGTGGCGTTTACCGGCAAGGAAAAGCTGCGCGCGCATCTCAACATGCTGGAGGAAGCGGCAAAGCGTGATCACCGCAAGCTGGGCCGCGAGATGGACCTGTTCCACATGCAGGAAGAAGCACCCGGTCAGGTGTTCTGGCACCCCAACGGCTGGCTGATCTATACGCAGTTGCAAGACTACATGCGCCGTAAACAGCGCGCGGGCGGCTACGTTGAGGTGAACACACCGCAAGTCGTTGACCGCAAACTGTGGGAAGCATCGGGACACTGGGAAAAATATCAGGAAAACATGTTTATCGTCGAAGTGGACGAGGAACACGCGCGCGAAAAAACCGTGAACGCGCTGAAACCCATGAACTGCCCCTGCCACGTGCAGATTTTCAACACCGGCATGAAAAGCTATCGCGATCTGCCCTTGCGCATGGCCGAATTCGGGTCCTGCAACCGCTATGAACCATCGGGCGCGCTGCACGGCATTATGCGGGTGCGCGGATTTACCCAGGATGACGGGCATATCTTCTGCCGCGAGGACCAGATCGAGGAAGAAACCCTCACCTACATCGAATTCCTCTCCGCCATTTACAAAGACCTCGGGTTCGACAATTTCAAAGTAAAGTTTTCCGACCGTCCGGAAACGCGCTCGGGCTCGGACGAAGTCTGGGACAAAGCAGAGGCCGCGTTATTGTCAGCCACCCGCAAGGCGGGGATCGAACCGGAGATCAACCCCGGTGAGGGCGCATTCTATGGCCCCAAGCTGGAGTTTGTCCTGACGGATGCCATTGGCCGTGACTGGCAGTGTGGCACGCATCAGGTGGATTTTGTGATGCCAGAGCGTCTCGACAGCACATATGTCGGCGCGGACGGTGGCAAACACCGCCCCGTGATGCTGCACCGCGCGACACTTGGCTCGTTCGAGCGGTTCATCGGTATCCTGATCGAGGAACACGCGGGAAAACTGCCGTTCTGGCTGGCCCCGCGCCAGGTGGTTGTGGCGTCAATCACATCTGATTCCGATGAATATGTGGCAGAGGTGGTGGCGCAGTTGAACGCCGCTGGCGTGCGCGCGGAGGCGGACGTTCGCAACGAAAAGATCAACTATAAAGTGCGCGAACACTCTGTCGGCAAGGTGCCTGTCATTCTGGCTGTCGGCGCGCGTGAGGTCGAAGATCGCACCGTTTCCGTGCGCCGCTTGGGTGAAAAACAGACATCGGTACAGGCGCTGGACGATGTTACAGCCGCCCTCAAGATCGAGGCAACGCCGCCCGATCTATTGTAACAAATGACATCATCGGGGGGCTTCATGCCCCCTTTTTGTTACAAAACAGCCCAGAAGAGCCCGAATTGACGGCATTTCATCTCACATTCCGGCGAAACCGCTGACGGTGCCGTGACACACTGCCTCGTGAGTAGATTTACGCGGCCTGTCCTGCTTAAATTGAAGTTACAAAATTTACGTGACTTCAAAACAGGGAGATACTTGATGTCCACAACACTGAAAACCCTCGCCATTGCAGGCGTCGTCGCCGCATCCGTGACAGGTGCCACCACCACAGCGCAAGCAGCCTCGAAAGAGAAATGCTATGGCGTATCGCTGGCGGGTGACAACGATTGCGCTGCGGGTCCGGGAACCACATGCGCGGGCACATCTGTCACGGATTACCAGGGCAACGCATGGACGCTCGTTGACGCGGGCACCTGCACCGAGATCGAGTTGCCAGAAATGGCAGATGGCACAGCGCGCAGTGGATCACTGGAAGCGCTTGACCGCGACCTGCCAGCATAAGCCACCTGACAAAGCCCTGCCCAAGGGCGGGGCTTTTACCACCGCGTTGAACACCGGAGGGCGCTGAAATGTATGATCAATCCATCCCCTCCCAACAGTTGCCGAACGCGGTTGGCGTGGGATACAAGCCGCAGCACTTCGCCGAACTACTGGAAACACCCGGCCCTGTCGAATGGGTTGAAATTCACGCCGAAAACTATATGGGCGATGGTGGCCGCCCCCATGCGCAGTTGCGTGCGCTGTCCGAACGTTTCGCGCTGTCGGTACATGGTGTCGGGCTGTCCATCGGCGGCGAAAACCCGCTAGACACTGCCCATCTGGCGCGCCTGCGCAAGCTGCTGGAGCGGGCGAACCCCGGCAGTTTTTCCGAGCATCTGGCGTGGTCCACCCATGGCGCAGAGTTTCTGAACGATCTGTTGCCCCTACCCTATACAGACACGACGTTGGCCCGCGTTGGCGATCACATTGCGCAAGTGCAGGATACGCTGGGCCGCCAAATGCTGCTCGAAAACCCGTCAAGCTATCTCGCTTTCGCCGAAAGCACCTACGCCGAAACCGATTTTCTGGCCGCGCTCGTGCAAAGGACGGGCTGTGGCCTGTTGCTGGACGTGAACAACGTCTTCGTCTCTTCCGTCAATCTCGGTGTCAGTCCGCAAGCGTATATCGATGCCTATCCGCTGGATGCGGTCGGCGAAATTCATGTTGGCGGGCATGATGAGGTTACAGACGATCATGGCGCGCCCTTGTTGATCGACAGTCACGGCGCGCCTGTGGTTGATCCTGTCTGGGCCCTGCTTGAGTATACGTTGGCGCGATGCGGCCCCAAACCCGTGCTGGTGGAATGGGACACCGATGTGCCTGAATGGCCTATCTTGCGCGCCGAAGCAGAGCGCGCGGCGACAGCGCTCGCGCTTGCGCCGGCGTGTTGATGTCCGTCAACCAATCCAGTTTTCGCGCCGCTTTACTGGATGCGGCGGCACCTGCACCACAGGGTTTGCAGGACGCAACCGGCGCACCGGCCGGACGCCGTTATGACGTATATCGAAACAATGTGGTCGTCTCATTGACGGAAGCGATGAAGCTTGCCTTTCCGACTGTGCGCGCACTCGTCGGGCCCGAGAATTTTGACAGCCTTGCACCGCTGTTTGTACGCCAGCACCCACCTTCGTCTCCTCTGATGATGCATTACGGCGCAGATTTCCCTGCGTTTCTGGAGGCGTTCACGCCGTTGGCACACTTGGGGTATCTGGGGGATGTCGCGCGATTCGATCTGGCCCGGCGGGCGTGTTATCACGCTGCCGATGCCGTACCGTTTGACGCAGCGGTGTTGCAGCGGCCACCCGAAGTACTGGGAAATCTGCATCTGGTTTGCGCGCCCGCAACGCGGCTGATCCGCTCACGCTGGCCGGTGTTTGATCTGTGGCAGCGCGCGACAGACCCGACCGCGCCTGCGCCGCGCCCTGTGGGCCAGGCAGTTCTAATCACCCGCCCCGAGTTTGACCCCGAAGTGCATCTGTTGCCGACGGGCGCTGCGACATGGTTCACCACACTGCGCACCCGCTCGCTGGGCGCGGCAATTGAAGCGGCAACCGCCGCCGCGCCCGATTTCGATTTCGCCACCACCCTCACACTTGCCCTGCAAAGCCACGCCTTTTGCACACCCGAAAGGACACCTGAATGACCGCCCTGCTGACCCGTTACCGCTCACTTACACAGCAACTGGAACATGCGGAATGGCTTCTGCCCACGCTGGCTCGCCTGCTGTTTTCAGCAATTTTGCTGATTTATTTCTGGGTATCTGGCCTGACAAAGCTGGGGGACGGGTTTGCCGGTATTTTCTCGCCGTCAGCGGGCGCCTACGTTCAGATATTTCCGCGCATGATGGAAGCGGCGGGCTATGACACCGAACAGTTCACGATCTTCCACAAGGTTATTGCGTTGGCAGGCACATGGGCGGAGTTTATTTTGCCTGCGTTGATTGTGCTGGGACTGTTTACGCGGTTTGCTGCCTTGGGAATGATCGGATTTGTGGTGGTGCAATCGCTTACAGACCTATTCGGCCACGGCCTCTGGGGTGATCCGAAAATTGCTGGCGCGTGGTTTGACCGCTTTGCGGACGCGGTAATTATAGACCAGCGCGCACTGTGGATATTGCTGCTGTTGATATTGGTGATCAAGGGCGCGGGGCCGCTGTCCTTTGATCGCGCGCTGCAGTCGCGCGATTAACGCGCGCTCTGCACCTGCGCCTCTGTTTCCGCAGACCAGCCCAGAAAAAGCCTGTCTCCCACGGCAATCAACGGGCGTTTCATCAGGGCTGGATGCTCTGCAAGCAGCGCCAGCGGGTCTTGCGCGCGCGCCCCTTCGTCCAAGCCCCGCCATGTGGTTGAGCGGGTATTTAACAGCTTGTCTCCGAATTGCGCGTAGGCCTGCGCCATAACCGCCGCTGGCACACCATCTGCACGCACATCAACCAGCGCCGCATCCGGCAGCGCTTTCAATGCCTTACGGCAGGTATCGCAGTTTTTCAAACCGTACAGTTCAACCATTCTAAAATCCTCCGTCTGGTATATGTGCTGCACCACCACTACCCAATATTTACGCCCGAGTCCTTGAAATTTTTCCAAACGGACCAGATGTTTAAAGAGTGAGGGCTATTTTGAAGGCTTGCTCCTCACCTCCCGCAGGCGCGGGATGATACTGAAAAGAGGAGGCGTGGAAACGATGCCGACAGGAACTGTTAAGTGGTTTAATACGACCAAAGGATTTGGATTTATTGCGCCCGATGGCGGCGGCTCGGATGTGTTTGTGCATATTTCGGCGGTAGAGCGGTCGGGGCTGACCGGCTTGGCCGATGATCAGAAGGTTAGCTATGAATTGACCGAAGGGCGCGACGGACGCCAGATGGCATCAGACCTTACGCTGATCTAATGCAGTTTCTCCGGCTGATCCGCGATGGAAAATGCCGGAGGATTATTTGCCGACAAGGGCTTAGTCGAATGTGCAGCCCTTAGTGCCAACTTCGCAATAGCTGCGCGCGTGATAGGGTTTGTGCCGTGCGACCTTACGGTGTTTTTTGCGCGTGACGGGATGAGCGTTGACATGCTCGTAACTCACATGCTGGTTCGGCCGTCCACAAGAGACTGTCCCGTCGATTGTGACAGGTTGAAGCCCTGCGGGACAGAAATTATGCTTTGACGGGTATGGATAGATATTAACATCCGCCACCGCGCCACCGGGTAGCGCTGTAAGGACACCAAAAGCCGCAGCCAGCGCCAATCCATTGAATCTATGCATATTACACCTCGATCATTGATATGTTGGGTGTAGTTTTGCCGAGCCCTCAGGGCAAGTCCAGCTTTTTCACGGGAAATTGGCGGTCGGGGTGTTTCTGTTTGTTCAGGGTATGCCACTGAATAGCGCCCCATCCATCATCGCAAAACGGGCCAGCGTTTGTAAAACCAACCTGTCGCACTCCAACCCCTAATTTACAAACAGCGCACAGTGATGGCGTGCGAAGCGCCCAATTAAACCCCCGCGCCCGATCCGAGGGGCAGGAAGCAAAGCGCCCACCCCGCGGGGGCCGTTCGGGCGCTGCCCAATCGGAGATTGGGCTGTGTCGAGTATCTGTCCAGTGAAATACTTATCAGATACGGCTGTTAAGTTCTCGCTCAATAGCAGCGTCCTTCCACGCTCCATAGGTAGCTCCGTTATTTACAACAATCCAGTCGGTCCGCCCGTTGCGTGCAGTACCAAAAAGGAAAACAGCGGCTGCGCTCGGGCTGCTGAAGGATATATCCTCCTCAACTCGGAAGTTATTTTCGCCCAATTTTACAATCTGGCCCGTCTGCAACGCATCATCGCGGATCGACTTGATATTGCCCTTAAACGAAATTGCTTCCCGCCATGCTCCGATCGCTCCTCTTTCGACGATAAAATCACCAGCGTCTTCTCTTGCTGTAGCTGTTATACCGGCTTTGATGTTTGCTAATTCGAATTGAATTGCCTCGGAAGCTTGTTCGTATTGAGTCTGCTCTCCTGTTTTCAACTGTTGAGGCTTCTTTAACACTTCGACGCCGATGACGGGCAGAACAAGCTGAATTTCAACAAGAAACGCTTCCATATCGGCGATATCAGCTTCAGGCAGCAAATCGAATTGGGGCATCCCCTTATTTTCGATTTTTGCCTTCTTCGCTTCTTGCAACAAAGTCAAAATTCGGCCTTCCAGATAACGTACATGGGCTTTTGTTAAATTCATGTCCTTGCTTGTCACGGCGATAAAGCGATCCCAAAAATCCTTTTCTTTATTGTGGGAATAGAGGCGCTTTCCAATATCATCTCCCTCACCGACATATACTTTTGGAAGGTCACTGCCCTCGTCATCAGCTCCGATCAAGAGATAGACGCCGGTTCGCCGGAACTCTGGCCGAGAAAGGACGCCCTCAAACCGTGTCCGAGGAGCTGCTAACACATGCCCTGTCCAATTCATAATCTCGGCCGTAAGAATCCCTGCGGCTTTTCCATCAGCTAGATAAACACGAACTGAGCGGCCTCTACTCACTTCAATACCCCCTCAAACTCCCGCCATTCCCCCTTGCTCATGCCACTATTCTCCTGCGTCACCTCTTCGCCTTTTAGCATCCGGCGGATGCAGTCCAGTGCCTTGCCGGAGAGTGTTGCGCCTCCGAGGCGGTAGTCCTCGAAGGCGCCGTATGCCGCTGGCACCCAATCGGCGACGACTTTGCAGATGGCATCGGCGTAAACGCGGATTTCGTATTGGGCGTGGGGGTCGGCGCGCAGGCGCAGGAAGTGGAAGAGGTTGTGCAGGTCAACTTTCCAGTACCACTGGGTATAGATGTTGGCGGGCAGGTTCATCCGCGCCAGTTCGCGCGCGAGGCCGTCCTGGGGCTCTCCGTCCGGCCCTTCTGTGCCGATCATCGCCTCGTAGTGATCATAGGCGCGGTTCGAATCGGATTTCAGGATCTCCAGCACGCGCGCGGCCTCTGCCCCCTCCAGCACGCCGCCGCGGCCCTGATTGTTGACCACAGATTGCGCATTTATGTGATCGGGCGCGGGAATATAGAACTCCCGATCCAGAATCGAATAGCGGGCGGAGTATTCGTTAACGTTGGCGGTGCGGTGCCGGATCCACTGGCGCGCCACAAAAACGGGCAGCTTTACGTGCAGCTTGATTTCGCACATCTCGAACGGGGTCGAGTGCCAGTGCCGCATCAGATAGCGGATCAGCCCTTCGTCGTTCTGCACCGATTTGGTGCCTTTACCATACGATACACGGGCCGCCTGGCAGATCGCCTCGTCGTTCCCCATATAATCGATCACGCGGATAAACCCGTGGTCCAGAACTTCGTGCGCGGTATACAAATGCGCCTCCATTCCTTCGGAAACGGCACGCAGGGTCGGTTTGGTCTGGGCGCGCAGGGCGTCGATTTCGGCTTGTTGGTCTGGGCTGATTGGCATGATGTTTCCTGTCGGTGGGATTCGTGGGTGACTATATCTGGTGGATGGGGCGGCGTGAAACCCATATACGGTATTGCTTTTTCGCCATGATTAAGATGTTTCTTGCGCACGGCACAAGCCGTGTCATTGACATCGCATATTGGGGGGGTGACTGTCTTCAAAACAAAAACGACTACATTGAGGGCAGAAAATTGAAAAATACAATCATTGGCCTTGTTCTTATTGCGGGTTTGGGCGCTTGCAGCGGGGGCAACCCTTTCGATGAGAACAACGGTGCTGGATCCAGCGGGGATGGCACGACAGGAGATGGTCAACCGACGGGTGGTGGCACTGATGCGGGTGGCTCAGACAATGACGGCATCTCTGGTATAGGCGTCCCCCCTGGAACGACATCGCCAACCAGCAGCACCAAAATTGTGCGATATGAAGAGAATACCGGCAACGATGGTACTGACGGATACGTACGAGATGTGAGGTACATCCCGCTCGACGAGAACGGTGATGGTGATACCTTTATTGTAGATAATCTCGCGTTTGACTCAGCTAATGTTTATGTTCGGGGAACCGACGTTAGTAGTCTAAATGGCTTTTCTGTATATGAATCGACAACTCCATTTCCTGATTCAGTCACAAATGATCCAATTTCTCAATTCGGGTATCGCGCGATATATGGAGTAAGCAGAGCAACTGATGCAGATGGCGTGCCTAACACCCAATTCGCGATCGTACGCTCATCTAGCTTTCGAGACTACGGCTTCGGCGGTTTCATCTATCAACGCAATGGAACTGTAACCCTACCAGATACCGGCCAGGCAACGTTCAGTGGTAAGACTGCCGGCATACGTGATTTTGAGGGTAAGGGAGGCTTGGAGTACACAACCGGGAATCTGAATATCGATATCGACTTCGAAGACTTCAACGATGTCACCGGCACGAGAGGCGATGGGGTCAAAGCCGAATGGACAAATAGAAGAATATTTGATGCGAACGGTGTAGATATCACACAAAGGATTATCGATAATATCAACCCAGGAATGGAGGCATATCCCACTGCTCAATTGATCATTAGGCCTAACAGCCTGAAGGACAGCGGTGATCTGGTTGGTGAATTCGAAAGCACCTATGTAGATGGCTCCGGAGAAATTCAAGACTACGAAGCCGGTAATTTCTACGCTGTTGTTTCAGGTGATGGACCAGATGAAATCGCGGGTGTAATCGTAGTTACAAACGATACGGATTACGAAAATGTAACTACACGAGAGACAGCAGGTTTCATCGTTTACCGTGGCGCTAATAACTAGTCATGCCCGCTGGTTGTTACGTGAAGCACGTTCTTGTGATATCTCTCATATTTGTTACAGAGGCGAATCCAAGCCATGCTAAGATTGTCCTTACTCCAGCAGAAATGGAAGAGGCGGCCAAGCTCAGCTTGGTCGCTGGTCAAAGCGAGCAAGCTATTGCCCTCGTTGACGCACTAATATTGCGAAATCGTCAAGATACTACACCTCATCTTATACGATCACGTGCATTGCGGAACATGGGACAGTTTGAAGCTGCAAGAAAAGCCGCACTACTAGGATGGAAATACGCAGTAAACGACAATGAAAAGTTTTCATCAGCTCTATTAATCGCCCAAGCGCTATCTTCAGATGGAAAAAGGACGCGAGCGCAGCTTTGGTTGAGACGAGCTTATAATATCGCACCGTCGTCTGGACATGCAGCTAAAGCACGTCAGGACTACGGTTATGTCCAGCAACGGAACCCGTGGCATACCCAACTCTCTTTCACATTTGCTCCGAATTCAAACATCAACAATGGATCTTCACGCGACACTTCCTCCCTTTATTACGAATTTATCGATCCTTTTAATCCAGATGGAGTTGAAGCTACTCTTAAAGCTTCGTCGAAGGCGCTGTCAGGTATGGAAACGGGCCTTGATATCCAGAGCCGTTATCGGTTCCACCAGACAGAGCGTAGCGCCCATGATCTGCGGCTCAGCCTGTCCTATCAGACCTATCACTTGTCCGGTTCGGCCAAAGACGATCTAGCCGCCGAGGATGCCGAGCGCGTGGCGCGCGGTGAAGAAGCGCGCAAGCTGACGGGCAGTGATTTCGCCTATGGCACGGTGCAGATCGGCTATGGGTACAAACAACTGCGCCATGACCGGCGCGGAGAATTCAGCCTCAGCGCCGATATTGGCCAGAGCTTTTATGGCGGTGCGCGCTACAATCGCTTTTTGCGCGCACAACTGGGGCAGACCTATCACGTCAACCCCAATTCCAAGCTGAGTTTTGGTCTTGGCGCCGAAACTCGCAGTGCGCAAAGTGGGTCTGATCAACATTCCCTCAGCCTGAGCGCAGGATTAAGCCGCCGTCTGGCCAGCGGTGATGGCCTCTATCTTGGTGTCGCAGTCACATCGCAGCGCGCGGATTTGGACCGGCTGGAATACGATGAATTGCGCCTGCGCTCGGGGTATGTGCTGGGCCGGGAGGTGATGGGAACAGCACTGCAATTCGGTCTCAGCACCAGCTTTCGCGATTACGATGTATCCCCGCATGACGCATCGGGACGGCGGGATTTCCAAATCGCCGCTGAAGTGAGCGCAACGTTCAAACAGATCGACTACTTCGGTTTCAACCCCACCGTCAGCCTCAGCGCGTCGACCACCGACAGCAATATCGGGCTTTATGACGTCAACCGCGTGGGGCTGAGCATCGGGATCGCATCGTCGTTTTGACCAACGCGGACCTCGACACCCAGACAAGCAGTGCTAGGGTAGAAGCAACTTGAATTTGCTTATACAGGAGCTTTTCCATGCCAATTAAATACCTGCACACAATGGTGCGCGTGAAAGATCTCGATGCCTCGATTGCGTTCTACAAACTACTTGGGCTGAAAGAACGTCGGCGCATGGAACATGAAGAAGGCCGGTTTACGCTGGTTTTTCTATGTCCACCAGAGATGGACGATGGCCATGCCGATGTTGAGCTGACCTACAATTGGGACGGTGACGACGGCCTGCCATCAGACAGCCGCCATTTCGGGCATCTAGCGTATACTGTTGAAAACATATACGAAACTTGTAATTTTTTACAGGAAAACGGCGTAACTATCAATCGCCCCCCGCGTGACGGCCGAATGGCATTTGTCCGCTCGCCGGATAATATTTCGATTGAGCTGCTTCAGGAAGGGGATGCGCTTCCCCCTGTCGAACCTTGGGCATCAATGGAAAACACAGGAAGCTGGTGATACGTGCGGCCCTTACAGCCGCAGGGCTGGCTTGTGCCGCCTTGCCCGCCAGCGCCATTGAATGTCGCTTGGCGCTGGCAATGGCAATGGATGTGTCCAGCTCGGTAGATGCCGCAGAAGATAGATTACAGCGCGGCGGCATGGTGGCAGCATTGGTTTCGCCCGAAGTCGAAGCCGCATTTTTTGCGGCCGACCTTCCGGTAGCGCTGGCTGTTTATGAATGGTCAGGCCGCTACAATCAGAAAATTCTGCTCGATTGGACCCTGATTGACAGTCGCGCGGCCCTGGTCTCGGCGGCTGAAACGCTATCGTCTACAAACCGCAGCCATTTCGATTCACCCACAGCAATGGGATACGCGCTCGGCTACGGCGCCCAGCTGCTTGATCGCGCACCGGAATGCTTACGCAAAACGCTTGATATGGCAGGCGACGGGCAAAGCAACGAAGGTTTTCCACCCGCCAGCGCCTTTCGCGCTTTTCCTTTCGACAATGTCACAGTTAACGGGTTGGTCGTCAACGCTGCCGATTTCGAAGGAGAAGTTGGCCTCATCGCGTTCTATCGCGCAGAGGTCATCCATGGCCCCGGCGCGTTCCTGATTGTCGCTGACGGGTTCGAAGATTACGAACGCGCAATGCGCCGCAAGCTTGAACGGGAGCTCACCCCCCCTTCCATCGGGTCACTCAGACAAAACGGCAAAGCCGGATGAAACCCGTTGCCGCAACCCTTGCCGCGATTTTCGCCCTCACCTCAGGATCGGCTATTGCCGCAGAACCCTGCCGTCAGGCATTGGCACTTGGCCTTGACGTATCCGGCTCTGTGGATGCGCGCGAGTACCGGCTACAAATTGCAGGATTGGCAAATGCACTCGACAGCGCGCCGGTGCGCGCAGCATTGCTGGACCAACCGGACCCGCCCGTAGAGCTTTTGATTTTCGAATGGAGCGGACCAAAGGACCAGAAAACGCTGCTTCCTTGGACGCAGATTTCAAGCCCCGCCGCTCTGGGCGCCGCAATCGAAACCATCCGCAGCACCGAACGCAGACCCGAAGCAACACCGGGCACAGCGCTTGGCGTCGCGATGATACTCGGCGCACAGCACCTTGCGCAACGCACCCATTGCTGGCGCAGAACTCTGGATATCTCAGGCGACGGGAAAAGCAATCTCGGCCCCCGCCCCCGAGCCGTCAAACCCCGACTTACCAATAAAGGAATAACCATCAATGCCTTGGTAATCGGTTCGGACGCGCAACCGGCAGGGCAGAACCGCGCATCCAACATTGCCGATTTAAGCGCCTACTTTCAGGCCGAAGTCATCCTCGGACCCGACGCTTTTATCGAAGCCGCCCAGAGTTTCGAGAATTTTGAAGCCGTCATGCAGACAAAGCTGTTACGCGAACTTGACGGCCTCGTCCTGTCCCGCCGCTAAGGTCCCGACTTCTTTTGGCCAAAAATATCCCGGGGAGTCTTTGGCCATCCAGGCCAAAGACGGGGCAGCGCCCCAACCCCCTCACAAACCGGAAGCCTCCTCACAAGTGACGCCGTTCCTGGGCGAAACCGTTCTAACCGATCCCAAAGCCGATGAAATCAATGCTATCGTGCCGCATCAATAAATATAGCGGATCTGGTCCGTCCAGTAGCGCTCCACCCGCTTGAGAGAAGCGGTGATTTCAACAATCCCCTCCGGCCCCAGCACACCACGATCTTCCAAGCCGCCTGCATGGCGCGAAAACAACTCTGCGACCACATCACGGATATAGCGGCCATTCTCGGTAAGCCGGACCCGTACGGATCGCCGGTCGATCTCGCAGCGCTGGTGGTGCATGTACCCCATTTCGACCAGTTTTTTGAGGTTATAGCTGACGTTGCTGCCCTGATAATACCCACGGCTTTTCAATTCCCCCGCTGTCACCTCGTGATCACCGATGTTAAAGAGCAAAAGCGCTTGAACCGCGTTTATCTCCAGAACGCCAACGCGTTCGAACTCGTCCTTGATCACATCCAGCAGCAACCGGTGCAGACGTTCGACAAGCGATAGCGCCTCCAGATATCCGGTCATAAACCCTTTTTCGGGGGGGGACGGTTTCTCATTGGTTGGCAGACCAATGGGATCCAGAATGCTCATACTACTCTCCGACATTTTATGGCTCTGACGTCAGATTGCAGAATAAAGCAGAATATTTCGTTAAAAGCCGTCGATCCGGCTCAGCTTTTGGAAATATGGTTCTGGATGTCTTCGATCATAACCGCAAATTCGGGCTTGGGGGCAAACTGCCCTGTAACCCACTGATACAGATCGTGGTCGTTTTCATCCAGCAGATCATCATACAGCGTCAGCGTTTCCGCAGACATACCGCCCAAACGGTCAGACGCATAGGCGGACAGGATCAAATCCATTTCCTTGATCCCGCGCCGCATGGAGCGCATGGCCAGACGTTTGATGCGCACGTCGCGCGGCTCGCCCACAGGGCGCTCGGGGCGTGGCATTTCAAACATCGCGCGGTTCCGTCAGCATTGCGCGCAGGCGCTTTTCCAGTCGGGCAACCTGTTTGGCTTTTTGCGCCATCTCAACCCGCAGCGTGCGCATTTCCGCCAGTATTTCGGCGGCGTCCTGTGGCAGCACACCCGCTTCTTCTGTTCCGTCTAGGCCTTCGCCTTCTCCGTTGATCAACCACATCATCGACACGTTCAGCAGCCCCGCCAGCATTGAAAGCCGGTTGGCGCGGGGTTCGGATGTGTCATTTTCCCAGGCGCGCAAAGTGCTGAGCCGCACACCCAGACGGCGCGCCAGAACGGCCTGCGACATACCGGCAAGATCGCGCGCGGCCGCAACACGGTCCCCGAAAGTGGCTGCATCGGGACTATACCAGTCTGTCTGGGTGTCGGAATTTTCCGTGACGGTCATTGCGTACTCCTAATCGCGCCAAAGGCGCTTGCAACTGCGGGGGGCCACCCCCTATGAGTGGATTTAACGCTATATAACGTAATGAGGCCTAAATGGAACTGCTCTCCCGTACACTTGCCCGCGTCAAACCATCCCCCACAATCGCCGTCACCACAAAAGCGCAGGAACTCAAGGCCGCAGGCCGTGATGTGATCGGGCTGGGTGCAGGCGAGCCTGATTTTGACACACCACAAAACATTAAAGACGCGGCCATTGCAGCGATCAACGCGGGAAAGACCAAATACACCGCTGTTGACGGGATTATTGAACTCAAGCAAGCGATATGCGCCAAGCTAAAGCGCGACAACGGGCTTGAATACGCGCCCTCACAGGTCAGCATTTCAACCGGTGGCAAGCAGGTTCTGTACAACGCGTTGATGGCAACCATGAACCCCGACGAAGAAGTCATCATTCCGGCACCTTATTGGGTCAGCTACCCCGATATGGTACTGCTTGCAGGCGGCACGCCAGTGATCGTTGAATGTGGTATCGAGCAGAATTTCAAAATGACCGCCGAACAACTCGAATCAGCAATCACCCCGAAAACAAAATGGCTGATCTTTAATTCTCCCTCCAACCCGACAGGTGCCGGATATGCGTGGGACGAGCTGAATGCGCTGACAGATGTGTTGCTGCGCCATCCGCATGTGATGGTGATGACTGACGATATGTATGAACACCTTGCCTATGACGGGTTCGAATTCTGCACCCCCGCACAGGTAGAACCGGACCTGTATGACCGCACACTTACAGTAAACGGTGTATCCAAAGCATACGCCATGACAGGCTGGCGCATCGGCTATGCCGCAGGGCCGGAAAAGCTGATCGGGGCGATGCGTAAGGTGCAATCACAATCCACATCCAACCCCTGCTCGATCAGCCAGTGGGCGGCAGTTGAAGCGCTGAACGGGACGCAGGATTTTATCGCACCCAACAATGAAATGTTTGTGCGTCGCCGCGATCTGGTTGTGAGCGCGCTGAATGCAATTGACGGTATCGTATGTCCCGTTCCCGAAGGTGCGTTCTACGTCTATCCGTCCATCGCGGGATTGATCGGAAAAACCAGCGCTGCAGGAACGGTTATCGAATCCGACGAGGTCTTTGCAACTGCACTGCTGGAAGAAACCGGCGTCGCGGTTGTGTTCGGCGCAGCCTTTGGCCTTAGCCCGAATTTCCGCATCAGCTATGCGACCTCGGATGAAAACCTGAAAGAAGCCTGCAAGCGGATTACCGCTTTTTGTGCAGAGCTGTCGTAAAATTTAGCCACCCCCGCCCTTTTTCATTTTTAGGAGGCGGGGGCGCAACAATGGTTCGACATGCCAATATCGGTAACCACAATTATAGACCTGCTCGGGCACCGGTTTCCAAAATCATTGGCGCCACGCTGTTCCATTGGCATCACATCAAACTATTGGGCTCGTGCTGCATCCCATTTTTTTGCTTCGCCGCCACCTAGAGGGATGGCCGAAGTCGTAGAGCCTTTCTCACGCAGCCTTCTTTCTTTTTCGGCCTCCTTGTTATGCGCTATCCACTGATCACGACAGGCAGCTTGGTCGAACCAGAAGCTGATGACCGTGACGACAACAGCCATACGCCTGCGGCGGCGAAAATGCGGGTAAGGCCGAAGTTCTCAATCGCTTGCGCAGCACGTTTAGTTCCGTCTTTGGGTTCTTGAGGAACGTGACGCTTGGCCAATAAATCCAAATTTTTCTCAAGCCCCGTCATGCAGCGGGCGATTGCAGTATCGGTCGATCGTTTCTTTGGCATCTTCCTGAAAACCCCTGTATGAGAGGCAAAAGTAACATTAATCTGTGCAGACTGCGGTTTTACGCTAATCGGGTCGATGTAGAAGACAAGTTAGGACGATCCAGATGGCCGACATGTTGCCCGACTATTACTTTCGCGTTCGCGAAAATGGTGCGTTTGTTTTTCGTCTGGATACCGAAAACCGCCAACGCCGGATTGAGATGGACCAGATTGCCGTGCTGAACATGCGCAATGGCGAGATCAAGGCGCACGGGGACCGCACGCTGTCGCCCCAGGACATCGAAGCCATCAAGAACTGGATGGAAGAGCGCGCCCGCACCCTCGCCCACCGCGAGATTGACGATATCTTGCGCGCTGTTGACTACCTCAACACAACCACCCACTGGGCACAGTCACGCGCTACCGATGATCAGCTGGAGGCGGTGACGGACGCGCTATTGCTTGCCATGCATGATCTGCGCAGCACTCTCGTACGCAAAAAGGCCGCACGGCTGACGCAAAGCTAGGGCTGGCTGAACTTGCGGGTGATGTCGGGCAGCACCTTGAACCAGAAACGCCCGTTCAGTAGCAGTGCTGCGACGCCCAGCCCAATCGCCAGACCGCCCCAGATGCCGATCCCGCCAAACCCCAGCGTAAAGCCCAGCACATAAGATGTCGGCACGCCGATGCCCCAATAACTGAGCACGGCAAAAACCATCGGCAATCGGGTGTCTTGCACACCGCGCAAGGTGCTGAGCGCGATAACCTGCGCCCCGTCCACCAATTGGAACAGGCCAGCCATCAGCAAAAAGCCGACAGCGATTTGAGTGATTTCGACGCGGGCCGGCTCATCCTCCAGAATAAAGATATCGATGAAGAATTCGGGGAACAGGATAAAGACCGCAACTGTGGCAGACGAAAAGACAAGCGACATCACAGTGACAATCCACGCACCGCGCGCCAGATGCGGCGGATCTTCGCGGCCATAGGCGTTGCCAGCGCGCACCGTGCCCGCGTTTCCAAGACCCAGATGAACCATAAACGTGATCGAGGTAAGCTGCATCGCGATGCCATGGGCCGCCAGCGGTACAGTGCCCAGCCAGCCCATCATCACAGCAGCAGCTGCAAACAGGCTGACCTCGCTCAGCGAAGTGAGAGAGATCGGCCAGCCCAGCCGGAACACCTGCCCCAGCATATCACTATCTGCAACCCACATGCGGCGAAACAAATCATGTTCGGGCAGGACCAGCCGCACATAGATCACCACACCAACCAGTGACACAAGCTGCGTGCTGAGCGATGCAATCGCCGCACCAGCCACCCCGAGTTCGGGCGCCCCCCAGTTTCCGAAGATCAGTGCGTAATTCACCAAAGCGTTGGTAATCGCCGCAAGAATAGTGATCCACAGCACAACCTGCGTCCGCTCCAGCGCTGCCAGATAAGATTTCAGGACCATCACAAACAGCGCGGGCATAATGCCCCATCCCGCGATTGACAGATAGGTCGATCCAAGCGCGACAACGTCCTCCCCCTGACCCATCAGGCGCAGCAATGGCGCGGAAAAGATCATCAGCGGGAGTGCCAGCAATGCAAACCCGAAACTAAGCCATAGTCCCATACGCGTTGCACGGCGAATTGACGTCGTATCGTCAGCAGAATGATAACTTGCCACCATCGGCATAACAGCAAACGCAAAACCCGACCCGAAAATAAACAGCGTAAAGAAATAGGTCGAGGCAAGCGTAACAGCCGCCAGCGCCTCTACCCCGTACCAGCCCAACATGACAGTATCGGTTACGCCGATCGCCATCTGCGCAAGGTGCCCGCCGATCAACGGCAGGCCAAGAACGGCAATCGCACGGATGTGGGCGGCAGTGGACATGGTTTTCAGCATTCCGCATGTCTAGGCCGAATAAGGCTGCGGCGAAAGATGAGAAGTGCCCGAACGCCAATTTCAGTGATGTTACGTCATTCGCGGCCATGACGATTGCGCACACCGCCTTCACTGGCCTAGGCTGGCCGCAAGAACCATCAGAGCGGTGTGGTTAGGTCGGGGTGAAATGATGCCAGAAAATTGGACAGAAACGGTGGATCTGAACGGCGAGGAATTCTTTGTGCGCCACTGGGGCGACAAGAACGCGCCGAAGATCGTAATGTTGCACGGATTTCCCGAATATTCAGGTGCTTGGGCCGATCTGGCACCGCTGCTTTCCACACGGTTTCACTGCATCGCGCCCGACCAGCGCGGATATGGGCAAAGCTGGCGTCCGTCAGAAGTGGAGAAGTACAAAACTTCGCTGCTCGTCTCCGATATCGTCGCACTGATCGGAGAGGAGCCGGTGATTGTACTGGGCCATGACTGGGGCGCATCGGTTGCCTATGCGCTTGCCATCGGGCGGCCCGATCTGGTGTCAAAGCTGGTCATAATGAACGGCGTTCACCCTGCTCCTTTCCAACGCGAACTGGCGAAGGGCGGCGCGCAAACCGACGCCTCACAATATATCCATTTTCTGCGCCGCGAGGGGGCGGAGGATATTCTGGCAGCGGATGATTTTTCACGGCTGATGGGGCTATTCTCGGCCAATATGGATATGGACTGGCTGCGCGGTGAAACACTGGCCGGATACAAGGCCGCGTGGCGTGACGCATCGGGCCTGCGTGGCATGATCAACTGGTATCGCGCATCACCGCTGAAGATCGGTGCAACAGGCGAAGCGATTGACGGGCTGACGTTTGATCCTGCGCGCCTTCAGGTACAATGTCCGCATCTGTTAATCTGGGGCAGCGCGGACACCGCATTGTTGCCTGAAACAACCAAAGGACTGGAGGACTATGCCCCGGACCTTAAACGCGTCGAGATTGCGGGGGTTGACCATTGGCTGCACCACCAGAAACCGCGTGAGGTCGCAGATGCCGTACTGGGATGGCTCTAACGACGGGCTGAAGGGCATGAACAACAACACTGACCAGCCTGAAAACATCTGCCGCTTGCACGCAAGGGGCACCTGAACCTCCAAAACAAACATTCTCTTTCACGCCAAGGACAATTGGCTGGGGATAAAACGCGCCGGGCGATTGCCCACCCGCTCTGGACCTGTCAAAATGGCCCCAATCAAAAGCAACAGCAGCAGGCGCATCCCATGTCCGATCTTCTTTCCGGCGCGACCCCAGAGCCTACCGAATACAACGCCTCTTCCATCGAAGTGCTGGAGGGGCTGGAGCCTGTGCGCAAACGCCCCGGCATGTACATCGGCGGCACCGATGAACGCGCACTGCACCACATGGTGGCCGAGGTTCTCGATAACTCGATGGATGAAGCGGTCGCGGGCCACGCCAACCGGATCGAGGTGGAACTGCACGCCGATTACTCAATCACCATTCGCGACAACGGGCGCGGTATCCCGATTGATCCACACCCGAAATTCCCCGACAAATCCGCGCTTGAGGTGATCTTGTGCACGCTTCACGCAGGCGGCAAGTTTTCGGGCAAGGCGTATCAGACGTCAGGTGGTTTGAACGGCGTAGGCTCTTCCGTGGTGAACGCGCTGTCGGACAGCATGGTTGTACAGGTTGCGCGCAACCGTGAATTGTTCGAACAACGGTTTTCACGCGGCAAACCCCTCGGCCCTGTTGAAAAACTGGGTGCGGCCCCCAACCGGCGCGGCACCACTGTTACTTTCCACGCGGATGAAGAGATTTTCGGCAGCCACCGCTTCAAACCCTCGCGGCTGTACAAATCCGTACAATCCAAGGCTTACCTGTTTTCCGGCGTTGAGATCCGCTGGAAATCCGAAATTCCCGACGGCGACACCCCGCAAGAGGCGACATTCCACTTTCCAGGCGGTCTGGCGGATTACCTGACCGAAACCTTGGACAAGGCCACCACCTATGCCGAGACCGCTTTCGCGGGGAGTGTCGAGTTCAGCGAAAAGTTCGGCGAGGCAGGAAAGGTCGAATGGGCCATCAACTGGACCCCGATGCGTGACGGCTTCATCCAGTCCTACTGCAACACCGTCCCCACCCCTGAGGGCGGCACCCATGTGGCAGGCTTTTGGGCGGCGATCCTGAAAGGCATCAAGGCCTACGGCGAGTTGTCCAACAACAAGAAGGCCGCACAAATCACCCGCGAAGATCTGATGTCGGGCGGCTGCGCGCTGGTGTCGTGCTTTATCGCCGATCCCGCCTTTGTGGGGCAGACAAAGGACCGCCTGTCCTCCGAAAGCGCGCAGAAAATGACCGAAGGTGCCGTGCGCGACCACTTTGATAACTGGCTGGCGGCTGACACAAAATCCGCGGGCGCGATCCTTGATTTCCTTGTCCTGCGCGCCGAAGAGCGCCTGAAGCGGCGTCAGGAAAAAGAGACAGCGCGCAAATCCGCGACCAAAAAACTGCGCCTGCCCGGAAAGCTGACCGATTGCACCTCCAAAACCCGCGAGGGGACGGAGCTGTTTATCGTGGAGGGCGACTCCGCCGGTGGCTCGGGCAAGGGTGCGCGCAACCGTGTGAACCAAGCACTGCTGCCCCTGAAAGGGAAAATCCTCAACGTGCTTGGCGCGGCCTCGGGCAAACTGAACACCAACGCCGAGATCAACGATCTGTGCGAAGCGCTGGGTGTGGGCATGGGTACGAAATTCAAGCTCGACGATCTGCGCTATGACAAGATTATCATTATGACCGATGCGGACGTAGACGGCGCGCATATCGCGGCCCTGCTGATGACGTTCTTTTACACCCAGATGCGCCCGATGATCGACAACGGCCACCTCTATCTCGCCTGCCCGCCGCTATACCGCCTGACCCAAGGGGCGAAACGCGTCTATGTGGCGGATGATGCGGAAAAGGACGCGTATCTGGAGAAAGGCCTTGGCGGCAAAGGCAAGATCGACCTGCAACGCTTTAAGGGTCTGGGCGAAATGGACGCAAAAGACCTGAAAGAAACCACAATGGACCCCGCCACCCGCAAACTCATCCGCGTCACGGTGGATGAAGACGTACCCGGCGAAACCAGCGATCTGGTAGAGCGGCTGATGGGGAAAAAGCCGGAATTGCGATTCCAGTACATTCAGGAAAACGCGCGGTTTGTGGAGGAGTTGGATGTTTGAATCATTTTTCCAACTGCTTAGCTTGGTTCTGGTTAATCACGCTCACGTAGCGCAGAATTGCATCTCTTGAATCCTCATTCGCAAATAAAAGCTGATCTCGGAATGCCTCCATTCTTTTTTTCCGTTACTGAAAGTGTTCCCTCACCGACTCGGCAGTTGAATACGTCAAGGCTTTCTGTAGGCAAAATGCACTTTTCTTTCGCAAGTTCGAAACCAGCACACAAAACCTCTCTGGCAAGCATTTCATAGATGTCGGACAGTTCTGTTTCGCTATTTGACGAAATTAGAAGATCATCAACATACATCGAGACAAAGGTTCCGTTTGAACGCAGGTTATCTAAGGTCTTTCCAAGCCTTGAGCGATCAATCACAAGTGTCGCCAATGCCATGGACTGGATAAATCCAAATGGGATGAACCGCTTACCGCCAAATTCTACACAAGACCTTCTAGCGATATCAAACGAATCTTTCTGATTGAAGCCAATCGATTTCAGAGATTTAGAAACCTTGTTACGGCTAACAGAAGAAAAGAAGTTCTTTAAATCTAAACTCGCTCTAAACTTACAAACGCTGTGCGCTCGCAGCGCACCAAGATGGCCGCCACGCTTACCAAAATGATAATAGTGCGTGGCTGGCTGCCATTTTTTTAACAATTCCTCGACAATAACTTTTCCATCTAACGCGCTCTGTTTCGTTTGCACAAAAACCCACTTACCAGGCTTAAGTTCAAAGCGCGTTTGGTAATTTTCGTCCGGCATAGTTAGGCGTCTCGCTCAATAAGTCGTAGGCCAACTTCATAAACCGGAGTGCGGTAATGATCCATGGCCCATACTTACGAGCGAGACGAAGGTAGTTCTTGGTTCTCTTATTCATAAGGAACCTCCTTAACTTACACCGGCTTCCTTGCTGCAATGCAGCTGTTCCCAACCAATCAATCATCCGATATTCACAGTGGATAATCCGCCATACCAACAACACATGATAATCATTACATATGATCCGCACATGCCATGGTTCCGCCAGTGTAAATTCTATTTGTGCATGGTCGTAAAAACTTCAATAGCATGGCTTACTTTTTCTTGAAGCACTTTAAGGTAAGATCGTCTGTGAAGTCCCCCTCACTCCTGCACATGCTTCAAATACGCCACCAAATCCGCAATCGGGATGCTGGTCATAATCGGCTGGCCGCTTTCCGATTTGATCACCGCGTCTTTCTCCTCAAAAAACGGGCCGTAGATCGGCATGGGGGAGCCGTGGGCGACCAGGGGGTCGCTGCCGTCGATGCGCTGCACCACGCGGACTGTGGGGAAGACATCGTTGCGTTTGGTCAGCTCTGTCAGGGACGGCGGTTGCACGATCAGTGCGGGGGCCAGCGGGCCTTTGCCGCGGGCATCGGCGCCATGGCACACCGCGCAGTGCTGATCGTAAAGCGCCGTGCCGTTTTCCACATCCTGCGCACTGCCCATGACAGGGGCCAGAAATAGTGTTGTCGCTGCTGCAAGTACCAGTTTCATAGCGCTCTCCATCCAGGTTTTCTCCAGCATGGCACGACATTCCCACGCCCGCCTTAATCTGGATCAAACATTTGCCGGTTGAGGATTAACTTTGTGCAAACATCACCACCTTCCGCCTCATTTGGGGTTGTATCGTCCATCGCGCAGCGCCTTAATATGGCCATGCGCTACGCTCTTGTGATCTTTCTGTTTCTTGCCGCCTGTGGCCGCCCCCTTACCGAGGCGGAGCGTGCCTTTGCCGCGACAATTCATGGCTCGACCCTCAACATGGATCGGGTGCGGTTGCATGACGGTGCGCCAACCCGCGCGGTGACCTTCCGGCGCAAACCAAGGCCGCGCACCACCTGCCGCGAGCTGATTTTCCCGCCCAATCCGCCCGAGGAAAAAATCATAAAGACCAAACCCGCGGCGGTTGCGTTGTATAATACAGTATTGTTCGACAAGGACTGGTTCCTTGATGATTATCTGCCCGACTATCCTGATCGCATCGGGCTGGTGGCCGCAATGTTGCTCGGTCACGAGCTTACTCACGTCTGGCAGTGGCAAAACCGCAAGCTGACCGGCTATTCCCCGCTGAAAGCCGCGTCCGAGCATAGCCCCGGCGGTGATCCCTACCTGTTTGATCTGAAAGACCACAAGTTTCTGGAGTTCGGGTTCGAGCAGCAAGGCTCAATCGTAGAAGAATTCGTGTGCTGTCGCGCCCTGCAGCCCCAGGGCGCGCGCACAAAACGGCTACATGCGCTGGTGTCTCAGGTGATGCCCGTCGCGCCGCTGCCGCACAGCCCCGCCCATGATGTTGGCTTGCCGTGGGATGGTGTGGACCTGAAGCAGATTTGCAGCTGAGGCTTAAATTGAAATGAGAGAAAAAATGGCACAATACGCATTGATCATGTTGCTGGCGGGTGTGGGAATACCGGTACTCGCCGCGCTTAACGCGCAACTGGGCGCGCGTGTCGGCTCTCCCGCTGCGGCGGCAACGGTTTTGTTTATCATCGCGTTCTCTGTGGCGCTGGTGGTTGCGCTGGTCATGGCGCCACAAGGGTTTGCCAAACTACCCGCCGCGCCCAAGCATCTGTTTTTCGCGGGGGTGCTGGTAGCGTTTTACATACTCAGCATCACTTATATCGCGCCGCATTTCGGTGTGGGCAATGCGGTGTTCTTTGTGTTGCTGGGGCAGCTGTTCTCTGCCGCGCTGATTGATCATTTCGGCCTGTTCGGCGCGCAAATCTCACCCGTTAGCCTGACGCGGGCGGCAGGCATTTGCACCATGGCAATCGGGGTCTGGCTAACGCAACTGGCTTAGCGTCGGGTTAGCCCGCCGCAAGCGATGTGATCAGTTGCCAAGTTTCCTCGCCCACTTCGACGGGGTCCATAGTGGCCTTGTTTTGCCCCGGCATCCGCGCACCTTGGTCTTGTGCGATATGGTCTGCGAGAGTCTGGATTTTATCTCCGAAATCGGGGCTGACCGTCGGATCGATCAGCAGATAGTACTGCCCCAAATCATGCGGCGCGCCTTCGGGCGCTTTCAGCGGTTTCACGTCACGCGACAGGACAGAGCCTGTCATCGCCGCCGCCAGCACCTCCACCATCAGGCCGAGGCCCCAGCCCTTGTAGCCGCCCATCGAAACAAGCGATCCTTTGATCGCCGCATCGGGATCGGTTGTCGGGTTGCCGTCTGCATCCAGCGCCCAACCTTCGGGGATGCTTTGCCCCGCTGCCTTCGCCATGGTGATTTTGCCCAGCGCAACGGTCGTGGTTGATTGATCAAACTGCATGGCAAGACCGCCCTGCCCGTCCGGCACCGAAAATGCCATGGGGTTGGTGCCGATCGCGCGGGTTTTCCCACCGGGGGCGGCAACGATGGGGGAGGCATTGGTGAACCCGATCCCGATCATTCCTGCCGCCGCGATCTGTTCCGTGAAATACCCAAGCGACGTGCAAGTGTGGGCATGGGCCACCGACAGGGACGCAACCCCACACCGCCGCGCGGCATCCAGTGCAACAGGCAATCCGTGGGCGAATGCAGGCTGGGCAAAGCCGAACCCGGCATCAACCACAACCGCACCAGTGCGGGGCGTGCTGACAGCGGGTGTTGCGGTGCCCGACACACGGCCCGTGCGCAATTGCTGACAATAGCTTTCGACGTAGTAAAGGCCGCAAATCTTGTTGCCCACGCTTTCGGCTTTGCGCACGGCGCGCGCCACTTCGGCGGCCGCAAATTCGCCGGCACCGTGTGCGGCCAAGGCGCGACGGACGGTGTTTTCAATTTCATCAAGGCTGATCTGTGGCATGCAAAAGGCTCCGGTCCGGCGGGTTTATCCAGAAAGACCAGCGCGGCGCACCTGCGTCAAGCTTTATGCCTGCTCAATCGGTGCTACGGGTACAAATTGCACGCTTCCCGCTGGCACAGGTGCTGCTACCCCTTCCAACCGCAGGCTGAGGCCGGTTGATAATTCGATGCGCAGACCGCTTTCTTCAACTACTTGCTCGGAAATGCCGGCCTCTTCGGGGGTTTCAATTTCGATCGCGATCACGTCTTCGTCGACGTTGAAATCAGTGATCTGGACAACCTCAACCGCATCCTGAGTGGTGACGAATACGTCAGTGCCATCGCCGCCAGTGCCTGTATCGCCATCCCCCATAAACAGCGTGTCGTCCCCTGCACCACCGTCCAGCGTATCGGATTGTTCATCATCCGCGCGGGTTTCACGGCCAAAGGCGCCAAACAGGGTATCATCACCGTCGCCACCTTCGACGATATCTGTGCCGTCACCACCGGCGAGTGTGTCGTTCTGTGATGATCCGCTCAGCGTGTCCTGTCCGCCAGACGCATCGTGGTGCACGCTGCTATCCACTTCGGGCGCAAATTCCTCGTCCTGATCGGTACCTCGGCTGATCGTTACGGGGTTAATGTTATCCGCTGTACTGCGCGCGTTTTCGATGAAGGTCGCGACGTCGACCATCTCCACAGGGTCTTCTTCCGTTTCTTCGGGCAATTCCGCCCCTGCCTCGGATAAATCATCGTCATCGTTAAAGCCTGTCACGGCGACAATCATCGGGCCGAGGGATGCAAGAAGCATGACGAGAATTGGAGACATAGCGGAACCTGTTTTTGTGCCTGATTGCCATCTTAATGGCTCGCAAATGTGGTGACACTTAGGTCACGCCGCGCCGAATTCGCGGAAACTGCTCGGCATTCAGACGCTAAGGGCGCCCTGCTCCAGACGGATCTGGCGATCCATCCGCGCGGCCAATTCAAGGTTGTGCGTGGCAATCAGCGCCGACAATCCGGTATCGCGCACCAGTGCCATAAGCGTGGCAAACACCGTCTCCGACGTTTCGGGATCGAGATTGCCTGTCGGCTCGTCCGCGAGCAGCAGTTTAGGGCCATTGGCAAGAGCCCGGCAAAAGGCAACGCGTTGTTGTTCGCCCCCCGACAGGGCCGCGGGGCGGTGCTGCGCCCGTGGGGCCACGCCAACCTGCGCCAGCAATTCCATTGCGCGCGCTTTTGCATCGCTGCGCGCCACACCATTGGCCAGCTGCGGCAGGATGATATTTTCAAGCGCGCTGAATTCGGGCAGCAGGTGGTGAAACTGGTAAATGAACCCCACATCGCGCCGCCGCACACCCGTGCGGGCTGTGTCGCGTTTGCCTGTCATATCCGTGCCACCAATCGCCACTGTGCCCGCGTCAGGTGTGTCGAGCAGCCCCGCGATATGCAGTAACGTTGACTTACCAGCACCTGACGGTGCGACCAGCGCTACTACCTCGCCGCGCGCAACCGCCAGATCGATGCCGCGCAGTACGGTAACCTCGTTCGGTTTGCCGTGGTTATAGGCCTTGGTAATGCCATTCAGGCGAAGGGCAGGATCACTCATAACGCAGCGCCTCGACAGGGTTCATGCGCGCAGCGCGGCGCGCAGGAAAGATGGTTACCACAAACGACAGCCCCAACGACAAAGCGACAGCAGACAGAACATCACCCAGTTCCAGCTTGGCCGGTAGGAAATAGATACCACGAATGGACGGGTCCCATGCATTGCCCCCCGACAGCCAGTTCACCATGCCGAAAATCTGATCCACATAGAGCGCAAACAGACAGCCGAGGATCACACCCATAACCGTGCCGATAATCCCCGTAAACGCCCCGCAGATGAAAAACACCCGCAGGATCGATCCCTCCGAAAGACCCATGGTGCGCAGGATGCCGATATCGCGACCCTTGTTTTTCACCAGCATGATAAGCCCCGACACGATATTCATTGCGGCAATCAAGACGAGGATCGACAGGATCACAAACATCACATTGTCTTCTATATCCAGTGCATTCAAAAAACCCGATGACGCCTCGCGCCACGTCCAGATCAGTGCAGTATCGCCTGCGGCAGCAAGGATATCGGGGCCGAGGCGATCTACATTGTCAGGATCAGCGACCATGACTTCCAACTCGTTTACAGCCCCTTCCGAGTTGAAATAGCTCTGCGCTTCGGCCAGCGGCAGATAGGCGCGGGTACGGTCGATGTCATACCGGCCTGCGGTGAAGATATACGTGACCTCATAGGCGTTCACACGCGGGCTGGTGCCGAATGCGGTTTTCACGCCGTCAGGTGAGATCAGGCGAATACGGTCTCCCACCTGCGCGCCCAGACTGCGCGCCACCCCAGAGCCGATTGCGATCCCCTCGCCAAAACGGGCGATGTCTCCTTCAGCGGCTTGCGGGTCAACGATACGGGGGATGGTGTTCAGGTTTTCGGCGGTGATGCCATACACCTCCATTCCCGCATTGTTACCGCTGAAGGTCGCCATAACCTGTCCGCGCACAATCGGCGCCACACGGGTCACGCCGTCAACTGCGGCAATGTTTGCAGCCAACGCATCATAGTCGCGGATATTGCGGTCCACCGCGCCGTTGGGCTGTATCACCCCCATCTCGTATACGGTAACATGGGCATTTGCCCCGAGGATCGTATCGACAAATTCCGCCCGAAATCCCGATCTGACGGCAAGAGTTGCAATCAACGCAAACACCGCAAGCGTGATGCCGATCAAGCTGATCCACGTCATCACACTGACCCCGCCCTCGGCGCGGCGCGCGCGCAGGTAGCGCCATGCGATCATCCATTCAAACGGTGCAAAAGGAGGGGTACTGGAGGCCATTTCGGTCCTTACTCGGAAAGCGTTTTGCGGCAAGGTGAGGCTTTGGGCACTTGGGGTCAAGGCTTAGACGCGGCGAAACCTGCGCCAATCACCGTTAGGCGGGGAACAGCGCGCTGTAGCCATTGATCCGCCCTATATTCAGCCGGTTTGCCACCTGCGAAACGGCGCGCGTAACACGCCAATCAGCAGGCCGAGCCCCAAACCACCCAGCACAAAGCCGACACCGGCAAATATCAACCCCGCAAAGCTGACCGGAATGGCCGGTTGATAGGCACGCCATGCCGCCTGCGCAATTTCACTATCGGTAAAGCGCGCGGCATTGTAGGCCCGCATGAACGGCCCCTGCCCCTCAAGCACCACCAGATCACGGCTCAGCCGTTCATAGCGCGCAATCGAGCGGGCCATATCCGCACCGCGGCGTTGCAGAAACGCGGTGCCCTGCATCTGTCCCAGCGCTTGTTCGCGGCTCAGACCGGAGGCCGTAGCAGAGGCGTCGAAATCGGCGACCACTTCGCCCAGCGCATCCACCGCACCGCCCAGCCGTTGCAGATATTGCTGCGAAAACTCGGGAGACTGCGATGTCGCGGCCGCGCCGGCCAACCCGCCTGCCAAAGCTATCGTTCGTAATAACATATGCTGCCTACTGCCTGTACCGCTGCGCCGGATTGCGAAAGCATATCCTGTCGGACCCGCCTCACCAAGGCGGAAAACCAAGCGCGCAAGCGTAAAAGTGCTAGGTTATTGCGGGGTCAATTTCAGCAGGCGGCCGTTGGTATTATCGAGAAGCAGGATCGCGCCGTCACGGTCAATCTCAATATCGCGTATCCGCAACGCCCCACTCAGGAACCGCTCTTCACCAACCACGCGGTCACCGTCCAGCACCAGCCGCACCAGACCACCGGGATTAAGTGACGCAGCCAACACATCGCCCTGCCAGCCGTCAAACATTTCGCCCTCGTAAAACGCAAAACCACCCGGCGCGATCACGGGGTCCCAATAGTACCGCGGCTCTTTCAGTCCGTCTGCACGCGCCTGCCCCGTCCCGACCGGCGCACCGTTGTAATTCACGCCATAGCTAACCAGAGGCCAACCATAATTGGCCCCCCGCTCGATACGGTTCAACTCGTCGCCGCCGGCGGGGCCGTGTTCCAGCGTCCACAGACTGCCGTCAGAGGGCCTGATTGCGGCGCCCTGAACATTGCGATGTCCCAGCGTCCAGACCTCGTTATCAAACGGGTTTCCCGCCAGCGCACCGCCTTCCAATCCGACACGAACCACCTTGCCGTATGTCTTGTCCAAATCTTGCGCAAACTCCCGCTCTTTGTTCGAAAAGTGCTCTCCCGTAGTGATGTACAGCGCGCCATCATGCGGGACGACACGGGACCCGAAATGCATTGCATTTTTAGACGGCGGAGATTGAGCAAACACGTCACGCACATCGGTCAAGGCGGTGTTATCCGCGCTCAGTACACCCCGCGCCGCAGCGGTGGCAGACATACCGCCCCCCATAGGCTTGGCATAGGTCAGGAAAATCACGCGGCTTTCGTCAAAATCCTCGGCAAGCGCTACGTCCAGCAGGCCACCCTGACGCTGCGCCAGAACCTTCGGAACACCGCCGATGGCTGGCCCGACGCTTCCCTTGCGCACCAGACGCAGTGCGCCTGAACGCTCGGTCACCAAGTAGCCGCCATCGGGCAGTACAGCGATCCCCCAAGGGGTCTGCAACCCCTCGGCCAGCACGTCGATCCGCAGGTTTACACCACTTTGCTGCGCAGGCGCGCGTGTCTGGGTATCCCATGCAGGTTGAGACATAGGCGCATTTTTCGCCCCCTGCTCAACCCCCTGCGCCACCGCAGCAGAGCCCGTCAAAATCCCGAAAACCAATCCGACTACCGGTTTCATCGCACATCTCCCTAACCGAGTCAGAAGATGGCGCAAACGCGGCACAGGTCCAGCCCGCGCCGCGTCAGTCGGTTAAATTCCGCGCACGGCTAAACCTTTGTAGATTTGCGCAATACGCTCGACCGCCTGTTCGGGAGGCATTTCTTCGCTCTCGCCGGTGCGGCGCGAGGTCAACTCAACCACACCGTTTTTCAACCCGCGCGGCCCGACTGTAATCCGCCACGGCAGACCGATCAGATCCATTGTCGCAAATTTTCCGCCAGCGCGCTCGTTACGGTCATCATACAGCGGCTCAAGGCCCAGCGCGGTCAGACTGTCATAAAGCGCCTGACAAGCCGCATCAGCCTCGTCATCGCCTTGCTTGAGGTTCACAATCCCGCAATGGAACGGCGTCACCCCCTCGGGCCAGATGATGCCCTTGTCGTCGTGGCTCGCCTCGATGATTGCGCCCAACAAACGGCTTACCCCGATACCGTGGCTGCCCATGTGTACCGGTACAACCTTGCCATCAGGTCCCTGCACCGTCGCGCCCATCGCCTCCGAATACTTGGTGCCAAAATAGAAAATTTGCCCCACTTCGATGCCACGCGCCACACGGCGCCGGTCTTCCGGCACCTGTTCGAACAGGGCCGGATCATGAGTTTCGTCCGTGCGCGCATATTTGGTAGTGAATTCTTCCATGACGGCTGCACAATCTGCATGGCTGTCATAATCAATCTCACGATCGCCAAAGCGCAGATCAGTCACGGCACTGTCGTAAAACACCTCCGACTCGCCTGTCTCCGCCAGTACCAGAAACTCGTGCGTATCATCCCCGCCGATCGGGCCGGAATCCGCGCGCATCGGGATCGCCTGCAAACCCATTCGCTCGTAGGTCCGCAGATAGCTCACCAGATGGCGGTTATAGGCATGCAACGCGTTCTCTTTGGTCAGGTCAAAATTATACCCGTCCTTCATAAAGAATTCGCGCCCCCGCATTACCCCGAAACGCGGCCGCATCTCGTCGCGAAACTTCCACTGGATATGATAGAGCGTCAGCGGCAGGTCTTTGTAACTTCCCACGTGGCTGCGGAAAATATCCGTGATCATTTCCTCATTTGTCGGCCCGTACAACATATCACGGCCCTGACGATCCTTAATACGCAGCATTTCTTCGCCATAATCGTCATAGCGTCCGCTCTCGCGCCATAAATCCGCAGGCTGCAATGTGGGCATCAGCATCGGAATATGTCCCGCGCGCATCTGCTCCTCGTGCACAATATTTTCCAGCTTGCGCAGCACCTTGAAGCCCATCGGCAACCACGAATAAATTCCGGCGGCATTTTGTTTGATCATCCCTGCACGCAACATATAACGGTGGCTGACAATCTGCGCCTCCGCAGGCGTCTCTTTCAGAACGGGCAAAAAATAACGGCTCAAACGCATGGCAGAACTCCTCAAAACATTTCCGTTTTGCCTATGCCAATCCCTCGCCCGACACAATCACCTACAATTCGCTATTTTCAACCCCTTCTTCTTTTGGCCCGAAATATCCCGGGGAGCGCGAGGGGCTGGCCCCTCGCTGCCCGCCCAAGCCTAGTCATCCTTATCTTCTTGTGTTGCAGCCCGCTGCATCAAACGCAAAGCCACCTCGGTTGCCTTGCCCATATCCTGCACCGATATCCACTCAAGCGGGCCGTGAATTTCCTGCATGCCGGTGAAGATATTCGGACAGGGCAATCCCATTTCGGTCAGGCGGGAGCCGTCCGTGCCACCGCGAATAGGGACTGATACAGGCTCCAACCCCACGTCGCGTACTGCCTCATGCGCCAGATGGACGGGTGTCATATCTTTTTCCAGCCAGTAGCGCATGTTGCGATATTGCGGCGTGATTTCGCAGGTAATCCTGGCCCGGGGTTCTGTCAGGGCGATTGCATCACAAACAGAGCGCAAAATCTCGCCTTTCTGGGCCAGTCCCTCGCGCTCGAAGTCACGCAGGATGAAACCGATGTGCACTCTGGCTGCATCACCGCTGATATCGGTAGCGTGAATAAACCCCTCCGCCCCGCTGGTTGTTTCCGGTGTCATGGTTGCTTGCGGCAGGGTGTCGATAATCTTCGCCCCCAGATGCATCGCGTTGACCAGCTTGTCCTTGGCCCAACCGGGGTGGATCGAAACGCCTTGCACAGTGACAATGCCGCGATCCGCCGAAAATGTCTCATGCTCCACTTCGCCCGGCTTTGATCCGTCAAAGGTATAGGCAAAGTCGCAGGCGAAATCGGCGGGCAGGCGCGAATCCACACCGCGCCCGATCTCTTCATCGGGGGTAAAGGCAAGACGGATCTTGCCGTGCGGAATATCGGGGTTCTCCAACAGCTGACGCGCAGCAGTCATGATAATTGCCACCCCTGCTTTGTCATCTCCACCCAGCAGGGTTGTGCCCGAGGCAGTGATCAGATCATGGCCAACGCAGGCGGACAGATGCGCAGATATATCAGGGCCGAGCCTGAGATCGGGCGCATCGGGAAAGCTGATATCGCCGCCATTATACCCTTTGATCAGTCGCGGCTTTACCCCTGTTGCGTTGTATTGCGGGGCTGTATCGACATGGGCACACAAACCAATCACCGGTCCCTTGGCCGTTGCCGGTACTGTGGCCAGCACGACGCCGTATTCTGTCAGCTCAACATCCTGCGCACCCATCTCCTCCAGTTCACGCACCAGCAGACGGCTCATCTCGAGCTGGCAGGCGGTAGAGGGCTGGCTGGTGCTGGTTTCATCAGACTGGCTGTCAATCGCGGCATACCGCATCAGACGGGTCTGTAGTTCATTGTCATAGGGGGTGCGCATGAGCAGTCTCCGTTTGTGGTTTTCCATAGCGTGACTGGTCTTTGTGCGGTGTCAAGCCGCCAAACCCACTGCATTGGTGCAGCAGGCGCGCGGTTGCTTCCTGTCTGTCAAAACATGCAAGCGCCCTTGAAACATGCCCCTGCATAAGCGATGTGTAAACCAAACCCGCAGGAGAAAACCATGGCATTGCCCGTCAAGAACCAGATCATTTATTGGGGCGTCGCTGCGGCGGCCTTTCTGGTCATACTCTGGTATCTGGGGGATGTGTTGTTGCCGTTTGTACTGGGCAGTGCAATTGCCTATTTCCTTGATCCGGTAGCAGATCGTTTGCAATTGATGGGTCTCAGCAGGGCCATGTCGACTGCGCTGATTACCATTCTTGCAATTGTGATATTTGTCATCATGGCGCTGCTGGTCATTCCGACACTGGTATCACAGGCAATCAATCTGTTCGAAATCGCGCCCGATCTGACCAAACGGCTCACGGCCTTCCTGACAGAGCGCTTTCCCTCATTGCTGGAAGAAGGATCGACGCTGCGCAGTTCTATCATGTCGCTTGGCACTGTTGTTCAAGAGCGTGGTGGCGCGGTCCTTGAAACGGCGCTGAGTTCTGCGGCCGGAATCATCAACATCATCATGCTGTTCGTCATCGTACCGGTGGTTGCTGTTTATATGCTGCTCGACTGGGACAGGATGATTGCCCACATCGATGGTCTGCTGCCCCGCGATCATGCGCCCGTGATCCGCCGCCTCGCACGCGACATCGACAAAACCCTTGCTTCTTTTATTCGCGGCATGGGCACTGTGTGTCTGATCCTTGGGACCTACTACGCGATTGCACTGATGCTGGTTGGATTGCAATTCGGCCTTGTTGTCGGCTTTGTCGCAGGTTTGGTAACCTTCATCCCCTATCTCGGGGCGCTCATCGGTGGCGTTCTGGCGATAGGCCTGGCCCTGTTCCAGTTCTGGGGTGACTGGTTTTCCATCGGGCTGGTGGGCGGGATATTTGTGATCGGTCAGGTGATCGAGGGCAACGTCCTGACACCGAAACTTGTCGGGGATTCGGTGGGCCTTCACCCTGTCTGGCTGATCCTTGCCCTGTCCGTGTTCGGCACACTGTTCGGCTTTGTCGGGATGCTGGTTGCGGTACCCGTTGCCGCGGCGATGGGGGTAATCGCGCGCTTTGCCGTCGAGCAGTACCAAAACAGCCTGCTCTATCGCGGTACCGCGTTGAATGCAGCCGCCCTGCCGGACGAAGACACGCTGTAATGGCAACGCAACTTGGCCTTGACCTTCCCGTGCGCACGGCGCGCGAGCGTGACGATTTTCTGGTCGCCCCGTCAAACGCGATGGCTGTTGCCCTGATCGAAAACTGGCGCAACTGGTCGGGTGCAAAAATGGTGTTAAGCGGGCCGGAAGGTGCGGGAAAAACCCACCTTACCCATGTCTGGGCAGATGCTGCGCAAGCGCGAATTGTCAGCGCCGCCGATCTCACCAGCGCGGATGTGCCAGTGCTCGCGCAAGGCTGCGTTGCGGTCGAAGACGTGCCCGAAGTCGCTGCAAATCCCGATGCGCAAACCGCCCTGTTCCATCTGCACAACATGGTTCTGGCCGAAGGCCATTCCCTACTGCTCACCGGCACCGGCGCGGTTGCGCATTGGGGCATTAGCCTGCCCGATCTGGAAAGCCGCCTGCGTGGGACACTGGAGGCATCCATAGATGCTCCGGACGATGCGTTATTGTCGGCTGTTCTGGTAAAGCTTCTGGGCGATCGCCAGCTTATTCCGCCCCCCGATCTGATCCCGTTTCTTCTGAAACGCATGGATCGTTCGTTTGCCGCGGCAAACCGCGTCGTTGCGGAGCTGGACCGTATCAGCCTTGCGCGCAAACGGCCCATCACCCGCGCATTGGCGGCACTTGTGCTGGACAAAGGCAACACCACCGCGCGATAGTGATCCCACCCGCACCCTGCTGGTGCGAAACTATTGTTGGACGATTAAACCCATGTCAGACGCCGATTTTCTCACCGCACCTTTTGACGCGCCTGTTGATCTGCCCGAACTTGATCTGTCCGGTCCGGGCCGTTTCCAGAACCGTGAACTCAGCTGGCTCGGCTTTAACTGGCGTGTGGTGGAGGAATCCGAGAATCCGCGCGTGCCTTTGCTGGAGCGGCTGCGCTTTCTGTCCATTTCTGCTGATAATCTGGACGAGTTTTACACTGTCCGCGTTGCAGGCCTGCGTGAGTTGGCACAGGCGGGCAACAGCACACCCGCCGCAGATGGTCTGACCCCCGCCGAACAGCTGGTCCTGATCAATCAGGAGGCGCGCGCACTGATGCTGAGCCAGCAGCGCGTGCTGGCCAATCTCTTGCAGGAAATGGATGCCCAGAACATCATGCTGGAAAGTCAAAAAGACCTCAGCGAGGATGACCTGAAAGCGCTGGATGACGTTTTTCTAACTCAGGTGTTCGCGGTTCTATCCCCTTTGGCAATTGACCCCGCGCACCCCTTCCCGTTTCTGCCCAACACCGGCTTTGCCCTTGCCGTGCAATTGGAACGCGAGCGCGACAAGAAACCGCTGCACGCCCTTTTACCAGTTCCGGCGCAGATCGACCGCTTTGTCAGACTGCCTGCACCGGAGGGCTGTAAACGGTTTCTGGCGATGGAAGAATTGCTTGCGCTGAAAATCCCCGATCTGTTTCCAGGATACAGGTTAAAAGCGCATTTCGAATTCCGCGTACTGCGTGACAGCGATCTGGAGGTCGAGGACGAGGCCGAAGACCTTGTGCGCGAATTCGAGGTTGCACTCAAACGCCGCCGCCGTGGCGAAGTGGTGCGGATGACCCATTCTGTCGGTGCCCCCCCGAAACTGCTTGCCACGGTGATGCAGGAACTGGGCGTGAAACCACAGGATGTGATAGAGATTGACGGCATGATCGGCATTGATGATCTGGCCGAACTTGTTACCGATGATCGCCCCGATCTGCTCTGGCCGCAATTCACGCCGCGCATCCCCGAGCGGGTCACCGACCATGACGGTGATATGTTCAAAGCGATCCGCTCAAAAGATATGCTGCTACATCACCCCTATGAAACCTTCGACATGGTGGTCCGCTTCCTGCAACAGGCGGCGCGCGATCCGGATGTTGTGGCAATCAAGCAGACGCTTTATCGCACCTCGCGCGACAGTCCAATTGTCGAGGCGCTGTGCGAGGCTGCGGAAGACGGTAAATCGGTCACCGCATTGGTCGAGTTGAAGGCCCGATTTGACGAGGCCGCCAACATCCGCCAGTCGCGCAGGCTGGAACGTGCAGGCGCGCATGTGGTTTACGGATTTATCGATCTTAAAACCCACGCCAAAATCTCGACAGTGGTGCGCCGCGAAGGGGACAAGCTGGTGACCTATACCCATTATGGCACGGGCAACTATCACCCCATCACCGCGCGGATTTATACCGATCTGTCGCTGTTCACCTGTGATGAAAAGCTCGGCCGCGATGCCACCAAGGTTTTCAACTACCTGTCCGGCTACGCCCAGCCCGAACATCTGGACAATCTGGCAATCTCGCCCATCACCCTTAAAACCCGTCTGCTGGAAATGATCGCCGCAGAGGCAGATCACGCCCGTGCAGGCAAGCCCGCCGTGATCTGGGCCAAAATGAACAGCATTGTGGACGTAGAAGTGATCGACGCGCTTTATGCTGCGTCCAACGCTGGGGTTCAGATCAGCCTGATCATTCGCGGTATCTGCACGCTGCGCGCAGGCATTAAGGGATTGTCGGAAAACATTCGCGTCAAATCCATCGTTGGCCGTTTTCTGGAACATTCGCGGATTGTCTGTTTCGGCAACGGCTACGGATTGCCGCACAAAAAAGCGCGCGTGTTCATGTCATCGGCTGACTGGATGGGGCGCAATCTGACGCGACGCGTGGAAACATTGGTCGAAATCGAAAACGCTACGGTAAAAGCGCAGATCACCAGCCAGATCATGGCAGCAAATATGGCAGACATCGCGCAAAGCTGGGTTATGTCACCGGACGGCAGTTTCACCCGCCCTCGCCTGCCCGAAGGCCAGTTTGCATTCAGCTGTCACCGCTTTTTTATGGAAAACCCGTCCCTTTCCGGCCGCGGTTCCGCAGGTGCATCCGATGTGCCAATCCTTACCCACACCGAGGATTAGGCCCAAATGGCTCCGCAGCGACAGTCGCCGTTAAACGCTAACTCCGGCACATACCACATCCGGTTAAGCATTGACCTGACTGTGGCGATACGCCAATTTAACCCCATCCAACGCCTCACCTTTTGGAGTGCGAATGTCTGATCCCACCCCCCCGACCACTTCTGTTCCCGAAACCGGCGTTGCCGATCTGGGACTGTTCGGAAAGCCGCTGTTTCAAGATCCGGGTGCGCGGGCCTTGCGCCGCGTGGGTGTGGTCGATGTCGGCTCGAACTCTGTGCGGATGGTGGTATTTGACGGGGCTGCGCGATCTCCTGCGTATTTCTACAACGAAAAAATCATGTGCGCTTTGGGCTCGGGTATGGCCGACACAGGCCATCTTTCGCCCGAGGGGCGCGTGCGCGCCCTGTCAGCCATGCGACGGTTTTCAAAGCTCGCCGAGGGAATGGGCCTGTCAGAGCTAACCGCCGTTGCAACCGCTGCTGTGCGCGATGCCACGGACGGGCGCGATTTCTGCAATGAGGTGCATGCGCAGACAGGCATCAAAATTTGGGTTATTGATGGGGAGGAAGAAGCTCGTCTGTCTGCCCAAGGTGTTCTGCTCGGCTGGCCCGGTGCGTATGGTCTGGTCTGCGACATCGGCGGTTCATCACTGGAATTGGCCGAAATATCCGGCGGACGCGTGGGCAAACGCGTCACATCCTCACTCGGGCCGCTGAAGCTGCGCGATATCAAAGGCGGCGCAAAAGCCCGCAACGCACATATCAAAGAGGTCATGCAAACGCTGGCCGACAAGATGGGCAGCCAACGTGACCGCCTGTTCCTTGTGGGTGGCTCATGGCGCGCCATTGCGCGGATAGATATGATCCGCCGAGGCTATCCCCTTCACGTGCTGCACGAATACCGGATGACCAGCCAGTCGGTGCGCGACACAATCGAATTTATCCGCACGTCCGAGATGGACAAACTGCGGGTTGAAGCGGGCGTTTCCTCCACGCGCGCGGCCCTTGTACCCTACGCATGCGAAGTGCTGAGCCGTTTGATCAAGACGTTCAAACCCAAAGACATTGCGATTTCCAGTTATGGCATCCGTGAAGGAATGCTGTACGAACAGATGCCACAGCGTCTGCGTGACCGTGATCCGCTGATTGAAGCCTGCCGTTTCGCCGAAGACAAGGATGCGCGCTCTCCGGGGTTCGGGTGGATGCTGTATAACTTCATTCTGCCGCTCTACAAATCAGCGCCAGAGCCGCGCAAGCGCCTGATCAAGGCCGCTTGCCTGCTGCATGATGTAAGCTGGCGCGCGCATCCCGATTATCGCGCCGAAGTTTGTTTTGACAACGCAACCCGCGCTAATCTGGGCGGTCTGAAACACTCCGAACGTATCTTCATGGGGCTTGCCCTGATGCACCGCTATTCAAACAAACGCGAAAACATCCGCTTTGCCGACCTGTTTGCGATGGTGGACGACAAGACCCGCACAGAGGCCGAAATTCTGGGCAAGGCCATGCGATTTGGCGCAATGCTGTGGATGGATAAGGTCGCCGAGTTGGGCGAGTTGCGCTGGTATCCCAAAAAGAAGGAACTGCACCTGCGGCTTAGTGCCGATATGATGCCCCTGTTCGGCGAAGTCGCCGAGGCACGGTTCAACTCCCTTGCCGGATCGCTGGGTGCGCAGGCGATTGTAAAAACGTCAAAACGCTAGAGATCGATCTGGGGCGCAGGCTCTGACGGGGGTGTCTCTTCGGGCGCGTCAGGCTTGCGCCGGATAATGATATCACCGTTCGGCAGCTTTTCAGGGGCAGAATAAACGCTCCAGTCCTGAACATCTTCCAGCACGCTGCGCAGTTTTGGCCCCATCTCCGTGAGAAAATCCTGCAAGGCCGGTCCTGCTTCCTCGATCAGCTTTGACATCTCTTCCAATGCCGGGGCCATTTCCTGTTTCAGTCCTTCGAAAAACAGCTGCGCGCCCCGCTCCATCAGCGATGGCGGCTCCTCTTCTGCGTGCAGGGGCGTGACAAGACATAGGGTGACGAGCGGTGCGGCGAGTATCTGTTTCATACCCCTGATATAGGGTGGCCGATGCGTTTCGCCAGATTACAGATCAATATCCAGCGTTACGGGAAAGTGATCGGACGCGGCAATTAGCGCTTCGCGCAGTTCAACATCCCCCCAACAGGTCGGGTCATCCAGCGGATGCCAGATGCGCCAACGCGGTGATTTTGCACGCAGTCGCGGGCACACCATGATGTAATCAAGCAAAGCCTGCAAAAACCGCTTTTCCGGCGCGATCCAGAAACGCGAAGTGGTCGGCATCGCCGCCAACCGCTGCCCCAACGCGCGCGCAGCATGTGGATCAAACAGCGGGTACGCCCCCTCTGCCCCCAGAACAATCTCGACAGAGGAGCGCCCGAACAGGTTTTCGAAAGCGTCCAGTCCGGGACCATCGTTCAAATCCCCCAGCAGCATCAGTGGTGTTTCGTCTGCCAGATGGGCATCAATCCGCGCGCGCAGCCAGATCGCTTGCGCCAGCTGTTTGCGCCTGTTTGCAATGGCAATCTGCATGGCGTGGGCGTCATTACGCGCCCCGTGCGGCGCTTTGGATTTGAGATGCGCACCGATCATTCGGAACGCAAAACCGCTGCGCGTTGTCACGGCCAGTTCTATCGGCGGCTTGGAAAAAACCACGCGATCTTCGGTAGCGTCGATATCCAGATCAATCAGCAGGCTGCCATCGAATCGTGGTGCGCCGCGCGCGCCGTCCCGCCCGGACGAGTTGCCTTGCGGATCATGGATCGCCGTCATCATATCGGGATCATAGAGCAGCGCAATTTCCTGCTGGGTATCGTTGGCAAACCCCATAACGGCTTCGCGTGCACGCAAATCAAACCGCGCAGCAAAGTGTTCAAGCGCGGTAACAGTGCTGTGTTTGCGCCCTGCATCCGGTGCCTCGACCACCATAATCGCGTCAGCATCCAGCGCGCGAAAAACAGTTCCCAGCGCGGCAGTCTGCCGGGCGCGTGTGACATTCCAGCGGCCCGAAGACTGATCATCCTCAATCAAACGGTCCTGTGCATCAAACAGGCTCGCAAACCATTCGACGTTATAGGTGGCAATCCGCATTACGCTGCCTTGCCCGATATCGTCTCCCACGCGCGGTTGATATCAATCATCCGCTTTTCAGCCATTTTCACCGCCTCTTCGGGCAGACCACGGGCGATCAGCGCATCAGGATGATTGTCGCGCACCAGCTTTCGCCACGCCGCGCGCGCCTCTTCTTTAGTGGCGCGGGGGCCGATGCCCAGAACAGTGTGCGGCAGAGGCGAAGAATTCGGCACAAACCGCGCACGCAATGTCTCGAACTGCCCTTCGGGCAATTCGAATATCTTTGCCACTTCCTCCAGAAACGCATTTTCGTTGGGATGATAGATGCCATCGGCCATCGCGATATGGAACAATCCCTCCATCAGATCGCACAGGATCGGCGCGTCCTCGCTGAACATCCCCTTGATCCTGCGGGCATAATCATCAAAGCCCGCAACATCTGTGCGCGCCAGATTGAACACCCTTGCCGCGCCTTTGGCATCATCATCCCCGATACGGAATACCTCGCGAAAGGCGGTCACCTCATCACGGGTGACCTGCCCGTCAGCCTTGGCCATTTTTGCACCCAGTGCGATCACTGCAATCGTAAACGCAACCGAGCTTTCCGGCGCCGAGCGCAGGCGGTCGAACACAACCGTCAGGCTTTCGCCGGAAGCGAGGGCCGAGAGTGCCTCGGAGATGCGGGTCCAGATAGACATGTTATATCCTAGCGCAGGCGTGTCATCGTGTCAGGGCGATAGTAGATGCGGGTCATCCACATCTGCCCGTCAGCAGTATGCCCTAACTGTGCCAAACAACCCGCCAATGCAAACAACAATCGCCGACACACCGTTTGAACCTGTCACCGAATTGATCACGATAATGTCGCGGCACCTTGTGGCACAGTAAGTTGTGCGGTCAGCGCAGCGGCGCCACAGGTGAAGGAAATCCGCGCATCAGCCAGGAACGGGGCAAGCAGCGCACCCAGTTCTGCCGCCTGCGGGTGGGACACATTCAAACCGGTCAACGCACACCCGTGTTGCGTCAGACGCGGCGCAGGATGCGCATCGCCCAACCATTCGATCAGCGCTGGCGCGCAATTATCAAACGGCAAAATCCCGTTTTCCGGAACAGCCATACGCCAGCGCAGATCACCACGCTGCAAATCTACCGGTGTTCCAAAACCTTTGGGCAATCGGGCCAGTGCTCCATCCAGATCATCACACCGGCAAATCCAGTTTGTCAGACGTGGCGGCCCTGCAAACCTGTCCAGATCAAACCAGCGCGCGCGCGCCGGTTCCGGCGCTGCCGGATTGATCGCAATCGCTTCCAGATATAGACCGTCCGCAAGGCCCAGCAGTGAATTGTGGGTATGAAATACAGCATGCTCACCCCCAGATTGTAACGGCACCCCCAGCAGGCCCTCCACATGCGCTGTCACCTCGCCAAGGGTTCTTCCCGATACCGCGATGTGATCCAGTTCCATGAAACCTCCGTCATGACTTGTGTGTCGCTCGTAGCTGCTGTCAAACAGCTTAAGGTAAACCGGCGCGCACGCCAATCAGAAGCGCCAAATCCTACGCAAAGTTTATTCGCGATTTCGCACTGACAATTTCAAGACCGTAAAGGTTTGACACACGCCGTCCCCCACACGCTATAGTTGACCGGCGTCACATTTGAAGGCGTTTTGCCATTTTGGCGAACAATAATCGGAGAATATATGTTTAATTTGAAAAAATTCGCAGTATGTGCAGCGCCTTTGGCACTTGCGATTGCAATTAGTACACCGACAAAAGCCCTCGCTCAGGAGGTCTTTATCGGCGAGATCAAACTGGTCGGGTATACGTTTTGCCCCAGAGGCTATGCCAGCGCAGAAGGCCAGCTGCTACCTATTTCGCAAAACACTGCACTGTTCTCACTTTACGGCACCACCTTTGGTGGCGATGGTAGAACAAATTTTGCGTTGCCGGATTTACGCGGTCGCACACCGATCGGAACGGGCAATGGTCCGGGATTGATTTCTGCCCCACTCGGAGATAAAAGCGGTGCCGATTTACAGACATTGTCGATCTCCAACTTACCACCCCATAATCATCAGATGCAGGTGAACAATCTGGCGGATGGTGCGGACAAAGCGCGTCCGGCGACAGATTATCTGGCGGTCCCGAGCTATAACAATCCCAACAATCCTGCCGAAAATATCAATATCTACTCAGACACCCAATCAGGTGAAACTATGGCAACCGATGCGATCACCAATACCGGTCTAGGTCAGGCATTTGATAACAGGATGCCCTTTACCGTCATGCGGTATTGCGTGGCCCTACAGGGTATTTTTCCGTCGCGTAGCTGATCGGATGAAACAGGCCCGCCGGACATTTCTGTCAGGCGGGCTATTTGCTTAGCTCCGCGCTTTACGAATAAGCTTGAGAATGTCCTGCGCTGCGGCGGGAATATTTGTACCCGGCCCAAAGATAGCCTTAACCCCCGCGTCATAAAGATACTGGTAATCCTGCTGCGGAATAACACCGCCACAGATAACCAGAATATCCTCCGCTCCTGCATCCTTGAGGGCTTTGACAAGCTGCGGTGCCAGCGTCTTGTGCCCCGCCGCTTGCGAGCTGATGCCGATGACGTGCACGTCATTGTCCACGGCGTCTTGCGCTGCTTCGGCCGGGGTCTGGAACAGGGGGCCAACATCCACGTCAAACCCGATGTCGGCAAAGGCGGTGGCAATCACTTTTGCACCGCGGTCATGTCCGTCCTGCCCCATCTTGACGACCAGCATCCGCGGGCGGCGGCCCTCGGCCTCGGCGAACTCCTCAACCGATTTTTGAATGGCGGCAAAACCTGCGTCGCCCTCATAGGCGGCGCCATACACGCCAGCCAGTGTTTTCACCTCGGCGCGGTGGCGTCCGAATTCATCTTCCATGGCCATGCTGATTTCTCCCACTGTGGCACGGGCGCGCGCGGCCTCGACCGCCGCTTCCAACAGATTTCCACCTTCTTTTGCACGGCGGCGCATTTCTGCAAGCGCTGCTGTGCAGGCGTCTTCATCACGGCTGCTGCGGATTTTTTTCAACCGCCCGATCTGGCTGTCGCGAACGGCCACATTGTCGACATCCAGAATATCGATCGCGTCTTCCTTGTCGCGGCGGTATTTGTTCACACCTACAATTACATCGGTGCCACGGTCCTGCCCCGCCTGCCGCTGGGCTGCGGCCTCTTCAATGCGCAGCTTTGGCATGCCGGATGCAACGGCCTTCGTCATGCCACCCATTTCCTCGACCTCTTCGATCAACTCCCATGCCGCCTCTGCCAGATCATGGGTCAACTTTTCGACATAGTAAGACCCCGCCAGCGGATCGACCACATTTGTAACACCGGTTTCTTCTTGCAGGATCAACTGGGTGTTGCGCGCAATACGGCTGGAATTTTCTGTCGGAAGGGCAATCGCCTCGTCCAGCGCGTTGGTGTGCAGGGACTGGGTGCCGCCCAAAACGGCACTCATTGCCTCGTATGCGGTGCGGATGACGTTGTTGTAGGGGTCCTGCTCTTGCAGACTGACGCCGGATGTCTGGCAATGGGTGCGCAGCATGGATGACTTGGGGTTCTTCGGCTCGAACTCCTCCATGATCCGGCTCCACAACAGACGCGCAGCGCGCAGCTTCGCGGCCTCCATGAAAAAGTTCATGCCGATGCAGAAGAAAAAGCTCAGACGCGGGGCAAATTTGTCCACATCCATACCCGCAGCAATTGCCGTGCGCACATACTCGCGCCCGTCCGCAAGGGTGAACGCCAATTCCTGCACCAGATTCGCGCCAGCCTCCTGCATGTGATAGCCGGAAATCGAGATCGAGTTGAACTTCGGCATCTCGTTGGCGGTGTATTCGATGATATCCGCAATAATTTTCATCGATGGTTCAGGTGGGTAGATATAGGTGTTGCGCACCATAAATTCTTTGAGAATGTCGTTCTGGATCGTACCCGACAGAACCGCGCGGGAATGGCCCTGCTCTTCTCCTGCGACGATAAAGTTCGCAAGGATCGGGATCACCGCGCCATTCATTGTCATCGACACGCTGACCTTGTCCAGCGGGATGCCGTCAAACAGAATTTTCATATCCTCGACGCTGTCGATCGCCACGCCAGCCTTGCCTACATCCCCTTCGACACGCGGATGGTCGCTGTCATAGCCGCGGTGGGTGGCCAGATCGAAGGCGACCGACACACCCTGTTGTCCCGCCGCCAGAGCGCGACGGTAAAACGCATTCGACTCTTCGGCTGTGGAAAAGCCTGCATATTGGCGGATGGTCCACGGACGCCCTGCATACATCGTGGCCTTCACGCCGCGCGTGTATGGCGCCTGCCCGGGAATGCCACCCAGATGATTCACATCTTCCAGATCCTCGGCGGTATACAACGGAGAGACATCAATGCCTTCCAGTGTCTTCCACGTCAGATCATCCAGAGAGCGGCCGCGCAGTTCTCCTTCAGCCAGTTTGCGCCAGTCGTCCTTGGAAGCGGGGGTCGGTTTGTTGGTCATGGGTTTGTCCTTTTGTCAGTACCCCCGCCGGCAGGCTAAAGCCTGCTCTTTCGCGGGAATGATCCTCGGTCAGTGTTGCAAGCCCATCCGCACCAGCGGTGAGCCACATCATATCATCGGCGTAAGCCTCACGCAGGGCTGCTGCCTGCGTTTGCGAAAACGGGTTCCAGCGCCCCTCGCCCTGCACAAGATGCGCAGGCAGTGCGCTGGCAGGCACGCCGTTTTCGGCCATCTTTTTGCGCAACATCGCCGCGTCCGGTGATCTGTTGAGCCAGCTTTGCGCATGGTTTCGCGGTGCCGCGCTGTTTGTTGCCGCTGCGAGGATCTTATCAGATTGCCCTGCAAATTGTTCAAACGGCAGAACTTTAATTTTGACCTGCGGCAGCGCGCAGGCCATATCGGTAATTACATTGCGCCAGGTACGCGCCGAATCCGCGATCCCGGCGATGCGCCCGGCGTCGGGCACTGTATGTCCACGACCCACGCCATAGGCCGCAACTGATGACCACCACAAATCCTGCGCGCGAATACTCATCACTACACGGTTGATCCGCCCCTCGAATGCAGCATCAAGCCGCGCCATACGCTCGCCGATCGCAGGATAAAGTGTGGCGGACCGCAGACAGGCGCGCGGCGCGCCGATCATGTTTTCCTCACTCACCAGCAGACGGGCTGCACCGGCGCGCATAGCTTGCGCCGCCTGCATACGAATACGCCCCATCGCGCGGCGTTGTAAGTTGCGCCCGTTCATCATTCTTGGCTTGGCGAACAGGCCGGTGAACAGCCCTTTACGCAGCATATACGGTTCCCACAGTGCGGTACCATCGGCCATCAGCACCGCCCTATTGCCGCGCAGATAGTGTTGAAAACTGGTCGATCCGGTGCGATGCGCCCCGACGTGAAGAATGATATCCATAAACCTGACAATGCCTTTGCGCCAATGGGCCACACGCGGCAGCCGTGGAAGGGAAACTGCACAATTCATGCGATAGATTCCCTTGCAGCGGGCTTAATGGTAAAAATGACCGTATGTGCCTTCGCAATTGCCGAAACAACGCTTATATAGGGTAAAGAGGGAGAACTTATGAAACCGTTGCTAGGTGCTGTTATCATTGCAGTTTTTGCCAGCACTGCGCAGGCACAGACATTGTTCTCGCCGGACCTGCCATTGGTGGTGTACGACGCACGTACAACTGATTTAGCTGAATTTAAGTGGAAAAAGCGCCCCGTCATTGTGTTTGCAGACAGTACAGAAGATCCCGCCTTTGTCTCGCAGATGGAATTTCTGGTGCGGCGTGCGGATGATCTGACCGAACGGGACGTTGTCGTGATTGTCGATACCGATCCGGATGCGCGCAGTGCCATACGGCTGCAAATGCGGCCGCGCGGCTTTATGCTGACATTGGTGGGTAAAGACGGCAACGTCACCCAACGCAAGCCATTCCCGTGGAGCGTGCGCGAAATCACCCGCAGTATCGACAAAATGCCGATCCGCAAACGCGAAATCCGCGAGGCCAAGGAAGCCGCCGAGGGGTAACAGCCACGGGCGCAATCGCCCGCGGCAATCGTTATGTCGGGTGTGAAGCTCACTCGAACTCCATGATCACATCATCCACGGCGAGGCTGTCGCCTGCGTCCGCGTTGATCTTGCTCACGATGCCCTTCTTTTCGGCACGCAGGATGTTCTCCATCTTCATCGCCTCAATGGTGCACAGGGCCTGCCCTTCCTGCACTTCGTCGCCGACGGCAACGTCCAGCTTTACAATCAGACCGGGCATCGGGCAGAGCAGCAGTTTCGAAGTATCCGGCGGCGTTTTCACAGGCATCTTACGGGCCATTTCCGCCTGTAGGGGCGTGCGCACATGCACTTTCATATCGGCACCGCGTGTCCGGATACGGAACCCGCCCGAAATTTTACCCACCTTCAGGATCAACGGTGCATCGGCAACATTCATCTGGGCAAGATGATCACCCGGCGTCCAGTCGCCGGAAACGCGCATGACCTTACCATCATCGAATGTCACTGTGGCACCAGCCTGATCCGCGTCGATTGTCACATCAAAGCTGTTGCCTTGCAGGGTGACATTCCATGCGCTGCCGACTTTGCGTTCGTGGTTATCCATACGGCCCGACACGCGCGCGCGGCGGATTTCTGCAACGCGATGCATCGCGGCAGTTGCGGCAGCGATACGGCGCAATTCGCCTTCGCCCAGTTCAACGCCTTCGAACCCGTCTGGATATTCCTCTTCGATGAAGGCTGTTGTCATCTCTCCGGCGACGAATTTCGGGTGATCCATTACCGCGCTCAGGAACGGCAGATTGTGGCCGATGCCTTCTACTTCGAAGCTGTCCAGCGCCACACGCATCCGCTCGATCGCTTCTGCGCGGGTGGGTGCCCATGTACAAAGCTTTGCTATCATCGGGTCGTAATACATGGAGATTTCGCCGCCCTCATAGACGCCTGTATCATTACGCACTGCGGTGTCACCAGCGGGCGCGTCCCCCTGCCACTTATCGTTGTCCAGCAACGGACCTGCCGCAATCTCTTCCGGCGGGCGATAACGTGTCAGCCGCCCGATAGAAGGGAGGAACCCGCGATAGGGGTCTTCGGCATAAAGGCGGTTTTCAATTGCCCAACCGTTGATCTGCACGTCTTCCTGTTTGATCGTCAATTCTTCGCCATTGGCAACGCGGATCATCTGCTCCACCAGATCCACCCCGGTGATCAGTTCGGTGACAGGATGTTCCACCTGCAAACGCGTGTTCATCTCGAGAAAGTAAAAATTCTTGTCGCCATCAACAATGAACTCAACCGTTCCGGCACTGGTATAGCCCACCGCCTGCGCCAGCGCGACAGACTGCTCGCCCATCGCCTTGCGGGTTGCTTCATCCAGAAACGGGCTGGGCGCTTCCTCGACCACTTTCTGGTTGCGGCGCTGGATCGAACACTCACGCTCGTTCAGGTAAATCCCGTTGCCGTGGGCATCGCAAAGCACCTGAATTTCGATGTGGCGTGGCTGTGTCACAAATTTCTCAATAAAGATGCGATCATCGCCAAAGGAATTTGCCGCTTCGTTTTTGGACGACTGGAACCCCTCGCGCGCTTCTTCATCATTCCACGCGATGCGCATCCCCTTGCCCCCGCCGCCGGCAGACGCCTTGAGCATCACCGGATAGCCGACCTCGTTAGAGATTTTTACAGCCTCATCCGCATCCGCAATCAGTCCCATATATCCAGGGACGGTGTTTACACCTGCTTCCTTGGCGATCTTCTTGGAGGTGATTTTATCCCCCATCTTTTCGATAGCCCCCACCGGAGGGCCGACAAACGCCACACCGGCCGCGCTCAGCGCCTCGGCGAATTTGGAGTTTTCGGACAGAAACCCATACCCCGGATGAACCGCCTGCGCGCCAGAGGTTTTGACCGCCTCCATCACTTTGTCGATGACGATATAGGACTGGTTGGCAGGGGGCGGGCCGATGTGGATCGCCTCGTCCGCCATCTGGACGTGCAGCGCCTGTTTGTCGGCGTCAGAATAGATCGCAACAGTCTGGATACCCATTTTGCGCGCTGTCTTGATAACACGGCAGGCAATCTCGCCCCGGTTGGCGATCAGTATTTTGTTAAACATATGCAGGGCCCTTATGACTGAAAAAGAGGTTGTTGAAACGCACAAGACCGCGCAGGCACAGGGCCTGCACGGTCTTTGCATTGTAGAGTGTTGCAGTGCCTGAATCAGTTACAGCGCACCATATTCGCTTGGCAGGCGAGAACGTTTGCCCCTGCCCCGATAGCCGCACCTTTGGCGAGCTTGCCACCTGTGACTGCTGCGGCGCCTGCGCCGATAGCTGCGCCGCCAAGCGCCTGTTCGCCGATGTTTTTGCCACAAGCAGTAACGAGCGCAAGTGCCGCAAATGCAAGTGTAACTTTACGAAGCCCCATGACATTTTTCCTTTTCTTAAATTTCCTCTGGCAGAAACGCCGGAACAACAGAAACGCTCCAGCCCACCTTCCGGATACAATCTGAAAAGGACGGGCAGCATAGCTTTTGTGTGCGCCTGCTGCCCGCCAAAGGGAGGGATGTGGTTCTGAAGTGCGCTGCGTTCGGGGGCAAACCCCGATTGCACCGCGTGAACGACTCTGCGTGCGAAACGCTGCGCGCGATAGTCCCCATTTAAGGGGAGAAGGTTCTCGGCCAAGGTCTGCTTGAATACAGGATGGGTGGGCGAAATCATGCCGGTCACGCCTCTATGATGTGGGGAAATGACTGGCGCGCAGCGTTTACATCAATCACCAGCATTGCTTCGTAATGCGCAGGATCAAAGGGATCGGTCGCGGGAATGACTTCGCGTCCGAATAGCCAAGACAGGCGCCCCGCATCCAGATTGCCCCGCTCGAACGGCTGATCGCCGAAATTTTCCCACAACGCTTTAAAAAATGCTTCATCAGCCCGCCGGTCTGGTGCGCGCCGGTCGGGGCGCCGCTCGCGGCGGGTGATTTCGGTTGCCCCTTTCGGGTTTGCACGGCGCAATGTGAACTGGAAATCCGTTCCCGCCAGACGGCCGGGAAAGCCGCGGTGCTTCAGCATGTATGCTAGTGCCATGCCACGCCCTCCGCGATGGGAGGTGCGGTCAGGACGGGCGCTGCCGCCCGTCCTGTCAGTAAGTTATTTGTACTTGCCCGTGAAGACGGGTTCTTGGCTGATCGGCTCTGGATCAACCACGACAAATTCTTCGACCTGCTGCTCGCGCGCACAGGCGGCAACGACGACCATAAGGCCGAGCATTCCCAAAAGCTTGATGTTCTTCGACATCTGTATCTCCTGTCACTTGTTGTACGGGTCCGGCCTGTGTAGCCGGCATTATAGCCCGCATTGGATGCAAGCCGCACAGACATGCGGCCCGTGGCCATCTTATCCAACTGCGCAGCATGTAGATATGTGGATAAATCTGTGGACAAATTCTGTGACTCCAAAGTCGCAATAGCAGGATCGCATGAGGGTCGCGCCGCAAGATATTGTGCAAGCATCAAAAATCGTCCCATATGCAGACCCCGTTTTCAGGGCGAAAAGATTCAAAATACTGGGTTGCATCGGGATCGGGCTGGCCGAATTCGGTGATCCGGTCCATGAATGAAATCACAATCCTGTCCCCGTTCAGCGCGTATTCGGCAACGTATGGCAGGGCGAGATTCTCGCACAGGTGCATCATATCCTGCCCTGCAACGTCGTAGGTTACCTGCCCGTCGCCCGCTGCTATCTGCGGCGCCAGAAAACGGAAACGCAGATAGGTTACCGTGTCTTGGTCATCAATCAGGACCTCGTGCAAAACAATCTTTTGGCCCGACGGCACCTCTGCTGCACCGGCCAGCACTGGAAAGCACAGGACCGCCGCAGCGAAACACCAGCGCATAACGATGGGGCGGATCATGCCGCGCCCCCCGCTGTCAGCTGTTGCGCAAGGCTTTGATCAATTCCGCCTTGTTCATATCCGAGCGCCCGCTGATTTCCAGCTCCTGCGCCCTTTCGTACAATGCGTCCTTGGTCCAGTCTTCGTAGGGTGATGCGGCCCCACCCTTTTCTGAAGGCGACTGGCTGTCGCTGGCCTGTGCGTTTGCAATCCGCGCGGCCTTCTCCTTCGACGCGCCGTCCTCGCGCAGCGCCTCGTAGGTTTCGTCGTCCTTGATAGAATTGCCGTGGTCCTTGGTCATCGCATTCTCCTTTCGGGGTCAACGATGCGCACAAGGTAGCGGTTCCGGCATCGTGTAGATGCCGGTGCGCCAAACACCTCAAAAGGATCACATCCAGCATGGCCGTTCCTCTAGAGCGGAATGTTGTCGTGCTTTTTCCACGGCCTTTGCGTCTTCTTGTTGCGCAGGCTCGCGAAGGCACGCGCCACGCGTTTACGCGTCAGGCTCGGCTGGATCACTTCGTCGATGAATCCGCGCTCCGCTGCAACAAACGGGTTGGCAAAGCGGGTTTCGTAATCCGCCGCGTGCTTTGCAATTTTCTCGGGATCGCCAAGGTCGGCGCGGTGAATGATCTCGGTCGCCCCTTTGGCCCCCATCACGGCAATTTCGGCGGTGGGCCAGGCATAGTTAAAATCGGCCCCCAGATGCTTGGACGCCATAACATCATATGCACCGCCGTAGGCTTTGCGTGTGATGACAGTTACCAGCGGCACGGTCGCCTCGCCATAGGCAAACAGCAGCTTCGCGCCGTGTTTAATTACGCCGCCATATTCCTGCGATGTGCCGGGAAGGAAGCCGGGAACGTCAACAAACGTCAGGATCGGGATTTCGAATGCGTCGCAGAAACGCACAAACCGCGCCGCCTTGCGGGAACTGTCAATATCCAGAACACCGGCCAGCACCATCGGCTGGTTGGCAACAATACCAACAGTGCGGCCCTCAATCCGGATGAAGCCGATGATCATGTTTTTGGCGAAATCTTCCTGAATTTCGTAAAAGTCACCTTCATCCGCAACTTTCTGGATCAGTTCCTTCATATCGTAAGGCGTGTTGGCGTTTGCAGGCACGAGCGTGTCCAGCGAAGGTTCCTCCCGGTCCGGCGTATCAAAGAACGGGCGGACGGGGGGCTTTTCGCGGTTGTTTGCTGGCAGGTAGTCCACCAGACGGCGCACTTCGGCCAATGCCTCTACATCGTTTTCAAACGCAGCATCGGCAACAGATGATTTACGCGTGTGTGTGCTGGCCCCGCCCAGCTCTTCTGCGGTGACCTGTTCGTTGGTCACAGTCTTGACCACGTCAGGGCCGGTCACAAACATATAAGAGGTATCTTTAACCATAAAGATAAAGTCGGTCATGGCGGGAGAATAGACAGCCCCGCCCGCGCAAGGCCCCATGATAACGCTGATCTGCGGGATCACGCCGGATGCCTCGGTGTTGCGGCGGAAAATCTCGGCGTAGCCTGCAAGGCTGTCCACACCTTCCTGAATACGCGCACCTCCGGAATCGTTGATACCGATGACCGGCGCGCCGTTCTGCACTGCCATATCCATGATCTTGCAGATTTTGTTGGCATGGGCGCCGGAAACGGACCCGCCCAGAACCGTGAAATCCTGCGAAAAGACGTAAACGAGGCGGCCGTTGATAGTGCCCCAACCCGTCACCACACCGTCACCAGCGGGCTTTTGCTTTTCCATGCCGAAATCGGTGCAGCGGTGAGTAACGAACATGTCGAATTCTTCGAACGATCCCTCATCAAGCAGCAGATCAACCCGCTCGCGTGCGGTCAGCTTGCCGCGGGCATGTTGCGCGTCAATTCGCTTTTGCCCTCCGCCAAGGCGCGCATCGGCGCGGCGTTCGTCAAGCTGTTGCAGGATATCTTTCATGGCAGGCTCCTCCCATCGGAATACTTACTCGCCTTGTAGACCAGTGCAGAGATCAGACAAAGGTCGATTTAGCAAATTTGCAAATAGTTTTCAGAAGTTTCTTTGCAAATTGCAAATCAGCTAATTTTCGAGTGACCTTCCGTCACTTCGGCCCAACCCATAATACTTAACTAGACAAGCATGATCGGGCGGTCTACCTCTGGGTGATGCAAGATATCCGATCAGATCTGCGCCCTGTCAAAATCGGCGACCGAAGATCCCCGCCCCACATTGTGACCCTCATTCTGCTTGCCGGCATGTCCGCTTGCGTGATGAACATGTTCCTGCCCAGCCTTCCAGCCATGTCAGAGCATTTCGAGACCGATTACGCAGTGATGCAGCTTTCGGTTGCAGTTTACCTCGCGTTTTCCGGACTGCTACAGACCTTTATCGGGCCGATTTCGGATAGATTCGGCCGCCGTCCCGTAACCCTCTGGGGTATTGGTATTTTTATGCTGGCGACAGCCGGTTGCATCTTTGCCCCCACGATCGAAGTGTTTTTGACGTTCCGCATGATGCAGGCAGCGATTGCAACCTCTATGGTGCTTAGCCGTGCTGCGGTGCGCGATATGTACAGTCAGGATCGGGCGGCGTCGATGATCGGGTATGTAAGCATGGGCATGGCCGTGGTGCCGATGATCAGCCCTGCAGTCGGTGGTATTCTGGACGAACTGCTTGGCTGGAAATCCGTATTCTGGGCGCTTCTGCTGATGGGGGCCGGCACATGGTTGTTAGCATGGTACGACATGGGCGAAACGGCAATTCCCTCAAATAAATCACTGACTGCACAATTCGGCGAATACCCCGAATTGCTGCGTAGCCCTCGGTTTTGGGGGTATGCACTCGCCTCCGGGTTCAGTTCGGGCGCATTCTTTGCCTATTTAGGCGGTGCACCCTTCGTCGGACAGGTTGTGTTTGGCATGTCGCCAGCGACGCTCGGGTTTTTCTTCGGCGCACCTGCAATCGGCTATTTCGCAGGTAATTTCATCACTGGGCGCTTTACAACGCGCTATGGCGTGAACCAGATGGTATTGTGGGGCTGCGTTGCCAATGCTGCGGGAAGCGCGATTTCGTTATTGATTTTTCTTACAGGGCACGGCTCTCCTTTCAGCTTCTTTGGGATGATGACATTGGTGGGGCTCGGCAATGGAATGGTGATCCCCAACGCAACCGCAGGCATGCTGTCGGTACGCCCGCATCTTGCGGGAACGGCATCGGGCCTTGGTGGTGCGATAATGATCGGCGGCGGCGCGGGCCTTAGTGCATGGGTTGGTGTATTGCTAACCCCCGAAACCGGTGCTTATCCGCTGTTATGGATGATGCTGATTACTGCAATTTTGGGTCTGTTCGCGATCCTTGCCGTAATGCGTCGCGAACGCACGATTGGTATCACGCCGCAATCTCCCTTGTGAGAATTGCTTTGCAAAGTTAACTGTTCCCACACGAACACTTTGCAAAGGACGTGCTCCTATGGCTACTCAGAAACTATATGCGGGGGCAAAGCTGCGCGAACAGCGCCTGCGTATCGGGCACACGCAAAAGGATTTTGCCGCGCGCCTTGGTGTTTCTCTGCCGTATCTCAACCAGATGGAAAACAACAACCGTCCGGTGTCGACCACGGTTGTGCTGGCGCTGGCGTCCGAATTCGGCATGGACGTTACCGAACTCAGCTCGGGTGATAGCGAGCGGCTGGCAAGTGATATGCAGGAAGTGCTGGCGGACCCGCTGTTTACGGGCGAATCCCCGCCGCTGGCAGATGTGCGCCTTGCCGCTTCCAATGCGCCGGGGCTGGCGCGCGCCTTTATCGCGCTGCATCAGGGATACCGTCAGGCCCAGGAACGCCTCGCCTCGCTGGATGAGGCACTAGGCCGCGAAGATTCCCGCGCCACGCCTAGCCCGTGGGAAGAAGTGCGCGATTTCTTCCATTACTGTGACAATTATATAGATGCCGTCGACCGCGCCGCAGAACGGTTTGCATCACAAGCCAGCGAACCAGCGCAGATGCGAAGTCTTGCGATAGATGCGTTGGCTGTGTCCGGCGTCAGCGTTGTGTTCAGCGATATGGATTCCCTTCGCCTGCTCGAGCCGGATGGCAGAGTGCTTCACATCTCGTCGCGCGCGCAGCCCGAAACCCAGACATTCCAGTTGCTGCTGCAAGTGGCCCTGCGCCAGCACAATGAACTGCTGGACGCCACGCTTGATCTGGCGCGATTTCATTCGGATGCGGCACGCGATATCGCCAAAATCGGTCTGGCGAATTATTTCGCGGGGGCTGCCCTGTTACCCTACCGTCTGTTCCAGACCCACGCGCAGGAATGCCGCCACGATCTGGAAGTTTTGGCGCGCTACTTCGGCGCATCTATCGAACAGGTGGCCCATCGGCTGTCCACCCTTCAACGCCCCGGCGCAAAGGGTCTGCCGTTTTTCTTTGTTCGGGTGGATCAGGCAGGTACGATCACCAAGCGCCACTCGGCTACGCGGCTGCAATTTGCGCGCTTTGGCGGGGCCTGCCCGCTATGGAACGTGCATCGCGCGTTTGAAACACCTGCCCGCTTTTTGCGCCAGCTGGCCGAAACGCCGGACGGGGTGCGCTATATTTCGATTGCGCGTGATATATCCAAATCCGGTGGCCGGTTCGGTGCGCCGACCCGCCGCTTTGCCATCGCATTGGGGTGTGAGGTGCGGCACGCCTCGCAACTGGTATATGCCGACGGTCTGGACCTTGGCCGCGACAGCGCGTTTGAACCTATCGGAATTTCCTGTCGGATATGCGCGCGCAAGAACTGTCACCAACGCGCTGTGCCGCCGCTTGAGCGTAACCTTGTCGTTGATCCCGACCGCCGTGATGTTTTGCCTTACCGCGTGGACTAACGCTGCGCGGGCCGCCAGCCTGCCGCCTGCGCCGCACCGGCAGAGCAAAACCACCGCTCGCCCTTGGCGATATTGATTCGTGTGCGCGCGTAAAACCGCTGTCCCGGCTGGTGATAAATCCGTTCTCCATCCGCGCTGATGTTGCCCTTTATCACGCATTTCCCATCGGATGGGGGGCGCTGGGAAATGCGTTTTACGCGGGATTTGCGGTGCTCGGACGGGGTTTGAACACGTACGGCGTGCAAACCCCGATTAACTGCTGCTGCGGACCGCTCGATCGCAACGTAGTCGTCACCATATTCTACATAGGCAAATGCCATACCTTCACGCACCAGCCACGCGCCGACATCCTCGCCCAGCGCACTACAGCGCGCCACCGTGCGTCCGTAACGATCAATATCAACCGCCTCACAGCGCGCAATCGCGCCGCTGTAGCGGTCCTTGACCACCTTGGTCACCCAGCCCCCGCAGGCCCAGTCCTTACCCTGTTGCGTGCGGCACATCTGGTCGTTTTCCACCGCATCGATTGCATGCAACCTGATGGTGGTGCCGGCAACCTCGAAAGTATCACCATCAATGACACGGATCGGACCAGACAATCCCCCCTCGCTCATGTTGGCGCGCAGCACACCGCCCGACAGCCAGACCGCGGCACAGGCAAACACCGCCAGCACCACAAGGCGCCAGCGAAGCGAAAAGTATGAAAATGAATCAGCCATTACAGCCGCGTATGCAGAGTGTTCATCCCCGTATGCTATCGCAAACGAGGCAAAAGGTTAACAAAAAGTTAACAAATGGTTAACGAAATCAGCGGGTTTTGCTTTTCTGCGACAGTTACCGTTGTTTCGTTTCCCATTCGGGATGAATCCACGGCACATCGTTACTAGGTGCCAGCGGCGCTTTGCCCAGCACGTGATCAGCCATCTTTTCCCCCACCATGATCGACGGCGCGTTCAGATTGCCGTTTGTAATGCGCGGAAATACAGAGCTGTCCACAACGCGCAAACCTTCCACCCCGATCACGCGGCCATGGCTGTCTACCACCGCATCCTTGTCATCCGCGCGGCCCATCTTGCAGGTGCCACAGGGATGATAGGCGCTTTCGGCATGTTCGCGCACAAAGGCATCAATCTCGGCATCTGATTGCACATCGGCACCGGGCTGGATTTCATGTTTCACGTATGGCTTGAACGCATCCTGTGCAAATATCTCACGGGTCAGCCGTACGCAGCGGCGCCACTCCTCCCAATCATCGGGATGGGACATATAGTTAAACAAAATCTTCGGATCATCCGCCGGATTGGCAGAGGCTAGCGATACCCGGCCGCGCGACTTAGACCGCATCGGCCCGACATGCGCCTGAAACCCGTGGCCCTCCGCCGCTGCCTGTCCGTCATAACGAACCGCAATCGGCAGGAAATGGTACTGGATATCGGGGTAAGGGATACCCGCGCGCGACCGGATGAAGGCTGCGCTTTCAAACTGGTTTGACGCGCCCATACCTCTTTTGGAAAACAGCCACTGTGCGCCGATCGCGGCTTTGGAAACGAGGTTCCAGTAGCGATAGAGCGTGATTGGCTGGCTGGCAGCCATTTGCATGTAGACTTCCAAATGGTCCTGCAAATTGCCACCCACCCCGGGCCGGTCCGCAATCACGTCTATGCCATGCTCTGCCAGATGTGCCGCGGGGCCGATGCCGGACAGCATCAAAATCTTGGGGGAGTTGATGGAGGATGCTGCAAGGATCACTTCCCGGCGCGCGCGGATTGTTTCGGTTTTGCTGCCGCGCTTCACCTCGACACCAACGGCGCGCCCCTCCTCGAACACCACACGCTGCGCCAAGGCACGGGTCAACGTGACGTTGTCGCGTCTCAGCGCGGGGCGCAGATAGGCATTGGCCGCCGACCAGCGGCGCCCGTTATACACGGTCTGCTCCATCGGGCCGAAGCCTTCTTGTTTCTCGCCGTTATAGTCATCGGTGGCCTCGTATCCGGCCTGCTTTCCGGCAGCGACAAACGCCTCGAATAACGGGTTCTCGCGCGGTCCACGGCTCACGTGCAGCGGACCGTTCTTACCGCGCCAATACGCGTCGCCACCGTGACCATTGTCATGCCATGTTTCCATCCGGCGGAAATACGGCAGCACATCGGCATAGCTCCATCCGTCCGCGCCCTCATCGCGCCAGTGATCATAGTCCAACGCATGGCCGCGCACATAGACCATCCCGTTAATCGACGACGATCCGCCAACCACCTTGCCACGCGGACACACCAGCTTGCGTCCACCCAAATGCGGCTCGGGCTCGCTCAGATACCCCCAGTCATAACGCTTCATGTTCATCGGATAACTCAGCGCGGCAGGCATCTGGATAAACGGACCTACGTCGCTGCCCCCATGCTCGATCACCAGCACAGATGCGCCGGCTTCCCCCAGACGGTAGGCCATCGCACAACCGGCGCTGCCAGCACCCACAATTACAAAATCAGCGTCCATCAGTTTGCACTCAGATATCCGGCGAGCAGGGAAACGAACGCCCCCACATGCACCACCATTATTGCACGGTCTTTCCACATGACACCGACTGCGAACCACAGTGCGATGCCAATGAAAAAGGCGAATACGTTCCACGGCTGCCAACCCAACCCCGTAAGGCCATAGCCCACAAGCTGCACCGCCGTTGCGATCCATTTTACCAAGTCGACCCGAGACATCCGTGGTTGCGGGGATTGCGGCATGTTCACCATCAGAATGGTGCCTCCATATCGCCCATGCGGACATAGACGGATTTCACCTGACTATAATGTTCGATTGCCGCCTTTGAGTTTTCACGCCCCACACCTGATGCTTTCACCCCGCCAAAAGGCGCTTCGACAGGCGCATCGTTATACGTGTTGATGTAACAGGTGCCGGCCTCAAACGCGGCGGCCACACGATGCGCGCGCGTCAAATCGCGGGTGAATACCCCTGCGGCCAGACCGAATTCGGTATCATTGGCGCGGGCCAGAACATCCGCCTCTTCCTCGAAATCCAGTACCGCCATAACGGGGCCGAAAATCTCTTCCTTGGCGATGGTCATATCGTCGGTCACGTCGGCAAACACACACGGCTGCATGTAGAACCCGTCACCTTCAATCGCTTCGCCGCCATAGACAATCCGCGCGCCCTCTTCGCGGCCCTTGGCGATGTAATCCAGCGCAATCTTCATCTGCTGGTGCGACACCATCGGGCCAAAACTTGTCTCGGGGTCCATCGGATCTCCGATTTTGGCGGTCGCCAGACGTTCGGCCAAACGGGCCAGAAACGCCTCTTTGATGTCTTTATGCACAAACACCCGCGTCCCGTTGGAGCACACCTGCCCCGAGCTGTAGAAGTTGCCCAGTATCGCCCCCGACACCGCATTTTCGATATCCGCATCTTCAAATACGATCAGTGGAGATTTGCCGCCCAACTCCATCGTGACGTGCTTCATGCCTGCGGCCGCCGCGGCATATACTTTGCGCCCCGTAGGCACAGATCCCGTCAATGACACCTTATCCACGCGGCTGTCGGTGACCAGCGCCGCCCCCACATCGCCAAGACCCTGAACAACATTGTACAGACCGGCAGGCAGCCCCGCCTCGTGCAAAATTTCGGCGACCTTCAGCGCGCAGAGCGGCGTTGTTTCGGATGGCTTGAAGATTACCGAATTGCCACAGGCCAGCGCGGGTGCGCCTTTCCAGCAGGCAATCTGGGTTGGATAGTTCCACGCCCCAATCCCCACGCAGACACCCAGTGCCTCGCGGCGGGTATAGACCCAGTCTTCTCCCAGCTGGATATGTTCACCCGTCAGGGTCGCTGCCATGCCGCCGAAATACTCAAGTGCGTCAGCGCCCGAAGTTGCATCGGCTACGGATGTTTCCTGATACGGTTTTCCCGTGTCATAGGTTTCCAACACGCTCAGATCGTGATTGCGCTCGCGCATGGTGTCGGCCGCGCGGCGCAGGATGCGGCCACGCTCGGTTCCTGTCATCGCGGCCCATGCTGCTTGTGCATTTTTCGCCGCAGTAATCGCGCGCTCGATAATATCCGGCGTGGCGGCATGAACCGTGGCGATCACCTCTCCCGTTGCCGGATAGATCACCTCGATCGGGGCGCCGTTGGTATCTTCGACGTATTCACCATTAATGAAATGGCTGGCGGTGGGTTGGGTCTGCATGGTCTTTCACTTTCGCGATGTTGCACCGCCCGAAACAGCAGGCGGCGCAGGTTGGTTGGTTCTGTGCGGCACCACATCGGAACCGCACAAAAGTTTATTCAGCAATCGGGCGCGCATCACCTGTAAGCTTTGTAAGCTGCTTGCGTTTCAAGAAGAACAAATAGTTCAGCGCCAGAAGGTAGATCCCGATCACCACCGTGCCGATCCATTCGATTTTCAAGAAATCCCACGTGAACAGCAACGACAGTACAAACAGGCCAATCGCATTGGCAAACACATATGATACGGTGCCGAAACGCTCGGTCGTCAGGTTCAGGTTATCGGTATAAAGGCGGATCAGGCTGTCGAAGGAATTGATCACAAACACGATGCCGACAATCGTCATCGCCCAGTTCGGCAGCCCGTCTGTTCCGATATCGTTGAGGAAGTAGAAATACAGCACCGAAAACCACATGCCGAGCGGGATGGAGGGAAAGATTAACAGCGCGGCAAGTAGTTGCCATGTCTTCAATCCGCCCACAAAGCGCGCGACAAACTGGCCGATCATAATGGACCACGCAAACCACCAGAACAGGTAGAATTCGTGATAGGCCGTCATCGGTGTGATGAATTCTTCGATATTACCGAAATAGCCGCCGATGTTGCTGGCGGTGCGGGTAAAGTCGCCGAGCGACATGCCTGCATTATACCACATATATCCGATCAGACACAAAAACAGCCCTGTCGAACTGACCGACAGAACCCGCACGAATTTAAGATCGGTCGAACTGAATGAAGCGATCAGGATGACAAGGAAACATATCAGATAGAACACTGGCAGGATGGTTTCGCCATCTCCGACCTCAATGATATAATAGGGCATATAGTTGATGAACAGCGCGCCGGTGAAAGCGCAGGTCGCAATGATCACGACGTTGTTCAAAATCTTGACTGCCGGAATTTCGAAAAACTTCACCCGCGGCTCGATTGCGCAGAAATAGAATGTCGTGAGGAAGTAAAACGCCCAGATCAGAAAGCCCCAGAACCCGAATTCAAGCGCAAGCGGGTTCGTGACGCCGTAAGCAGGCTCGGCCACCGTATCGGCATATAGCGGGAAGTCGAAAGCCAGCGGGAACATGATCAGTCCCACATCAAGGCCAGAGGTAAACAGAATGGCGATGAACACATAAAGCGGCATCGGCGTGACGCCTGTGAGCGTCAGGTTCCACCATCTGATTGTACAGAAGGCCACCAGCGCAAAAGCAAGGATCACTCCAAAGGAAATGATTGTGGTTAACATGATTATCCCTATCGTTGTTTTTCGGGTGCTTTATTTTAACAGCGGCCCTCGCACCCTACGAAACCACCGGTATTTATCACTCCCCGCGCGGGAAGCGTTTGTTTTCTTCGAGAACGTTCAGATCCATGTGATTGCGCATATACGCCTCGGATGCCATGCGCAGCGGCTGGTAATCCCACGGGTAATAGCCGCCGCTGCGCAACGCCTCATAGACAATCCAGCGACGCGCCTGTGATTTACGCACATCCGCATCATAGGCCTCCAGATCCCAACGCGCGTCTGCCTTGGCACTGAGCTGCGCCAAGGTGCCCGCGTGCTCCGCCACCTCTGCGAGGTTAGTCAGTTCGTGCGGATCGGATTCCAGATCGAACAGTTGATCAGGGTCCAGCGCGCAGCGGTTGTATTTCCATTTTCCATACCGCAGCGACACCATCGGCGCATAGGATCCCTCGGCGGCGTATTCCATCGCCACGGGTTCGCTGCGTTCTACCCCCTGCCCCATCGGCACCAGTGACTGGCCGGTAGTCCATTCCGAAACTTCATCCATGCTGACGCCTGCCAGATCACAGAGCGTCGGGCAGACGTCGATGTTGCTGACAGGCGTTGTGTGCAGCCCTGCCGCCATCTGCGGCGCACAAATCATCATCGGCACCCGCGACGAGCCTTCAAAAAAGCTCATCTTGAACCACAATCCGCGCTCGCCCAGCATGTCACCGTGATCGGATACGAACAGGATGATCGCCTCTTGGCGCGTATCCTCCAGCGTTTGCAGGATTTCACCTATCTTGTCGTCCAGATAGCTGATGTTGGCGAAATACGCGCGGCGCGAGCGTTTGATGTCGTCTTCGGTGATGTCGAATTCACGCCAGTTGTTGGCGTCGAAAATGCGCTGGGAATGCGGGTCGTGATCGGCATAGTCCATCGCCGGAATTTCGGGCAGCAGGTGCTCGCAGTCAGCGTAGAGGTCCCAGTATTTCTTACGCGCCACGTAGGGATCGTGCGGGTGAGTAAAACTGGCGGTCACACACCACGGGCGTTTGTCCAGACCGCGCGACAGCTCGTAAATCTTGCGTGTTGTCTCGTAGGCGACAGCATCATCGTATTCCATCTGGTTGGTGATCTCGGCCACACCGGCCCCCGTGACACTGCCCATGTTATGATACCACCAGTCAATCCGCTCCCCCGGCTTGCGGTAATCCGGCGTCCAGCCAAAGTCGGCAGGATAGATGTCTGTGGTCAGGCGATCCTCAAACCCGTGCAACTGGTCCGGGCCTACGAAATGCATCTTACCCGACAAGCAGGTGTAGTACCCCGCACGGCGCAGATGGTGCGCGTAGGTGGGAATGGAGGACGCAAATTCAGCCGCATTGTCATATACGCCTGTAGCACTGGGTAGCTGACCCGACATAAACGCCGCCCGTCCCGGCGCGCACAAAGGCGATGCGGTATAGGCGTTTTTGAAGCGGGTCGAGCGTGCCGCAAGCTTTTTCAGATTGGGCGCATGCAGCCAGTCGGCGGGCCCGTCGGGAAAGAGCGTGCCGTTCAACTGGTCAACCATCAGAATCAGGATATTGGGCTGGCTCATTGTCTAGTCCTTTACAAACATATTCAGGGCACGCAGCGCGGTTTGTCTGGCGTTTTCGCCGGTCGTGTCGGCGGACAAGGCTGCGCGCAGATAAAGGCCGTCAATCAGGGCGGCCAGCATATCTGCATGCCTCTGCGGGGTGTTTGTCAACGGGCGTAATGCATGGGTCAGGTTTGAACGCAGGCGCGACTGGTACAGCGTCACCAGCCGGTTCATCTGTGGCTGTGCGGGCGCGCCTGCATAAAGTGTCATCCATGCGGCCACAGTGGCAGGCGCAAAACAGGTTTCATCAAAACTGGCCGTGATGATCGCCTCGGCGCGCTGGCGCGCGGTGGTGGTCGGGGCAAGGCATCGGCGCACTTCGACAGAGTATTCCGTAAGAATATGGCGCATCGCTGCAAGAAAAATCTGCTGTTTGCCGCCAAAGTAGTGATGTGCCAGCGCCGTGGACATGCCCGCCGCTTTGGCGATCTGCCCGACGGTCACATCCAACGACTGCGCGCGCCCGATTTCTTGAATCGTTGCTTTCACCAGTGCGGCACGGCGCACAGGCTCCATCCCCAGCTTTGGCATTAGAATCGGACCGTTCTGAACATGCCGCGCAACGTGCAGGTTTTAGATTGATCGGTCAATCAAGAAAAAATCAACCCTTTGTGGCAGGGGCATCCGGTGTCACGCGGCGGTTTAGCATGGCCTCACGCCACGTTATGAAAAACACCGATCCAAGGATCACAAAGCCGCCCAGCACCACCCAAATGTCAACCGGCTCCATAAACCACAATGCGCCCAGAAGCGCGGCCCAGATCAGTTGTAAAAAAGTGACCGGCTGGGTCACTGTCACAGGTGCGGCGGCAAAGGCCAGCGTCATGGTGTAGTGACCTGCGGTTGCAAAAAATGCCACCCCCGCCAGATACTTGAGCTCTTGCCCTGTCGGTGTGATCCAATCCGCAGCGGCAAAGGGCGCCAAGCCGATGGTCACGAAAACCGCCAGCAGCGCCACAACGATGCCCGGTTTCACTTCGTCGGCCATCACCTTGGCCACCAGATAGCTGCCAGCAAAGACGACAGCTGCGATCAGCATTGCGATATGGCCGCTGCTGACTTCGCGAAATCCGGGGCGCAGGATTATCGCCGCGCCGACGAGACCAATAATCACCGCGATAATACGCCGCGCCGCCAGACGCTCGCCCAGAAAAATGGCAGCGCCAACGGTCACATAGATCGGCGCGAGGTAATTCATCGCGGTCACTTCGGCGATGGGAATACGAACCATGGCGTAAAACCATAATATTACCCCACCCGCGTGGAAAAACCCGCGCACCGAAAACAGCACCCACTGTCGTCGTGTCAGGTGCGCTGTGCGCAGTGACAGCAACGCAGGAATCAAAAACACAAACCCCATTGCATAGCGCAAAAATGCCGCCTCCCCTGCGGGCAGGCGTGGTCCCATGGTTTTGACCAGCGCGGTTACCATAATAAAGCAAAAGCCTGTCACAGCCATCCAGAAGATGCCCATCAACGGGCTTTGTTTTTTTTGCAGCAGCATAGGGTCCGGTCGCAATCCTGTTGGGTAGGTGCGGGGTTAGTGCATCAACAACGTCGCCGCAATGACCCACATGGTCAGCGCGATCAACGCATCCAGCACCCGCCAGCTGACCGGTTTTGCAAAAACAGGCTGCAACAGGCGCGCGCCATACCCCAACGCAAAGAAGAAAACGATGCTTGCCAACACTGCGCCGCTGCCAAATGCCAGCCGGTCGTCATATTGCGCCGAGATCGAACCGAGCAGAACAAGCGTATCAAGATAGACATGCGGGTTGAGCCATGTGAGCGCCAGCAGCGTCAGCAATGTCCGCCCCAGCGACGTGGGCGCGCGGCCTTCGGTGATCAACGCTTCCCCACCCCGCCATGCACTGAGCGCGTTGCGCCACCCATAAACGATCAGAAACGCTGCGCCGCCGTACCGCATGACTGTTTCGAACCACGGCACGTTGTGCGCCAGCGCGCCGAACCCTGCCACACCCGCAGTAATCAGCAACGCATCGGACACACCACAGGTCAGGCAAACCCAGAATACATGCTCGCGCCGCAATCCCTGCCGCAGCACAAATGCATTTTGCGCCCCGATCGCAACGATAAGGGAAAGACTTAGCAGGAAGCCAGGAACAAACGATGACATCATGAGCGGGCCTTTCCTGTCGCGATTATTGCGCGCCTGTGTCCTATGCGCGCACTGCCACCGTGTCGAGGCATGTCACATCGCAATCTATGGCTGCGAAGGCGCTACATGACACATGAGCCAGACGAAAATGGAATTTTTGTAGAAAAGAACTGGTCGAAAACTTCTGCAAAATTTCAATATCTTGCCCGAAATAAAACTTGTTTCGATAATATTTCGTCCGTTCACGTGAAACTGATCGATCTCCCCTAGCGTATATACGTCCGAATGACTATCTGCCCCACAGTGATGAAGGAAACCGCAGATGCCCGATATGATTAAGAAGCTGGAAATCAGCCAAACCGAACTAGAAGTAATCGCAGGCGCACTGGAAACGCAGGCGAAAATCCTGCGGATGCAGGCCAGCGCAGGTGGCAGTGGCGCTATGGCGCGCCTCAACGAGGTAAAACGCGTGCTGGCCAGCATTTCCAGCCAGCGCGAAGTGATCCGCCGAAAACGCAGCAATCAAAACGGTATTTGGGGGCTACTGCGCTCCATGGGTCAGGCAACCTGAAGCGGCCTGATTAATTCCATGCCTAGCGGATCCCGTGCAGCGTGTTTCTATTTCTGAATGTTCTGCATTGAAAACAAAAAGCGCCGCGGCATTAGATGCCGCGGCGCTTTTTGCGTAGCCTTCCCTGCGGGTTAGTCTCCCAGCGCGGCCATTACCTCGTCCGAGGCTTCGAAATTCGCGGTTACGCGCTGCACATCGTCATCGTCTTCCAACGCGTCGATCAGCTTCATCAGCTTTTCCATACCTTCAAGGTCAAGCTCGGTTGTGGTGGTCGGACGCCAGATCAACTTCGTACTGTCGCTTTCGCCCAAAACCGCCTCAAGTGCGTTGGATACTTCGTTCAGATCGGTGTCGGCACAATAGATCACGTGCCCGTCTTCGCTGCTTTCGACATCTTCCGCACCCGCCTCGATGGCGGCCATCATTACGGTGTCGGCATCCCCGACTTCGGGCGGATAGGTCACTTCGCCCTTCCGGTCGAACATGAACCCAACGCTGCCGGTTTCGCCAAGATTGCCGCCGTATTTGGTAAAGGTAGAACGCACAGTTGATGCCGTGCGGTTGCGGTTGTCCGTCATCGTTTCGACGATCACTGCAACGCCGTTGTTACCATAGCCTTCATAACGGATTTCTTCGTAATCCTCCGCATCGCCCCCGATAGCTTTCTTGATCGCGCGATCGATGTTGTCCTTGGGCATGGAGGCCTGCTTGGCCTCCTTCACGGCAAGGCGCAGGCGCGGGTTTTTATCGGGATCTGGGTCGCCCATCTTTGCAGCGACGGTGATCTCCTTGGAGAATTTCGAGAACATCTTGGAGCGCAGCTTGTCCTGACGCCCTTTGCGATGTTGAATATTTGCCCATTTGGAATGGCCTGCCATGTATGTCTCCGACAATTCTGATTTGCGTCTCTATACGTCACAGCGGCGTCATTCTTCAAGTAGGCTGCTGCGTCGCGCTCGCAGTTGAAGGCCCCCGCGCGATGGCAGCACCGTGTCACAACCGGACACCTGCACCCTACGTTTCGCCGCAGCAGAGGCATGGCCGTTGATTTGCTGCTCTCCCTGCTGGCACACAGATCGCAACTGGCGGTCCTCGTTGCGGCTGGATACAGTAACCAAAACTCCAACGGGATAGCCCCTATGACATCTGACCAGATCATCCTCTTCTCACTCTTCGGCGCTGTATTCGGCCTGCTGCTCTGGGGACGGTTCAGATATGACATCGTAGCTTTTGCCGCCCTAATGGCAGGCGTTGTGCTGGGGGTTGTAGATAGCAAGGACGCCTTCAGCGGCTTTGGTCATCCCGCCACACTGGTGGTGGCGCTGGTTCTGGTTGTGTCTGCCGGTCTAGTGCGATCGGGCGCTGTGCTGCTTATTACCCGCACGCTGGTGGATTCGTCCCGCTCGCTGGGGGCGCATATTACGCTGATGGGGGCTGTGGGCGGCGTATTGTCCGCGTTCATGAATAACGTGGCAGCTTTGGCGCTGCTGATGCCGGTCGATATCCAGACGGCGCGCAAGGCCGGCCGTTCGCCGGGGCTGTCGCTGATGCCGCTCTCTTTTGCCACCATCCTTGGCGGTATGGCTACCTTGATCGGCACGCCGCCAAACATCATCATCGCCGCCATTCGCGAAGAATCCCTCGGCGCGCCGTTCAAGATGTTCGATTTCGCCCCAGTGGGCGGCGTTGCCGCGCTGGCGGGTCTGGCGTTTGTCGCACTGGTTGGCTGGCGGTTGATCCCTGCGCGCGAAGATGGTGGTCTCAGCGCCGAGGACCTTGATGCCTATATCGCAGAACTGGTCGTGCCCGAAGATAGCAAACACATCGGCAAACGCCTGTCCGAGCTGGAGGAGACGGGCCATAAGACCGACGTCAGCATCATCGGCCTGATGCGCAAGGGCAAGCGCCTGTATGGCCGCGCCATGAACACCGTCCTGAAAGAGGGCGATGCGCTGGTGCTAGAGGCAACGCCCGACGCATTAGATGAATTCCGCTCGACACTTGATCTGGCTGTGGCCGACAGTGCGCGCGAACATCGCTTGCGGGCAGATGGTGAAGGTGTCGAAATTATCGAAGTTGTCGTCACCGAGGAAAGCCGCCTTGCGGGTCGGACGGCACAGGCTGTGGGGCTTGCATGGCGCCAGCGCACTGTACTACTGGGCATTTCGCGGCGGGGCCGCAGGATAACGTCTCTGCTGCGCAAAACCACGCTGGAATCCGGTGATATCCTGCTGCTGCTTGTGCCGCGCGACACGGGCGACGATGTCACCGAATGGCTGGGCGTGCTGCCCCTTGCCGACCGCGGACTCGCGGTCACGGAAAACAGCAAGGTCTGGCTGGCAATCGGGCTATTTGCGGGGGCGGTTGTCGCCGCTTCGTTCGGCCTTATCTATCTGCCCGTTGCACTGGGGATCGTTGTCGTTGCCTATGTGCTGACCAAAATCGTTCCCCTGTCAGAGCTTTACACACACATCGAATGGCCAGTCGTAGTGCTGCTGGGCTCTATGATCCCGCTGGGGGCAGCGCTCGAAAAATCCGGCGGCACCGAACTTATTGCAGGCTCTCTGGTCAGCCTGACCGCAGGGATGCCTGCATGGGCGGTTTTGACAATCCTCATGATCGTCACCATGACCCTGTCGGACGTCCTCAACAACACCGCTACAACGATTGTCGCGGCTCCGGTCGGCATCCAGATGGCCCAGTCGTTGGGCGTAAACCCCGATCCGTTCCTCATGGCGGTGGCGATCGCCGCATCCTCCGCGTTTCTCACGCCAATCGGTCACAAGAACAATACACTGATCCTCGGCCCCGGCGGATACGGATTCGGGGATTACTGGCGCATGGGACTGCCACTGGAAATCATCGTAGTGACGGTATCCATCCCCGCGATCCTGTTCTTCTGGCCTCTTTAAGATGAAGAACGGCGCTTTTCCCGCCCCGCTTCATTTTTCCCGAAAACTCCGGAGGTCTGGAGGCAGAGCCTCCAGAGGGCCGTCAGGCCCTAGCCCCTTCACCAGAACAGCGGGATCACCGCGCTGGCGATCAACGACATGGACAGATTCAACGGAATTCCCACGCGCATGAAGTCCGTGAACTTGTACCCACCCGGACCATAAACCAGCGTGTTGGTCTGATATCCGATCGGCGTGGCAAAGGCGCAGGACGCGGCGATCATCACCGCAACCACCAGCGCGCGCGGATCCATTCCCAGCGCCGCCGCCAGCGATATCGCAATCGGGGTCATGATGACCGCGACAGCGTTATTCGACACGATTTCAGTAAAGATCGTTGTCAGCAAAAACACGCAGAAAATCACACCTGTCGGCGGCAAGGTCGCCAATGTGGGTGATATGGCGTCCACGATCAGTTGCACAGCACCGGTATGTTGCAACGCAGACCCCACACAAAGCATGGAAAAGATCAGCGCCAGCAATCGCCCGTCGATAAACGAGAATGCCTCGTCTGCATCGATGCACCCCGTCACCAGAACCACGGCAACCGCAATGACGGCCAGCATCAGTATCGGCGCAACGTTCAAGGCGGCCAGCACGACAATCGCCGCAAGTGCCGCGATTGCTATCGGCGCGTGTCCACGCCGATAGGCGCGCTGGGAAGGTGTGCTCACTTCCACAAGGTCCATATCCTGCGCCAGACGCTGAATATCTTCTGCAGCGCCTTCCAGCAGCAGCGTATCCCCCACCCGCACAACAAGTTCATCCAGCTGACGACCGATGTTCTGGTTACGCCGATGCACCGCCAACGGATACACCCCATAGCGCCGCCGCAACCGCAATGCGCCAAGGGTGCGTCCGATCATCTTGCACCCCGGGGTAATCAGCACCTCTACCGTGGTCGTCTCAACCGCCGACACCTGATCCACGCGCTTCAGTTCAGGCGTGGCCTGAAGGCTCAACAATTCGGCCATCTGCGTGCGCAAGACCACGCGGTCGCCCGATTGCAGCACCACATCTTTCAAATTGCGCCGCAACGATGCATCCCCGCGCACAACGTCGATCAGCCGCACGCCGTCCCGTTTGAACAGGTTCACATCCAGCACTTCGCGCCCGATCAGGTTGCTTTCCGCAGGCACAACCGCCTCGGAGAAAAATTTCATCTTCGAGCGGTCACTTAGCATGCCCGCCATGCTGTCGCGTTCGGGCAGCAGACGCCGCCCGATGGTTGCCATATAGATCAGACCCCATGCGCAAACCACCAGACCGATCGGCAGAATTTCAAAGATGCCGAACGGCTCCAGCCCCTGAGAGCGGGCAACACCATCCACCAGCAGGTTGGTCGAGGTTCCGATCAGCGTCAGCGAACCGCCCATAATCGCCGCATAGCTCAGCGGGATCAGCAGCTTTGATGCCTTGGTGCCCAGCGTCTTGCTCAGCTGCACCACAACAGGGATCATCACCACTACCACAGGCGTATTGTTCATAATCGCGGATGCAGCCATAACCGACAGGATCACACCGACCACCGCAAGTTTGGGGTTCGTGCGCGCGTACCGCTCCGCCATTCGGGTCAACACATCAAGTGCGCCGGTACGCACCAGCGCCCCCATTACAATGAACATCGCCGCAATCGTCCACGGGGCAGAGTTGGACAGCACAATCCGCGCGTCCTCATAGGGTAGCAACCCCATCGCCAGCAGCGCGGCAGCCCCCGCAAGGGCCACAACCTCGGTCGGGAGCGTTTCGCGCAAGAACAGAATAAACATCACCGCCACCACGGTGAGCGCAAGGATCGCCTGCGCAAATTGGGAAAGTTCAAACATATACGTGGGCCAGCCCCTGTTGATGTCTAGTTGTCGCGTATCACGGACGCCGCGGCAAGCACTGCTTGGGGCCGCGGCTGCACCAGATACATTCCGGTAAACATAGCAGCAAGCGCGATCCAGACCATATTTGAAAACGCCTCGCCCAATACCAGCCACGCCCAGAACAGGCCGAAACCCGTCACAAAGTAGCTGACCTGCACTGCAAATATTGCGCCCGTCCGCGCCACCAGCCAGACATAGCTGGCATAGACAAGCACATGGATCACCGCCGACGCGGCAAAGGCTGCCTGCGGCACTGGCAGCGGCCATAGGGGGGCAACAAACTGGCCAGTGACCAAAACCAACGGCGCCACGATCACCAATCCCGTGAGGGACGCACCCAGCATCAACTGGACCGGGTCCAGCCCGGCCACGCCCCACCGCGCCACATAATTTCCCTCGAATGCATAACACAACGCAACTGCCAGATAGACCGCAGCCCAGCCCACCGGAACACGCTGCCCCAGATCGACAGACGGCGCGATGATGATTAAAACCCCGGCAAGACCAACGCACAGGCCGACAAGGCGGCGCATTGCAAAACGGTCGTTGCCAAGGCCCAGCGCGATGACAAAGGCAAACATCGGAACAACGCTCAGCAGCAGCGACATCACGCCCGAAGGCAGATGCACAGCCGCCTGATACCCCATCGTGTTGGGAAGGACTGTGCCGATCAGAGCAATCAACAGATAGGTGCGCAACGCAGCCTTCGTGCGCGGCAGCGGTTTGCGCCGCACCCTGCAAACCACCGCCATAAGAACGGCGCCAATGACCTGTTGCCAGAACACCAGTCCGAAATGACCATAGCCGGTACTGACCGCGATTTTCGTCAGGGGCTGCGAGGCCCCCCAGCCTGCGCCCATCACAATCAGGAACGCACTGAGCAGCAGAACCTCACGGCGGCCCAGCATGGGTTCTGTCACGGCACGCTCTGCTGAAGCTTTCCGCCCTCGCGCACTGGAACGATACGCGTGGCGCGTCCTGTCTTGTCATCGGTTTCGATATAGACACCCGACAGGGTCGCCTCACCGCCTGCGGGGGTGAACCGTTCTTTTGGCATTCCGGTGATAAAGCGGCGCAGCGGCTCTGCCTTATCCATCCCGATTATAGAGTTGTAATCCCCGCACATGCCCGCATCAGACAGATAGGCCGTTCCGCCCGGAAGGATCATCGCGTCGGATGTGGGCACGTGGGTATGGGTGCCCACAACAAGGGACGCACGCCCGTCACACCAATGCCCTGTGGCCATCTTCTCGGATGTGGCTTCGCAGTGGATATCAACGATGATCGCATTGGCCATGCCGCCCAGAGGGTGGGTTTTGAACACGGCATCAAGCGCCGAAAACGGGTCATCGTAGGGGCGTTTCATAAACACCTGCCCCAGCGCCTGTGTCACAAGTACCTGCTTGCCCGTACGCGTTTTGAACAGGCGCGCGCCCTTACCGGGGGCGTTTTTGGAAAAGTTGAGCGGCCGGATGATCCGCGGCTCCTGCTCGATGAAAGCAAGCATGTCCTTTTGATCAAACGCGTGATCGCCCAGCGTCAGGCAATCTGCGCCGGCATCCAGCAAAATTTTTGCGTGCGCGCCCGAAAGCCCCATACCAGAGGTGGCATTTTCACCGTTTACCACGATGAAATCGAGTTTCCATTCGCGCCGCAAGCGGTCGAGATTTTCACTGATGGCACGGCGTCCGGCGCTGCCCATCACATCACCAAGAAAGAGTATTTTCATAATGCTATCGCTACGCCTGTGCTACGCCCTGTGCAAGCCTGAACCGGAGATACAGCGCAGATCCTGGTAAGGGATCAGTTGGTTGTTCGGGCACGGTTACCCCAATTCGATCACACCGGCTTCGGTTACGATCAGGTCAAGCGGCTGGTCTGTCGCCTCCAGCGGTACATCGGCCACTTCCTGCCCTGCAAAGGCAAATCCGATGGCAAGTGTCGCGCGGCGCGCGCGCAGCTTTTCCAGCGTGCGATCATAAAAGCCGCCGCCATATCCAAGCCGTCCACCCTTGCGGTCAAATGCCAGCAGCGGAATGATCAGGATTTCCGGCTCGAAGAAAGCGGGATCGGAGGGGACAAGCGCGCCGAACGCGCCTTTCACCATCTCGCTTTCCGGTGTCCACAGCGCAAATTTCAAGGGCGTCGCTTTGGCCATGACCACGGGCACACCAACCGGACCATGTGCAGATGCCTCTGCCATTGCAGAGCGCGGATCAATCTCGGTTCGGATTGGCATGAAACCGGACACAGGGACACCGTGATACCCTGCCAGAACCTCGCTTAGATAACCGGCCTGTGCGGCGCTTGCCGTCTCGAACAATGGCTTGCGCCGTGCAAACGCGGCTTCGCGCGCGGCTGCCTTGTCGTCCGCAAGGCTCATAGCAGGACGGCAGCGGCAAGGCCGAGGAAGGCAAAGAAGCCGACAACATCGGTAACGGTGGTCACAAACGCACCGGAAGCAAGCGCGGGGTCAACGCCAGCCCATTCCAGCACAATGGGAATACCCGTTCCCGCCAGACCGGCCACAACCATGTTGATCACCATCGCAACCGCAATCACACCGCCCAGCGCCGGAGAGCCGAACCACAGCAGGCCGACAATACCCATCACCACCGCAAAAATCGCACCATTGATCAACCCGACCAGACATTCACGCCGGATCACCCGCCACACGTTTGATCCGGTCAGGTCTTTTGTGGCCAACGCGCGCACAGCAACTGTCAGGCTTTGTGTGCCTGCATTTCCGCCCATTGAGGCAACAATCGGCATCAGCACCGCCAGCGCGACAATCTGGGCAAGCGCCACCTCGAACTGCGAAATCACCAAAGAGGCAAGGATCGCCGTAACAAGGTTGACGGCCAGCCATGGAAGGCGCTGCTTGGTCGTTTCGATCACGCGATCCGAAAGAGAGCTTTCGCCGACACCGGCGAGGCGCAGGATGTCTTCCTCGTGTTCTTCGTCCAGAACGCCCATCGCATCATCAATGGTAATCACACCGATCAGGCGCCCGTCTTCATCGACGACAGGCGCGGAAATCAGGTGATACTGGTTAAACGCATAGGCCACATCGCCTTCGTCCCGCAGGGCGGGAATGATCTGGAATGTATCCTCGTACAGTGCGGAAAGGGGCGTTTCGCGCTTCGAGCGCATGAGCTTGCCCAGTGTCACATTGCCCACCGGATGCAGGCGCGGATCAACCACGATGATATGATAGAACTGGTCGGGCAATTCCGCCTCTGGCGTAGCGCGCAGATGGTCGATGGCAGCGCCCACAGTCCAATGCTCGGGCGCCATGACAACCTCGCGCTGCATGAGGCGACCGGCAGAGTATTCGGGATAGCCCATCGCCTGTTCGACCGCGACACGGTCGTTGACCTCCAGCGCTTGCAGAATGGTTTCCTGCTGGGCGTCCTCGAGGTCTTCCAGAATGTCGACAACATCATCGCTGTCGAGTTCGCGCATTGCTTCTACCAACACCTGCGGCGTCAGCAGCGATACCACTTCGTCGCGGATCGCTTCATCCAGTTCCGACAGGATTTCCCCGTCAAATTCCAGATCATACAGCCGGATCAGACGCGCGCGGTCAAACGAACTGATCTGCTCCAGAAGGTCGGCAATGTCAGCCGCGTGCAGCGGCTCCATCAGCTCGGTCAGCTTTTCGCGGTCTTCGGTTTCCACCGCATAAAGGATCGCCGAAACATCACGTTTGCCCAGAACATATGCCTCAGGCTCGTTATTCTCGGGGGTCTGATCCGTTTCTGTAATCTGATCCGACATGATTTACCCCCTAAAAACGTTCCGCAACATAGACAGGCACCGTGCAGAGCACAACGGTACTGCGCAAGCTCTCATTGCTTGCACCGGCAAAAAAGGTAAAGTCCGAATTTATGAATACACACACACTTTTGACCGGCCAGACCCTGACGTTTCAAGGCGACCCCTTTGCCGAGCCTTGGGAAGACTGCGTGCAGATCAATTCTGCCGGGGCGGTGCTGTTGCACGATGCGCGCATTGTGGCGGTGGGCGATGCTGCATCGCTGAAATCGGCGCATCCGCAGGCCGATATCATCTCTTACGGGGATGATCTGATCTGTCCGGGATTTGTGGATGCCCACGCCCATTATCCACAGACAGCGATGATCGCCAGTTGGGGCAAACGCCTGATAGACTGGCTCAACACCTATACTTTCCCCGAAGAGGCGCGGTTTGACGATCCTGCCTATTCGCAGTCCATTGCCGAACGGTATCTTGACCTGACGGCGGCCAACGGCACCACAACGATGGCGTCTTTCGGCACGATCCACCCGCACAGCGCCGATGCGCTGTTCGAGGCGGTACAAAGGCGCGGGCAGTGCGTGGTAACAGGCAAAACCTGCATGGACCGCAATGCCCCAGATGATCTGCGCGACACTGCGCAATCGGCTTATGACGACAGCAAGGCGTTGATTGCTCGCTGGCACGGCAAGGGCCGCGCGCAATATGCAATCACGCCGCGGTTTTCGCCAACCTCAACGCCAGAGCAACTGTCGGCAATGGGTGCGCTGTGGGCCGAAAACCCCACCTGCCTGATGCAGACCCACCTGAGCGAGCAGCCCGATGAAATAGAATGGGTGCGCAGCCTGTTTCCGCAAGCGCGCGACTATCTGGACACCTACGAGACGCACGGACTGTTGGGCGCGCGCGGTCTTTACGGCCACTGCGTTCACCTGACCCCGCGTGAGATAGACAGGCTGGCCGAGGTTCAGGGCCGTGTGATCCATTGCCCGACATCGAATGCCTTTATCGGGTCCGGGGCGCTGGATCTGCCAGAACTGGCCCAGCGCGGCATCCCGTTGGGATTGGCAACAGACACCGGCGGTGGATCATCATTTTCGATGCTGCGCACCATGGCCGCCGCCTACGAGGCCGCGCAGCATCATGGCCACGCTTTGCACGCGGCCCAACTCTTGTGGCTGGCGACGGCGGGATCAGCGCGCAGCCTGCATCTGGACCACGAGATCGGCAGCCTGCGCGCGGGGAACTTTGCCGATATTGCTGTGATTGACCTGAAATCCACCGCCGCTATTGCCCAGCGCGAAAACCGCACCGGCACCGTCTGGGAGGACGTGTTCGCCACCTTGATGATGGGCGATGACCGCGCGATCAGGGCAACATGGATCGCCGGTGCCTGCGTTACCTAGCAGCGCCGCGCCCCCACAACCAGTACCCTATAGCCGTTCACATGGGCCATGCCGAATTCGTTCACCTTGCGCTTGACCAGATTGCGATAGTGACCGGGTGATCGACGCCAGCCATCGATTGCGCTGCTTTCGGAAGCATAGCCCTGACTGACGTTCTCACCCAGACTGCACCAGCCATACCCTGCCCGCCTGACCCGCTGCCCCACGGTGGAACCATCGCTGCCCTTGTGGCCCATAAAATTGTTGGCTGCCATATCCTTGGCATGGGCAAAGGCGGCCGCGTCAAGCTGTGCGTTGCGGGCCAGCGGCGGCATGTCTGCTTTTGCACGGATCGCATTGATCTGTTGGTGCGCGGTACTACCCGATATTGCCGGACTGCCGGATTGGGGTTGCGCTGCCACCTCGCCCCCGTTGCCGCCGCCACAAGCGGCCAATACCATACAGAACCCTGCCATTGCTGCAATTTTCTTCATGTCCTGTCTTTCAATTTAACGGCCAGTTCGTTCTGGCGCGCCAGCAGGGTTGGCATATCCAGTGTTATGACTTCACCATCGCTTACGACTTTCCGGCCCTCTACAAACAAATCCCGCACCGTAGTCGGCCCCGCCAGCAATAGCGCGGCAGGGTCCCATGATCCTGCCGCATGAACTCCCGACATATCCCAGATCGCGATATCCGCGCGTTTGCCCACGGCCAGACGGCCGCAGTCCGGTCTGCCCAGAATATCGGCGCCGCCGCGGGTGGCGATCTCCAGCGCCTCACGCGCGCTCATGGCATCGGCACCTTGGGCCACACGTTGCAGCAACATCGCCTGCCGCGCCTCTGCCACCAGATTGCCCGCATCATTGCTTGCCGATCCGTCCACACCCAGCCCCACGGGCACACCCGCATCGCGCATCGCCCGCAGCGGTGCAATGCCACTGCCCAAGCGGCAGTTGGAGCAAGGGCAATGTGCAACGCCCGTTCCCGTGCGCGCAAACAAGGCGATTTCGGACGGATCAAGCTTTACGCAATGGGCGTGCCAGACATCCGGCCCGACCCAGCCGAGGCTTTCCGCATATTCACCGGGTCGGCACCCGAAGGTTTCCAGCGAATAGGCGATATCTTCTTCGTTTTCAGCCAGATGGGTGTGCAGCATCACCCCTTTGTCACGCGCCAGAACAGCTGCTTCGCGCATCAGATCGGTGCTGACCGAAAACGGTGAACATGGCGCAATGCCAACACGGCACATCGATCCTTCCGCAGGGTCGTGGAACGCATCGATCACGCGGATGCAATCGGCCAGAATCGCCGCCTCGTCCTCTACCAACGCATCGGGTGGCAGGCCGCCGTTACTTTCGCCAATGCTCATCGCGCCGCGTGTGGGGTGAAACCGCAGCCCGATTTCGGCGGCAGCATGGATCGTATCCTCCAGCCGCGCGCCGTTTGGATAGAGGTACAAATGATCGGAGCTGAGGGTACAGCCCGACAGGGCAAGTTCGGCCAGACCTACCTGCGCGGAAGTGAACATGTGATCCGGCGTAAACCGCTGCCAGATCGGGTAAAGCGTGCGCAGCCAGCCAAACAGCAGGGCATCCTGCCCGCCGGGAACCGCACGCGTCAGACTTTGATACAGGTGGTGATGGGTATTCACCAAACCGGGCGTCACCAGACACCCATGCGCCTGCACAATCTGCGCCCCCTCCGGCGCAACCAGATCAGGACCAATCGCCGCAATCGTGCCGCCGCGGATCAGAATATCGTGGTTTTGCAACTCCCGTCGCGCGTCATCCATGGTGACAATGGTCGTTGCCCGTTTGATCAGCGTCACGGTCATGGTGTGATGTGTCTGCGCAAAATCTCCACTGCTTCAGCATGGATTTGCGCATTTGCTGCCGCAATCACCCGCCCGCCATTATGAGCCGGACCGCCCTGCCAATCGGTTACCACACCGCCAGCGGCTTGAATAAGCGCAAGTGGCCCCTGAATGTCATAGGCCTGTAGCCCTGCCTCGATCACCAGATCGATCTGCCCCGATGCAACCAGCGCATAGGCATAGCAATCCATTCCGTAGCGCACCAGTTGCGCGCGGCTAGCAACCGCATGAAAAGCTTTCTCTTCCTGAACAGTGCCGACTTCGGGGAAGGTGGTAAACACAATCGCCTGGGACAAGGCGCGCGCATTACGGGTGCGGATTGCGCGCCGGTCCTGGCCCCGGATCAATTCCGCCCCTTGCGGCGTGCCGATAAACCGCTCGCCCGTATAGGGCTGGTCGATCACCCCCAGAAAAGGGCCATCCGCGCCGCCCACAGCGATCAGCACACCCCATGTCGGCGTGCCCGACACAAACCCTCTTGTGCCGTCAATCGGGTCAAGAACCCATGTCAAACCGCTCGTGCCGTCTTTGGTGCCCAACTCTTCCCCCAGCACCGCGTCCTGGGGGCGAAGCTGATCGAGAACCGCGCGCATAGCGGCCTCTGCGGCGCGGTCTGCAACGGTTACAGGATCGTACCCCCCCAACAGCTTGTTATCTGCCTCCAGATCAGCATTGCGGAAATGGGGCAGGATAGCTGCCCCAGCGGCATCCGCCATCAGGTGGGCCACATGGGTAAGGTCGTTGATCAAGCGGGTGTCATATCTCATGCGTTCATCGTTTCACTCGCACGCAGACCTTGCAAGACCCAGTCTTCCCACAACCATGAATTCACGCGCTGCCCCGTTACTTCGCAACAATCTGCGTTTGCAGCAACGACACAAGCTTTGACACTGACGCCGCAAGTTTTTCGTCGGCTTGATACAGGTTGACCATCTGCACCGGCAGATCGGGCAGCGCGCCGCCGAGTTTGATACGTACCAGTTGCGGTGGTTCCGTGCCCTTAATGGCGGCATGGACAGCCAGATCTCCATTGACAGTGGCGTGAATTGGGCTGCTATTGCCTATCTCAAGAAGCCTCTGCCACTGGATTCGCGCTGCGTTCAGTGCGTCCACAAAAATAGGACGGACAGTGCAAAAGCGTTCATAGACAATGCTGATCAGCCGCACCGCCCTGTGCCCCTGTCCAATGCAAAGGGCGCTCTGCAAGGGTGGTACCGCCCGCCAGCATCGGGGTTTCGATGGTTAGGATCACGTCGCATTCGCCTTTGGCAAATATGTCTTCCAGCGCTCTGGTGTGCGATGTTTTTAGCACAACGCGAATCGCGGGTTCATAGGCGTTAAGCTGTTTCCAGTGCATCAACACTGCGGATTGCGTCAAATTCAAAAACCCGCAGCCTGCGAGACCTCGCCAGCATCGGCAATCGCGATAAAGCCGCGAGGTGTCACCTCACCCCGTTAGATTTTATGAATAATGAGGTTTTGCACCCCATCAACTATTGAAAATGATTAATGCAAATAGATCACAAATACGGGAGGCGACCAGGCGCACTACTCCTTCCCGTCCAACCAGCCGCGCACTACCGGTGCGGATATCCTTCCTACCCTTGCTTGCGGTTTGACGCAGACGTGGTGCCTTTGCCGCGTTTCATGATGCACAGTTGCGCGATGGCTTGTTACGCTGTTCAGAAGCGAGTGCTGAAGCGGCAAAACCGTTCTGGGACGCTCCGAGATCATGGTGGAATTAACCACTTATAAAAACCTAACCGATTCACCTTGAAAAGAAGGCCCATCCGCATGATATTACGCTTGTATACGCGCGAAATCTTTGCGCGGACGATCTTTAGGAGTTTTACATGGCAGACGTGAATACAATCCGGACCCGTGCCGGAAGCCGCACAGCCGCGATTGATGAAGGCCTGCGCGCGCACATGAGCAAGGTCTACGGAACAATGTCCGTAGGCATGTTGATAACTTTCGCCGCCGCATGGGCCATTTCCGGTCTGGCAGTTACATCCGATCCCGCCGGTGCTACGATCGCGCTGCGTGAGGGTCAGTATCTTACTGGTCTTGGCCAAGCGATTTATGCCTCCCCGCTGAAATGGGTTATAATGTTTGCGCCGCTGGCTTTCGTGTTCGGCTTCGGCGCTGCAATCAACCGCATTTCGGCATCAGCCGCACAGCTGATGTTCTATGCATTCGCTCTGGTTATGGGCCTGTCACTTAGCTCGATCTTCCTTGTATATACCGGCGTGTCCATCATTCAGGTATTTCTGGTGACTTCCATCGCTTTTGCGGGCCTATCGCTCTGGGGATACACCACGAAAAAGGACATCTCTGCTTGGGGTAGCTTCCTGATTATGGGTGTAATCGGCCTGATTGTTGCATCGATCGTCAGCATCTTCTTCCCGAACCCTGCGTTGACGTTCGCGATCTCTGCAATCGGTGTGTTGATCTTTGCCGGCCTTACAGCCTACGACACACAGCGCATCAAAACCGAGTACGTCGCACATGCACAACATGGCGATAGCGAATGGTTGGGCAAAGCGGCCATCATGGGCGCGCTGAGCTTGTACCTGAACTTCATCAACATGTTCATGTTCTTGCTGCAACTGTTTGGCAGCCGCGAATAACAACAGCCTGCTGTGACAAGACGCAAAGCCGCTCCTTAGGGGGCGGCTTTTTTCATTCCAGCTTTCCTTTTTCTACCGCTCTTAGAAGCGTCCGCGCCGTCCTTCGACTGGCCAGATAATGCACGCCCCCCCATCCCCCGCCAATGCGCGACACGCCTTCAATCGCTGGCGCCCTTCATGGCAGTCCTGCCAAATAGAATAGATGTTCCGGTCGACGCACTGCGCACAGCCGTCCGGCATATCAGGGCGACTTCTCCGAAGATGCACAAGCGTCAACCACACCACACGCGCAAGACGCAGTTGAACCGGCAAATTCGGCCGGAGCAGCGCACCCGAATTGCGCGACCGTCTTTCAAACGTCGCTGCATTGAAGCCTTCACTGAGCCAAAACTCCTACACCTAAATCCCCGCGATAATCGCAGGTTTTTACGCGTCAGGCCGGGGCTCCGGTCGGGCTATCCGGAAAACCTGATCAAGATGATGCACAGGCAATCTTGTCTGCACCCCCAGCTAATGCGCTTGTGTGAACTCCCCTGCGGCTGCATCACCAGTAATCATTACAAGCATCATCTGGTCCCTGCAGCTAAATCGCCGCATGAATTCTGCCGCCCCACGTCAGCTTCTCAAATGATGTAATGGCGGGAAGCTTCCCTTGTCCGCAAGTGAGCCAAGTATCTTTTGCGCGAGGTATTCCGATAATTCCACATTTATACAAGAATACGAGAGGTATCGAAATCAAACCGCTTGGGACAATCGTCGAACAGGTCAGGCCGGATCTGCATGTGGCACAGGTCTTTGACAAGCTGCTCCAGCGATCCTGGGGGGTAATCGCACGCACCATCGCGACATGCTTTACTTGCGAGTGCGGCGTTCAATGCGGCAACAGATGCACTTGATCCGGATGCTTTACAGGTAGACCCGTCTGCTGCCCCACCCAAAGCGCTAGCGTGGAATTATCAGAACCCGCACCACCCAAGATCATATTGCGGCTCAGCTGCTCTCCCGTCCTCTTTACCTTGCTCTTGAAAAGGTTCGGTTTCCTCACCGGATACAACCGGCGAATTTTTCGCACAGAACGCAAAAAAGCCGCGCAAAATTGCGCGGCTTTCTAAATGTCAAAGAGTGGCGGTCTTACTTAATTTTGCCTTCTTTGTATTCAACGTGCTTGCGTGCAACGGGATCGTATTTTTTCATAACCATCTTTTCGGTCATGGTGCGCGCGTTCTTTTTGGTGACATAGAAATGGCCTGTGCCCGCGGACGAGTTCAGACGGATCTTGATCGTGGTTGGCTTAGCCATTTTGTATTCTCCTGTGCGGCGCGGCATATCCCTTGACTGACGCGCGTAATCTCTAAGTTTCGGGTTCTACCCCTGCTACGCCCCGAGTCAACCCCGTATTGCGCAGCAGCAGAAATAAGGGGTGGAAAATTTGAATTTTCCATTGCGGAATTTTAAAAATTCCGCTGACCGACGTAAATTTATGCGCGGAAGGCCTATAAGCCGGATTCTGTCCCGAGGATTCGCTTGCACGCACCCTCATGGATGACCATTCCTCTGACCATGCCGTTACCGACACAACTACAGCCGCCAACCCGGACCTGCTAAAGCACAAGAAGCTTCGCCACCCTGCCCGAAGACAAAGCGGCACGCGGTCCCTATTTGGCGTTGCTCCCGGTGGGGCTTGCCATGCCGCCGCTGTTGCCAGCCGCGCGGTGGGCTCTTACCCCACCGTTTCACCCTTACCTGCCGACAATCCAAAGCGTGCTTTGAAATGGCAGGCGGTTTATTTTCTGTGGCGCTTTCCGTCAGGTTGCCCTGCCCGGGCGTTACCCGGCACCGTTTCTTATCGGAGTCCGGACTTTCCTCCCGCTTGCCCGAAGGCAAGCAAGCAGCCATCCAGCCTTCCGCGCAAGAACGGGCTTTACGCCCTACACGTGCGCCGCGTCAATGGGGTGCAATGGGTAAACTTGCCCTGCGTATCTTAGATTCTGAAATCGTCACTGCACAACGGACCTGTGCGCCAAGGTGCATGACGCAGTCGGACGGCAGTCAATAGTGTCTCGAACGCAACGTCCGCGCTATAACCTGCCGTCTTCGCCGCCGATAAGAAAGCGGCTTCGTCGCAGTTTCCAACGTCTCGGGCGTGCGCAGATGCTGCCAGTCCGCAACGCTCCAGTCGCGCCCAGTCAAAATACGGGCCCGGATCATCTTTGCGGCCCGGCGCCATATCGGAATGGCCGATCACACCCTCAGGCGCAATGTTCCACCGCTTCATAATACCCGCCAGCAACTGCTCCAGCGCATCCATCTGCGGCGCAGAGAACGGGTGGCTCCCCCGATTGTCCAGCTCGATCCCGATTGAACGGGAATTGATATCATCAACGCCGCCCCATTCACCCGCACCCGCATGCCACGCGCGCTGTGCTTCTTCGACCATCCGGGTCACGGACCCCTTCGCATCTATCAGATAATGGGCAGACACTTCAGCTTGCGGATCGCACAAACGATCAAGCGCGGCCTGCGCGCTCTCCATGGCGGTGTAGTGCAGCACAACCATAGTGGGCGTTAAACCATTCCGGCGCACGCCACAATTCGGGGATTTCAGAACCTGCACCACGCGCGGCTTAGTCGCCGATGGTGCGATACACCGCAGGGTTCCAGCCGCAGGCGTATCCGTCACCGTCAGGGTCCATACCCTTAGGGTCCCGTTCAGGCCCGCCTGCCGTCAGGAAGTCAGCCTGAGCCTGATCCATATGGCGGTAGTTGCCGCAGCTACGCTTGAACCGGTTCGCCGCATTAAAGCGGCTGCGTTTGTACATTTTTGTCCCGACGGGGTGGCTGGTTTTCAGCGCATATGCCACGATATTGGGGCCTGTATCTGTCCTCTCGGGCAGGGCCTGCGGCTGGATAACCTGATATTGCGCGCGGTTGGCAGCAAGGCGCGCCGCATCGCTTTCGATGCTGCGCTGGTTTGTTACCACGTCAAAGTTGTTTTCCTGGCTGATACCGGTCGCGTTATTCACAAGCCCGGGTGCGGGGTTGGACGGGCTCGCCTCAACCGGCGGAACGCCAGAATTATTGGCCGCCGCGGCCAGCCGTCCGGCATCCGCAACGGTTTGTGCGCGCCCTGTACGTGCCAGCATTGCAGTCGTCTGCGCAGCTGTGTCTGCTGGTGATCCTGCCACTGGAAGCGGCTGCGCGCTGACCGATGGTGCGGCAGGCACACTGCCCGCCAGCATAGCATCACGATTTGCACGCTGGGCATCAAATGTCTGGTCGAATCCTACACCGAAACGGCTATCTTCCGGGGCTGCGGGTTGGCATGCCGTCAAGGCAGCTACGGCACACACACCTAGCACGAATCGTACACTCATCATCAAAAGCCTGCATTTGTTGTTACGCGTTGCGCGCCGTTTACCACCATTTATGGGGTTTGGCTACAAAACCCGCGGCCTGCTCCAGCGCGTAGGCGGAAGACAGCAAATCGGCCTCCTCCCATGGACGCCCGATCAACTGCAACCCCATTGGCAATCCCTGACTGTCGGTGCCTGCGGGAACAGAAATGCCCGGAAGCCCTGCCAGATTTACCGTAACGGTGAAGACATCGTTAAGATACATCCGGATCGGGTCTGCATCTGTCATCTCCCCCAATCCGAACGCGGCAGAGGGCGTTGCCGGTGTCAGAATACTGTCAATGCCCGATGCGAACACATCGTCAAAGTCTTTCTTGATCAGCGTCCGCACACGGCGCGCGCGGTTGTAATACGCGTCATAAAATCCGGCCGACAGCACGTAGGTGCCGATCATCACGCGGCGCTGCACTTCGGGGCCAAACCCTTCTGCGCGGGTTTTTTCATACATCTCGGTAATGCCGTCACCTGCATCCAGTTTGGCGCGGTGACCATAGCGCACACCATCATAGCGCGCGAGGTTGCTTGACGCCTCGGCAGGGGCGATCACGTAATAGGCAGGCAGCGCGTATTTGGTATGCGGCAGCGAGATATCAACAATCTGCGCGCCCGCATCCTTGAGCATCGCCGCACCATCTGCCCACAGCTTTTCAATCTCTTGGGGCATGCCGTCCATACGGTATTCCTTGGGGATACCGATTTTCTTACCGCGGATATCTCCGCTCAGGGCCGCCTCGAAATCCGGCACGGCCAGATCGGCGGATGTGCTGTCTTTGGGATCAAAGCCGCACATGGCTTCCAGCATGATCGCCGCATCGCGCACCGATTTGGTCATCGGGCCGGCCTGGTCCAGCGACGAGGCAAAAGCCACAACACCCCAGCGCGAGCAGCGCCCGTATGTTGGCTTGATTCCGACGGTTCCCGTAAACGCCGCAGGTTGGCGAATGGAGCCGCCCGTATCCGTGCCCGTTGCCGCAAGGCACAGATCGGCCGCCACAGCGGAAGCTGACCCGCCCGATGATCCACCCGGCGTGAGTGGCGTATCGGAGGCCTCGCGCCGCCACGGGTTGATCGCATTGCCATAGACCGAAGTTTCGTTCGACGATCCCATGGCAAATTCGTCCATGTTCAGCTTGCCCAACATCACCGCGCCGGCATCTTGCAAATTCTGGCTGACGGTTGATTCGTATTCCGGTTTGAACCCCTCAAGGATACGAGACGCCGCTTGGGAAGGCACGCCTTTGGTGCAAAACAAATCCTTGATCCCGATGGGCAGACCGCACATCGCAGGAGCATCGCCGCTCTTCAGGCGCTCGTCGGCAGCGGCCGCGCGCTCCAGCGCCAGTTCGGGGGTGTGGTGGACAAACGCATTCAACGCGTCTGCGCCCTCAATCGCCTTCAGACAGGATTCTGTCAGTTCTTTTGAAGTCGTCTCACCTTTGCGCAGTAGATCACGAGCCTGCGCAAGGCCCAGTTTGTTGAGTTCAGTCATTATTCAACCACCTTCGGCACGGCAAAAAAGCCTTCGCGCGCATCGGGCGCGTTTTTCAGAACGGCGGCCTGCTGGTCACCATCAGCTACGACATCTGCGCGGCGGCGCAGGTTTTGCGGGGTTACCGATGTCATCGGCTCAACGCCTTCAATGTCCACCTCACCCAGTTGTTCGATGAAACCGAGGATCGTGTTAAACTCTTGCGCAAGCGCGGGCAGCGCCTCCGGTTCAACCTTGATACGGGCCAGTTTTGCCACCCGTGCGGCGGTGCTTTCATCAATCGACATAGGATTTCCTCATCTGCTTGTTTGTCCTCTACCGCCCTCGCGGCGCGCAGGCAAGTCACACACCAATCTGACATCAGGCAAAGGTGAAAATTAGCTCCCCCCCTCGCTATCGCTGCGCGATGCGCTAATGTCTGCGCGAACATATCTTCAGGAGGCATGACATGAATATCATCTGGCTTGGACACGGATCATTTCGCATCGAAATCGAGGATCAGGTCATTCTGGTTGATCCGTGGTTAAACGGCAATCCTATGCTGTCCGAAGACCAACACAGCGCAGCCATTGAAAATGCGACACAAATCCTTGTCACGCATGGGCACTTCGATCACACAGCAGACATTCTGCAAATCTCGAGAGATACCGGCGCGCCGGTGTCAGGCATTTTTGAACTGGCCAACTATCTGTTCGCGCAGGGCGCTGTTGAGGGCGACGCATTCAACATGGGCGGCACAATTGCGCTGGGAGAAAAGGTGACGGCCAGCATGGTGCCGGCCTCACACTCGTCCACCGCAGAGGTAGACGGCACGCCGCGCTACATGGGCAGCGAAGCCGGATTCATCCTGCGCGGCGAAGGACGGTGCATCTATATCTCGGGCGATACAAGCCTGATGGCGGATATGGCGTGGATCGGGGATTATTACAAACCCGACATCGGCATCCTGTCCGCAGGCGGACATTTCACCATGGATATGGAAATGGCAGCCTACGCCACGCGGACCTATTTCAACTTCAATGTCGTAATTCCGTGCCATTACCGCACCTTCCCGCTGCTGGAGCAATCGGCTGACGCACTGATAAACGGCACTACGCCGGGCACATCGGTGATCGCGCCCGAGGTGATGGAGGTCGTCAAGCTCTGACGAGCTTAGCTTTCGCGTCTGGCAGCAAAAAACTGGCGCAGCAAAGTTTCGGAATCACGCTCCGCGATGCCGTCAAAAACTTCAGGCGAATGGTGGCATTGCGGGTGGGTGAACACCCGCGCGCCCTGCGCCACACCACCCGATTTCGGGTCTGCGGCGCCATAGTACAATCGCCCGATCCGCGCCGCGACAATCGCACCTGCACACATCGCACAGGGCTCCAGCGTGACGTATAGCGCGCATCCCGTCAGCCGCTCTGCCCCCAAATGCGCACAGGCTGCGCGGATCGCCAACATCTCGGCATGCGCGGTCGGATCGTTGTATTCGCGGGTGCGGTTGCCTGCCTGGGCGATGATCTCGCCCGTGGCGGACACCACCACAGCGCCAACAGGCACTTCGCCGCGCGCACCTGCTGCGCGTGCCTGAGTTAATGCGGCGTCCATGAACGAGGTAAATTGCATATCCCTTGATGGCGCTAAAACCGTCTCTTTCGCAAGGGGGGCAGGTGCGCTATGGCTCACTGCATGAAAAATACTTCTTCCCCCTCCTCACCCGACGGTGACCGCATCGCAAAAACGCTCTCCCGTGCAGGTATCGCCAGCAGGCGAGAGGCCGAACGGATGATCGAAGCTGGCCGCGTGTCAGTTAATGGTGCCGTCATATCTTCGCCCGCGCTGAATGTAACCGCAGCGGATCGCATCACCGTGGATGGCAAACCCGTAGGCGCTGCCGAACCTGCGCGCCTGTGGCTGTATCACAAGCCCAAGGGGCTGGTGACAACCGACAGCGACGAAAAGGGGCGGGAGACGATTTATGATGCGTTGCCAGATGACCTACCCCGCGTGATGAGCGTCGGGCGGCTTGACCTGAACTCCGAAGGATTGCTGCTGCTGACTAATGACGGCGGCATTAAACGGATGCTTGAACTGCCCTCGACAGGGTGGTTGCGCCGGTACCGTGTGCGCGTCAACGGGCGCCCCACCGAAGAACAACTGGAACCGCTGCGCGCTGGTATCATTGCGGACGGGCAGCAATTCCAGCCGATGGATGTCGTGCTGGACCGGCAGAAAGGCGCAAACGCGTGGCTGACTGTGGGTCTGCGCGAAGGCAAAAACCGCGAAATCCGCCGTTCGATGGAGGAAATCGGGCTGAGCGTAAACCGGCTGATCCGCATCAGTTATGGCCCTTTCCAGCTTGGCGATATCAAGCTGGGCGCTGTTGAGGAGATCCGCCGCAAGGTGCTGCGTGACCAGTTGGGACCGGATGCCGAGGCATTGCTGGGCGCGCCACCCGCCGAGCCGACGCAAGTGAAACGCGGATTCAAGCGGCGCACCCCCCACAAGGGTGCGTTCGGCGGCCCCGGCCAACCGGGCCTGCCGAAGCCGCGTGAAGAGATGGAAGAAAGCCGTCCGAAACGTGGCAAATCATACAAGCCAAGCCGCCCCGACAAAGCCACAAGGGACAAGGTAGCGCGTGAAGCCATGAACAAGGCAGGCGGACCAGCAAAGCCGCGCAAATTCAGCAGCGCCGCATCAAAATCCCGCCCCGCGACCGGATCAAAGCCCGCATCAGGGCCGAAAAATCCACGCCGTGGCTAGCGATGCGAAGGGTGATATGATCTGTTACCCGTCAGACGTAGATAAACGCCAGTACGATCAGCGTATATCCACCAACCCAAAGGGCGGTCTGTAGGCGCCGCCCCTTACCCAATGTCGCGTCAAGCAGTTGGGCGGCAGCGGTATCTTTTTCCCGATGTTGTGGCAGCATACATATCTCCTTCGCTCCTCCAAGAGCCTAGAATTATTTACACAATTTATCGTTAATGCCTGAAACGGCATTTTTTCCGCCGAATTCCCCGCGCCAAACCGGTTCACATAAACCATGTGCTGCGGTAAAGCGGATCATTGCTTTCATGAGGTGACGTTTATGCTCGATCTGCTGACATTCGAAAATATGGTTAATCTGGTTATGCTGTGTTTTTTGCAGGCCGTTTTGGGTTTTGACAATCTGCTTTATATCTCGATCGAGAGTCAGCGCGCCCCCGTGGCCCAGCAGGCCGCCGTGCGTAAATGGGGAATCATAATCGCCGTTGCCTTGCGGATTATTCTGCTGTTTGTGATGATCCGTCTGATTGATGCGCTGGCCGAGCCGTTCTTTATTCTCGAATGGGAAGGTGTGCTGACAGGGGGCGTCAACTTTGCCACGTTGGTGTTTATCATCGGTGGTGCATTCATCATGTACACGGCTGTTAAAGAAATCAGCCACATGCTGACAATTGAACACCTCGGTACGGACCTGAACTCGAAGTCGGGCAAATCAGCCACCAAGGTTGTCGGGCTGATCGTCTTGATGAACCTGATTTTCTCGTTTGATTCGGTGCTGTCGGCACTGGCCATCACGGACGTTTTTATCATCCTTGCCACAGCGATCATCCTGTCAGGCATTGCAATGCTGCTGCTGGCAGAGCGCGTGACCCAGTTTCTGGAGGCCAACCGGATGTATGAGGTATTGGGCCTGTTTATCCTTTTGATTGTTGGCATTGTTTTGTTGGGCGAAGCGGGGCAAGCGGCGGCACATGCCACACATAATCCTGAACTGGCGCTGCGGTTTTTCGGGCACGAAGTTATCCCGATGTCAAAAACCACGTTCTATTTCAGCGTTTTAGTGCTGGTCGCGGTGGAGGTTCTGCAATCGGGCTACACGCGAAAGCTTAATTCCGAGCGGCGCACGGGCCGGCGGCACTAGAAACCGCGCGCGTGGCTGCTTATGGTATTTCTAACATCGGTGCCCAGGCGCCGGAATTCGGGGGGCCTATGGGACCGACACCTTTTCAAAAAGCGGCTTATGTCGCGCTGATCGTGCTGTTGTTCGGCGTCAGCTCCGGCTGGCTCGGAGGGGTATGAGCGTGGCTAAAAGGTATGGCGGCAAATACAGCACAAACGACAGTGCCGATACATCCCTTCCCCAAGGGAGTCGCGCCCGCAGGATCGAAGTGGACCCGGTAGGCGGGCGGGCCAATGTGCTGTTTGTGCCTGCCATTGTGTTGATCGCCACCAGCTTTTCGGGGGGGCCCGTTTCGCTTCTCCTTGCCCTATTGGGCGCACTTTCGCTTACGATGGCCGCGTGGTTGTTGCGCAATGGCCTGCGCGCACAGGCCGCCTATGACGCGCGCAAGGTCGCGCGCCGCCCTGCCCTGCCCCGCAAGATTTTCGCCGCCGCCTTTAGCGGGATCGGCACGGCACTGGCAGTTACCGCGCATCTGGACGGCTTTGATATTGTCGCCCCCGTGATCTACGGCATCGTGGCTACGGGCCTGCACATCGCAGCCTTCGGGCTGGACCCGATGCGCCACAAAGGCATGGATGGTGTGGATACCTTCCAGCAAGACCGTGTTGCGCGTGTGGTGGACGAGGCCGAAAAGCATCTCGGCACTATGCGCGAAACGATTGTGCGCGCGAATGATCGCCAGTCCGCTGCGCGTCTTGAAGATTTCATCGACACAGCGCGCGAACTGATCCGCACCGTCGAAGAAGATCCGCGCGATCTGACGGCTGCGCGCAAGTTTCTGGGCGTGTATCTAAAAGGCGCACGTGACGCGACGGCAAAATTTGCTGACATCTATGCGCGCACACGCGACACACAGGCAAGAACCGATTATCTGGCACTTCTCGATGATCTCGAAAAGAACTTTGCCGCCCGTAACCGCAAATCACTGCTGGATGACCGTAGTGATCTGACCATCGAAATTGACGTGCTGCGCGAGCGGCTGTCGCGTGAAGGTGTGCGTCTGGAGTGATCCAAGCCGCGCACATTAAACAAGGAGCCGAAAATGTCTGAGAACGTCCGCGAAAAAGCTGCCAAATCCCTCGCCATGGTAGAGGAGGTGACCGCCGTTGTCCTGCCTGAACCCGCATATGCAAACGCCGTAACGACACTGGAGCAGGCAGACGCACCGCAAAGCGCCGAAATCCGTGCGCGGATGGATGAGTTGGACATGAACGACACGCAGTCTATCATCAGTTTCGGTTCTGCCGCCCAGGCCGAATTGCAGGAAATATCGCAGGCGATGTTGCAGGATGTGCGCAACAAGGACGTAGGGCCAGCGGGTGACAGCCTTCGTGGCATCGTCACCACCATTCGCGGTTTTTCCGTATCCGAACTGGATGTCCGCCGCGAGCGGAGCTGGTGGGAAAAGCTGATCGGGCGCGCAGCACCATTTGCCAAATTCACCGCCAAGTTCGAACAGGTTCAGGGCCAGATCGACAAGATCACCGATAATTTGCTGTCCCACGAGCATACGCTTTTGAAGGACATCAAATCGCTCGATATGCTCTATGAGAAAACGCTGCAGTTTTACGACGAACTGGCGCTTTATATTGCAGCAGGCGAAGCCAAAGTTGAAGAACTTGATGCAACCGTGATCCCCGCCAAGGAAGCGGACGTGGAAGCGGCAGCGGAGAGCGACAAGGTGATGGTCGCCCAAGAGCTGCGCGACCTGCGCGCCGCGCGCGATGATCTGGAACGCCGTGTGCATGATCTGAAACTGACCCGTCAGGTCACCATGCAATCGCTGCCCTCCATCCGTCTGGTACAGGAAAACGACAAGAGCCTTGTGACCAAGATCAACTCGACCCTCGTAAACACTGTGCCGCTGTGGGAAACACAGCTGGCCCAGGCGGTCACCATCCAGCGCTCTGCCGAAGCGGCATCGGCGGTGCGTGAAGCCAATGATCTGACCAATGAATTGCTGACCTCGAATGCAAAGAACCTGCGCGACAGCAACAAAATCATCCGCGAGGAAATGGAGCGTGGTGTGTTTGACATCGAAGCTGTAAAAGCTGCCAACGCAGACCTGATCGGGACCATTGAGGAAAGCCTTCAGATCGCTGATGCAGGAAAAGCAAAACGTGCTTCCGCTGAAAAAGACCTAAAGGAAATGGAGGCAAAGCTGCGCGATACGCTAGCTGCCGCCAAATCCAAAAAGACCGGACTGGGCGATACAGCGTCCGGCGCCGTACCGCGCTAGAAATGATGTGGGGGCGTGAGATCATAATGGCGGGTCTGGGGCTGATCGCACTGGGCCTAAGCGCGTGTACAGACATCGCGGCACCGGCCGAACCGATCCTGAAACCTGTATCCCGCCCTGACAAGCCCCGCGCGACTGCCAAACCTCCGGCTGTCGCGCGCCCAACATCCGAAGCAAGTGCCGCCCTGCGCAGTTATCTCAATCAGGTGCAGAGCGCCCAGTTGGGCCAAGGGCTGCTGCGCCGTGATGGCGGAGGAGGTGATACGCCGTTCACCAGCACGATGCTTGCGCGCAATTTTGAAAAAATCGCCTTTTTCAATGAATATGACGGTAATTTCTCAGGTCCGGGCGGGCCGAGCCCCCTACGCCGCTGGGCAACGCCCGTTCGGATGGATCTGATATTCGGCGATGGGGTTCCGCCTTCGCAGCGTAAGAGTGATACGGAACATGTGCGCAGCTATGCAGAAAGGCTAGGCCGCGTGTCGGGCCATTCTGTGAGCATGAGCAAGAAAGCGAATTTCATTGTTGTAATCGCCGGCGAAGATGATCGCACAGCTGCCCTTGCCGCCGCTGCCGCGCGCCTGCCGGGGGTATCGGCGGCAAGCCTTGCACCGCTTGATAACCTGACCCGCGACACCTACTGCGTGGTTGCCGCCTATGCGTCGGGCTCAGGGGCCAATACCTACACCACCGCCCTTGCGGTGATCCGCGCCGAAAACCCCAGCCTTCTGCGACTGTCGTGTATCCACGAAGAGCTTGCGCAAGGCATGGGTCTGGCCAACGACAGCCCCACCGCGCGCCCGTCGATCTTTAACGACGATGACGAATTTTCCCTGCTGACGCGCCACGACGAACTGCTGCTGAAAATGCTGTACGATCCACGTCTGCGCGCCGGCATGACTGCCGAACAAGCGCGCCCTATTGTGCAAAAAATCGCTGCCGAACTGATCGATGGCGGGCCTGTCTAACGCACGCACCGCAGTTTCTTGATATGCTGCTGTCAGATGCATAGAGTACGCTACAAACACTTCTGAAGGACATTCCATGGGTATTTTCGATTTCCTCTCCGGTGAATTCATCGACGTCATCCACTGGACCGACAACACCCGCGATACGCTGGTGTGGCGGTTTGAACGCGAAGCGCATGAGATTAAATACGGTGCCAAGCTGACAGTGCGCGAGGGACAAGCGGCGGTGTTTGTACACGAAGGGCAACTGGCCGACGTGTTCACTCCCGGTCTTTACATGCTTGAAACCAACAACATGCCGATCATGACCACCCTTCAGCATTGGGATCACGGGTTCAAATCACCCTTCAAATCCGAAATCTATTTCGTCAACACGACGCGGTTCAACGATCTCAAATGGGGCACCAAGAACCCGATCATCGTACGCGATCCCGAATTCGGTCCCGTCCGCCTGCGTGCATTCGGCACCTACAGCGTCCGCGTGGTTGATCCGGCACTGTTTCTGCGTGAAATCGTTGGCACCGATGGCGAATTCACCATGGACGAGATCAGCTACCAGATCCGCAACATAATCGTGCAGGAATTCTCACGCACCATCGCGCGCTCGCAAATTCCCGTACTCGACATGGCTGCCAACACCCGTGAGCTGGGCAAACTGGTGGGCAGCGAAATTGCCGCGCAACTGGCAGAATACGGGCTGGCGATGCCGGAACTCTACATCGAAAACATCTCCCTGCCGCCTGCGGTCGAGAAGGTTCTGGACAAACGCTCCTCCATGGGGGTGATTGGCAACCTGAATGAATACATGCAGTTTCAGGCGGCGGAATCGCTGGGCCGCGATGGTGCCGGTGCGGCTGCCATTCAGGCGGGTATGGGCGCGGGTCTTGGCATGCAGATCGGCGCGCAAGCTGCTGCTGCCGGTCCTTGGGGCGCAAAACCGGCCCCGGCCGCCGCCGCTGCGGCGCCTCCGCCCCCACCTCCTCCGGTCGAACATGTCTGGCATATTGCAGAGGGTGGAAAAACATCCGGACCATTCTCCAAAGCCAAAATGGGCCGCATGGTAAGCGAAGGCTCGCTTTCGCGCGAAACCTATGTCTGGACTGCCGGACAGGACGGATGGAAGCGAGCGGAAGACGTGATGGAGCTTGCGCAGCTGTTCACCGTTATGCCGCCCCCACCGCCAGAGGCGTAGTGGATGCACAGCAGGCCGGGACAAATGAAACTTTGGCCTGCTATCCTACGTGATCAGATGTATGAACCGTCTGAAACGCTATAAGCCGTCCCGCCGTACCGTTCTGAAATGGACGCACGGCGCAATGATGCCGCTGTTCGTATGGTTCCTGCTGGTGACGCCGGATATGGTGGTGCCACTGGGCGGACACTGGTTTGCGCTTCATTCCAATCTTGCGCTGGTGTTTGTGTCGATCTGCCTGCTCTGTACCGTCGGATTAATGCGGCGCGGCCTTGCCTCACGACCGGGACCAAAGCTGCAAGGCTGGGCGCGCAAGGTTCATCGCCCGCTCCACCTTGCGATCATCTGGGGTCTGTTTGTGGTCGCATTGGGGGGCTTCCTGCTGGGGCTGACATCTGCTGTTCAGCTCAAAGCCGGATTATGGCTACCGATTGCTCCGCCAATGGGGTGGCAACGCGCAAACGAGGTGGTCGGACGGCTGCATATTTATCAGTTTTATTTGTTGGGTGTCGTGATCTTGCTTCACGCTGCATTTCACATCTGGCGCCACTTCCGTTTGCGCGACAATGCCCTGCGGATCATGGCACCGAAAGTCTTGCACCGCTTCCTGTGACCCCCCTTGACGCCCCTCGTCGCAGGCTGAATGTTGGGGTCAGTTTTGTTCAGACCAGAGGCCAACCATTGCCAGATTTTCAGCCAAAACCTGTCCTGCAGGAACACCGATTTCCCTGTGATACTTGCGGCAGCGATCTGCGGTACGATCCCCAAAAAGCCCTGCTGAAGTGTGATCACTGCGGCAACGAAGAAGCAATCGGCACAGTCTGGAGCAACTCGCGCGCTATTGCGGAGCTGGACCTTAGGCGCGGCTTATCCCAGACGCTTGAATCCGTGCAAATGGAAGAAACCCGTGTCAGCAAATGCCCGAACTGCGCGGCGCAGATCGAATTCGACGCAGATAGCCAAGCCACCGAATGCCCGTTCTGTGCCACTCCTGTGGTGGTTGATACAGGGGTAAACCGCCATATCAAACCGCGCGGCGTGCTGCCTTTTGCCTTGGCCGAAGAAACCGCGCGCAATGCGATGAAGGACTGGCTGGGCAGCCTGTGGTTTGCCCCCAACGGCCTTCAATCCTATGCCCGAAAGGGGCGGCGAATGGACGGAATTTACGTTCCCTACTGGACCTATGACGCCCAATCCGACACCCGCTATACCGGCGAACGCGGCACCGTCTATTACGAAACCCAAACCGTCGTGCGTGATGGCAAGCGCCAGCAGGTTCAGGTGGCAAAGGTACGCTGGCGTAGCACTTCGGGGCGTGTAGCGCGCTTTTTTGATGACGTGCTTGTTCTTGGCTCACGCTCGCTGCCAAAAAGGTTCACCGATGCGCTGGAACCGTGGGATCTGACCGCACTGGAACCTTACGCACCTGAATACCTCGCCGGATTCAGTGCGGAAGCCTATACGGTCACACTGGACGAAGGGTTTGACGAGGCACGCGCGAAAATGGACGCGATGATCCGCCGCGATATCAAGTTCGACATCGGTGGTGACCGTCAGCGCATCCATTCCATGGATGTGAACCTCAGCGATATGACCTTCAAACACATCCTGCTGCCCGTCTGGTTGGCCGCCTACAAATACCGCGGCAAATCTTACCGCTTTGTCGTGAACGGCCGCACGGGGCGGGTACAGGGCGAACGCCCTTATTCGGCGATCAAGATCACATTTGCCGTGATCGCGGGGCTCATCGCAGCCGCAATCATTGGCTACCTTTATGCACAGAACGGATAACAGATGACCCAGATCGAAACGCTCAACCAGATTCTGCAAGACCGCTATTCCTGCCGCGCCTTCCTGCCCGATCCGGTCCCGGATGCGGACCTGACCCGCATCATAGACACTGCGCGTCATGTCCCGTCGTGGTGCAACGCCCAGCCGTGGCAGGTCGAAATCACGCGCGGTTCAGCCACAGACCGCCTGCGCGATTGTCTGATGGCTGCCGTTCAGTCCGGCACGCCTGCCCCCTCCCCCGATCTGGATTGGCCGACCGAGTATAGAGACGAATACCTAGACCGCCGCCGCACGTGCGGCTTCCAGCTTTATAGCGCTGTCGGGATAGATCGGTCTGATCGTGAAGGCCGGAGCAGGCAAATGCTGCGCAACTTCTGCTTCTTTGACGCGCCCCATGTGGCGATCATTCATTCGCCCGCACAATTGGGTCCATACGGCGCGATGGATTCGGGGGGCTTCGTCACTGCGTTTACACTGGCTGCGACCGCTCTGGGCGTGGCTACCATTGCGCAAGCGGCGATTGCAGCCCATGCACCATTGCTGAAACAGCAGTTGAGCATTGCCGACGACCGCCTGATCCTGTGCGCCATATCACTCGGCTACGCCGACAAACACGCCCCCGCAAACAGCTTTCGCACCGATCGGGCCGGAACGGATGATATCATCCGCTGGCACGACACATGAGGGCCCTGATCCAGCGCATCACCGATGCCAGTGTTACCGTTGACGGGCAGATAATAGGAGAGATCGGTCGCGGCCTTCTTATCCTTGTTTGCGCCATGCCGGATGACGACACCACCACAGCAGACGCATTGGCATTGAAAATATCCAAACTGCGTCTGTTCCAGGATGACGCAGGTAAAATGAACCTCAGCCTTGTGCAAACGGGCGGTGAGGCATTGGTGGTCAGCCAGTTTACCCTGGCCGCCGACACATCACGCGGCAACCGCCCCGGATTTTCCGGCGCGGCAAGACCGGAAGACGCCCGTGCGCTCTACGAGCATTTTGCGCAAGCGCTCGCGGCGCTGGATGTCCCTGTGCAGACCGGCCGGTTTGGCGCCGATATGTCCGTCGCCCTTACAAACGACGGGCCTGTCACGCTCTGGCTCGATACAGACGCCTGACACCCTCTATCCACCCCTAAGCGAAAAATGCGGACCGCATCGGCCCGCATTGAGTACGTCATAAAACATGTCTTGCGCGCAAGCGCCCGATCAGGTCACGGCTCGCGGAAGGCTTCTTTTGATTTGTACAGCGGCTTGAGCAGGTATTGTAAAACCGTTTTGGAACCTGTGTGCAACTCGACGCTGGCCTGCATACCGGGGCGGATTTCAAGCGCGGACTGGCGCGGTGTCAGATGCTCGGTGTCTACGGCCAGCGTTACCTTGTAATGCGGATCGCCATCAGGATCGCGCGCACGCTCGTCCTTGAACGTATCCGCCGAGATCAACTTCACCTCGCCCTTCAACGTGCCGTAAATCGTGTAATCATAGGCCGACAGTTTGACGGTCGCCGCCTGCCCGCGGCGCACGCCGGCGATGTCTTTGGGCTTCACCCTTGCCTCTACAAACAGTTCTTCATCCAGTGGAATGATCTGCAATATCTCTTCACCCGGACGGACAACACCGCCGATGGTTGTGACGCTCAGATTGTTTACAATACCGCGCATCGGGCTGCGCAGTAGTGTACGGTCAAGCTGGTCCGTGCTTGCCTTGAGATTCTGGCGCAGCGTCGACAGCTCTTTCAATACGTCGGAATATTCCTGTGCGCGTTCCAACTCGGTGCTGGTCACAACGTCATCGTACTTGATCCTCGCATCGGCATAGGCCTTGCGCGCACGCGTCGCTTCTATCAGCGAAACGATCTTGTTTTTCAACAGATCATCCATGAGGTCCCGCTCGCGTTGCGCTTCGACCAGAACCCTATTGGCCCCGTCAACCGATGACACATAATCCGACTGGCGCGCTTGCAGCAGTGCCGCCTCTGAGGCCACCATATCCGGCGTACGTGTGCGCCATTCGTTGGGAACGTCAAATGTAAAGGCTCCGTCGATTTCCGCCTCAAGACGCAGGCGGCGGATTTCAAACGCGCTGATCTGGTCTTGCAGATCATCAACCGATGACTGGAACTGCGTATTATGCAACCGCGCCAGAACATCGCCCGCTTCGACAATATCGCCCTCGCCCACTTCCAGTTCGGCCAGTATGCCGCCCTCAAGGTTCTGGATGATCTGCGGGCGCGAGCTTGAAATCATTGCCCCTTCAGCGCGCACGATTTCATCCACCCACGCAAAGAATGCCCAGATCACAAAAACAATTACCGCACCGGCGCTGAGCCATACCACCATGGAAGGGCGGCGCATTTGCTGCTCGATATGAGCGTCCATTGCAATGCTCATGCGGCATCTCCCTTTTTGCCGGTCAGATGTGCCAAGACCTCGTCACGCGGCCCGTCAATGCTCATCCGGCCATTGTTCAGCACGATGGTGCGTGTTGTCAGCGCCAGAATAGGTGCGCGGTGCGTAGCAATCACGGCTGTGCGGCCCTGCATCCATTTTTCCAACCGCTTGACCAATGCCTGCTCCAGTTTTTGGTCAAGCGCCGCTGTCGGCTCGTCCAGCAGGCAAATCTTGGGGTCTTGCAACCACAAACGCGCCCAACCGATGGACTGCCGCTGCCCGATGGACAGGCCCGCCCCAGCATCCAGAATCTCCAGATCCAAACCTTTGGGATGATTGCGCACAAATTCACCCAGCCCTGCGAATTCCAACGATTGCATCAGGCGCGCATCGTCACGCTCCAGCATGGTCAGGTTCAGGTTGTCGCGCAATGTGCCCGAAAACAGGCGGATGTCCTGCCCCAGATATCCGATCAGGCGGCGCAGATCCCGCGGCTCGATCTGGGTCATCTCGGTGCCGTCAATCAGAATACGGCCCTTTGTCGGTGCATAAAGCCCGCTAAGCACTTTCAGCAGAGATGATTTCCCCGATCCGTTTGCCCCAAGGATCGCAACCCGCTGGCCCTGCAAAATGCTGATCCCGGGCAACTCAAGCGTCGGCGCGCCTTCGTCGGTGTAACGGAAAGTCACGTCACGCAGTTCGAAATTTCCTGCAAGGTGATCGCGGCGCATATAGGTGCGGCCTTCGGCGCTGTCCTGCTCGGAACCTGCGATATGCTCCAACCCGTCAAGGGCGGATTTCACATTTCCCCAGCGCGCCATTGTCCCGGCCAGTTGCGTCAGCGGTGCCAGTGTGCGTGAGGTCAGAATGCCCGTGGCAATGATTGACCCGACAGTAAATTGACCGGCAAACACCAGATAGGTGCCCATGATTACCGCGGCGACATAGGTGCCCTGCTGTATGCCCTGACTCCAGAATGTAAGTGCCGAGGCCAGCTTGCGTTGCTCGGATGATTTTACCGCCGACAAGGTCGTCAACTCGGACCATATGCGCTGCACGCGATCCTCGCCGCGCTGGGTCTTTACCGTGTCGAGTTCGAAAATCGCTTCGTGCAGCAGGCGCGAGGATTTCGCCGTGGCTCCTTGGGTTTCCTGCGTCAGCCGGATCATGCGCTTTTGCATGAAAAAGCCCGGTACCACCATCAGGATCCCCCCAAGCACCAGCACCCAGACGACATTACCCGCGATCGACGCCACAAGAGCGAGAAACACAAAGATAAACGGAATATCCGCGATTGTGCCGATGGTAGAGGCTGTGAAGAACTCCCGAACAGACCCGAATTCACGCATAGAAGAAAACAAATCGGAGGGCGCTTGGGGGCGTTTATCGCTGCGCATCCCGAGGATGCGGTTCATCAGCAGTTGCAGCACCGAAAGTTCGATCTGGCGGCCTGCTCCGTCCATTAGTTGCGCGCGCGCCATCTTGATGAATGCTTCCATCAGCAGCGCCAGAACAGCACCCGCCGCAAGCACCCACAGCGTCGCCTCGGACTGGTGCGGGATGACCCGGTCGTAGACCTGCAAGGAAAACAGCGCCACAGCGACCGCCAGCAGGTTGGCCACAAACGAGCCAAGGGCAACTTCGCCAAGCTGGCGTTTGAATTTTCCGAATTGCCCCCAGAACCAGTGTTTTGGCTTTTCGGCGGTCTTGTGAACCTCTGCCACCTTTTCAATCGGCATTTGCGCGCGCAGCGTCAGGCCGGAAAAGAACGGTACAAAATCAGTTGCGGGTACGATTGCGCGGTTATCGGGGCAGGTTGTGTCGTAGACGATCATGTCTTCACGATCGCGGCCCATCACCAGCAACAACTGACCGGATGTCATATACACCAGCGCCGGAAAGCTTTGGTCCTCCAGCGAATTGCTGCGGATCATCTGCGCAGTCAACCCGTTGCTGCGCAACAGCATGGTAATGATCTGCGCCTCGTCCTGCTCGGACGCGTCGGGCTTTAGCCTGCGGGCCAGTGCATCAGCTAAATCGGCTTGCGAAATCTCGCTACCCAATACGCTTGCGTATGTGGCGATCAATGCACCTCGCGCGCGCAGTTTATCCTCAAATGTCGATGTGTTGTCTGCTTTGGGCGCCTCGACGCTTTCGTCGACCCGCAACCGTGCGGAGTTTCCATTTACAATTGTTAAGGTAAAGGGCTTGCTCATATTGCGGATCCATCAGCCAACACGCCCAAAAGCTCGGCCATGGCCACACGCAAACGGATCGCTTCGTATTTCAGGGCAACTTCAGCTTCTTGCTGACGTGCGAATGTTTCATAGACGCCGACCACATCCATCACCTGCCGCTGCCCTGCATCGTATTGGGCCTGAAACAGATCGAGATTTCTCTTGGCCTGCGCAGTGAGACCTGCAGCCTCTTGCGCCTGACGCTCTTTCGAGGCGATCTGGCCTTCGAACTTGCGCAACTGGCGGTTAGCGTCTTCTGTCGCTTGGGACACGCGGCGACCTGCCGCCTCTCTGGTCGCTTCGATCGCTTTCAGACGATCCCCCGTACCCAGCCCAAGAAGACCCTCGGATTTTATGTTCAGTCCGAAAGTGCTGTTCTTGCCGACAGTGCCACCAGCGGTAAGGCCCGGCAACTGGCCTGCGCGGTCCACCTTTGCTGCTGCAACGGCGCGGATTTTTTCGGCCTCGGCCTGCATCACGCTAAGCGGCTGTGCAATGTGGGCGCTGACTGGAATGTTCGGGGTGCCGCGGACATCGCCCAGATCGCCAATAGACATTGCGTTAAGCTCGGCAATCGCGGTGGTTGCTGTTTCGGAAGCTGCGGACTGGCTTGCGCGGATTTCCAACAGTTTCTGGCGCAGGACATGCAGATCGGAGCTGTCGGAGACACCGCCATTGACGCGCTGTTGCATCACCCATTCAAAATGCCCGATATCCTTGGCGCTTTTGATGGCGAGCGCGTGTTTCTCACGCGCCTCGACAGCGGTGATATAAAGGTCCAGCCCAGTACGCACGCGCTCGTTGGTGTCTGTCACCAGCGCAACGGCGGCAACCTCCACATCCGCAACGGCAAATTCACGCTCGCCCATCTTGCGGCCATTGTCATAAATCACCTGCTCGACGATCAAATTCGCCACAACAGAGCCGAGCGATGTCAGGCTGATGTTCGGGCCAATCTGTGGAAGCCAGTTTTTCGACGCGGCGCGGGCGCGCAACTGGGCCGCACGCAGTTCGCTTTCAGCACTGCGCGAATTGGCCGCTAGAACCGCAGTCGCCACACGACTGTACGCACTGTCCGAGGGCAGCACGGAACGGCGGGCGATCAGACCCTGAATGATGTCACTTTGTGCGTTGATCTTTTCGGAATGGGTGGGTTTCGCAGTTACAGTATTGGACTGCGTACTTTGCATCGCCACAACATCCGGCGCATCTGCGTTGCCACCTACATCCGATAAACACCCCGCCAACGCGAGCGCACTCGTGCACAACGCTGCCGTCTTTAGCCTACACTGCCCCATATCCTGCCCTTAACGTGCCGATATTTATGTATATTTTTATCTTTGTTTTTATTGTTTTTGTTTGGGGTGCGGCGGTGGTTTGGCCCCGCCGCATCCCCTTGTTTTCAGCCGTTCATCTTAGATGATGACGGGGACTTCCTGCTCGATCAATAGCGTGCCTTCATCACCAACGTTGTAAACGTTGAAGGTCTGGCCGTCGACTTCGCGGGTGCCGTCTTCTTCGCCACCCTGAATGGTGACCAGATCTTCGGCAGAGCCGCGGATTGTCAGCGTGTTGGTTGCTGTGGACAGGGCCAGCAAGCTTGCCTCGTCGATGACAACACTTGCGGCTTCTGCAAAGTCGAGATCGAGGTTTTCGATCTGGAAGTCACCCAGCGCCATGTTGGTCAGATCAACTGTATCAGTGGCGGCTTCGTCATCCAGAACCAGGTAGGTGCCCGATGTGTTGCCTGCCAGGTCGGTTGCGTTGACGATCAGTTGTGATCCGTTAGGAACATCTGCGGCAAATTCAAACGTTGTTTCACCGCGTGAGTTTGTACCCTGCTCACCCTGTACTTCGGAAATAGAACCATCTGCAGCAACCTGCACAACACTTTGTACATCTGTTGTCGGCTCACCGTTTTCCATGACAGTTTCGATCGAAATACCGCGAAAACCGTCAGACCCTTCGGTGAAGGATTTGATGATCGGGCCGTCGGGTGCATCTGTATCAATTGACAGAATGTCATTAATCACAGCTTTGTTGCCGACATGATCAGTGGCTTCGACAGAAATCTCCGCGTCATAGGTACCGCTGCGGATATCGGCAGCGTCAATAGTCAGCGACCAGTTCCCCGCGGTGTCCACATCTGCGTTATGTGGCTTTCCATCAAAGGTGACGACAACAGTTGAGCCTGCTTCGACCGAACCACCCAGATCAATTCCCGCCGCGGCTTCGGCAGCGTTGACGACCTGATCTGTACCAGCAGAGTTGCTGGTCATGTCAAATGGCACAACTTCAGTATCCACATCCACGGTTGCGGCGGCAGTTTTGACGTTACCAGCGGCATCTGTCGCGGTTACGCCAACGTCTGCAGTGTATGTGCCTGTCTCCAGTGCGCTGCCGTTAAATACCGCGCTCCATTTTCCGGCTGCATCCACAGTGGCAGATGCTGTCTGCCCGCCCAGAGTTACCACCACAGCAGTAGAGCCAACCTCGGTTGAGCCGGTCACAGTGACGCTGCCGCCATGCTCCGCACCGCTGATGATGTTGTCTACGCCGATATCATTTGCATTGATGCCGAGGTTATCAACACGCGTGTCGACCTCTACGCTGTCGGACGCCGAGCGGCTGTTACCGTAGGCATCTGTCGTGGTTGCAGTGATTTCAGCAGTATAAACACCCGCAGCGACATCGGAGGCAGAGAAGAACGCTTCCCATGTTCCGTCGGCTTTGGCCACAACGTTATGGCTGACACCTTCCATTGTCACGGTAACCACAGCACCTGCGTCCGCAGTACCGGTCAGAACCACGCCATCGCTGGCTTCCGCTTCGTTGACGATGTCGTCACCCTCAACCGGTGCGCTGTCAATGGTCAATACACCTGCGTCGGTATCAACCACAACAGACGTGGTTGCCGTGTCGATGTTGCCTGCCGCGTCTGTCGCGGTGGCTGTCATTGTTGCGGTATATGTACCCGCCGCAACAGAGCCTGCGGCGAAAGTGGCGGTCCAGCTGCCATCTGCCGCAACAACTGCTGTTGCAGTGGCTTCACCCAATGCAACCGTCACGGACGAACCCGGCTCGGTCATGCCTGAAACCGTCAGCGGCTGAGCTGCTTCTTCTGCGTTGATCACACCATCTGAACCTCCGGTGCTGGAGGTGATCGAGAAGTCACGCACCAGCGTGTCAAGATCGTAGGTGCCCGAGGTGCTTGCGACATTGCCATGAACGTCGGTCGCCACAACAGTAACTGTGCCGGTGTATTCACCCACGGCCAGTTCGCTGGAAGTGAACGTCGCAGACCAAGTGCCTGTTTCCGTTGCGATAACAGTGTGCGTTGTCCCCGCAACCGTCACCTCAACAGAGGAACCCGCCTGCGCTGTGCCGGAAAAGGATACGCCGTCCGTATGCTCTACACCGTTGATGGTGCCGTCACCACCGATGGCTGCGGTATCAACCGTGACGGACGTCACGGTATCAATAACAAGTGTTTCAGTGTAGCTGCCGCTGTTGCCGAAGCTGTCGGTTGCTACCACGGTGACGCCGGTTGTATATTCGCCGGCTTCGAATGCACCCGCTTCCCACGAAACAGTCCATCCGCCGTCTTCACCGACGACAGTTGATTGTGTGTTTCCGTTGATAGTGACGTCAAGCGTTGCACCCGCCTCGCCGGTGCCGGTGATTGTCACGCCTTCGGCAAAGCTGGCTTCGTTAAAGAAGTCACCTGTCGATTCCGTGCCGGACGTAAACACGATTTCCGGTGCGGTCGTATCGATTTCAAAAGATGGTCCGCCCAGATCTGTCTCGTCACCGTCGCCGTTGGTCACCGTAACAGTGGAGTCATAAACGCCATCATCGGGGAAATTCTCTCCGTCGAACACGGCTTCGAATTTTCCATCATCATCAATCACAGTGCCGACTGTTTTGTCACCGACAGTCACAGTCACATCGTCACCCGGCTCGCCGCCGCCAGTGATGGTCAGCGATTCATCGGCATCATCACCACCAATAACAACGTTTGATTCTTCGTCATTCACATACGGGTCTGCAGGGCCGTCATCACCCCCACCGCTCATGCTGCCGAGAACCGCCGCACCGCCTAGGCCCGCTGCGATTGCAGCGCCGCTGCCGAACAATCCACTGCCGCCCAACAAGGCCGCACCCAGCATCGAAACATCGTCCGCACCGCCCGCCGGCAGCGGAACACCCGCCACTTCGGAGTTGCCAAGAAAGATCAGCTCGTCAGACGGGCTCCACTTGCCCCATTCTGCAGTTGGGCCATACTGAGCGTGTAGATTGCCCTGACCCTGATCAATAAAGCTTACCTCGTTGAGGTAGCCATCTGCAGAAACAAACAGACGGTTCGCCTCACCCGCATCGTTAAAGAAATTGTCAATCGTAATCGTCCGTCCATCGGCAAGCGATATCACCAATTTGTCCCCCGAGCGCACTTGGCTCGCGAAGTCTGACTGACGTGCATTAATGGAAATTTCCTGACCGGCACCGGCCACAATAACTTGGTCCTGAACATCTGCTGCTACAGTACCACGTTGCATGCCGCCCGCACTTCCGCGGACAACGAAATCAATCGCCTTCATAGTTTTACCACTCTACCTCGAAAGTGCCTGCTTTTTTGCAGGTCACTTGATTCTAATTTTTTTTGTTTTGCTGCTATCCGGCCCGTTCGAGCGCGCCGTGATTTCACCGTTATTTCGTCACATTATTCTCACGAATCTGTAAAATCCAGTGTTTTATCAACAGATTTTCCCCGTAGATTCATATATGTGCGCCCTCTGCAACAACACTGCGAAGAACCCCAGTTAATCAGCGCTATGTCTCGTGATCCAACATTATGATTCTGATCAACACGTTACGGTGCAAAGTGACTTCACACGTTGACATATTGCGCGGCTGTACAGACGATAGACACATGACAGATAAAAACAACGCTTTGCGCGACCTGACCGAAGACCCCGATCACATAATTGTACTTTCTGACGGAACCCGCCTTTCAACGCGGCTCTGGCGTCCGGTAGATGCAGACAGCGATCCGGTTCCCCTGATCCTTGAGTTTCTACCCTATCGCAAGCGCGACGGAACCTGTGCGCGCGATGCGCTAACACACCCATATTTTGCGCAGCGCGGATATGCCTGCGCGCGGGTCGACAGCCGTGGCAATGGCGACAGCGAAGGGTTGATGGAGGATGAATACACGCCGCAGGAACTGGCCGACGCGGTCGAAGTTATCAATTGGGCCGCAGCACAGCCGTGGTGCAATGGTCATGTCGGCATGATGGGGATCAGCTGGGGCGGATTCAACTCGCTTCAGGTTGCTGCCCTTGCGCCGGAACCTTTGAAGGCAATTATAACACTGTGCTCTACCGTCGATCGATTTGCTGACGACATCCATTACAAGGGCGGCTGCCTGCTGAACGAGAATCTTGGCTGGGGGGCCACGATGTGGAGTTATTCGAGCCGCGCACCTGATCCCGCGCTGCGCGAAAACTGGCGCGAAATGTGGCTTGACCGGCTGGAAAACGAGCCCTTCCTGCCCTCGGTCTGGCTGCGTCACCAGCGCCGGGATGCCTATTGGCAGCATGGATCGGTTTCAGAGGATTATTCAAAGCTGAAGGCGAAGGTGCTGGCTGTCGGCGGCTGGGGTGACTCTTATAAGAATGCCGTACCGCAACTGGTGGAAGCGCTTGACGATGCAAAAGGAATTGTTGGACCATGGGTGCACAAGTATCCCCATTTCGCTGCGCCCGAACCGCGCATCGGCTTTTTGCAAGAGGCGCTGCGTTGGTGGGACCACTGGCTCAAAGGTGTCGATACCGGTGTGCAGGACGATCCCGATTACCGCGCTTACCTGATGGACGGGGTGCGGCCCGCCGCATGGTATACCGAACGCCCCGGTCGCTGGATCGCGGAACAGAATGGGGCCACAACGCACCTGCCCGTACAAACACTTAATCTGGGCGCAAACGGAACGCTAGGCGAAGCCCCCCAGGCGATCAGCGAAACCATCACCTCACCTGCGCATTGCGGCGCCAGCGCGGGTGAATATTGTGCGATCTGGCTTGGACCCGAAATGCCGGGCGATCAGCGTGCCGATGACGCGCTGTCAACTACATTCACTTCCGCACCGCTGGACGCCGATATGGATCTTGTCGGCGCCCCGCGGGTGACACTTGCCCTGTCATGCGACAAACCGCAGGGGCAAATCGCCGTGCGGTTGAACCACATTCATCCTGACGGAGCGGCAACACGCATAACATATGGCGTGCTGAATCTGTCGCATCGCCATAGCGCCGCCGACCCGCAACCGATGACACCGGATAAGACCGAACATGTTGTGATTAATCTCGACCACGTTGCCTACCGTATTCCAGCGGGTCACAGGCTGCGGGTATCAATTTCCAACGCCTACTGGCCACTACTGTGGCCCTCTCCCGAGGCGACACAGCTGACGCTGACCAAAGGCAGCATCGCACTGCCCCAGCGCCCGACGACAGGCGGCAACGAGGTGGAGTTCCTTCCACCCGATGCAGCGGAGCCATGGCAAACCGAAACAGTCCGCCCCGAAAACCACATCCGGCGTCAGGAAACCGATATGGTTACGGGCACCCACAGCCTTGTAATCGAAGATGATTTTGGCGAGGTTCGCGATGTCGATCATGGTCTGGTTTCCGGCTCTGTCGCGAAGGAACGGTGGGACATTCACCCCGATGACCCATTGTCGGCGCGTGGTGAATGTATTTGGGAAGACACCATTAAGCGCGATAATATCAGCCTGCGAACCCGCACCAGCTGCGCCATGCATTCGGACGCCAAGGCCTTCTATTTAAATGCTAAAATTGAAGCTTGGGAAAACGAAAAGCTGGTGTATTCGCGCGAGGAAAATGACGAAATTGCCCGCGACAACCTCTGACACTCGGCCCCCCTTTCGGGGATTTAACCTTGCGACACCGCGCTAAATGCGTAACTTTGCTTCACCACTGAAAAACAGCGCGTGCAACAGACCCGCGATTCCAACTGGGAGAACCACACTATGAACGATCAACTTAAACAGCTGAGCACAGCCGTCACCAAGGGCCTGATGACCCGCCGTGAGTTTGTTGCCCGCGCGGCGGCCCTCGGCGTGACCGCAGCTGTTGCGAACTCCATGCTGGCGGGGTCCGCGCAAGCGGAAGCACATGCCAAGCCTGTTGCAGGTGGTACGTACCGCATGGGTGTTCAGGGCGGTCAAAGTACCGACACCCAAGACCCGGCACTCTGGGCATCTCAGGTTCCGCTGGCTGTTGGCCGCCTTTGGGGCGAAACGCTTGTCGAAGTGTCACCGGAAGGGAGCCCTGAGGGGCTGGTCGCCGAAAGCTGGGAAAGCTCGCCAGACGCAAAAACATGGCGTTTCAAAATCCGTCCTGGCATCAAATTCTCTAACGGTCAGGCCGTAACCGCCAATGATGTGATGCGCACGATGGAACGTCACTCGAACGAAGAATCCAAATCCGGTGCATTGGGGATCGTCAAAGGCATTTCCGGCATGCGCACGGATGGCGACGATATCTTTGAAGTCACACTCGAAATCGGCAGCGCCGACCTTCCTTACCTGATGTCGGACTATCACCTGATCATTCAGCCTGACGGTGGATTTGATAATCCGAACGCCGCCATCGGCACCGGCCCCTATGTTATGGAAGATTACCAACCCGGCGTCAGCGCGTCCGCGACGCGCCGTGATGATTACTGGGGCGGCTCACAGGAAGAAATCGCGCACTATGACCGTGTAGAAGTGATTGTTCTCAACGATGCCACCGCGCGGACCGCCGCTTTGCAATCAGGTCAGGTGGATGTGATCAACCGCGTCGAGCCAAAGATCGCCAAGTTGCTGGACCGCGCCCCGAACCTGAGCGTCAAGAACGTGTCGGGCCGTGGCCATTATGTGTTTATCGCGCATATCGACACAGCCCCTTTCGACAACAATGACCTGCGGCTCGCACTGAAATACGCCTGCAACCGTGAAGAACTGGTCGAAAAAATCTTGCAGGGTTATGGCAGCATCGGGAACGACATCCCGATCAACGCAGCCTATCCACTGTTCGACGAAACTATTCCACAGCGCACCTTTGATCTGGAAAAGGCCAAAGAACATTACGCGAAGTCCGGTCACGACGGCAGCCCGATCATCCTGCGCACTGCTGATGGTGCGTTCCCCGGTGCGGTCGATGCGGCAGCGCTGTTCCAACAATCCTGTCAGGCAGCTGGCATCCCGCTTGAGATCAAGCGCGAGCCGAACGATGGCTACTGGTCCGAGGTCTGGAACGTAAAGCCGTTCTCCTGCTCGTACTGGGGTGGCCGTCCTGTCCAGGACCAGATGTATTCAACGGCATACCTCTCAACAGCCGATTGGAACGACACCCGCTGGAAGCGGCCGGAGTTTGACGAGATGCTCCTGGAAGCCCGTGCAGAGCTTGACGAGGGCAAGCGTAAGGAAATCTATTCCAAAATGGGCCGCATGCTGAACGAAGAGGGCGGTGTGATCCTGCCGATGTTCAACGACTTCGTGGATGGCGTTTCCAACGACATCCTCGGCTACGTCAACGACCCGAACAACCCGATGATGAACTACTACGCCTTCAAAAAGACATGGAAGGCGTAATTTACAGATGCATCCGGTCATCAAACTGGTCGCCCAGCGCTTAGCGCTGGGCCTCCTGCTCCTCCTCGCCGCGTCCGTTCTCATTTTTGCAGGCACCACGATGTTGCCAGGCGATGTGGCGCAACAAATTCTTGGACAGGGTGCAACCCCAACTGCGCTTGCAAACCTGCGCGCGGAGCTGGGCCTGAACGACCCTCCCGTGACCCGCTATTTCAACTGGTTGGGCGGTGTCTTGCAGGGTGATCTGGGCACAGCGCTGACAAACGGCCGCGACATCGCTGAAAGCATTGGCGGGCGGTTGAAAAACACCATGTTCCTTGCTTTCTGGGCTGCGATCATCTCGATCCCCCTGGCGATTTTTCTGGGTCTGCTGGCCGTCAGATACAAAGACAAATGGCCGGACAAACTGATCTCGGCAGTGACGCTGACCACCATTTCCATCCCCGAATTTATGATCGGCTATATTCTGGTGTACTGGCTGGCGATCAAATTCCGCTGGTTCCCGTCGGTCGCTATCATGAACGACTCCATGAGCCTGCTTGAAAAGCTGAACGCGATTGCAATTCCCGTCATTGTGCTGACGCTGGTGGTTCTGGCGCATATGATGCGCATGACACGCGCTGCCATTCTGAACGTGATGCAATCGGCCTACATCGAAACAGCCGAGCTGAAGGGGCTTCGGATGCTCAAGATCATCCGCACCCACGCCTTTCCCAACGCGGTCGCCCCTATCGTCAACGTTGTCATGCTGAACATGGCCTATCTTGTTGTCGGTGTCGTCGTCGTCGAGGTGGTTTTTGCCTATCCCGGTATGGGACAATATCTGGTGGATCACGTATCAAAACGTGACGTTCCGGTTGTCCAGGCCTGTGGCTTGATCTTTGCCGCTGTCTATATCGGTCTTAATCTGATCGCCGATATCGTCTCGATTGTTTCGAACCCAAGGTTGAGGCATCCCAAATGATCCGCATCCCTCCCGCGGCCCTTATCGGCCTGTTTTTCACATCCGTCTTTTTCTTCTGCGCGATCTTTGCCCCCTACATCGCCCCCTATGGTATGGCCGAAGTGGTCGGCGATGTCTGGGAGCCCTCCTCGTCGGAGTTTCTGCTTGGCACTGACAGCATCGGACGCGACCTGCTGAGCAGGATGATCTGGGGCGGGCGCACGACAATCTTCATTGCAACCGCCGCCACTATTCTCAGCTTTGTTACCGGATCTGTTCTCGGGTTTTTTGCCGCTGTTTCCGGTGGCTGGGTCGATCAGGTGCTTAGCCGCTTTATTGATCTGATCATGTCCATCCCTTCGCTGATTTTTGCGTTGGTTGTTCTTTCGGTTCTGCCCACAACCATTATGACCCTTATCGTTCTGATGGGACTGTTGGACAGCACACGCGTTTTCCGCCTTGCCCGTGCGGTGGCCGTCGACATCACTGTGATGGATTACGTCGAAGCCGCCCGTTTGCGCGGTGAAAAAATCGGCTGGATTATCTTCCGCGAGACACTGCCGAATGCGCTGTCGCCGCTGGTGGCGGAAATGGGCCTGCGCTTTATCTTCATGGTGCTGTTTGTGTCCACGTTGTCGTTCCTTGGTCTTGGGGTACAGCCCCCGCAAGCGGATTGGGGCGGTATCGTGAAAGAGAATAAAGAAGGCATCAACTACGGCATTCAGGCAGCGCTTTATCCGGCCTACGCGATTGCCATACTGTGCATCTCGATCAATCTGGTCGCAGACTGGATCCTGAGCCGCACGACGTCACTTAAAGGGGGTCGCGGATGACCGAGCCACTGCTAAAAGTACGCGGCCTGAAAATCGGCGCTACGATCTATCCCCCCGGCGAAAAGTCACGCGAGATCGAGATCGTTCATGGCGTCGATTTCGATCTCGAGGCAGGCAAGGTGCTGGGCCTGATCGGTGAATCAGGGGCGGGCAAGTCAACCATCGGCCTTGCTGCAATGGCCTATGGCCGTGGCGGTGTGGAACTGACGGGCGGCGAAGTCTGGGTAAACGGGCGCGATGTTCTGAAATCGCCACTGCGCGACAAGCGCCGCCTGCGCGGTGCGGAAGTTACCTATGTCTCACAATCCGCCGCGGCATCGTTCAACCCCGCCAAGCGGATCATGGAACAGGTGACCGAAGCGGCGATCAGCCAGGGTAAGTTTTCCAAGCAGGATGCCGAGGCCCGTGCCGTGGCGCTGTTTGAAAAGCTGGGCCTGCCAGACCCGGAAACCATCGGCACGCGCTATCCGCATCAGGTTTCGGGTGGCCAGCTACAGCGCTGCATGACCGCACTCGCGCTCTGCCCCGAACCCGATCTGGTGGTATTTGACGAACCGACAACCGCGTTGGACGTGACCACCCAGATTGATGTGCTAAAGGCGATCAAGGATGCGATCCGTGATACAGGTGTCGCCGCGCTGTATATTACCCACGACCTTGCCGTTGTGGCGCAGGTCAGCGACCATATTATGGTGCTGCAACAAGGCTCGATGGTGGAATACGGCACCGCTGACCAGATCATCAACAACCCGCAAGAGGAATACACCCAAGCGCTTGTTTCGGTCCGTTCGATCAAGCACATCGAGAAAGAGCCGACTGATACGCCGGTCTTGAAGGTGGAAAATGTAACCGCACGCTACGCGGGTACAAATTTTGATGTTCTGAAAAATATCAACGTAGAAATCCACCCCGGACAGACGCTGGCAGTCGTGGGCGAAAGTGGCTCGGGTAAATCAACGCTCGCCCGTGTGATCACCGGCCTTCTGCCGCCCAGTGAAGGCCAGATCACATTTGACGATCATGTCCTGACTTCCGGTCTATCCACACGCCCCAAGGAAGATCTGCGCCAGTTGCAAATGATCTACCAGATGGCAGACACCGCCATGAACCCGCGCCAGACAGTTGGCACAATCATCGGGCGCCCGCTTGAGCTGTATTTCGGTCTGAAAGGCAAGGAGAAGCAGAAGCGGATACAGGAATTGCTGGATGAGATCGAACTGGGTGACGGCTTCCAGGACCGCTATCCGGCTGAACTGTCCGGTGGTCAAAAGCAGCGTGTGTGCATCGCCCGTGCGCTTGCGGCCAAACCCAAGTTGATCATCTGTGACGAGGTCACATCGGCGCTCGACCCGCTGGTGGCCGATGGCATTCTGAAACTGCTGCTAAAGCTGCAAAAGGTTGAAGACGTCGCCTATCTGTTCATCACCCACGATTTGGCAACGGTAAAAGCGATTGCCGACAGTATCGCGGTGATGTTTCAGGGCGAGGTTGTCCGCTATGGTCCTAAATCACAGGTTCTGGCACCGCCCTTTGACGACTACACTGATCTATTGCTCAGTTCTGTTCCCGAGATGCGTCTTGGCTGGCTTGAGGAAGTGATTGCACATCGTAAAATGGAAAGCGCGGGCAACTAGGCCTGTCTGGTAGCTCTGCCCGTCTTCGGGCCGAGCCACCTCCGCTACGCCCGCCAATCCCTTCGTTGTCGGCTTGCGCAACGCTGTCAGCTTGTTATGTCTGGAAGCAATGATATCTGCGGAGCATCCTCATGGACAACAAACTACTTTTGATCATCCTTGACGGTGTTCCCTACCGCAACTGGCGCCGTCTGTTTGGCAATCTGGAAGGATGGGTAGACAGTGGCGATGCGCGCGTGTGGAAAATCCGCTCGGTTTTGCCGTCTATTTCGGCGTCCTGCTATGCCTCCATCCACACCGGAGTCGCCCCTGCCGTGCACGGCTGTACAGGGAATGGCAATGTTTTCCGCCTCAGCCAGCCCGATGTCTTTGCCCAGACGCGCAAGGCAGGTGGCGTGACTGGCGCTGTCGCACACAGCTTCTGGTCGGAGTTTTTCAACCGTCATCCATTCGACTACGTGCGCGATGTAGAGTATGATGAGCCCGACAGCACCACCATTAACCACGGGCGGTTTCACACCATGACCGGCTATGGCATGGCCAACCAGATGACGCCATCCGATGTCGATCTGTTCGCCACGCTCACCAATCTGTGCCTGCGATTTGGTCTGGATTACGGCATGCTGCATACCTGCACACTGGACAGCATGGGGCATCGCTTTTTTCACGAAAGTCAGGAAATGGATCACGCCTGTTTTGTGATGGATGAAATGCTTGCCCCGTTTATCAGCAAATGGCGCGAGGCCGGATACGAAGTGATCGTAACCGCCGATCACGGGCAGGATGCGCGTGGGCATCACGGTGGCCGCGATCCGTTGCAACAAGAAGCAGCGCTGTACTATTTCGGCCCCGCAGAAGGGCCTGAGGAAGATACCATTATCGACCAGTTGCAACTGGCCCCGACGATCCTGTCGCGCCTTGGCGCGCCCGTCCCTGATACGATGAAGGCAAAAAGCTTTTTGCGGTAGCGACACCCGCTACCGCTGCGCAATCAGTAGGGCCATTCGTCTTTAGCCAGCGCAATCACCGCGTCCGATACACGATCAAAAAACGCGGCACCGCGCGTGCTGCAATTGCGCGCGCGCAAGCATCCGTGCACCAGCCCCGCCTCTTCAAACCACACAGCCTTGCCGCCTGCGGCAGTAATTGCATCACGATAGCTTTCGCCATCGCTGGACAGCGGATCACATTGCGCCGTGACAATGACTGTCGGCGGCAGGCCTGTGAAATCAGTATCGTGCAACGGCGCAAAGCGCGGATCATCGTCTGGCGGCTCTGCCCCCCCTGTGCGAATGGTTTTGTAAAACTCCATATCGCGGGTGGTAAGTTCGGGCGCGTTGGCGTGTTCGATATAGCTGCCCTTCGTCCGGTCACCGCCCAGCCCCGGATAGATCAGCACCAGCCCCGTTACGCGCTGTCGCGCATGGTGCGTCACGGCGGCAGCCAGATTGCCACCAGCACTGTCGCCGACCAACAGCACAGGGCCGGCATATTGCGCCGTAATCGCATCGAATGCCGATTTGGCATCGTTGTAACATTCGGGGAATACTGCCTCGGGCGCGAGACGGTAATCAACCGATATTACCCGCGCCCCCGAGCGCCCGCACAGCTCCGCACAGACATCATCATGGCTGTGCAACCCGCCCACCACGAAGCCACCGCCGTGATAGTAGATCAGCGTAACATCGCTCGGCCCTACCTCGTACCGGCGGCAGGGGACGCCGCCGTGGGGTTCATCCCATGTCTCCACCCCTTCAGGGCGACCGGCGTGGAAGGCCGCGCACATGTCATCGTAAACCGCGCGCTGCTGCGCGATTGTCAGATCAACCGCATCGGGCGGATAAAACTCGGCCCCGCGCGCGATATAGGCGCGCACCTCGTCATCCAGAAGTTTTGAGTAATCGGGGCCGGACATCACCCTTCATCCCACTGGGTTACATAATCACCCAAGACAGCATCCACCGCATCGGCATCGGCACCGTTCATCGCCATGATCGCAACCAATCCGCGCTTTTTATCATCGATCACATGATCAACTCGCGCTGCCACACCAGCCTGCTCCAACGCGCCGTCAAAGACGCGCGTGATGGCCATACGGCGCAAATCAGGCTTGAAGATTTTGCCGACACCGGTTTTCGGCAACTCGTCCAATATCTGGATATGCTTGGGCTGGGCGGCACGCTCGCGGACGTGCTCTTTGCAAAACGCCATCAGTTCATCGGCTGTGGCAGAGCCACCATCGACCAGTTCCACAAACGCGCAAGGCACCTCGCCCGCGTGGGCGTCCGGCTGCCCGATCGCACCGGCAAAGGCGACGGCCTCGTGGCCCAGCAATGCTTCTTCGATCTCGGCTGGGTCGATATTGTGACCGCCGCGAATGATCAGGTCCTTGGCACGGCCTGTAATCCAGATATATCCGTCTTCGTCCTTGCGGCCCAGATCACCTGTGCGCAGATAGACGCCATCGTGGAACAGATCCTTGTTCTTATCCACTTCAGTATAGGTACTGCCCGCCAGAATACCGGGGCTGGAGATACAGATCTCACCCACCGCATCGACACCGGCATCAACAGGGCCATCCGGCGTCGTATTGATGATGCGCACGCGGGTATAAGGGAATTCGACCCCGACCGAGCCGACTTTTTTGATACCGTCCGCCGGGTTACCTGACACAAGACAGGTGGCTTCTGTCAGCCCGTACCCTTCGAGGATTTCCACGCCGGTTGCTTTTTCAAAGCGGCGGAACAGTTCAATCGGTAAAGGGGCAGAGCCGCTGAAGGTGCTTTTCACCGTGCTGATATCGGCATCAACGGGCCGCTGCATCATTGCAGAGATTGCCGTCGGCACACCGATGATAAAGCTGATCTGCCAGCGTTCAACCAGCTTCCAGATGTTATCAAACACGCCTTCGCCACGGTATCCTTGCGGTGTGGGGAATACGGTGTGCGCGCCCGCTGTCAGGGCGCCCATCACGATGACGTGGCAGGCAAATACGTGGAACAGTGGCAAGGGGCACAGGATATTGTCTGTCTCGCTCAACAAGATTTTTTTGCCGACCCAGCCGTTGTAAATCATGCCGGAATAGGTGTGCTGTGCCACCTTCGGCATTCCCGTCGTGCCGCCGGTGTGGAAATAACATGCAATACGGTCTTCCTGCGGGTCTTCGAATTGCAGGGTTTTGGGCTGCTTGGCCAGTTCTTCGTGAAAGTTTTTGTAGGTCGCCTGATTCTGCACTGCCCGTTTCGGACGGATGAGTGGCACGATGAATTTTTTCAACCCGGTCAGATAGCGATGCAGATCAACTTCCAGAACAGTTTTAACGTTTGGCGCCAGCGCAACCGCTTCGGCGGTTTTGTCGGCAACATCCGTTTTGGGGAACGGGCGCAGGGTGACAACAACGGTTGCATTCGTCTCGCGCAGGATCGCGCCGATCTGTTCGGCGTCCAGCAGTGGGTTAATCGGGTTTACGATCCCCGCAATGGCACCGCCGAAAAAGCTTAGAAGGGTTTCAGTTGCGTTGGGCAGCACATAGGCAACGACGTCTTTCGGGCCAATCCCCAGACTGCGAAACAGATTCGCCGCCTGTACCGATTTATCGTGCGTTTCCTGCCACGTAAGGGTCTCGGCGTTATCCTTTGGGCCAGAAAGCAACTGATAGCTGATCGCATTCCGATTTGCGTATTGCGATGCGGTGTCGGCCATCAGACTGTACAGCGTTTTATGTACGTCACGATCCTCCCATGCGCATTCCGCTTCTATGGCGTCACGATCGACAATCCCTGAATATCCCATGTGTATTCCTCCCTGAGCTGCCACTTTTTGCGGCTTGCAATATCTTTGTACGTAACGATGACCGCCTCGTGGCAAAAGTTCAAGCAAAGCATGTGATCAGACGCAGCGTTACGGGCAAAGTTGCCCGAACGTCATCTTGCTTGCGGTATTTTGAGGCTGCAAGGGGAAGAAGGCGACACCAAAGCCGCCGGTATCGCGCCCCTGCACAAACAGGGACGCGATAGCTGCATCAGGCTGCGGGAATGCGCAGCACCTGTCCGGGATAGATTTTGTCAGGATGGCTCAGCATCGGTTTGTTGGCCTCGAAAATCTTTTCGTAGTGCGCGCCGTTGCCCAGTGTCTTTTCGGAAATCGCCCACAGGGTGTCACCCTTTTCGACGGTGTGGAAAGTTGGCTCACCCTCGCCGCCGGTTACGTCATCTTCGACTTCGGCCACGCCTTCAACGTTGCCCACAGCCAGAATGACCTTTTCGCGCATTTCCTGTGACGCGGCTTTGCCTTTCACCTTCACTTTGTCGCCCTCCACGGTGATGTCCAGACCCTCGGCATCAAGCCCCAGACCTTTCAACTCATCCTGCAACGCGGCGCCGGATACTTCGGCATCGTCTTCACCGCCAAAAACCTTTTTGCCGGCACCTTTAACGAAACTCCACAGACCCATGTTAATACTCCCTGAATGGATTCATTTGTACTGTGATTGTTTCATCCTGTCCTGCACGGGCGCAAGAGGGAATTACTCTGCAGCGATGCCATCGGTGAATTGCAACCGCGCCAGACGCGCATACAGCCCGCCCTTGGCAACCAACGCATCATGGGTGCCCGTGTCGACGATGCGCCCCGCGTCCAACACAACAATGCGGTCGGCTTTTTTGACGGTTGCCAGACGGTGGGCCACGATCAGCGTGGTGCGTCCCGCGCTCAGCTCTTCAACAGCGGCCTGTACCGCGCGTTCGCTTTCCGCGTCCAGCGCGCTGGTGGCTTCGTCCAGCAGCAGCACAGGCGCGGCGCGCAAAATAGCACGGGCAATGGCGATACGCTGCTTTTGCCCCCCCGACAGCATAACGCCCCTTTCACCTAGATAGCTGTCATAGCCTTCGGGCAGCGCTGCAATAAAGTCATGCGCAGCAGCGGCATGGGCGGCGCTCTCGATCTCGGCGTCAGTTGCATCGGGGCGGCCAAAGCGGATGTTTTCACGCGCGGAGGCGGCAAAGATCACGGGATCTTGCGGCACCAGCGCAATCTGGCGGCGGAAGGCGTCACGCGTCAGGTCACGCAGATCAATGCCGTCAAAGGTGATGCGCCCTGATTGCGGATCGTAAAACCGCAGGATCATCTGGATAATTGTTGTTTTCCCCGCGCCGGACGGGCCGACAAAGGCAACAGTCTCACCCGGTTTGATTTCCAGCGTAACCCCGTCGAGAGCGGGAATTTCAGGCCGTGCAGGATAGCGGAAGCTGACATCCTCAAACCGGATATGGCCCTGCACCGGTTCGGGCAGTGCCTGCACCAGTTCGGGATCGTTCACGGGATCTTCTGCTTCCAGCAGGTCCACCAGACGTTCGGTGGCACCAGCGGCGCGCTGTAATTCCGACCAGATTTCCGACAGGGCGGCAACCGCACCCGCAACCATCACCGCATAAATTACAAACTGCACCAACGCGCCCACGGTCATCACGTCTGCACGCACGTCGCGCGCGCCGATCCACAACACGCCTACAACGCCGGTAAACACCAGAAAGATCACAATCGCGGTTAGAAACGCGCGCGTCTGGATGCGGCGGCGCGCCGCATCGAACGAACTTTCGGTCATTTGGGCAAACTGCGCGCGGCTGCCTGTTTCATGGGTGAACGCCTGCACGGTCTGTACCGCACTCAGACTTTCGGAGGCATTGCCGGAGGATGCTGCAATCCAGTCCTGATTTTCACGGCTAAGCACCCGCAAACGCCGCCCCAGAAACAGGATCGGCAGAACCACGGCAGGCACGATCAACAGCACCAGCCCAGCCAGCTTGGCCGATGTCAGAAGCATCAGGATCAAGCCGCCGATAAAGGTCAGAAGGTTACGCAGAGCGATCGAAATAGAGGAACCGATCACACTAAGAATCAATGTGGTATCGGTTGTGATCCGGCTTAGAACCTCACCCGTCATGATCCGTTCGTAAAACACCGGGCTCATCGAAATGACGCGGTCGAACGTGGCTTTTCGAATGTCCGCAACAACCCGTTCACCGAGCCGTGTGACAAGTGCATAACGCAGCGCCGAGCCGACGGCCAGCAGGCTGGCGATGGCCAGGGCGGCCATAAAGTACTGGTCCAGAAGCGCAGTTTCGCCTGAATCGAACGTATCCACAACGCGGCGCACGGCCAGCGGCAGTGCAAGCGATATCATTGCCGTGGCGATCAGCGCCGCAAGCGCACCCAGCATCAACAAACGGTACGGGCGCAGAAACGGGAAAAGGGCCGCCAGCGCACTGATACGGCGTGACCGCGCACGCTCTTCGGTTGCCGAGGGCGGGGGCGTGGGAGTTTCGGCCATGCGCTGTCCTTTATCAAAATGGTGCAGCGCTTCATCGCGCGCGGACAGGGCGGGGTCAAGCGCGATAGGCTAAACAGTGGCGGGGTTGGGGGAGATATTGGAGCGGGCGGCGGGAATCGAACCCGCGTCATCAGCTTGGAAGGCTGAGGTCTTACCATTACACAACGCCCGCGCTCTGTGATTGGGTATGACATCAGGGGTTGAGCGTCAAGATGGTGATGCGCTCTGGCAGGGTTGAAATGCCAGAAAATTTTTCAGGACGCCGAGAGGCTGCCTAACTGTCCCGGAACGCGTGCTTGCGCGCTCATGTGCCACGCCAGCACCTGATTGCTTGAAAGACACGGCAATCCGGTGCGCGCTTCAATGGTTTCGATCACATCCAGCGTTCGCAAATTTGTGCAAGACAGGAAAATGGCACCAACCCGCCCTTGCCCCGCCAGATCACAAGCCGCATCAACCAGCGCGCGTGGCGAAATCCGCGCAACATTTGCTTCGTTCGCTTCTTCAAAGCTTCCGAAAACCGGTGTACCTATTCCCGACTGCGACAGAGCAGCCTGCAACCGCTCAGATACATCAGCCGTATAGGGTGACAGCAGCGCGAGTTCCCCCACCCCCATCGCGCCACATGCGGCGCGCAGGGCTGTAAGCGGGTCAGACACACGCGCGGCGTCTACCCCCGCTTTGATCAGCGTTGCCACCTGCGCTGCACCGATTTGCGCAGTGGCAGACGTGCAGCCATATCCGACAACGTCAAAGCAACGGGTTTGGGGCAGCAACCGCGCAGCGTCCGTCAGGTGGTGTGTCATCGCCTTCAAGTTCTCAGGCGTCACATCCGCGCTGGAAGGCACGCGTGTGATGTACAGCGCCACATCAACCGGCAGCATCCGGCGCAAGTCGCCCTCAATCGTTTCATCAACCTGCAAAACCACCAGTCCCAGCGGCGCGGGCCCGTCAGGCGCGGGGGAATAGCCGTAGCGCGTCACAGCTGCACCATTTCCGGCCCCGCGCGCGGCGATAAAAAGCGGGGAGCATCATCGGTGATCACAATAACTTCTTCATGCACCAGCAGCTTGCCTGCACCTGTCGCGACAGATGGTTCCAGCGTGATGACCATACCTGCCTGCAAGACCGTGTGATCATCGCCCGTCAACGACAGCCCTTCGGTCAGTTGCATCCCCAGACCGTGGCCCAGCCGCCCGGCATCCCCGCTGCCCACGCCACCGGTGACGATCCCGTCCATCGCGTGAAACAGCGCAGACGCAGTAGCGCCGACACGTGCAATTTCCGCCGCGGCGCTGATTGCATCAATCGCGCGCGCATGTGCGGAAAGAACCCGCCCTGACGGTGCGCCGATGCTGAAATTGCGGTCAAAATCGCAAAAGTACCCGTCCCGAACAAGCCCCGTGTCCAACATCAGAACATCGCCTATCGCAAGGGGCGTATCATCAGCGGGCGAGATCACATCGCCGTACCCGCCCTCTGCCGCCGCACCGGCAAGGTAGGGGACCCAATCGGCCCCCTCCTCCAGACACAGGCGCTGGAAATCGCGAAACACACGGCCAAGCGGCACTCCCTCTTCCGCAATCTCGGGCACACGGGCAAATGCGCGGCTTGCGATGGCGCAGGCTTGGGCGATCTTGTTAATCTCGGCCTGCGATTTCACCGCCCGCAGGCGTGCCAAGATACGCGCATCGTCCTGTACCATTCCCCGCAGCCCCGCCTGCACCCGCGCCCAATCGGCCAGCGGCATCCGCAGATGGCTTTCCGGCCCCATCGGCGTACCAATACGCGCAGCGCCAAGAGTGTTGAGCGTATCCGTCAGCAGGCTTACCCCGTCATCCGCACTATCAGGCGCGCGCCATGTGCGAATGTCGTCAACCCATGTCCGCCCCATCAAAGCGGCCCCGATAGAGGGGATCACGGCAATAGGCTTGCCGGAAGCAGGCACCACCAGAAACCAAGGGCGCGAAGGGCTTTCCCAGAACCGCGTGAGATAGCCGGTGAAATAACGGATGTCCGGCTCTGTCGTCAGCAGCAGCGCATCAAGGTTTGCCACCTCCATCATAGTTTGCGCGCGGACTAGGCGCTGCTGGTATTCGGATCGGGCAAAGCCGCGCTGCACTAGGATGGTCCTTCGCTCAGCACACAGAATATTCGCGATTGCGCGGTAATTCCCAATTCATCACGCTGCCCGTCGCCGAGCGCAACCAGAGCCGATACCCCCGCCGCACCTGACGGGGTAGAGCCGAAGCCCGCCACCATGGCAAGGCCCGCCCCCGCCTGCCCTTCGGCTTCCGAGATTAGCGCAAAAGCGTCCGCATCACGCGCCAGACCTTTCAGCGCAATCAGCGAGGGCATCTTGCAATCCAGCCGCCCCATATCGGACACGGGGCCGCTGCTTTGCACCGGGCGGCCCAGCGCGACCGAGCCGTGCAGGGCCGCAGCAGCGTCAGGCTCAACCACGATGACGCGGGGGCCATCCCCCCACGCCTGCCGTGCCATCACCGCGCAAGCACAGGCCAGCCCGCCGACACCCGCTTGCAAAAAGATGTGGGTTGGCACATCTGGCAGTTGCGCGATCGCTTCGGCCATCAAAATGGTGTACCCTTCCATCAGGCGATGCGGGCGATCAATATAGCCGTGCCATGATCCGTCGGACAGCAAGTCCCAACCGTTGTCATCTGCGGCTTTTTCCGCAGCGCGCATGCTCTCTTCGTAGGTATCGCCCTCGCGGACAACCCGCGCGCCCTGCGCTTCGAGCCGTGCTGCGAAACCTTCAGGCACCGTCTGTGCGATATAGACAACCGATGCTGCGCCAAAGGCATTTGCCCCGGCCGCAACAGACAGGCCGTGGTTGCCAGCACTTGCGGTTACGTAGGTGCGGCCGCTTACGTCGCGCTGCTGTGCGTCACTCGCAATCACATAGGCCGCGCCGAGGGCTTTGAAGCTGCCCAGCCCCATGCGCCCGCGTTCATCCTTGATCCAGACATCCTGTACCCCTGCATGGGTGGCGATGGCCGTGGCGGATGTCAGCGGCGTCTGCGCCGCCACCGGACAACGCGCAACCAATGCCTGCGCGCGCGGCGCATCGGCGGAGGGAAACGGGATCTCGTCCAGACCGGACATTGGCGCAGGGCGGGTTATGTGCAAAATTTCCATACCGCGAGGAGAAGCGTGCAACCGCGCTACGTCAAGATATTTCGACCATCCCGCTGTTGGGAGGTTTTAGCTCACCCTTCCTCGCAGGGCATGCCCGCGTCGCCCCACGTCTGCAAATCCTGCGCCAGTGACGCAACCGATCCGGGCGCGCTGTTGCGCCCTGCGCCGGGTTTGAAGCCGTAATTCACAAAGGCGCTGGTGCGCACATGATCGATCAATCCAACCAGATCGAAGCCGTCATTGGTTTCGGGATCACGCAACTGCGTACACACTTCGGCACTGGATTTACCGCGCCATGCCAGTTCAACAGGCGGCAAGCGCCACGCGTCATCAATTTGCGGCGCGCTATGCGGTACGGCGTTTTCACCCGCCGCGCTGATATGGCAGGCGCGGCAGGGAATACTCTCTGCGCCGATGCGGCTGGCGTCTGCTACAATGTTCATCCCGTGCAAACGGTTGCGGCCATAGCCCAGATCATCCCAAGCGGGACGACCACTGCTGCCGACGTGGCAGTTTGTGCAACGCGGGTGCGAAGCAACGGCATAAATGCGCGACCATGCCGCCATGCCATCAGGCGTTTGCGCCTGCACAGCAATAGGCGCGGCCAGACACGCGACGGCAGCCAGAACAAACCTCATACAAACGTCACCGATTTGTGAAATGGCATTTCGCGCAGCCGCACACCCGTTGCTGCAAATATTGCATTGGCCAATGCGGGGGCCGCGGGGGGGACCGGCGGCTCTCCGATGCCGCGCACGGTCGAGTTATTTTCCAATCCGCGCACCTCGATTACGGGGCATTGATGCAGGCGCATCCCTTCTGACAGGTGATAGTTGTCCTGCTCCGCGCGCCCGTCCGAATAGGTGATTTCAGAGTTCATCGCATGGCCCAGACCCCAGATCACCCCACCTGCAACCACGTTCTCAAACGTCACCGGATCAACGACACGGCCCACTTCGGCGGCGACCCAGACATGATCAATCTTGATACCGTCATCGGTATCCGTCACCTCGACCACTTCGGCCACGGGAACACCGAATGAAGTGACCAATGCCACGCCCCGCCCTTGCTTCGGCCCCAGCGGGCTGCCCCAGTTTGACATCTCGGCCACCGCCTCAAGCACAGCGCGCGCGTCCGGGTCGTTCGCCAGCCGCAAACGCTCCGCCATCGGGTCGGCACCTGCGGCGTGAATAAGCTCGTCCAGAAAGCTTTCGGCAAAGAATCCGGCCGTGGACGCCCCGACAGAGCGCCACGAAGATGTCGGCGCAAGCTCCGGCACGGCATAGGCACGCACCCGCAAATCCGGCACGGCATAGCGCATGTTCCATGCGCCTGCGGCAATCTGCGTATCCGGCCCCGGCACGGGCGCGCCAAGACGTTTTGATTGTGATCGCGATGCAGACACCGTAGCGATATCAAGATCAACCGCGGTAACCCTGCCGCCCGCATGTGCCCCCCGTCCACGGGCCATGCCGATCTGACGATTATAATCCTGCGCAAAATCTTCCTCGCGCCGGAAGGTGAGTTTGACAGGCGTGCCAGGCACCTCACGTGCAACGTCAACAGCAACGTCGATGTTATCAAACTCAAGCCGGTGACCGAAACTGCCGCCTGCGTATTGGTTGTGCAAATGGATCTGGCCATCGTCCATTTCCAACCGCGCAGCGATGCGTTGGTGGACGAAGCGGGGCAATTGATGTGATGCTAGGATGTCCACACGCTCGGGCGTGACGGTCACCAATGCGCTCAACGGCTCAAGTGGCTGGTGCGCGACATAGGGCGCGCGGTATTCGGCCTTGACGATATCGCCCTTTTCCAGCGCCGCTTCTACATCACCGTCATTGCGCCACTCCTTGTCCAGCCGCTCGGGCGTAAAGGATGCCTCGACTGCGGCCCAATGGTCCGCCTGCTCTGACGGATAGGGGGCTTGCGCCCAATCGATTTCGATCTCTTCAAGGGCGCGAAAGGCGCGCCAAGTGTTATCGGCAATCACAGCAACACCGTAGGGAAGCGCGACAATCTGTTTTACGCCGCGCATGCCCTCGGCTGCGGTGGCATCATACCCCAGCATTGGCGCACCCTTACGCGGGTTCATCCGCACGGAAGCGTGGACCATGCCATCTACCTCCAGATCAATGCCGTAAGTCTGGGTTCCGGTTGATTTTGCGACGATGTCCAGACGTTGCAGCGGCTTGCCGATCAGGCGCCATTGGGACGGATCGCGCAATGTCACATCAGACACTGGATCAATCTGCGCGGCGCGCGCGGCCAGCGCGGTATAGTCAATGCGCGTACCATCGGGCAAAATCACAGCACCGCGTTCTGTACCAAGCTGCCCCGCGTCCAGCCCCGTCTCCTGCGCCGCCGCTGCCTTCAGCGTCTCGCGCGCCACGGCACCGGCCTGGCGCAGTTTGTCAAAACTATCGGGCACGGATGTCGATCCGCCGGTCACTTGCGCGCCCAGCACCTTCATCACTGCGCCCATGGTGTTTCGCATGGCCTGCGCCGCAAAACCGTCATCGTTAGACCGGAACGGCACCGCCTCGGACGCCAGCGCGGTATTGTAATAGGCCGCAGCAGGCTTACCCGGTGTGGTGGTGATCTGGTCAAGCTCTACATCAAGCTCCTCTGCTATCAGCATCGCCTGCATAGAGGCAGCCCCCTGCCCCAGATCGGTGTGCGGGGTGACAAGTGTAATTCCGTCAGCATTGATTTTGACCCACGGGTTAAACACCGCATCGCCTTCGGCTGCATCCGCACTCAGCGGATTGTCCGGATCACGCTTCACCAGATACGCGCCAAAAGCGACGCCACCGGCGATCGCGACCGAGCCGATCAGAAAGCTGCGCCGTGCGATAGTTTTGATACGACCCATGGCTCAGGCTCCCTGCAATTTTGTGGCGGCAGTTTTCACAGCGGCGCGGATCCGGGGATAGGTGCCACATCGGCACAAATTGCCGCTCATCGCTTGATCAATCTGGTCATCGGTCGGGGTTGCATTCAGGTCCAGCAGGCTAGCGGCCTGCATGATCTGGCCCGACTGGCAGTAGCCGCATTGCGCCACCTGATGTTCAATCCACGCGGCCTGCACGGCATGCAAGGCATCGGGCGTGCCCAGCCCTTCGATTGTGGTGATATCGCCGTCAACATCCCCTGCCGCCAACTGGCACGAGCGGACGGCGACCCCGTCAACATGCACGGTACAGGCACCGCATTGGGCAATGCCGCAGCCGTATTTCACCCCCTTGATGCCAAGCTCGTCGCGCAGCACCCACAGCAAGGGCATGTCATCTTCGACATCAACATCGTGGGGACTTCCGTTTACGTTCAGTTTCATCGTCTGTTCCTTTTCGGAAAATGCCTATTTGCTTTGCATCCGTGCGATCATTCTCAGCACCATCCGGCGCGGCATCATCGGGATAATCCAATTCACAAGAAAGCCGAGCGGCTGCTCGTTCACGCTCACCAAGGTGCCGCGCAACATCGCGTCATAGCCGTGCTTTGCAACATCCTGTGGGGTCTTACCGCCCCCCGCAACCAGCTTTGTGCCGTGCAAACCAGCACGATCCGCGAAAGCGGTTTTCACATATCCCGGCGCCAACAGGGTCACGGTGACCCCTTTGGGGCGCAACTCATAGTCCAGCGCTTGCGAAAAGCTCTGCACAAACGCTTTGGTTGCGAAATAGACCGCTTGCATCGGCCCTGGCATGAACCCCGCAGTCGAGCCTACATTCAAAATCCGGCCCTGTCCCCGCTGCGCCATTTCGCCGCCGAAGTGATGGCAAAGGGTCACCAACGCTTTTACATTCAGGTCAACCATCCCAAGCTCGTCCGAGATGCCGCGATCAATATGGCGGCCCTGCCCGCCAAAGCCTGCGTTGTTGATCAGGATATCAACCTGCACCCCCGCCGCCGTGATCTGTTTGATCAATTGCGCTGCACCATCGGGTGAGGCCAGATCAACGGGGAACACATGCGCCTTGATTGCATGCTTTTCGTGCAGTTCATCGGCAAGCGTTTGCAACGCCTGCGCCGAGCGCGCAGTCAACACAACATCACCGCCCCGCGCAGCGTGATAGCGCGCCAGTTCGGCACCGATCCCCGAGGATGCGCCAGTGACAAGGGCAGTGTTTGGCATAGAAATCTCCGCAAAATTCAACAGGTGTTGAAACAAGAAATACGGCACACCTTGCATATGTCAACACGCGTTGACAAATTTCGGGTGGACGGTAATGATCGGGTAATGAGCAAGGCACTGATCACCCGTGAGAAAATACTGTGCAATGCGCGCGCGTTGCTGTGGCGCTACGGCTATTCCAATGTATCCCTGCGCCAGATCGCAACTGCTACGGGTGTAGATGTGGCGCTGGTATCGCGGTATTTCGGAAACAAGCGCGGACTGTTCGAAGCCACGCTTGAGGGGGCTTTTGACACCCCTCCTGCCGCTACACCAGCGGAACTGGTGGAGACGGTCGTGCAGCTGTTCGTCTCGCACCCGCGTGATCCCGATGCGGTGTCTATGCTGAACCTGATGTTGATGAACGCGCAAGACGAAGAAGTAGGCGCGCTTGTCCGCGCACGCCAGCAGGCGGTTTTACAAACAGCGGCAGAGCGCGCCATTGGCGATCCGGCGCGCGCGGCGCTGTTTATGGCTGTTGTACTGGGGATGAGCGTGGCCGAAAAATCGCTGCATCTGTCCGGTATCGCGCCCTGCGACACCCCCGAATACGAAGCCCAGCTGCGCCATATGCTGCTTGCCGCGCTATCTTTTCAGACGGGTGACGCGACGGGCAACAGCCGCTAGGGCGTGTGCCAGTCAGGGGCTAGCGCTGCGCGCAATGCAGTGTGATGAGCGGTGAGTGTTTTGCATCTTTCAAAAGGCTGAAATCGGGCATGCGGTCTGTTGTGGCCTGTTCCAGCGCTTCGTAGAAATCACAATTGCCGCCGCAACTTGGGGTATCCCATGCCGGGTCGTGCCACCATGCCCTGTCTGCTGTTCGAGTGTCCGGATATCCACAGCCTCCGGCAGGGGCGACAGCACATCGCGGCCGAAGATCGCCCGCGCACCGGGATAGGTTTGTGCAATGGTTTCGATCGCTTCATCGGTGGCGCGATCAGGGGTGACGCGAATAGTGTTTTTTCGCTTTTGTCAAAATGCTCGGGCAGCAGCCCGAAATCATAGGTGAGTGATTTACCGGCGGGCAAAGTTGCATCTGTACCGTTGGTGAGGGGGGCAGTTTGCGTGAAAGGCCTGCAATTTCAGCGGCAGGCCCTCCCCCGATCCGTTTGCGCCGATCACAACGCCCAGATGTTGCCCTGCAAACACGGGCATCGGCCAATCCATCCAGTACCCTGTCAGCACGTGATGCCCGTTTCCCCCAATCTCGTAGGTGAGATACGGAGGGAAACGGGGTTGATTGTTAAAACTCCACCACGGCCCGAATGGATTTGCCTTGATGCATCAATTCGAAGCCTTCGTTGATCTGGTCCAGCGTAAGCTTGTGGGTGATCATCGGGTCGATCTCGATCTTGCCGTTCATGTACCAATCAACGATTTTCGGCACATCTGTGCGGCCCTTGGCCCCGCCAAAGGCAGTTCCGCGCCAGACGCGGCCTGTAACCAGTTGGAAAGGTCGGGTGGAGATTTCGGCACCGGCAGGTGCCACACCGATAATAATGCTTTCGCCCCAGCCTTTGTGCGCGGCTTCCAGCGCGTCGCGCATCACTTTGGTGTTGCCCGTTGCATCAAAGGTGTAGTCGGCACCGCCGCCCGTCAGTTCCACCAGATGCTCGACAATGTTTCCGTCAATCTTTGACGGGTTCACGAAATCGGTCATGCCGAAATATCTACCCGTCTCTTCTTTGTCATCGTTCAGATCAACGCCGACGATCTGGTCCGCACCCGCCATGCGCAGGCCCTGAATGACGTTAAGGCCGATCCCCCCCAGCCCGAACACCACGCAACGTGCGCCGATTTCGACCTTGGCTGTGTTAATCACCGCGCCGATGCCTGTGGTCACGCCACAACCGATGTAGCAAATCTTGTCAAACGGGGCGTCCTTGCGCACCTTTGCCAAGGCAATTTCCGGCACCACCGTATGATTGGCGAATGTGGAACAGCCCATGTAATGGTGTATCGGCGTGCCATCCAGCATCGAGAAGCGTGTGGTGCCATCGGGCAATTGCCCCCGTCCTTGCGTGACGCGGATCGCCTGACACAAGTTGGTTTTGCCCGACAGGCAGTATTCACACTCGCGACATTCCGGCGTGTAAAGCGGGATAACGTGATCGCCGACTTCCAGCGTGGTCACACCTTCGCCGACTTCCATCACAACACCCGCCCCTTCGTGACCGAGGATCGCGGGAAAGATGCCTTCCGGATCATCGCCCGAGCGGGTGAATTCGTCGGTGTGGCACAGGCCGGTCGCCTTGATCTCGACCAGAACCTCCCCGCGCTTGGGGCCTTCAAGGTTGACCTCCATGATCTCTAGCGGTTTTCCAGCCTCGACAGCGACGGCGGCACGGGTCTTCATCATGGGATGTCCTCCAAAAAAATTTCATTCAGGAGGACCAAAATGGACCCTGAATGTCAAGCTGTGCGGGGTGGCTGCTGGCTCCCGCGGGCAAGATCATCGGACACCTCGACATCACCTCGACAAGTGGTGTCGGGCGGAAATCCGGAAACGCACCCGTCAGGCTGAACCCCTCATACCCGAATGACGCAAAAGGGGCGAAGCCCCGCGCATCTCTGCAAGGGCCACCATTGCGCGCGCCATGTCGGGCAGATCGGCCCACGCGGGCACGGCATCCAACCTCACTGCATATCCGGATTCACTACAGTCACGCCGCTGGAAAGACTCGCAGCGATGATGTTTGCGGTGTGGACAGGTAGCAGCGAAACCCATTTATGATAGGGCGGGTTAACGGCGTAAACGATGATATCAACGCCAGTCGCCGCCGCGCGCACGGCGGCAGCATCGTTTGCATCGCAGGCAACAGGCGTGATGCGTGCAGATGCCGCTTAATCACTGTTCCTGCTTGCGGCGCGCACGTGCCACCCTACCTGTGCAAACGTCTGCGCTGCAGCGCGCCCGAATCTGCCGTTTGCGCCGAGGACAAGTACTGCTCCGGTCATGTCAGTCTTCTTTTCCGTTGTATTGATAAAACCAGTATACCAATCGAAATTTGAATAGATGATTATATGTTTCTGCATATGAATATCCAATTATGAATACCTTGGCGATCCCGTGGCATCTGCTCCAGTCCTTCGTCGCAATCAACGAGGCCGGATCACTTTCCGCTGCGGCGGCGGCGTCCGGTGGCAGCAGATTGCCGCGACCTATCTGCTGCCACCGATGCTGGCCGGTCTGCACGCGGCCCATCCTGCGATGTCCATCGAATTGGTCGCCTCTGACAAAACCGAAAATCTGCTGCGCTTCGAGTCCGATCTGGCCGTGCGCATGTACCGCCCGACACAAAACGATATGATTGCCAGAAAGGTCGCGGAATTGCCGCTGGGGGTCTATGCGAACCGCCGCTATCTGGATCAGCACGACACGCCCGAAACACCGCAAGACTTGCTGTCACATGCAGTGATCGGATATGACCGCAGCACATTGATTATCGACGGTATACGCCGCATGGGGCTGGCCGTTGACCCCGGCTTTTTCGCGTTCCGCTCGGATGATCAGGTGGTGTGCTGGCGGAGATGGGCATCGGCCGTGGCCAACAATATATGGCCAGAAACGACCCCGATATCGTCGCACTATGGCCCGAAATCACAGTGGGGAGCCTGCCTGTCTGGCTGACTGCCCACAAAGAGCTGAGGATGAGTCCGCAGGTCAGGGTCTGCTTTGATCATCTGGCGGAGTGCTTCGCGGCGCTTTAGCTTATTGCGATATCGTGTCCGCGTCCGGGGTGTTGTCGGTTTCAACCAGATCAAACGTGGCCCACTGTTCGTCCCCCGGCAACTCTGGCGGTTGATCGCAGGCGCGACGGTGCATGTTAACCTTGGCAATAAAATTTGCCGAAATGGGCGCTGTGACAAACAGGAACGCCATGATCAGCGTTTCGTGCATGGCCCCCTCGCCAAACACACCGTTATAGATAATCGAGGCCAGCAACAGTCCGCCAACTCCCACCGTGCCGACCTTGGTCGGCGCATGCAGACGGGTCATGCTGTCGTTGAACTTCAACAACCCGATGGCACCGATCAGCGTAAACGCTGCCCCGACAATCAGACAGAATGTAATGACATATAGCGTAACTATTTCGTAAGTCATTCGATGATGTCCCCCCGCAATACAAACCGCGCATAAGCAACCGTCGAGACAAAGCCGAGCATGGCAATGATCAGTGAAACCTCGAAATATACCCGCGTTCCCTGGGCAATGCCCATCAACACAATCAGGCCGATAGCATTCACAACCATCGTATCCAGCGCCAGAATACGATCCCCCGTGCTGGGCCCGATCACAACGCGGATCATGGCCATCATCTGGCACAATCCGATTACGACAAATGCGGCGATCAGGGCATAGTTCATCAGATCCATTGCAAGGGTCATACAAATATCTCCTTCAGCCGCGCCTCGTAGCGTTTTTTGATCTCGTCCACTTCTGCTTCGGGATCATCTGTGTGCAAGACATGCACCAACAAGTAGTGACCGCTCTCGGACAAATCAGCGGATACCGTGCCGGGGGTGAGGGTAATCGTGCCTGCCAACAAGCTGATTGCCTCCGGTTGGCGCAGTTCCAGCGGGATTATGATCCACGCCGGTTTCAGTTTCGAATTGGGAACTGTCAGAACAATCCACGCGACCTGCACGTTGGCCACCATGATATCCCACAGTACCATCAGCGAATAGGAAATCATCTTGCCCAGGCGGAAACCGGCAGGGCGTTCGGGCCAGAACGCGGCGGTACTGCGCGGGATAATAATGCCGATGATGACACCAAAAACAGCCATTCCAGCGGAAAATTCGTTCTGGAGAAGTATCCAGACCAGCGCCAGAATGAGCGTCAGCAAAGGGTGTGGGAACAGCCAGCGATAGAGTCGCATCATCTCAGTGATCCCCTTCCTTGTCATCCGGCTTGGCAGTGCTCAGCTTGCCCTGCGTGTCGAGGACTGTGCTGATGTATACATCCGGATTAAAAAGCTGCGCCGCCGTCTTGTTGGTATAGGCATAGATCGGTCCGGCAAAAACGGTGTGCGCCACGATCAGCGCCAGCAATCCACCCACAGCAATGAACGACAGGATCGACGGCGCCGCACGCCCCGCTTCGGGAACGGGCGCACCGTCGGATTCTGCCTTCCAGAACAGGACAGAACCCGCACGCGAAAAACCCACGATGGTTATCAGGCTGGAGCCAAGAACCACCGCCCAGACCCACACCGCGGGGCTGCCGTCAAACGCGGCGTTCAGGATCATCAGCTTGCCCAGAAACCCCGACAAGGGGGGCAACCCCGCGATGCCAATCGCCGAAACCATGAATAACCCCGCAATCAATGCAGCACCGGCAACAGGCGCATCTGTTACCAGCCTCAGATGTCCACGGCTCTGACGCACCAGATCGACAATCAGGAACAGCGCCGCTGCTGCCAGTGTGGAATGAACGATGTAGTACAGCGCGGAGGCAAAGCTTTCCTCGGTGAACAGCGCAATGGCGACCATCACCATACCCATCGAACTGATCACCGCAAATGCGACCAGACGGTCCAGCTTCTTGGCCGCCAGAACGCCAACCGAACCCACAGCAAGCGACAGCAGTGCAACAGGCAATAGCCACGTGTCGTGCAGTCCTGCGGTAACCTCCAGATCAACGGGAAAGATCAGCGTATAGACGCGAATGATCGCGTACGCGCCCACCTTAGTCATAATCGCAAACAGGGCAGCCACGGGGGGCGGCGCCTCGGCGTAGGAGCTGGGCAACCAGAAGTGAAGCGGCACCACAGCCGCCTTGATCGCAAACACAAGGATCAGCAAAACGGACGCAACACGAATACCCACTGTTTCATCTGCGCCAATCATTTGCACCCGCTGGGAAAGATCAGCCATATTCAGCGTTCCCGTTTCTGCGTAAAGCGCGCCGAGCGCGAACAGGAACAGGGTAGAGCCGAGTAGGTTGAACAGGACATATTGGACCCCTGCGCGCAGACGGGCGTTGCCCCCTGCGTGGATCATCAACCCGTAGGACGCGATCAGCAGAACTTCAAAGAATACAAACAGGTTAAACAGATCGCCTGTCAGGAATGCACCCGCAAGGCCCATCACCTGAAACTGGAACAGCACATGAAAATGCCGACCGCGCTCGTCCCATTTGGATCCGATGGCGTAAAGCAGCACAAACAGCGCCAGTACCGTCATCAAAAGCAGCATCATCGTCGACAGACGGTCGCCCACCAGAACAATGCCGAAGGGCGCGGCCCAATCGCCCAATTGGTACAGCATCACCATTCCGTCAGATGTTTGCGCAGCAAGGCCAATCGCAATCGCAATCATTGCCAATATACCAGCAACCGAGAACACTCGCTGGATGCCCATGTGATATCGCGCGGCAAGAATGATAAACGGAGCAAGCAGAGCCGGAAGCACAACCGGCATAATCAGCCAATGGGTCATGTCGCGTCCTCCCCGTTGTCGGGCTGGTCATCGACGTGATCATCATCGGTGCCCAGGTAAGCACCCAGCGCGATCATCACCACCACAGCCGTCATCCCGAATGAAATGACGATAGCAGTCAACACCAATGCCTGCGGCAATGGGTCTGTGTAGGTGGTGGCGTCCGACAGGATCGGCGGTGCGCCCGGTGTCAGACGACCCGAGGCGAAAAGAAATACGTTCACTGCATAGGTGAGCAGCGAAACACCCAGAATAACCGGAAAGGTCCGCTGACGCATGACCATATACAGGCCGCCAGCAGTCAACACTCCGATGGCAGAAGCGACGAGAAGTTCCATATTATGCTCCTTGCCCTCTTAGTGCGTCACCTTCGGTTCGCGCAGGATTGATATCCATCGCGAAATCACTGTCTTTCACGTGGGCCCGCCGCGCCAGACGCGAGAACCCGTCGAGCGACAGCATCACCGCGCCAACCACGGCAAGGAACACACCCAGATCAAACAACGCGGCGGTTGCCAACTCGAACTTCTCGAACGGGGGGATGCGGACGTAGGTGAAATCGGACGTCAGGAACGGTTTGCCGACAAACCATGATCCGATCCCCGTCAGCCCTGCGATCAACACCCCTGCACCAATGACACCGTGATGGGGATAGCGCTGGCGCGCGGTTGCCCAGCTATAGCCGCTGGCCATATATTGCATAACCAGACCGATTGAAACGATCAGCCCTGCGATAAACCCGCCTCCCGGTTCGTTGTGGCCACGCAGAAAGACATAGAACCCCACAACCATCACAATCGGCATCAATACGCGGGTCATCACCACCATCATCGTCGGATGCATGTCCCCCGCCAGTTGTTTGTCAGGCGTGCGGTTCAGCAGACGCGCACGCACAGGACCGGCCAGCAAAGTTTCGGTCAGCGCGTAAATCAGCACAGCAGCGATGCCCAGCACGATAATTTCGCCAAACGTATCAAAGCCACGGAAATCAACCAGAATGACGTTGACGACGTTTGTGCCGCCCCCGCCTTTGTAACTGTTGGCGAGGTGGAATTCGGAGATCGGCGTCGTGACTGCTTCACGCAGCAGATAATGATAGCTGAGCGCCATGGCCGCCGCGCCCCCTGCCAGTGCCATTGTCACATCGCGGGTGCGGCGCAAAACCGTGCTTTCGACGGGCGTTTCATTGGGTAGGAAATTCAGGGCAAGCAACATCAGAATGGTTGTCACCACCTCAACCGTGATCTGGGTCATCGCCAGATCGGGTGCCGAGAAGAAGACAAAACCGATTGACACCATCAATCCCACGATCCCGATCAACACCAACGACAGCAAACGGTTACGGTGCAGGAAAACCATGCCAAGTGTTGCAGCCACCAGCATGGCCCAACCTGCAATCTCGATCGCGCCGGCAGGCTGAAGGGTGCGCGTTGGCGCGCCCACTGTTCCGGTTACCCATGCGTAGTATCCGGCCAGAATGACCGTCACCGCCATTACCGCACCATAACGCGAGAACGCACCGTTGTGCAGCGGCAGGGTAAGAGCTTTGGCCAGTTTCACCGCGCCTTCAATCAGTGCTTCGAAGATAACCTTGGCCTCCGGGCGCGGCGCGGCATCCCACAGACGCAACAACGGGTTAAACAGCGTCAGAACAATCAGGCCACCGACCACCGCCGCGATCGACATGTACAACGCGGGCACCAGCCCGTGCCAGATTTTGAAATATGCTTTCGGCACGTCTGCTACACCGCCCAAAACAGCGTTTGTAATGCCCTTGACCGCCGGTTCCGCCAGAAACGGCGCGACACCGATCACAACCACCAGCACCACCAACAACGCAGGCGGCAACCACAGACCACTTGGCGGATCATGCGGCGCGGCTGGGTAATCATCACGTTTCGGCCCAAGGAACGTATGCCCGATCAGACGGAAACAATAGGCAGCAGAAAACAGCGATCCGATGACTGCAAGCGTTGGCACAATCCAGTGATTGCCGCCCAGTACAGTATGATACGCCTCTTCCAGCATCATTTCCTTGCTTAGGAAACCATTCAACAGCGGAATGCCCGCCATCGACAGCGCCGCCAGCGTGGCGATCACAAATGTGATGGGCATCAGATGTCGCAAACCGCCAAGACGACGGATATCGCGGGTGTGTGTTTCGTGATCGATAATACCAGCGGACATAAACAACGCCGCTTTGAACGTGGCATGATTGAGAATGTGGAACACCGCAGCCATGGCACCAAACGCGGTACCTGTCCCCAGCAGCATGGTGATCAGGCCAAGGTGGCTGACGGTTGAAAACGCCAGCAGCGCCTTGAGGTCATGTTTGAACAGCGCAATCACCGCGCCTAGCAGCATGGTGATCAACCCCGCCCCTGTCACCAACCAGAACCATTCAGGCGTGCCTGACAAAACCGGCCACATGCGCGCCATCAGGAAAATCCCCGCCTTCACCATCGTGGCAGAGTGTAGATAGGCCGATACAGGTGTGGGTGCCGCCATCGCGTGCGGCAACCAGAAGTGAAACGGGAATTGCGCCGATTTGGTGAAGCAGCCCAACAGGATCAGGATCAGCGCAGGGAGGTAAAGGTTGCTTTCTTGAATGATCTCGCGGTTTTGCAAGATCACACTCAGATCATAGCTGCCTGCGATCTGGCCGAGGATCATCATGCCACCGATCATGGCGAGACCGCCCATGCCTGTCACGGTCAGCGCCATACGCGCGCCTTGGCGCCCCTCGGGCAGATGTTTCCAATACCCGATCAACAGGAAGGAAGATAGCGAAGTCAGCTCCCAGAACACCAGCAAAAGCAGGATGTTGTCTGACATGACAATCCCCACCATCGCGCCCTGAAATAACAGCAAGTAGGTGAAAAACTCGCCCATGTTGTCTTCGCGGGCGAGGTAATAGCGGGCGTAGGCGATGATCAGCAGACCAATGCCGAGGATCAACGTGGCAAAGAAGAAGCCCAGCGCATCCAGCATCAATGTAAAGTTCAGCCCAAGACCGGGTATCCACTCGGCCCGGTACATGACCGCATCGCCCGCCATCACTGCGGGCAGATTGGTCATCAGACCGATAAACGCTGCAAGCGTGATGGTAAATGTGACACCCGCGCAAGCTGCACGGCCTGCTTGATACATCAATCCGGGCAGCAGGGCGCCCAAAAACGGCAAGGCAACGATCAATAGAAGGGACACGCAAGCTCCGTACTGTTGGGGCCCGAGGATGTATCCCCTCCAGGCTTGTCGTCTCACCGCGTTTCGGAATCGTCACGATGATTTGGGTTACATTATGCGGTTTTTACAAAAGGTGCGAACCGATACCAAGACGATCAAGCAATTTTGTTCAGGTTTTTGATCAGATACAACGCCCGCCGTCGACTTCCATGCAGACACCGGTGATCATTGACGCCTCGTCAGAGCACAGGAAGCACGCTGCATTGCCCATATCCTCGGGCGTCGAGAATCGTCCGATCGGGATCGTCGACAGGAATTTGGCGCGCATTTCCGGCGTATCTTCCCCCAGAAAGCTTTTCAGCAGGGGGGTTTCCCCCGCAACAGGATTCAGCGCATTTACCCGCACACCGCTGGGGGCAAGCTCAACCGCCATGCCACGCGTCGCGTTGTTCATCCACCCTTTAGAGGCGTTGTACCAGCTTAGGTTCGGGCGTGGTGAAACACCCGCAGTCGAGGCGAGGTTAAGAATACTGCCCTGCCCCTTTTCCTTCATCAGGGGTACAATGTGCTGTGCGGTAAGATAGACAGATTTGCAGTTCACGGCGAAGACGAGGTCAAAATCCTCTTCGCTGACCGTCTCCATCGGCGCGGGCAAATGCGTGACTCCTGCGTTATTGACCAGAATATCAATCCGGCCCCATGCGTCCACCGCTTGCGCGGTCATTGCCTTGACGGCGGCCCCGTCTGCGACGTTCACGGTTGCCACAATGGCATGTGCGCCAATTTCCTGACGCAACTCCTCTGCCGCTTCAGTATTGAGGTCGGCAATCATTACCTGCGCCCCTTCGGCGACAAATTTGCGCACAATCCCAGCGCCAAACCCTGACGCGCCACCCGTTACAATTGCTGTTTTTCCTTGCAAGCGCATGGCTTACTCCTTCCGGTTTATGTCTGCTCGATTACGGCATCAGCCGTGGTACGCCGCCACTGTTTTCAACGATGTAAAGCCGTAGAGTGCCTCGAAACCTTTCTCGCGGCCATGGCCGGACAGGCCCGACCCGCCAAAGGGCAGTTCAACGCCGCCCCCCGCGCCGTAATTGTTCAAAAACACCTGCCCCGAACGCAACGCGCGGGCCAGCCGCATCTGCCGCGCACCGTCACGTGACCAGACAGAGGCAACCAAGCCAAAAGCCGTACCGTTGGCAATCGCCAACGCCTCCGCTTCGTCGTCAAACGGGATGATCACCTGCACGGGGCCGAAAATCTCGTCTTGGGCCAGTGTGTGATCGGGCGACACACCCTCGAACAAGCTGGGGGCTACGTAGGCGCCACCGGATGGCGCATCAGGGATCACCTCGCCTTTGGCGATCTTGTTCAGATCAGCACCTTTTGCCAAAAACCCTTCGACAATTTCTTTCTGGCGCTGCGATACAAGCGGCCCGACCGCCAGATCGGCCATAGCGGGCCCAGCGCGCAACGCGCCATAACGCTCGGCCATTTTGCCAACGACTTCGTCATATACACCGCGCTGGACCAATATCCGCGACGAGGCAGAACAGGTCTGTCCCGCGTTCTGGATGCCGGCATTCACCAGAAACGGCAGCGCCGCATCAATATCGGCATCGTCAAACACCAGTTGCGGAGATTTACCGCCCAGTTCAAGCGTGACAGGCACAACATTATGCGCTGCGGCCTGCTGGATCAGACGGCCGGTGCCAACCGATCCTGTAAACGAGATATGGTTAACGCCTGCATGGGACGTCAGCGCGGCCCCTGCTTCGGCACCTGTGCCGGAAACGACATTCAACGCACCATCTGGCAATCCGGCACGGCGCGCCAGTTCACCAAATGCGAGGGCGGTCAGGCATGCTTCTTCCGCGGGTTTCAACACTGCGGCATTGCCGGTTGCCAGTGCCGCACCGACAGAGCGCCCGATGATCTGCATCGGGTAATTCCACGGGATGATATGCCCGGTGACACCGTGTGGTTCACGCAGGGTATAAACGGTATAGCCATCAAGATAGGGGATCGTCTGGCCGTGCAACTTATCCACGGCACCCGCATAGAATTCCATGTAGCGGGCAAGCGCGACCACATCGGCGCGCGCCTGTGTCAGCGGCTTGCCGACATCCAGCGCCTCAAGCTTGGCCAGCTCATCGATATTTTCCAGCACCAGCGCGCCGATTTTCTGCAGCACACGGCCCCGTTCAACCGCTGTCGCGCGCCCCCACGGACCATCAAAAGCCGCCCGCGCCGCAGCAACGGCACGGTCAATGTCCGTCGCCCCGCCAAGCGCGATATCGCACAGGGCGCTTCCATCCGAAGGGTTGATCAGCGGCATCGTCTTCCCGCTGTCACAGGGTGCCCACTTACCACCGATCAGGCAATGGGTCGGGTCAATATCAAGGGGGCGAATGGGCATGGCGGTGGTCCTGTCAAACTGTTGCGCGCAGACTGCCAAGCCGCTGCCGGAATGGCAAGCCGCTAAGGGGACAGGATTATTGGGTGGCAAGCAGGGCGACCGGCCTTCATGGCCTCGCCGCGCCTGCTCACTCCGCCGGTTGCGCCTGCGGGACGCGGCGATTTGACTTACGCTCGCCCAGTATCAGCATCGCCGGAGTAACAACCAGCGTCAGGACTGTTGCCACAATCAAACCACCCGCAATAGCCGAGGAAAGCTCGGTCCACCACTGGGTCGACGGCGCGCCATAGACGATTTCACGGGTGAAGAAGTTCAGGTTCAGGCCGATCACCATGGGCATCAGGCCCAGTGCAGTTGTCACAGATGTAAGGATTACAGGACGCAGACGCTGCGCGCCGGTCCGCAGCGCTGACTCAAGCGGTGTGCGGCCCTCTGCCTTGAAATCGTTATAAGTGTCGATCAGGATGATATTGTTGTTCACCACAATCCCTGCCAGCGCAATGACACCGATACCGCCCATCACTACACCAAACGGTCGGCCTGTGATGATCAGCCCCAGCAGCACACCTGCGATGGAAAAGATGATCGCACTCATCACGACGAAAGCCTGAAAGAAGTTGTTGAACTGGATCACAAGGATCACAAACATCATGAATACGGCAGAGATGAACGCCCCGATCAGGAAAGCCATGCTTTCGGCCTGATCCTCTGCCTCGCCAGCGAAGTTGAATTCAACGCCTTCGGGCAAATCCGCCTCGTTCAGCGCGGCGGTCAGGGCAATGACCTGATCATTTACCAGCACATTGGGCGCTACGTTCGCCTCAATTGTCGTCACCCGCTTTTCGTCGATGCGTCGGATCACCCCTGTCCGCTCGGTCGGCGCGAAGGTAACAAAGTTGGAGATCGGCACCAGTCCCGCAGAGGTCGGCACGCGCAGGCCTGCAAGCTCGGAGAGGGACCGTTCCTCGCGCGGGAACCGCACGCGGATATCAAGCGATCCGTCTACATCACCGGGGCGGTAATCAGCCACAGTAATACCTTGGGTCAGCAGTTGAACTGCCTGCCCCAGCAGACTGACATCCGCGCCGAAACGCGCGGCCTCTGCGCGGTTAACCAGAATTGACACTTCAACGCCCGGCACGGGGCGGGTGTCTGTCACGTCGGTGAAGCCGCCGATGCGATCCATGATCTCGCGAATTTGTTGAACGGCCCGTCCCTGCACATCAGGATTGCGGGCTGTAATTTGCAAGTTTATCGGCTTGCCTGTCGACGGGCCACCGCTTTCGGTTTGCACCTGCACATCAATGCCCGCAATGTCCGAAACGCTTTCACGGATATCAACGCCGATTTCGGCAGCGGTGCGGCGGGTGTCCCACGGTGTTAACTCCAGTTGCAAAGTACCGATGGTTTCTTCGTCCCCCTGCCCCGCGCTCATCATCGAACGCGCATAGATGCTGGCGATTTCGTCATACCCCAGCAGGCGGTCCTCTACGGCGCGCACCAGCGCGTCGCGCTGAAAAATCGAGAAGTTATCGCGCGCACGCACCTGCACCTGCATGAAATCAGGCTCGACAGAGGGGAAAAAGCTGATTCCTTTGCCGAACTGGCCATACAGCCCGAAGCCACCGAGCAATAGCGCGACCGCCAACAGGACCGTCGTTGCGGGCCGCAGAATGGCCCATTGCAGCACACGCACATACAGCCCCGTCAGCCCCCGCATGTCACGCGGATCGCCAATTTCGGCAGCGTGAAGGGCGGCCTTGGCAGAAGCCGACTGCGGCTGCCGTTTGCCGATCAACCCGCCCACAACCGGTATGAACACAAGCGCCATAAACAGCGATGCAGTGAGTGTCAGGATCACTGTAGTGGGCAGGAATTTCATAAACTCCCCCACCATGCCTGACCAGAACAGCAACGGAAAAAACACGCTTAGCGTTGTGGCAGTAGACGCTATAATCGGCCACGCCATGCGTTTGGCGGCAAAGGAATAAGCCTCTTTAGGTTCGGCCCCCTCTTGTAGTTTGCGGTCGGCCAGTTCCGTGGTGACAATCGCACCGTCAACCAACATGCCGACCACAAGGATCAGTGAAAACAGCACGACGATATTCATCGTGTAACCCATCGTCCACAGTGCAATGACCCCTGCCAGAAACGCCCCTGGAATAGACAGCCCCACAAGGATCGCCGAGCGAAAACCCAGTGCAAGCACGATAACGATCATCACAAGGATCACGGCGGCAATCACATTTGCCTCCAGATCGCTCAGCATGTCTTTCACCTGCTTGCTCTGGTCTTGCAGATAGGTGATTTCGATACTGTCAGGCCAGTCCACGCGCAATTCTTCCACCAGCGCCTTCACCTCATCCACCGTGTCGATGATATTTGCGCCGGATCGTTTTGTAACCTCAAGTGCCAAGGCTGGCTGCCCGTCGATGCGCGCAAATGAATCGGGGTCTTCGAACGTGCGCCGGATTGTGGCGACATCGCCGAATGTGACAACGGCACTGCCGCGCACCTTTACCGGCATTGCCATCACGTCTTCGAGGTTTTCGATCAATCCCGGAACCTTCAGCACAATCCGGCCTGATCCGGTTTCAATAGCTCCCGCAGCAATCAGGCGGTTGTTACGCTGAATTTGGCCGATTAATTCGTCAAAGGACAGGTTGTAGGTTTGGAACACCGTTGGATCGATCAGCACTTCGAGAAACTCAAACCGCTGGCCGCCGATTTTGACTTCCAGCACGCCTTTCAGCCCCTCGACCTCGTCCTGAATTTTCTCAGCAAGTGCGTTCAGAGTCCGTTCCGGCACAGGACCAGACAAAATGGTTGTAATAATCGGGAACAGGGCTGTGTTGATCTCGGTGATATTGATGTCGTTCGCATCTTCAGGCAATTCGGATTGCACCCGATCGGCGGCATCGCGCACCTTGTCCAGCGCTTCCTGATTGTCCCCACCGGGACTGAACTCAAGCAGGATACTGGCAAACCCTTCGGTCGCATCCGACTTCATACTGTCCAGTCCGGCAATGGAAGCGAACTCGGTTTCCATTGGTTCGATCAACAATCGCTCGGCGTCTGACGGGCTGATCCCGTCCAACCCCGTGGAGACATAAAACAGCGGTAGTGGCACTTCGGGGTTTGCCTCTTTCGGAATAGAGACATAGGCATATGCGCCCAGCGTCAGCACCATGAGCAGCGCCATGACAACAACGCGCGAACGCGAAAACGCGGCGTCAATTATGGTGTTCATTGCTTTGGCTCCGCCGCAGAGGGTGCAACCACCTCACCCGCGCTGACAAATCCCTGTCCTACCGTGATCACATCAGTAATTTCAGGCAAACCCGTGACCCAGATCCCGTCTATCTGCGCGCGCACGACCTTTACAGGAAAGAACTCGACCTTGTTTTCCGCATTGACCGTTTTGATCCCCAGCGTGCCTTCGGCATCAAGTGAAACGATTGACGGAGCAAGAAAATGCGCGACAGCCTCGCCCGTGGGTATGACCACCTCGGCAGAGATACCGGCAGGGATCGCAAAATCATCATTGGCGACCTCGACCTCGGCCAGAAACGTGCGGGTTTCCGATGCAGCAGAGGTGCCGATAAACGTAACCGTGCCTTCGCGCTTTTCACCGATGATAAAATTCACATTGGCAGGCTGCCCGACAGAAAGCAGCGTCAGCGATTGCTGCGGCACCTGAATTGCAACCGTCAGTGGCGAAATATCAACCAGCCGCCCGACATTGGCACCGCTCTGCACGAACTCTCCGGCATCCAGATCAAGCGTCTCGATGCGCCCTGCGAAAGGGGCGGTAATGGTCAGCGCTTTTGCAGCCTGCTCTGCCGCTGTGACCTGCGCGCGCGCCGAGGCCAGCGCAGCGCGGGCTTGCGCGACGCGGTCTGCGGTGGCAATGCCGCGCTCCAGCAGCTTTGACGCGTTATCAAACTCGCGCTGCGCGCGCGCGAGTTCTTCTGCTGCGCGGTTGGTGTCGGCCTCGTTGTTGGTCGGGTCAAAGCGCGCAATTACCGCGCCCGCCTCAACATCCTGCCCTTTTTTCACAAGGACCTCTGCAATATCGCCGGATGTCTCCGCGCGCAGCATCGTGTCGCGGTCCGGCAGGGCCTGCCCCTCGGCGCGGTAAAACTGCGTAACGGTTTCGGCAACCGATTGGGTAACCGCCACGGCGACCGGTTTCAACGGCTCGCGCTGGGTCACATCCCCCTCATCGGCAGAAGGAAAGATAAATCCGCTGCCCATCCATCCGACAATCGCAATCACCAATAGCGCGGCGATCCACGTAGATCTTGACGCGCCCTTGTCGGAGTCGAATTTCAGCCGCTGCGGCGCGCTGTCGGTTTGATCTGATGTAGCTTGTGGCGATTTGACCTTGTCCCGCACGGCTTTGCCACCTGCGGTTTTGGTTGCGACATCTTTCATGGATCAGTTCCTTCAGGGCTTTGGGCTGCTGCCCCATATTCAAGTTTGCAGACCTGTTCAACCAGGCTGGCGTGGTCGATATGACGGCGCATCCGTCGCGGATCGAGGGGAACGCGACTGCCCAGGCGATTGCTTTCGGAACGTGTCCGCAAGTCATGCGCCAATTGCACGAGTATAACCGCGCCGGCACCGCAGCGTCCCTCTCTAACTTTTAAGTTGCCCATTTGGTTCCCTTTGCAACTCGCTACGCAGCGTCAACAGGCAGACACACGCGAATGTGTTTGCGCAGATGTAAGGGCAACATACCTCGACGTGGGAAAGATAAGACGTTACGCTGGCTGCAAAATTGACCAGCCAGATTAGCAGAACATCACTGCAATAATGCTTCCAACAAAATTCGGAGCAGTCATGCCCCCAAAACTGTCTGACTTGCCGCAAATCCAGTCCTTGCTGGCCCAGCAGGCTGTGCAGAACGTGGCAGAGCGTTATAGCCGCGCCGAAACGGCTCAAACCTTGCGGCAGATGATCGCCGAACTGCGCGCTGGCATTATGGCCGGCACGACCGCCGATCTCCCCGATTTTGAAAGCGCCGGTTTTGCCGAACGCCTAACGGAAATGATTGAAACATACCGGCGTCCGTCTTTGATGCCTGTGATCAATGCGACCGGCATCATCATCCACACCAATCTCGGGCGCGCGCGCTTGGCACCAAAGGCGATCACAGCCATGAGTGGCGTTGCAGCGGCGCCCAGTAATCTGGAACTGGATCTGGATACTGGAAAACGCGGATCGCGGCATGAACATGTGGAAAACCTGATCTGTGAACTGACCGGGGCGCAGGCTGCTGTTGTGGTCAACAACTGCGCTGCTGCTGTTCTGCTTGGGCTGCTTGCCACTGCATCGGGGCGCAATGTTATCGCCTCCCGAGGGGAGCTGATTGAAATCGGCGGGTCGTACCGTTTGCCGGACGTCATCGCGCAAAGCGGCGCGACCCTGCGCGAAGTCGGCACAACCAACAAAACCCGCGCCAGTGATTATGCCCAGGAGATTGACGGTGAAACAGCAGTGCTGCTCAAAAGCCATACCAGCAATTTCAAGATCGTCGGTTTCACCGCATCCCCGACGCGGCAAGAGCTTGCAAAACTGGCCGCGGCGCATGGTGTTATCCTGATGGAAGACCTCGGAAGCGGAGTTCTGGTTGATCTGGCCCCGTTCGGCCTGACGGACGAGCCTGTGGTGGCGGACATTATCCAAGCGGGCGTCGATCTGGTTATGTTTTCGGGAGACAAGCTGCTGGGCGGGCCGCAGGCGGGTATCATCGCGGGGCGGCGCGATCTGGTGGCACAGCTGAAATCCCATCCGTTGATGCGTGCCGTGCGTACCGACAAACTGTCGCTGGCGGCGCTTGAGGCGACATTGCGCCTTTACCGTGCGCCGTCTGACCCGCTGCGCGAAATACCGGTTTTGCAAATGCTGGCGCAACCGCTGGAAGAAGTTCAGCGGCGCGCACACAGATTGATAGCATCCCTGCACGGCAGCGGCATTCCTGATGCGGTTGTGGTGGAAACGATCGCCCATGTCGGTGCTGGCGCCGTGCCCGCGCAAGAGTTGCAAAGCTGTGCTGTTTCCATCTGCGTTGATGGGCTGTCCGCCGATGGGTTGTCTGCGGCCCTGCGCCAGAATGATCCGCCCGTCATCGGGCGCATCGCCCAAGACCGGGTACTGTTGGATATGCGCACTGTTACCGATGAAGAGGTGGCGCGGGTTGCGTCAGCATGCGCGCGGTGTGCAGACAGATGAACACCCGCTGCATCGTGGTGATCGGGCACGTCGATCATGGCAAAACATCCCTTGTGCGCGCCCTGACGGGAATTGAAACCGACCGCACCGCCGAAGAAAAAGCGCGCGGTCTGTCCATTGTCACAGGCTTTGCCCATAAAAAATATCCACACGGTGTAATCGATTTCATCGATGCCCCCGGACACGAGGATTTCATCGGCGCGATGGTCGGCGCGACCACGGGCGCCCATGCTGCCCTCTTGGTTGTATCCGCAGTTGAAGGTGTGCGCGCACAAACGCTGGAGCATCTGGTCATTGCGCGGTTGCTGGGGCTCGACCGCGGTGTGATTGCGATCACCAAAAACGATCTGGTGCCTGCGCAGGATCACGCGACCTGTCTGGAGAATATCCGTGTGGCCCTTTGCGACACAATACTGGCCGATGCGCCGATGGTGCTGTGTTCAGCCCGGACAGGTGCGGGCCTGACTCCGCTGGAACAGGAATTGCAAACATTGCTTGCCCTGCCCCCGCAGAGCACGGCACCGCAGCACAGCATGTTGGCGATTGATCGCGTGTTTTCCGTTTCCGGGCGCGGTACGGTCGTCACGGGGACGTTGGCGGGTGGGGATTTGACGCTTGACACGCCTTTGTTTCTTCAACCCGCAGACCGGCAAGTATCCATACGCGGCTTGCAAAGTCGTGGGCAGGAGCGCGCGCGTGTCCAAACCGGAGAGCGTGTCGCGGTTAATCTGCGCGGTGTTGCAAAAGATGACATCGCGCGCGGAGGTGTCTTGTGCAGCGATCCTGCGCGAAAACCGTCCGCTTGCGTTGATGCCGAAATCTCGATGCTGGGTGGTGGCAGGACGCTACTAAAGCACATGGAAAAAATCCGTGTTCTGTTCGGCACCGGCAGCGAAGTTGCAACCGTGCGGATAATTGGTGCAGGCCGGATCGGGGCTGCGCAAACGGGTTTTGCGCAGTTGCGTTTTCATCGCGCGGTTTGCGGGTTTGAAGGGCAGCGCGCGATCCTGCGTCGCCTTTCCCCGCCACAAACCCTTGGCGGTGCGGTGTTTCTGGACACGCTGTCAAAACCTGTCAGCGGTGGGAACCGGCAGCGTCTAGCATTGCTCAGGGCTGTGAAAGCCCAATCGCCGTTGCAGATTGCAGATGCGCTGTGTGATGCAGGCGGGGGCGTGGCCAGCACCGTTGACGTTATTCGCCTGTCACGTCATAGCGCTTGCGAAGTGCGCGCCGCGTTAAACGGCGAAGTGCAATACCTTGACGCAGATACATTTTCTACAAACCGGTTCTTCGCAGCGCAGGAACAAGCGCTGATCGAGGGGCTGACCACATATCACCGCGAAAATCCGCTTCGCCCTCTTGCGCCGCACGGGGCTATTTCATTTCCTGAAACCCGTCCCCTGCTCATCAAACATATTCTGGGCGCTCTTGATGAGAACAAACAGCTGCGTCTTCACGCTGACGGGTGCGCACTTACCAGCCATGATCCGCGTGCGCATCTTTCGACGCCACAACACCAGCGTCTGAAACAGATCGAAGACGCCTATAACCATGCCGGGCTAGCCGCAGCTGATCTGGCAAAACAACCATTCGACGATGATCTGACTGCGCTGCTGGTCGACAAAGGCGATCTGGTTTCGCTCTTCAATGTTTCTTTAAACCAGACCGTGATTGTACACCGGCGCAGTTTCCAATCCGCTGCGGGAACGCTCTGCACAGCGTTCCCGCCACCATGCGAATTCAGCACATCTCAGGCGCGCCGCGCGCTTTGCACCAGCAGGAAATACATTATCCCGGTTCTTGAGTATTTTGACACATGCGGCATCACGGTGCGCAATGGTGATCTGCGCCGGATGACGGGCGCGATTGCGGTTCCCCCGCTCTCACAGGTTTGCTAGGTTTCCTTTGGTGCGGAGGTGACCGGAGTCTGGTGGCTTCCCTGGTCTTCAAAACCATGGACGCGTCTATTGGGCGCGTGGTGGGTTCGATTCCCATCCATCTCCGCCAATGCAGCAAGGTCTGGACATTCCGGCCCGACCCTTTGCAAGATACCTCCAAAGGACATCAGGGAGGATGGACATGAGCGCGCAGCAGCCAATTTTTGTATTAAACGATCTGGCAGGTAATCCGCACTCGCTTTCTGCCAACCGGTACAGTCTGGTATGTTTTGTGAAAGAGGATTGCGAGACATGCAATACCGCAGCACCGGTGCTGGAGGCGTTTCACAAAGCATACGGTGACACAGTGGAAGTTCTGCTGATTTCGCAGTCAGGAGATGATACGGCAACATTTGCTGCAACCCATATGCTGTCGATGCCCGTGCTGGATGACCGCAGCTGCAAAACCGCTTTCGAGTGGGACATCGAAAGCGTTCCGTCGGTGTTCTGGATCGACGAAAGCGGCGCAGTAGTGTCGAAATTCGAAGGCTTCATCCGCGCAGATTGGGAGGCACTGGCCACAGACATCGCTTCAAGAACAACCCTACCTGCCGCGCAGATCGACTGGGCCAGCCTGCCCGCCTGGCGCCCCGGTTGTGGGTCAAAACATCTCGATCCTTCCGTATATGACAAGTTGCGCGCAGCCGCTGACAACAGCCCGATCAGAGCGCGGCGTATTGATGTCGCCGCCAGTGATGATGTAGCGGAATTCATGTTTGATCAGGGGTTTTCAGACGGGCTGCCGCTGGTGCCGCCAACGCCTGAACGGGTGCTGCGGATGTTGGGCGGCACCCACCGCAACCCGCAGGATATAATTGCAACCGTACCGCCGAACATGGGCGAAGCCACGGTGGAGAAAATCGCCATCAATGCCGTTATGGCCGGGTGCAAACCGGAATACCTGCCGGTGGTGATTGCAGCTGTCGAAGCGGTCTGCACCGATGAGTTCAACATTCACGGCGTCACCGCCACCACCATGGGCGCGGCCCCGGTGATGGTGATCAACGGACCGATCCGCCACAAGATCGGGATGAACATGCAACTGGGCGCGCTGGGGGCCGGAAACCGCGCCAATGCCACCATCGGCCGCGCGCTGCGCCTTGTTGTGCGCAATGTCGGGGGGGCCAGCACGGGCGGAGTGGAACGCTCCACCCATGGCAATCCGATGAAATTCACCATGTGCTTTGCCGAGTGGGAGGAACGATCGCCATGGCCGGCGCTGCATGTGGAACGCGGCTTTGATGCCGAGGATTCGGTGGTCACGGTATTTGCCATGACGGGTGGCCCTACCTTGATCGTTGATCAGCCGTCCCGCGCCCCCGACCAGATTGCAGGATCGCTCGGACTCGGCCTTGAAGGAGTGTTTTTGCCGAAGCTGCGCAATTTGCCTGTAGATGCCCTACTGGTCGTCTGCCCCGAACATCTGGATACCCTGACGCGCGAAGGCGCCTACCCCAAAGAGCGTCTGCGTGACCGTATTCAAGAGGTCACCACACGCCCGATGTCCGAAATGGTGATGAATGAAACCAGCGGCGCGGGCATCCCTGCGCAAACAGCAGAGCAGATGGGGCCGGAAGCGTTGCAAAAAACGGTGCCGAAATTCGCCGGACCGGAGTACATCCATATCGTCGTGGCGGGTTCGGACGCAGGTAAATTCTCGTCCGTGTTTCATGGCTGGGCCACGGGGGCCGTGGGATCACTGTCGGTTTCCAAAAAGATCGACTTGGGCTAGGCTGAACTTCAGAGGGAGGTATTTATGGTAACAATTCTCGACCCGACAGACGAGCGTGTGCCGGTTGAACGTCAGATCACAACACGTAGCGGCATTCTGACAGGGACCATCGGACTGTTGGACATCAGCAAACCGCGCGGCAACGTCATGCTCGACGAGCTTGAGCGGCTGCTAAAGCAAAAGGCACCCGAAGTAGATGTGCGGCGCTACGCAAAACCGACATTTGCCAAACCGTGTCCGCAGCCCCTGCGCGAGGAAATTCGCAACGAATGTGATTTTCTGATCGAGGCACTGGCCGACTGAGGATCTTGTACAACGTGCAGTATGCACGACTGTTTCTGGTTTGAAACCCAGCAGATCCCTGCCGTCGCCATCGCTTCAAGTGCGTTTGGTCAAGCCGCCGAAAGCCAGCGCAAGGCGTTGGGAATGGACGGTGCGCGCTATGTTCTGGTGCCCCATCCCATACAGGATGCCACCGATGACGAAATGCGCATCAAAGCCGCGCAAGCCTTAGACGCTGTGATTGCAGCGCTTACGGAAAACTAGCTGATCCCCCGCCTGTGTGCGGGGGATTTCCGCGACCTCGCAACAAGGTGTAGCGACCACCTTGGACATTTGCCTGCGGACAGGGCAAATACATAGATATGATGAAAACCTCCGCGTCCTGCAGTGTGCCGATATGTTAGCGACAATCCCCTTCACCCGTGATCTGGTGCTGGTCGGGGGCGGCCATGCACATGCGCTGGTGTTGCGCAAATGGGGGATGAACCCGTTGCCCGGTGCGCGGTTGACGCTGATCAACCCTGGCCCCACCGCCCCCTACACCGGCATGCTGCCCGGTCATATCGCAGGCCATTACAGCCGTGACACGCTGGAGATTGACCTGATGCGTCTGGCCCGTTTTGCAGGCGCGCGGCTGATCCTTGATTCCGCCACGGCGATAGATCGGGGCGCGAAGATGATCCATCTGGCGGGGCGCGATCCCGTTGCCTATGATATCGCTTCGATCGACCTTGGTATTACCGCGCGGATGGATATTGACGGGTTTGACGCACACGCGGTCGGGGCCAAGCCGCTGGATATCTACGCAGCAAAGTGGCGCGGCTTTCTGGAGGATGTCCGGCAGGGCCGCAGCGCGCCAACCGTTGCGGTCATCGGGGGCGGTGTTGCGGGGTGTGAACTGGCCATGGCGATGGCCCATGCCTTGCACAGTGCAGACGCCACCCCCGACATCACGGTGATCGAAGCGGGGCCGGATATCTCCGGCGTGGGGTCAAGCGCCCGTGCCAAACTGCGCCGCGCGATGCATGATTTGGGCATTACGATCCGCACTGATGCGCAGATCACGCACATCCTCGACGACAAGGTCGTGCTGTCGCAGCAGCCCGATGTGGCGGCGACATTGTGCGTGGGCGCTGCGGGGGCGTTTCCCCATAGCTGGATCGCACAGACCGACCTGCCCCTGCACGACGGCTTTATTGTGATTGATCCCGATCTGCGCGTGAAAGGCGATCCCAACCTGTTTGCAGTAGGCGATTGCGCACATATGCCGTTTGCCCCACGCCCCAAGGCTGGCGTATTTGCCGTGCGCGCCGCGCCGGTTTTGTATCACAACCTTCGTGCTGTTCTGTCAGACGCCACCCTGAAACCGTTCCGTCCGCAAAAATCCTATCTCAAGTTGATCTCGCTCGGCAGGAAATCAGCCATGGCGGAAAAGTACGGCGGTGCCATCGCCGCCCCCCTACTGTGGCGGTGGAAAGACCGTATTGACCGCGCATTTATGAACAAGCTTGAAGATCTTCCCGTAATGCGCCCTACCGCATTGCCTGCGGTGGTGGCGCGCGGTGTGAAAGACGATGCACAATCCGCGCCGCTGTGCGGGGGATGTGGCGCAAAAGTTGGAAACACGGTTTTGCAACAGACCCTTGGGCAATCATCGCAGACGCGGCATGGCGATGTTGTGACCGGTGCAGGGGATGATGCCGCGATCCTACGCCAGCCCGGGGGCGGTTTTCAGGTGCTCAGCACCGATCATCTGCGCGCGTTCATCGAAGACCCCGCCCGAATGACCCGTATCGCAGCTGTGCACGCGTTGGGGGATATCTGGGCCATGGGGGCCAAGCCGCAGGTCGCATTGTCCAGCATCATTCTGCCGCGCATGTCCGCGCCACTACAGCAGCGCACACTGGCCGAGATAAACGCAGCCGCGAGGGACGTGTTTACGCAGGCCGGCGCCAGCGTGGTGGGCGGACATACCACCATGGGGGCCGAACTGACCATCGGGTTCACGGTAACGGGCACCCGTCAGGACATGCCAATCACGGTTGCGGGTGCGCAGGCGGGGGATATGTTGGTGCTGACGCGGCCTATAGGCGCGGGTGTAATACTGGCCGCGCCTATGGCGGGCACCGCGCCTGCGCGTGTGGTGGCGGCCGCACTGGACACCATGGCGCAGCCCCAGCACATCGCCGCGCAGATATTGGGGGCGGCCCACGCCATGACGGACACGACGGGTTTCGGTCTTGCCGGTCATGTTCAGGCCATTTGTGACGCCTCCGGCCTGCGCGGCGAAATATGGCGCGATAAGGTGCCACTCTATGAAGGTGCGCGGGCGTTGTCGGATGCGGGTGTCCACTCCTCGCTGCTGGCGGCCAATATTGCCGACGCGCCCACCATCGGCATCGCCGATCCGCTGATGCATGATCCGCAGACGGCTGGCGGGTTGTTGGCCGCGCTGCCCCCCCGTCAGGCGCGAGAGGCGATTGATGCCCTTCAGGCGCAGGGGCTGGAGGGGTGGATCATCGGCACTTTGTCTGACGGCACGGGGCCGATCAAAATCAGTTGAAACGCGCGATCAGATCACGGGCCGTTTGCGCCAGTGTATCTGCCGTCAAATCCCCCAGCACCACCTGCTGCGGCTTTTCTGCCGCCCGCGCCTGGGATTTTGTGTAGCGCGGATCGTAGTGGTGGATCATCAATTGCGCGGCCAGTGCCTGCCAATTGTCCGCGCGGGCCAACGCCTGCCAATCGGCGATCACCTCTGCCGGATGATACCCGCGCAACTGATCAATCAGCGCGATCAGGGCATCGGTGTCCTGTGTCAGATCGGCATAGGCTGTGGACAGAAAAGCGGCGCGCGCGCCAACCGGCGCCGATACTTCGATCCGGGGCGCGCGGTGCATGGCGGCCCAGACAACCGGCGGGATAACCCGCGCGCCAACTTTGCTGCTTTCGCCCTCTACCCACGTCAGGCGCGTCGGATCAAGCGACCGCAGCGCAGCGGCTAAACGCGTTTCAAACATCTTTTGCGATGGCTGCGCCACGTCCAGCGCCCCGAAAAGGGAGCCGCGATGTCCTGCCAGCCCCTCCAGATCTAGAATCTGCGCGCCCTCGCCGCGCAGGTGATGCAACAATGCCGTCTTTGCTGTGCCGGTGCCCCCGTCAACCAGCATGATGCGGTGTGGCAGAGGCGTGTCGTAAAGCATCTTGTTCACCTGACGGCGGTAACTGCGATACCCATCCTCAATCAGATGAACGCGCCAGCCGACCTGATCAAGAATGGTTGCAAATGCGCCGGACCGCTGCCCCCCGCGCCAGCAATAGATCAACGGCTGCCAGTCACCACCCATCTGCGCAAGCGGCCCCTGCAAATGCCGCGCAGCATTGGCCGCCACCAGCGCCGCGCCGGTTTTGCGTGCCAGAAACGCGCTCTGCCGGGTGTAGATCGTGCCAACGCGACTGCGCTCGGCATCACTTAGAACAGGCAAATTCACCGCTTCCGGCACGTGATCCTCGGCAAATTCGGAAGGTGCGCGCACATCAATAATCGTATCCGCGCCAATGGCTGCGATACTGTTCAGTGACGTGAGGGTGTGGCGGATCATCGGCTGGTTCCGGATTATGACGATACCCTGTTCTAGTGGTCCGCGCGCGCAGGTCCACCGCAAAGCAACGGATCGGGCCGGAAAACCGCAGCCGCGCCGGCCTGTTTGCGCAAATCGGGCTGGTAAATTTTACCGATGCGATGTCTTCTGTCGTTGGCGCCGACGGGCGCGCGGCGAATGTTGCCCGCATTTCGCTGAGCTGAAAAGGAGACCTGTACCGCATGACATCCGGCATCAAGATCGATCCACCCGCTCCCGCAGTTTTGCCGCAGGAAACTGTTGTCGCGCGTTTGCGCGCCAATGCGGCGGCGACGCCGGATAAACTCGCGCTTGTCTGTGGTGAGCAACGTTTGACATGGCACGATCTGGACAACCGCGTAAACCGTGTTGCAAACGCGCTGCTGGCGGCAGGGATGGCCAAGGGCGACAATATCGCGATCCTGTCTGCGAATTCGGTCGCTTACGCCGAATTGTTTCTGGGCATTTTGCGCGCTGGTTGCTGTGTGACGCCGCTGTCGTCCATGGCCTCGCCCGAGGCACTGGAAAAGATGCTGACAGATTGCGGGGCGAAGGCGATTTTTGTCGCCGGTCAGTATCTGGAGCTGGTCGAGGGGTTTATCTCTCGCCTGCCCTTGCGCCGCTATGCAATTGATTTCCAGCACAGCGATTTTGAGGATTACGAAACCACGCTGGCAAGCGCCGATACTACCGATCCGATGATAGCGATCGAAATGTCCGATCCGTTTAACCTGATCTATTCCTCGGGCACCACTGGAATACCCAAGGGAATTGTGCACAACCACTGGATGCGCGCGGCGCAAATGGATCGGGTAAAGGCGAACGGATATGACGACAACGCGCGCACGCTGATTTCGACGCCGCTATACTCCAACACCACTATTGTGGCTTTTATCCCTACGCTGTTCGGCGGATCGACAGTGCATTTGATGTCAAAGTTCGATGCGCGCGCGTTTCTTGAAATTGTGCAACGTGAACAGATCACACACGCCATGCTGGTGCCTGTACAATACAAACGCATTATGGACATCCCCGACTTTGACAGCTTCGATCTGCGCTCGATGCGGATGAAGCTTTCTACATCCGCTCCGTTACGTGCAGATGTAAAAGCAGACGTGCTGGCGCGCTTTCCCGGAAAACTGGTGGAATATTACGGCCTGACCGAGGGCGGCGGCGTCACTGTTCTGGTTGCCGATGAGAACCCTGCCAAACTGCACACCGTCGGCAAACCCGCCCCCGGAAATGATATCCGTCTGATCGACGGAAGCGGTTACGAAGTGGCGCAGGGCGAAGTGGGCGAGATTTGCGGCCGTGGCCCGACGATGATGTCGGGCTATTTCAAACGCGACGATCTGACCGCCGATTACATCTGGCGCGATGCGCAGGGGCGGGCCTATTTCCGCTCGGGCGATATGGGGTCGTTCGATGCGGATGGCTTCTTGGTGCTGTCGGATCGCAAGAAAGACATGATCATTTCCGGCGGTCTGAACATCTATGCAAACGATCTGGAGCTGGCGCTGCTGCAAGATGCGGATGTGGTGGATGCCGCCGCAATAGGCATCCCCTCAGAGGCATGGGGCGAAACCCCGCTAGGGCTGGTGGTTCTGCGTAACGGTGCGACCCGCAGCGCCGAAGATATTCTGGCGCAGGTCAATGCGCGTCTGGGCAAAAGCCAGCGGCTGTCGGCGGTAGAAATACGCACCGCCCTGCCCCGCTCGACCATCGGAAAGATCCTTAAGAAAGACCTGCGCGCGCCCTACTGGGAAAAGGAAAACCCATGAGCAACACCAAACCCCGCAGTGACGAAATGAACGGCGCCGAGAGCCTTGTGCATACATTGCTGGCCAATGAAGTCGATGTTTGTTTCACCAATCCCGGCACGTCGGAAATGCACTTTGTTGCCGCGTTGGACCATATCGCCGGGATGCGCTGTGTGCTGGTGCTGCAAGAAAACGTGGCGACGGGTGCAGCGGACGGATATTACCGGATGCGCGGCACACCTGCCTCCACCCTCCTGCATCTTGGCCCCGGACTGGCGAACGGCTTGTCGAACCTGCACAATGCCAAGAAAGCCGGATCAGGGGTTGTGAATATCATCGGCGAACATGCCCTGAGCCATATCGAGCTTGATGCACCGCTGACATCGGATATCGAAGGCATCGCGCGACCTGTTTCGCATTGGGTCCAAACCTCTGCCTCTGCGGCGGACGTGGGCACCGATGCAGCAGCGGCAATCAAAGCTTCCATGGTCGCCCCCGGACAGATCGCGTCGCTGATCCTGCCCAGTGATACCGCGTGGACCGAAGGCGGCGTAGCACATGGCGCGGTTCAGAAACCCGCGCCGCTTGCCTATGATAATTCGGTGCTGGATCAGGCAGCGGCCGTACTGGACGGGCCTGAAACGCTATTGCTGTTGGGCGGTAGCGCCCTCACCGAGGGCAACCTTGAAATGGCCGGACGGATCGCGCGCAAAACAGGCTGTGCGATATTGTCGGAGTGGGCCAATGCGCGGATGGAGCGTGGCGCGGGCCGGGTTTATGTGGGTCGTGTCCCCTACCCGATTGATGCCGCACTTGAGGTGTTGAAACCGTTCAAACGCATCGTTTTGCTAGGCGCGCGCGCGCCAATCGGCTTTTTTGCCTACCCAGACAAACCCGCCATACTGACCCGTGAAGATGCCGAAATTTTGACGCTGGCCACCGCTGGTGCAGATACGACCGCAGCCCTGACTGCGCTGGCAAGCGCAACAGATGCAACCGGCACACCGCCCGCGCATGTGGTCACGCCTGCGTTACCGGATCGCCCCAGCGGCCCGATTGACGTTAAAAACCTTGCCGCCGTGATTGCCCGCGCAATTCCCGAAAACGCGATTGTGGTGGATGAGGCGATAACCACCGGACGCGCGTTTTCACCGGCAACGAAATGTGCGCCCAAACATACCTGGTTGAACAATTGTGGCGGGTCTATCGGCTACGCCTTACCAGCCGCCATCGGCGCGGCGATTGCGTGCCCCGAGCGTAAGGTGATGTGCCTGACTGGTGACGGATCGGCGATGTACACGGTGCAGGCGCTGTGGACCATGGCGCGCGAAGAGCTCGACATCACGATTTTGGTATTTGCCAACCGCAGCTATCGAATTCTGCGCGGCGAGCTTGCCAATGTCGGCGTTCAAAACCCCGGACCGCGCGCGATTGACATGCTGAGCCTTGATCGCCCCGCGCTCGACTGGGTAGAGATGGCTCGCTCCATGGGGGTAGAGGCACAGCGGGTCGATGACTGCGCCGCGCTTGAACAGGCGCTCGATGACGGGCTGAAAAGCGGCGGACCCAACCTGATCGAAGTCATGCTCTAGCTGTTGCGCACCTGCGCAACAGGTTTGCGGTGGCATCCTTGCATACTGTTGCGCTATGATTCTGCCATCAGGCAAACCAGCCACTAAAATCGCGCGGCAGGAGAACAACAAATGGCATATCTACTAGAGCCGGCAATCGGCATTTGCCGCTTTTCCTTTTGTGGCAAAGGCGACTGGCGATCCTATCGCGCTGCAAAAACCCCGGCGGAGATCGAAAACACCCGCGCCAGAATTGCCGCCGAGCTATACGCGCCGGAGCGGATGGAGCTGAGGTTTTTCCTGTTCGAGAACTTTTTGCTGCCCTCGCTTGCCGCACAAGGCGACCAGAATTTCATCTGTCTGATCCTGACATCGGACATCATGCCTGAAGTTTACAAAAAGCGTCTGTCGGATCTGTGCGCCGCCCATCCCAATCTTGAACTGCTGATATCGTCCGAACAAACGGTACATAAGGCACTGTGGCCGCGGATTGCGGAGCTGAACGCCCTCGCGGGGCATCCGCTGATCAACTTCCGCATTGATGATGATGATTGCCTGTCGACCGATTACGTTCACGAGCTGCGCGGGTTTCTGACCCGCTTGGGCGATCGTGTTCCGGTCAGTTATTCCCGCTCGAACGGGCTGGTGATCACCAGCTATCAATCCGACGGCGAAACATTCATTTACAAAGCAAACCTGCCCTTTAACAGCATGGGCACCGCTATCCGCATCCACGGCGAGCGTACGGTTTTTTCGTTCGGTCACAATGCGCTGCACAAGCGCTTTCCTGCAATCGTGGACAATGCCGGTATGGGATACATTTCGATCAAGGTTGACGGGCACGATTCCACCCCGATCAGCATGTCGATGCCCCATATCAAAAACAGCCACATCCCTGTTGCGCAGGACGAAACCGAAACCATCCTTTCACGTTGGTTTTCCTTTCTGGGTAATGGCACCAGCCCGCGTTACGATGTGTTGATGGACAAGATCACCCAAGCGGTGGCGCTGTCGAAGCAAGCGCAAACCGAATTGGCATAAATATACGGGGCTGGCCCATGCATTCTGGCTTACCAACGCGACATATTCCGGTGTGACCCGCGTTTTCAGCATATTTGAGCGGATCGGCCTTGGCGGTGGGGGAAAGGTGAAAGCCGTCTATCACCGCATGAATGCACTGGCCGAAATGGAGGAATTCGACCCCGTCCTGCTCAACCTCGATCACAGCATTCGCCAGATGCTCAATTTTGCCGAGTTGAAAGCCAATGGAACCATCGCCCCGCGGGTGCGCAACCTGACAGTCCCTCAAGCGTGTTATGATGCAGCTGTCGCTGCCGGCGTCGAACGATTTTCCGATTTTCCCGCATTTGACCGTTTCGAGACAAAGGGCAAGAAAACCGTCTATGCGCAGGGCGGCGAAACCGTGATGGTCGACACCACAACGCACACCCCGATCGGCGCCATTACCAAACGCGTCTTGCCGCAAACCGATGGAAAAACCACATATACCCTGATTGACGATGAAATTCACCAATCCGTCACCCGCAATGCCGATGGCAGCACCGAAAAAACCGATTTCACCAGATCACTGCCCATTCGCTGGGTGAAAACCAAAGACCGGAAATTCATCATCGGGAAAAATCTGGTCACAGACACCATTTGCCGGATGCCGCGCGTTTACGCGCAGAATATATTTGAAATGGTGGCCTGCGAAGATGCAGTTGTGTTCTTTGACGGTGTGACGTCGGCCTATCTCTCGGCGGTGACAAAAGGCCAGCGCGCCCTTTTCCTACACGCAGACCACCGCAGCCCGTCAGGTACAATTGTTCCCAGATCCCGCTTTCTGATCGAAAATTTCAAAGGCGAGGCGATAATTACTTCGACGGCGGTGCATAAAGCCCGGATCGAGACAGATGTAATTCCCGCAGCCGAAATTCACGTTATCCCGCACTTTTGCGATACCGCCAACGCGACACCACAAGAACGCAAGCACCTCGTTACGGTTTCGCGGTTGGAATTAGAGGGCAAACCGATCCACGAGTGCATCGAGGCATTCTGCCAGATCAAAGATGACTTTCCCCATGTTGATTATCTGGTCTATGGGGTCGGCGCAGGACAGAAGCAGCTTGAAGTACAGATAGAACAGCTCGGCTGTGGCGATCGTGTCAAATTGGCTGGCTATAGCACCGAACCATTGCGAATTTTCCGAAACGCCATCGCTTCGGTCTACCCTACCACCACCGAAGGGTTTGGCCTGTCCATATTGGAGGCCTTATCCAACGGCTGTCCGGTCATTTCATATGACGTCAATTACGGGCCGCGCGAAATGATCGTATCCGGTAAAAACGGCGAGCTTGTCCCCCGCGCAGATATTCAAGCCATCGCAAAAGCTATGCGAAAGGTTCTGTCGCAGCCAGCGCGATACCAACAAGACACCGACACCGGATTGGAACGCTACACACGGCAGGCATTTCTATCCAATTACCGAGGGTTCATAAATAAAATATCAAAACGATTATCTGCGCCCGAATAGCGAAAGCCACTCTGCGACAGTAATTCTGCGTTCCGGTCTACGGTGATATTCAAGTGGCCGACCGCTGGTTTCTGCAAATTATAAACCTGACAAACCCAACTCCAATGCGTCGATTAACGTCAAAAAATTATAGGTTTATACGATGTCTGTTCTTTCCGCTCCATACATGCACGACGAAGCCGCTGTGTTTAAGCACGGCAACGCGAGGCTTTGAAAATATCCGTCGTTCTGCGCACGTTGCGGCGATGTCAAAAGCGCATATCCCCAGACAGGGGCTCGCACGCAGCCATCCGGAAAGACCCCAATATCCGCAATAAGTTGAATCGTGGTCAATTCTCGGCGGCGTAATTTATACAATATCTAGTAGCGATAAACGTGAGCAGAATGGCATTGCAGGTGTAAGGGCCGGCAGCTTGCTTCTGATCTTCGGTCTAATTGGGTATTTTCCAAGCATAGATGCAAATTTAGGTCTGGAAGATGAGAGCCGCGCCCAGCACGAACGAAGTCATGCCGACCAGATCATGCGTGACGAGCAAAGGTCTTGGGTTGCCGCCAAAGACGCTAGATTTAACCTTGTCGCCACTTACTTGCATAAGACCATACATTTTTGGGCAAAGGTGACTTTTACATTGGAAGATGTTGGCAAAACGCCAGCTATAGGGGTCATATCTATTGCTCACTTTGGTGATCACGGACGGAAAGAAGCGCAACAAGAATACGAAGTCGCAGGAAGCTCGATAAGAACTGCCTGTTCTCATGGCGAGGCGCGCGCGCCCGGTGAGAGCCGCGAATTTGAGCTGTTCTCGGTGTTCGAGAGGCCTGTCGGTGAACCTGAATATAGCGCATTTTTCGTTTCGGGCTTCATCGGTGTAAATTACACTGGGTCTGGAACCGAAGGCCGAGCAGTTACAATTTGCGATTACCACGTTGGTTCTGACAACAGCACGAGCCGTTCGATCAATGTTGCAAGTGTTAGGGGTGGGCAAATTATTGGTGGTACACTCCACCTGATAGCCACCGTAGGTGATATGACTTAAGAAAATAGCCCAAGCCTTAATCCATCACCCACACGCGCTTGGTGCGCGGTACTTTCAACCCTTAAACCGTTTGATATATCAGGCCGTACTTAGTTTCGACGGTAACTTTTCCAAACAAGCGCGCTTTGAAAAGCTACAGGAATATTACCTGTTTGGATATCGAATCCAGCATTTATGTGACCTTGGGAAAAAGTGCAGCCATTGAGTGGGTGAAATCATCTCGGCCGATGTTGTTCTGTGTCACGATATGCTGATTTATCGTTGCAGGATTTAGATTAAGCCACTTCTTGCGAGACTTCACATGCAAGAAAAGGGCAACACACCTCAGCGCATTGCCCCGACTTTCAGGTATCTATTCAGACCATCAAGAGATCGTCATCAGAGGGGTCATCATCAAGACCGACAAGGTCTTCTTCATCGACATGCTGGGTCATCAAAGCCATGACATCTCCCAGTGCAATGTCGCTATCCGGCACTGCATCAGCGTCACCCCAATCAGGATCGTCGCTGTCGGATACGCCCAACACTTCGCCACCGCCTTCATCGTGATCGACAATAAGGCGCATGCCAGACAAGTCGATATCCTCGAACCTCACCGGACCGTCATCCGACCACAACGTGAAATTGGTCGCATTGATGGTGCCTTCGGAGCTGTCTGGAACTTCGCCAAACTGCAGTCCTACATCGAAGTTTTCTCCGACGCCGGCGCCGTTAGGCAAATGAGAGACGCCATCAGCATCGGCCTGAATATCCGTCACATCGCGATCGTTCTCATCCGGGAAGAAGTTCAATGAACTGAGCTTGCTGTCATCGGACAGGTTGAAGAATATCCCATCGATATCGACAGGTTCATCGTCAAAGTCTGTTGGTGTCAGGTTGAAGAACAACTGCCCTTCAGGCGTTTCCGTAACCGAAATGTTCACCTCTGATGGGCTGCCCATCACAAAGTTCAGTACCGACTTGTCGTTACCTGACGTGTCACCGCCACCTTGAGTACCGCCAGAACCGGAGCCTTTCGTGCCGCCAGAACCGGAACCCTTCGTACCGCCAGAGCCGGAACCTTTCGTACCGCCAGAACCGGAACCCTTCGTGCCGCCAGAGCCGGAACCCTTCGT
>NZ_JAPMLP010000019.1 GCF_026410285.1 Sulfitobacter sp. F26169L | reverse complement strand
TTGATCACAGGCGTTGGAGCCAGTTTCAGGACCACGCGGAAAATTGGCGTGCGCGCGCGCGGCTTTTGGTGTTCATCGAAGAGCTACGCCGCCGTCTGCAAATTGAGGGTGATGCCGACATTGAAGGTAGACCTCTCAGCGAGTGGATTGTTTGGGCCGAAGAACGAGCCCTGTCGCTCGATCCGTTCCATAACGGTCTAAAAGGGCTTTTTGAAACCATCAGCTCCGCCTGATTTTTACATCTTCAAAAATAGTGTAAGCTTCTGTTAAAGCTGTTAAAACCCCAGTGCCCTGCCGTCCAACCTATAGGGTAAACTAAACTGCTATCCGCCTGCCTGGATGGCCTTGGCAAGTTCCATGAATTTGGCGGCTCGCTCATGCAGATAATCAGCTTCGCTTTGATCCAGCCGCGTTGCGGTTATCAGAGTACCCGCTTGGATATTGAGAATGCCGACTCCCGCCGAATCCGGCTTTGCCAATCGTAGTACGGTTAGAAAGCCTCGCTCCTTCTTCCTCGGCAATTGTTCTTTTCCGAAGTGTAAGAAGATAATTCTTCTCTGGTTGTTTTCTTCTGTACGCAAGTACCAAGCTGTTGTGATGTTTAGTCCAGAAATATTAGCCTCAATAGGGCTACGCCCCTGCCAAATGAGCGCATGATCTTCCTTGAGATCAAGGTAGTTTTGGCACAGCACTTTGTATCCAGCAGACTTATTTGCGGAAACGCTAGAATGTAGGTCCAGAAACTGTTTGTCCGTGATCTTCTGCTCTTCAAGGGCAGTCATTGCTTCGCGAAATTGCTTGTAGCGATCCTTGATGGGGTCATAAGGCAGGTTGAAATCGTCAATTATGCTTCGGGCTTTAGCCTTATCCTTACGCTTGTCTCCATACGCAAAATCAATGAACTGACTGATCCTAATTTTCATTTTGCTATCCTACTTGGTTTCATAGGCAACCTTACGACCACACCCCTCCAAATAAAGAGAATTTTGTTGGTCACAGTTGGCGACGTCACAACAGAGCCCTTCAAGCCTTCATGCAAGCTTTTGGTTAAAAGCTCGCATGAGGGTGAGAGCGGACGTTCATGGAGAGCGCAGCGAAATCCCGGTTCGAGCCCAAATTACTTGATGCTGCGCTTTGCACAAATGGCCGCTTTGACGTATCACGACAAAGAAATTACGGGGCCTCATATCAAAATGCAAACTTCGCCACTCGCCCAACCGCTGACACTGCCATGCGGTGCTACGCTAAAGAACCGGATCGCCAAGTCTGCAATGTCGGACTCTCTTGGTGATGGCGCTGGCAACCCAACTGACGATCAAATTAGGCTTTACGAACGGTGGGCCGAGGGCGGTCTGGCGTTGTCCATAATCGGCGAGGTTCAGGGCACAGCCCACTTTGCAGAAAAACCCGGTAACCTCATTCTGAATGACCAGTCAGACAGAGGCTTGTTTGAGCGCCTCGCAAAAGCAGGTGCAACCAACAACGCGCAGCTATGGCTCCAACTTGGACACGCAGGCGCAATGGCAGATGCCCCAATCAGCACACCAAAAGGACCGAGCCTACTTAATCTGCCCGGTCTGACCTGTGGTGCGTTGTCCTTGGACGAGATACGCGCACTGCCCGCCGAATTTGCCCACACTGCCAGCCTTGCGAAAGGACTTGGGTTCGGAGGTGTTCAAATACACGCGGCGCATGGATTTCTGCTCAGTCAGTTTTTGTCACCTTTGTTCAACAAACGAGAAGATGCCTATGGTGGATCTCTGCAAAACCGAATGCGGCTGCTGCTCGAAGTAATCAATGAAGTGCGAAAAGCTGTCGGTCCTGAATTTCCGGTCGGTATCAAGTTGAACGCCACGGATCAGCTCGAGGGCGGTTTTGCTGAGAATGAGGCCCTTGAGGTCGTTGCCGCTGTAGACCAAACGGCAATCGACCTTATCGACATCAGCGGCGGCACATACTTCCCCGGTGCGGCATCCTCGTCTGATCGAGCAGGCTCTGGCCCCTATTTCTTGGAATTCGCAGATCGCGCCCGCGAAAGAACAAAGATACCTTTGATGGTCACTGGCGGGTTCAAAACACGAGATCAGGCCGAAAACGCCATTGTCGAAGGCAAGGCCGATCTCATCGGGTTGGCTCGTGCACTGGTGGTCGATCCGGAACTTCCGTCATTTTGGCTGTCTGGTCAGCGCAGCGAGCCGCAGTTTCCACGTTTCCAGAACCCGCCAGAAGGCGGTGTGACCGCGTGGTACACGATGCAGATCACTCAGAATGCAAAAGGGGATGCTATGCTTTCGCCTGACGATTTAGAAGCGGTGATAGAGGCCTACGAGAGCCGAGACGAAACGAGGCGGCGCACATGGAATTCAAAGCATAGCTGACCTTGGCTCAGCCGCAGCAAGCGTCAGCTTTGTCCGCATAGCGGACCCTCGTGTGTCCCACGCATAAGGTCCGGTTTGTGTCGAAAATGCTTGGCATTTGGGTCGGAATTGCTTGGCGCGGCCTACTGACAAGATTGAGAAAATTCGTCGGGAGGAGTCGGTTCCGCATGGCATTCGACACACATTGTCAGGTGTCAGGCAAAACCGACTTTTGTGTCAGGTCGCTGACCCATCTCGCGGGTGCGAACGCCTAGCGGTCGTTCGTGCGTAGCGCGGCGAACGCCCGGAAAGAGCCCAAAGTTACGTGATGCTGCTACGCGGCCAATGGCCGCTAAGCGGAACTTCGAAAACGGTCGCCAGCATTGCTTTGCCCCTTGCGGCTCCTCGATTGTAGGTATACCGACCTACCTATAATCGGGAGATTCGACATGGCCCTGCCAAGTAAGACACCAAAAGGATCTGCACATGATCGCCTCATGCAAGCCGCCATGATCCTTTTCTACAACCACGGCATCAACGGAACTGGCATAGATGCCATTGTGGAACGCGCAGGCGTGGCGAAAAAGAGCCTCTACAACAACTTTGCCTCCAAGGCTGATCTGGTGAACCAGTATCTCGAAGCACGGCATGCAGAATGGTTAGCGCTCTATGATAGGCGTGTGGCAACGGCAAAAGAGCCCGATCAACGTATCCTTGCGGTGTTCGATGCCTATCAGGATCACGCCGAATTTGCTTACGAGCGGGGGTTTCGCGGTTGCGGTTTGTTGAACGCGGCGGCTGAACTTGAGGCCGACGATGTTGGGCGGACCGCTGTTAGGCGTCACAAGGAACAAGTCGAAAGCATTTTTGCGCAGCATCTCTCGGAACTGCTGCCCGAAGAACCCGATCGTGTGGCGGCTTTGGCCGCACAGATTGCCTTTCTGCTGGAAGGCGCGATGGCACGGGCGGGACTGGAGGGCAGCAGCGCGCGGGTGATCACAGCACGAGCGATGGTCGACGACATGTTGAAGGCGCTTTGAAATGATGCAGGGACAAGCTTGGGGCGTGGTCGCAATACTGTTTGCGGCCGTCGTCTGGGGCACGACCGGAACGGCAGCAACATTTGCGCCCGATGTCAGTGCTGCCGCGATTGGTGCTGCCGCAATGGGGGTCGGTGGCATCGCGCAAGCGTTAGTGGCCGCACGCGGCATCGCGCGATCTCGAACTGCCCTTTGGGATCAGCGTCGGCTTCTGGTGATTGGCGCGCTTTCGGTTGCGATTTATCCTCTGACTTTCTATGGCGCGATGCGACTGGCTGGCGTGACTGTCGGAACCGTCATTACGATCGGGTCTGCTCCACTGCTCTCGGCGCTTATCGAATATCTGCTGGACCGAAGAAATCTGACTTTACGGTGGTCCGTCGGGGCGCTTGTCGGGCTGGTCGGCATGGTGCTGATCTGCGTTGCAGAAAATCTCTCCCACGGCGAAGTGGTTGGTGGCGACTCCGTGCCTTTGGGTGTGCTTCTGGGGCTGACTGGCGGACTAACCTATGCCCTCTATTCCTGGAGCGCGCGGAAAATGATGCTGCGAGGCACGAGGTCGTCAGTTGCGATGGGGGCCACGTTTGGCCTTGGCGGTCTGCTGCTGATGCCGGTGCTGATCGCGACGGGAGGGCCGTTTCTTGCATCTTGGACAAACGCAGCCGTAGGGATCTACATGGCAGCCGTGCCTATGTTCTTAGGCTACCTTAGCTTTGGATTTGGTCTGGCCCGTGTGGAGGCGAGTATGGCAACGGTCATCACGCTGCTGGAGCCTGTCGTCGCGGCGGTTCTGGCTGTCCTCATCGTCGGAGAGCGTTTGCCGAACCTCGGATGGATTGGCGTGGTCTTGGTTGTCGGATGCCTTGTCATCATCACGATGCCTATGTCGCTCGGCGGGCGATTCCGTGCAAAAGCTCAATTTGAGCAATCCTGAACGACTTCTTAGGACTGGTAAGCGGTCACTGTGAGCTGGACTATGAACGGCAGAAAGGTCCGCACACCGGCCTTTGGTGCCTCACGCAGCGAACGTCGGCTTTCGTCTCATGCGAGCTTTATTCTAAAAGCTCGCATAAGTGGCCATGCCAAAAAGCCAACAAAACATGGGGAAAATGCCCAGTCGCGCAACATGTGTCTTTCATCATGCAAGGTTTGTTGGTATTATCCCGCTATAACCTCGCAAGGATTTGCCCGTGAAAACTGCTTCCGAGACCACCTGGAACAAGGGCCGCGTCGTGGGCAAAAAACCTCCGCTGACGCCCGACCAAGTATCGCTGATCCGGATGATCCTGCGCCAGGAAAAAGCCTTGCGTGATCTGGCGCTGTTCAACACCGCCCTCGATACCAGTTTCCGGGGATCGGATCTGGTGCGGTTGCGGGTGGCGGATGTTGGCCACACCTGTCGGGGTGCGCGAGATCGTGGAAATCCGGCAGAAGAAGACCGAAGCCCGCAATGCACGCCCGGTCCAGGCGCGGCTGTCCTCGGGCACGCGCGACAGTCTGCGCACCTATCTCGCAGCTTCAGAAAAGCCGTTGCACGGCTGGCTGTTCACGGGGCAGGGGGCACGGTGGTCCCAGTCCCATCTCAGTGAAAGTCAGCTCTGGCGGCTGTTCAGGGCCTGGCTGGAAAAGGCGCGCCTTGATCCCAGCCTTTACGGTTTGCATTCACTGCGCCGGACCTTCCCGACCCATATCTACCAGCAGACCGGTAACCTGCGCGCGGCCCAGCTGCTGCTCGGCCATGCCAGTATTGAAAGCACTAAGGAGTACATCGGTACCGAACAGGCCGAAGCCCTCGAAATTGCGCGCAAGTATCACCTGTGACGCCCATGCAGACCTATCTTGAGAAACGCCAGCCTGCGCAGAAAATGGCCCGGTTCTACCGGATGTCCGTCATGCCGAACTTGTTTGGCGAATGGACGCTCTACCGCGAATGGGGCCGCATAGGGCAGGGCGGTCAGGTTCGGATGGATTGGTTCGCGGATGAAAATCAGGCCGTCGCGGCGCTGATTACACTGGAAGCCTCCAAGCGTCAGCGCGGCTACTGGGTGGAGCCTCAGCAGCTCGCGATGTTTGGATAACTTTATTGGCCCAATTTACATCTGAGCGGGGTGTCTATATGTCCTTAGGACATATAGACACCCCGCTCGAACCTAATCATGCTTTTGTTTGTTTTAAGAACATCTCTTGACATGACGCCATCCTTACCCCTATGTCCTTAGGACATAGGGGTAAGGATGGCAGATGAATTTTACCGAAGGTCTCGAAAAGGCTATAAATGACAAGGACTTACCAGTCATAACCTTCTACGACTTCTTCGTTCTGGGCTACCACCTGTTTCACAAAAAGGCGCTGAACGGCGAGCCGTTGAAGCGCCTCCCGCACGACTGGGATCAGACACGCGCCAAAAATGCGCTACGGCGCCTTGAGGCACGGAAGGCGCTTGTCATGGACTCTGACTTCCGCTCGGGCGTGTGGCGTGTGACGCAATCAACGAGAGCTGGGTCGGCGGAAGAGGTCGCCTGCATCGCTGATCCTTTCGCCTACGTCTCGCATCTATCTGCCATGCAGCGCTATGGGCTTACTGACCGCAGCCCACAGGCGCTACACCTGACAACCCCCAAAAGACCCCTGTGGAATGCGCTCCGGGATAAACGTCTTCATGTAGACCTGCCCGATCTCGACCAAATTGAAGCGCCCGTTCTGAATAGGCCTGGCTTCAAGGATACGATCCGTCGCCGCCCGATCGTGGTGCATGTATCAAGCCACCCCTGGACACCGGCCCCCGTGAGTGGTGAGGAAACGCGGATCACTTCAATTGGCCAAACCTTTGCTGACATGCTTGCCGAACCACAGCTTTGTGGGGGCATGCGCCATGTTCTCGATGTCTGGGAAAATGAGGCGGATCAGTGGGTGCCCGAAATTATTGCCGCAATTGATCTCCTCGACAGTAAGATCGCAAAAGTTCGCGCAGGCTATATTCTGTCTGAAGTCATGGATATAGATGATCCGGCGCTGCACAACTGGGAGCAGTTTGCTCAACGGGGCGGATCGCGCAAACTCGACCCTGACGCCGAGTACGCCCCTGAATTCTCAGAACGCTGGATGATTTCAATAAATGTCTGACACTGACCCGCACGCGCAAGATACAAAATTCGACATCGTCGATGTTGATGTTCGTGCATGGGTCGAAACCGCGCGTGCAAACCCAACGCTCTATCGAGATCGCCAGGTAACGGAAATTGTCTTGGGGGCAATTGGCCTAGCCCCTTCATTATCGAAGACACTCGTTTTGAAGGGCGGGGCGGTCATGGCCCTGGCTTTCAAAAGCAATCGGGTCACCGGGGATGTTGATTTCACCTCGATGGCAGAGCCCGCCGACCTGACGGAAAAGATCATCACCGAACTGAATGAGGTTCTGCCTCGCACCGCGATCAAGCTCGGCTACCCCGATCTCCTCTGTCGAGTGCAATCGGTGAAGAAGATGCCGCGCGCAGAGAACTTCGAAGATCACGAATTCCCCGCGCTCCGGGTCCGCATTGGCTCTGCCAAGCGTGGCACAGGTGAAGAGGCCCGGCTGGCGGACGGCAAGGCAAGCCGGGTTCTTGATGTCGAGATCAGCTTCCGTGATCAGGTCTATGCCTTCCAGGAGCTGAACCTGCACGGGGCCGGTGTGGCGGTGCGTGCGTTCACCATTCATGAGCTTGTCGCTGAAAAATTCCGTGCGTTGCTTCAGCAACCCGTACGCAAGCGCAACCGGCGACAGGATGTCTACGACATCGCATTTCTGATTGGCGAGCATGATTTCAGCGGCGCTGACAAAACAGCCATCTTGACCACATTGATCGAGAAATGCCGCAGCCGTGGGATCGAGGCCAAGCCAGAGTCCATGGATGACCCGGAAATCAAGCAACGCGCCCAGGCCGATTGGGAAACGCTCGCCCTCGAAATTGGTGACCTTCCGCCTTTTGAAGAGCGCTTTGCTCTCATGCGCGATCTCTATGTTTCGCTGCCATGGGACAGTATCAAGAAAGCCCTTTAATTCATGAATTTGTTCAACCGTAAGACCCTGAAGCGCCACGTCAAAGCCGATCCGATCCCGTCAGACCACCTGGCTGCGCTGGAAGCCTGGGCAGAGTTGATCAGCTCTGGTCGGATTGAACGCCTGAAGGAAACCGCCCTGCATGGGCAGTTCGCCTCCAAGATCGTTGAAGGTGTTCTCGGCTACCACGGCCCGGCTGGCGGGGCAGATTACAACGTCTCAACCGAACAAAATATTCTGCGCGGCAGCGTCGATCTGGCGCTTGGCCGTTTTGGCGGCAAGACGCCTGACATCGTGGCACCATTTGAGCTGAAGGGCGCGGATACCCGCGACCTCGATGCAATCATGCCGGGCCGGAACAAGAGCCCCGTTCAACAGGCGTGGGAATACGCCATGAACGCGCGCGGCGTAAAATGGGTGTTGGTCTCGAACATGATCGAGCTGCGCTTCTACGGCTTCGGGGAAGGCACCTCGGCCTACGAGGAATTCCGCCTCGACCAGCTGACAGACCCGGAAGAATACGCGCGCTTCATGCTGCTCCTGTCAGCGGAAAACCTGCTGTCTGGCCGCACGGCTGATCTGCTGAAAGAAAGCCGCCGCGAAGACAAGGACATCACCGACAGCCTGTATCAGGACTACAAGGACCTGCGCCTCAAGCTCCTGAGCGCTGTCCAAAAAGCCGATGCCGCGATCGCGCCCCTCGATGCGATTGCCCTCGCGCAGAAGATCCTCGATCGGGTGCTATTCATCGCCTTCGCCGAAGATACCGGTCTGCTGCCAGACAACACGCTGGAAAACGCCTTCGTCGCGCGCGACCCTTACAATCCTCGCCCCGTCTGGGACAATTTCAAGGGTCTGTTCCGCGCCATCGACGAGGGTAACAACGAGCTGAAAATCCCGCGCTACAACGGCGGCCTGTTCCGTGAAGATACGGTGATCAACGGGCTCAACATACCCGATGACATCTGCGAAGGGTTTAAAACCCTGGGCGAGTATGACTTCGCCTCCGAAGTCTCGGTCACGGTCCTCGGCCACATCTTTGAACAGTCCATCGCGGATGTGGAACGCCTGCAAGCGATCGCGCGCGGTGAAGAGGAAGAACCCGAGAAAACCACCGGCACAAGCGGGCGGCGCAAGCGTGACGGGGTGGTCTATACCCCTGATTACATCGCGCGCTTCATCGTGGCCGAAACTCTGGGCACGCATCTGCGGGAAATCTTCGACGACACCTTGCGCGCTCACGCCAAGAAGGGCGCGGATATCACCGACTACGAAAACATTCCTTGGCGAAAAAAGTCGGCCGAGCTGGAAGCCTGGCAAGCCTATCGCGATCGCCTGAAATCCTTGCGCATTGTCGATCCCGCCTGTGGCTCCGGTGTGTTCCTGATCATGGCCTTCGACTTCATGAAGGCCGAATTGACCCGCGTGAACGACAAGATCAAAGACCTGCTGCCCAAGGCCGAGCATTTTGGCGATCTGCTCGACTATGTCCCCGACAGCGAAATTCTGACCGACAACCTCTTCGGCGTGGACGTGAACGAGGAAAGCATCGAGATCACCAAGCTGTCGCTCTGGATCAAGACCGCCCGGCGCGGCAAGGTTCTGGACAGCCTGTCGGGCAGCATCCGCGTCGGTGACAGCCTGATCGAGGACAGCAACTTCGCCTATCTCGACCACGCCTTCACCTGGGAAACGGCCTTCCCCGGCGTCTTTGCCGAAGGGGGCTTCGACGTGGTCCTGGGCAACCCGCCCTATGTGCGGATGGAATTTCTGAAGCTGCTGAAACCCTATCTGGAAAAGCGCTATGAGGTCGTTTCCGACCGGGCCGATCTCTACTGCTATTTCTACGAACGCGGCCTGCGCTTGCTGAAGCCGGGCGGGCGCTTGGGCTATATTTCCTCGAACACCTTCTTCAAGACCGGATCAGGCAAGCCCCTGCGCGAATATCTACTGAAGGAAGCCACCATCGAAAGCGTGGTCGATTTTGGCGACCTGCAAGTCTTCGAGGGGGTGACCACCTATCCGGCGATACTGACCATGAAACGCGGGGTCGCGCCCAAGGGGCATGAGCTGCGTTTCTGGAAAGTAGATGCCCTGCCGGAAAACAACTTCCTCGCCACCTGGGAAGCTGCCGCCGGCCCATATCCACAAATGGCCTTGGGTGCCGGGTCATGGGAACTGGAAAACCCCGCCCTGCGCGCCCTGCGCGACAAGATCAGGACAGGCAGGAAAACTCTAAAGGACGTTTACGGATCACCGCTCTACGGTATCAAAACAGGCCTGAACGCTGCCTTTGTGATCGACAATGCCACCAAGGAGCGCCTCTGCGCTCAAGACCCAAAGTCTGCCGAACTGCTGAAACCCTTCCTCGAAGGCAAAGACCTGAAGCGCTGGCGGGCCGAACCGCGCGGCCTGTGGCTGATCTACATTCCCAAGAACCGGATCGACATTGACGATTATCCCGCCATCCGGGAATGGCTGCTGCCCTTCAGGGACAAACTGGAAAAGCGCGCCACGAAACAGGAATGGTTCGAGCTCCAACAGGCGCAGGAGGCCTACTTGCCTTACTTTGAGGGCGCAAAGGTGCTCTACCCTGAGTTTTGTAATGTGCCACAGTTCCAGTTGGAAGACGGGCATTTTACGAACAACAAATGCTACTTTATCGGTTCAGACGACGCATGGCTCGCAGCTTTCCTGAACTCCAAGGTGGCCTGGTTCACGATCACTGGAAACAGTGTTCCTGTTCGTGGTGGTTTCCATCAAATGCACTCCCAGTTTGTCGAGCAAGCAGTGATACCAAAAATTTCAGCTGAGCAGAAAGCCGACCTTGAGGGCCTAACCAACAGTTGCCAGACAGCGGCCCAGAAACGCCTAGCGCTACAAACCGCTCTCACGCGCCGCCTACCAGACCTCTGCCCGCCTGGACGCGAACCCAAGCTGACCAACAAGCTCAAGGAATGGTGGACACTGCCCGATTTTGCCGCCTTCCGCGCCGAGGTGAAGAAGGTCTTCAAAGCCGACATCCCCCTGACCGATCGCTCCGACTGGGAAGACTGGATCAACCGCGACCGCGCCGAAATCGCCCGCCTGACCGCCGAAATCGCCCAGGCCGAAGCCCAGATCGACAGCATCGTCTATGATCTGTTCGATCTGACCGAAGACGAAATCGCGCTTCTGGAAAGCGTAGGTTAGCCATGTGTTTGCAAACCAATATTCATTATGGAAGGCGCACTCTTGGACACATCAAACATTCCTCCCTCGATCCGCCGCCAGTGGACGCAGCCTGATATACCAATAATCGTTCGCTCTGGCCTGAAAGGCGACAAGCTGACGGCCCGTCTGCCGTATCGCGCTGACAATCGCCAATGGCTCACGGGCTTGGCGACGGGCAACCGCAGGCCAACAATCCGCTTTGCACATATGGAAAAATCCTGGAAACTTCCCCTGAGCTGGCTCAACCGCTTCGTAGATGGTGCGTTGGATCGCTATGGTCGGGTCTATGTCGTTCAGCCATTTCGAGAAATGGAGAAGTGCGCACCGGCCTGTCGCAATGCAGTTGGGCATGACTGTCAGTGTTCGTGCATGGGCGCAAATCACGGGGCAGGTGACGGCAACGGCTGGTTTGATGTGTCAGACACGTTCTCGTTTCGATGGGGACCGCAGGAAGCCGCGATCCGCCTTATGACTCGCCGCACCTGATCCGCGTCAATCCTCGAAGAACCGTCCGTCGATAGCTTTGGAAAAGCGCAGGAACGCGGTCACGCTATCAAACACGAAACGGGCTTCTTCCATCTGCACTAGGTCGCGATTGTCGTGCGCGAACGACTGGTCGTTGCGGACCGGATTCATCGCTTCAAAAACACTGATGGAGCTTTTCACAATACGTTCTGAAATCGGATTCAGGTTCTGCTGCTCGCGCAGAATCTTTACGTATTTAGCCACCCGTGCGTGAAGCGCATCGTCCTTGCCGCACTCTCCGCCACCATGTTTGCGGACAAGAGACGCAAAGCGCTTCATGCAATATGTGTGAAGGCGGTCCAGAGCTGCCTGTGGCTTGTTCGCGTCCAGATCGCGGCGTATTGAAGCAACAAGCTCTTCCAGCGTTTCATTCGGCTCAAACGTCTCGATTGCAGATGTGTCAATGGCGTCCGCACGCCCCTCGATACGGGCAACAATGGAAAAATAAGACTCCTTCAGCTTGCCCTCGTTCGGCACAGATGGCGCAAACCCTATTGCCTCCCGATATTCCCACATTTCGCGCAATATCTTCGCCACAAGCGCCGGTTGGGCACGTTCAATAAACGAACGCAGTCTCTTTGCCTTTGACGTTCCACGACCGTTAAAGAGCTGCGACTGGTCTTCTGGGTCAATAGCAATCGTTTCATAAAAGAAGTCATTGAAGGTGCGGTCGCTGAAATCCAGGACATATCCCGAATCCATTCCAAGCGCCTGCTCCAGTGCCTCGCGTTCGTGGCGAGGAATCAGCTTCTCATATGTTTTGCTGGCTATCATGCCGTGCAAATACTGCACCAAACGACAACAATCGAGACTGTCTTCCGTCATCAACCAGATTCAGCACGTAGAATCTGCCTGCGTCGTCCCGGCGACAGACCTCTGTTGATATGGCAACTGAGATATCCAGATGCGTCGCCTCCGGGCATCCCATGCCCGTCCGCGCGAAGCGCCGGGCCTGTCGGAGGGTGGCCTTCAGGCTGCCCTCCGACAGGTCACCCTGAAACCATCCACGGCCAGGATCAAACCATAACGCAAAAGGCCCCCGCCTGCTGACGGGGGCCTCGATCATTCGGCTTGATTGAATGCTATTCAGCGGCCATCCTGTCGGCCCGCGCGGTGCGGGCCATGATGTAGTCCACGGCCTTCTGCGCCTCGGACGCGGCCCGGAAAATCGCGCGGCTGTCTTCTTTCATCGCCTCAAGCCACCCTTCAACATAGGCGGCGCTCTGGTCGAACTCAGGTTCCACCCCGATCTGTGCGCAGAGCATGCAGTTGCCAATCTCCGCGACCAGCTCCTCGAAGGCGTAGGCCTTGCGATCATTGAACCGACCCAAACGGTCCAGCCGCTTTGTCGCCCCTGTCCAGTGGGTCAACTCATGCGCCAAGGTGCCGTAATATCCTGCGGCCTTGTGAAACGTGCCAATCGGCGGCATGTGAATCCGGTCTGTCTTGATGTTGTAATAGGCGCGCGGCTCCTCGGTGCTGTCGATCTGCGCACCGGTTGCGGCAAAGAACGCCTCCAGCTCGGGGTCGACCACGGTGCCAAGATCACGGGGCGGATCAGGCAGGATGTAGAATTCGGCGGGCAAGCCCTCGATTTGGTCGGCATTAAACACGCGGTAGGCCTTGGCATAGGGAATCTGGCGTTCCTCGCCGTTCTCGTCCTCGCGCTCGACGGTGCCGTATTTCACGACGGTAGCGGATTTCTCGCCCTTGCGGACATGGCCCCCCAGTTGCTTGGCCTGATTGAACGTCATCCAGCGGGCTGAACTGTAGTCCTTGGCCATCGCCGTGGCCCAAAGCATCAGGATGTTAATGCCCCGATAGGCTTCGCCGTTGAACCGTTCCGGCAAGCTAACCGATGCCCCGCTGCCGGTCCAAGGCTTGCGCCAGGGCGGCGTTCCCGTCTCGATCTGCGCGATGATCTGATTGGTGACATGGGTGTAAACGTCAAACTTTTCTGCGGTCATTTGTGACCCTCCTTTGAGTGACGCGGTCCGGGCCTCTTCCCCTTTCCGCCAATGGGCGGGCCTTCCTGTTCTGTTGTTTGGAATGCCCATGCATTCCGAACGGCAGAGCAGGTAAGGGCAAAGCCCG
>NZ_JAPMLP010000018.1 GCF_026410285.1 Sulfitobacter sp. F26169L | reverse complement strand
CGAATTTGCTCACTTGGGACGGTTCAACCATCGTGATTGATCCTAAAGGCGAGCTGGCGACAAACACGGCAATGCACCGAAAAGGGATGGGGCAAGACGTGTTCATTCTTGACCCGTTCAACGAGGTCAAAGGTGAAGCGTCTGAGCTTCGCACAACGTATAATCCTCTTAGTGAATGTCACCAAGTCGATCAGGATGATGTGGTTGATGAAACCGCCATTCTCGCGGAAAGCCTCATCACGTCTGACGGTGGTAAAAATGAGCACTTCGCTTTGTCCGCTCGCAACTTGATCCGTGGTCTTTGCCTGTACGTCCTCCACACAGCCGGAAAATCGGCCTCTCTGCGTGATGTAAGGGAAATCCTGACCTCACCCCTAGAAGAGCCTGAAAACGCGTCTGAGGGGTCTAAAACCTCCCTCTCCACGCACTTCGATCACATGTTAGAAGCAGAAGATGCTTTCGATGGTGTTTTGGCCGGTGTTGGCGGAACAATGACCGGCAAGCCAAAGGATGAAAAAGGCTCGATCATCTCAACGGCTATCGAACAAACCGCTTTTCTAGATTCCGCGCCAATGCGTACCCACATCGCGGATAGTGGCTTGTCCTCGATGCGCGTTCTCAAGCGCAAGCCAACCACCATTTATCTGGTGTTGCCAGCATCACGAATGGCGACACATGCCAGATGGTTGCGGATGTTGATCACGCAAGCCATGACTGCATTAGAACAGGAAAAAAATGTCACTGGTCGGCCTGTTCTTTTCATTTTGGAAGAGTTTCCGACCTTGGGATATATGCGCCAGATTGAGTCATCTGCCGGTTTAATGGCTGGCTATGATGTGAAGCTGTGGACAGTGATGCAGGATCTGTCACAACTCAAAGCCCATTATCCAAAGTCTTGGGAAACCTTTTTAGGCAACGCTGGGATTATCGAGGCCTTTGGCAACACCGATATGACCACGCTTGAATATCTCTCGAAACGGTTGGGGATGTCTCAATCGGTGCAAATCCAGCCTGAAAATACCTCACTTGAAGGCCAACGCGGTGGCGCAAAAACCGAGCGCGAAACCATCGTCAATGTCCCTCTCATGGCGCCTTATGAGATCGCATTAGCTTTTGAACGAGAGAAACAAAACAAGCTAGTGTTGTTGGCTGGTAAAAAACCGTTTGCCCTGCGCCGTGTCTACTGGAAGGATTTGTTAAATGGCTACTGAGCTGAAGCTGAATACTGAATGGATTGATGATACGACAATCCGCGTTTCTTGGGTGGACACTGTAAGGTCCGACTTTCACAGCTCAAACGGTGTTATATATGGTTCAGTGGGTCTTTCACTCTTCATCGCTGGCATGATTATTTTTTTCAATACATCAAACCCTTCGTGGCTCTGGCTTGGTGTTATAGGGGCAATTTTCGCTCTGTTTATGTGGAAACACGTTGAAAAAGTGCCCAACAATGTGGTGTTAGGAAAGGAAACAACCATTCATGCAGGTAAAACATATCAAACCGTAGAAATCACACGTTTTGAATATGGATTGCGATCCACCTTGACGGGAAATCGCTACGACAATGGAACAGCTGATCCTACCATTTTGCGGATGTGGCTTAACGATAGCACTGCCGTAAAAATATCAGAAAACGGTTGGCAGTTTCAGGTGAACCATGAAATCCGAGCTGCTTTAGATCAGGCTTTGACAGCAGTACGAAAGGATTCAAAGCCTGTAGTGCAGGAGCAAAATCACGGCAAATCAGGTGATTTTGGTGTTCCTGATTACTGATCCTGATTAGAAGACGGTTCGCGATGCTCACGCGCCAAACCCCCCTGTTTTCACTGTCGTGCGGGGGGCTGTGTCGCCTAATCAGGCTTTTGACCCATTTTCCAATTTTGCTCTGAAATATCAGCGAACTCCGCAGACCTCTCTGCGCTTAACTTTTTCTTCTTAGCCTTTGTTGGTTTTGGATTTTCGGACTCTGCACCATGTTCTTTGAACCACTCAGAAATGGGTTCCAAAAATATGCCCATCGCGAACATGGTCGCAGACATACCAAACGCAAACCATGCTACAGACATGTCTTGAGATGCCTCGCCCGGATTACCGTAGTAGAACCCCATACCAAACAGGATGAATGATCCTAGAAATAGTAAAATCCTGAAAAATTCCACAGTTGTTTCCTTGCCTAATCAGGATGGAGTGTAGCGGTTTTTCTTAGCGTCCACATAAGACTGCAAAACAGCGTTCATTCTTGTTAGATGGCCTTTGCCATCCTCCTTGAAAAACTCAAGGATTTCAGTGTTCACACGCAGATGAACTGACGTTTTGCTAGGCCGTGAAACGATTTCTGCATCATCCCAGAAACCGTCTGGCATATCAATTTTCGTTGTATTTTCCTTTGGGGGGAGTAGCTCCCCCCGTTCTTTCATTGCCCTTAACTCGTCAAGGGACGCGGTTTTTATATTGCTCATGTTCTTTTCGGCCTCCTTGCCAAGCTGAAATTATCCTAATTTTACCATCTCGTTCGGTGTGAGTGACGTTGTAAACCTGTCCATCAACCAGACCGAGCGAGTTGAATCTGTCTTCGCCGTAATCTTTGGTTTCGTCTTTCTGCGTTAGTACATCACCTTCGAAAATTAGTGCTGCATCCAGAAAATCTACGCCGTGTTTTTGGTAGTTGCTTACCCGTTTCGCTTCGTCCCATTCAAATTGCACGTTCGGTATTCCTTCAGGTTATAAATTTGGTTCATAGGTTCATCCTCTTTTGAATTGGGTTGGCGCATCTTGCGCCCTCTCTAGCCCATCCATCATTTAATATACACATTTGTGTACACAAAATCAATAGGTACGTTTTCCTAACTCAATGGTGGAACCTAAACCCCCTGAAAACCCCTTGCGATGTTGGTATCTAGCGCGGTTTTGTGTGACAGGTGGTGACGTTGAAATTTCCCTGTTTTCCGAGCCGACTTCATGAAAGCGTCGTTCAGATTTGCATGGTTCTGGTGTCAAGGATTTACCAGCTTGCTGGCGCGTAGCGTCCTTGTCACCATGGTTCTGCATGTCTGATCGTGAGCGTTGAATGTTGGCTTAAACAGATCAGGAAATTTGCCCCTGTTTTTTGAGAGGCTCATTTTTTCTTAGTGCGTGTGCCGAAGGCACATAACCGCGCTTAAGTTATGCGCCCTTAGCGCATTCATTTATCGCCCCGTAGGGGCAATTTGTTCGAGTGTAATAGTGTTCAGTGTCCAGTGCTAGTGTCCTACCACTGAACACTATTACACTGACACTGACTCTTCATGACTACGTTTGGGAGGGTTGAAGACTACGTTTGGGAGGGTAACGACTACGTTTGGGAGGGGAAGCGACTACGTTTGGGAGGGGAAGCGACTACGTTTGGGAGGGGAAGCGACTACGTTTGGGAGGGTCATTTAACTACAAAATAAACTTTGACGACTACTCCTGAATCCTGGATAGTAGTCTAATGTCTGAAATCACCGTCCGCTCTGTTCTGCTAAATCCTTTTCAAAATGACAAACCTTTGACGCCAGCAATGGTGCTTTCGCTGTGGGTCATTGCGGACGCTGTAGACAAGCTAAAACTGGCTGATGGGCATGACACGACAGTTGAGCTGACCATCCCCACATCAAAGCTACGCGGTACAGAAGGCCGGTCAGATAATGCTTGGTTGAAGGTATGCCTTGACCGAATGACTGGCCTCAAAATCAACGGCACGTATCGAGGTGATGATTGGGGCGCGGTGATCCTCGCTGAATGGCGACTAGAGCAAGGTGGTGCAGTTGCACGCCTGTACCTTCCACCATCGTCCATCCAAGCTCTGAGAGCTGGTGACACCTTTGCAAAGATCGAAACTCATGCGGCTTATCGTCTGCAAGGTCATGCTCGCACACTTTATGGCGCGTTGGCTGACAAGAAACGAATGGGTAATAGATATTGGGTCTATGAATTGGATGAACTTAGATACCTCATGAACGTTGGCGATAAAAAAGCCTATAAAAGGTTCAACAATTTCCGCTTTCGCGTGCTTGATCCAGCCATCGAACAGATCAACGATTTTGGAACGGTTGCTGTAAGCATGACACCCCAGAAGGTTGGCCGAACAATCGTCGCCGTTCGGTTTGATTGGGAGTGGAAGTCTATCAGTGAGGCACGCGAAACCGACGAGGAAAACGAACGGTTAAAGATCGCACGGCGCAGAGCTGACAGTGTGCGTGACATGCCTCCTCTATCAAGCCATGACAACGCCCCTGTTATAGACAAGGTCGAAACCAAGCAGATCGCAGATGACAAAGCCGAATATCGGTCATGGTTAGCCAAAAACCCGAAGGGGAAATTCGAAGACTTCTTCGAACAAAAGCACGCTTCCAAAGCCTGACTTCCAAAACTTCGTGAATCATGTAGGCTGTTCAATGAACCGTGCAATCACGGTAACAACTGAACACGGTGACACCCCTATGTTATACACCCTTGGACAGGCTTCTAAAGCCACTGGAAAAGCTAAAGGCACGATAAAAAACGCCATAGATAAAGGGCGAATATCGGCACGAAAGAACGAAATCGGCGAATATGAGATTGACCCCTCTGAACTCCACCGTGTTTATTCACCAGTAACAGAACAGTCACAATTGAACACGGTGATACCCCTTACTGCACCCCCACTAAACACCCCTGAAATCAATCCGTTAGAAGATAAAGTTAAACTGCTTGAACAGACGCTAGAGGATGTTCGCAAAGATCGGGATGAGTGGCGCAAGCAAGCCCAAACGCTGGCTCTATTACCACCTCTGAAAGAGGACAGAGGGCGCGTACTCGGCTTTCTGTGGAAAAAATAATTCCGATGATCGCCACACCTTCCCTTTGTTAGGCTTTCGGGCTGGCTGTGGGCAAAGATACAGCCGGTTTGATTTTGCGTGGAAACTCATTGGGGTATTGCTTGGCTACCTCGGTTAGCATTTCAACAAGAGGGGTGAGGTCATAAGCGTTAGACGCGATCAACCCTTTACTCCGACGCTTCACACGCTTGATCAATGTTAATTCTTCAAGGTGCGATATAGCTCGCAAAACCTGCCGTTCCGAAGTGCCACACCGCACAGAAAGGGTTTTCATGGACGGAAACGGTTGTTCATCCTTTTTCCACCAAGACCCCGACAACTCAATCAATATCAGAAGCTCTAATGGTGAGAGCCTATTGTCAGAATCTATAAATTGGTTTAACAATAACAGATAGTTAGGAACTTGTGAAAATCCTCTATCGGCAACTTTCTCGCCCCATTTATTTGCTACTTCTGACATTTTGACCTCAACAATCCTACGCCTGATCTATACGACAAATCATACAGACTATATGTCGTTGTATATATACACATCAAAACATACGCAACCATGATATACTCATGAACATATACGTATGACATAAATACATCGGTGGCGCATGTTGCCTTTTTGCAACTAAAACCACTGACTTATCAAAAAGCGTGGCTATTTTATTGCCTTCGATCTTTTGTTAGGTGTACTAGGATTTGTGGGCTGGCGAAAGCAAACTCTTGGTAAGTTCATTTGTTCACCGATGGGTGTTCTTACCAGCTTCGTCCTGACTGTGACTCGTTACGTATCGGCAGTTGACGAAGTCGGAGTTCAACGAGTGCTGGATGTAGGCTGGCCCACACTAACCTTCCTTACCTCATCGGCTGTATGATCGGTCGCCTTTACGGCTACGAGAAATAGCGCGGTCGGCTCTAGCTTCTGCGATAGCCCTATCAACGTGGGCATTACCCAGACTAGCTCTCAACTTTTCGTCAAACGTCATGATGCGGTTTGGATTCACTGCACGCTCAAAATCCTCTCGCGCTTTGCATCGTCCTCTTGATGTATCTCCCGCGCATCGTGACGGATATCCGCAACACCCCTTATCTTCTGTTTCCATGAATAGCCCTTCGTTAGACTAAACATATCATATTAAAGGTTAAATTTCTATATTTCGCACTTCAAAGTCCCTGCTGGCGATCCTTGCCCAGCTTACGCTCTGCGCGTTGAGCTTCACGCCTTTGTTCTTTGGCCTTCTCCACCTTCTCCGCGCCCAGCTTTGCCCTCAATTTGTCCTCAAAAGTCACGGCCTTCTTGGGTGTCTGAGGCAACCCAACCTGATCTATCTTTTGCTGTTCCTGCGCCTTCCTGTCTGCAAAATCATGCGCCTCTTGGTGCATCTCTTTCTCAGTTTTCAGACGGCCACCCAAAAATTCGATAGTGGGCTTTGGCTCTTTGGCGTTCGCCCAGCTGTCAAGTTTTGGCGCACGCTCTGCCTCGCGCTCCTGAATCTGCTTCAGTTTGCGGTGATAGTGATCTGCATGGCTTTGGTTTTCTTCTTCAAAATTGGACACTTAGGCCTCCAATATGGTATGATAATAGATGTTTTTATACGAATTGAGAAAGTGGATACTGAAAGTATCGGTTGGCGATAACAAAGAGGCAATGTGCGATGTGAATATCGCTCATGTCGAAAAGCTCTTAGAAATCGAGGATAATGAGGCCTTTGTCGCTATGAGCTTGGTCGTCACAGCGGTTGAAATCGCGGCGGTCGATGGTGGGGAAAAAGGCTTGTTAGCCTTTGCTGATTACCTTCGGGAAAAAGCCGATGGCATCGAAAGACGCATCAAACGCCATAATTTCAAAGTCGTAAGAGATCGACTACCTGAGCCGGTCAATCGGGAGTGATCCCCCTATCGCGTGGCCGGCTTCTCTGTCGGCGTGTACGCGTCCGCGCCTTAGCCTTTGCTTCCTCAACAGCCTTTGCGCCTTTGGCTTGTGTCAGTTTTTCCTCAAAGGTTTGCCGTTTCTCCGTGTCCTTCCGCCGGTCTGACTTTTCGACAAATTCCTGACCGGATTCATTCAGTGTTTTGTCTTTCCAAACTTCATCTGCTTTGGCTTTAGTGTCCTGATACCGCCTATCATCCTCGGCCTTGTGCATGGCCTTCAACTTGTCACGGTCGTATTTCCAAGCCTTTGTGACTTCACGACCGGCATCGACTGTCCGCCCCTTCTGTTTCTGGGCGATAGCTTTGCGCTCGTTGTCCTGTGTCTCGATGAAGTCTCGGCGCAACTGACCGCCACCCATAATCGCATTGACCAAGTTCCAAACCTTGCCCTTGGGTTGACCAAGCGCAAATGCAATGCGCCTGGTCAACCCTGCGTCAAAGTCGCGTAAACCCTTTTTCTGCCGTTGGAACACATCGCGCCAGATCGGCTTATAGAGCTGTTTGATTTCATCACGGCGCAAGGCAAAGCGTTCTTCTTTCTGACGCCATAGCGCATCAAGCTGGCTTTTTCGGGGTGCGCTTGCATCGGCGCGGTCGGCACGAAAAAAATCCCAAATATCTTTTGTTTGGGATTTTTTCCACGCCGTCCACTCCTGCCGTGTCAAACTCTGATCTTTGACAAACTCACCCTTGCGCCGTTTTTGGTTTTCTTCGCGCTGTGGGCAAAAATGCTCCTCGCCTCGCTCCTTGCGATACTGCAAAGCCCAATCGGATAGGATGAGCCGGTCATTGCCCATGTTGGACGCCTTGCCGGTCTCTGGGCAAACACGGTTCACCATCACATGCACATGCGTGTGATCCGTGTCGTTGTGGCCGATAATCACGGCCTGACGATCGGCAACGCCGAGGCGTTTCAAGGTAGCCTGTACGGCCTCCAGTTGTTCCGCCTGTGTCGGGTTTTCGGATGGATGCCAAGCTAAGGAGTAGCAGTAAACTGGCGTTTCCAGTTTCCGGCCTCCCTTGATACCGGATGCCTGTTTGAGCTGGTTTGCATGTGTCGCGGTATCGACCATGTGCGCAATGGCGATATCAGGGTTTTCAGTTGGCAGGTTTGACGTGTGAACAAAGGCCACACGGTCGGCCGTCATGGCGTTCTTATCGTGCAGATAATAAAGCCCTGCACCTTTGAAGCTACGGCCTGATTTTGCGACTCTTGGGATCATGGTTCAACCACTGGTCAAAGAGGGTGTCTAGCTTGACGCATACCGCCAAAAGCTCGGACGGTGGCACAGACTTCTGTGCGTTCATCGCCTTCGAAATCTGGTTCAGATTTACACCGATACGGCGCAACTCATCACGAGTTACAAAATCCGGCGAAGTCGATTTTTGAACGGTGATGGATTTGCCAAGGGCAGCGGCGCGAACAAACGCTGTGACGTTTGTTTCGCCAGCATCCGCCTTGGCGTTGAGCTTCGCAAGCTCGACAGGTGAGAGAGGGATGCGAACGCCTTCGGTGCGTTTCAAAGCAGGGTCGATCTTTGGTCGTGCCATGCTTGCTCCTTTCTTTCTCAAGCTGGGGTGTTGGGGGGTGGCGTTTACCCCCTAACCGAGGTTTATATGTAATATAAACATATCTCGCTACTCTAAAACTATACCATTATTTCCCTAGCAAAACCTTAACGGCTAACATGATCAAATATTAGCAAAAGGATTCTTCGTGGCGCAATATATCAGACCTGAAACCCCTTCCGCCTCATGGCTTGATCCTGCCGAACTGGCCTCCGAAAAATTCACAATGGCCGATGGTCGCATCCTTCTGGGACGCACAAAAGATCGTCAAATCGGCATAGATGATAACCGCCATATTGCGACGATTGCCGGATCACGCGCAGGTAAATCGGCAACCTCCCTCATGTCGAATTTGCTCACTTGGGACGGTTCAACCATCGTGATTGATCCTAAAGGCGAGCTGGCGACAAACACGGCAATGCACCGAAAAGGGATGGGGCAAGACGTGTTCATTCTTGACCCGTTCAACGAGGTCAAAGGTGAAGCGTCTGAGCTTCGCACAACGTATAATCCTCTTAGTGAATGTCACCAAGTCGATCAGGATG
>NZ_JAPMLP010000017.1 GCF_026410285.1 Sulfitobacter sp. F26169L | reverse complement strand
CCGGCAAGCCGGAACCTTTGAAGGGCGATTTGACAGGCTGGTGGTCGCGGCGAATTTCTCAGGAAGATCGAATGGTCTACCGGGTCAGTGGAGCTGGCGATCGCCAAAGCCTAGAGATTGCGCAACTGCGGTTCCATTACTGAATTTCCTGTCTGTTGCTTCATGGAGATGGTTGTGAACAGAGCGGGGGCGTAGCCATAGCTCTATAGCTTCTCGCCAGTTTTGCTTTCGTGCCATTCGCGTATGCGCATGCATAGAAGGCCGACCAAAGGTGCTTCGAATAAGGGAATAATCGCATCGTCTGGCGTAAACGAAGGTGCTTCGTACTGGTCCATCGACCATGTACCGATAATCTCTCCGTCACGGGTCACGACTGAGCCATCATCGCAGAGATTGATCGGATAGATCAAAGCTCCATCAGACGGGACGCCGTAGCGCTGCCACGCTTCTCGAAGCGAGTCTCCCGTCAGCTGCGTTGGAGGATCAAGCGGCGGCAACTCGGGCTTCGGCTCGCGCTTCCCGGTTTTCCTTCGTTGTTTCCCCTGCCGCCAAGGTGGTGAAGGGTTTTCAGCTGCGCGCTCCATTTGCCGACGAAGGTTTCCCTCGTCAAAAGCCCCGCCTGAACTGATCTGATCCTGAAAGACAGCAGCGTAGCCGATAATCTCTGGCATCCGTCCCTCGCTCGCAGGGATGCTTGGGATCGATGTGTTGAACTTTGGGGCGAAGGAACGAATGGCCGTGCTTTCCCTTTCGTGCATCTCGTCAGGTGGGCAGGGTGCCAGAGCGAGAGACCACGGCAGTGAGACGTCAGAAACACGGTGGTAGAAACGGCCCAAGCTATCAATTGGTCGCTCCGTCAGGTCCCATGACTGCCCTATGTAGACAATCTCCTCCGCGCAGCCGATCAAGTAAACGCCGCTTCTCTGCTTAAGCCCAGTGTAAAGAGCATTCAGATCTCGATGTGGATTGCGGACAAAGACCTGCCGTCTCCATGCCAGGAATTGTTTATGGTTATTCAGCATCTATGCCTATTGTCAGTCAGTCTGTGATCATCTTTCGTAATTTGTCTTAATAACTCAATTCCCATTTCCGCCACATACCCACAAACCCACATCTTTTCATTTATGGGTCACGGTGGGTCTTGCCGGATGGGTAGCCAATGATGGTGCCTATGGCCGGATCAACAATTTTCTCAATGTCTTCTTGCAGGCCTTGCGTCCGGATCATTGCAAAAATACGAATTTCTGCGTCCGGGCAGACAGCCCGAATGAGTTCCGCGCAAGCAAAGCTTGTCCGTCCCATGGTCAGAACATCATCCACGATGGTGATCTTGTTCGGCACGAAGAACGGTCTCTCCGCCTCGATGCTTTCCAGGTGAATAGGGACAAGTGGTCTTTCCGCCGCCGGTGAATTTGACGAACGCGGTATAGCCCTCGTTCTTTTCAGATAGGTTTGTACATCTTGGCCGAACCCGTGCTCGTGCAACACGTCGCAGATCACCTTGGCAGGCCAAAGCGCCCCATCGGGGAGTGGCGCCGAGCGCGGTACCGGCACCAAGGTGACATCAGGCCCGAGAAAAGGCCGCAGAGCGTCCGCCTTCGAGTCTTGCAGGTGCGGAACGGTCGAGGCGATGACATTGACCCGGCCAGCCTTGATCGCGCCACAGGCTTTTCGGGAGGTTACAGACAGCTCCGAGCTACCGCGTGGGGAATAGTTGGCGAAGGTGCCATACTCATAGCTCGAAGGCACGAACGCCCCCAGCAGTGTAGTTCGGAATATCGAGCAAGATATCGGGTAGGTCTTCACGGCGCAGGATTTGTGCTCCGTACTCGATGAGCTGTTTCGGCCAAGTTAGGTTCGGATTGGTTGCGACGTTCTCAAGCAGGTAGAGATCGCGGCCAAGCCGGATAGCTTCCCATCCCTGGTGGCGGGTCCCGCTCTTCTCGCTTGCTTCGATCACGATGGTAGCATCGCAGATGAGCGCCATCGTCCGGTTGCGGCGCGGGAAATTCTCGCTCTTGCCTGGATAACCTTCGGGAAACTGGGAAATCGCTAGGTGATCACGCTTGATCTCTTCAAGTAGACCGGCATTCGTGGCCGGGTACGCCTTGGATAAGGGCGTGCCGAGCACAGCTATAGTGCGCCCGCCCTCTTCTATCGCAGTTCTATGCGCCACTGTGTCGATGCCTTCGGCTAGGCCGCTGACGACAATGATACCCTGCTGCACCAAGGCACGAGTGACAGCCTGTGCTCGTTTGATGCCGTCCGGGGTGGCTTTTCTTGAGCCGACAATCGCCACGCGCGAGCCTTCGGTCAAAAGCGCGGTATCACCCGCCGTGTACAACACGTCTGGTGCGTTCTTTTCCTCGACCGGGCCGAATGGCCCAAGGGCTTCTCTCGTTCTCAGCTCTGCATGCATTCTCATCATGCGGTGACGTTTCTTGCGCCGCCGCCCTCCCCTTTGTTTTTAAGCCACAAATCCCGCCTGCGCAATATTTCACACAAACCCACATTTGTGCTTTTGTTCATTTGCGGGTTATGCCCGCATCCTCTTCCAATTCTTGCGTGCGCTGTTCAATGAAGGCTTGGAGTTCACCTACCATTTTCCGATCCGTCGCACTGCACGCCGTTTTGAATCGCGTGTGCAGGCTCGCCGGAAGATCAAGGCTCAGGCGCTTGGTCGGCTCATCCGGCATGGTCTTCGCGACCGGCTTGTCTGCCCGTGTTGTGTCATGCCCTGCCCCACCACGTTCAAACGCGAGGATTTGGTCATCCGTTGGCTGCTGCTTCGGCTTCGGAGCCGCCGAAAATGTCTTCTTCGACATACCGCTCAATCTCTTTCGTTAGTTGGTTGATCTCGCGGGCCGCATTGCTATCGCCAGCCCACTCGAAAATCGTTTGCCCCATGGTCATACCTTCAGCGAAGGCCACCCGTTGCTCGATCTCACTTGCTAGGATTGGCAAACCCGCCTCGGCAGCCATGTTGCGAATATCTCGCCCTATGACAGTTTTCCCTATTTTGCGGGAAACCACAAACCCACATTTGAGGGAAGACTTGAATTCCTGCGCTTCTTTGACTTGACGCACTGTCAGGTCAGATGCCCACGTCGAGAGACCGGACGGTTCGATGGGCAACGCCACAAAGTCCGATGCAACAATACAAGATCGGGCAATCTCCTCCGCGTGCGGCGGGCCGTCGATGATGGTGTGAGTATAGTCTTGGGCAAGCTTTAGCGCGTCCCGCGCCATGTTGGCCCGTGCCATGCTGACAACCTGGAAGGGCGCATCTTCGCGCAGACTTGCCCATGTTGTGGCCGAGCCTTGCTTGTCAGCGTCGATCAGAAGCACCCGGTGGCCTTGGCGTGCCAGACAGCCCGCCACGTTCACCGATAGGGTGGTTTTGCCGACGCCGCCTTTTTGGTTCAGGAAAGATATGATCATGAGTCCACCTCACCACATTCGTGGGAAAGCGTAAAGCCACAAACCCACATTTGTGCGTTTTAATTCTGGTATGCGCCTCGCTTATTGCAGAAGGCCAGAAAGTGCTTATCGGCATCCTTCACGTCGATAGCCTTGTCATGCACCCATGACCGCCACTCGTTTTCCAGCACGTATACGTCCCACCCGGGCGCAAGACGCCGCGCCTCATCATGTGTATCTGGTTTTCTGAACCGCAACGCTAGGAAGGAGGGGGCGATCACCGCCTCAGCCACCTTGGGGCGAAAGACAACATTATCGCTTTCGATGCTCATGGTGTAGTCGGGAAGATGGTCGTGCACCGCGTCATCTTCGATGATCTTCGAAATCAATCGCCTGAATTCTTTCGTGGTTGAGCCTGACCCGCACTTGTCGCGCAAGAGTTCGAGCCCACACTTCCACTTGGGTTGTGCGCCGCAATGCTTACGGGCCAGTTCATAGAGTCGCCGTTCAAGCGGTTTTCGGAGGAAAAAATACTGCTTGTTCAATGTCAGAACATGATTGTTCTCGATGGCATCAAACACCCAATCCGACAGTGTGATCTCGACATCCTGCATCCGACCGTCACGTGTCTCCCGAACGATTTCCGCGGACTCGATCAGGCCGAACACTTTAAAATATTCCTTGCCACCTTGGCGGATATTCGTCTCGATCTGCGTGCCTTGCAGACGCCGCAGCGCATCCTTCAAGAGCTGGTAGCCTTGGCCCGAGGTCTGACGGTTCGTCGCCACCAGCAAATCATGAGCCTTGAACCGCATTGACCGGTTGACTTTGCGGCCTTCATTGAGTGCAGCCATGCACTGACTGATACAGTAGATCAGCACGTCACGGTCATGGACTGTGGCCAGCCCGTAGCGTGACGGTGAGACCTCAATCGAATTATCACCATTCTGGTAGCGTCGCGGTTTCATGTCCGGCTTGGTCGAGAGGGTAAACACAGGATGTTCCATCGAGGCCATGTCGCCCTTCGGCACCGCGTCCACAATGTCGCAAACGAACAGGTCTTTTTGCGGATGCCGGTCCGGCAGGAGCGGGGAGCGTGCATTCGTCATTTCACACACCCTCTGCTCAGCTCACGATTCGTCATTTCACACACCATGACTCACTATCGTCATTTCACACACCGATCGTCAAGATTCGTCATTTCACACACCAACGGCCTGTGGATAACTTTTCTAAGCTATCGTCATTTCACACACCCAGATTCGTCATTTCACACACCAAACTTCGTCATTTCACACACCGGCCTTCTGGAAAACACTATTCGTTTCAAGGTGTTGTTGGGCATTTTCCAAGGTGTAACTCTATTATAACTCTATTTAACTCCCTCAGAACGCGAAACCTTTAACAAAATTCCAACGCACAACTTTCAACTCAGGGGGTTCTGATCGAACCTTCCCCGGTAGAGCTTGCTCTTGAAATACACATTCTGCTTGGCCTTGAGCGGGTTGCGGTTACCCACCAACAGCAGCAGATCATCTGCCTTCATGCCCGTGATTTGCTCAGCCGTCATGAGCTTCTGACGCTGCTCCGAGTAGGAAAAATCACGGCCCTCGTGCGGGGCTTTGCCCTCTCGAATTTGCTGAGAATAGACCGTGCTTTCCCCGAGGTGGCGCGCTGCCCATTCGGCGGTTTCGATATCGTTGAGGTTGAAGACACGCTTGGTGATGCAAGAACCGAAGATCGACCGGGCATCGTTTGGCCCATAGGCCTTTTCGACCTGACCAGTATCCTGGGTAACGAACAGCGCTTCGACACCGGCCCCTGCGGCGACATTGGCGATGTTCATGATCTGCTCCATGCGCCCCATGCGTACGAATTCATCGAGAACCAACAGGATCGGAGCCTTGACCTTGCGCCGCCCGTCCTGGCGCACAACCGTGCCCAGGACAAGGTTGATGAACAGGCGCATAAAGATCGCTTGCTTGTCCACCTGGTCGAGCGGCACCGCGATGAAGAGATCGACCCGATCATCGAGAAGATCATCCATACGGAAGCTGGACCCGGCCAGGAAGTGGCGCATGTTGTCGGACTGCATCCACTCAAAAGCTTTCGAGACCGCTGTTTGAATCGACCCTCGTTCTCTGTCACCTGCGCGCAGGATCGTGGCAGCAGTCTGGGCCGGGCGGTGGCCGACAAGGTCGGCGTTTTCGGCCCAGGCCTCAAGCGTGCCGTCGAGGTTTGCTGACAGAAGCAGATCGGCGACGGCGATCAGATTGCGCCGGTTGGGTTCTTCCTGGGTCACGATCACTTCGATCGCCGCCGCGACCAGCTGGCGGGCCATTTCCGAAAAATGTGCCCCGTCGCCTTGTTCCGGTTTGACCAAGCCGTCCGCAACCAGGGCCACGTCGCGCGCCAGCTCGTGGGGCCGGATGTAGTCGAGCGGGTTGAACTGATCCTTTCCATCCTCGACGAGGCCGAAAGGGTTGAGGACGGCCACCTTACGCCCGAGCTCTTCGCGGTGGCGGCGCGTGACGGCGAAATTTTCGCCCTTGATGTCCAGGACGACGACCGGCCCCTGGTGGTCGAGGATCGCCGGGATCACGGCGCTGACGCCCTTGCCGCCGCGTGTGCCGGAGACAACGAGGTGATGCCCGCCGCGCCATCCCTTCGCATCGTTCTTGACGTAGCGCAGGAGCTTGCCCTTGTGCAGGGCGAGGGGCAGGCCGGTCTTGTTGCGCTTCAGCTGGGCCACGTCACGCGGGTCCATCCATCCCGCTTGCCAGGGGCCGGTGCGGGATTTGCGGTTGCGGCCAATGCGCGGATTGAAGATCGCCACCAGCGGGGTGCTGACAGCGACAGCCACGCCGAAGGCCCCGAGCGCGAAGGAGATCGCCATGGCCTGTTTCTGCGGATCAGAATACCGCGCCAGCCCCTTGAGTCCTTCCCAAATGGCACGGGGGAGGGGCCAGCCAGCGCCCGTCCATGCCTGGACAATCGCCAGTATGTCATTGAGCGGCGCTCTGAGGGGCGTCAGGGCTGTGAGGGCGGCAGCGCACAGGCAGACCCATGCGAGGAGCTTCAGCGGTGTCCTGTGACGCTCTGCGGCGGTTCCGAGGGTGTCAAGGATGGTGGCCATGGCGATGATCGGGAAGGCATAGGTGGTCACCGGGTAGATCGCGACCGCTTGCGGAGCGAGGATCAGGGCGGCAGCGGCCAGGATCACAGCACCGATCATGATCACCCAGTGGCGGGCTTCCAAAACAAAACTCATGACCGGTCCTCTTGCGCGTCAGGAAACAGAATCTGCCAGAGCCCCCGGTCGCGATCCCGCTGGGTGAGGCGGTCTGGCAGGTCGCGCCGCACGATGCTCTGAAGAGCAGGTTCGGCGCTCAAACGGTCGAAGACCAAAGTGCCCAGGAGCCATTTGAGGCGGTCTTCGTCTTTCTTTTCGGAGAGACGCCGCCGGGCATCGAGCGCTGCGATTTGAGCGTCGAGCTGAGCTTTCTTCTCGGCCAGTTCTTTGATCCGGGCGTCGGTCGGGCGGCTTTGGGACATGGGGAAACCTCGGGAATAATCGGGGCGAATGTAGTGGCGGATTGATAGGTTGAAAAGATTTAAATGCGCGCTTATACATTGTCTTCGACAACGTGCGCGTCCTCATGGGGGTAAACCCCCGCGCCGGACGGCTTCCCCCCAAGGCGGCGATGCCGCCTGAACGAGGGTTTCACCCTCGCGCTCCCGACCAGCGCAATCAGGCGCTGGACCCTGTTTGAAGAGAGGCGTCCCAGGCGTGGCGATCTATCATTTCACAGCAAAAGTGATCAGCCGGGCCGGGGGCCGGTCATCGGTCGCAGCCGCCGCCTACCGGACGGCTGGGCGGCTGCGGGATGACCGGCAGGGGTTGGAGCATGATTACAGCCGCAAGGGCGGTGTCGTTCATTCCGAGATCATGGCCCCAGAGAATGCGCCCGACTGGATGCGCGATCGCGACCAGCTCTGGAATGCCGTCGAGGCGGTTGAGAAGCGCCGTGATGCGCAGCTTGCCCGCGAAATCGAAGTGGCCCTTCCCCGCGAGCTCGATCGCGGCGAGCGCCTGGATCTCTTGCGTGGTTTTGTTCAGCGCGAATTTGTCGATCGTGGCATGATCGCGGATGTGGCCATTCACGAGGGCAAGGCCCGTGATGGCCACGATCAGCCCCATGCGCATGTCATGCTGACCATGCGCGAGCTGACCGGCGAGGGGTTCGGGAAGAAGGACCGCAGCTGGAATGCGCCGGACCTTCTGATGGGCTGGCGCGAAGCCTGGGCGCGGGACGCAAACACGGCGCTTGAGCGGGCAGGGCGGTCGGAGCGGATCGACCATCGGTCGCTCGATGTTCAGCGGTCTGAGGCCGAGCAACAGGTCGAGCGGGCGCGCGGGGGCGGGCAGGAAGAGCTGGCGCTTGAGCACGAGAAGAAGGTGGTCGAGCTCAGCCGCGAGCCCGAGCCGAAAATCGGCCCATCGGCCAATGCCCAGGAGAAGCGCGGGATCGTCACCGAGCGCGGCGACGCCTTCCGCGCGACGCAGGCGCGCAATGCACAGCGCCTGGAGCTGGGCTGGCGGCAGTTGGAATTGCGGCTTGAGCTGATGGAGCGGGGGCGCGCCTTCATTGCCACTGCGCGCGAGCGGCTGGATCAGCTTTGGGGCCGCGCCGAGGCGGCGATGTCACGGATCAAGGAGAGGGTTATGGGCGAGGTTGAGAGGCCGCAGGCTAGTGCTGCTGAGCGGGGCGACATGGATGCGCGTCGGGCGGCGGTGTTGGGGCGCGATGTTGATCGACCTGAGGTGCAAGCGCCGGACATCGGGCGGGAGAGGGTTGCGCCTGACGATCCAGACCGAGATCGTCGGGACGCCATCCTTGGGCGTGTGCGCAATATCGGACAGGAGCGGGATGCAGCGGCGGTAGAACGGGACATTGCCGCCCGCGACGACGAGGGCCGTGACCAAGGGCGGCGAGATGACATTCTTGGGCGCGGTCGTGATACTGCGTCCGAGCGCGGGCAGGACCGCGATCGCGACAGAGAACGTTAAGCACAGAGAGGAAAACTGAATGGAAAGTGTGCAGGAAATTATCGCGGAACTTCAGCGGCGTGGACCGATCGACGCCGCTGAATTCTCCCGAATTTCGGGTCCAGTGCCGACCGTATCTTTGGTCCGCGCTGCCCTTGAGAGGATTAGCGGTGAAGAAGGTTGGGGTGGATACCGATACTACTGCAATGTCGTCGAGCGTTGCGGATGCCATCCAGAAGAAGGCGCTTCTGAGGCGTCGATGCTTGCCTATGAGAAAGCACGGCAACTTCTTGTCGCTGGGCCAAAGAACAGAGCTGAGCTGGATGCCATGCTCGACCAGAATGCGCTTTGAACATGCGCGTGGATGATCGTGAACCCTTCGTTTTGCCTGACGGGCGCACGGCCTCAATCAAGTACACGTTCGTAGTGTCACCTGATCGGCCAGGGCTTGGCTGTCATGGGCTGTTTCGGCCCGACGCTGGGAATGTTCTATGGCAGAACGGGGTGGAAGAACCCTGCCTGCTGTTCGGCGGTAGCGCCAATGCTCTCGACGATTTGCGTGAGCATGCAGCCCTTTTGCCCTGCGGACCCGTGCGGCAGAAGGCGCATGAAGCATATCTGAAAGCTCGCAAATATCTTTGGGGTGAGATGGTCGGGCGCACGGTCTCAGTCGAAGGCGGTGGTAATGCCCAGAACAACATCTGGGTTGTCGGCATCGAGGAAAGCTCCACCGTTGAATTCGAGATTATGCTGGCGAGAGAGCAAGTCGGCTGACTTTGCGCGGCAATGCCCCCGACAGTTTTGCCGGGGGCAAGTAGCGCGGCTCTGTGCCTAGCAGTCAGGCAGGTTGTCTAGGTTATTCTGAGAAGTCTTGTCCGCATACGTCCGCAGGTACTTCTTCCCGCCCTCGTTGACGACATGAATATCGGTTCGGTAGCCAGCACGATCGACGAAATAGCTGTGCGTCCTGCTCTCAATGTCGCTGATGGCGTCAGCCTTGGACCGGGGTGACCAGTATTCCCCACCATTACATAGGCGGGTGATATCTCCATCCCGATCTTTGCCCGATGCAGTTACTCTTCGATCAGCCATTTTTGAATGTCCTTCTACATGAAGTATGAATCGCAACAAGAGGCACACAATAGCAGGTTATTAGTTGGAACAAAAGGAAAACGCCTCGGCGGCTCCTTTTTGAAGCGCCCTTTAATGGGTGTGATCCCGGCAGCGTGCCGGTCTCGCTTTGAGCGATAGACAGGGCAGGGGATCGACGGGCTGACGCCCGCTCACCTCAACCCTGACAGTTTCCAAGTCCACGTCCCAAGGCCTATTCTTCGGGAGCTGCCTGGCAATCCGACAAGAGAAGCCGTTTGACCTGACCACTCGCCGATGTCACGGGGCGCACCCGCATAAGCAGTTTGTTTCGGGTGCCCGTATTACTGCCGTGAAGCGACCAGGTCAGGTTACCCAGATCACCTGCTGGGAAGTCGCCATCGGGCCTGACAGGCACGACACGTTCCAGCTGGTCAATGAAAGCGCGTCCGTTGCGCGACAGAGAATTATACCGGGTCATGTTACCTTGGTACACTGTCAGCCCAGGTGCTTCTTCCCGTGTGTTAACCCAATCCTTGGTAGCGGTGTTGAAGGAAACAAGTGTTTCTCGGGGCCGACCGATGTCGATACGATTGATTGTACCCTCAGGTCCAATTGGTCGATGCGCCGCCTGAAGGCTGCCTTCCAGTTTTTCAGCGAGGTCGTCGAGATCAACCGGAGTTTTCTGCAGTGGAGGAGGCTCACGTCTCTCATACAAACTGCGGAGATGAGGCGTTTCTGGCTCTGCATCCAGAAAACCAGTTGCTCTCTTGAACGCCACTTTCAGGAAGTCATAAAATGGCGCTGCGGTAAGGGCTACCGCTGCTGCGGTCGTGGCTGGATTGGCTTCCATTAGGACGATCAGCTCAAAGATGAAACTTCCCTGCCGTGCAGGCTTCATGATTATTGAGGCATTTCTGAGCGCTGTCGCGCGCGAAACTACCTCTCCTGTCATGTAAGCGTGAGTGGCGATATGGACGGCGCGAGAAATGCCATCAATCGATGTTGCTCCGTCATATCCTGGGAGGGAATGATCGTCTGCAAGGCCACCTTGATAGCTTATCCGAATTCGATGTTGGGATAGAGTAGGCATAATGACCTTTCTGCTCAATGTTCAGTATTAAAAGCAAAATCTTCAGGTTGAGAGAAGAGATTTTGTGATCCCGGCAATGTGCCAGTCTCGCTTTGAGCGATAGACAGGGCAGGGGATCGACGGGCTGACGCCCGCTCACCCCATCCCTGACAGTTTCCAAATCCTGGTGATCCGCCTGCCATCCTGTCAGGTCCGAGAAAACCGGCAAGCGCCGCCTGTGGCGTCGGTTCCGGTCGAGAATTCCGGTTCCTCCCACGCGCAGGCGCGCGGTTCCCTCCCAAATTCACGCCCTCCACCCGGTTGTCACGGCCCCGCCAGGCCGCAGGACGGGCTTTGCCCTTACCTGCTCTGCCGTTCGGAATGCATGGGCATTCCAAACAACAGAACAGGAAGGCCCGCCCATTGGCGGAAAGGGGAGCAGACCCGGACCGCGTCACGCGAAGGAGGGTCACAAATGACCGCAGAGAAGTTTGACGTTTATTCCCATGTCACCAATCAGATCATCGTGCAGATCGAGGCGGGAACGCCGCCCTGGCGCAAGCCGTGGACCGGCGGCGGGGCATCGGTCAGCTTGCCGGAACGGTTCAACGGCGAAGCCTATCGAGGCATCAATATCCTGATGCTTTGGGCGACCGCGATGGCCAAGGACTATACCTCTGCCCGCTGGATGACGTTCAATCAGGCCAAGCAGCTTGGGGGCCATGTCCGCAAGGGCGAGAAATCCGCTACGGTCGTGAAATACGGCACCGTCGAGCGCGAGGACGAGAACGGCGAGGAACGCCAGATCCCCTATGCCAAGGCTTACCGCGTGTTCAATGCCGATCAGATCGAGGGTTTGCCCGCTGAATTTTACATCCTGCCCGATCCGCCCCGCGATCTTGGCACCGTTGCCGATCCCACGTTGGAGGCATTCTTTGCCGCGAGCGGCGCGCAGATCGACAGCACCGAGGAACCGCGCGCCTATTACAACATCAAGACCGACCGCATCCACATGCCGCCGATCGCGACCTTTCACAGGGCCGCAGGGTATTACGGCACCTTGGCGCATGAGCTGACCCACTGGACAGGGGCGACAAAGCGTTTGGACCGTCTGGGCCGGTTCAATGATCGCAAGGCCTATGCGTTCGAGGAGCTGGTCGCGGAAATCGGCAACTGCATGCTTTGCGCACAGATCGGGGTGGAGCCTGAATTCGACCAGAGCGCCGCCTATGTCGAGGGGTGGCTTGCCGCGATGAAGGAAGACAGCCGCGCAATATTCCGCGCTGCGTCCGAGGCGCAGAAGGCCGTGGATTACATCATGGAGCGCACCGCGCAGGCCGACCGGATGGCCGCCGAGTAACAGCCCGCACCGCCGAAATGATCGAGGCCCCCGTCAACAGGCGGGGGCTTTGTTCCGTTGTGATCTGATCCTGGACGGGGACGGTTTCAGGGTGACCTGTCGACAGGCAGCCTAGAGGCCACCCGCCGACAGGCCCGGCGCTTCGCGCGGACGGGCATGAATGCCCGGACACCTGAAGTCGTATAGTGACAGAGTGCCCCCTTGAGATAGGATAAAAAAATCGCTCCTAGCGATCTTGTATCGCACAAAGAAGATCCTATCTATGTCTTATCGGTATGCCGCGCTTCGGTTCGGTTCGGAATAAAATCGCTGTACTTAGGGTCGGTTCACCGATCCGTGGAGGGGCTAGTTCCCTCTGACGCCTACCCCCCAAGCGGCCCCTGTGGCGGCGGCGGGGCGGCGGCCCCCCGGGCGACCCCGGGGGGCCAGCATAAGGGATAAGGACGGTCTCTCCGTTCCTCGCGCTGGTGGCGACACCCTTCCGCAATCCTGCGGCAGGGCCAGCAGAGGAGGCCATAACATGGCTTACGACACCGACGAGATCAGCCAGCGTGGGACACGCGAGACAAAACGGAAGCGCAAGCCGACGTGGAAGTCTCGCCTGTTAAAGGGCGCATTCTGGGTAGCCTGGGGGATGGGGAAACTCTTTGACCTCATCGAATGGCTGTCCCGGTTGTCCGGCGACTAACCGCGCGACCCTTAATGTTCGCATTTGGCGAAAGGAGGACCGAGAATGCTAGGTGAGGCACTGAGATTGATCCGGGTCTTCCATGACCTGAAACAGAACGAGTTGGCAGAACGTCTCGATATTTCCCAATCGCACCTTTCTGATATCGAACGATGCCGGAAAGTGCCAAGTCAGGAAATCGTTGCACGATACGCCGAAGAGTTTGATCTGCCAGTCAGTTCGATCTGGTTTTTTGACGAGAAGCTGACAGAAGGCACGACGCCGGGCGCTATCGAGAAAGCGCGTGGGGTTGTCGCTGACAAGATACTTGATTTTCTGAGGATGATCGAGCGGAAGCGAGCGTCATCATGACGAAGCGCCGCGACAAGTCCTATGCCCTCGATCAATGTGCCCTCTATCGGTGCAGCACACGCAAAAAGTTGTTCAAACTATTACAGACCAGTTCCGAGAAGTTTGCTGAGTTGAAGGCCGCACCCGATCTCTACAAGCCTCTGCGCAAGAAGAAAAAAGACGGAACATTCCGTCCTGTCCTTGCACCACGGGGCGATCTGAAGCGTATTCAACGGCGGATCGGAGAGTTGCTGCTGCGGGTGAAAACTCCGGACTACCTGATGTCGCCAGTGCGCGGTCGCTCGAACATCGACAATGCCGCACGGCATCGCGGTGCAGCAGCGTTCCATCTTCTCGACATCGAAGATTTCTATCCGAGCTGCACAGCCAGCAAGGTAGCATGGTTCTTTGGAAAATATCTCGGGTGCCCTCCCGACGTAGTGAAGGTTCTCCTTGATCTCACAACGCTGAACGGGGTTCTGCCAGCCGGAAGCCCTGCCAGCCCATCGCTGGCCTTTTGGGCCTACGCTGACATGTGGGACGAGATTGATCAGCTGACCCGTGATGCAGGATGCCAGGTTAGCGTGTATGTCGATGACATAACAGTTTCTGGGCAAAGCGTTCCCGGGGTGCTGATCCATGCGATCAAGGAGCGGCTTGCCCACCATGGTCACAGCTTCAAAGCGTCAAAGGAAATCGGACAGATTAATGCGCCGGTCGTCGTGACGGGCGTCGTGGTGCGAGATCGAACGCTTCTCATGCCAAACGTCCAGCATCTGGAGCGTCATAAACTGAGGGCAGAGGTCGCGAAGCTGCCCGAAGGATACGAGAAGGCTCAGAAGATGGCCTCCCTAATAGGGCGTGAAGGTACCGAGCGACAAATCTTGGCGCGCAATAATGTTCACTGATTTTCAATGATGGATTTACATGACGACTGTTTTCTTTTCCTACTGCCACGCTGACGAAGCACTACGAGACCAGCTTGAACGCCAGCTCAGAATCCTTCAGCGTCAAGGCCTGATAGAGACCTGGCACGACCGCCGTATTGAGGCTGGGCAGGACTTCGCCGGTGAGATCGACGCGCACATTGAAGCCGATGAGATCATCCTACTGCTGGTAAGCCCAGATTTTCTAAACTCCGACTATTGTTATGAGATCGAGATGACCCGTGCACTGGAACGGCACAAGGCGGGAGAGGCCATCGTGATCCCGGTCATTTTGCGCGATTGCCTCTGGCATGGCTCACCCTTCGGCAAGTTGATGGCCTCGCCAACGGACGGCCGCCCGGTCACGCAATGGCCGGATATCGACCATGCGTTCCGTCTCGTCGCCGAAGCCGTTCAGGCAGCAGCAAAGCGCATAGGTAATTCACAAGCGGTCACCAGGCCGTCTGCGGCACCCAGCAACATGCAGAATACGCAGTCAGTCAACAGATCGACACCTGATCAAGTGATCCGGTCAAGTAATCTGCGGGTGGCCAAAACGTTCACGGATCGTGATCGTGATGCATTCCAGACTGAGGCGTTTGATTTCATGGCAAAATATTTCGAGAATTCGCTTTCTGAATTGTCTGTTCGTAATCCCGAGATTGACGGGTCGTTCCGCAGGCTTGACGCAAATCGCTTCAGCGCTGTTGCCTATCATAATGGTCAGGCTGCGAGCCGCTGTACCGTATTCATGGGGGGGCGGCATATGGGGGGCATTGCTTACACTGCGACCGAAAATGCAGACACCAACGGGTTCAATGAGAGCCTAACCGTCGAGGCCGATGAGCAAACCCTGTATCTGCGGAGTATGGGGATGGCGCACTTCGGCCAAAACAGAGACCAGAAGCTGACGTTTGAGGGTGCGGCAGAAACTTACTGGCAGATGTTTGTGCAACCACTTCAGTGACAACTGCGGCACCTTCAAAGGTTTCTGTTTTCTGATGTTTTCATCAAGGTTGCGAAACCTGCTTGGCGGGATGACGGAAGATCACGGGCGCGAGGCTAGTCTCGGGATCATTCTCGTTGAGGACAATTTTCCATGACCTAAATACTGCTTCGATGGGTGACCTGTCAGGCTTGGTGCCTGTCAGCGGACAGTTGACTTTGCTCTTCATGGGCCCCCGGGACTGGAATGCGCATAAGCCATAGGCACCGTTCCACATGATGATGTCGCCAATTTCAGGTGAGGCATAGCCTCCCATTTGGATATCCCCAGTGGGGTCGAGCACCAGCTTCCAGTTCTGGCCATACGAGAGGCAGAGGTCAGGTCTGTGCTCCACATAGTGAATACTGAATAGGTCATCGCCTTGGTCATGCATTGTAACGAAACCAAGATCTTCATTGAGTTTGATAACAAGCATGGCCAGTTCAGCCCCTCTGCCAAAGTTGCAGAGACCAATTTCTCCCACTTCGAAGTCGGCCATGGGCTTGAGAGTTGTTGAAAATAGAACTTCCATAAGATCACCTGAACTGGCTGTATACGCGGTCAACCATGCTAAAAACGTAGCGATTAGCCCTTATTCTCGGGCGACAACGGTATTGTACAGGCCATAACTCGACAGGCCTTCATGACTATCAATCCCAGTGTAATTCAATGACGCATCTTCGTATCGGCGGAAGGCGAAGACCGCCTGATTCATCTGTTCTGTGTTGAATACTTTAAGTCGAACCAGGAGATGAAAATCTTGGACTGTCAGGCCGGTGACCGTCCGAAATAGCTCGGGTTCGAGCTTGGTGATCACATCCTGAAGGGTGTTTTCACGGAAATCTGTCAGGTACATGAACGCAGGAATGCGAGTGGCGAACTTGATCAGTTTTTCCTGGACCAACTTTCGAGCAGACTTGTATTCCTTCTCTTCAGCGGAGAGCTCTTTCTTTTCTTTTGGGGTCAGGTCGCGCTCTTTGGCCTTTGCCTTCAGATCTTTGACCTTCTCGCTCTTGTTGATAATGGTCTCAATGACGTTGTCGCCCAAGGCACGCCAGCCTTCGATGCGTTCAACAGCGGCCATCGCTTCAGGGTTATCCATGATCTTGCGAAGGGTTTCGTTATCCACGTTGACCAGCAGGGCGCTTTCCCATTTCCGGGCCAGCAGTGTCGCAGATGTCCCCGCCATTGCGATGTCGAGGATACCGCCCGCGTCAACCTGGTACATGTTCGCGCCGTCATAGGCGAGCACCGGCAGAAACGACACAAGCTCTTTCACTGCGTTCTCAGGGTTCGCTTCGTTGGGGGACAGGCCGATCCCATATTCGGACAACTGCCGCAGGGCACGCGTTGGCGCGAAGTCGAACACAAAGCACACGGGCTTCAGGATTTCTTCTTCATGCGGGTTGTCCCCGTTGGGGTTCTTGATGGACCATGGCGACTGCACCCGGAATGCCGCCTGAAAATATGTCTCGGGAGATTTCAGGTTTCGCAGCATGAGGATGGAGGACCACTGCTTGACCGTGACACCAGTAGTCAGCTTACCGCACGACAAGGTTATGCTCTTGCTATCGAAGCCGCTTCCAATCGCCCGCCGCACTGGAGGAAGGGCCTCAAGCCCTATCCCGGCGCTCGCGCCGGCGGCGCTGATGACCTTGTACTCATGCCAGAACGTGTTCTGGCGCTCGGTCAGTAGGTTTTCCATTGCATGACAGGCTGCCACGTTCGGCAGAAACCAGAACGAGTGTTGCAGGTAAGGCAAAAGCCGTACGTCCGAATAGGGGAACGGTGGTCGCGTTCCAGTCTTCAGGCTATCTACTGCGCCTGGTGCATACTGCCCTCGGATGATGTCCAGCCATTTTTGAACGTCGCTCTTGTGTTTGAACTGCGCTTTGCTTCCGGTCCCCGTGGCGGCAAAGAACTCGTTCAGATCGAACTCGTCAAACTCTCCCGCGCTGGCAATGGCCAGCAGCTCGTCGGGCATTTGATAGGTCAACAGCCGCATCTGCGGCAGGGAACCGTAAGGATTCCACTGGTCTGGGTGAGCGGCTGCAAAGGCAGCTTTTGCCCGTTGCTCATCGGTGTAGGTCCAGTTGAAAATCTGCTCTTCGATGAACTCGCCCGTGGACAGGGCCTTGAATGGCGTCCCTGACAGATAGAGATAGGCCTTTGTCGTGATTGGCAGAAACTCGGTTTCAGGTTCCAGCGGCTCTTGCAGGTCCGCGATCCGGTCCTTCAGCTTTTTGGCGTCTTCAAGCCGGGCTTCCTCGCGGGCGATCTCATCTTCTTCCCCTGCGAACAACTCTTTCGCTGTCTCGCGCCATGCGCCGAAATGGTATTCATCAAAGACGACTAGGTCCCAGTTTTCGGTGTGGAGCCATTCGTTCTTGGCCTTGATGTTGCCGCGTGCATCGCGGCCCAGAAGGTCCTGAAACGAGCCGAAATAGACGACAGGTTTGTTTCGGTCGATCTGTGTCGGGTCGCCACCGGTCTTGACTGACAGATATTGCCAGCCGTCAAAATCTGCGTGGTTTTCCAGATCGCTTTGCCAGGCGTCTTCGACGGCTGGCTTGAAGGTTACCACCAGCACGCGTTTCGCCCCCATCTTCTTGGCGAGCTGATACGAGGTGAAGGTCTTGCCGAAGCGCATTTTGGCGTTCCACAAGAAGCGTGGAACGGCGTGCATGTCCTCTTCCCAGCGGGAATGATAGTAGGCGTGGGTTTGCCTGACGGCCTCTGCCTGTTCACGGCGCATGGGGAAGGTTTGATGGTGCGTGCCGCTGAACCGCAGGCCTGTGCGTAGCTCTGTCAGAGCAGTATGGACATCGGCCAGCGTGCAGCGCATCCATTCCAGGCTTGTGTTCTCGATCCCCCTACGGATCAGTGTGGCGCGCACATCATGGTCAGTAAAAATAGTGCCATCATCGCGTTCAGCGGGTTCGTCCAGCTCGATCCGGAAATTGGTGATCGCTGCTGTGCGCAGCTGTTCAGCTACCCGCCGTTTCACATCCCGTGTGGTCTGGCCGACCTTCAGCAGGCCTTCATGGGTCTCATTCGCGATGGAATACGCATAGATGCGTGGACGCGCTTCCGGCTTTGGGGAGAGGATGTCGTCGATGGTGGGCTTATGCATCGTCTTCAGCACCAAGGTCCATCGCTCGAACTTGAGAGGCTATATATTCCTGTTCTTCCGATGTAATGCCGTATTTCTTGTATAGATCGCCATCGGTCCACACACGATCCCACGATTGCATGGGAACCCATAGGTATGTCGAGTGTGTGGCGTGCTGGGTAATCTTCCTAACGGAAACTAAAAATCTGAAAAACCTTGTTGAATAATAAGACTTTAGGCTCTTCGCCTCTTCCTCTGATGATACTCTGAAGAAGAGAAACGATTGAGTGCATACTGATGGGTCTGGTGCAATAAGTGGTTTTCCTAGAATTTGATGGGGTAAGCCATCGCCTCCATTAAATGCTTGGGGCACAAGTACTTTCCAGCAGTCAATCAGATTTCGACTCTTCTTAACATCGGCGCGTTCGATGTAACCAACATCCCGTTTCATTTTCCTGATATAGTACAAAGGGATATCGCCTTCGGCTTCTTTTTTGTGAAAACCGTCAAAATTTGACGTCCAACCGAACTCCTTATCCCTTGCAAGAATTGAGTTTATTGAATCCTCTTGGTGCGAAAGAACTTTGTGTAAAATGGAAATTGCGCGAGATTCTCTGACAAAAACATCATACTCGTTAAGATCGCGAGCCAATGGGCCTATCACTTCATTCCCGCGCACAGTCGTTACGTTGCACGTACCATTGTGGGATTCATCCCAAAGAAAATAGCAAACACCTGCTTTCACCTCTACGCCGGGGAAAACATCGCTAGCTGCAGGAAAGTCGACCAGCTCTCGTATTCTTTTGTCAGATAGCATAGTTTGCCGGAACTCGGTTAGTCCCAAACCCGATGCCATCCAGCGAGACGGTATGACCATTGATAAATATCTTGGTTGAAGATTTTTTGCTTGATCAACAAATTTCTGATAGATCGGCACGTCCCTTGTGCCGCCATCACTTGCCAACTGATATGGTGGGTTGCCAATTATTACGTCAAACTGCATTTCGTCTCCAAACATCTCGGCAATCAGAGCTTTGATATCGTCTGTGTGTATGAACGCATAAGCGTGGGATTCTCTGTCTTTTCCACGGTCCAGCGTCATTTTGCTGGCCCCGCAGTATTTGCACTTATCTTGCTTGGTCCAAGAGTGCTCTGTCCGTTCGAACCAGATGTTCCCAACTTCGCTGTTGAACCGGCGCGTCACAGAGTGTTTTCCGTTAGCGAATTTCGAACAGTAGACGCTGCGCCGCGCCATTAAGCTTGTTAACTGGGTGGTCCCAATGCCAAAGACTTGCTGGGTCAGTATGTGGTCTACCCGCTCCTGCCGGTTCGGAATCTCGCTTTCCAACCCCATGATCAGTCGTTTTGTGACTTCCCGCAGGAACACACCTGACTTTGTGAAGGGATCGAGGAATTTGACAGTCTGGTCAGCCCAGATATCTGCGCCATCATGATCTGCCGCCCAAGCTGCCGCCACGGTGTCCAGCATCCGGTTGGCGAATTCCGGCGGGGTGAACACCTCATCGTTCGATAGGTTCGCGATACAGGTCAGGACATCCGGGTTGCGCCCGCGTAGGGCAAAGCCCTCTTCAATATTCATGCGGCCTCCTGCGGGTTGTCGCCCCGTGCGGCCAGATCACGAACGGTCATCGGCGGGTAGGTCTTCGTGGGCGTGAAAATCTCGTGCTTGCCCAAGTGAGAGAACAAGGTTCCTTCGGCGCTGAACGCTGACGAGCCTGTCAGCACGTCCAGCCTAAAATCCCGCCGCTGGAACTTGCCCTTGCCCAGATAGCCCCACTCGGAAAAGGTGATCGGTGCGCCGTCATGCCCTTTCATCGACAGGGCATCGCCCTGGATCAGATTCAGTGACAGCACATGGGAGGCGGCCCCATACAGATCATCAGCTTCGTCGATCCGCAGGTAATCGGCCAGCACTTCGAGCATGTTGGCGCGGCATTCGATGATGTTGTCTTCCAGAAGTTCGATGCCGTAAGCGCACATAAGGGCAAGCAGCGCGTATTGCCGCTTTTCAAACTCAGATTTCCCGAATTTTAATTCGACTGCGCAAAGCTTCCGCTTGAGGACCTTCACAAGGAAATTGCCACTGCCACAGGCAGGTTCCAGAAACCGCGAGTCGATCCGTTCCGACTCTTCTTTCACCAGATCAAGCATAGCATCCACCATCCATTCCGGAGTGAATACTTCGCCATGATCGGCTACACGTTTTTTCGACTTGATTAGGCTCATGGTTTATTCATGTCAGCAGGCAAAGATTTATCCAAGGGCGTATTGATTTATTTGGTGAAAGGCTCGGCGCGATCGGGCCAGCGCGCGCCTCACTCTAGGCGTTCAGCGATCCACATCTTGATCAGTGCCTGACGGGTGATGCCGAGCTTCTGGGCCTGCCGGTCCAGACCTGCGACGACCCAAGTCGGGAAATCCACGTTCACCCGCTTGGCCTCGACATTGAGGCGGCGCGCCTTTGTCCAATCGACATGGGCGGACATGTCTTCGCCCGCCTCAAACCGTTCGTCGAATTCAGTCGCTTTCATAGTGGTCAATCTCCTGCGTGCGAGCGCGGCGCACGGAGATGATCCGCACCCGGTCGCTCCGGTATGTGTAGACAGCCGTCCAGTGCCTGGCCCCAATCATGCCAACCGCCAGAAAGCGTGGCTCATCCGTGACGTTGGCAGGGGCCTCGATCAGATAAGGATCATCCCAGAGGGCCTGGGCCTCATCAAAGTCGATCCCGTGCTTTTCACGGTTCGCGGCGCTTTTGTCGGGGTCATACTCGAACTTCATGAAGGGCAATATATGTTGAAAATGGTATAATTACTATACTTTTCAGCCGACCTACAATGACGAGATTTACTCAGCTAAAAAACAGCAACGCCGCCCGCATGTCCTGAGGACATGCGGGCGGCGTTGCTGGCCAGTCAAGAGGCTTGTGCGAGTCCGTCACGCTATCATCTGAACATCGCCAGCTGCTGAGGCTCCACCCAATAGCCCCGTTGACGCTTGGAGGCTTCCAGGGTGACCAGAGCCGCAACGGCCTGGTTCTCGTCCTCGAACCAATCCATCCGAACCTGACCGCCCTGCCCTATGCGGCCCCATTCGCGGTACAGCGTCCATTCGCCGAACAGGTTCGGCATGACCGCCATCCGGTAGAACCGGGCCATTTTCTGCGCAGGCTGGCGTTTCTCAAGATAGGTCTGCATGGCCGTCACAGGTGATACTTGCGCGCAATTTCGAGGGCTTCGGCCTGTTCGGTACCGATGTATTCTTTGGTGCTTTCAATACTGGCATGGCCGAGCAGCAGTTGGGTCGCGCGTAGGTTGCCGGTTTGCTGGTAAATATGGGTCGGGAAAGTCCGACGCAGCGAATGCAGACCGTAGAGGCTGGGATCGAGGTGGGCCTTTTCCAGCCAGGAGCGGAACAGCCGCCAAAGCTGGCTTTCGCTGAGGTGGGTGTCGGCCCACCGTGCCCCCTGCCCCGTGAACAGCCAGCCGTGCAGCGGCTTTTCAGAGGCGGTGAGATAGGCGCGCAGGCTGTCGCGCGTGTTTGAGGATAGCCGCGCCTGAACCGGACGGGCATTGCGGGCCTCAGTTTTCTTCTGGCGGATTTCGACGATCTCGCGCACCCCGGCCGGGGTGGCTACATCGGCCACCCGCAACCGCACCAGATCCGATCCCCGGAAACTCGTGTCGAGGGCGGTGTTGAACAGTGCCAGATCACGCAAGGCTTTTTCCTGGCGCAGGATCATCCGGATCAGGGATACCTGGTCGGGCGTCAGCGGTGGTTTTTTACCCACGACGCGGCCTTTGTTCCAGGTGGTCTCAACAGCAGCTTTCACGGATAAATCCTTGCGAGGTTATAGCGATATAATACCCGTAAACCTTGCATGACGGAAGTGGGATGTTGTGAGGTGCTGCACTTTTCCCATATTTTCTTGGGTTATCAGGCCGCAGGTCTATGCGAGCTTTTGAAATAAAGCTTGCATAAAGGCTGGAAGGGTTCTGTTGTGACGTCGCCAACTGTGATCAACAAAATTCTCTTTATTTGGAGTCGTGCGGTCGTAAGGTTGCCTATGAAGCCAAGTAGGATAGCAAAATGAAAATTAGGATCAGTCAGTTCATTGATTTTGCGTATGGAGACAAGCGTAAGGATAAGGCTAAAGCCCGAAGCATAATTGACGATTTCAACCTGCCTTATGACCCCATCAAGGATCGCTACAAGCAATTTCGCGAAGCAATGACTGCCCTTGAAGAGCAGAAGATCACGGCCAAACAGTTTCTGAATCTACATTCTAGCGTTTCCGCAAATAAGTCAGCTGGATACAAAGTGCTGTGCCAAAACTACCTTGATCTAAAGGAAGATCATGCGCTTATTTGGCAGGGTCGTAGCCCTATTGAGGCTAATATTTCTGAACTAAACATCACAACAGCTTGGTACTTGCGTACAGAAGAAAACAACCAGAGAAGAATTATCTTCTTACACTTTGGAAAAGAACAATTACCGAGGAAGAAGGAGCGAGGCTTTCTAACCGTACTACGATTGGCGAAGCCGGATTCGGCGGGAGTCGGCATTCTCAATATCCAAGCGGGTACTCTGATAACCGCAACGCGGCTGGATCAAAGCGAAGCTGATTATCTGCATGAACGAGCCGCCAAATTCATAGAACTTGCCAAGGCCATCCAGGCAGGCGGATAGCAGTTTAGTTTGCCCTATCGGTGGGGCGGCAGGGCACTGGGATTTTGACAGCTTTAACAGAAGCTTACACTATTTTTGAAAACGTAAAAATCAGGCTGAGCTGATGGTTTCAAAAAGCCCTTTCAGACCGTTCTGGAACGGATCGAGCGACAGGGCTCGTTCTTCGGCCCAGACAATCCACTCGCTGAGAGGTCTACCTTCAATATCGGCATCACCCTCAATTTGCAGACGGTGGCGTAGCTCTTCGATGAACACCAAAAGCCGCGCGCGCGCACGCCAATTTTCCGCGTGGTCCTGAAACTGGCTCCAACGCCTGTGATCAATCTCTTGTCTTCTTTGGCGCTCACGACGTTCTGCTTGCTCTTGCTCATAGCGGCGATGTCGCTCCTCACGCTCGCGCGCGGCCTCTGCCAAAAGTGGCCCTGCCGCGATAATCGCGCTAACGATATCGGGCAGGATAATCGCCATTTTCTTCTTGGACGTTTCAATCCAGTCGCGACTACGACCATTGACATAAGTATCGAACCTCACGCGCAGGAAACCAGAAGAAACAAGGCCAGTTTGGTGGTGATGTGGAAAGGCGGTCCACTTCCCTGCCCCCTCAATAATCTTTGTCGCCCTCGACATTTTCTCAGCGATTACGCACTTGAGCTCTTGATCGCTGACAAGGAACGTCACCTTGCCTGTAAGCTTGGCTTCGCCGATCTGTCCCCCTTGCTTCTCGATCGCGCGAAACAGGGTGCTTGTCACCCTGAAGCGATATCGGTCACGCGCAGTGAGGTCGCTGATATGACGAAGTGATCCTCCCCAAAAGTCGCGCGACCGTTGCCGGTTTTCCGCTCGACGGCTCTCCTGTAGCTGACGGTGCTCTGCGACCCATGCCTTCACCTTCGGGTGCAGCGCTCGCATATGGTCAAGGCTTTCGTCGTTTTCATCGAAGGGTGTTAGTTCCGCAACGGACTCAGCGTCGCGAGATGGGACGGACGCAGGTACTAGCGGTCTACCACTGCCCCGCGCTGGCTTGATTGAAGGGGAGGTCTTTTGGGGCGGTTCGAATGACGGCAAAGGAGGCATTTCAGGAGCACGGCCAACGGCCTTTTTCTGCCAGTAGCCCAAGGGTGGCGTAGGGATTTGGCGCTTTCGACAAAGAGCGGCCAAGCCTGGCCCGTTCGTCGCGAGTTGGGCACCAAGCTTGCTCATGGGGGTCTGCCAGACCAGTTCGTAAAGTTCTTCGCGAGACATTTCCTCTGCGGGGCGGGTAACGATGTCATTCATGTGAGCCCTTTCTCTCTCGTAAATTCTCCATGAAATTGACTGCCGCCTTCGTACCACCCCTTTACTTGTACTTAATGTTGTACATATAGAGGAAAGCAAAGGAGAGTCGACATGGATGTTATGACCTACTCAGACGCACGAGCTCAACTGAAGGGCGTCATGGATCGAGCGATCCACGACAAGCAGGAAGTTGTCGTGACGCGCAAGAAGGGCGAGTCCGTTGTGGTCGTGTCCTTGGACACTTGGAACGCCGTCAACGAGACGTTGCACCTCTTGTCCACACCGAAAAATGCATCCCGCTTGCGCGCGTCGATCGCGCAACTCGATGCTGGAACTGGCGAAGAGCGTGAGCTGACCGAGTGAAGCTGGTTTTTTCCGATCAGGCGTGGGAAGACTATCAATACTGGGTCAACACCAACGACAAGGTACGCGACCGGATCAACGAGCTGATCAAGCAGTGCAAGCGGACCCCCTTCAAGGGAACCGGCAAGCCGGAACCTTTGAAGGGCGATTTGACAGGCTGGTGGTCGCGGCGAATTTCTCAGGAAGATCGAATGGTCTACCGGGTCAGTGGAGCTGGCGATCGCCAAAGCCTAGAGATTGCGCAACTGCGGTTCCATTACTGAATTTCCTGTCTGTTGCTTCATGGAGATGGTTGTGAACAGAGCGGGGGCGTAGCCAT
>NZ_JAPMLP010000016.1 GCF_026410285.1 Sulfitobacter sp. F26169L | reverse complement strand
GCGTGCCGCCATTGCTATCGGCTGGCCTATCCTTCTCAGCGTGAAAAGCCGGGGGATCGTGCAGCACGACGGGCAGACCGTATCCGCGACAAAATGGGCTGGGAAGCTGGAATACTTAATGGCGCGGAACCTTGGAACAGGCCCAAGGGGATGCATCAAGCCACCTTTGATCGCTTACGCTGGAAACATGACCGTTTTGTAAGTCGTGCTTTGGCTGGCTTTGCTGAGCAGTTCGGGTTTGATCTAGAAGACAAACACCGTTTCTAAAATAGGCTGATTTAGAGGCGTGCGAAGTTGGCAGGAAATAGGGGGTCTTTGTTCGCATACCAGTCAGCTCGAAAAATCAGTGGTTTTCTTAGGCTTAATTGGTTTCAATGCGAAGATAAGACATTGGCAGGATATGCCACTTGTCTGCGACTTTTGTCCGGGTCGATCAGGCACCTAAGCCGCCCCTATAAATGCGGGTCAGGGCGGCTTGGGTTTTCCGTTATGAAGGAAAAGGCGGGCGTTGTTTTGGGTGACGCCTTGGCTAAGTCACGGCCCGCTGATTTCTGTTCCACCAGAAGGACACGGGGCCAGAACAGATCAATGAAGCCGGATCGGTTATTCAGCTTGCGAACGTGTTCTTCGTAACGGGCAACAGATCGCCGCTCGACTCCGAATATTGCAAAGAAGTCATTGTAGAAGGTTTGTGTTTCACCCTTCTCATAGGTGGCATCTGCATAGGTTTGTGCAAAGCTGGCAGCACGGGCGCGGATTTCGTTGAAACTCAGGCGCACAGATAAATTCCTTATTTACGTAAAATCGCAGTTACGCATTTGCGCGCTTGAGGTATTCCGCAAGTGCGACTTCTAAAATGGCTTGGTGCGTCAGGTCGGTTTCAGCAGCGTGCATTCTAAGGCGTTTGTAGGTGTCGCCATCAAGCGCCAGCGTCAGGCGTTTTTCGCCCATCCGCTTTGGCTTCTTGTCCTGAGGTGTTTGCCCTGCCCCGCGCTGCGGTATGCCGGTATCGGTCGGGCGGATTGTGGTGTTCAGCAGGCCATCGAGGGCCACGGGCTTCTTAGCCATTGAGTATCCCCTTCACGTAATCCCAAACTGCGGCAATCTCTGCCCCCGCTTTGTTATCGGTTGTCTCAGATACGCCCTGTCCGGTTGCGCCAGTTTCGGCATAGGACACACGCTGAGCGATATTTACCGGGGCAACACGCCCATGCTGCGCCAGGACGCGGGCCGCTTCCTCTGTGATCCGCGCACGTGGCGTTTGAGACAATGCGAAGGCGAACGGAACACCGGCATCATTCACGGCGGCGATGGTGGCCCCTACAGCCCGTAGGTCGTCAGGTGAAGGGCGAACGGGGATCAACACAAGGTCAGCTGCGCCAAGCGCCTCAGTGAGCCATTCGGGGGCCGCTGGCGGCGTGTCGATTATGCAGAGGTCGAATTGCGCCTTAGCCGCGTCCAGTGTTGCTTTGAGCGCATGGGGGGCAGGGTCACGGTCCAGCATGGCCGGTGTGTCAGCGTCCCTGCTTTCCCACCACGCCCTGAGCGAGCCTTGCGGGTCCAGATCAAGGCAAAGCACCCTGAGGCCGTCTTGTGAGGCGGCAACGGAAAGATTGCGGGCCAGCGTTGTTTTGCCAGCCCCGCCTTTTTGAGCGGCTATGAGTATCGTTTCCATAATGCCGGAAACTAACTGACTTATGCAAAAGCGCAAACGCATAATTTCACACACGCGCACTTACATAATTACGTAAATGCATACATCTGTATAAAGACACAACGGTCGTAGGGTTTTTATACACCCTAAGATTACCCCTAGGATAGATAGGCCGCGCCATGAAGTTCGTCACTTACCTTCGCGTCTCAACCGAACGTCAGGGCCAGAGCGGTTTGGGCTTGGAAGCGCAAAGTGCGGCGGTAGCGGCTCATGTGCTTGGTCGGGGCGAGGTTGTGTCCGAGTTTGTCGAGGTCGAAAGCGGTAAGCGTGCAGATCGCCCGGAATTGGCGCGTGCGCTGGCAGAGGCGAAGCGGGCAGGGGCCGTGTTGCTCATAGCCAAGCTGGATCGCCTCGCCCGCAATGTGGCATTCATCGCAAACCATTTGGAAAGCGGGGTCGAGGTTACGGCGGCGGATATGCCAGAAGCAAACCGTTTCGTGCTGCACATTATGGCTGCAGTTGCGGAGCAAGAGGGGCGCGCAATCTCAGAGCGTACCAAAGCGGCGCTGGCGGCGGCAAAAGCGCGCGGGACTAAGCTGGGCTGGTCGATCCCCGAACGAGCTTCTGAGCAGCGTCAGGCGGCGAATAAGGGCGCAGCGACAAACAAGGCACAGGCGTTTGCCCATGCAGAGAATGTGTTGCCGGTGATCGAACAGATCCGGGCAGGAGGCGCATCCCTTCGCCAGATCGCTGCGAAACTGAACGCAGGCGGGATCAAAACGGCTCGGGGTGGGAAATGGTACGCGACCACAGTTCGGAACATTTTAGCGGCGCAAGACAAGGCCAAGGCGCGGGCTACCTGACGCCGTTGGAAAACGGCTCACTGATTGCCGCTTTGTCAAGCGGGTGGGCGGTACGTCTATCCGGGGTTATGGCTTTCTCTGAAGTCGTGTGCTCACCTCATGATAATGTTTGGTAGCGGATCGTCTCCAATATCGTTTAAGGATTGAGCAGGCGGACCCGCGTCCCAACTGCGTCTGCCGGTCGGCGTGGTATCCCAACTAAGCTGAGGGCGAACCAGCTCGTGAGTGAGCCACTACGCTCCAGCGCATTTTCGTAGATCAGCCAGTTCCTAGTCTTATGGGTCGGGGGATCTGCTCATCTATTCGAGATGCCACTCTGACAAGATTTGTGTGATAGAGCCGCTTAAACTATAGCAATAGTTAGAGACATCATTCGAAGGGTCCTTTTTATGGTCAATGTTGATCGTGCCGCTTCCCTAAATCGGCTAGGTACCGTCCTGCCAGCCGCGGACCACATGGACTGGCTGGATTATGCCCGTTTCTTTTCCGCACTTTGTGTCGTCTTTTTCCATTATTTCTTCAACGGGGTCGCGAATGGAAAAATAGCGTCCTATGGCGCATATCCCGTATTTGGCGAAATCGCCAAGTACGGATATCTTGGAGTGAATTTTTTCTTTCTGATCAGCGGTTTTGTAATCGCTCTTTCCATGCAGAAGCGCTCAACCGGCCCGTTCGTCGTCTCCAGGTTTCTGCGCTTGTGGCCAGCATTCTTTCTTTGCATGACGATCACGGCAACCATTCGCATTCTTTCTCAGGATCCCGATTTCGCCGTTTCGCTTTCCCAGTACCTCGCGAACCTGACAGTCATGCCGCAGATATTTGGCCACGCGAACATCGACGGTGTTTACTGGACACTGACCTACGAGATCACCTTCTATAGCATGATCGCCTGCACGATTTTCCTGCGCATCCCCCTATCCAACATCCTCTTGCCCTGGCTTCTGGGCATTGTTGCGGCAAAGGCGCTGGGGCTCACTGGGCTGCCGTTGATCGGGACCCATTACGCCTGGTTTCTCGCCGGCTGTACCATCTTCCTGATTACCCGAGAGCCCGGCATCCGCTGGCGGTATCTGGTGCTGTTCGCCGCCGCTGCCCTGGCATTGTACGAAGTCTGCATGGCAGCCGATGGACTGACGGCGCGCCGGGGTACCCCCTACTCGGCATGGGTGATCGGGGTGTCCAGCGGTGTCTTCATCGCGCTGTTCCTGGGCGCGACACTGTCCGAGATCAATCGGCTCAAGCTGCCCTTCGCCCGGTCGCTCGGTCTGGCGACCTACCCTCTTTATCTGCTTCATGCCTACATCGGCTACATCGTCCTGTCCTATCTCGGGACCGAGGAAAACAAGCTGATCCTGACGCTCGTCCTCATTGTTGTCATGATCGCTGCGAGCGTCGTCGTGGTCTACGCCTGGGAGAAGCCAACGGCCTCTTTCTTTCGTGCCATCGCAGACCGGTGTATCGGAAAGCCCCTCGCGTTGCTTGAGGCGCATGTCGGTACGCGCATTCAGGCGCTCGCGGACCGAATGCGAAATCCGGGAGCCGCTTCGCGCGATATGGTCGGGCCGCGGAAATGATCCTGAACGACAAGTACCGTTTCGTTTTCGTGCATATCCCGAAGACTGCAGGAACCAGCGTGAGAAATGCGCTCGCGGCACTGGATGGACGGAACACCGAAGCCGTGGCGCAGACCAAACATGAAACACCGATGGAGTTTTTTGCACACTTCGACGAAAGAACGGGCAGCAGCGCGAACCTTGAGGACATCAAGAGCTACCGGTTCGTGTGTTTCCTGCGCCACCCGGTCGACAGATTTGTATCCCTGCACCGGTATCTGGTCACCACCCACCGCCATGTTTATCCTCAGGTTCCCAGATCAATAAACCGATTTTCCGACGTCGCCGCAGATCGGCCGGACTGGAGCACGGCGATCCGCGCGCTTCGACCACAGGTGGATTTCGTGCGCGGCGTTCACCCTTGGATCGGTCGGTTCGAGCAACTGGAGCAGGATTTTTCAGCACTTTGCGAGATGCTCGATACGGACCTCGAACTTCAGCACCTCAACGCATCGGCCGGTTCAGAAGCGGGGAAGGACGGCAAGTCCTGGAACATGCGGAAGCTGCTGGGCCGGATCAAGCGGATGCGCCGCAGTTCAGACGTAGCGCCCGACCCTATAACCGCGCAAAGCCGCAGGAAACTCGAGACGCTTTATGCGGACGATATGGAGCGTTTCGGATATTGAAGCGTTGGTCGCGCCGATGGATCAGCCTTGCGTCAGGCGACCCGCCCCCCCTCAACCTTGATCACACGGTCGGCAATGCTGAGCGTTTCCGGTCTGTGCGTGATCGATACCACCGTCAGGCTCGCATCCTCGCGGATATTCCGAAGAACCGCCTGTTCTGTGCCCGTGTCCAAGGCACTGGTCGCCTCGTCGAGAACCAGCAGCGGGCGATTGAGGTATAGCGCGCGGGCAATGCCGATGCGCTGTCGTTGACCGCCGCTGAAATTACTGCCGCGCTCACCCACCTGTGTCTGGGCCCCATCGGGCAGCTGGTCGATGACGTCGGTCAGTTCCGCCATTCTTATGGCTTTCTGAAGCCTGTCGGGATCAACGTTGCCCGACTCTGATCCCAGCGAGATGTTCTCGGCGATACTGGCCTCGACCAGAAACACGCTTTGCGGGACGTGGGCGATGTTGCGCTGCCAGCCCGGCAGATCAGCTTCTGTCAGCGGTTTACCATCGACGCGGATTTCACCCTCGGTGGGGCTGAGAAGCCCCATCAAGAGATCGACCAGCGTGCTTTTCCCGCTCCCGGTCTTGCCCGTCACGGCTATGAACGTACCTTTTTCGATAGTGATGTCGATGCCGTGTAACGCCGGCGTTTCGTTATCGGGATAGCTGTACCCGGCCTTTTCGAATGAAGTCGTTTCGTTGAAGGGGATCGGATCCGTTTTGTGATCCAGGCTCTGCAATCCGGCGAGCTTGGAAAACTCCAATACATCGTTAACGGAGCCGGACGAACCGGCGATCTGGGCCTGTGCCCGGTAGATCGTCTGTATGATCGGGAAAAGCCGGAGCGTACCGAGGGCGAATGTGCCAAGGAGCGGAAGCATCCCGGTGATTTCCTGTGCCTGGGACGTCATCATGAAGGCGGCAACGGAGAGCGCGACAATCACCACCATCTCGATCAGGTAACGCGGCGCCTGTTGAAAGAAGACGTTGTAGGCCAGGCGTATGCGCAGGTTGAATTCGATCTTTTCGAACCGGCCGTAATATTGTCGTCCCAATCCGTTGACGATGATATCCCGTATGCCGCCGATCCCTTCCTGAACCATGCGGATACGCTGCGTCTGATCTCGCGCGATGTGAATACTGTTGTTGCGCAGCATCGGCTGCAGAATCAGCCAAATTACCAGATAAAAGCCTCCCACCAGCACGATCAGGCACACTGTCACGGTGGTTGAAACGAAAAGCAGCGCGCCAAGAACGAACCCCGCGGTGATGACAGCGCTGATTGCGCGCAGCAGGGGCAGTATGACGTTGACGACAATTGCCTGAACCTTCTGGCCTGCGGCCAGCATGTCGCTGCTGGTGACGCCAAGATGATAGGTATAGGGGCGCAGAACGATGTTAGAAAAAAGCCTCATGCTGAAATCCTGACCGATCAGCATACTATAGCGCGCTGTCGCCCAAAGCAGACCGATCCGCACGATCGCCGCAATCAGCACGATGGTGCAGAAAAGGACTGTCAGGTACAGCCGGATGCTTTCGAAGCCGAGAAAATCAGCAGGGGCCAGAACAAACGCGTAGCGCGACCCGGCCAATGCGGTGTGGGGATCGGTCATGACGCTTATGAACGGGACCAGCGCACCAAGCGTCATGAATTCCGCAACGGCCCCGAGAACCATGAGAACCGCAAGCCAATAGAACTGTCGTTTTCGCTCCAAAGTCAGAGCGGACCAGATCTTTGCGGTTGGGTCCTGGCTTGAAGAGAGGTCTTTCATGAATGCTTCGCCTTGTAGGTCGGTCTTCTTTAGGACGACGCAGTTTGCAGGGCAATGTCGCGGAACAGCTTGTCTGCCGCGTTGCGCGCGGAAGCAACGTAGTCATTCAATGCCTCGGTTTCCGAGGCTTCCCAGTGCTGCGCGCGTTCGACGAGAGCGGCGTCGATGTCCGAGACCTCAACGTGCCGCCAGATACCAAGCCCCGAATCGCGCAGCGTGGACAAGTTCTTGTGCGTGTTGCTGGCAACTACCAGGAACGGCACCCGCAAAGCCATGCATAGCATCATCACATGAAACCGGCCAGTGACCACGACCCGAAATCCGGCAAGGCGGCTGAGGAACGTTTCGGCGTCATCACACTGCCCACGAAGGTCGCCAAAGGTGATCCGCACCTTTGAGATGATATCGACCGGTCTATCGCTGTCCCACCGTTTCGCACGACCAAAAGCACGACGCGCATCGCGCAGGGAGCGCCGTCCGTAAAGGATGCTCAAAGGCCACGCTTTCAGGGGCCACATGGCCCGCGCAAGGTCCGCTGCGGTTCCGGGTATAACGCAATCGGTATAGGCGATGCCGACAGGTGCCACGGGCCTCGCAAACTCCGTGAGCAGGGAAAGGTCCGGTATCACGCGGCTTTCGATCCCGGCTTGCCGGAGTTCGGCCGCGCTGCTGCTTTCCCTGACTGAAACGATATCGAATTGACGTGCCAGGTCCTGAAACGCGGTACCGTTTTCATGCCACGTGGTATTGATCAGACAGACTGTTTTCCCACGCGCCTTCGCTTCCGTTGCCACGGCGAGCAACGGTTCCGCTGCCTCGGCGTTGTGATGTATTGTCCCCTCGCCATTCACCACGACCAGATCGGCGGAGGCGACTGCATCGCGCAGCCCGGCGCTCGCCCGCCAATCCACCCGCGCAGGAACCGTGCGCGTTATGCTGATCCCCTGTTCGGCGGCCAATCTCTTGATGTGGTCCACAACGATGCTGCAACCGTGATGACGATCGTTACGTGTGTCGTTGAGCAACACCGCTGTCAGACCATTCGGGGACATATGCACGCAAACCTAACTTCTTGAAATAAAACTTCCATGAACTTAGAACAGAATGTGTTTAGGATCACAATTGAACACACGGCAGGCCGCGATGATCGCCTGAATTTTTCATATAGGACATTCAGGATGTGGCCGTTCCGATTGTTCGCCTAGAGCGAGGCAACCTGATGCCACTTATTCTCGTGGGGACCCGATACCAGGCGATCATGGCGCTTTCGATCATCCGGGTTCGGGACATCGAGACATTTCACCTTGTCATCTTCACAAGTGGACCTTTGACGACCCTTGTGACCGATGTCGCCTTTGCAGAACTGATGAGGCGCGCGGCCTCAGTTAAGTTTATTGACCGGACGATAAAGCCGCTGACCTTTCAACGCAGGCTTCTTCGCCTTGCATTGCGTCAGCTGATCAGAGACCGCACGGTCATGACCGCCGCGATATCCGTGCTACAGGTCATGATGGTATTCCGGCTGCTTCCAGCCCTGCGCTGCATTACCTTCGACGAAGGCGGCTACAATGTCAGCGCCGACAGCCCGTTCCGACGGATGAAAAACCAATCCAGGTTCAAAAGGACTACTGTTCCCGCAAGGCATTGTGGCCAACGCGCATCGGCGTACCGAAGTCCATTACACGGCGTTCGATTCGGAACTGAACATTTTTTCCGACAAGGCACGGCAGATTGAGATCGATTGGGCAGCGCTTTTGTCGCAAGAAGTTCTAAACCAGTTACCTGATGGTTCATCCTCGTTCTTCGTCCTGCCCTGCATGCGCGATTTGAAACTATCTGACGAAATGCGTACATCAATTCTGGATGAGGCTGCCAAGTGCGACGTCGCCATCCGTCACCCTCGAGAACAGGACGTGGACCTGCCGAACGCCATGACCCTGAATTCGCCTGCAGAAGCGATAATCGGGCATCTAGCAGAGAAAGAACCGGTCACGATCCGACACTTTCGTTCCACGGTAGGTAAGACTATGTCGAATTTCCGTAATGTCACGGTCATTGATTTTGCCGACGCACTTTTAATGAAAGATTCGGATTCCCATTAGCACGACTGGGATGCTGTGAATTCTTAAAGGCGTCATGCGGCGTCTGCTTTTATCCGTTTCATGCTGTCGCACAAGCGAAGTCGACGAAGGTTTTAAACGAGCTGACAGTCTTCTCACAACACAAGGCAGTCTGGCGGAAGCACTTGTTAAAAGCAGGCATCTCGCAACATGCGTCTTACCGCGCCGGCGCGGCGACCATTGCGTTTCTCGTCCATAACGGGTCTGTTGCATAAATCGGGTGCTGACCGATCTACCCGTATGGCAAGTGAAGCAGCCGATTGAGCCGCGATCAAGACCGGAGTTTTTCACCAACATCGATAGTTTCTGTCACCGGTGCAAAGAATAGAGAAAGTCGCTACATCCAAAACCTTACGGTAAAACCAGAAAATTTTATAGGTTTTTGTCTTACTCAATCACCTCTGGCGGCAACATGTCATCTACAGTGCCAGTGATCCGCGCTTTACGGCCCACGCGGGGGCGCTGCAACTCAGCATAGGCGGCTTTGCGTCCTTCTATGTCCTTCGCGCCCCAACCGATAATGACGCCAGTGACACGCCGCCCCGTTTTTTCAGGCACCACCGTGACGGTGAAGTCTGATAGGGCGTTCACTTCCATGATGGCAGGCTTGATCGCGTATTGGTTAAGGTTGCCAAAAGTCGTCAGCTTATCGACTTCCACGCCCAAAAGTTCACGAAAATCCTCTAGGGCAAACCGTTCAGTGAAGATGTGCTTGAGCCGCACGCGGCGGGCGACGGCTTCATAGAGGGCCAGAGCATATTTCGAGGTGAAGGCACGCAACACTTCCATTTCCAACTTTGCAAAGACGGTCGAGTCCTTGAGTAACAACGCCAGTTCAGGCGGGATCGAGTATTTGAGGTTGCCGCGCGGTCGCTTGGGGTCTGACAGATTATTCCAGCCCAGAAGCTGCACGCGGTCTGTTGATCCGTCCGGGCGCTGGATCGTCACTACGGTAGTCATGAGGGCTTCAATCGACTGTACAAGCCGGTCGTTGCTTTCATGCGTTTCTCTTAGGTCGGCAACGGCAATTTCAAAACGCCTGCCTTCCAACGCCAGATCAGGCCCAAAGGCATGGCGTAACAGGACGTTGAACAACCGCCGGTCTGCCAGTGTCAGCTTTGCCGCGCCCTTCACCTCGATCAGCTCGGCAGGCTTCACCATCTCGCCCATGTTTGGGGAGATGTCGAGCGTCCGTGTATTATTAGTTTTGGGGCGGCTCAGTTCTGACAATGTGTTTCCCTTAGCTAGCGATTCTTTGAAAACTAAGATTAAACGCATGTTAGAGGCAAGGTGTTGTGTGCGGCATTCAGTTCACCACAAACCGCCCGATTCCTAATCGATAACCGCCCCAAAACTAATCGATAACCGCCCCAAAACTAATCCGTCCCCACCCGATTCCTAAGAGTTAGGTAGATTAATGTATTTGAGTCAGTACCTTACAGCCCCTGAAGTAAGAAGATTCTAGAAGAAAAAGAAGAAGAAGAAAAATTTACGCTTGCGGAATTACGTAATCGCATAAAAATGCCCATGTTCGATCTTTGTTCCTTGAGCTGCAAAGAACGAGACGGTACAATCTCTCGTATCTGCTCATACATGGATAACAAGATATGGACATGCCACACCTTCTTACCGTCGCTGACTTCTGCCAAACCGTAGGTATTAGTCGATCCACTTGGCACAAGCTGAAGCGCAAAGGCTCAACGCCACCAATCGTCAACATCGGGGGCATTCAACGCATCCGAAAGGAAGCCGCTGAAACGTGGCTTGCTGAAAACGAGACGGGTGGCGCAGCCAAGCTCACTACCCACTGACAACAACAAAACCCACCGACATGGGAGGAATGGTGGGCGTACAAGGGCTAAGAAATTGATTATTCAATCTGACGCTTCAGGCTTCTCAGAAATTGGCGAAACAGCCGAGTTACGGAAGCCCCCTATATATAAGGCTCGCGCGTTACATATACCGTATGGTTCCCACAGAGGAACACAGGACAGCACGCAAGCGAACAGGGACGGGCAAGGGGCGGTATCCAGCCCCGCAGCCGAAGCCCGTCCGCTGGGCGCGGTTATAAGCGAGATTGCTAGACGGATCAGGCCACCTGAGAAACAGACAGAGGGTTTGCCTCTCGGATCACAGGCAATGTTCATCGATGCTGTTAGGTGCGCTTCAGTATCGGGGTTCTCGATTAACACGCTTCTCAGCGTACGGTGGTCATCGCTTTATCATCATGACAACGCAAACCCGCTCTTTGCCCAATCCCCCGTAGAACGAATTGCTTACCTGGTCGAGCTGCTGAGAAAATGGATTGGAGCGCGGTGCAGAGGCGGCTTTATGTACCTTTGGGTAAGGGAAACAACATCAGAGCTGGGAGAGCATTGGCACATCGCATTCCACCTACCGCACGGCAAACGCAAAGCCATCGCGTCATACATTGCCGATCTTCTTGGTGAACCCTTAGACCATCAACCGCGCACCAGTGCTCAAGGCAAAACAGAAGGCGAGTTTGCTTGTAGCGTTTGGCGATCATGGCATCTTGCCAAAGACATCCATCCAAAACGATCTGGCTATTATCTCGCTGCCTATCTTGGGAAAGGCGAACCCTCTGAGCGTCTTTCCCGTGGCAACCTCATTCCAAACACCCGCAAGCCTGTCAGAGGTCGCGCCTTTGGTGGTCGGGAAAGGTCTGCCAGGTACGATGCAACACAAGGCCAGATTACAGGCACAGCCGCCCTCAAAAAGCGGTTCGATATTGCCCGCCCGTTAAAACAGGCCATGAAATGCCGTCAGAACGCCGATTTAAGGGGCGTTAGGTCGTGAGGCTTGTAGTGGGGGCGAAAAAAGGTAAGACGCCTCTCAGCGGCCGTCCCATCGCCTCTCAGGGGCCGCTGCATCATTGAAAAACAATCAAGCTATTCAAACCGCAAAGGCAGTATCCGATTAAACGGGCAAGTTCCCAAATGATTTCGACAAAATTCTGAGGTGAGGCATGGGCGGAATAGGTAGCGGACGGCACTGGCAGTTCGGGGCAGACACAACAGAAGACTATCGCTCGATTGACGTTCGGTGGCTGAAGCGTGAGGGGCTTTTGTCCTCAGGGGTAAGCCGTCGCATTACGTGGTCCCGTGGTAGCGAAGTTACCGGCTCGATCAATGTCAGGTCTGAATCTGGTCGCGTGATCCTAGACTATCGCCAGCGGGATCGAGGCGGGGAATGGCAGGATGAAAGCTATCCAGTCCATCTCGATACCACGCCCTGCCACATGGGCGGTGAGCGGCATTGGTTCCTCTGCCCTGCCCGTGGATGCGGTCGGCGGGTTGCGGTGCTCTACGGCGGGGCAATCTTTGCGTGCCGCCATTGCTATCGGCTGGCCTATCCTTCTCAGCGTGAAAAGCCGGGGGATCGTGCAGCACGACGGGCAGACCGTATCCGCGACAAAATGGGCTGGGAAGCTGGAATACTTAATGGCGCGGAACCTTGGAACAGGCCCAAGGGGATGCATCAAGCCACCTTTGATCGCTTACGCTGGAAACATGACCGTTTTGTA
>NZ_JAPMLP010000015.1 GCF_026410285.1 Sulfitobacter sp. F26169L | reverse complement strand
CCCGCTTTAATCGCAGTTAGCAGGTTGCCGTGGCAATAATGGGCGGAAATTTTCTCATCGTTATTCATGACAAGCAACCATTTTCAATTTGTGAATTGCGATTCTACCACGTTTCACTGAATCGCCTAAGCCGTCATTGGCACAACTGCAGCGAAAGCTTACTTTGTCCCGCAATCTGTGAATTCGACCTTTGATCCTTGCTGCGCTCTGCACGAATGGCTGGTATTCCCGCTGCGCGGCAGCACCTAATCTTACGCTGATGCAACATTTTCCACGCTGCGAGCGCAAGCAGCAGGAAAACTGAATTTACAGAATGGGCTCTTGGCAGTTATTCGCTGCAATTCAACTTAATGTCCGCTTTGGCGTCCATCCACATGGAAAATCCGATGCATCGAATAGAGTGACGCCCCTGCGACCTAACAATTGCGGCGTTCCCTGGATCCACACACGTTTTGTTGCAGGAACTCAACATGCCACTCGATATGATCTACCGATCATAAATCGGAAACATGATCTGCGGATCATACGGCATGAAAGGCAATCGCCCGACGTCGTATGCCAGCGGCAATGGCTTCCGCCAATGGCTGTGGGAACCCATACGGCAAGTCTGCGAGTGTCTTGTCCAAGGCGGGTTCAAGTTTTGCCGCGATGTCCGACAAGACTTCTTCAGCCAGCACCACACCAAAACCAGCCGCCTTTGCAGCCTGCGGGAAATGACGCGGCACCACCTCGTTGATCCGGTAGTGTCCGTCGACGGCCATCGCGAGGCGCATCCGGTTCTGACGGATTTGACCGTCATCCACGGCTTTCTGGGCGCTCAGCACATCATAAAGCGGAGTCATGCGAAAACCTCCGGGGCGCAATGCAATGCTGAAGTTCTTGGCGTGCCCGTCCGTCGCTCCCAAAAGCCAAAACAGCACCTGCGCGCGGAAGAAGGCACGCTGATCTGCTTCAGGGTCATCACTACCAGTCAACAACCGGATCCCTTCAGTGATCCCCGGCCCGCCATCCATTTGGTATTTCTGGCTGGGTGGAACTGTGAGCGCCTGGCAAAAGTCTTCCTGCGGGAGGCGGATCAACCGGCCATCTTTGGTCCAGCGCCGATCGAACCGGGTCACAACAAGGCTCCGCACGTCCTCGAAGTCGGCAATCTCGACTTCAGCCACATCCATGCCCATGGCCCGACAGAGGTTCATGCAGAACAATTCGTTCTCGACGCTGTCGGACAAGTCGATCCCTGCAGGCAAGACGCCAAGCTGGGTCTTGAGGATATGGGTTGTGGGGGTGAGCCCCGATGGGCGGATCCACGCGCCTTCGTGGCGCAGCAGCGCCGTTTTCTCCTGCGCCCCGGCGATGGAAATGCGGAAGTCGTTTTCCTCATCCAAGCCGAGCGGAGCGCTTGCAAGGTTGCGCAGCATATCCGCAATCTGCGCCTCAGATACGAGCTCTCCCTCGAGCGCGCCAATCTCTGGAACCTCACCTGAGATGAATTGCAAGGCCCCCACGCAATCGCGCCCGATTTTCTCCAGCATGTGCCACGCGTCCGTGCCGCCCGCACGCACCCGTGCGGCAACGCGTTCACGTATCGCCTGATTGTCCGGCAGCAGGTTTTCCAAGTAGGCGATCACAGGGCCGCCCTGATGCGCCTCTTCGCGCAAAGGCAGTGACAACGAGATGGGCATGGCATGTTCCCATGCCAACCAGTCCGGATCATAGGTAAAGCTGATCGCCCCTGAACCAGCGAGACGCAAAGCCCCCACCAATCGCCCGTTCAGAAGCACCTGCATCGTGCCGCTACGCCCGTGTTTGGCCATCAGAATATATCCTCAATCTCAAGCGAGCCACCGCGCTCCACCAATCGGAACTCAAGCCCAAGTGCCGCCATGACAGCGAGCACAGTGGCGAGCTTGGTTCCCGCGTCGCCATTCTCAAGCGACGAAATCGTCGCGACGCGCAAATTCGTACGCGCGCTGATGTCGCTTTGGGTCCAGCCGCGCGCTTTGCGCGTCCGGCGAAGTGCCTCGCCGATCTGCTCGGCCGTTCGTGCTGTGAGGTCCATGATACTGCTCCTTTTGCGGCACAGCGTAAATCAGAATAAATTACGCTGCAACGTAAATATCTACTTTTTACGCCATGGCGTAATAGTCGATCTACATTCAGGTTCGCAACAAATCCGTTTCCTCGCGCTCGAAAGCTGTCGCCCCCGGCCTCTGCCATTCTGCCTTAAAACCGCCACATCACCGTCCTGCCCTAGGTATCCAGCGCAAAATCCCCAAACCGAGCAAGTATTGTCTGCCCAGCCTCAGGAGACTACGTGTCTTTTTTCCAGCTCGAAGAAATCTCAAGGCGTCGCTGGCAACGGGAGATTACGACACCTAAGTTGAGTTCATGACTTTGAGAAATTACTGCAAGCCAATTCGGAGAAAATTCAGATGCAAGACGTTGAGTACGTGAAGTCCGTTCTGGCCCAAGAATATGAAACGTCGCATCCTCATGAAATTGAATATCCGGATTTAAGCGACGTGATTGATGGCAATGAATTCGGCTACCCCGCTGGGACTGTGTTTGGCGAAAAACCGAATGGCAGTAAAAGCCCCGAGGGACATGATTATCTCTGATTTAAAGACGGAGAGAAATCGATCCTGACACATCGGTTCATTGTGGCTGTAACTATTGGCAAGTGGGTACCGAGGGACTTCGATGTGGACCACATCAACCATGATCCATCTGACAATAGACCGGAAAATCTTCGCGTCGTCACTAGACGCGACAACAACGGAAATCGGCGCAGAGTCCGATTGTCTGAGCTTGCTGACCTCAATGAGGTTACTTCCGCGATGGCTGATCGCAAGGCGAAGAAGACTCAAGAAATTCTGGAACCGCAAGAAACGGTTGAAGACCCATTTGCTGAAATCCTGAACACCGGTCCCGTAACCGAGCCTTTTTTCACCGGCGAAACGAAGTCCGCTGAACATGGCATAAAACAAACTTGGGGTCTTGGCATCTTAAATTCGAATGACGATTGTATCGCCAATGCGGTCGCAGAAAATATGCGCAAGAAACGCATTTTCACACGCTCCTTCTCACGCTCGCAGCCCCGCCGCGCGCACCTGCTCAGGCGTCACCAGCTTTGACGCGATCAAGTCCTCGATCTGCCGGTTGGTAATATGGCGGCACAGGGGATGTCGCTCGTGGATCCACTCGGCAAGGCTGGCGCGACCTTTGGCTTCGGCTTCTCGTGCCTTCTCGCGGTCGGCCCATATCTGGGCAAGCCCCTTCTCCCATCGACGCATCTTGAACCAGTTATCTGAGAAACAGACCTTTCTCCGCGTGTAGCCCTCACCCTCCTCCGCATAGATTTTGACCGCCTCCAGCAAGTCATCGGGCTTTACTCCGGCCTTCACCGCCGCTGCGATCAGACAAAGACTGGTCCGCCGGTCTCGGATCCTGTCCTCGGGATAGGCCGCCAAGATCTTCTCAGATTCAGGATCTTCAACCTCCGCCGACGCCTCGCGCCTGCGCGTAGGTGGTTTATGGATGGTTTTAGGATGGTTTGGGGTCCACCGTGAACCCCGTACCCCGGTCACAGTGGACCCCGCACCGGGGTCAGGCTGGACGGGGTCCACTGTGAACCCCGTCATGATATCGGGTTCCGCAGTGGTTTCCATCGAAGCCACGCGTTCGAGAACAATCCGGTAGATGACGGTGTAGCCGTTCTTGCAGTGCCGCCGCCCCGTCTCGATCAAAATGCCTTCCCGCAGGAAGTCGATGATGGTGCGTTTGACGGTGCTCTCGCTAAGCTCTGTGTGGCGTTGGATCGTTCCTTTGGAGCACCAGATACCCGAGCCGTCATCGCTCGCCTTATCTGCAAGAAACATAATGATCTGTTTGCGCGCGGCACTGCCAAAGCGGCGCTCTGCGCATTCATTTGCGATACGCCAACTCATAATCGCACCACCAACTGGCTTGAGGTCAGCCCGAAATTCGCGTAGTGATTAGGGTAGAAAAACTCTTCTATGCCGTTGAGGTGGGTGGCCGCCCCCTCAGCGGTTTTTCTTTCCCTTTTGGCCTGCGAAAAACCGTTTACCTCGGCCTCGTAACCTATTGAAAAGTGACCGTGAACGAAACAAGTCCGTTTACAATTTCTCCCTGTTAAATCAACGAAATTTTCCGGATTGCAAATCCGTGTACACCGGTTCGATTCCGATACTCGCCTCCAAATAATTTCAATGACTTAGGCGATATCTACACCGAACTCAGGTGTTAGTTTACAGCTTGGTTTACAGGCTGCGGCTGTTTTTTCGTATCAGACCGAAGAAGTGGTCCATAGAAAAGCCCGCAAAATCCCTTCTCGAGAAACAACAGTGCGCCTGCTTCGAAACCATCTTGGTCCTTGCCGGCATACTTCCACAAATATTCCATGCGCGGCTAAGGTCAGTTTTTAAGCCCGGACCTACTTTGGAAGCCTTCCTGAAAGTAGGGCTACCAAAGTTCCCAATCCGGTTAATGGAACCTGTCGGTCCTGCGTAAACGCATAGTGGATAGGTTTGTCTTCGCAGAATATTTCTCGGGTCAACGTCCAATCTTCCTGATCGTTGAAGAGACCTTGGCCAAAAGTGTATTTTTTGGAGTGACACGGTTTGTACCAAATTGACGATCCGCACCGTTTGCAGGACCCGCGCGATCCAATTTTGGAAGATTTCCAATGAGTAATGTCACCTCCTATTTCTATAATTTCGTCGCAGACAATGCCCATCCAAACTCCTCCACACCAACGACGACACATTCGGCAATGGCATGCGCCATAGGTATTTGGCGCACGAACAGAAAAGGTTACTGCTCCACAAGCACATTGCCCTGACCGCACCGAATTTACGCCTGACATTCTGATAACCTGTCTTTCACTGCAAACTTGTTTGTCATTCATTAGCAGGAAGCAGCATAAATCTGAACGGCAACTTTGTCCGCATCGCAGACCTTCTGATCACTTAGTGATTGCCTGCTCAGAGACGACCTTGGCCACAGCGGAGCCTCACAAGTCATTATCGCAAGAGGCCGTCGCTGTTTGAAACCCACCACACACTGTGGGGTTGCCGACAAGCCGAGCGGCCAGCGTGCGCTGACGCCAACGTCATCGCACAAGTGATTAGCTGGAAAGCGGGCTCTGTGTTCTCCAATAAACCTAGATCTCATTGCTTTAGGCCCGCGAAAAACTGGGTGGCCTTTTTTAGGATTTCCCTCTCCTCCTTGAGGAGCCGGATCTCACGTCGAAGTCGATCATTCTCTTGGGCAGGGCTCAGATCCTCTTTCGACACCACATCCGTGTCTCGGTGTGCCGTGATCCAATTGTTCAGCGTCGACATCCCGACACCCAGATCGTCAGCCACCTGTTTGCGCGTCAACCCACTGGTTAGCGCAATGCGCACCGCATCCTTGCGGAATTCCATAGTGCGCTTCAGTCCCATAGTTCATCTCCTTTGTTGCAGTAAATGCTATCAAAGGAGCGGCACCAAACCGCGACAGGTCCAAAGAGGACCGGACCGCAAATGCGTCGCCAAATATCGCGCTTTGAAACTGACGTGCAAGCCTGCCCTTCAAAAGCAAGAGGCGGCCCAAACGGCGACTTTCGTTCTATCACCCTCGAGGAGCACGAAGACGCCCGTCAAGTGGAACGTGATATTCCCTAGACCAGACAATATGTGATCTCGATGCAGCTCAGAAAGAAGGTGGAAATGCTCGTCGCCCATCTCAAACGCATTCTCGGGTTGGGGCGGCTCCGACTACGTGGCCCATGTGAGAAAAATGACGAATTTCGCCTCGCTGCAACTGCCCAAGACCTCCGCAAATCAGACAAAACCTTTCCTGCACCGCAGCAAACGTGCAAAGCCTGATACGGAAGGCGTTCGCGCACATTTCAAGACGCGACTTTCTGCGCCAGCAACACCGTGTATTTCAACAGAATCGGCTCACTGCACATCGTTCAGAGGTCGGCTTTGAGGCGAGGGTACATCCTGGTTTGAGCAGGCCTGTGTAAAAATTCGTTACAAGTCTCGGGAAGCTTCAGGTTTTATAGGTGCGAAGTCACAGACTTGCTGAAAAGGAGCAGGGAGCAGTTCGCTGAATGCGCTGTAAGAACCTTGCAGCATTGCTCGCAAACGGGCATAGCTAAACAATGTCTGTCATAGATTTGAGCAAGTCTCCCTTTCCTCAGCACAACTTTAGAGAGTTGCTCGATTCCGTTTGCGAAGAATACGAACTTGATTTTGCTGCATATGCAGGAATTGATCCCGTCGCGAACAAGGTACATGGCTTCGTTAACTACCCGGATGAATGGCAAGTCCATTATGTGAAAAAGGGATTTGAGCATAAAGATCCGACATTGCTGATGGGAGCGCGCAGTATCGCACCTGTTGACTGGCAACGTCTACGTGATGACCAGTCTTTCAAAACTATTTTTCGAGCGGCGAATGATTTTTGTATTTCTGAACAAGGTCTTACTATCCCTGTGAGAGGACCGTTCGGGGACATTGGTCTCTTTAGTGTTACTCGTGATTGCCCTGACAGAGAATGGCAACTGCTGAAAAAGAAAATACTAGGTAATCTACAGATCACAGCAGTGCATCTCCATGACCACGTAATGCATACCAATGTGTTGAGTAAGAAGTTGATGCAGCCGCTTCTATCGGCGCGAGAAATAGAGATTTTGCAGTGGATCGCAGCGGGCAAATCGCAACAGGATATCGCTGATATCTTATCAATTTCAAACCGAACAGTAGAAGTGCATTTGAGATCGAGCAGAAGTAAACTCTCGGCACTTACCACTGCACAAGCGGTCGGGCGTGCCATAGGAAGCAGATTGATATTTCCAGGTTAAGCAGACGTCTACGGGATTTCCACAATAGTATCGCTTTAAAATATAGATGACACTTCTCTCAAAAGGAGAAGACCGAAATGATTATAGTTATCGATGGTACAAACCGGCACCGCTACTCAAGTCTTCTAGACAAAATGTTTGAACTTCGCGCGCGCGTGTTCGGACAGCGGCTTGGCTGGGAAGTACACATACAAAACGGACGCGAAATTGACCAGTTCGATGCGCTTGATCCGGCTTACGTTATAGGCGTTGATGACGACGATAACGTCGTATCTTGTGTTCGCGCGCTGCAAACTACCGGCCCGCATATGTTGTCGGACGTGTTTTCATCTATTTTGGATGGGGAACCGCCGCTGAGAAGCTCTACTCTTTGGGAATCTACACGGTTTTGTGTGGATACGGAAATTCTGGGTCGTGGCAAAGTTCATGGCTCGATCAGCTATGCAACATGCGAGCTCATGACAGCGTCGCTGGAGTATGCGCGCGACTCCGGTATTTCAGATATTGTTACCGTTATCGATCCGGTGATGAACCGTGTTCTAAAACGTTCTGATTGCGCCCCTTACGGATACGTCGGCAAAACTACTCCAATGGGCAAAGTCAGCGCCATGGCCGCACTTCTTGATTGTACAGATGACCGTATTCAGCGGACCCGACAGTTCGCAGGAATAGAAGGATCTGTGTTCGTAGATTCAGAGCGGGCAGAGATGCTGTCTGATGGTGCGAAAACGGGTCAAAGCCTTGAGCTTGAGTATGCTCAGGTTGCATCATCCGGTCTTGGTCAAAACACCGAAGCGTTGCTGCGGGAGTATTGTCAGGAACAGATAGCGGACGCTGCTACTCAGTTAGAGCTCACTGATGCGCTTCGACTTAGCGCTTTGCTGAAGTCTTCAAAGCTGCTCACTTAAGCTGTATACATCGTCAGTCTGTTCAGACGTGCTACACCAAGTGCCGTGTTATCACGGCGCGTAGACTACCCCATAGAGTCCGCAAATTGAAAAGTAGCAACCATCATTCTTCGCGTGTTTTGCTATCTTCACTCGAGAAACCCGGATTAAACTTGAGGACCCCCTCTTTGGTACTCTCGCCTTCAACTTGGGAAAGTGCAGCCACAAACGTTTCGTCTGAAGTCTGCTGCTTTTCACGATTATTTTCCGTGTGGATTCCGTCAAAGAAATATCCAGGTGTTACATTCAAAAACTGCGCCAATTCAAAGAGTCGGCTGGCGGAAATACGGTTAGAACCGGTCTCATATTTTTGAACCTGTTGAAATGAGATGCCGAGTTTATTTCCGAGATCTGTTTGAGAAAAGTTGCAGCGTTTGCGAAGCAGCTTAAGTCTATGGCCAACGTAGGTGTCCACGGGATGAGGCATAGGAAAATTCCGATATTTTGCTGAGCTATGATTGTCTAGCCTGTTGAATTTAAAAGAGCAATAAATTAATTCTCAACAATGGGGGAACCTAAAGTGTCCAATTGAACTGATATTAAGTCCCAAGCTGGTGCAAGCTTGTAAAGTCTGCTCAGGTGCGGGAATATCCGTTCACACGACGTTGTAGCTGGGGAAAGAGGGGCAATTGGATCGGTAAAACGGTCAGCGCTGCAGCACCCAAAACGGGGTCCTGCATAAAATAAACAATAATTTTGTGGCGAGTGTGCCATCTTGAAGAACCGGTAGTGTCAGCACATCTGCTTCAAATCCGCCGATGGGTTCAACCTCTTGAACGAGGATAGGGACAATATCGCTCTGGTCTCGCGCATTCGGGTCGCGGCGCCATTGCCGATACACCAGTAAAAGAAACCTCCGCAAAGCCCGCTCTGCGACTTATCCTTTTGAAGACATTCAAAACATACTTGTTCAGACCGCTCGCACTGATCGCCAGCAGGTGAAGACCTGACAACGTCATCAACAGGGTCGCCTGCTCAGATTCATACCCCAAGAGCGTGATCGGAAAGCGATCTGCCTCCAATGCACTGTTTACGATCTGTTTCGGCAGCTACAGCGTGAGATACATGATCGGCATTGCGACAAGGCTGAGTATGATCATCAATACTTGCTGCTCGCGAGAGTATTTCAGAACAGTGTTGAATAGGCTGGGATCAAGACCTCTTGCGGTGGAAACTTGTGGTTCTTGAAGCGGTAGCCACCGCGACCGCTCAATCAGCCTGCGAATCACGAAGGAAAGCAAGACAGCCAAAAGCAGTGCAGGTGTCAGAACGAAAATCAGATGGATGATCGGGTAAACCCAGTCCTCCACTGCATCGTCGTATGGATAGCCGAAAAACAGCACCAAATCATGAACAGCGATGTAGTATCCATCCCAACACCCGATCACCTCTGAATGGCTCATTGCTTTGGCGCGAGGTGGTCATGCACCATAATGACGCCAAACATCCCTGCCTCTCGGTGCCCCGGAACCAAGCAGACGAACTCGAGATTGGTCTTGCTCGAAAAATTCCAATCCAGCGTTTTGCTCGATCCGCTTGGGATCGATACCGCGTTTGGGTCTTCATGCTTCATCTCAGGGTGCTCACGCATCCATTGCTGATGCTTTTTGATCTCATCAAAAGAGCCCAGAAAAAACTCATGATCCAGGTCTCCGAAATTATTGATTACAAAACGGACAACAGCCCCCTCCTTGATGTGGATCGCGTCAGGGTCAAACAGCATATAGCCGCTTTTCGTTTCCTCGATGTTGATCTCGATTGTGCGGGTGGTCTCTTTTCCTGATGCCGGCTTGCCTATGGGAACATGCCCAAGGTGGTCGTATGCGCGGGCATGAGGCTCGTCTCCTACACGCGTGCTTGCCTGCGCGCTCACCGTGGCCATATTCAAGCTGCTCAGCGTGAGTAGCGTCATAAAGAAGCTCTTCATTTCATGCTCCATTAGATCAGTGCTTTTTTGGAGGGGGCGTTGACACAAACATGGGGCTGTTTGAACCGATGGTAGGAGGCGATGAAGCACATCGCCTCCTGACCCTATTACTTAAGTTGCGTAACGGTCAGCCTGCCCTTTACCGGTTCGGCGACGAATTCGATCTCCTGCCCTTCGGACAGTTTGGAAATCATCGCCTCGTCTGCGCGAAACACCATCTTCATGGCAGGCATATCAAGGTTCAGCAGAGGTCCATGGTCAATCGTGACCTTGCCGCCCTTTGCATCGACTTTTGTTACCTTGCCTTTGGTGTATTCGACATCAGCCTGCGCGACCTGAACATCCGTTGCCGCCATCGTCATGCTTGCCTTCATTGCGTGTTCGCCAACAGCAACCGCGCGATACATGCCGGATTCGTAGTGACCCGGAATGAGGCACGCAGCCTCGAACGTTCCATCATTTGCGAAGGTCCAGATCACCTCACCAGAGGCTCCCGCATCAAGGGTGATGCGGTTTGGATCGTCATGCTCCATCATCATCTTGGCCATTTCGATCTTGTGGGCTGCGTTGCGCTCCATCGTGTCCAAAACGAACTCATGCTCCAGTTCGCCCTTGTTTTCGATGACAAACCGGATCGTTTCACCTGTTTCGAAGGTCATCTCGTCACCCTCAAGGAGCATCTTGCCATCGTCGGTTTCAACCATGGTCACGTTGATTGTCCGGTCCACTTTGGAAGCGTCACCAGGCATTCCGATCATCATCATTTCGGCATGATTGTCACTGTGCCCGTCAGCGCCGTGGGAGGCAGTTTTTTCAGCACCATGGCCACCGTCATGAGTGCCGGCAGCAAATGTAGGCATGGCAAAAGTAAGGGCGATTGCAGTTGTTAAAAGAAGGTTTTTCATCTATTTTTCCTCTAGTTTTGTTGATGTTTTGAACAAAGGGCCGGTTCAGCCCTTTTGCGTTGGTTTCGGTGTCAGAATGGTCTTGGGGCTGTTGTTGGACGCGAACTCCGGCAGCTCACCGGTCCACTCATACGCCTGCTCGCCAGGAGGGTTTTCATACCAGCCGGGATCCTCGTAATCGTCCGCTTCAATACCCTCACGAACTTTCACGACTGAGAACATGCCGCCCATTTCAATCGGGCCATGGGGCCCCCAGCCATTCATCATCGGAATTGTATTATCGGGAAGCTCCATGGTCATTTTGCCCATGTCGCCCATGCCAGCGGTGCCCATCGGCATATAATCTGGCTGGAACTTCCGCATTTTCTGGGTCAGCTGTTCTTTGTTCACGCCGATAAACGTCGGCACGTCGTGGCCCATCGCATTCATCGTATGGTGCGATTTGTGGCAGTGGATGGCCCAATCACCCAAGTGATCTGCCGTGAACTCGTAAGCCCGCATGGCTCCCACGGGAATGTCGATGCTGACCTCCGGCCACTGCGCGCTCTCGGGCACCCAGCCACCATCGGTGCAGGTCACCTTAAAATCATACCCGTGCATGTGGATCGGATGGTTTGTCATCGTCAGGTTGCCCACGCGCACCCGCACCTTGTCGCCTTTGTTCACCACCAGCGGGTCGATGTCGGGGAAAATCCGGCTGTTCCATGTCCAAAGGTTGAAGTCGTTCATCGTCATGATACGCGGCACATAAGTGCCGGGATCAATGTCGAAAGCGTTGAGCATGATCAGGAAATCGCGGTCCACAGGCATGAATGTCGGATCCTTTGGGTGGACCACAAACATGCCCATCATCCCCATCGCCATCTGCACCATCTCATCCGCGTGAGGATGATACATGAACGTGCCCGATTTGGTCAGATCGAACTCATAGACAAAGGTTTTGCCCGGCTTGATCCCCGGATGGCTAAGGCCGACCACACCGTCCATACCCGACGGCAGAATGAGGCCGTGCCAGTGGACGCTCGTATTCTCGGGCAGTTTGTTTGTAACGTAGATGCGCACGCGGTCGCCCTCGACCGCTTCGATGGTCGGTCCGGTTGACTGGCCGTTGTACCCCCACAGATGGGCGACCATACCATCGGCCAGCTCGCGCTCCACCGGCTCAGCGACAAGGTGGAATTCCTTCACCCCGTTGTTCATGCGGTGCGGTAGGGTCCAGCCATTCAGGGTGACGACAGGATTGTAATCCACCCCGGATGAGGGCCGCGCGGTGACTTGCGTTGCCGCGGTATCCATCATCGCCGCTTCGGGCAAACCCATGTTCAAAGTCTGGCCCCAAGCTTGGGAAGAGACAAGCGTTGCACCTGCAGCGCCGGCTCCGAGTAATTGACGTCTGTTCAACATATCATCTTTCCTTTCAGTGTCCTGCGCCGCCGCCGGCGGCCAAAGTTGCACCTTCAACACCGGCACCACCGCTGCCTGCACCACCGCCGTAAATGGCAGCGGTCAGATCAGCTTGCGCCATATAAAATTCGCGCTTCGCGTTTGCAGCTTCCAGCGATGCGCTGAGCTTCTCGCGCACGTCCGTCAGCAGCTCGAATGTGTTGGTGATCATGCCGTTGTAAGACAGCAGCCCTTCGTCCTCGACGGTCTTGCGCAAAGGCACCAGAACATCGCGGTAATGGCGCGCGATCTTATAAGAGGAGTGGTAGGATTTCTCGGCACCACGCGCCTCGGATCGCACATTTACGGCACGTTCCGCCAAAACGTTGGCGGCTTGCAGATACGTCAACTCCGCCTTGCGCATTCGCGCTTTGCCCGTGTCATAGATCGGGATCGCAAACTCGAGTTCGATCTGTGGGGTTACCTTAGTTTCGATATCACCGTCTTCGGCTTCACGCTCCAACTCGGCTCCCGCGATGATCTCAAGGTCCGTAACCAGCCGCGCTTGATCCGTTAAACCAAACGCCGCTGCTTGTGCTTCGAGACCCAGCTTGGCTACGCGCAAGTCAACACGGTTTCGCAGTGCCTTCGCCTCCACATTGCGGACCTGCCCAACCGACTTTGGCAGTGATGGCAGCGCATCGGGCACATAGTAATCGACCTGCGTACCCCAGAGGCCCATAAGCCTCGTCAATTCTTCCTTCGCGCGGTCCGCGGTCAGTCGTGCTTGTGCCAGTTGGCCTGCAAGCTCCGCATTGAACGCCTGCTCTCGGGCCTGCCCTGCTTTGTTCAGAGCGCCAGTTTCCCCAAGCTTGCGCGCGAGCTCTGAACCGGCATCAGAAGTCGCTTTGGCGCGTTTTAGATAGTTGGCGGTCTCGAACGCGGCCACGGCATTGATCCAAGCCTGCCGCGTCTGATTGGCAAGTGTGAGCGTGTCGTTCACGGCCTCCAATTGGGCCGCACGAAAATTCACATCTGCCAGCGCCCTGCGCTGCTTACGCGTCTGGGCATCCAGAATGTTGACGGCAATCATGCTCTCAATCGCGCGGTACAATCCCAACTCTGCAGCTCCGATACCAAGGATCCCAACAGATACGACCGGGTTTTCAGGAGTGGATTGCTGCCATGCTTCAGCAGCAGATAAGCCTACATTTGCATATGATGCCTGCAAGCCTTTGTTATTGAGCAATGCGACTTGTACAGCAGTATCAGCAGAGATCGTCTTCCGATGTACCATCCCTTGAACTTGTTTCTTCAGGGCTTCGTTTTCAGCCTGAGTTTCGGCGAACACAGTTCGCTTGCCTATTGCAGGTATCACCTGGCTTGCAACGTTGGCAAAGCCTGCTTTGGGCTCGGTATAGGCGCCAGGTATTGCCACAGCGCACGCCCCCAAAAACAGCGGGAAACCTGCAATCAGCGGTAATTTAGAAATTCGCATCAATTTCCCTCCGACTGTTCTTCGTTGACTGTGCGCCAATCGCGAGGGCCGGTCGGGCCGCGATAAGTGTATCCGGCGAGGGGATCTTGATACCTCACAGGCGACACAACGGCCGCGTTCGTAACGGCTTGTTGTGCGGAAACGACGGGCAATGGCGTCGCCGTATAGGGCAAAGGCTTGAGTTCTTGCGCGCAAGCGCCAAGAGCGAGGGCCGAAGCCCCCAAAAGTAGTTGAATTTTCATGGATCGTGCCTGACTGATGAACTTCGGAACCGCGTGCAAGGCACGCGAAACGAAGGCCCTGTTAAGAGCCTATGATCAGATCAGAAATTGGGGAGGGCGTAGAAAGCCTGAAGGCTCGGTCGAGCGCGCCTGAGCTTGAAGGGGGATATAACGGCCAGCAATGGTATGAACCACAAACACAGTGGCCGTCTCATTAAGAACTACTGAACTGCAAATACCGCTACAGCATTTACCCGCCTCGTGGTCTTGCCCTTCGGCACTGTCCACAGCCCCACATTTCCCAGCTACTTTAGCAACCTGCGACATATCATGTGATTGGTGATCAGCACCAACTGTCATGGTCTCGACAGCAGAATGATGGCCACCATGCATGGATGCGGATGCATGGGCAGCGGAGGGCGGAAGGAGCAACAAAGCAAAGACGAACGTAGCGCAAGCCATCGTTTTCATCATCGCGTATATGGGATTAAGCATACTCATCTCTTTCGTGTGGGCAACTCGCTCCCTCCTGTCAATCCATCCAGCGCAGGAAGGTTTCCAACTTTTTCGTGTTACAAACGTGGATACGCCGACCGCAGGCACTTAGACCGATATACCTCAAAACATCCACGCCAGCATCTACCCACCGCCTTCCCAGCATCTTCAGATATTCAGTCAACGAGATAAAGCCGAGCGGCACGTTGCTGCTGCCGCCCACGCCGGCGCATTTCAGCTCGCGTTGGCGATAAGACTGCCTTGATGACCGAAGTCGCCCCGATTTCGCCGATGATAGTTGCGACAGGGGCCGCCAGCCACAACAGCGCGTTTGCGGTCATGGCGATACCGGCAAATGTCTCACTGAAGGGATCAACCTCGCTATAGGGCACCCAGCCCTGCGCCAGCAGGTCATATTTGACAAACATTTCAGAAAAACTCTCGATATCTTGCAGCTCTTGAACGGCCAAAGCACATCGAGATCGAGATCGAGATCGAGATCAACCATTCAAACGCGCGCCAGGTGAAGATAATCTCAAAATTATACCATGACAGACCAAACACTATCAAGCCGGCCACCGTAATGACCGGTTGATATCAGGTTTCGGTCTATTTCACTTTCGGTTTTTTCGGATCGAATTAAATGCGCAGATCCTAATATCCGCCAACGCGTTCCCCCTCGACAAACATCTGGGGCAGCGTCACAACTTCATACCTTTTCTTTAACGCATCAGTTGTTCGCGGGTCTGCGATGGGTGATCCTCGACCTCCAACCCCTGCCGCTCCAACAGGTCTTTGAATTTCCGGCCGTAGGAGCATGTGTGGTCCGGGTTGCGATCCGGCAGAGTTAAGCGGTTCTGAAATCTTTAATGCATGGCATATCCATCGCCTTCATTTTCCGTCAATTTCTGGTGTTGCAGCGGGGCCGCCTTCCAGATCGATGATCAGCGCTTTCATCTCGGAAATCTCCAAACGCTGCGCCTCAATAATGTCATCGGCCAGCTTGCGCACACGCGGGTCCGTGATATTTGCCCGCTCCGAGGTGAGAATTGCGATGGAGTGGTGTGGGATCATCGCGCGCATCCAGGATGTGTCATCGACCGTAGTTTGACTGCGCACGGCAAACAGCGCGAGACCAAAGACCAGCGCGCTGCCGACAAATATCGCCATGTTCGCGGCGCGGTTGGTATGCATACCCAACATAAACGCCAGCATGATAGCTGCCATTACTGCGCCCATATAAAGCGCCATGTAGCTGCGTGTCTCGCTGAAAAAGACGTGTCCGAGCGCGTAGGTGTTAAGATACATCAAACCGAACATGACCACCGTTGATGTGATGATCATTGAGAAAAAACGCATGTAAGACATGGAAACACTCCCCGATTAATTTCGTTTTCAGGGGGTAAACCAGCCTCCAGCGCTGGAGGGTTCCATAATTATGTCGGAAATTTCTCCAGCTTCGCAAGGATCGGGCAGTCTGGACGGCCGTCACCGGCGCATGTCTGCACCAAGTGGGAAAGCGTATCGCGAATAGCTATGAGGTCCGCGATCTTACGCTCGATTTGCTCCAGATGTTCCTTCGCAATGGCACGCACATCGGCGCTTGCGCGGTCCTGATCATCCCACAGCGCCAGAAGGTTGCGGCAATCTTCAATGGTAAACCCCAGCGCCCGGGAGCGGCCCAGAAACGCCAGCTTGTGCATGTCGCTGTCGCGAAAACTGCGGTAGCCGTTTGTGTCACGCAATGGTGTGATCAGGCCAATATCCTCATAATACCTTATGGTTTTAGCAGGTAAGCCTGATTTCTTTGCAACTTCGCCGATATTCATCACCGCTCTCCTATTCTGCTGCCGCGGGCACAAGCTTGCCAGTATCAGTGCGTGTTGTTTGATCTTCCGCAGCAGCAGGGGCGATCCACCGCAGCCGCAGCGCATTGGACAGCACAAACACGCTCGAGAGCGCCATCGCCCCAGCAGCCAGTGCGGGCGACAGCATCAAGCCCGAAAGCGGATAGAACACCCCTGCCGCCACTGGGATCAGCAATGCATTATAACCGAAAGCCCAGAACAGGTTCTGGCGGATGTTGCGCATTGTGTGTTTGCTCACATGCAGTGCGTTCACAACCCCGTTCAGGTCACCAGACATTAGCACCACGTCCGCAGCCTCGATCGCCACATCGGTGCCGGTGCCGATGGCTACTCCCACGTCCGCATGAGCCAAGGCGGGCGCATCATTAATACCATCCCCGACAAAGGCCAGCTTGCGCCCCCCCGCTTGCAGATGTTGTAGCGCCTCCACCTTGCCTTCAGGCAGGACCTCGGCAACGACCGCATCAATGCCCAGCTGTGCGGCTATTGCTTCCGCCGTGGCCTGATTATCACCTGTGATCATCGCAACCTTGAGACCCAGCGCGTGCAGCGCCTCGATTGCCTGCGCCGTGCTAGGTTTGATGGGGTCAGATACTGCAATGATTGCGGCCAAACGCCCGTCAATTGCAGCATAGAGCGGGGTCTTTCCCGCCTCTCCCAGCGCTGTGCCCAATTCTTGCACGGCATCAAGCGCGATACCCTCGCGCACCATCAGGCGGTCGGCTCCGACGAGGATTTCGTGCCCGTCAACTACGGCGCTGACACCGTAACCAGTTAACGACTGGAACGCGTCGACAACGCCGATGGCCAGCCCCTCCTGTTGCGCACGCCGCACAATCGCAGCAGCGATCGGGTGCTCAGATGTGGCCTCAACCGAGGCCACCAGCCGCAGCACATCACTCTCTTGGAACCCTTCCATCACCTTTAGATCGGTCAACTCCGGACGCCCCTGCGTCAGTGTGCCGGTTTTATCAAACGCAACAGTTTCGATATCGCCCAGCGACTGCAAGGCATCGCCACGCCGGAACAAAACGCCGAGCTCCGCGGCACGGCCCGTGCCCACCATGATCGACGTGGGGGTAGCAAGCCCCATCGCGCAAGGACAGGCAATGATCAGGACAGCCACGGCCGCCACAACGGCAAGACCGAGGGCGGGGGACGGCCCCAGCACCAACCATGCGACAAAAGTCAGCGCCGCAACGCCCATCACTGCAGGCACAAACCAAAGCGTGATCCGGTTGACCAAATCCTGTATCGGCAGCTTGGCCCCCTGCGCTTCTTCCACCATGCGGATGATCTGCGCCAGCATCGTGTCAGCGCCCACTTTCGTGGCGCGGAACGTCAACCCGCCAGTGCCGTTTACTGTGCCACCGACAACCTCAGCGCCTTCGGATTTCTCGGTCGGCACAGGTTCTCCGGTGATCATGCTCTCATCGACATAAGACACGCCACGCACCACGATCCCGTCGAGGGCGATCTTTTCTCCGGGCCGCACCTGCACCAGATCACCGACGACGATATCATCGACTGGTAACTCGACAATCTCGCCGCTCCGCTCCACATGAGCCGTCTTGGCCTTGAGCCCGACAAGCCGTGCAATCGCCTGCCCTGTGCGCCCTTTGGCGCGGGCCTCAAGAAAGCGACCCAGTAAAATAAGGGTAACAATGACCGCCGCCGCCTCAAAGTAAACTGCGCGCGTGCCCTCTGGCAAAAGCATCGGCACAAACAATGCGACAGTGGAAAACCCCCATGCCGCAGACGTGCCAAGAGCGACAAGGGAATTCATATCGGGCGCACCTTTGAACAGCGCGGGAAACCCTTTGAGATAGAATTGCCGTCCGGGGATCGCGAGAACAAGGGTCGTCAGGACAAACTGGACCACCCAATTCAGCCCCATGCCCATCGTGTCCATGATCCACATGTGCAGCGCAGGGATCAGGTGACTGCCCATCTCAAGGACGAACACAGGCAGGGTCAACGCTGCGGCCAGCAGTGTCATCGTCTTGAGCTGGGCAGCCTCTGATGCCTTGCGGTCGCGGGTGTCATCAGTGTCGCCCTCATCCGTGATCAGCCGCGCCGGATAACCGGCAGCGCTCGCCACCTGTGAAATCTGCACAGCGGAGACGCCAAGCGCTTGAACTGTTGCGCGCTCCTGCGCCAGATTTACTGAAGCCGTCAAAACACCCGGCACTGAGCCAAGGGCGCGTTCAACCCGCCCGACACAGGACGCACAAGACATATTTTCGATTGAAAATCTGTATGTTTGAAGCTCCGCAGGGTAACCCGCGTCCTTGAGCGCAGTAACGACAGGCTCCATATCAGACCCTTCCGCCATCACGACTGTCGCTGTCTCTGCTGCAAGGTTTACCGATGCCATTTGCACCCCCGGCACGGCCAGCAACGCTTTTTCTACCCGCCCAACACAAGAGGCGCAGGACATCTCGCTGACATGGAAGGTGGTCGAATTTTCGCTGCTCATGGTGAGGCTCCTGATCTGGTATTCCCCACAGATAGGGCTTCCAGTAACTGGAGGGTCAAGGGCTGATGTGTATTTAATCTTCGTGGTTTTAATGTGGCGGGTTTCGACCAGCCTGAACATCACGCTGCCGCTCGGGCCAGGTAGAGCGGATATAGGCGAGGATATCCCATATCCCGTCATCCGAAATTATGCCCTCAAAGGCAGGCATGCCGCTGTTGAATCCACTCACACCCATCGCGGCCAAAGCCGCCTGCCCGCCCTGCTTGGTATAATCAAACAACATTGCATTATCGTGATGCCATGTATGGCCAGACGCATCATGCGGCGGTGCGGAAAGAACGCCGTCCTCTCCGGTAGAGCGCCAATCCGGCTGCCCTTCCAAATTCACCCCATGGCAGGTGGCGCAGTTCGCAGCATAGAGCATGGCACCTGCCGCGATGTCGCGCCCCTCCAATTCGTGATCAGCATTTGCAGCGCTTGCGCAAACCATGAAAACCAGCGGCAGCATTCTCATGCGACAGTAATCCATGTGCGCATGCCTCCTACTGCGTGGCTCAGCATATGACAGTGCAGTAACCATTTGCCTGGATTGTCAAAGACACAGATTACATCGCGGCTGGCGCGCGCATCCACCAGCGTGGTGTCGCGCAGATCCCCAAGGGCTCCGTCTGCATCTACCTCGTAGAAGTGATGGCCATGCAAATGGATGCCATGCGGAAAGGAGGTATCGTTGACCAGCGTGATCCGGACCGTCTCGCCCCGCTGGAACGCGCCGAACGGCTCCGGCTGCAGATCGGAGACGTTATTGAAGGCCCAAGTGTTGTCACCCCCGTGCCGCCCGCCCATGGCACCCCCCATCATGGTCAGGGTCAGATGCTGTGTCGGCGTGTCCGGTTTGGGTAAATCCGGCGCAGCAAGCGCCGCAATCGGGCCTGGCTTTCTGTCGGCATTCACTCCCACGGCTGCAAGATCGGCCAGACGGAACGAACCATCCCGCACCAACAGATCAAAGGCGATATCCGCCTGAACATCCACGATCACATCAGCACGTTGTGCGGGGGCCAGTGTTATAGCTGTCAAAGCGCGCGGCGCGGCCAACGCCATACCGTCGAGCGCCATAATGGATCCCGAAGCCCCGCTTATTTGCAATGGAAATATCCTGTTTGTAGCCCCATTGATAAGCCGAAGGCGTATGCGGTCCCCGATACTGACCTGCGATTGGGACAAAAACCCCCGCGCAAAATTCCCCAGATAACCGCCATGGGCAACACTGTGCATGTCAGCATACTCGTCAACGAGGCCGCCGTCCTCCTCCAGCCTCCAATCCGCGAACAGCACAGTAATGTCATGATCCACGTCCGGCGGCACATCATCCTCGATGATCAGCGCCCCCATCATGCCGCGTGCGACTTGCTCGTGCGAGATATAATGCGAATGATACCAGTATGTTCCGGAATCCGGCGGCACAAAACTGTAGGTCATCCGCGCGGCCGGCTGGATCAACTCCTGCGTGAGTACGGGCACACCATCCATCCTGTTTTCCAGTCGTATACCATGCCAGTGAACGGCGGTGCCCTCCTCAAGCCCATTCTCAACCTCCACCTCAGCCCGAATACCGCGGCGCAGGCGCAGCTCGGGCCCGGGCATCGCGCCGTTGAAACCCAGCATCGCAGTCGTCCCTTTGCCCTCGGGCAAGACCTGCTGCACAACCGTTTCGGCTTTCAATCGCAACATCTCCCCCATCGCAAAAACCGCGCCTGGGAGAAATGCGAGCGCGCTGGTGGAAGCCAAAAAACTCCGTCTCTTCATGTAAACCTCATGTCGGCAAAGCGATTTTGGATGACAGAACTGCTGTAACAGCCAGCACAGTCGGGATCACGCCCCCCTTCGATGGAAAGGGAGCGCGACAGATGCCCTGCGGCATGCGGATCGCCCACTTTGAGCGCCGGAATAAACCGCGGCTTGTTCGCTGCCCCCAGCGCAAGCAGTCTATTTTTCATTCTCATTTACTCATAAGCTATCAGTTGATTCCGTTGGCGCGTTGCAATTCTCGAATGTAGGCAGTGATCAAGGTGACATCACCGCGCGTCAGCCCCTCGACCGCCGGCATGTCGCCGAAGGGCCAGTGATGCGCGCGCACGCCAAATGACACGGCCCGCTGGAAACTTTCGTCCGCATGGTGGCTTGGCTCATAAATGATGTGAACAAGCGGAGGTGCGATACCCTCCTGCCCTGCCGCGTTAATCCCGTGACACGAGGCACAGTTTGCATCATAGGCCCGCTGCCCGATCTGCGCATTTTGCGTCAAAGCGTCGGGTAGCGTGACACTGACGATCTCGGCCCCAGCATCAGAGCCAACCGAATTTTCAGCTGACTTACCCCCCCCGAGAGGCAAGTAGGTCACCCCGACGCCCAGCACTGTGATAATCACTGCCGCTGTTATTATGAACTTCGTCACTGCATCTGCCTCTCAGTCATTTTAGAGCGAACGATACGTGTTCCAGCAGGTGGAAGGTCAAGGCTTTATCTGACGTCAGCGCTTGTGGGTCCAAATAGGGTCATTTGCGAAGAGAGGGTTTGTTACTCATCGTAACCACCAAGGAGTGGACGATGAGAAAGACAACGAAGGGCCCATGCGAGAAGATCGTCAAAGACATCAAGCGTGCAACGCGCAAGCATTATTCATCTGGAGAAAAGATCCGGATTGTTTTTGATGGGCTGCGCGGCGAGGACAGCATTGCCGAACTGTGCCGTCGTGGGGGCATATCACAGAGCATCTATTACAAGTAATTCAAGGGCTTCATGAATGCTGGGAAGAAGCGGCTTGCCGGTGACACGGCGCGGGCCGCATCCGCGCCATCGCGTTGCGCTCTGGTACGGGCGGCTCGACTTTGGTGGTCGATGCCTCTGATAAAATGGCAAGGATCGGTGATGCACGCGTTCGGCTCTCCAGCCGGTCCAGCGGAGGCGCGGGACATCCTAAAAACGCCACCCAGTTCTTCGCAGACCTAACGCAATGAGGTTTAGGTGCATCGAAGAACGTCGAGATAAATTCTCGGCCAATCGCCTGTGCAATGTTGTCGGTGTCAGCTCGCGTGGGTTGCGGGCTTGGCGCACCCGTCCAGCCAGCCGCCGACAGCGGTATGACTTGGTCACTCTGGCGCATATGAGAAAAAATCATGGCTTAGTTTGGGCAGCTATGGTCGCTCACGAATGACCGAAAAGCTGAAGAAAATTGGACTGGATATTGGCCACAGGCGCGTTGGCAGATTGATGCGCCAGAACGGCATATCAGCAGTCGAAACACGTAAGCACAAGGTGACGGCAGACAGTGATTATAAGTTCAATATCGCGCCGAACCTGCTGGATCGTGACTTCATGGCAGAAGCGCCAAACCAGAAATGGGCCGGTGATATCAGCTATGACTGGACCCGTGAAAACTGGCTTTACTTGGCTGTGACCCTAGACTTGCGTTCCCCTCGCATCATCGGCTGGGCGGTCAGCAACAGCATAAGGCGCGATTTGGTGATCCGTGCATTAAACATGGCCATCGCATTCCGTTCGTCCCCCACAGGCTGCATTCATCACACGGATCGCGGGTCACAATACTGTTCTCATGATTATCAGAAAATCCTGCGCCAGCATGGGTTCAAGGTATCGATGTCTGGCAAAAGTAATTGCTACGATAATGCGGCTGTTGAGACCTTCTTCAAAACCATCAAAGCAGAACTTATTTGGCGGCACCCTCGGAAAACACGCCGCAAGGCTGAAATGGCCATCTTCGAATACATCAATGGCTTCTACAATCCGCGCCGCCGACACTCAGCACCGAGCTGGAAAAGCCCTGACGCCTTCGAGCGAAATGTGGCCTAAACGAGCACTTGTGGCGGTACAAAAAGCGCGACAGGTCCAGTTTGATGGCATCTTTATCGGCGCGCTTTCCACACCCGAAACCGCCGACTATCAAACCCAAGGCCTCTCGTTAAGAATGAGAGACGACCGGGGGCAGGTCAATAGCCAACCCACCGATCGGTTTTGGGGACTTGCGCTTGCAATAAGGAGAGGGACGTTGCAGCCCCTCCCGGAACCTCACATTGTCAGGTCGAAGACTTCGCTACCGATCCGAAGGTTGATCTCGTCCTGACCGTTGCCGTCGACCAGCGCCCATATGATCTGGCCTGTGGGGCGGTAAATCACGAAGGCTTCCTCAACGTCGTCGGCTCCTGCATTAGGGGTCGTAGTCACATTGATCTGGAATTGGGCGCGTGTCGCGTCAGCGTTGCCAAACACAAGAACATCGCCCTCGGCAGCATTGTAGTCCTGAATCCAGTCGGATCCGTGGTCGGCAATGCCTAGGTGGAAGAAACTGTCTGCGCCATCTCCACCATTGACCTGATCGTACCCGAAACCGCCATTGATAAAATCATCGCCGTCCGAGCCGAACAACAAATCAGCGAGTGCCGAACCGGTAATGCTATCATTGCCAGTACCTCCGATCACTGTGTCGGCGCCAAAGCCTCCTGATACGACGTCATCGCCCGCATCTCCGCGCACTTCGTCGTTGCCGTAACCGCCGAAAATTGTGTCATTGCCACTACCGCCGAAGATATTGTCGCGCCGGTCATTCTCGCTTTCACCACCCGTGAGCAAATCGTTGCCATCGCCACCCACCAGATTGTCAGTACCATCACCTCCGTTCAACGTGTCATCGCCAGCAAGGCCGAACAGCGTATCATTCCCGCCCAAACCGGATAGCACGTCGTTGAGCGCCGTGCCCTCGAGGCGATTGGGACCGGCATCGCCGGTCAAATTCACACTATCGTCGGCAGGATCGTTAATTACGTTGATGGTAAAGGTTTCTGAAGTCTCCGCCCCATCCGGATCACGCGCAACAACCTCGATCGCGTAGCTCGACGCAGCCTCGTAATCAAGGCCGCTCACGGCCTGAAGGACGTTCCCTTCCACCTTGAACCGACCGCCAGCATCATTGCTCAACGTGAATAACAGCGCATCATTATCAGGATCTGTCGCTGACAAATCACCGATCTCCGCATTTGCGCCGGCGTTTTCCTCGACAGAGACAGAACTCAGTGCAATACCGTTGGGAGCCTGATTGGTGCTGTTAACCGTGATGCTGACCATTGCGTCGTCTGTTCCGCTGCGGTTGTCCGTGGCGCGGTAGACAAAACTGTCACTCCCGTTGAAATCCGGATCCGGCGTATAGACGAACGAGCCGTCTGTGTTGAGCACGAGCGTGCCATTTTCCACATCCGTAACCACGGTCGCCCGCTCCAGGACGCCGTCATCTGTGTCGTTGTCCAGCACGCCAGGACTGCTAATCGTCAGACGATCATTTTCATCGACCTCATAGCTGTCGGCGTAGGCGTTGGGGTCCTCATTTGGCGTGTCATTATTGAGGATCCGCGCGATCCCGACATTGTCGTCGTTACCAAAGATGGGATCCGCTGATTCCAGCCGGAGAAAGAAGGTCTCTGCGCTTTCGACGTCAAAGTCGCCGGCAACATCCACCGCGATTGCCGCCACTGTCTGACCGGCGATGAAAGTAACACTGCCCGAGGTGGCAGTATAGTCGCTGCCAGCCGTAGCGGTATCATCAGCAGTCGTATAATCCAACGTGATGTCGCTGGTAAAAGCCTCCGACAGCCGCACCTCGAACACGGCTTGCTTGGTGCCGCTGTCACCCTCGAGGATGACTGGATCAGACACAAAAAGCGCGCGATCCTGCGCAGAGCCGTCATCGTCAAGGAACACACCGGTCACTGACAAAACTTGTTCACCACCGGCCAATACGGCACCATCGGGATTACTGAACTGCAAAGTGAAATTTTCGTCTACTTCGTCGGTACCATTGAATCGGGTGTTTGAATAGTTGATCGTTGCATGGGTCTGACCGGCCTGAATCGTGAGAGTGAAGGTGTCCGCAGGTGAGCGCAAACCAAAATCGCTCGCATCGACCAGCGCTGACCCATCTGGCACCGCACGGTATTCCACGGTTATGTCAGAAAGCGAGGCCTCTGACAGAAACACGTCGAAATACAGGTCACCGGATTCGCTTGCCTGCCCCGGAAGCGCGGAAATCTCGGGCAGGCTTTCCGACGTGTCATCGTCCAGCAATGTGGCAATGCCCGCTGAATCCTGGATGTTGTTGAAAATCGGTGCCTCGGTTTCGACCACAAGCGAGAAATTCTCGGCCGTCTCCGCTGTCGTGTCGCCCGCCACGTCTACTGCGATAGCGGCTACTGTCTGACCGGCGATGAAAGTAACACTGCCCGAGGTGGCGGTGTAGTCGCTGCCAGCCGTCGCTGTTCCATCAACAGTCGTATAATCCAACGTGATGTCGCTGGTAAAAGCCTCCGACAGCCGCACCTCGAACACGGCTTGCTTGGTGCCGCTGTCACCCTCGA
>NZ_JAPMLP010000014.1 GCF_026410285.1 Sulfitobacter sp. F26169L | reverse complement strand
AAGATCACCGAGTAATCAGGTCCGGCAGGGCGCAAGCCCTGCCTGATCCGAATCAACAAAGGCCGCTTCCCCAGGGAGGCGGCCTTTTTCGTTCATCTACGGCATATTTCTTTATGCTATACGATCACAATAGGCAGCGAGATCGAAGGACATACTATGGATACCCCTGAAAACCGCTTTCCCGCCCCAAGCCTGCTTCACCCCATAACGCTGGGTGACGGAAGTGCGCATCGCGGAACCGTATTCTTGAAAGCGGCGGACACCCATCCACGTATGGAAGTCGGTGATTACACTTACGCCAGCGCGCATCAAGCCCCCGCAGATTGGGCCGCGCATTTGGCCCCATATCTTTATGATTTCAGTCCGGAACGGTTGATCATCGGCAAATTTTGCCAGATCGCGGACGGAGTTCAATTCATCACCGCGTCTGCCAACCACCGCTATGACGGTATATCGACATTTCCCTTCGCTGTATTCGGGGGCGGACCGCATGAGGGGCGTGCATCTCTGCCAGCGGCGGGACGTGACACAATTATTGGCCATGACGTGTGGATAGGGCAGGGGGCAAAAGTCTTACCCGGTACAGAGATTGGAAACGGGGTAATCGTAGGAGCAGGTGCTGTGGCTTCAGGCCAAGTACCCGCCTATAGTGTAATTGCCGGAAATCCCGCCAGACAAATACGCCTGCGCTTCGACCCGGCTGAAATTACCGTTCTGCAAAAGCTGGAATGGTGGCATTGGCCTATCGAAAAAGTTCTGGAAAACGAGGCGCTGATTTGCGGTGGGAACGTCACTGCGCTTAGCGAAGCTTGGAGTAAGTGACAGCGCCGATATGAATACCCTCGGTCCGGTACTCTCGGTCCGGTACTAAAGAGGGGAGATGCCCCCCGCTTTGGCGAGAGGCAAAGTCTTTGGTCAGGCTGCATCGCGGTTTACACCGCCGTTGGTTGCGATCTGAGTCATGTGGCGGTCGCCATCGTAGGTTTGATCCAGCATGGATTGCAAAATCGCACCCTCTTCGTCCAAGTTCAGGCGGTTGGCAAATGCGGTAAGGCACCCGTAGCCAGCCAGCGCATAATGCACCATGCGCTGATATTGCGTGATGATCATTGCGTCCCGCGTGGCATCATCCCCGAATTCCTGTTCCAAGACGTGGGCGTTCGCTTCTTTGACAAGGCCCTCCATCCCGCGACAATGCTCGCCCTCGGGGTTGATGTCATGGGTAGCGCAGATAGACTTGATCTTGTCCATTCCTTCGCCGATACCATTTGCACCTGCGATGAGCGCCTCGCTTAGCTCCTTGTCAGCTGCGGCACGACCCAGTTTGGTGGTCGCCTCAAGCGACTGTTTGCAAGCGCTGTACATGTCCTGCAGTTGATCGTGATATACGTCGTGAAGATTGTTAAGGGTCATTTTCAGTTCCTTTCGGTGAACGCTGTGTGGTTCTTTCACGTACTCAACCGACAAAGGCAGGCACATGTTCCGCTGCAGCGCCGGATTTTCACACGATCTATGTTCAAACCCTCTTGATCCTCCACGCGATCCGGACTACGCAGACCCACGGCATAGGGGTTTAGCTCAGTTGGTAGAGCATCGGTCTCCAAAACCGAGGGTCGTGGGTTCGAGTCCCTCAGCCCCTGCCAATCTTTTCCAATCATCACAGGCTTGCCTGAAATCGGCCTATGGGATCCGGATTTCTGGAAATGGTCTGCGCTCAGGTCTGATCTGAGTATAGGGGATTGGCGGACCACAGCACCTGCAAATGCTCGGCCGATCATGGAAATGATCAACGCATAGCGACAATGCTGCAATCGTACGGGTTTCTATACTGCTGTTTCGGTCTGGCAACGCAGGCTGCCGTCAATCAACCTGTTGCTGTTTTTGTTCCGCGTCCGTTGTGCAAGAAAACCGCAAGCACGAGTGCTCCGCCGATTGCCATCGCCGTCCATGAAGTCGAAATCAGCAGCAGACCGCCGATCGACAGGGCGATTTTATCCAGAGTGGTTAATGGTGACTTGAAATGGCCAACATAGGCCGCAGAAAGTGCAACGATGCACACGATCCCGCTGATCAGTGCTGCGATGAATTCCGTCCAAGTAAACTCAACAAACAGCAGGCTTGGCGCATAGATAAACATGAAGGGCACCAGCGCCTTGCCCATCGACAGGCGGAATGCTGTCGTGCCTGTTCGCATAGGGTCAGATCGGGCAAGCCCCGCTGCTGCATAGGCAGCAAGGGCCACGGGTGGCGTCACGTCTGCTAACACACCAAAGTAGAATACGAAGAAGTGTGTAGCGATCAACGGAATGTCAAACTCCATTAGGGCAGGAGCCGCGATAGAAGCGAGGATTATGTAGGTCGGCGTTGTCGGAATACCCGCGCCCATAATGATGCAGGCGATTGCAACAAAAACGAGGCCAAAGAACAGTGCCATGCTCTTTTCGTTAAGCAATCCTGTGAAATCAATCGCGATCATAAATCCAGCGAGATCATAGGCAAGTTCGACAACCGCGGCGGAGAATTTAAAGCCCAGTCCGGTCAGCGTGGTGATGCCGAGCAGGAAGCCGACACAAGCACAGGCCGCACCAATAGCAAGTGCAAATTTCGCGCCGTCTTCGAAACCGCGCACCAGACGTGGTGGCGTCAGAACAGAATTCATATCCATCGAGGTATCACCGAGCGCACGCATCAACAGCGGCACATAAGAAAATACTATGGTCAGAATGATGCCCCAAAAAGCGGCAAGAAAAGGTGTGTACTGCATCAACAGAAGGGTCACCATTGCGCCAAGCGGCACAAATAGGTGCCAGGATTTTCGCAACACCGCTTTGAACTGCGGGATTTTATCAGCAGACATGCCCGTCAGGCCAAGCCGTTTCGCCTCAAGGTGAACCATCAGCATAATGGCGAGGTAATGGAAGGCAGCGGGTATGATCGCTATCAGGATGATTTCATTATAGGGGACGCCCAGCATTTCGGTCATCACGAACGCGGACGCGCCCATGATTGGCGGTGTAACCTGACCACCGCAGGATGCCGATGCCTCGACGGCGCCAGCAAAACGGGGGGTGAAACCAGATTTCTTCATCAACGGAATAGTAAATGCACCTGTAGTTACCGTGTTGGCGATGGGAGAGCCCGAGATCATGCCGAAAAAGCCAGAAGAAACCACAGACACCTTCGCACTACCGCCAGAGGCACGTCCGGCCACGATGGTCGCGAGGTCGATGAACAACTGGCCCAGACCGCTCATCTGGGCGAGGATGCCGAACAAAACGAAATGGAAAACATAGGTGGCAACAACGCCGACCGCCACGCCATAGATGCCCTCTGTGCCGACATAGAGATGGTTAATGATGCGTAGGATATTATATCCACGATGCCCCATTATGCCGGGCATATAAGGACCAAACATTGCGTAAAGGATGCAAAAGACACCGATAAATGCAAGCGTTGGGCCCATGGTACGGCGCGTCGCTTCCAGTGTCATAATGATGGCTATCAGGCCCATCATGTATTCCTGCGGGCGCGGCGAGCCTACGTTAGTGATGAAAACATCACGGAAGAAAACCACCAGATACAGCGAAAATCCGGCACCCAGAATGGCGAATAGCCAGTCACGCAGGGCCACTTTGCTGCCTGGAAGGCCGCGACCTTTCAGCGGCAGGGTCAGCGCCGTAAGCAACACCATTGCCGCCCCAAAGCCGTAATTCAGTGCGTTGGGCGGTAGGGCAGAGACAAGATCGTAGATGATATACAGATAGAAGGTGCCAAAAATGGCGCTGTCGACCCACAGGCGCCGCGTCGGGGTCGCACGACGGCGGGGAAATACCAGAAACACCAGACCCATCACAAAGGTCAGGTGAATAGTGCGGTGAGTTACCTCGTTCAACAGACCGAAACCGGCGGTGTAGACGTGAAACACCGACAGCGCAACGCAGGCAACCGTAACCAGCCGTGCCACCAACCCCGTCAGATCGCGGAAATTCGACTCAGAGTCGTATTCACGCACCAGCGCTTCGACTTCATCAGGGGTAAGTTCGCGCTCGTTAGCGGCCGTAGACTGGTTTGTGTCTGACATGGTTACTCCGGTGGTTCACAGGCGGTGATCCGCAGAACGGACTGGCCCAAAGAGGCTAACGGGATGGACTCATCTGCAAGGTGCAGGGTGTTCTTGTATTCGGGCTGTATGCGCACGATCATGGTGCCAATGGGCCGGTCAAGATCAAGGATAAAACGACCATTTTCGTGCCGCCATCCGGTTGCATCAACCTCGTCGCCCATTGACGGCAGACCTGCCCCGTGCGCCAGAAAAATCTCGGACGTCTGGACGATCCGGTTTGCATCAATCCTGTAGGTGTCGACAACAGGCGTGCGTGAAACGGAATGGATAAACTCCAGTGCAAAAGTGCCGTCCGCAGTCAGCGGATATAACCCGATCATCCTGTTGTCCGGATGGCTTTTCAGACACAGGGCGGGACGGGCCGTTGCATTTGCAGATAGGGGAAGGATGGCCAGTAAGGCCACCCAAAGGGCACAGAAGGTGCCGCGTAGCATCTTCACTTGATGCCTTTCTCCATGTAGTACTTCTCGGCTCCCGGGTGGAGCGGGACAGACACACTCTCAAGTGCCCTGTCGAGCGAGATTTCCTTGCCCTTCGGGTGCACGTTGCCCAGTGTTTCGGTGTTTTCGTACAATGCCTTGGTCACGGCATAGATGATCTCGTCAGAAACATCTGCATGGGTTGCCCAGATTGCGCGTACGGCCAACGTTTCGACATCATTGTCCTGACCTTTGTATGTGCCACCTTTTAGGATCGCATTTGCATAATAGGGCTGGGTTTCCTGCAGCTTGGCGATTGCCGGTCCGTTCAGCGGTACAATGCGGATCTCGTGGCCGTTGGCCAGATCGGTCACGGATGATGTAGGTGAACCGGCCGTGATCAGAGATGCATCAAGGTTGCCGTCTTTGATCTTGTCCACCGATTGGGAGAACGAGGAGAAGTCTTCGGAAACGTCTTCACGCGTCATGCCGTGTGCGATCATCAGATCGCCCAACAATTGCCATTGACCTGATCCCGGAGAACCGGACGAGATGGATTTGCCTTTTAGGTCGGCAAAGGTTTCGATGCCGGAGTCCGCACGCACTACCAGTTGCACAGTCTCAGGATAAAGCGCGCCGATTGCACGGATGTTTTCTGTCGGCTGACCGTCAAACTGGCCCGCGCCCTTGTAGGCAGAGTCCAGAATGTCAGCGGCAACAAATGCTGACTCGATCTCGGTGCGGCCCAGCAACTGGGCGTTTGCCACAGATGCGTTTCCGGTTTCCGCAGTCGCGGATAGTTTTGTGTCAGGGATTTCCGCTGTGTTCGAGATCAGCTGTGCAAGCATCCCGCCCAACGGGTAATATGTGCCGCCAGTGCCGCCAGTGGCAATCCCGAAGAATACCCGTTCAGCAGCAAGTCCGGGCAGGGCGGTCATTTGCACCAGAGGTAGGGCTGCGACGCTCCCCATAAATGTACGACGCGAAAATTTCATAATGCTTCCCTTTATTTGACGGCCCGCCAGTACGGCGTCTTGCAGATAGATCGCGTTTAATACCGCGTCTGGCAGGCCAGTGTGGCATTGTCACATCTTTGCGAGGACGTAACGTAATGTCCAGTTTTAAAACCCGATAGGGGTAGGTCCCGTCAGCCGGTCTATTCCGCAGCGCAGGTGAGGGGAGGGCCGCAAAATTGAAGGAACCGGTCGATCACAACGCCTGTTATGTCTGTCAGGCATAGTGAAGTTTTGAAGAGAACGAGAAAATACCAAGAAGCGCGCGGGGATCGCTACCTTGGCAGTTTACAGATCTAGAATGTCAGAACTTTTGTATCATCATCCAGCAAAACAGAGGTGTCCGCGTTTCTGCCTGGAAGGTAAATTGCGCAGACCTCTACAGTCGCTCCGGTTTTTTCATGGATGGTCCGCATCGGGCCTTGTGGGCTCATCTTGAGCGAGGGCGGACCTGTGGTGGCGGTGGCAGAGGCTCCCTTCAATGCGATATCAGCTGCGGTCCACACAGCATAATAATATGCGCTTGTGCGCCCTTCTGTGCTGCCTGCATTGTCAGCACCATTGCCATCAATTGTGTTTGTGGCTCTGGCGAGGTGACGATGGTCAGCGCTTTCTCTTGCGGATCGGCAACCGCTGTTCCAGCAGTTGCGCACAATAATGCAAACGCAGCAGCAAATTTCGAGGTTTTTATAGGATATCTCCTTGGGAGGGCGGGTGGAGGAGGTGCATGCGCATATATTGCCCCGAAACTGCAATGCCGTGTCGGAACACTATGATGTTATCGTTTTGATTGGGGGCGTCGCTGACACTATCACTGATTGGGCCCCCTTTGCCTCAATAGGGTCAAAGCGGGGACCCAATGGCTTCTGTCATGCCTGGATAACTTGTCAAACCGGCGTTGCGTGGCGGCCTTTGGTGACGGTGGCCATGTTCTCGGCGAGGGCGTTTGAGTGTCTTTCAAACTCCTCCACTACCTCCATCTCTGTACTGATCATGCTTTTGTTGCATTCGGAGATCATACGGGAGCAGTCCGTAGCATCTTCGGAAACGCGCTCCATAGCGCCACGCTGCCAGTCCACCATAGCCCGTATCGCAGCAGGTGGATTATCCAGGCTCAGGGTTGAAATCTGTGCCGCGGTGTCGAGCAGCGAAAATGCAGCGGTTTGCCGCCGCTTGAACCACTCTGCCGAGAATTTTCCGGCCTCTGCAATCAACTGGCCCTGCGCGTTCCAGAAGTGGCGGGAGTAGGGCCCGAACATGAGCTGTCCGGCAGGGGTGGAGCGGACTGTTTCGGTAGGGGTTTTATCAGTCGACGTATTTGATTTAGTCATGGAACCATCCTTTCATCAACATGTGGGTCGCACCGCAGGATAGCGTAATCCGTATCGCCGCCGCATTAACCCGCATCAACTCAAGGTTGAGCTATGCGGGGCGCGTGATATTTTTGGGCGGGTTAACGCCGGTTAACATGCTGAGGTGTCTCGCTGCTATATCAGGTCCGGAACACGCTGCGCGCCGTGCAGATCAATTGCGATATCGCACGAGGAGGCGAGACCATGGCATTCAACCTTAGGAATCGCAGTTTTCTGACGCTTGGGGATTTCACAGAGCAAGAGCTGGTTTTTCTGCTGAAACTTGCAGGTACCCTTAAAGCGGCAAAATACGCAGGCACCGAGGTCGCAATGTTGAAAGGGCGCGAGATTGCGCTGGTTTTTGACGCAGACAGCAAAAGAGCCGGTTTCGATGTTGCAGCGCATGATCAGGGTGCAACCGTTGCTTGGATGGGTCAGACGGGCTTGCAGATGGGGCGCACCGAAGCTGTGAAAGACACCGCGCGTGTCTTGGGGCGGCTGTATGACGCGATTGAAGTTCGGGGATTTGCCCATGACGTTGTGCGCACGCTTGCGGATTGGTCCGGTGTGCCAGTTTACAACGGGCTGTCGGATGCGTTTAACCCTGCACAGGTATTGGCAGATTTTCTAACGATGAAAGAACATAGTCAAAAACTGCTTAGCGAGATTTCATACTGTTTTATCGGCGATGCCAGCAGATACATGGGCGATAGCTTGCTGATCGGTGGGGCCAAAATGGGAATGGATGTGCGGTTTTGCGCGCCACAGAAATTCCAGCCAAGTATAAAAAACCGCGACGAAGCGCACGCCATTGCGCAGCAGACGGGTGCACAGATCACAATCACGGATGAGATATATAAGGCCGTCGAGGGCGTGGATTTTGTCTATACAGATGTTTGGATCCGTGAAGGGCAGAGCCAAGGCACATGGGCCAGCCGTATCGAGGCGCTCGGGCCGTATCAGGTGAATGGGGACGTTATGGATAAAACCGGCAATCCACGTGCCAAATTCATGCATTGCCTGCCTGCGTTTCATAATTCGGACACAACCATGGGCAAGGAAATCCAGAGACAGTTTGGCATCAACTGCATGGAAGTCACCGATGAGGTGTTCGAAAGCCCGGCGTCGATTGTTTTCGATCAGGCTGAAAACCGGATGCATATAATTAAGGCGATACTTGTCGCCACATTAGGGAGTTAGACAATGCTTGTTGTTGCTGCAATCGGGGGCAATGCCCTTCTCAAACGTGGCCAACCGCTGACCGCTGAAAACCAGCGCGCAAACGTGAAAGTTGCGGCAGCGGCCTTGGCGCGGATTGTGCAGGCCGGTCATAAACTGGTTGTTACCCATGGCAATGGCCCGCAGATCGGTCTGCTGGCGCTGAAAGGGGCGGCATATGATCCGCAAAAGATATATCCGCTGGATCTGCTTGGGGCGAAAACCGACGGCATGATCGGTTACGTAATCGAACAGGAGCTTGAAAACGCGCTTGATCACACGCGGGCCGTTGCAACCCTGCTTACCCAGATCATCGTTGATCCGGCTGATCCCGCATTTTCCAACCCGACCAAATTTATCGGTCCCGTTTACACCCGTGAACAGGCAGATGTACTAGCCAACGCTGCGGGCTGGAGCGTGGCGCAGGACGGTAATGCATGGCGGCGGGTTGTGCCCTCTCCCCAGCCACAGGAAATCCCAGATGTGCGGGTGCTAAAGCTGCTGCTGGATCAGGATGTGATTGTAATATGTGGCGGCGGTGGCGGTATCCCTGTCCTGCGCGGCGAAGACGGCAGTTTGACCGGCGTGGAGGCTGTGATCGACAAGGATGCATCCAGCCGACTGCTTGCACAGCAACTGGATGCGGACGCGCTTTTGCTGCTAACGGACGTTGACGGCGTCTATCGCGATTTTGGCACAGATGCGCAGGCACGTATTGAAACGTTAACCCCGCAAGACGCGCTGGCGCTGGATTTGCCTGCCGGATCAATGGGACCGAAGATGGAGGCGGCTGCCACATTTTCAACACACGGTGGTTTGGCAGGCATCGGGCGGCTGGATCAGGCGCTGGAAATTCTTGAACAAAAGGCTGGCACCTGCGTTTTGACACCGAAGTAAATTAGAGAATTTGAAATGGATGAGATACTTGGGCACATGCAGCGCAGCCGTTGGGAGTTTCTTTAGCGCTATGTGTGGCCTGCGCTGACGTTTGCAGTGCGTTTCATGCTGACAGGCTCGTTCATATCCAACTGCGAAGTTAACCGCCGTCAATGATTATTGCGCGCAAATAGCACATTATGAGGTGAAGAGCGTAAAACAACTTTAGCGGAGACTGGCGCGTGATTATTGATCGAATTATGCGAACACCCGTAACTGTCATTTCGCCGGAAACGCCGGTGCGGGCGGCGGCGGCATTGATGGCCGAGCTGGGTCTTGGGGCGCTGCCTGTGTGTGAAAGCGATAAGCTTGTAGGTATATTGACCGATCGGGATATCGTTGTGCGCTGGGCGTCGCGCATATCCGATGACAGTCCGGTTGCCCCGATAATGAGCCGTAATGTTGTGACTTGCCAGATCGGCCAACTTGTTGAGCATGCAGCCTACCTGATGTCCGATATGCAAATCCGGCGGTTGGTGGTGCTGGATGAAGCGGAGCTGGTGGTAGGAATTATAACCGTTGGAGACATCGCCAATGATGCCTGTGAGACATTGGCCGGACAGACACTTGGTGAAATTGTCGAGCTGCGATAAATTTATTTGCTGCGTTTGATCAAGATCTCGTGTCGGAAAGCATCAAGATTTATTCCGGCCAGCATGCACAGTGCGTCCAGATCATTGAGCTGGATTGCTGTGTAGGTCGGATGGGAGATGATGCCCTCCCGCTCGAACCGGCGCAGTGTCCGGCAGACATGCACATTGCTGAGACCGGTAAACTCGCCCAACTTGTGCTGATTCATCGGAAATTCGAAGTAGCCGTCTTTGGATAGATCAATGGCTTCGAGGCGAACATGAAATTCCAGTAAGGCATAGGCGACGCGGCTTGCGGCGTTGCCTTTTCCCATTCGCAACAGCAATTCTGAGGTGCGCGCTTGCATCCGGACAATTTCGCCTGCGAACAGACTGCGCAACTGTTCCATTTCGACTTCCGGCCCGTTTGCTTGTGCTGGAAGAATTTTTATGAACCGTACATCACTCAGCGCTTCGATCGTGCAGGCAGCTACCGGAGCATTAACAGCCCCGATCAAGGCGAAATCCCCTGGAAGCATCACATCGATAATCTGAATTTCACCGTCCGGCAGCATTTTTGAAAATGCGACCCATCCGTCAAGCAAAAGCATCGAATGGTCAGCGAAATCGTCCTCGTGGATCAGGGTTCTTCCCTTTTCTGCTGTTTCGACCGCCGCATCTTTTTGAATATGAAGATACGTTTCTACTAATGTGGGATATGCTGCGGCGACCGGACTTTTTAAAAGAGTCCCCTGCTTTTGCATGCTGTGGTCCTTTCCGGGACAGGTCTTGCAGATCTCGTCTGAGAAATAGCTTAGCAAGAATACTATGTTATCAGGAAGGTATTTCACAGACCAGCAGCCGCTCGGCACGTTGATGCCAATGTGTGGTGAAATCAAGAGCTTGGGTGGTTCGCCTGAAGGGTGACGGGTGGCGCGGCCATTTGCCACGCGGGGCATAGGAAGGCATCTTTTCAATTTTGCTATGATTGTATGATTTATACAGATTCGGGTACGTTGATACAGATTGAGGTGGCAGATGCGCGCGCTTGCTAAGATTAGCTCGGACGAATTTTTTCTCCTGAAGTGTAAGAGAAGTAGAAACATAACCAGTAACCTTGGAAACGCCGACCGTGTCCTGCGCGCCCTGTTCGGACTTGTTATTTTTCTAGCACCTTTGGTTAATCTGCCAGCAATCTGGTCAGACGGTTTTTATGCCTATGCCAGTATGGCTGTAGGGTTTGTACTGATGCTTGCCTCCCTGATCAGTTTTTGTCCGGTTTACCGTATTTTCGGAATGTCCACTTGCAAAGTTTGACACTGACGCCAGTCTGTTGCCTAACCCATAGTACACAAGGGCGGGGCTTGGCCGCTGTTTTGGGGACTAGATGACCAGCGCACACCAATCTGACACAACTCCGGTGGAGATAGATACCGAAGGCGGTCGTGTCTTGCTGTCTGGCAGGTTTGTGATTGGCGGCGTAAATGCCATTGTTGCAGAAACACGCGTAGTGGTACCTGAAGGTACCCAAAATATTGATATTAGCGGATTGACGCATATCGACACGGCCGGAGCGTGGTTTCTGGTTGATCAGGAACGTCGGGCGAAAGCAGATGGTGTGACTTTGTCGATCACCGGCGCATCCCAAGCGCAGGCGCAATTGATCGAAACAGTGCGCCGCAACATGCCCGAGGCGCACGAAGCAGAGGTCGCGCCGAGAACAGTTACCGAACTCGTTGAGGATTTTGGCCGCAAGGTGGTCCGGATGCTACGAAAGGCGGCAGAGCTTACCTCGTTTCTGGGCCAGATCATCGCAACTATGGGGATGGTCATCATACGCCCCGGCCGGTTGCGGCTGACGTCCGTTGTGCATCACTGCCAACAGGTTGGCCTGAACGCGGTGCCGATTGTTGCGCTGATGGCTTTTCTGATCGGGGTCGTGCTGGCGTTTCAGGGCTCTGCCCAGCTACGCCAGTTTGGTGCAGAAGTGTTTGTTGTCGATCTGATCGCCATTTCGGTGTTGCGCGAACTGGGTATTCTTCTGACAGCGATTATCGTCGCGGGGCGGTCCGGCTCGGCGTTCACTGCTGCTATCGGGTCAATGAAGATGCGCGAAGAGATCGATGCGATGCGCACACTGGGCCTTGATCCGGTTGCAATCCTCGTTGTGCCGCGGGTCTTGGCGCTGATGCTGATGCTGCCTGCTTTGGGGCTGATCGCAAATGTGTCCGGTCTGTTGGGCGGCGCGCTGATGTCGTGGATTGAACTGGGCGTTTCGCCTGCTGTTTTCCAGTCGCGGCTGGTGTCCAATACCGATGTCTGGCACTTCGGGGTCGGCATGATCAAAGCGCCGTTTTTCGCGCTGATCATCGGTGTGATCGGCTGTTACGAAGGAATGTTGGTTGGCGGTAACGCGGATTCGCTGGGGCGGCAGACATCTACGTCGGTTGTTCTGGCAATCTTTATGGTGATCGTGGCGGATGCGCTGTTTTCGATCTTTTTCGCGGTGGTGGGGGTCTGATGGATAATGCAACAGACGAACAGCCGATGGTGCGGGTGCGCGGCCTTGTTACGCGCTTTGGCACGCATACAGTCCATGACGGCCTTGATCTGGACGTAAAGCGGGGCGAAATCATCGGTGTGGTCGGTGGCTCCGGCACCGGAAAGTCGGTGCTGCTGCGGGCCATCGTGGGGTTGTTGCAGCCTAATGAAGGCAAAATCGAGGTGTTCGGTGAAAGTGTGCGAAACACATCGGAAGACCACTATCGCCGGTTGCGCCGCCGCTGGGGTGTGATGTTTCAGGACGGTGCATTGTTTTCATCGCTGACCGTGCGCCAGAACGTCGAAGCACCGATGCGCGAACAACTGGATATTGACGATACCCTGCGTGAGACACTGGCCGCAATCAAGGTGCGTATGGTGGGCCTGCCCGAAAACGCGATGGATAAATACCCCTCCGAGTTGTCGGGGGGGATGCGCAAACGTGCAGGATTTGCACGCGCTATCGCGCTTGACCCGGAACTGGTGTTTCTGGACGAACCTACCGCAGGGCTGGATCCTATCGGGGCGGCGGCGTTTGACGAATTGATCAAGCAGCTTCAGGCAGCACTTGGGCTGACGGTGTTTCTGGTCACACATGATCTGGATAGTTTGCACGCAATCTGCGACAGGGTGGCGGTACTGGCTGAAAAGAAAGTGCTGGCTGTTGGCACAATGGATGAAATGCTGAAGATCGATCACCCGTGGGTGCAGGAGTATTTCCATGGCCCGCGCGCACGCGCCGCAACAGCAACCCAACAGGCGCAAGGAGCATAGCGATGGAAACGCGGGCAAATTATCTGCTGATCGGGGTTTTTACACTGCTGGCCATTCTTGGCACGCTGGGGTTCTTTGTCTGGCTGGCCAGTGTCCAGATTGACCGTCAGTACGAAACCTATGGCATCTTGTTCGAGGATGTCTCGGGCCTTGATGCATCGGGTGATGTTCTATTCAACGGGATTTCTGTGGGCAGGGTTATCGGGTTGCAGATTTATGACCAAGACCCGTCAAAGGTGCTGACCACAATCGAGGTCGATGCAAATACGCCGGTGCGTTCGGATACCGTTGCGCGGCTGCAATCACAGGGGGTTACGGGGGTCGCGTATATCTCTCTGACGGGGGGCACGCCAACTGCGCAACCGCTGGTCGCGGATGCCGAAAACGGGCTTTCGATCATTCCTTCCCGACGTTCCACCGTGCAAGCTTTGGTCGATGACGCGCCTGATTTACTGGCGGAAGCCACCGAACTGCTGGCACAACTGAAAGAGCTTACAGGCCCGCAAACCCAGACGCAGGTGCGTAATATCCTGACCAACCTCGATACGTCCTCGGCCCGCCTTGATGAGGCGCTGAACGATTTTTCAGAAATCAGCGGCACGGTCAGCGATGCCACCGAGCAGATCACCGCATTTACCAGCCGTCTGGACAGTATTGGAGCAACCCTGTCCAAGACACTGGAAACCGCTGATGAAACGTTGGTCACTGCGCGCAGTGCCTTTGCTTCGGCTGATACGGCGTTAACCACCGCCACCGCCCCGATCGAGGGGGCGCAACGCGTGATTGCCCAAATCGAAAACATCATGCAAGGCAGCATTCCCGATATTCTGGATCAGGTCACGCAAACGGTAACGCAGGCCAATGCGGCCATCACCGATCTGCAAGACCGCTCTGGCACGGCGCTGAGCGGATACACACAAACTGCTGACTTGCTGAACGCGCGCCTGACAGAGCTGGAACAGACGTTGCTGGATGCGAATACCGCATTTTCCGCCGTAACGGAGGCGTCAAACAGCTTTGACGCTCTGGTCGACGGAGAGGGCAGCCTGCTGGTGAGCGAGGCGCGTGACGTGCTGGCAGATGCGAAATCGGCGATTGCCGTGTTTGAAACCGTTGTTGTGGATGATGTGCCTGTTGTGATGTCCGATATCAGGGCCGCAGTTTCCCGCGCGACTGCCGCAGTGGACAAGGTGGCAGGGGATATGACCGGCCTAACCGATCAGCTTGACCCCATCGCGACGCAGACACAAACCATGATTGCATCGGCCACGTCCGTTCTTGAAAGGGCCAAGAGCAGTCTGGATGTCTTTGATACCACACTGGCCGGTTCGCAGGGCGCACTAACCTCTGCCGAGACGGCATTTGATGCGGCCACAAATTTGATGAATACGGATTTACAACCTGTGCTGAACGATCTGCGCGTTACATCAGAGCGGATCAGCACCGCTGTGGAAGAAGTCAGCCGCGATGTTCCTGCCGTGACGTCTGATCTGCGCGCGCTGATCGCGCGAACCGATAATGTGGTCAGACAGGTGCAAAACGCTGTCGCCGCAAGCGCGCCTGGAATCAGTGATTTTGCAAGCACCGGCTTGCCGGAACTTGGCCGCCTTGGCGCCGAAGCGCGCGGCCTGATCAATACGCTCAACAGTCTTGCCCGCCGGCTGGAGCGTGACCCTGCACGGTTCTTCCTGAACGAACGTGTGCCAGATTACCGGAGAAAATAGATGAAATCACTAAGCTTAAACCGCCGGATTGCGCTTTTGAGCGCTGCTGCCGCTTTGGGCGGTTGCAGTGCGGTTGCATCTCTTAACGATGCCGCGAGGCCCTTGGATACCTATCTGTTGTCGCCCGCAGCAGGGTCAACGTCAGGCGCGCGTACCAGCCGCACGGTGCTTGTTACCCGCCCTGACGCGCCTGCTGCAATTGCATCGGATCGGATCATGGTGAAAACCGGCGTGGCCTCGATCAGCTATTTGCCCGATGCGCGGTGGAGCGACGAATTGCCTGCTGTGTTGCAATCGTTATTGATCCGAAGCGTATCCGCGACCAAGCGTGTTGGTTACGTCGGAAAGACCGAAGGCGGGCCGGTGCCGGATGTTGTGGTTTTGGTAAGGTTGGACCGTTTCGAAGTAAGCGCCAAAGCGGACGAGACGTTTGAAGCAGTGGTTGATATGGCGATAACCATGATGGACGATCAGACCCAGAGGGTTATCGCGACGCGCAGCTTTTCCCGGACAGCGGCAGTAGCAGATGACAGCGCCGAAACAGTCACGGCTGTTTTCCAATCTGTGATGAACACCCTGCTGCCCGAGGCGTCAAACTGGATCATCAGCAACGCCAGACGTTGATCCGCATCAAAGTAGGCCGCAGCTTGATCGACTATTCAGACTGCGAACTTTAACTTTGGTGAGTATGAACGATGACTTGGAAAAACAAACTCGACGAAACCCGCAAGGGGTTGCGGAATCTGAACGGTGCAATTCCCGACACAGCCAATGCGTTTGGCGCGATGGGCAAGGCGGTCAAAAGTGGTGGTGTGCTGGACTTCAAAACCAAGGAATTCGTCGCACTCGGCATTTCCATCAGTATCCGGTGTGAGCCTTGTATTTCGCTGCATGTCGAGGCGCTGGTCAAAGCCGGAGCAACACGCGAGGAGTTGGGCGATGTGCTGGCGATGTCCATGCAGATGGGCGGTGGCCCCGCAATGATGTACGCGGCCAAAGCCCTGGAATGTTATGACGAGTTGACCGGCTAGGTTCGCGTTTAACCCGTAGGCACGCGCTGGCTGCAGCGCGTGCCTTTTATCCAGCGATGGCCCTTATCTGTCAGAGGATCAAGGGCAGCAGGTAAAGTCCGAGCAGTAAAAGACACAATAAGGCCAGTGCAAATTCGATTCCCCACCGCCATGACGGGGCTTCTGCCAAGCCAAGATATTGTAGCAATATGATGCGCGCCTTTTGCCATGCTAAAACCAGCACGGCCATGCCTGCGACAATTGGCCATCGGGTCCAGATACCCGACACAGAAAGGATCGTTGATCCGATACTGAGGGCAACCAGAACCGCCCACGCGATATAAAGGGACCGCTGCGTCATTGAAGCAGATAGATCACAGGGAACAGCAGAACCCAGACCAGATCGACCATGTGCCAGAAGGCTGTTGCATCCTCCATGTTGTTCTGATGGTCGCGCCATGCAACCAACAGCAAAAGAAACACGCCCGCTACTACATGTGCGGCGTGAAAGCCCGTCAGCAAAAAGTAGAAGTTGAAAAACGGATGGGTGTCCCAGACGATGCCTGCTGCAGACTTGGCGGCAAATTCCGCCCCCTTAATCCATAAAAACGCGCCCCCCAAAAGCGCAGCCCCAACCAGTGCCAGCCGTGCCTTTTTGCGCTGGTGCGCGCGGCGCAAACGGCAGGCCGATGCTGCCAGAAAACCGCTGGTGATGAGAATGATGGTGTTTATTCCCGCGCCTGTGCGATTCAGCATATCTTGCGCCTGTGCAAAGCCTTCGGGATCGGTCACGCGGACAGATAGAAAGACGATCAGTCCTGCTCCGAACACCAGCACTTCGCTGAGGATCAAGATCCACATTAACAACTCGCCGGGCAACTCCTCCAGCGCGCTTTTGTCATTCATTTTGCGGACCTTCTATTTCGCCGGTTCGGATGCTGTTCGTAGATAGCGCAGATTGATGCACGCCAGACCATCGGGCAAATCGCCACGGTCAGTCCACGAGATGCCTTGCCCATTCCCACGCTGATGTGCGGGTGACGTTGTGGCAGGTTCTTTTGCAGGCTATTGGTATGACAACATGAACCAGGGGGGACCCCGAGCGATGGCCACTTCTCATTTCCCGCATCTGTTTTCGCCCCTGCGACTGGGCGATCTTACCGTGAAAAACAGGATCGTTTCCACAGGCCACGAAACGCACCTGAACGAGCAGGGCCAGATTGGCGAGGCGATGATTGCCTATCATGAGGCGCGCGCAAAAGGTGGCGCGGGTCTGATCGTGATCGAAGTGGCGCTCGCGCACCCGAGTGGTGTGTTTGTCGCCCACCCGATCCGCGTGGACAGTGATGATTGCATTCCGGGGTATCGGAAGCTTGCGGATGCATTACACAAATATGATTGCGGTGCGGTTGCGCAATTGTTTCACCCGGGCCGTGAAATTCTTGCCTCCGAAGACGGGACAGCGCCCGTTTCCTACAGCGCGTCCGCCACCCCGAATGAGCGGTTTCATGTGATGCCGCGCGCGATGCCCGTTGAGATGATCGAGGACGTGATCGCAGCCTTTGGCGATGCTGCGGCGCGTATGCAGAGAGCAGGTATGGACGGTGTGGAGATTGTTGCTTCTCACGGGTATTTGCCTGCACAATTTCTTAATGCGCAGGTGAATTCCCGCGACGATGAATACGGCGGATCTCTGGAAAACCGGACGCGTTTTATCAGAGCAATTGCAGCGGACATCCGGCAGAAAACGTCCGCAGGATTTGTGATTGGTCTGCGCCTGTCAGGGGACGAGCGCAGCCATGACGGCATGGAGCCAAGCGAGATGGAAGCCGCCTGCGAGGTAATCGCGGCGGATGGTAACCTGACATATCTCAGCGTCGTCGCCGGATCATCGGCCACCTTGGCCGGATCGGTTCATATTGCAGCACCGATGTATGAAGATGTCGCCTATACCGCGCCCTTGGCCGACGGTATCCGCGCACGCACGGGGTTGCCGACGATTGTGACAGGGCGGATCAATCAACCACAGGATGCAGAGCGTGTTATTGCCTCGGGTCAGGCGGATATGTGCGGCATGACCCGCGCTATGATCTGTGACCCCGAAATTGGCAATAAAGCGCAGACTGGCAAGATCGATGATATCCGCGCCTGTATCGCCTGCAATCAGGCGTGTATCGGGCATTTTCATGCAGGATATCCGATATCGTGCATCCAGAATCCGGTAAGCGGAAGGGAAGTGTTGTTTGGTGCGCCTGCTTTGGCGAAGGGCGCAAAACGCGTCATGGTCGTGGGTGGTGGGCCGGCGGGGATGAAGGCCGCGGCCACCGCGGGTGAACGCGGCCACGAGGTAACATTGTTTGAACGTGATGCGCTGCTGGGTGGACAGGCGCGTCTGGCCCAGCTTTTGCCGCATCGCGCAGAGTTTGGCGGAATTGTCACCAATCTCAGCCGGGAAATGGAACTGGCAGGTGTGACCTTGCGCAAACAGACCACTGTGAATGAGGCGCTGGTCAACGAATTTGCACCGGACGAAGTGATTGTCGCAACAGGTGCGACCCCGCGCTGGCCAGATTTTGAAGGCAACGATAGCGCCCATATCGTTGACGCATGGCAAGTGCTGCGGGGAGAGGTGAAAGTTGGCGCCTCTGCCGTTGTTGCGGACTGGCGGGCTGACTGGATTGGTATCGGCGTGGCCGAGATGCTGGCCGAACAGGGGTGTTCGGTCAGGCTGGCCGTGAATGGGTACATGCCCGGCCACACGATCCAAATGTACGTGCGGGACGCAAGCATTGGTCGGCTGCACACACTGGGTGTTGAGGTTATCCCCTATGTTCGCCTGTTCGGCGCTGATGAGGATACGGTTTACCTACAGCACCTGATGAGCGGCGAAGCGGTGATTTGCGAGAGTGTCGACACCCTTGTCCTTGCCCAAGGCCACACGCCGGATAGTAGTGTTGAGAACATGCTGCGCAGGCTTGGCCTGTCGCACCATCTTGTCGGGGATTGCATCGCACCACGCACCGCCGAAGAGGCGGTGTTTGAAGGGTTGAAAATCGGACGATTGGTCTAGACCACCACCTGTTCACAGCGCAGGTAAATGGAAGGGACGTTTGGGACTATCCTGCCGACGGGGGGTTAGGAGAATTGTCGATGTCCGTATTGTTGCTGCGCATCGTCACAAATTTCGTAACATGACGGCTCTTACAACAAATTCATGCGACCGTTTTTCAGACTGTGATCCCCGTCCAGCGCACTTGCCGCGATTGGAAGGCTATCGTCACCGGATTAGAACTTACCGAGGGATGTGCAGCCGTTTTGCAAAAGCACGGCCCCTAGATATAGCGCGCGGCAAGTTCAAATAGCTGTGCGGGCTCTTTGCCTTCATCTACTTCCGACCTTCCTTTTTGACAAAGACGATGGTGCTTGCACGCACTTTTTGGCAGCGGGAAAAATGGCAGGTTCCTACCATCGACGGCGGGTTCAAAAGCTCGAATTTCATGGGCTCGCGACATAAACTCCCTTTTTACCCTTAAGTGTTTCTTTCTTTGAATGACGACAATTTTCAGCGGATCATTGGGCGAGAAAATTGATCGTCCAATGATATAATGCCGCGCCGAAGATATGGCAGATCTTGGATGTGTCTGCCTGAAAGCTGACAAGGCAGAGCTAATCCGCCCCAGTGGGCGGGATTGGGCGATATCTGGAAACAGTGACATGCTGCTGCCGCAATTGCTCCATCGAAGGGTCACAAATCGGGGTTAACAGAAGGCTTGATTTCCCAGCACTACGGTATCGACAAATGACAGAAGCCTCTAACAATGCTCCGGATAATGCAGTCGAAGGCGACCTTGATGCAAGTTCGCTTGAAGCGATCCGGTCAATCCTGACAGAAGATGTGGCACCGCCACCTCCTGCACGCTCTGCCGATTTGAATGCCCAAGAAGATGAAAAGCAGTACAACAAATCGCGTACGGTGGGTAGACTGCGCCGCAAGGCGGATGCCTTGCCGCGATTGGCGAAACCTGCGCCTGATCCGGAAGCGGCGGCGCGTGCCGCAGAGTTGTTGGCACCAAAGCCGAAAAAGCGCAAGTTTTCCCTGCGCCGCAAAAATGTAAAAGTCCAGCCCGTTGCGCAGCCAACTGAACCCGTTCAAGAGAGATCGACGCAAGCGTCATTACAGGATCGGGTAATGGTCGCTGTGCGGGGATACCGCCCAAAACCTGCGCACATCGCTCTTGGCGGTTTTGCGTTGTTGGTCCTTCTGCGGCCTTGGCTGGTGCTGGGATTGGTCTTTCTGATGCTGTTTATAGTGGTCGGTGTCTTCCTGATCCTTGGATATGACGGTTTCTGGCAGCGGGTTATGAAATTCGGTCGATGGTATGCCAATCGCCGCCCCGCACGGGCAGCCGTCCTGCATGCGCGGCTTGATCGTTTTGCAGTAGGGTGGGACGCTGTTCTTGACCGGTTTCCCGAAGGTACTGTAGATGGCCTGTACCTGCCCGATTTTGGCGAACTTGCAACCGCGGATCAGCGCCACGGAGAAGCGATGGAGCGTCGCCTTGCGGGAATGCAGGAGAAGGGCACCTGAACGGGTGCGAATTGCAGCCTTGAAACACAGCGTCGCAACAGCTAGATGCAGCTAACACGACAATTCAGGATGTGATCCATGGCCACCACCAACCCGCTTCAGTTTATCCAGCAAGTCCGCGCAGAAGTGGCAAAGGTCGTCTGGCCGACACGCCGCGAAGTCATGCTAACCACAGTCATGGTGTTTATTCTTGCGGCTCTGACTGCTGTATTCTTTGCGTTGGTTGACATTGTGATCCGTAGTGGGCTTCAGTACGTGCTGAACATGTTCGGCTAGGCTGGACCTTTTTTCGGCAAAGACCAACCAGACCGCAATTTTCTCTGCAAACACTTGAATCCCAACGGCACGTGGGCTAACCCGCAATCCAGCCCGTTGGCATGGTGTGTGAAGATTCGTTTTGCGCGCTGGTCGTTGTATCGGGCTACTGGAGCCAAGGCTCTGAAGTGTTTATGAATTCGCAAGCGCGCAGATGCGCTCAGGACAAGGACGGAAAGATCAAATGGCAAAACGGTGGTATTCGGTCAGTGTTCTTTCCAACTTCGAAAAAAAGATTGCAGAGCAAATTCGCACTGCAGTGGAAGAGCAGGAACTGCAGGACCAGATTGATGAAGTGCTGGTGCCTACCGAAGAAGTGATCGAGATTCGTCGCGGCAAGAAAGTCACGACAGAGCGTCGCTTTATGCCCGGTTATGTACTGGTTCACATGGAGATGTCGGACCGTGGATATCACCTGATCAACTCGATTAACCGCGTTACAGGTTTTCTGGGGCCACAGGGCCGCCCGATGCCGATGCGCGATGCCGAAGTGACTGCAATTCTGGGCCGCGTCCAAGAGGGCGAGGAAGCACCGCGGACATTGATCCACTTTGAAATTGGTGAACGCGTCAAGGTTGCTGATGGTCCGTTCGAAGATTTCGACGGCATGGTTGAGCAGGTTGACGAAGAGAACCAGAAAATCAAGGTTATGGTGTCTATCTTTGGTCGTGAAACACCGGTCGAGCTCGACTTTACCCAAGTGAACAAACAAGTTTGATGTCATGGTCCGCGCATTCAGTGATGCGCTTGACCACCTCGAACTGTCATTGACGGCAAAACCGTTTGATGCGCGCTCTGTAAGGGGCGCGTTTTTTCTGTCACTGACCCGATCGACCCGGGCTTGAGCGCACTGGGATTGATGCGCATGGTATCTTGCTGCATGGATGTTCTTGGCTTGGGTGCAGACCTGCTTGCCAATGTTCCGCTAAGTTGGAAAGCGTTCGAGTTTCCCGTCCCGCCATATAATGCGATCCTCCGGCGTTGACTGCTTGATCTGGATGAGCGGCGCGATACCAGCGATTATACCGCATCTGAAGAAGCAATGGCTTCTGGCGCGCTGGCGCAAGACGGATGCCAGCGCATGACTGGAACGACTGCGAACAAAGAGGAGCTGCCGCAGTTGTGCGACCGCCATCCACTCGTTGCCGCTGCAGGTCGTTATATTGACGCGTTGTACACAGATCCGGGCGAGATGTTCGTGGTCTCTAAGCCGAAACCGATGTCAGGTATCGTCGGGCTACTGGCAAAGCTGGGAGATAACAGGCGTCACGCTGCAGGCGGGTTCCTCTACGGTGTCGATGACAGCCTTGAAGGTCCCTTCGAAAAACTGCGTCAAGATCCTTGTTTGCAGGGGGGGGGGGCGATATTGCGGAATGGGTGCTTGATATATTCGGCTCCGCCAGAACGAGAACCGCATTTTTCCCTTGGTGCGATCGTTCTGTTTCCACGTGCGTGAGGGGTTTTGTCTTGATCCCGATTTTGTGAACCAAATAATTAACGCAGGCCATATCTGGGAGGCGATGATGACTGCAACAGAAGTTCATGATCGTATCGTCGGGACACAGCCGGTGGTGGTACGATCGGTCACGCTGAACAAAGGTGACGTCTCGGCAACGACTGTGCGGTTTCAGGAGCGCCATTACAAAACGCCAGATAACGTTTGATCTACGAGCCCAAGTGTTTTAAGGGCAGGGTTCTTGCGCTGCACGGTATTGCCGTGTGGCGAATCGTCTGTGGGAGGAACCGGGCGCGCGCGCCTGTAACCGGACCACGCTAGAAAACGACCATAACGCGTTGTGGTCATGTAGGGCAGGGGAAACCCCGCCGGTGACAAAGGAGAAGGCCAATGGCCAAGAAACTCGTCGGTACGATGAAGTTGCAAGTTAAAGCGGGTCAAGCAAACCCGTCCCCGCCAGTGGGGCCAGCGCTGGGTCAGCGCGGGATTAACATCATGGAATTCTGTAAAGCGTTCAACGCAAAGACAGCTGATCTGGAGCCAGGTGCGCCTTGCCCGACCGTGATCAGCTACTATCAGGACAAGTCCTTTACGATGGACATCAAGACGCCTCCAGCGTCCTACTTCCTGTTGAAAGCAGCGAAGCTGAAGTCAGGTGCGAAAACGCCTTCGCGTGAAACTGTTGGCACAATCACGCCAAAGCAGTTGCGTGAGATCGCAGAAGCCAAGATGGCCGATCTGTCCGCGAATGATGTGGAACAGGCAATGAAAATCATTATGGGCTCCGCAAAGTCCATGGGCATCGAGGTTAAGTAAAATGGCTAAACTTGGAAAACGTATCCGCGCCGCACGCGAAGCATTCGCAGGCAAAGAGAACCTGACAGTTGAAGAAGCTGTATCGCTGATCAAGGCCAACTCGAACGCCAAGTTCGACGAAACGGTCGAGATCGCGATGAGCCTCGGGATTGATCCACGTCACGCAGACCAGATGGTTCGCGGTGTTGTGGGCCTGCCCAACGGCACAGGCAAAGACGTTCGCGTCGCAGTATTTGCACGCGGTCCGAAAGCCGATGAGGCCAAAGAGGCCGGTGCCGATATCGTTGGTGCGGAAGACCTGATGGAAACCGTCCAGAGCGGCAAGATCGAGTTTGACCGTTGCATCGCGACACCTGACATGATGCCTGTTGTTGGCCGTCTGGGTAAAGTACTGGGTCCACGCAACCTGATGCCGAACCCCAAAGTCGGTACAGTGACAATGGACGTTGCTGCAGCTGTGAAAGCGGCGAAGGGCGGCGAAGTGCAGTTCAAAGCCGAAAAGGGCGGTGTCGTTCATGCAGGCGTTGGCAAGGCATCTTTTGATGAAGCCAAACTGGTCGAAAACATCCGCGCCTTCATCGGCGCAGTTGCAAAAGCCAAGCCTACAGGTGCCAAAGGCGCTTACCTCAAGCAAATCGCGCTTAGCTCCACAATGGGCCCGGGTGTAACTGTTTCAGTAGACAAGGCTGTTTCTGAATAATCTTCGGGAACTCGAATTTGGAAGAGGTGCTCCGTTTCGGTGGCGCATTCTAAACTGCAGGACACTGCTAATAAAGGTTGCCGAATTAAATTTCGGCAACCTTTTGATTTTGCGTTGTAATTGCCGCCTGGTTTCATGGGATTAGGGGGTATTCTCTGAGCGGTGAAAGCCGCGCATGAGCCTTTTCAGATTTCTTGTGGATTGGGCTTTCGTCAATGCGTCAACGAACAAATATGGTTTCTGCGTCGTGAGCGTTCTTGTCAAAGCTTCGGAAACGAAGTTGTTCGGCAAGAGTATTCAAAACTGTCGTTAGCGCGAATATACCCAGCGCCAGGAAGGGTGACGAACTTCAATATGTGCGGAGATCCGGATTGCGGCAACTATGGTGTCGAACCGGATGCTACATACGCAACGTTTCGAGGGCGGAATGCTGCTCAAAAGCGGCTGTTCGCATCGCCAAATAATTCAACTATTAGCTTGGGCCGTGGGCGCTACAAACTAAATAGCAGCAGTGATAACGACGCAGGGGGAGCTAGCTCTGCGATCGAGTACTTTGATGCCCCCCACTATTGGGATGATGAACGCTCGATGAGATGTTCGCACCTCTCAGTAAATTCGGAATGCGACATTCAGTTGTCGGTCTTACCTAAAAAAATTTTGATGATGAACTGCAAAGGATTTTGTCTCAAAATGGTCTGCTGACAGGGCCAAGCTGCGGAAGCTGTGGGACTACCTATCTTAAATCCAGATGAGTTCTCCTTCAATGGCGCTAACGGCAAAAAACCAACAGGCAACGATAAGCAGAAGGCTACAGGTATTCGCCTGTTGGACAAGCCATGCAAGGGAAAGAAAGGCGCGAGATTCACGGTCTCTCTAAACCATGTAAGGCAACAAGATAGCCGAGAAAACACTAACATTCTCAAGCATCTGGCTAACGACGCCAGTATCAACGGCCTGAAATGGTTACTTTCGTCCGGAGGTCGTAAGGCCAGCGTGAGGACGATCTATAATAGGAATTTTGGCTTGAAAAAACCTTATTGGCCTATGAGAAAGGGCAACTCATGCAACGGCGTGCTAAAAACACCAGATCCCAAAAGTCGAAACACACCCGAATTGCTCACGATGGTATTGCTTTCGGAGTTAACTGGGAAACATCTCGAGATCGAAGAATAATGGCCCTTAACTGCGCGGTTAGCGCAGATATTCAATCCGGCTTCGTATTTCGGATGAACGTAGATTTTGATCGCACTGTTGATCCCGTCACGTTTATATCCAAGCATTACCTATCTGGAAGCGGTAATCCGCCATCGCTGCGGAAGCACTACACGCAGAAGGGAAACGCTGAATTCACGGCGCCATTGATGCACTTTCAACGCCCCAGCGGATGATATGACGAGCTGCACTTTTTGCATCAGCTGAGCCGCAGCTCCCGCTGTTTGCCGAAAAAATTTCAGATGCAACTTCGCGCTACTTGCAAAATACTATTTCAATTTCCGCGAAAGTGAGCGGGACAGCCGCAATTCGTTTAGTTTCATTATGACACGATACACATATACGAAAGCGCCTCATCTTGCGGCGCTTCTGGAACTTGTTCCTCTAGGAAAGAAAAATTTGGTGGGCGAGCAAGAGAGCGCAATGGCCCGAACTGTTCCACATATTATTCGAGATATGATCGAAGCGCGCAAATTTGAATGGCATGTTATCCACTCTAATAGGAACGCTACAAAGCCGGCACGCCAGAGCCGATCAAGCGCTTTTGACAAGGCGTTCCGATCATTTCGAACCACGCATCCAGATTTGGAAATTCGGAAAGCGCTTGAAATATGGACAGCGAAGAACCTGACTCCTGCAGTCAAAGCAGATCGATTGGGTGGAGCAATACCCTTCCCAATATCGAACTTTGCGTCCAGAGTATCTCCCAGTCTTTGGCCCCGTAGCCCAATTCAGGCCTCAGGTGAAACCAGCAAAACTGTGGGTTTTCCCATCCTGCCTCCGCGATATCGCACAGCATGTAAAAAAACTGGGCTTTCAGGGGGAGATACCAGACGAAAGATTGAAAGCCGCGATTTCTCGCCGGGTGATACACGCCACGATTCAACCTGCATCAACGTTCATGAACTCGCTACGAGAGCGTGTTAGCTCTGCCAAACGTGCAGAAGGAAGAGCAAGCAGAACTGGCGACACTTTTGTAAATGGTGCGTCATGCAACCCGCGTGTCCTCATAGCGATATTGAACATATTTCGCGTCCATTACAATTTCTTCGAACTCAGAGCATATGTCTCGCCCATCAACAAATATTTGAAAACGGAATATGTGCGAACCGGAACGGCTTCTATCGCAGTGTCCGATAGCGATGAGCGAGTAACGGTACCAAAACGACGTCGGCTGGTCCCAGTCGAAAGGACACCTGCCATGAGGGCTGAAATTCAAGCGGGGCCAATCGGGAGTGAGGTTCCCAAGCTACCTGACCTAACCGAAATTTTTTATCAACCTTGGCTATTTCACGGCCCCCCCCTATGGGCCAAGCTTCAGGGAAGATGAAAATCCCGAAATTCCTAATATTATTCATCGTATCAATCATAGTTGATATCCGCCTCAATGAGGTGTGTGCTAATTGAGGGCGGAGAGGGTGGTTCGCTGCAAGCGAAAAGTATTTTTCAAGGTTCTTTATAGCAGATGTTGCAGCATAATTTTCAGAATTGAAACCCCAATTGAAGAAGGGAAGCGCGGACCTCACTCGACTACGATTTCAGCGATTGAAACTTGGTTTAAGTATCAAGGCGTCCAGTTCATCCCCATAAACGGGGGCGGTGCTGGTGTGCGGATGGCGAAGCGGGAGGCCTAGGTTTGTACGCATTCAACCTAGATACCTTAACCCAAAAGACGGGGAAGCAGCGAGATAACCATTCACAGCAGAATGGACAGTCGTTAGTATTAAAAAAGAATTTTTTTGTGGATCAGAAAAGCTATGAAACTTAAAAGCCTTGAGGCTGGCAGGGGCGTTGCTGCTACCGCTGTGGTCCTACATCATGCGTCCGCAAGTGCTAACGCTTTTTCTGGGCAAGGCCCCCAAGCCCTGACTTCTATATTTGACCTTGGTTACCTCGGAGTGGACTTCTTTTTTGTGCTATCTGGCTTTATAATATACTATTCCAGCCATGACAGAGCGTTCGCTCCCAAACGTTTTGTCACAGGGAGACTTACCCGAATATTCTTGCCCTACTTGCCCATAGGCATAGCTCTTGCGGTTGCCTACTCAGTGCTACCAGAACTGAGCGCCAGCAATCGTGAATGGGGATGGTGGGCCACCGCTACTCTAGCGCCAAGCTGGCAACCGCCCGCTCTTAGTGTAGCTTGGACATTGCAGCATGAGCTTGTTTTTTATGCATTATTCGCAGTGTTTCTTGCTTTTAACCGCATTGGCATAGGGATGATCTTGTGGGCGCTGGCAATCGGTTTGATCGTGCTAATGGATATTGATATCCCTCGCCCGGCGCAATTCTTTTTCTCATTGATCAATCTAGAGTTTGGTATGGGTGTCCTCGCCGCTCATTGTTTGATTTCAGGGACACGAATTCCATACCTGCCAACTTTGGCAACAATTCCCATCGTAGCTTTCTTTTTCATGGGAGCAGACCGAGAATACAGTGTGCTATTTGGCGCTGGACTTGCTGGACTTATCTTATGGATAGCACAGGTTGAAAAAGCGGAGCTGTTAAAGGTACCTCGCGCCTTCGTTTTCCTTGGCGCATCGTCATATTCTTTATACTTGATCCATAATCCACTGTTGTCGATCACGTCTAGAATCGTCAGTGGATGGGCTTTGACACTAATTTTTGGCGTTGTGGTTAGCCTGCTAGCCGGGGCCGCATATTATCTCATTTGGGATAAGAGGACTCAGCAGCTTTTCCGGCGTCAGCGCAACCCAATCTGAGAAAATGGCGATTCGACGCTGCACTTGGAGTGCAGATGAGAGAATACACTAATTGATAAATTTCTCGATAACAAACTGATGCATCGGAAACGGTCTATCTATTGCAGCGGTGCCAAAAGGCGCAAGCAAACACATCACAAGTAAGGGGGTGTTCCAGCGCGAACTTGACCTGCCTGTTTTCGCTGCGTAGACCAAAGTAAAGAGAATTCCGATATTTGCGCTCATTGCAATCCAACGGTGGTAGTCTGTAGCGACCAATACCGCTAGAAGAGGTGCGACAACAGCTGTCGATATAGCAACCGATTCAAGTAATCTGTCCGAGTAGGTCCATAGTCTTGCAATAAGCAGAGTTACATAGGTGAGGGGAACTATTAGCCAAAAGAAGTCAGTCTTTAGCTCTGTAGTCAAATTCTGAAGAGAAATCGTAGAATTCTGTTCAGCAGTGGAAGCAATCTCGAAATAACCACTCCAGAAATTATGTTGGCCTGCGGCATTCGGAATCTTTTGTCGGACGATCTGTTCAACGATCTCGCGTGGCATATCTACTGTACCAAAAAAAAACACTGCGATGGCTGTAATAGAAAAAGCAGCGACGGGAGCGATAAGGATTATTAATGAATTCGGGCTCCGCGCATGATCGTAGTGCATTAACATGACAAGGAACTGAGCAGGAATTGTAAATACAAAAAGCTCATGTGTTAAAAGGCCACAAACTATGACAATAGAAAAAATTGCCGAATTTCTAACAAACAGAATATTTGTTGCTGCGAAAATGACAACAAACACATCCAGTGAGCCGGTGTTGTATCCAAGGTGTATGATCAATGCTGGCGAAAAGGCGATGGAGGCCAGAAAGATAGGGTCAGTGATTTTCCTTGAGATGCAGTAATAAGCGATTAAGCTTGAGAGGACCGATATCGCGATGTGGTGTATGGCGAACGCGAAGTGGTATTCATTTTGGAATAAAGAGTTAATACCGCTTTCAGTGAGTATTGTTCCCACGAAAACGCGGCGGACAAATCCAAAGTCTGAATAGGATGCGTAAAGCTGCCAAATCCGCCCGTAGGATAAAAGACCGATATCTGTGACCAGCCACCTATTCAATACGACGAAAGCAACTAGAGATGCTGCTAGAAACATTCCAGCTACTAGAATAATTCTCTTTTTGTCGCTCACTATAAGACCATCCCCTTGAAATATTTAACCGTGCCCATTCCATCGCATTTCATCTTCCAGCGATAGAGCGCTTTTTTCTTTCTCGCCGATTTGTCGGATCGCATCAAGATCCAGCATATCTTGTGTTGCCGGGACCTCAACTTGCCGAAACTTAGGTACAATCTGACCTGCCGACATTTTCAAATCTGACCGAGATGCTGCACGATGCACGAGCGTCTCCTCATAAGGGCCGCACCGTAACGACGTCTTTCTAAGGTCAATGTCTCCTTAGAACCGTAAGTCGCCGGATCGCAGGTGCGTGAGGGTTTGCTGTGTATCGCGGAAATCTACGCGCTGAACTCGCGCAACATTATATGCTCAGAAAGCCGCCTAAACCATTGATATCTGCTAAGGGCCTCACAAAGTTACGCTTGCCCCCACACTGCCGCTACCGATGTAAGGCGCGAATAAATATTGAATATAATGTTCATGCTGTCGGTTCTTAGCCGCTTCCTGATCATTAACAGCTGGAATGCCAAATTAGCGAATTCAGCGATTGATAGATCGTAAAATTCTTCTTTCTGGATTATACAAACAGGACCCCAAAATAGAAATCTGGGGGCTAATCGTGTCCTATAAGTGGGAATGCGTCACCGTTTCGGGGTGCACTTTTTTTATTCTGGTTTGGCATGTCCGGTTAATTTGGAACTCTTGGACCGCACAACGGTTTTATTCCTGTACACAGACAGAGGGAGAGATCGATGAGTGACGATAAGGACAAACGCCCCGATGTCGCAAAGGACGACGACCATCCAAAGCCGCGCGAGTCTGCGAAAGAGCATTGGAGCAACGCGGAGGATACAATGAATGAAGGCCCGGCTGGCAGCCCCAACGCTGAAAAGCAGAGCCGCACATCGTAGCATTCATCGCCTGAGACTAAACCGCACTCTTACAGGTGCGGTTTTCACATCCGCGAACGCCAAATCGCAGGTCTGCTCGTTGGTAGCGCCTACGTTTTGGCCTTGGCATCGTAACAAATTCAGACTAATCCATCCCCAGCAACCAAGCGCACGATTCGTCGTGCGCTTTTTGCGCTTCGTCCGAGATGGCGGGTGGGCTGGGTTTCCGGTTCATAATTCCTGCCTGAGATGGGGAATGACTATGACTTTTCGTGAGTACGCTCTCGGACGGTCTTGGGAAGGACCCGTAAGGACCCGACGTTGGGCACGCTGCCCAGCTAAATGAGCCTCGGGGGGTCACCCCTCCGAATAATTTGGAGAGAAACTGTGGATAGAGCACAAAAAGAACAGCTCGTCGAAGAACTCGGCGAAATCTTTGAAAGCTCTGGCGTTGTAGTGGTTAGCCACTACGTCGGTCTGACAGTTGCTGAAATGCAGGACCTTCGTGCGCGCGCAAGCGCTGCGGGCGGGTCTGTGCGTGTTGCCAAAAACAGGCTCGCCAAGATCGCCCTTGAGGGCAAGCCATGTGCAAGCATTGCTGACCTTCTGACGGGTATGACCGTTCTGACCTACTCCGAGGATCCTGTGGCTGCCGCCAAGGTTGCTCAGGAGTTCTCCAAGGATAACCCCAAGCTGGTTATCCTCGGCGGTGCTATGGGTGAGAACGCGTTGGACGTCGCCGGTGTAGAAGCCGTGTCCAAAATGCCTTCGCGCGAGGAGCTTATCTCCACGATCGCGGGCATGCTGGGCGCACCTGCTTCCAACATCGCTGGCGCCATTGGCGCACCTGCAAGCAACATCGCATCCATCTTGTCGACAATCGAAGACAAGGCTGCGTAAGCGACAATATCGTCAAATCGGCGTGCCGGGTAAAACTGCACGTTGGAACACACATATCGTTAACGGAAAGAGCTAAAACATGGCTGATCTGAAAAAACTGGCAGAAGACATCGTAGGTCTGACACTGCTTGAAGCACAAGAACTGAAAACTATCCTCAAAGACGAGTACGGCATCGAGCCTGCAGCCGGTGGCGCAGTGATGATGGCGGGCCCAGCAGACGCCGGTGGCGCTGCCGAGGAGCAGACTGAATTTGACGTTGTTCTGAAGAACGCCGGCGCATCCAAGATCAACGTGATCAAGGAAGTTCGCGGCATCACCGGTCTGGGCCTGAAAGAAGCCAAAGATCTGGTTGAAGCTGGTGGCAAAATCAAAGAAGGCGTCGACAAAGCCGAAGCCGAAGACGTCAAAGCCAAGCTGGAAGCAGCTGGCGCAGAAGTCGAACTGGCGTAAGCCTGTCGGTGGTTGGAATAGCCACCTCCTAGAATTGAAAACGGCGGTCACTTATGTGGCCGCCGTTTTTATATTGAAGATCTGCCTTTCGGGCAAAGCAGATATCCATATTTTTGGGCTATAGTATTAAATCGGTGGCCACTATCAGACCGGTTTTTTCCCAGCTAAAATTGATACTTCCCCCCTCGCTCCTAATAAGGTCGTTTACTATTTTGGAGCCGCTGCGTCGTTCCGGTTTCATGACTTCAGGGCCACCCGTTTCACGCCAGAAAAATCTCAATCTATGTTCGTTTTCAGCAGTTTGGATTTCCCAGTCAAATTCGACTTTTCCAGTTTCGACACCGAGTGCTCCATGTTTCACGGAGTTCGTCGCTAATTCATGCAAGCTTAGGGCAATGCATGAAAGAAGGTGTGTGGGGAGCGTAAGGTCAGGTCCATCAATATTGAATTGTTGAGCGCCGTTTGGGGAGTATGCGAGCAATATCGTGCGAGCGAGATCGCTCAAGCTGAGATTATGATCATCAGGCCGATTGATGGTCTGGAAATGCGCATCACTTAATGCCTGAAGCCGCTCGGATACGAGGGTGCCAAAAGCATCGGAATCTTTTTCCTCCCGCGCCGTCATTCGAATGACAACGTTCATGACGTTTACAATATTGCGTAGTCGATGGACTAGTTCGTCATCTGCAAGCTTACGTAAGCGACGTTCCGCATCCCGTTTTGCTGTAACGTCAAGTTGTGAACCGAAATAAAATGCCAAGTCTCCATTGTCGTCAAAGATCGGGCCGATCTGGAGAGCGTTCACAAAGCTGGACCCATCTTTGCGATAATTCACGATTTCAACGATCTCGACCTTCTTCTCGTCGATGGCGGCCCTCACAGCCTTAATGCTATCTGCTGTGGTTGCGTCCCCCTGCAGAAATCTGCAGTTTTTCCCAATAACTTCTGCTTCCGCATACCCCGTGAGTTCACAAAACGCCAAGTTTGCGTAGACAATCGGGTTATCTGGAAGATTTGGGTCCGAGATGCAGAGTGGGATGCGAGCGTGCCGAATGGCCTCTGCCATCGCTTGATCGTTTTTCAAATCCCAACGAGCATGGTATTTTGTTACATTCACATCAAATTCCATGTTATGGTTGGCTATCGGTATGATCTTATAGATTGCTATTACGGGTAGCATTTCCCAAGGGTCCAATCAATGTGCTGGAGAGAGGCCAATCACGCTCTAAGTCAGCAGGGCGACTTTTGTTGAAGCTGGTAGAGTCCTGTCCATTTTGGGCTTAAGGTGCGCGATCAGTAATCTGCCCGGCTGCATCTGCCATGAAGCTAAACCCTGTACCCCCCCCCTTGCGTTTCGCCCCACTCCATCCTATTTGAACCTTTCACACGGGCTTCGATGATTCGAGACCCGTTTTTTCTGTCGCACCATCAGGAGACCTCGCACCCCCCTTTGACACGATACCGTCAGATGGAAGGGGAGGGTCAGGATGTTGCGCAGAACCTGTCTTAACAGGCGCTTTTTAAATGGAAGCGTCTTTTTGGAGAGGTCCATTGGTCGGAAGGGGTGCGGTGGGACGCGCTCCAGCATAGACCGGACTTAGCCGCTCTTATGGGTGTGCATCGCGGCCCCGGCGATGGCGCATTCGGCAAGAGACACGAAAGGTGACACGACACATGGCACAATCCTTCCTTGGCCAGAAGCGTCTACGTAAATATTATGGCAAAATCCGCGAAGTGCTGGAAATGCCGAACCTCATCGAGGTCCAGAAATCCTCTTACGATCTATTCCTGAACTCCGGCGATGCCGAAACGCCCACCGATGGTGATGGCATTCAGGGTGTGTTCCAGTCGGTATTCCCGATCAAGGATTTCAATGAAACTTCCGTTCTGGAATACGTGAAATACGAACTTGAAAAGCCGAAATATGATGTTGAGGAATGCCAGCAGCGCGACATGACGTATAGCGCGCCGCTCAAGGTGACGCTCCGTCTGATCGTTTTTGATATTGATGAGGATACAGGCGCAAAATCTGTCAAGGACATCAAGGAACAAGATGTGTTTATGGGCGATATGCCCCTGATGACACCGAACGGTACGTTTGTTGTAAATGGCACCGAGCGTGTAATCGTGAGCCAGATGCATCGCTCTCCCGGTGTTTTCTTTGACCATGACAAAGGCAAGACGCACTCGTCAGGCAAGCTGTTGTTCGCTTGCCGGATTATTCCGTACCGTGGTTCATGGCTCGACTTCGAATTTGACGCGAAAGATATCGTGTTCGCGCGTATCGACCGTCGCCGCAAGTTGCCTGTTACCACGCTGCTCTACTCTCTCGGCCTTGATCAGGAAGCGATCATGGACGCCTATTATAACACGGTCACCTACCGGCTTGACGCTGGCAAGGGCTGGGTGGCGCCGTTCTTCCCCGAGCGTGTGCGCGGTACCCGTCCGACTTATGACATCGTAGATGCGGCCAGCGGCGAAGTGCTGTTTGAAGCAGGCAAGAAAGTAACTCCGCGTGCGGTCAAGAAGCTGATCGACGAAGGTAACGTGACCGAACTTCTGGTGCCGTTTGACCATATCGTGGGCAAATTTGTTGCTAAAGATATCATCAACGAGGAAACCGGTGCGATCTACGTCGAAGCCGGTGACGAGATGACGCTGGAATATGACAAGGACGGCACGCTGATCGGCGGCACCGCGAAGGAACTGATTGATGCCGGTGTAACCGAGATCCCGCTCTTGGACATCGATAACGTCAATGTTGGTCCGTATATGCGTAACACCATGGCGGCAGACAAGAACTTGAACCGCGAAACCGCGCTGATGGATATCTATCGCGTTATGCGCCCGGGCGAGCCGCCCACAGTTGAAGCCGCGTCAAACCTGTTTGACACGTTGTTCTTTGATTCAGAGCGTTATGATCTGTCGGCTGTTGGTCGCGTGAAAATGAACATGCGTCTTGCGCTGGACAAGGAAGACACGCAGCGCACGCTGGACCGCGATGATATCGTGGCCTGTGTAAAAGCCCTGGTAGATCTGCGCGATGGTCGCGGCGACATTGATGACATCGACCACCTCGGCAACCGCCGCGTGCGTTCCGTGGGCGAACTGATGGAAAACCAGTACCGCGTCGGCCTGCTGCGCATGGAGCGTGCGATCAAGGAGCGGATGTCATCCGTCGAGATCGACACCGTCATGCCACAAGATCTGATCAACGCAAAACCGGCTGCTGCTGCGGTGCGTGAATTCTTCGGCTCTTCGCAGCTGTCGCAGTTTATGGACCAAACCAACCCGCTTTCCGAGGTTACGCACAAGCGTCGCCTTTCCGCGCTTGGGCCAGGTGGTCTGACGCGCGAGCGTGCTGGTTTCGAAGTGCGTGACGTTCACCCGACCCACTATGGCCGGATGTGTCCGATTGAAACGCCAGAAGGCCCGAACATTGGTCTGATCAACAGCCTCGCGACGTTTGCGCGCGTGAACAAGTATGGCTTTATCGAAACGCCTTATCGCAAGGTTAAGGACGGTGTCGTTTCCGACGATGTGCAGTATATGTCTGCAACCGAGGAAATGCGTCATACGGTGGCCCAGGCCAATGCGAACCTCGACGACGACATGAAGTTCGTGAACGAGCTGGTTTCGACACGCAAATCGGGTGACTATACGCTTTCGCCTTCAATGAACGTTGATCTTATCGACGTGTCACCAAAGCAGTTGGTGTCCGTTGCGGCTTCGCTTATCCCCTTCCTGGAAAATGACGACGCGAACCGTGCCTTGATGGGGTCGAACATGCAACGTCAGGCTGTGCCGCTGCTTCAGGCAGAAGCACCGCTGGTGGGTACCGGTATCGAAGAAGTTGTGGCACGCGATTCCGGTGCCGCATACATGGCAAGACGTGCAGGCGTGATCGACCAGGTTGACGCAACACGTATCGTTATTCGTGCCACCGAAGACCTTGAGCTGGGCGATGCGGGTGTAGACATCTACCGCATGCGCAAGTTCCAGCGTTCCAACCAGAACACTTGTATCAACCAGCGCCCCTTGGTGCAGGTTGGTGAAAAGGTGATCAAGGGTCAGGTTATTGCGGATGGTCCGTCAACAGACATGGGTGAGCTTGCACTTGGTAAAAACGTGGTCGTCGCGTTTATGCCCTGGAACGGTTACAACTATGAAGACTCGATCCTGATTTCCGAGCGCGTTTCGCGTGACGACGTCTTTACCTCGATCCACATCGAGGAATTCGAAGTCGCTGCCCGTGATACAAAGCTTGGGCCAGAGGAAATCACACGCGATATTCCAAACGTTGGTGAAGAAGCGCTGCGCAACCTCGACGAGGCCGGCATCGTTTACATCGGTGCGGACGTTGAGCCAGGTGACATTCTGGTCGGGAAAATCACACCAAAAGGTGAAAGCCCGATGACGCCGGAGGAAAAGCTCCTGCGCGCCATCTTTGGTGAGAAAGCTTCCGACGTGCGTGACACTTCGCTGCGCGTAAAGCCGGGTGATTTCGGAACGGTTGTGGAAGTGCGCGTCTTTAACCGCCATGGCGTGGAAAAAGACGAACGTGCCTTGCAGATCGAGCGTGAAGAAGTCGAGCGCCTTGCACGTGACCGTGATGATGAACTCGCGATCCTTGATCGTAACATCTATGCGCGTCTGCGTGAAATGATCCTTGGCAAGACGGCTGTGAAAGGCCCGAAGGGTGTCGCACCTAACAGCCAGATCAGCGAAGAAATGCTGGATAACGTCCTGACCCGTGGTCAGTGGTGGCAGCTGGCGCTGGAAGACGAGGACGACGCGAAGATTGTGGAAGCCCTGAACGAGCAGTACGAGATCCAGAAGCGGACCTTGGATGCGCGTTTTGAGGACAAGGTCGAGAAAGTACGTCGTGGCGATGATCTGCCCCCCGGTGTGATGAAGATGGTCAAAGTATTTGTCGCGGTGAAGCGCAAGCTTCAGCCCGGTGATAAAATGGCCGGTCGTCACGGGAACAAGGGTGTCATCTCGAAGGTCGTGCCAATGGAGGACATGCCGTTCCTCGCGGATGGGACGCCGGTTGACTTCTGTCTGAACCCACTTGGTGTTCCATCGCGTATGAACGTGGGTCAAATCCTTGAGACACACATGGGCTGGGCCGCGCGCGGTTTGGGGTTGAACATCGATGAGGCGCTGCAAGAGTATAAGCGCTCCGGCGATATGACCCCTGTGCGTGAGGCGATGAAGCTGGCTTACGGCGATGATGTCTATGACGAAGGCATCGCAGGTATGGACGAAGACGATCTGCTGGAAGCGGCGGGTAACGTAACCCGTGGTGTTCCAATCGCGACGCCTGTTTTTGACGGCGCGAAGGAAGCGGATGTGAATGACAGCCTTGCACGTGCAGGCTTTGACACATCCGGCCAGTCGGTCCTGTTTGACGGTCGCACAGGCGAGCAGTTCAGCCGCAAGGTAACTGTTGGTGTGAAATACCTGCTGAAACTGCACCACCTTGTGGACGACAAAATCCACGCGCGCTCTACCGGTCCATACTCGCTGGTTACCCAGCAGCCATTGGGCGGTAAAGCCCAGTTCGGTGGTCAGCGCTTTGGTGAGATGGAGGTCTGGGCGCTGGAAGCCTACGGCGCTGCATACACATTGCAGGAAATGCTGACCGTGAAATCGGATGACGTTGCCGGCCGTACCAAGGTCTATGAAAGCATCGTCAAGGGCGAGGACAACTTCGAGGCAGGTATCCCTGAATCGTTCAACGTTCTGGTCAAAGAGGTCCGTGGCCTCGGCCTGAATATGGAACTCCTGGATGCGGAGGACGAAGAGTAAGGGCGAAATCGGAATTAAATAATTCCGGTCCGGTTTTTACGAAAAAACCGGGCCCTCTCTCCACCGCTTTCGAGAATAAATCTAAGGATTGAAAATGAACCAGGAACTGACAAACAACCCGTTCAACCCAGTCGCGCCGACCAAAACGTTCGACGAAATCAAGGTGTCTCTGGCATCCCCGGAGCGTATCCTGTCGTGGTCGTTCGGTGAGATCAAAAAACCAGAAACCATCAACTATCGTACATTCAAGCCGGAGCGGGACGGCCTGTTCTGCGCGCGCATTTTTGGCCCGATTAAAGACTACGAATGTCTGTGCGGCAAATACAAGCGTATGAAATATCGCGGCGTTGTCTGCGAAAAATGCGGTGTGGAAGTTACGCTGCAAAAAGTACGCCGTGAACGGATGGGCCACATTGAGTTGGCCAGCCCTGTTGCGCACATCTGGTTTCTGAAATCTCTGCCAAGCCGGATCGGCCTCATGCTGGACATGACGCTGCGCGATCTTGAGCGGGTTCTGTATTTCGAAAACTACGTCGTAATCGAGCCGGGCCTCACGGACCTCACTTACGGTCAGATGATGACCGAAGAAGAGTTCATGGACGCCCAAGACGCCTATGGCATGGACGCTTTCACCGCTAACATCGGCGCCGAAGCGATCCGCGAAATGCTAGCCGCGATTGACCTCGAAGCCGAGGCCGACCAGCTGCGCGAAGAGCTGAAAGAAGCCACGGGCGAATTGAAGCCCAAGAAGATCATCAAGCGCCTCAAGGTGGTTGAATCCTTCCTTGAGTCCGGCAACCGTCCCGAGTGGATGGTTCTGACCGTGATCCCCGTGATCCCGCCAGAGCTGCGCCCGCTGGTGCCGCTGGATGGTGGCCGCTTCGCGACCTCCGACCTCAACGACCTGTACCGCCGCGTGATCAACCGGAACAACCGCCTCAAGCGTCTGATTGAGCTGCGTGCGCCCGATATCATCGTGCGCAACGAAAAGCGGATGTTGCAGGAATCTGTGGATGCTCTGTTTGACAACGGCCGTCGTGGCCGGGTGATCACAGGCGCCAACAAGCGTCCGCTGAAATCGCTTTCGGACATGCTGAAAGGTAAGCAGGGTCGCTTCCGTCAGAACCTTTTGGGTAAGCGCGTCGACTTCTCTGGTCGTTCCGTCATTGTGACGGGGCCAGAGCTGAAGCTGCACCAGTGTGGTCTGCCGAAAAAGATGGCACTCGAACTGTTCAAGCCGTTCATCTACTCACGCCTTGAAGCCAAAGGTTTGTCCTCAACCGTCAAGCAGGCCAAGAAGCTAGTTGAAAAAGAGCGTCCCGAAGTTTGGGACATTCTGGATGAAGTCATCCGCGAGCATCCTGTCATGCTGAACCGTGCGCCTACCTTGCACCGTCTTGGCATTCAGGCGTTCGAACCGGTTTTGATCGAAGGTAAAGCGATCCAGCTGCACCCGCTTGTCTGTTCCGCGTTTAACGCCGACTTCGACGGTGACCAGATGGCGGTACACGTACCACTTTCGCTGGAAGCCCAGCTTGAAGCGCGTGTTCTCATGATGTCCACGAACAACGTTCTGTCGCCTGCAAACGGCGCTCCGATCATTGTTCCTTCACAGGATATGATCTTGGGTCTGTATTATACGACCCTTGAGCGCGAAGGCATGAAGGGCCAAGGCATGGTCTTCGGCTCTGTGGACGAAGTGCAGCACGCGCTGGACGCGGGTGAAGTGCATCTTCACGCCAAAATCAAAGCGCGGATCAAACAGATCGACGCTGAAGGCAACGAAATCATGGTGCGCTTTGATACCACGCCCGGGCGTGTGCGCCTTGGCGCGTTGTTGCCATTGAACGCAAAAGCACCATTTGATCTGGTCAACCGTCTGTTGCGCAAGAAAGAAGTGCAGCAGGTGATCGACACGGTTTACCGGTATTGCGGACAGAAAGAGTCTGTTATCTTCTGTGATCATATCATGACGATGGGCTTCCGTGAGGCCTTTAAGGCCGGTATTTCGTTCGGCAAGGACGACATGCTGATCCCTGACAGCAAATGGCCGCTGGTTGAGGAAACCCGTGAGCAGGTCAAGGACTTTGAGCAGCAGTATATGGACGGCCTGATCACTCAAGGCGAGAAGTACAACAAAGTTGTTGATGCTTGGTCAAAGTGTAACGACAAGGTCACCGACGCGATGATGGGCGCGATTTCTGATACCACATACGGTGAGGACGGGTCCGAGAACGAGCCGAACTCTGTGTACATGATGGCGCACTCCGGTGCGCGTGGTTCCGTTACGCAGATGAAGCAGCTGGGCGGTATGCGTGGTCTGATGGCCAAGCCGAACGGTGACATCATCGAAACGCCGATTATCTCGAACTTCAAGGAAGGCCTGACCGTTCTTGAGTACTTCAACTCCACCCACGGCGCGCGTAAAGGTCTGTCGGATACGGCTCTGAAAACGGCCAACTCCGGTTATCTGACACGTCGTCTGGTCGACGTGGCGCAGGACTGTATCGTTCGTATGCACGATTGCGGCACCGACATCGCGATCACGGCTACTGCTGCGGTAAATGATGGTGAGGTCGTTTCTTCACTGGCGGAACGTTTGCTGGGTCGTGTCGTTGCGGAAGACCTGATGCGTCCGGGTACAGACGAAGTACTGGTCGCAAACGGTACGCTTGTTGATGAACGTTTGGCTGATATCCTCGACGAGGCTGGTGTTGCGTCCGCGCGCATTCGCTCACCGCTGACATGTGAAGCGGAAGAGGGCGTCTGCGCCATGTGCTATGGTCGTGACCTTGCACGGGGTACGCTTGTGAACCAAGGTGAGGCCGTAGGCATCATCGCGGCGCAGTCGATCGGTGAGCCAGGTACACAGCTGACGATGCGAACGTTCCACATTGGTGGCGTTGCGCAGGGTGGTCAGCAGTCCTTCCAGGAGGCGGGTCAGGCAGGTAAAATCCGCTTCGAGAACAGCAACACGCTGCAAAACTCGTCGGACGAAACCATGGTCATGGGTCGCAACATGAAGCTGCTTATCATCGACGAAAACGGTGACGAGCGTGCGAGCCACAAGGTCGGGTACGGGACCAAATTGTTTGTCAAAGAAGGTCAAGACGTGGCCCGCGGCGACAAACTGTATGAGTGGGACCCCTATACACTGCCAATGATCGCCGAAGCTGCGGGCACCATCAAGCACGTTGATCTTATCTCGGGCATTTCTGTCAAGGACGAGACTGATGATGCGACCGGCATGACCCAGAAGATCGTGATCGACTGGCGCTCTGCTGCCAAAGGTAACGAGCTGAAGCCGGAAATCATTCTGGTGGGTGAAGATGGCGAGCCTGTTCGCAATGCTGCAGGCAATCCGATCACCTATCCGATGTCTGTGGATGCGGTTATGTCCGTGGAGGATGGAACAGAAGTTCAAGCTGGTGACGTGCTCGCACGTATTCCGCGTGAAGGTTCCAAGACCAAAGACATCACCGGTGGTCTGCCGCGTGTGGCCGAACTCTTTGAGGCACGTCGCCCCAAAGATCACGCCATTATCGCAGAAATCGACGGGTATGTGCGTTACGGCAAAGACTATAAAAACAAGCGCCGTATCGCGATTGAGTCGTCCGAAGATCCGGATCACAAAGTCGAATACATGGTGCCCAAGGGCAAACACATCCCTGTGGCCGAAGGCGACTTCGTTCAGAAGGGCGATTACATCATGGACGGCAACCCTGCGCCGCATGATATTCTTGCCATTATGGGTGTGGAAGCGCTGGCCGATTACATGATCGACGAAGTGCAGGACGTCTACCGCCTGCAAGGTGTGAAGATCAACGACAAGCACATCGAAGTCATCGTGCGCCAGATGCTGCAAAAGTGGGAAATCCAGGAATCTGGTGACACCACGCTGCTGAAGGGCGAACATGTAGACAAGCAGGAGTTCGACACCGCCAACGAAAAGGCGTTGAAGAAAGGCGGCCGTCCGGCCAAGGGCGAACCTATCTTGCTCGGGATCACCAAGGCGTCGCTGCAAACGCGCAGCTTCATCTCGGCGGCGTCCTTCCAGGAAACCACGCGTGTTCTTACCGAGGCATCGGTACAGGGCAAGCGTGACAAACTGGTCGGCCTCAAAGAGAACGTTATCGTTGGCCGCTTGATACCTGCGGGTACTGGCGGGGCAACCCAGCAGATGCGCCGTGTTGCTGCTGATCGCGACAACGTCGTAGTCGAAGCGCGCCGGATCGAGGCCGAGAAGGCAGCACGCCTTGCCGCGCCCGAGACATCATCTGATGTTGTTGGCGGCGACGTGTTTGACAATGCGCCACGCTATGACGAGGAAAGCCGCGATTGATACCGCGCTTCTGATCTAAATCTGAAAAAGCCCCGCAACCACTTGGCTGCGGGGCTTTTTTGTGACGTGTGGTCGTATCAGACGTATTGCACTGGCAAGCGGTATCAGACAGGCTGCGCGCAATTGTTAGGAAACTCAGATGTCCCCCAACGCTACTGGCGCGCTGCTGATGATAGCCTCTATGGGGGCTTTTGTGATGAACGATACCTTTCTGAAGCTGACAGGCGGCGCCGTTCCGTTGTTTCAGCTGATCTTTCTGCGCGGCGTTCTGGCAACGGTGCTGGTTTTTCTCTTGGCGCATAGTCTTGGCGCGTTACGATCGGGAATTTCTGCGCGCGACAAGGCATTGATCGCGCTGCGGGGATTGGCCGAAGTGATCACGGCCTATTTCTTTTTAAGCGCGCTGTTCAACATGCCGCTGGGCAACCTTAATGCGATCATGCAAGTCGCGCCGCTGACTGTCACGCTTGGCTCCGCGCTGTTCTACCGTGAGGCTGTCGGCTGGCGCAGGATGCTGGCAATCCTGATCGGACTTTGCGGGGTCATGCTGATCATCCGTCCGGGGGCGGAAGGGTTTAATATCTGGTCTTTGTACGCGCTGGCGGCGGTACTGTTGGTGACGGTGCGTGATCTGCTGACGCGGCAACTGTCGCGCGATGTGCCGGGAATGGCGGTAACGCTGGGCACGACAGTTGCGGTTATGGTGGCAGCGGGTTTAGCATCGCTATCGCAAGAATGGGTATCGTTGACGGGGCGCGAAGCGGCCTTGATCAGCGGCTCTGCCGTGTTTGTTCTCATGGGTTATTTCTTTAGTATTCAGGTGATGCGGGTGGGCGATGTATCGTTCGTTGCCCCATTCCGCTACACAGGGCTGATCGGTGCGATGGTCATCGGATTTCTTGTGTTTGACGAGGTACCAAGAGCGCTAACCCTGCTGGGCGCTGCGATCGTTATCGGTACAGGCCTGTTCACTTTCTACCGAGAGCGAAAGCTGTCACGGGCGTAAAACCACTTCTTAAGCGTGATTATTATCAATGCCGAATGGCGCATTAATGTGGGTTGCGTGCTTTGCCATCCATTTCTTTGTAATCAGAGGCAGTCATTTTGTCTTTCAAGCGGATGTCGTTGAAAACAGTTTAGCCGGACAGTGCCGCGCGATGAATGCGCGCACTTTATATGCTGTCTATTTGAACCTCCCGACGAACGAAGACGCCATGGCGTCATCATCGGCCAGCCGGAATTGTAGTCACGGTTCGTCCGGTGTCCCACGGAAACTATTGACTGCTTAAATCGTATTATTGAGATAAGGACAGGGTGATAGACACGAACAGTCAAAACTGCTCTTCCATACGCGCCTCGCATAGTGAAACATGAGACTTCACTGAGTTCCTCTTCGACCTCCTGAAAGCCGCCTTGCGCGACGTATGAGAAGCGGAAAGTCCGGACTGTGCGCTTATCCGTTGTTCCCGAACACGCGCTCGATCTCGTCCACGTCAAGTGCAAAGCGTTTGCGAAAATGTTCCGCCTGATCGTATGTCAGCGGCTTCAGCGGCACGGTCTTTACAGGTTTTTGCCGGCTGTCATTGGAGGCGTTATGCCCGCGCACGAACATCCTCGGCTCGTCAAAACTGACCGCAGGCATAAAGCGGTTGATCTTGTTATGGGCGAAATTCATGATTGTCAGATGACAGTTGCCCTTCACCCACATGCCCAATGCGGCCACATCGAAGGGGCGAAATACTTCGGTTGCGGTGACGCCCTTTGATCCGTACTCAGCGATGAACCCCTTGTTCCAGTCAAAGGCGACGGATTTGTGCTGCTTTGTCAGCCCCGCGCAATCCTGTGCCGCCTTGCGCAGACGCGCGACAAAATCCACAGCCACGGCATCATCATCGTCAAACCGAAATTGAAGGCATGGCTGGGAGAAGTCCCGCCGCGCCGCGTTCAGGATTTCTTTCATAACTTCGCGCTGGGGACGGGGCGGCTCGGCTTGGATACGCACCTGCGGCATATCGCTCACCAACGCCTCCAACCGTTTGCGGTGTTTCTCCGGCAACTGGTTACCCACAACAATGATCAGGTCAAAGTTCTGATCGGTCTGCGCGCGCAGCGAAGGTAATGCCACGGCCTGAAACAATCTGAACCGCTCTTCCAGACGGGCATCGTCGTATAGATACGCGATACGTTCGTCGGTTGTTTCGTGTTCAACCTGAAAACCACCGATTGCCGGATAGGAAAACCGGCAAAGGCCAATTACTTGGAGTGTCACAGCTGTCCTCACACGCTTTTGGCGAACTATGCGGGGCCGAGGTATAGTTTGGCAAGAGCGCGCGTGGCTTATCCTCAGGGTGTTGGTGTTGACACCAATGGCGACTCTGCGTATACGCCCGATATCTCGCTAATGGGGGTCGCCCCAGCAGCGCATATCATAACGCATGTGGTCAAGATCCAGGCCCCCTTTATTGGCCCGATCCGCTGAAAGCATAGCCGCCTCGCTTACCTCGGTACGGAAGCGTTGCGGCCTAATTGCTTTGGCACATATGCCCCAGACACGCTGCATGACGAATGTGGCATACTATTCACCGTAGGGGCGTCTTACGCACCTGCCCATCGATCGCAACACGGGGATAAAACCGGAATGCCAACAATTCAGCAGCTGATCCGCAAACCGCGCCAGCCGAAACGCAAAACATCGAAATCCATGCACTTGCAAGAGTGTCCGCAAAAGCGTGGCGTTTGTACACGTGTTTATACAACCACACCTAAAAAGCCGAACTCCGCGATGCGGAAAGTGGCTAAGGTTCGTCTGACCAACGGTTTCGAAGTAATCTCGTACATCGGTGGTGAGTCGCACAACCTTCAGGAGCACTCGGTTGTTCTGATCCGCGGCGGTCGTGTAAAAGACCTTCCCGGCGTGCGTTATCACGTCGTTCGCGGTGTTCTCGATACGCAGGGTGTCAAAGACCGCAAGCAGCGCCGTTCGAAATACGGTGCCAAGCGTCCCAAGTAATTTCGCCTTTGGCCGGGTGGTTTTCACCCGGCATATCCAATTTGACACTATGTATCGCCACGCGATGCACCCCGCCAAGAGGAAGACAACAAGATGTCACGCCGCCACGCCGCTGAAAAACGCGAAGTACTGCCAGACGCCAAGTATGGTGATCTGATTCTGACCAAATTCATGAACAACCTGATGATTGATGGCAAAAAAGCCGTCGCTGAACGGATTGTTTACAACGCCTTTGACCGCGTTGAATCCAAGATCAAGCGCGCCCCTGTGGAAGTGTTCCACGAAGCGCTTGAAAACATCCAGCCTTCCGTGGAAGTGCGCTCGCGCCGCGTTGGTGGTGCCACGTATCAGGTTCCCGTTGAGGTGCGCCCAGAGCGCCGTCAGGCGCTTGCGATCCGCTGGTTGATCAAAGCCGCACGGTCACGCAACGAAAACACCATGGAAGAGCGCCTTGCAGGCGAGCTAATGGACGCTGTCCAGTCCCGTGGTACAGCCGTTAAAAAGCGTGAAGACACCCACAAAATGGCGGATGCGAACAAAGCATTCAGCCACTACCGCTGGTAAGAGGAAAGCACCGATATGGCACGCGAGTATCCGCTAGAACGCTATCGTAATTTCGGCATCATTGCACACATCGACGCTGGCAAAACCACCTGCTCGGAACGCATCCTGTACTACACCGGCAAAAACCACACGATGGGTGAAACCCACGATGGGGCCGGCACCATGGACTGGATGGAGCAGGAGCAAGAACGTGGGATCACGATTACCTCTGCTGCGACCACCACGTTCTGGGAGCGTACAGAAACCGGTACGGAGCCTGACGGCCCCAAGCACCGCATGAACATTATCGACACTCCGGGTCACGTTGACTTCACCATCGAAGTCGAGCGTTCGCTTGCTGTTCTCGATGGTGCTGTTGTTGTTCTGGACGGTAACGCCGGTGTCGAGCCGCAGACCGAAACCGTGTGGCGTCAGGCTGACCGCTACAAGGTTCCGCGTCTTGTGTTCGTGAACAAAATGGACAAAATCGGCGCGGATTTCTTCAACTGTGTCAACATGATCGAAGATCGTACAGGTGCACGCGCCATCCCGATCGGTCTGCCAATCGGTTCCGAAACCGAGTTGGAAGGTCTGATCGATCTGGTCACCATGGAAGAGTGGTTGTGGCAAGGTGAAGATCTGGGCGCGTCCTGGGTCAAGGCGCCGATCCGCGACAACCTCAAGGATCAGGCCGCCGAATGGCGCGAAAAGCTGATCGAAGCCGCAGTCGAGCAAGACGATGACGTCATGGAAGCCTATCTTGAAGGCAACGAGCCTGATGTGGCGACCCTGCGCAAGCTGATCCGTAAAGCCTGTCTGAGCCTCTCTTTTGTGCCGGTTCTTGGTGGTTCTGCGTTCAAGAACATCGGTGTACAGCCGCTGCTCAACGCCGTGACCGACTATCTGCCAAGCCCTCTCGACGTTGTCGATTACATGGGCTTTAAGCCCGGTGACGAAACAGAAACGCGCAACATCCCGCGCCGCGCGGATGATGATATGGCGTTTTCGGCGCTTGCGTTCAAAATCATGAACGACCCGTTTGTTGGTTCCTTGACGTTCACGCGCATCTACTCAGGCAAGCTTGCCAAAGGCGACAACCTGCTCAACTCCACCAAAGGCGGAAAAGAGCGTGTTGGCCGCATGATGATGATGCACTCGAACGAGCGTGAAGAGATCACAGAAGCCTTTGCCGGTGACATCATCGCGCTGGGTGGTCTGAAGAACACAACAACCGGTGACACGCTGTGCTCGCCGAGTGAGCCTGTTGTGCTCGAAACCATGAACTTCCCTGATCCGGTGATCGAGATCGCGGTTGAGCCAAAGACCAAAGGCGACCAAGAGAAGATGGGCATTGCCCTTCAGCGTCTTTCTGCGGAAGACCCGTCTTTCCGCGTCGAGACAGACCTTGAGTCCGGCCAGACCATCATGAAGGGTATGGGCGAATTGCACCTCGACATCCTCGTCGATCGCATGAAGCGCGAATTCAAGGTTGAAGCCAACATCGGTGCGCCGCAGGTTGCCTACCGTGAGACAATTTCGCGCGAAGCCGAGATCACCTATACGCACAAAAAGCAGTCCGGTGGTTCCGGCCAGTTTGCGGAAGTGAAGATGATCCTGAGCCCGACCGAGCCTGGCGAAGGTTATTCGTTTGAGAGCCGCATCGTTGGTGGTGCTGTTCCAAAAGAATACATCCCCGGCGTTGAAAAGGGCATTCTGTCGGTTATGGACTCCGGCCCGCTGGCTGGCTTCCCCGTGATCGACTTCAAGGTGGCGCTGATCGACGGTAAATTCCACGATGTTGACTCCAGCGTTCTGGCGTTCGAAATCGCGGCACGTATGGGGATGCGCGAAGGTATGCGCAAAGCCGGTGCCAAGATGCTTGAACCGATCATGAAAGTCGAAGTTATCACACCGGAAGAATACACCGGCGGTATCATCGGCGATCTGACTTCACGTCGTGGTCAGGTGCAGGGGCAGGATACACGCGGGAACGCGATTGCGATCGACGCATTCGTACCGCTGGCCAACATGTTCGGCTATATCAACACCCTGCGTTCCATGTCCTCCGGACGTGCGAACTTCACCATGCAGTTTGATCACTACGAGGCTGTTCCGCAGAGCATCTCTGACGAGATTCAGTCCAAATTCGCATAATTCGGACGTTGTGCGGGATTTCCCGCACATCTGTCCAATCGGTTCGCAGCCCGTTTGCGGACCACCTACCAGACACTGAACACTAAGGAGCCAACACCATGGCAAAGGAAAAGTTTGAACGTAATAAACCGCACGTCAACATCGGCACAATTGGCCACGTTGACCACGGTAAGACGACACTGAC
>NZ_JAPMLP010000013.1 GCF_026410285.1 Sulfitobacter sp. F26169L | reverse complement strand
CCAAGATCCTCAACACTGGCATTTTCAGGTTTAATGCCCTGCTTTTCAAGGCCCGCTTTAATCGCAGTTAGCAGGTTGCCGTGGCAATAATGGGCGGAAATTTTCTCATCGTTATTCATGACAAGCAACCATTTTCAATTTATGAATTCCAATTATACCACGTATTACTGAAAACGCCTAAGCGGCTATTGGCACAACCGCAGCAAAAGGCAGCAATGTCCGCGTTGCGGCCATCTGACCTAAGAAAATGCTGCACATACAGGAACGACCGCTTCGACGGGCTGCCGCAGCATTGGGTCATCGACTGAAGGTGCGGTCTGGGCCGTTCCACGGCTTTCATATCAACGCATGACAATCCGCGGCGCGTTCATGTTATCCGGACTTGATCCTCGCCTCATGCCAGTCAGCAATCTTTTGGCAGAGCATCCCGATCCACATCTCAAAGAACAGCACCTCAGACTCACCGTCTGGTGTAAAAGAGGGGTGGCCATTTTCGTCTCTCTTCCAAGAGCCAAGATATTCACCATCCCCCGTAACCACAGAACCATCATCGCAAAGATTGATCTTGAACCGATATGGCTTTGCGAGGTGCACTTCCGCGGCGCCGATTGCCTTGTTGGCAGCGGTTGCCTTATCAAGTTCTGTTCCGCTGGCGATCACCTTGCCATAGCTTTTTGCCACCCACTCAAAGAAATGGGGGCGCTCACCGACTTCGTTTGACCTTATCTCGTCGATGTGGATCTCAACGCCTCTGTGTTCGACGTAGGTCTTGATCCTCTCCGGACTTTGGATCGGCGCAGAGCGCCTTTGGGCCCGTCGTCGTTGCGACGACAACGCATCGAAGAAATCTCAACCAGATGTATTCATATCGCGAAGATTATACTTCTGTTCGGGGGCGGTCCCGAGGTCATCCCGTGGAAGCGCGTTTCCTTTTCTCCACGGTGGCGAGGCGTTCGTCGCAGCGGCCTCTATCTGACGCTTTGCGCACTCTGGGGAAAAGGCGGTGCTCGGCGATGCCTGATCTGCAAAGATTTGAGCGGTGCCCGCTATCACCGGCATGCGGCCAAGACTCTTGTCGAGGCCCGGTATCGAAGTGTTGAATTCGGGCGCATATGCTCGAATGGCTGCGCTTTCATGCTCATCCATATCGTCGTAGGCGCAAGGCGCAAATGCCATAGACCAGGGAAGCGATGTGTCTGGGACCCTGTGATAAAACGCCCCGGACTGTCGATAGATACGGCTTGGAATAATAATTGGAAACCGTTAATCAGAACGCCCGCGCAGCGGCTATGAGCCGCGCGCATCACCCAATTTATCTGCCTTCTCTGCACCTCGGCTACCCATCGGCTCATCCGGTCCAACTGTCGTGTCAGATGTTGTCTGCGCCTCCACCTCAGCATTCAATTCTGCGCCCATCAACACAATAAATGCTGAAATCCACAACCACATAAGTAGAATAATAACCCCGGCCATGCTTCCGAATGATTCATTATAGCTACCGAAGTTTCGGACATAGATCGAAAATGCTACAGATGCCGCAATCCAGATGACACAGGCAGCAATTGCGCCCAGCGATAACCATTTCCATTCCGCATCGTCCCTGGAAGGGCCATAACGATACAATACGGCGAGCCCAACAACTGTCATTAGTGCCAATATCACCCACCGCGATAGAGCGAGAATTGTTTCCAGCCAATCAGGAAGCGCGAGGAAGTTTAGCATTGCCGGCACTGCAAGTGCCGCTAGCAGACCCAATATAAGACCAAGAATCAGAAATACGGTCAGACCAAGTGTCCAAAGGGTTTTCTTGATGAAACCACGTGTTTCCTCTTCGTCATAGGCAACATTCAGACCCTCCATCAGACTACCCATTCCTTTGGAAGCAGAGTAAATTGCCAACAACAAACCGATGACAAACGCGACACCAAGGCCAGTCTGTTCAGATCCTGCGACTGCGACTGCCTGATCAAGAATAATCTGTGCCGCTTCTTTCGGGATCATTTCGGTCAACGACTTCAGTTGCGCCGTCACATCCGCAGGTTCTAATATTAGGCCGCCAAGTGCCATGAGCGCTGTTATGGCTGGAAAGATCGCCAGCAAGGCGTAAAATGCGATCCCCGCAGCGATCAAACCTACATGGTCCGCGGCCATTTCGTCTTTTACGCGTAAGATGATGTCCTTCCATCCCTTTACCGTAATTTCCGTTGGTACGTCGGCGTTTCTACCACGGGCCATATCTGCTTCCTCATGAAAATAGATCAGCCCGCATTCTAGATGCGGGCTGACCCGTTAAGTTCAAATTACGCTTACGACTTCTTTACAGCGCCTACATCTTGCTTTTTGGCTTCGGATTCCGCGGCGTTTACAATACGTTCTCCGGCAGCCTTCGCTTTGTCTGCGACCGCCTGCGCCGCTGTGTCAGCCGGAGCGGCATCATCAGCATTGTCTTTGGCTTCACGAACGATATTTTTAGCTTCGTCAGTGGCGGCTTTTGCGACCTCTCCGAGTTTTTGCTTTTCTTCCTCGAAGATCCGTTCCGCTTCATCCATCAGCTGGTCACTTGTCTCTCCCAGATACTGATCTTCTATACGGCTGCGTGGCAAGGCAGCACCTAATGCTGCACCTAAAGCTACGGCCAACGCACCGGCGATGAGCGGCTGATCCTCGAAAATGTCCACAGCACGTTCTCGGCCTCGGCGGGCATAAGACGCCGCGGCGTCGCGCGCCTCCAAAGCTCTCTCACGCGCAGCAACTACGCGATTGCGAGCCTCCTCGGTCAGGTTTTCAGTACCCTCGGACAAACGGTCCCGTAGGGCTGCAGCCCGTTCAGACGCGGCCGATGCTAGATTATGTGCGCTGTCAGCCATGGACTTCCCAGCATCCCTAGAAGCATCGGCAGCACCTTTTGTTGTTTCAGCGACCGCGGATCCTGCGTTGCGCGCAGTTTCGGCAACACTCGATACCGCGCCGGAAATACTATCGCCTGTACTTGATGCAACGTCGCGAACCTTATTTCCGACGCTGCTTTCGTCATCAGACGGTCGAGCCCACGAAGGGGTGTCTTGATGACTTCCGTAGCGGCCTGAATAGGATGGCTTTGTGGCATCGCTTGATTGTGAGCCCGCCACACGCGTCTGCGCGACGGATGAGGCACGGCCGGGTAAGTCAGTGCGACCACCGTAATCTCGATCATAGCGATCTGCACCGTAGCGATCATCGTAATCCGAACGCCCAAAGCGGCGATCACGGTCATAGCGATCACGTCCGTTTGACTTGTCGCCCATCATCAACCAGGCAAGACCGACGCCAGTTATGGCTAACGCGACGGGATTCCGTTTGACTGCGTCAGACACCGATCGACCGATATCTCCGCCGTGTTCGCGGAACTGGTCCGAAAATTGCCGTGCAATGTGCTCGACGGAGAACTTGTCCTGCAAATCGTCCAGGGTATCTGTTAAACCGGCACGCTCGCGTTCAATATCGCGCTCAATCTCTTCCGGGCTGCGTGATTCATTTGTCATCGTAAACCTCCTTTACGGCCTGCGCATCGCGCTTCACGTTTTTCGCGGTCCGCGTGGGTGCAAGACTGCTGAGTTTCAGATCGTTCGTTCCTTTGTTGAGCATCACATAGGCGATGACTGCAAAGATCACGCCCACGATCAGTGCTGACCAACCTGCAGGAATGCCGGCCTCGGTCAGCGCCGCAACCAGCGCTGCGGAAAGGACATTGAGTGCCGTCAGCGCAACAACAACTGCTCCAACGATTAGCCCCAAGGCAACACCGGCACTTTTAAGGTTTTCATTTACCTCGGCTCGGGCCAGATCGACCTCACTACGCACAAGAGAGCTGACATGTGTCAGTGCGTCACTGAGCAAACCCCCAGCGGATTTATTTGGCTCTGTGGTCATTGGTCAGTCTCCTTATAGTAGTTGGTGGTTGAGGGTGTTGTTTCGCGAATTGTGTCGGCAGCGTCGCGTCTGTCACGTAGATCGACGTACTGTCCGCGTTGACCGTAGGATCGCGTGGTTGAAGGTTCTTCACCCGACGCCTTTGCAAACCGCGTCGCCGCAAAACCGATCAAGGCAGCACTGCCGAGAAATACCATCGGATTACGCTTGGCAAATCCTGTGACGGCCCCCACCATTTCGCTGAGGTCCTTGTCACGCATGGCGTCCGAAGCGTCGGCCAGACCCTCAGCAATCTGGCTGAATGTTCGTTCCTGCGGGGAACCACTACGCATCTCTTCCGCTGCTGTCCGCAGCGCCGAAGCGACACCCTTTACTTCGTCAGCGGCAGCATCTTTTGCTTGCCCCGCATAGTTCCCCGCCTCAGATGTAACATTCTCAGCAATACTTCTTGCGGTCGCTTTGGCTTCTGTCGTAGCTGCAGCAGCCGCTTCCTTGGCTTTATCGCCGATAGGTCTGTCTGTGCCGGATTTAGTCTTGTTCGTATTCGTCATGATGATCTCCTTGGAGTTAAAAGACAAAGGAAAGGACGGCGAGAACGACCACTACGAGGCCGATGAGATAAAAGACGTTGTGCATTGATTCTCTCCCGGATTGTTCACTTTTCAGTTATTGATTAGTGAACTGCTAAATCGCCCATAAGGTTCCAAAAATGACTGTCTAACGCGGTAGTTCGGTGGCAATGTCAGGTTCCGAACGGTCCAAGATGCCTTGGAGGCTTTTTGTTTTGATCGATGAAAAAACATCTGTTCATGTTTACCTGTGATAGGCGGTGTGGCCCTGTCATAGATGTCGAGAATTTGTTTCTCTGCTGGCATATTGTCAGTGGTAAGCTGCGCCCCAAAAGCTTTTTCAAATCGGTGTAGAGTCCGCCCAATCAAAGGACGGACAAATGAAGGCAAGATTCACGGACGAACGGTTCATCGCGATGATCAAAGAGCAGGAAGCTGATGAGAAGACCGCATGTGTTTCTGATGTATGTCGGGGACGATGGACCAGTTTTGCCTCCACTCTGACCCATGAAAACCTGCGTTGCGGTGCAAGGGGGCTAGCTACCCCAGAAAGACGTTATTAAGTGTTTCAAGGGCAACCTGCGCAACGATCTGCTCAATGAGGAAATCTTTGACACATTAAACGATGCATGCCGCAAGCTGGCCCTCGGGCATAAGGCTACAACTAACTAGACCGCACTCATCACCCGAAAACCAAGCTCCCGCTTAAGCGCGCCGTACAAGGCAGAAATTTGAGGGCTCCGCACACCGCGCGCTTGCCCAACCCAACGGCGAAGAAGATGTAATCCAACCTCCCGAACTCTCGTTATTGATGAGAGAGCCTCGGGGCGGCTCAGGTCAGAACCGATACATTTCGGTCGACGCAAGGTTCGAAAACCTTGTCATGAGGGTTAAAAAGCTCCTTCGGGGTGCGTCCATCTATCTGTAAATCATCAGTCGCACGGCGTTCACTCCGGAAGCTCGGAACCTCTAACAAGATTTGATAGTTGAGTTGATATCTACACAGTGATGTTCAGGAGGAAGTTATGTCAGCGCCAGATGACGACAAAACGAAACAACTGCCAGAAGACCTTCAAAGTGAGTTGCAAAAACCAGATGCAATACTTAGCGAGGCACCGGCGAGTGACCCGAAGCCAACCACGCAATCACGAGGGGCGGATTTGCTATGACGGATAATCCAGACCCGGCCCCTGCCGAAGCTCCCGTCCGCGAGCCTTCCGAAACCCCGGCGCGTCCACCTATTGAGGATCCTGTGAACAATCCAAGCGAAGTACCGGTCAGAAACCCGGAGGAATCGCCGCCTGAACCACCTCCCGAGGTTCCCCCAGTATGATTAATATTTAGTCGGCTGTTCGGTCAGAGCGCGATTCCTACTCGATCCGCCATGATTTCCCGGCAATTTCTCCTCGTAATTGGTGCGGTTGGGGGTGTAGGCCGATCTGTAAATGGCCAACTGAGATTTCTGGAAGACCATGGACCATTGTCGAGATAGCTTTCGTCCTCGCCCATGGTTCTGCCTTCATCAGTATCGGTTTTTATCCTGATTGCGCTCGTAAGTATTATTTGCACCGGCTTCGTTTTCGCCCTCGCTCAACATTTCCTCACCATCTGCGTCGAATGGTCTGAAGCTTTCTGTCAGGCGGAAAAAAGAAAGCATTGCGGCGAGATCAATAAATCTGCTCGTCGGTAAAGAAACAGCTAGAGGGTCTATTTTGAAGGCTTAACCGGTTTTTTACTTTCGGTTGTTGGAGATACTTTTGAGTGCCTTGGTTATACGGTCCGTCGGATAAGGCTTTGGAAAGAAGCAGACTTTCTCCGGCAGGTTGAGTGTTTTGACTTCTACAGCACCGGAAGCGATAATGATGGCCACTTTGGGCCACCGCTTTTGGAAATATGCAGCCAGTTCCAATCCATCCATTGTGCCCGGCATTTCAATATCGGTGAACAGGATGCCAATGTCTTCATTCTGCTCCATCGTGGATATAGCAGAGTCGGCCGAACCTACATCGAATGTTCGAAATCCGGCTTCTTCAATCATATCAACCGCTTCCATCCGGATCAGCGGTTCGTCTTCGACGATTAATACGGCGGATCGTATGTGAACATCTTTTTCCAAAGCCGCTCTCCTTGCCCTATTATTTTCTTCGACGTCTCAAACCTTTAGGCCGCTAAAAGGTGCTTTCAGATCAAATGATAAACCTTCCAAGTGGTAGTTAAGTTCCGCATGTCCATTAAAATACCCCGCAAGCGCCTGCTCGATCATGCGACTGCCGAAACCGCGGCGCTGAGGCGTGGTAACCGGAGGACCGTCGCTTTCGACCCATGAGAAATTGAAAGTCTCGTCATCTCCGGTTTTGTCTACGCCCCACCGGATGTTAACCCGTCCGTCCTCAGTCGACAAAGCCCCATACTTCGTGGCGTTTGTTGCGAGCTCATGTAGTGCCATCGTCAACGCAAGCGCCTGCTTAGAACCAATTGGAATGTCCGGCCCCTCCAGCGTAAACCGTCCATTCCCCGAGCGGTGTGGTGCAAGGGCCGCCTCGACAACCGCGAGAATGCGGGTTTCTGACCATTTGGAATTGATCAGGCGATCATGAGCTTGCGCCATGTTCCCGATACGGGACTGTATCGACGTACTCGCATCTTTCAGGTTCTCTGCTTGACGCAGGGTTTGCGAGACCATCGCGTGAACCATCGACAACATGTTTTTCACCCGATGGTTCATCTCTCCTAGCATGAGTTCGCGCTGCTCGTCAGCCAGCTTTATCTCGTGAATATCGGTGCAGGTGCCCAGCCAGCGGACAATCGTGCCGTCACTGTCCCTGACCGGTTGCGCCCGGCCAAGAACCCAGCGATAGGCACCGCTGTGATGGCGCAGGCGATACTCGATATCATAGATATTACCACTCGACAGGCAATGTTGCCACTTCCGCATGGCCCTCTCCTGATCCTCAGGATGGAATATATCGTTCCATCCGGCGCCATCGGTCGAACCTTCCGGCACCCCGGTAAATTCATACCATCGCGCGTTGAAGAAATCGTGATGCCCGTCCGGTCGGGTCGCCCAGACCATCTGCGGCATGGCCTCGGTTATACTGCGAAATTGGGCTTCGCTTTGCCTCAGCGCATCCTCGGTGCGTTTTTGTTCGGTGATATCTTTGAAAACGATAACAAACCGCCCGCGCGACTGAGTCGGCATGGCAAACACATCAAAATGGCGCCCCATGACATCAGATGTTTCTTCGAACCTCAGCGTTTCACCTTGCAATGCAGCACGAGCATAGGTTTCGACCCATTTCTTTTCGAGTTCAGGCACCAGTTCAAGCGCGGTCCGGCCCGCAGCATCCTTCAGGCCCGTCATCTGTTCGAAAAGCGGGTTCACTTCCAGGAAACGATAATCTACCGGGTCGCCACACTCGTCCAACATGATCTCGGCCAGACAGTAACCTTTATCGATAGAGGTAAAGATTGATCGTAGCCTTGCCTCGCTCTCGCGAAGAACCTCGTCGGCCTGACGTTGCCGGGTGGTGTCAATGATGACTCCCGTAAAACGGTCAGGCTCTCCCTTGGCATCGCGCACGCATTTGCCCTGCGCCAGAATGTGGCGCACGACGCCTTCTTCGTCCAATGTGCGGTACTGTTCCTCGTAATGCTCGCCCGTGTCGACGGCGTGCTGAATGGCGATCAGGACGCGCTCGCGATCCTCGGGGTGGATAACATCGGTGAAGGCCTTAAGTGGCAATTTTTCGCGTGGCTGGAATTTCGAAAATCCAAAAGCAATCACGAACGCTTCATCTACCGTCATCAGATCGCTTTTGGTATCCCAGTGAAATGTGCCGACCGATCCGCTGGCTTTCAGGGCATAGGACATGTGCCGTTCGCTATCTTCGGCGCGCATCCGCGCCTCGACCTGCTCTGTCACATCAAAAGAAAAATTCATGACACCCGCAATTTCACCCGCTTCATCGTGCCAAGGTTGAACGATCTGCCGAAAATGCCTCCGCACTTTGTTTTCAGGGCCGAACTCAATAACGACTTCCGCCTGAGGCACCTCTGTCGCAACGCCGGTTCGGAAAACCTCGTTAAACGTGTCGATGTTGCCCAGTCCTTCCAATTCGGGGAAGGCGGTGCGAAAGTCGACGCCCAGCAAAGGGCGTGACCTGACAACGCGGTCATGCGCCGGGTTTGTATAGATGTAGACGTGCTCCGGTCCTTCGTGGATAGATATCAGTGCAGGTGCCGCATCGAACAACCGCTTGAAAGAAGGTGACGAAGCTAGCTTCGGTGACGTCCCTACATCCTGCAGCCTACCCTCAACTCCACCTTTGACCACTAGAAGTTCTCCCTGACCTTTGGATCCGTCGCGCATTAATGTCACTCCACATACTCGTTTTATGCCACCTTTCGCTCAAAAGCGACTGGTCTTTTTCAACCCAACGCTGAGTGGCGTCACCGCGGATTGTAGAGGCCTTAAGTATTTTCACAGACCGCCATCACAGCCTGTCTGCGGGTTTTGCATGTCTCTCGCCAGATCAGCGCCGCGTTGATGATTTTAAAGAATGCGTCCACTGCCCCGTTGAAAATCCTATATTCGTCGAGCGGCGATCTGGAATGGTATAAATACGCTGAGTTGACGGTATATTCCGCAATCGATGTCGCATTTCAAGCGTCGAATGAGCTTGTTTTTGTTTTCCCCGTTTCTCGTCCGTTTACTGAAATACGCAAGTTTTAGCCCGTGGTTTCATATTCTGATGATGGCAACGCGATAGAGCGCCGCGTTGGCTCGTCGATTTCCACCTTTGTTCATTTTGAAACGGTGTGTCCTGACAATAGATATGCCGTTTTAGTCCATTGAACGTCACATACGACGGTGACCAATCTACAGCCCTCCCCGCTTCAGCTCTTCCGTCCTCCACAATCGACCACAGTCGTCCAGACCGAGGCGCAATTGTTCCATGGTGTGCGCTAACGGGAGCAGATCAGACTGCGGCTTGTGGGCCGGCTGCGGTACGCACGCAATCTACGTGAGCTGGCCACCATCACGCAGCCCAGCCGCCGAATAAAAAAGAGAATCCGATCAAAGAAGCGCCATCAAAACGCGACAGGTGCAGTTCTTTTTAAAAATCCCCTTACCTATCAATAGCGGACGGAAACCTAGACGCGTTCATGTAAGCGAATGGATTAATTACCTAGCAGTCCCTCTCCACTCGTCGCACCAGAACATACGGAAGATGTTGCCAAGACCGACCCTGCAGTCAGGATCATTATCCCTTCAGTTTGATCACAAACGCTGACAACAGGTCGGCCCAGGTTGCAAACACGTTCATTCTTTACCATCTCGGCAGTAAACGCGCCTACGTATCCGCATAGGTCGTGAAGGCAGACAGGCTGATGAAAAGGCCGCTCTGACAGCTGTCAGACACGCGATTATCTGGTTTGGACTAGTATAGTTGGTCTCGCCTAACGGGTAGAAAACTGCGATACGTTGATCAAGATCGACGAACAAAAACAGAAAAGAGCCAGCATGGACCTCGTCCGCATTATCCTGTCAGTCATCATTCCGCCATTGGGCGTATTTTTAAAAGTTGGTCTGGGCAAGCATTTTTGGATTAATATTCTGCTGACCTTGCTCGGTTATATTCCGGGTCTTGTTCACGCCGTCTACATCGTCGCGCGGAGATAGTACGCGATGTCAAAACACGAGATTGAAAAGCTTGACCGTCTGTCTACCATGCTTGACAGCAATTACCGGATTCCGTTCACGCCAATTCGGTTCGGCTGGGATTTCGTGATAGGTCTTGTGCCGGGTGTGGGAGACGTTGCGACCTTGGGTCCATCTGCCTTTCTGATCTACAAAGCTTACAAGCTTGGCGCACGCAAGCGGACCATTGGCCGGATGTCGGTGAACACGGGGCTCGATTTCTTTGTCGGGACCGTTCCAATTCTCGGTGATGCATTCGATCTGTTTTTCAAAGCGAACAATCGGAACTTCACGCTACTGAAGCGAGAGCTCGCCAGACGGCCCTCCAACGAAAGCTGATTTTGTCAAACCCGGTCTGTAAATTGGCCTGCGGCCGCTCCGACTGTTGTCGGGAGCGACGGCATCTTTGTACGCGTCGGTACTAGGCGGCCGTATCAACCGCGCCACGCTGAGGCGGGAAGTAAGCACTGATTGGACGACCTTTTCCGCTGGCATAGTCCCGCGCTACCATGTTCCAGTCGACTTCTACGGCTTTCGCCCAGTCCACGCCGCCATATTCTGCGACATTCTCATTTTGCGGTGCTTCATTCAAAGAGCTTTCTACGTAATCAACAACACGCTGACCCTCATCGAAATTGTCGAGCGACTGATCCCAACGATCACCCATTAACGTCAAACCCAACGTGCCATTTTTTGGATCATATTCGGCGGTGAACAATGTGCCGAAGCCTTGAGCATACCTATCCTGCAACAACGGCGGTTTTAGAAACTGACGGTTCAACTTACGAGGTTTGATCCGCAGATCATCCAGATGCGCGCGGCGCTCAAAAGTTCGTGTGAAAGCGGGACGTTCTGCCCGGGAATTGCCGCTTTGGTGATTGGTTGCTATCGCCTTTGGCATCACTTTAATGCCGCCGCCCGGAGAAAGCTCCACGCTTGCGGTTCGGCCTGTGGCATCCGCAAGGACCAGATTATAGGCCATGTGCGATGGCACCCGGTTTAGCGCTGAAAACGCCTCCTCGACGGTATCGCAGGTTTCGAGAATATAACGCACAATCGTTGTGACACCGAACCCCTCACCGGTTTCGGACCTGCCGCCGTAGGCCAACGCGACGCTCAGACCTGCATCGTTTACTCCGTCAGACAACCCCCACAGAAATTCGACCATCCCCATGACGGCCCGTCCGGACCATTCCGTGCGAAGCAACAGCCCTTCGTTCAGCTCAGGAGACAGGTCGTAGTTGCGCACCAACCTCACGTCCTTTTTGTTGGCAACAGCAGCAAGAGAGCAACCGCCAAGGTAGGTGGGTGGGCACCAAGTTGACAAAAATCGCGCGGCGCGGTCTGCGCCCCCCGCAACCGCTACTAACCGGTCATAGACGGCGACCAACTCGGGCATATATCGTTGTATCGCATCCCGACATTCGGCTCGTGAAGGGCCGTGATCACCGCCCCGCGCTACAAACCACGCCTCATAAGCGGGCCACGACCGGTTCCAGCGCACAGCCCATTTCGCACCAGGCGTGGCTTCATTTACTGCGTCAAACGTCAATGTCATCTGGCTCATATCAAAGTTCCTTGCCTACTGTGTTGAAGAAAAACCGGACCATTTCGGCGCTGGCATCTGGCCCATTGGGATCGGTGTAGGATCCGCCCGATTTCCCGCCCGACCATGCATGGCCCTGCCCGTCGATCGTCCAATGCTCAACGATTTGTGCACCGTTGAGATCACTTGATAAGGCTCGTGTGAAGCTGCGTCCTGCGGTGGTGCCTTGCGTAGTCGTTTCGATGCTTTGGCTGACACCTGCATCTTTCGCACGCCGTGCGATTGCATCACCGTTTGAAGGATGCACCGTTGCATCTGATGTTCCGTGAAAGACGATTGTGCGAACTGTCCCGCCTGATTGTTGCAACGGAGCTGCATCAAGCGCATTGCCTGCCATCGCCGCGAACGCCGAAGGAACGTCTTTGGCGGCACCGGCAGGCAGTCCGGAGTGTGCGCCAACAGCAGCAAAAACATCCCCATAAGTTTCGCCAAGTATTACCGCCATCGCCGCCCCTGCCGATAGCCCTGCCACAAAGGTCTGATCCCTACTCACACCGTATTCATTGCAGACTTGTTCGGTCATAGCAGCCAGAATAGCAGGCTCTCCTTTGCCGCGTCGCTGGTCGCCACGGCTGAACCAGTTCCAACACGATTGAGCATTATCGCCACGTGATTGTGCGGGGTAGATCACAACAAAACTGTGTTGCTCGGCCAATTCATTCATACCCGTTCCTGCGGCGAAGTCTTCCGGTGTTTGAGTGCAGCCATGCAGCATAACAACGACACCAGTCACACCGCCGGTTGCCGAAGCCGGAACGTAAGTTCGAAAGGAACGACTGCCAGCTTCACATTTAAAAGTGTCATTCAGGAACTTGGCCCCCTCTGGCACCGCCTCCGGCAGCTCTGCACCTTTCCCGAGTTTTCCGGAAAATTTCGCAAGCATGCCATCAAGAGAGGGCATGTTGAATTCCTGCATCCCTCCAGCTTTCCCACTTGGGGGCACAAGGCCATGTTGGGCCAGCGTGCGTTGGACCAGTTCATTGGCGGCCAACAGACGTGAGTCATCGGTCGCCTGGCGCAGAGCGCCGACGTTAAAGAGTTTCAAATTGATATCCTTACTTAGGTTTGCGCATTTTACTTAATGCGGTCGGCGAGTGCTTTTTTTAGATCTGTGCTAGCCTGCAATGCACCCAGCACCGTGATCGAACCGATGGTCTGTAGTGCAAGTTCTGGTGTGATGTCTGAAGCAAACCGCGCAAGCCCAACAACCTTGATGTGCAAAACCTCGCCCGCGTCCCGAACTGCTTCCAGATCGGAAACAGAATAGTCGCGCAGACCCAATTCCATCGTGTGTCGTTCAAGTGACTTGCTGACAACTTCCACATGGCTGTCCAGTTGGTTGCGGATAGCAGTGCGGATCAGGTCGCTCCGGTTTGAGTAGAACCCTTCCTGCACCAGAAGGTCTATGCGACCAAGGTCGACATACCCGAGATTGATCGTAATTTTTTCATTATCCGGCTGTTTGTCACGTAGCTGTCTGACGTTGCTCATCTCAGTCCTCCATCTGTGTGGATGGTATATGGATGTCATGGCGCGTTATGCAAGGCAAAAGGTACGAGCAAGCAGAAAATTATCAGGCAAATCCTGTTTGGAGATGAACAAACGTGATCCTGTTTAACATTCACAGAGTTTCTCACTCCGCGAAGTGGCCAAAGGACGAAAGGTTGCCAATTGTTGAAGGTAAGTCATGCCAGCCAGTATTTGGTGTGCAAATCAGCCAACACGGTTTGCACTTGCCGATCGAATTCCGCCAGCAAAAAAACCGTTTCGACGGTCTGGCGCGTGACTGCTTAAAAGGAGTGTCGTTAAACGAATTATCCGAAAGCCAATCCAACCATCGGACAGCTTTTGTGTTATAGCCTCTATTTAGCCTTTGCCCGACGTGAAAAAGTTTCTTATACGAAACACATATAGTGCGACTCGCATGGGAGAGATCAGTCGAATGGCTGACGCCGAAGGAGCAACGCCCCGGAAACTCTCAGGCACATGAACCGTGCAAGTCACTGCCAACGGCAGACACTTTATATCTGGAGAGTGGTCTGTAATACGCAGCAGGCCCACCGAAGGAGAAAGCTGCCGATTGGCGGTCAAGCTCTCAGGTTACGTGACAGATGGGGACACGAGAGCGGCGCGCCTGCCGTTTTGTGTCCGGCCATCCTTGCGTCACATGAAAGAGCAATACCAATGACACATATCGCAGTCATCGGAGCCGGTATCACCGGAATCACCACCGCCTACTCTCTCGCTTCGCGCGGTTATTCCGTCAGCGTGTTCGACCGCAACAGATATGCCGCGATGGAGACATCTTTTGCCAACGGCGGACAGTTAAGCGCATCAAACGCTGAGGTCTGGACCCGTTGGGGCACGATATTCAAAGGGCTCAAGTGGATGCTAAACCCGAATGCGCCGTTATTGGTCAACCCAAAACCTAGCTGGCACAAACTGTCATGGATGGCCGAATTTATGGGCAACATCGCCAATTACGAGGCCAACACAATAGCCACGGCCAAAATGGCGATTGAGGCGCGCAAGCACCTGTTGCGTTTCGCGGACGAGATCGGATTTGATTTCGATATGGAAAAGCGCGGCATCCTGCACGTCTATAAATCCCAAGGCGAATTTGACCATGCCCGCCGCGTCAACGACCTGCTAACCAAAGCGGGGCTGGACCGTCGCGAGGTTTCGGCGGCAGAGGTCCAGCAGATCGAACCTGCATTACAGACCGAAACCCTTGGCGGATATTATACAGAAAGCGATTTTACCGGTGATATCCACCTCTATGCACGCGCGCTTTCAAAAGGGTGCGAGGCATTGGGGGTGAAGTTCTACTACAACGCCGATGTCAGTGACTACCAGCATACAGGTACGGGCGTGAAGCTGAGCTGGCGCTCAAAAGGCGAAGATCAGGACGAGCATTTTGACGGGATCGTGGTCTGTGCCGGTGTCGGCTCCAGAGCAATTGCGCAAAAGTTCGGTGACCGTGTGAACATCTATCCGGTCAAGGGTTATTCCATCACGGTCAATCTGGACGAAGATGAATCCCGCAATGCAGCGCCCTGGGTCAGCCTGCTGGATGACGAGGCAAAAATCGTCACTTCCCGCCTCGGCAAAAACCGTTTCCGCATCGCCGGAACGGCGGAATTCAACGGTTACAATCTCGATATCCGTGACGACCGGATCAAGCCATTGCGCAAATGGTGCGAGACGTTCTTTCCCGATGTTTCAACCGAGCATTGTGTGCCTTGGGCTGGGTTGCGCCCGATGCTGCCGTCAATGTTGCCAAAGGTCGGGCCGGGATCGAAGAAAGGCGTGTTCTACAACACAGGGCACGGGCATCTGGGCTGGACATTGTCCGCCGCCACCGCCGAGGCCACAGCGGATATTATAGAGGCAAGCCGGATGAAAAATGCAGGCTGACCCCACGTTACGGGGGCGGCGGCCAACCGCGCCTGTCATCTGCTCTGGACGCGTTGCACATCGCTGGTAAGCTGGGAAAAACACCCCAGCGCAAAGGCCGCCCCATGGCAGAAACCGAAACGACCACACGCCCCAAAACCGCGTCGCCCCACCCAGGTGGGCCGCATCAATGGTCAAACTGGTCAGGCTCTGTCACCGCCCGCCCTGCGCAAATACTGCGCCCTGAATGCGAGAACGAATTGCGCAAGGGCGTTGCTGCCTCCCAAGGCAAGCTGCGCATGTGCGGTGCAGGCCATTCATTCACGGCACTGGCGGCAACTGATGGCACGTTGATTTCGCTGGACAACATGCAAGGCGAAGTCCTCGATCAGCGGAGGGACACCAGCGGGGCCGTTGCGCGCCTTCAGGCCGGTGCATCCCTCAACAGCCTGTCCAAAGCGCTGCTTGCGCAGGGGCTGGCCTTCAAGAACCTTGGCGACATTGATGTGCAATCCCTCGCCGGTGCCGCAATGACTGCCACCCATGGCACGGGGCAGGATCTTCCTTGCGTTGCGGGAGAAATGCGCAGTGTCCGGCTGCTGACCGCCGGCGCCGATGTGATCGAGGCCGACGACACATCGGATCGTGATCTGCTGGATGCCGCGCGCGTATCGCTGGGCGCGCTGGGTATCCTGACGCAAACCGGTCTGTCGGTCCGCCCCGCATTCAAACTGCATCGCAAAAGCACTGTGCGCAAACTGGCAGACATCATGGCGCAGGCGGACGACCTCTGGGACAGGCACCGCAATTTCGAATTTTTCGTCCTGCCGTTCTGTGATTATGCCCTGCAACTCACCCATGACGAAACCACCCGGCCGGACATGCGCAAGGGCGCCAGCAACGATGAAGCGTCCTTGCGGGATCTTCGATTGCTGCGCACCGCAACCAAACGTCTGCCCAAACTGCGGCGGCGCCTGCTGAATACGTTTCTGGGCAAAACCAAAGACGAGGAACAGATCGGCACCAGTTTCGATTTGCTGGCCAGTGTGCGCAAAACCGTCTTTAACGAGATGGAATACCACATGCCCGTAAAGGGCGCGATGGATGTGCTGGCCGAGGTTTTGCACGTGATCGAACGCACCAGGCCGGATGTATTCTTTCCCATTGAGGTGCGCAAAACTGCCGCCGATACAGGCTGGCTGAGCCCGTTCGAAGGCGCACCGCTTATCTCGATTGCGGTACATGCACATCAGCCTGATGATTACATGTGGTTCTTCGAGTTGATTGAACCCGTTTTTCGCCGTCACGGCGGGCGGCCTCATTGGGGAAAGCTTCATTCGCTCGGCGCGCGCGATCTGGCGGAATTATACCCCCGTTTCGGAGAGTTCCGGAAACTCAGGGCCGAGCTTGACCCGAAAGGGCGTTTCATCAATCCGCATCTTGCAAAAATCCTTGATGTATCCGCCCACTGACGCCGGCATCACCCGAAAGGCATCACATGCTGAAAAGACAAGACAAAAGCGGCCCTCGCGATCCCTACTTTTCTAGTATCCAGAGCGCGCTGAAAGCTGCCGACATCACCCAGCCTACCCTTGTGCTGGACCGTGACCGGCTTGAGCGCAATATCAGCAGGCTCCGGCACGACCTTGCACCGGATATGGCCTTGAGGCTGGTGGCAAAATCCCTGCCCTCGATCCCGTTGCTGAAGGCGGTGTCGCAAGGCACGGCGACCAGCCGTTTTATGACCTTCAACGCGCCGATGTTGAACGAACTTGCCAACGCCTTCCCCGACGCGGATCAGCTGCTGGGCAAGCCGTTTCCCGTGAAAGCCGCCGCGCAGTTTTATTCCAACAATCAGGGCGCTGCATCCGGCGCGCGCATCGGCTGGCTGATCGACACGCCGCAGCGTCTGCGCGAGTACGCCGATCTGGCACAGGCGCGCAGCCTTACTTTGGCGGTATCGTTGGAAATTGATGTCGGCCTGCATCGCGGCGGCTTTGTCCCCGGTGAGGCGCTGGCGGATGCGCTGGCGCTGATACATGGCCACCCCCATCTCACCCTGCACGGTTTTTTGGGCTACGAAGTGCATGTCGCGAAGCTGCCCGACACTTTTGGCCTGCGCGACAAGGCACTGCGCAAGGCGTGGGGCATCCATGCCGCAGCGCTTAATCAGGCGCGCGTGGTATTTGGCGCGGATTACGTCAGCACGATGATACGCAACGCAGGCGGCAGCCCGACATTCCGGCTATACACCGACACCACCATCGCGAACGAAGTTTCGGTCGGCTCGGCGCTGCTGCGGCCTACCGATTTCGACACCGACATGCTACAGGATTATGCGCCTGCCCTGTTTATCGCTACGCCCGCGCTCAAGGTACTGGGGCCGATGCAAACACCCGTGCTGGAACGGTTTGACCGTCTCAAGAACCTGCTGAACCCCAATTTGGCGACGCGTATTTTTATTCATGGCGGGTATTGGAAAGCAAAACCTGTTGATCCACCGGGGCTGGGCCTGAACCCGACCTACGGGCGATCATCCAATCAGGAACTGTTGACAGGCGGCGCGCGTGTTGATTTGCAACCCGATGACTTTGTTTTCCTGCGCCCCACCCAAAGCGAGGCGATGCTGCTTCATTTCGGCGATATAGCGGTTTACGCAAACGGCGTCATCACGGACATGTGGGAACCCATGAACGTTTCGGCCTGATCTTGCAGCCTTGCACAGCGGTTGTGCCCGTTGCAGAAATCGAACATGACTGCGGCAGCGCTTGCGGCGATGTAACTTTCAATGCAGGCATCGGGCACTTCAATCATAGGAATACAAGATGCGGATTGTCATCAACGGTTTTGGAAGGATCGGGCGTACCATTCTGCGCCAGATCCTCACCCAGCCTGGCCATAGCGACATCGACGTTGCGTTGATCAACGATATCGCGCCTTTGGAAACCTGTGCCTATCTGTTCAAATACGACAGCACGTTCGGCCCCTTGCCCTTTGACGTTATTGCCGAAGAGGGCGGATTGCGTATCGACGGGAAATTCATCCGGTTTTCAGCCCTTGACCAGCTGAGCGGCACCGAAGTTGCCGCGGCTGATGTTGTTCTGGAATGTACCGGCAAGGTACATTCGCGCGCCAGCGCAGAGCGCGGGTTGAAGGCGGGTGCCGGTGCGGTTCTGATCTCGGGGCCATCGGGGTTTGCCGATACAACAATTGTCATGGGTGCAAACGAGCAGTCACTTGGCGACGCGCGGATTGTCTCCAACTCCTCCTGCACCACCAACGCGATTGCGCCTATGCTGAATGTGATCAATAGCAAGTTCGGTATCGCACGCGCCCACGTTACAACGATACACTGCTATACCAGCAGCCAGCCGATGGTAGATGCACCGCGCGGTGATCTGGCGCGCAGCCGTGCCGGGGCGGAATCAATGGTGCCCACCACCACAAGTGCGGCAAAGGAGCTGGAAAAGGTATTGCCCGACCTTGGCGCGCGCACCAGCGTTGCCGCCGTGCGCGTCCCGAGTTTGAGCGTGTCTGCCATTGATGCCACCCTGCAACTGGATAAGCCGTTGTCGGGCGATGTCGTTGATGCATTGCGCACTGCGGTGGCCGGTCTGCCTGCCATAATCGGAACAACCGATGATCCCTGCGTATCCCGCGATATGCGCGGCCGCGCTGAATCGCTGATCCTTGCCTTGCCCGAGGTCCAGACAATCGGTGATACTCAACTGCGCATTTTCGGATGGTACGATAACGAGTGGGGGTTTTCCGCCCGTATGATAGATATGGCGCGCCGGATGGCCAACCGTCAGGCCTGACCGGCGCGCCCGCCCCGCCCCGCCGGAGTATGATCCGGCGGGGAAGATTGTTCTACTTCAATGTTTGGGCAGCGATCCCTCGCCGTGTCCTGCGTGGCCACCTGATACTTCCTCGGTGGCCTCATCCGAAAGTTCTTCGGGCAGGATCAGGTTCAGCACAATGGCGATCAGTGCCGCAGGCAGCAGGCCCGATGTCATCAGCACACGCAGGGCGTCTGGCAGATACTGAACCGCCTTGGGGTCCAGTTGCAGGCCAAGGCCAACCGACAGCGAAATCGCGAAAATCACCATGTTGCGGCGGTTCCAGTTCACGTCCGACAACATCGAGATACCCGCCGCGACAACCATACCGAACATTACGATCACGCCACCACCCAGAACCTCGATCGGGATGGTGCGGATCACCGCGCCCACCTTCGGGATCAGGCCGCAGATAATCAGGAAGATCGCGCCGATTGTGACCACATGCCGCGACATCACGCCCGTCATCGCAATCAGGCCCACATTCTGGCTGAAAGACGTATTGGGAAAACCGCCAAAGACACCCGCAACAGCCGAACCGATACCATCGGCATAGGTTGCGCCTGTGATCTCGGCTTCGGTTGCCTCACGGCCCGCGCCGCCTTTGGTGATGCCAGACACGTCGCCCACAGTTTCCACAGCCGACACAAATGCCATCAGACAAAAGCCGATCACCGCTGCAAAGCTGATTTCGAAGCCGTATTTGAACGGGCTTGGGAAGGCAATTGGTGCGGCACGGCCCCAGCTGGTGGCGATGCCTTCAAGGGTCACCATCCCCATTAACATGGCGTAAAAATACCCGACCACGATACCGATCACCACTGCCGAGACTGCCAGCATACCGCGCGCGTAAAACTTGAGGGCAAGGGTAACAAACACAACGACCAGCGCCGCTGACCAGTTAAGCATCGATCCGTATTCGGGGTTGTTGATCATCGGCACACCGCCAGCGGCATACTGGATGCCGACCTTGACCAAGGCCAGACCGATCATGGTCACCACAAGGCCAGTCACAAGCGGCGGCAGGGCAAAGCGGATTTTGCCGATAAACGTACCGATCAGGGTGTGGAACAAACCGCCGATAACAACCCCGCCAAACAGCGCCGGAAGCGCCTCGACACCTTTTCCTGCAACCAGCGGAATCATAATCGGAATAAACGCGAACGACGTACCCTGTACGATCGGCAGACGCGCCCCGACCGGACCAAAGCCGATGGTCTGGAACAAGGTGGCGATACCTGCAAACAGCATCGACATCTGGATAAGATAGGTCATGTCAGGGAAGCCCTGCGCCCCTGCGTCTGACCCGAAACCGAAACCCGCCGCACCTGCGATAATGATCGCTGGCGTTACGTTGGACACAAACATCGCCAGTACGTGCTGTATCCCCAACGGGATCGCGCGATGCAGCGCAGGTGTGAAATTGGGATCGCGGAGCTGTTCCGGTGTCCCGATTGAATTTGTTGTCATAATGTCCGTCCCTATTGTTGCTTTTGCTGGCATATTTTTTTCACCAGTCTGTTTTAGTTTTCGATGATATATGGCGTTGGAAACCAGTATTCCTCCAGATTTGCGCCGTCCCCGATCCGGTCAACCACGGCGAACAGCGCCGCATCAACCAATGGCGTGAGTACGCCATGCCACGTGCCGCGATGAAAATTGATCGCCTGACCCGATTGCGTCAAAAAGGCACGCGGGTTTTGCGGCGTGCCGTTGTTGTCGCGTGCAACCACCACCAGAAACGGATCGTCAGACATCGGAATAAATGCCTGACTGCCCTGCGGGTGCCGCTCGACCAGTTCCAGTTGCAGCGGTAGCGTGGCTTTGTCGCTTTTGAAAATGCTGATGCCTGCCGCACCGTCGGAAAAATCCAGACGCGCCCTGTTGTGGAAACGCGCGCACCTTCCCTGATTGATCATCTTGTCTGCTGCGCCCGACGCATCCATCACATCCCCGTAAGGGGCCAGCGTCTGCGCGGTCAGGGGTTCTACCTTGATGCGCTGGCTCACTGTGCGAACTTTTCGATCAGGCGCAGTTGCGCAATGCGTTCCACCTGCTTGCAGGCCTGTGCAAATTCGATGTCGCGGTCATTGTCGATGCGCCGCTTGAAGGCTTCCATGATTGATGCCTTGGTGTTGTCGCGCACTGCAATAATGAAAGGAAAGCCAAACTTGGCGGTATAGGCATCGTTCAGCGCGACAAATTCGGCGCGTTCACCGTCTGTCAGCGCATCCAGCCCGACAGAGGCCTGCTCGGCTGTGGATTCCGCCGTCAGCCGCTTGGCTGCCGCCAGTTTTCCAGCCAGATCAGGGTGCGCATTCAACACGGCAAGACGCTTGTCCTCGTCGGCGCTGCGGAACACGCGGACCATCATCTGATGCACCCCTTGGGCGCAGTCATGGCTTGGCCCCAGTTCCAGATCATAAGCCCCTTCCGCCACCCATGCGCTATGTTCGAAAATGCCGCCAAACTCGGCCACGAACGTCTCACGGTCCATTTGCGAGGCACGCAGTTGCGGCTTGGCGGGATGTTCTTTTGCCCAATGCTCCGCAATCTCCAGACGTGTGGCAAACCAAACGCCTTCGTGTGATTTGAAATGCTCTATCGCGCGGCGCAGGGCCGCGGCACGACCCGGACGGCCAATAATGCGGCAATGCAACCCGATAGACAGGATCTTCGGCGCACCGGCCTCGCCTTCTTCGTAAAGGTAATCAAAACTGTCCTTGAGATAGCTTTCGAACTGGTCGCCCGTGGTAAACCCTGCCTGAATGCCAAATCGCATGTCGTTGCAATCCATTGTGTAGGGCACAATCAGCTGGCTTTTGCCGTCAAAATCCAACCAGTACGGCAGATCATCGGCATAGCTGTCCGCGACGTAAGCGAACTGCCCGGTTTCAGCGGCCAACTTAACGGTGTTGTTAGAACAGCGCCCCGTGTACCAGCCGCGCGGCGCTTCACCGGTAACTTCGGTATGCAAGCGGATCGCCTCGGCAATCTGGGCGCGCTCTTCGTCTTCGGGCATGTCCTTATGCTCGACCCATTTCAAACCGTGGCTGGCGATTTCCCAGCCCGATTCCTGCATCGCGGCCACCTGCTCGGGTGCGCGGGCCAGCGCGGTTGCAACGCCGTAGACAGTGACTGGCAGATCGCCCAGCATCCGGTGCAGCCGCCAGAACCCCGCGCGCGCGCCATATTCGTAGATCGATTCCATGTTCCAGTGTCGCTGCCCCGGCCAAGGGGCGGCACCGGTGATCTCTGACAGAAACGCTTCGGATGCGGCATCCCCGTGCAGAATGTTGTTTTCGCCACCCTCTTCATAATTAAGTACAATTTGCACAGCAATCTTCGCACCATCCGGCCAGTTTGCCGCAGGCGGCTTTGCACCGTAACCTGTCATATCACGCGGGTATCTTTGCACTGTCGCACCTCCTTGGTCACGCACGTATATTTCAAAACAATCATATCGGTTTTCAAAAAAAAAGCGAAAGAGCCTTCGGGCGGGCACGCTTTGCTGATATGAAAAGTTTCTGCCTATAAGGTATCAAAGTCGAGGAGAATATCGTGACCGGATTTCTGACCACCCATGTTTTGGACACCGCGCGCGGTTGTCCGGCGCAAGGCCTCAAGATCGAGCTTTTCAGGATCGAAGGCGAAACGCGCTCCCACCTGAAAACCCTGACCACCAATGACGATGGCCGCACGGACGAGCAGATCTTGCCAGCCGCGCATTTCCAGACCGGAACTTACGAATTGCGGTTTCACGCCGGTGAATATCTGGATGCCACCGGCACACCGCCCGAAAGCCCACGCTTTCTGGATGTTATCCCGCTGCGTTTCGGCATGTCAGAGGAGTCACATTACCACGTGCCGCTGCTGCTGTCGCCGTTCGGATACTCGACCTATCGCGGCAGCTGAGCGCCCGTCACAACATCGCTGATCCGCGAAATCACGTATTCCATAAACAGGCGTGATTTCGGATCCTGCCCCCTGCGGTGGGTGAACAGGCATGCCATCTGGATCGGAACCGGTGGCGTTTGTGCGGCCACCTCGACCAGTCGCCCTGCCCGCAAGTGTTCGGCCACGTCAAAAACCGGTTTCATCACAATTCCGTTGCCCGACAATGCCCAGTCCGTCAGCACATCGCCATCGTCTGATTCAAACCGGCCCTTTACGCGAAACCGTTTCGACCCCTCGGGGGTGGTCAGACGCCACTGGAATTCCGTCGCGCCGGGAAAGCGTAGGATCAGACAATCATGCCCATCGCCGACCAGGTCGGCACCTGAAGCGGGATTGCCCCGCGCAGCGACATATTCAGGGCTGGCGCACAACACGCGCTCTACATCGGCTATCTTGCGGATGCGCAGGTTGCTATCCTCGGGTTGGCCCAGAAAAAACGCCAGATCAAGACCTTCGGTTGTCAGATCAACTGTGCGGTCCGTCAGGCGCAACCGGACGGAGACATCGGGATAATCTCCGACAAATCCCGGCACCAGCGGCGCGACAAGCCGCCGACCGATCCCCAGCGGAGCCGCGACAAACAATGACCCTTTAGGGTTTTCGGTTAGGTTCACAACTTTGGCTTCGGCATTGTCGACCGCTTCCAAAATCTCGGCCGCGCCGCTATAAAACGCCTTGCCTTGCTCTGTCGGTGTCAGGCTGCGGGTGGTACGTTGGAACAGTCGCACGCTCAGGTGGTCTTCCAGTTGGGAAATCCGCGACGATGTGACCGCAGGCGAAATTCGCAGATCACGCCCCGCCGCAGACATACTGCCCAATTCATAGACACGCACAAAAGTGCGGATGTTGTCGAGATAGGCCATTATCAGTCTTTTTTTGATGCTCTTTGGTATTAAGCGGTGATACCAGAAGAATGAGCTTTCGCCTAGACTTGCGAAAAAATCAGAGACTCGGGGAGCCTGCCATGTACGATTTTGCCATTATCTGGGACTGGATCGCCTTTGCGGTGCGCTGGCTGCATGTGGTCACAGCGATGGCATGGATCGGCGCATCGTTCTTTTTCATCGCGCTGGACCTGGGGCTGCGCAAGGCGGCCAATGCGCCTACGGGTGTCCACGGTGAGGAATGGCAGGTGCATGGCGGCGGGTTCTATCACATCCAGAAATATCTGGTCGCCCCTGAAAACATGCCCGAACATCTGATCTGGCACAAATGGCAAAGCTATATCACATGGGTTTCCGGTGCTGCCCTGCTGATGATTGTCTATTGGGTGGGGGGTGAATTGTATTTGCTGGACCCGACAAAGGCTGATCTGTCGCTGTGGCAGGGCATTCTGATTTCGGGGGCATCGCTGACTATTGGCTGGATTGCCTATGATTTCATGTGCAAGTCAAAGCTGGGCGAACATTCAACCCTGCTGATGCTGCTGCTGTTTGCGCTACTGGTGGCGATGGCATGGGGGTACAACCAGATTTTCACAGGCCGCGCAGCGTTGCTGCATCTGGGGGCGTTTACGGCGTCAATCATGACGGGGAATGTGTTTTTCCAGATCATGCCGAACCAACGCATCGTTGTGGCCGACCTCAAGGCAGGCCGCAAACCGGACGCAAAATACGGCAAAATCGCCAAACTACGCTCGACCCACAACAATTACCTGACACTACCTGTCATCTTCCTGATGCTGTCAAACCACTATCCGCTTGCTTTTGGCACAGAATACAGCTGGATCATCGCCAGCCTGATTTTCCTGACGGGTGTTACGATCCGCCACTACTTCAACACGATGCACGCCACCGGCAAAGGCCCAAACTGGACATGGGCCGTGACGGTCATCTTAATGATCATTATTGCTTGGTTGTCCACAGTGCGCGGCCCCGACACCTATGAGCTGGCCGAGAGCCGCGATCTGACCCCGTACGAGCAGCAATACGCCTCTGCCGACGGGTTTGAGGAGGCCTATGACGTAGTGCTGGGTAACTGCTCCATGTGTCATGCGCGCGAACCCGCGTGGGAGGGGATGCATTGGGCGCCCAAAGGCGTCGTGCTGGAAACACAAAGTGATGTGGCCCGCTACGCAGAGCAGATTTTCCTGCACGCAGGCCTGAGCAACGCAATGCCGCCCCCGAACGCGATAGCGACAATGACGCCAGAAAACCGTGGCAAAATCGTCGCTTGGGTGCGCAACGCCCGCGCGGATTGATACGCGCAACCACATGCCGCCTGTGATGTGTTGCCCTTGCCACCTCCCTGATGCCAAGGCAGCCCTCTACAGAACGGGACCGATCGTCGCGATGATATTGTTCCAGATCACACGATAGAACGGCCATGCCGAGATGTCGGCGAATGTCACAGGTGCAGAACGGGATATGTAATCCTGCTGGCGTGTGCGGATGTCGCGGGTCAATTCCGCATCCTGTAGCAGGATATTGTTTTCATAATTCAGATCAAAACTGCGCAGATCGAGGTTTGACGAGCCGATCATGCTGACTTTACCGTCAATTGTCAGCGTTTTGGCATGCAACAGACCATCCGTGAACTCATGGATCACGCACCCCGCCTCAACCAGCCTGCGGTAATAGCTGTGGCTGGCGGCGGCCACAATCCAGCTGTCATTCACCATCGGGAAAATCAGTGTAACCGACACTCCCCGCTTTGCCGTGGCGCAAAGGGCATCCATCACTGTGGCATCGGGCACGAAATACGGTGTCGAGATCGTCACCTCCCGACGCGCATTTGCCAGCAAGGTCGAGAAAAGCTGTGGCATTGCGCCGTGCCGCTCTGTCGGGCCGTCACCCATCACCTGTGCCGCGAAACCTTCTGCCGAAGGTGTGGCGGGAATAGCGAGCGGGTCCAGTTTTTCTCCGGTGGCGCGTATCCAATCACTGGCAAACAGCAACTGGTTCTGCGCCACAACCGGCCCTTGAAAACGGACCATGATATCGACCCACGGTGCGAATTTTGCTTTGACCCGAAATTCGGGGTCGGCAGAATTACGGCTGCCACAATAGGTTATCGCACCGTCGATGACGGTGATTTTACGGTGGTTGCGCAGGTCAATCCGGCTGAACAGCATGGTGCGAACGGGATTGCTAAGCGGCAGAGCCACAGCCAGTTGCACCCCCGCATCCGCCATTCGCTGCCACAGCTTTGACCGGATCATCACCCGCGAGCCCATGCCATCGGCCATGGCTCGACAGGTCACGCCGCGCTGCGCTGCCCGCATCAATGCTTCGGCCAGATCGGTGCCGGTGTCATCTTCCAGCCAGATGTAGAACAGGACATGCACGTGATCGGAGGCCGCGTCGATATCGGCAATCATGTGCCGCCGCGTATCGGCTGCATCAGCCATCAGCTGCGCCGTATTGCCCGCCATCGGATAAAATCCGTTGATCGAGCCGCAATAGGCAAATGCGGGTTGATACAGCGGATCAATCAGCGTCGGCAGATCATCGGCATTGCCCATTATCGGGGCCGCATCGGTGCGAATACGATCAAAGATTTCCGTGCGTGCCGCCCTGCCGGTCTTGCCGATTTCGTCTTCGCCAAACAGGAAATAAACCACGGTGCCCGCAACCGGCAAAACCCCAAGCACCACGATCCACGCCAACCGTGCAGGCGGTGACAGGTTGGAGCGCATCAATATACGCAAGGTAAAACCGACGACCACCAATGCGTGCAGGATCAGTAGTATATTCATGCGCAAAGTTCCTTAGAATAATTCTGCTGGCAGCGGGCTGCACGGACACCGGAAATTATGATAGGCCGCTTTACCATGTCAGGCGGGTATGTTGGCCGGGTGCGGGGCATCGCTGCCGCGCCAGTTTGTCAACAAATCCAACAGGGCCACAACATAGGCCGCCGTAAACGCCCCGGCCATTGTCAGCACAATACGCGTGAAAGTGGCATAGCCGGGATCTTGCGTCGACAGGGCGCCTGCCACCAGCGACAGTGTTACCGAAAACGCATACTGATACACCATGCTGGGCTGTGGCCCCTCAAGCATTCTGCTGCCGAAATATAGCCCTGACAGAAAAACAAGGCCCAACAGGATCAGCAGGTGCTGTGAGAACACAAACAACGCCAGGATTACGATCGCGACGCCGCTGCCGTAAAGAGTTGCGCGCACCCGCTGCCCCGCTTCTGACCAGACGGCGGTGCGGGTGGGAAACACAATCACCATCGCCGCAACCATTGCCATCATCATATCCGAGGGCTGCATCACCGAATACAGCCAGAACGAAAGCCCCAGCAGCGCCGTTGCCCGAATGGCGGCACCGGTCTCCACACGGCCCGGACTGGGGACAGGTTCATCCACATGCATTTCCTTTGTGCGCGCCGGGACCAGCAGATACACAACCGGCCCCAGCACCGCCGCCACAAGCGCCGCCTGCACAAACCCGTCGCGCATCGTCTCGACGGTGGCGGTGCCATGCATCCCCATCACCGACATCAACACAGCGACGATAATAATCAGCATCCCCGCCGGTGCACCGGTTTTCAGGATCATGCGGAAGGCCATGAAATAGGTCAGCCACATCGCACCCACATAAACCAGCGGCATCGGGCGCAATTGTTCAACCAGCCACGTCATCACATAGACCAGCACAATCATCACAACCGGCGCGGCGATCATCTTGACCGGATTGTATGCCTTGCGCTGCGCGGCAATCAGCCCGACGGGCAGCGCCGCGATAATCGGCGGTAAAGCTGGATTGATCAGCGGTATGGCCGCATAGGCCAGCGCACCTGTCAGGCCAAGGCGCACAGCATAAAGCGGATCTTCGGCAAGGGTTGGACGCGGCGTCACATACATCGCGGCCCCCTAGTGAAGGTAACTGGCAAACGAGCGTACCCGCTGCATTGCAGAGGCGATCCAGGCCAGCGGGTTACCCTGCCCTCCGGCAAACACAACCACGTGAACCTTGCCACCAACGCGAGTGGTTTTGGGCCATGCCTGCATCCCGCCGGACAGTTCGATGTGAACGGGGATGCGGCGCGCAGGTTCAAACCAGCGGTTGCTGGGCTGGTTGACCACCAGCCCGCCCTGCACGTTGCGCCCCGGATTGATGCCCCAGGCGATACTTTGCACATGCCCCTCGAATATCCGGCCCGGGGCGGCGTCAAACAGCAGGTGCGCCGGATCCCCCGCCTGTAACGCCTGAAGCTGGTTTTCGCGCATATCAACCGTCACCCATGCAGCATCTGCGTCAATAAACGTAAGCGCAGGATTCCCCGCGCCCACAAACTGCCCCTGCGCAAGCATAACGTTTGTTACCACACCGTAATGCGGTGCATGAACAACGGTTGAGGCCAGATCGTATTGCGCGCGCTCCAGCTGTGCCTGGGCTGCGAGGATCGCCGGGTTGTCAGCACCTTGGGAGCCAAGCTGTTTGCGCGCGCTTTCCAGATTTGCTTCGGCAGTGGTCAGCCGTGCCTTGGCATCGGCCAGTTTGCCGCGCGCGCCGTCCGCCTGCGCTGTTGAAACGATGCCGCGTTCTTCCAGTCGCAGTACGCGGTCCGTCTCGCTTTGCGTGGTTTCCAATGCGGTACGCGCCTGCGTCACACCCGCCTGCGCCGCCACCAAAGACGCGCCCGAGGCATCTATTCCCTGTATTGTGGATGTCAGATTTGCTTCGGCCTGCGCCAGAGCAAGCTCGAACGGGCGGGCATCCAGCGCGAACAGCGGATCACCTGCCTGCACCACCGCATCATCTGCAACAAAAACCCGCGTCACTTCACCCGAAACACGCGCGGCGATCTGCACAACATGCGCCGAAACCACACCACGTGACGACGACGGCGTCAGCCGGTCGCTGAGGGCGTAGATAACCGTCAGCACAAGTAACGCAACGATCACGATCACGGCAATGCCCTTTGCCGGATTGCGGTCTTCTGTCTGTTCCTGAGTGGTTTCCGTCATGCCATGTTCCTTTTCAGTAATCTCGCTGATTGCGGCAACGCTGCGCCATTGCGCACAACCCGTTTCGCAGCAATAAACTCTGGGCGAACCTAGACCACAGCATCCCCACATTCCAGCGACATCGCCAAAAGCCTGCTAAACCTCGACCGCACAACGCATTGTTTTTCGCGCACTTAACGCCTGCAACAGTCTTCGCACTTGCGCATGCCATCGGACTCACTCACATCTGTCACACACTACACCCAGATAGAAGGCACGCAACCAGCCCATGTTCGCGAAAACTATCAGAGTTCTTGCTCCGGCGCTCGCGCTTGCCGCAGGAATGTTGGGCCTTTTTGCGGTGATGCTGGCGCTTGGCGTGAATACCGTCAGTTTCGGGTTCCTGATCGGCCTTCCGGTCATTGCCGGATGCGTCATCCTGCATTTTCGCCCTGCGGGGACGTTCCGCTCGTTCGGCGGCGCACTTGTCTGGCTGGTTGGCATCTCTTTGCTGTCGGTTCTGGGATCCCTCGTTTCCGGGCTGGAGGGGTTGATCTGTGTGGCAATGGCGATTGTGCCGATCATCATCGGAACCCTTGTGGGCGGTGTTATCTACCTCACGGCGCAGCGCTGGCTGTCAGGCAGACATAGCTCGTTGAAGATAATCACGCTGCCCGTGCTTGCCCTGTTCATGCTGGATATGCTGCCGACGCAGCCGCGTACCTATCTGATTTCAAACAGTATTGTTATTGACGCGCCCGTTGCCATGGTGTTTGATATGCTCAAAACCATTCCCGACATCGCAGCAAACGAAATCCCCACACGCGCCTCCCATTTGCTGGGTGTGCCCAAGCCGACCCATGCCATCTGGCAGGAGGGGCCGGACGCCACTGTGCGCCATTCCCACTGGGGTGAGCATGTGCATTTTCGCGAACATATCACCGCGATTGATTCAAACCGCCGCATCGAGTGGACCTTCGCGTTCCCTGACGGCTGGGCCGCCGAGGGCATCGAAGATCCGCATATCACAGTGGGTGGTCGATATTTCAACGTGCTTTCAGGCGGATACACGCTTGACGAGCTTGCCGGCAAAACCCGCCTGACGCTGCACACACGCACCTATGACAATTCAAATCTGGGGGCCTACGCCAAATTCTGGCACCGGTTCTTTTTCGAAGATTTTCATGAAGTTATTCTAATCCTCATCAAATCCCGAGCAGAAAAGCGGCAGATTGCCCTTAGCGCGCGCTGAGGCACGCGGGGGTAATCCCCGCCCCTGCAGGCGCGACATCTACCACGTATGGTAAAACCGGCCCCGCGGCTCGAATGCGCGGAAAGCAGCGGCAAACAGTGCCGCCGAACCATCCTTCAACCCGTCTGGAAACCAGTCCGTTCGGGCATCGATCAATGTATCAAGTCTGCCTTCCATAAACGGATCGAACGGGGCCAGCCGGTAGTACATTGAGATGTATTCCGGTTTTATCATCTGCGTTTGTCTCTTCTGCAGCCTGTCGGGCAATATTTTGCGCGGGCTGATATACATGTTGACGGTGGTGCGGCCTACCAGAACATTCTGCCGCAGCGATGCAGCGATCAGTTCCAGATCGGTCCGGTCAATCAGGCCGATGCGGTACATCGCAAGCGGCAATTCGATTGTCACACCCGCTTTAAAAAATAGCTCGCCACCAACCGCATGATCAAACCCCGGCTGCCCGAAAACCTGTGGTGCGTGCATCATATTGCTGCTGTCGGGTGTCGGCGCATACGCCCACGACACCGTGCGGTTTTCTTCCTCGAACCAGTTGTGCCTGAAAAACGCATACGCCTGTTGCGCAATCTTCAAATAGCGTTCTTCACCGGTGATCCCAAATGCCTCGGCCGCAACGGCTGCATACAGATGGGTGTGGTTCAGCGGTTCTACTCCGCCGGTCCATTCGGACACGAAATACCCGCCATCAGAGGGAGGATGCTCCAGAAACTCGCGGGCGTGGGCATCCAGCCCCTGCCGCACCGTTTCGATCAAACCGGCACGCAGATTCTCGGGCAGTTCGTCACCTGCACGCAGGAGCAGATCGGTATAGGGCAACAGCAACAGCCCCGTCGTCTCGACCTCACACGCTCTGTGGCCTTTGTCGTTTTGGCCGCGCAACCGTGTGCCCCACGTCTTCATAACCCTGCCGCGCAAATCATCCCGAAGCCTCAAGCTGTCGTCACGATACGCTCGGAAGCCTTGATGTGTCTGGTCAAAAAGCGCGAGGAGGTCCGGATCGCCGGTAGCGCAATAAAGTTTTGAAAGAGCCCGCCCCCAATACCCCCAACGCCAGGACCATTCACGGCCCCGCTCGCCGAACTTCAAGCTTGAAGGGCGCGTAAACAACGTCGCTACATGCCCCGCAACAGAGGCTTTCAACCTCTCTATCTGGTCAGCGCCAGCCGATGTAGAATTCATTTTTGTCTATAAATCTAAGGGCATATCGGACTGCATATGGGATACGATGAACAATGCCAAGGGTTACCCTCACACCATGCAGTAGCATGTCTGGTTATCCGAATAACGTAAAAAGCAGCAATGATCAGAGCCCCCGTACACCCGCTAGTACGCGTTACGTCTAAGGGTACACCGAGTAGATGCCTGCACCCCAGCCTCCCCCAATTGTCAGTCCACGGCGAAAAAAAGGCCCACACTCAACTTACTACAAAGCTAATTATGGCGGAGGCTCAGTCCGGAAATTCGATCCTGTCACCTATTTTTGCACATTTTTATCAATGCCTTATTGAGTTTTATTGATCATCCATTTGTACGAAATATGCACCCTTCGAATGGTCCCTTCTACCGCACCTAAAGCGTCAGATGCCCGTAGTGCTGTCAGTATCAGCTACGGACAGCCAAGTTCAGCGCATCAAAAAGGTGTCGTTCGTTTATCGGTTTACCGACCCTCTTGGCGCCCGCGAGGGCATCGCATACCTCGCTGAGAGGCATAGTCTGCTAATGATAACACCATCGGCACGTCCAACGCCCGCAAACGTTTGGCGACCGATGCAATGGCTTCAGCGCTTACACTGTATTTGAGGGCAGCAGCGTCCGGTCAGGATCTCCTATAAATTATAGATCCTTCTTCGCGAATGTGAATAATCCAAGAACGGGGCAGCTTTCTGCTGCTAAAATTAAATGGGTATCCATCGCGATCAGAAATTCGTCGTTAGCAATCATAGCGCTTCCGAGCCGCGTATATCGGTTTGTGTCGATAATTTGCCCGTGAGCGGGATGCGACCCTAATCCGGGTTGAACCGCGCTTCCATGTCGAAATCGACATACGCCCCGTTCTCCAGCACCGACAGCCAGCCCAGACCGGGATAGAACAGGCTGAGCGACAGGATCGGATAGACATCCTGCACCCCCGCGCCCAGCGTGACCAATGCCATCAGGTCATGGCTGATATCCGTGCCCACCAGACTGGGCGCGCGGATTTCCAGCTCATGCGCGTCGATGCCGGTCACCACACCCTCAACCTCAATCATGGGCGGCGCGAGGATCAGCCATGTCTTGCCTGCCTTGCGGTAGAAGCGGCAAGGGAAATCAACCGTGGCCGCCGTTTCGCGGCCCCGCAGATTGTCCGGGAACGTTGCTTTCAGTTGTACCACTTGTGTCATTTCAGCCAAACCAAATTCCCCGCAAACGCCTTTTTGAACGTGTCATAGGCCGCAAAGTAAGCCTGCCCGTGCGGATCGCGAACCGCAACCACCTTCTTGCCCATTTTTGTCGTGATTCCGTCCACCACAACCCAATGCGAGAACCCGTTCTTGCCCGTCACATGCGCAATCACCGGATTGCCGCTCTTTGTCAGGCGGGCAATGCTATCCATGTTGCGCCCGCCCAGCGAAGTCGCCTTGACCCCCTTGGCGGCAAGCGCCTTGCGCAATTCATGCCCCCATGAGGGACCTGCGTGTTCCTTGATCAAATCAGCGGCGTCAATGCGTTTGCCCACGGTATCCGTGATCATTTCACAGCTGTGCTGGCCGCAGTTCGGCAGTGCGCCCTGATCCGACAAGGCCCGCTTGCCGCCGCGCGGCGTCGCATCATCCAGCAACGGGTGGTCCTTGTGCGTTTTCTTGACCTTGCCCGCAACCGGCTTGCCCGATGTACGCACCGATTTCTTGGCCGCGTCATCCAGCGCACCCGCCCCGCCCTTGGCCAGCGGTGTCAGCGCCTCATCGCCGTATTTCGTAACATTGCGCCCGACATCGCCCGCCAGATCGGCGGCGTTCACGGCTTTCTTGCCGAATTTGCCCGCCGTGGCGAACCAGCCCGCAAAGGGGATCATCGCGGCAAAGGACAGGCCCGCATCGACATAGTCGCCGCGCGCCAGGCTGATCAGCCCGTTGATGCCGTCGGCGATCTCACCGAGGCCGGGGATCAGGCCGATCACGTCCAACGCCAGTTGCACACCATCAATCGCGGTATCGACCCAGCCCAGCCAGGAGGGCAGCTCCATATCGCCGCGTCCGCCCTTCAGGCCGCGTTTACCTTCCTTATTGCGCGGATCACCGGGCCCGGAGCCCTTGCTACCACCTGATCCACCGCCCTGCTGGTTTCCAGCCCCGCCGGCCGCCCCGCTGCCGCCCTGACCGCCGGTGCCCTCTGGCCGGGGGCTGTTGGCATCGCCATTGCCCCCGTTCTGGCCGTCCTGGGTGCCGCCGGGTTTGCCGTGGCTGTTGACCTTGGACGGATCGTTGGTGAATTCTGCCCCTTCGGGAATATCCTCCAGCGGAGTGACATCCATGCCCTCGGACCAGGGAATACCATCCTCGCCCGTTGGCAGGCCAGGGGGCGGTTTGGGGGGCTTTTCGCGGGTTTCCTTTTCGGGATCTTTTGGGTCTTTGACGTTTTCGTCCTTGCCCTCCTTGACGCCTTTGCGGGTCTCGTCGTCCTCGCCGCCCTTTTTTCCGCCATCCTTACCCGGCATGCCCTTGCCGGGTTTGGCCGTATCATCCGGTCCTTTGCCCTTGCCTTTCCCCTTGTCCTTGGGGTTGGCATCGTCATCCTCCCCCGCGCCCCTGCCCGGTTTGGTGCCCGAGGCGTCGTCCTTGCTGGCGTCAGCGGGGTCAATCTTGTCGGCATTACCGCCGCCGCCTTTCCCCTCGCCCTTGTCGCCCAGACCGGGGCCATCGCCTTCAACCTTTGGCGTGTCTTCTTCCGGGGGCGGTGGATCGTTCTGCGGCTTGGCTTTCTTGCCGGCGGTCTTGTCGGCATCGGTCTTGGGATCCTCGGCCGGCGGGGCGACAGGCACCGGGTCGCTGAAAGTCGCCCACCAGCGCACGAATTTGCCGCTCTCGTCCCTGATCGCTGTCGTTTTTACAGTAAGGCTGTAGCGCACTCCGGTCTGTGGATCGACGATTGTGACGCCCTTGGCATAGCTGTCAAACGTCTGGAAAGATTTGTTGTCCGGCAAATAGATCGCTTTTTTTACATGCGCCGGAATATCATCGGGTTGTTTGATTACCGTGTCCTGACTGTCCAGCCCAGTCGGATCAACAAACCGCACCGGGTTGTTGCGCGCATAGCGATAGAGATTCACACCATCTATACTGCCAGCAGGGTCCGGACTGACCCAGTTGCCGATATACGGTGCGTAATGCCGGTATTCAAAGCAATACAGCCCGGTGGTGTCATCACGCAGCCCCCCGGCAAAGCGCGCCTCCTTGATCGCCACATCGCGCAAATCATCCCCGCCGATAAACGACGTGTCACCAAAGGGGAAATATTCCTCGACCGTGACGATGCCACCCGCCTCATCCAACTCAAGCGTGCCGGACCCGATGTGATCAACCAACTGGTAGCGCAGGCGTTTGGCGGCGACATTGTCGGTCTCTCGCGCGGTGCTGTCCACGGTCCACTGATGCAGCCGCGCAAGTGCCAGCCCCTCTGCTGCCACCTCGACCGTGCTGCGTGCCAGCGTGACCGGCCCGCCCTCGCGGCGAATTTCGTGCAGTTCGCATCCCGGCAGGAAACGTGTCTCGGACAACTCCATACCCGCTGCCGTCTGGCGCTGCACCACGCGGCGCAGACGGATGCCATCCGCGCCATATATGTTCACCTCGGCGTCATCCGTGGCCACATCGCCCCGGTCGATGATCACAGCGCGTATCATGCGCCCTTCCCAGCCCCATTCCATGCGCGCCAGATGCCCCGGCAGCAACAGATGGCCCGCCGCATCAAACGCCGCGTCCGGGTTCACCACCGGCACACCATCCGGCCCCAGCGCAGGCAGCGACCGGTTCGACCCCGCCGAGACCCATATATCACGGGTCCAGTTCAGCGTGTCGCCCTGATGCTGGATCTGCGTCAGGTTGCCTCCCGCGTCGTAGGAGTAGCTGCGGGTATAGCGCTCAATCGCGGCCCCGTTGTTCAGGCTGATATGTTCGGTCTGCTTGATGCCCCCCGCCGCGCGGTAGTGGTTCAACTGCAGCGCACCATGCACCCGTCCCGTAGCCCGGATTAGCCGGTAGTGCGGATCATGGGTATAGCTTTGGGCTGCCCCCACAGTTAGTCCCGCGAGCGCGGCCCCGGCCCCCGCCTGTGTTGTATCCTCGGCAAAGACCAAATTACCCTCGGGATCAAAGACATAGCCGATGTCCTGCAACACCCGCCCCCCGGCGGTCACTGCCTGCATCCGGCTCAGGCGGCCGGTCTCGGCCTCGAAATCGCGGGTGAGGGTGACACCGTTGCCCATAACAAGGCGCTGCAATTCGCCCTCGGTCCCGAATTGCGTGCCCGATAGCACGGTCTGGTCCGCCATTGCCCCATCTGCGGTGGTTAAACCCACGCGCGCGGTCCCGCCCAGCCGGTCATAGACATAGCTCAGCCTTGTTCCATCCGCGACCTGTATCAGCGTCGCCCGACCCAACCCATCAAACTGCGCCCGCGTCACATGGGCGGCGGGTTCTAACACATTCGCGGCGATATTCTGCCAGTCCGGCAGCACCCGGTGCCCCGCGAGAAACTGCCGCGATTCCTCAAGACAGCTGCCGTCGATGCTTCGTCGGGTCACCTCGTGACGGCCCGCGCTGTCATGGGTCACAACCGGCGTCGCGAGCAGGTTGTGATCCGCTGCTCCGGGTGTGATGCCGGGGTCGGCAAATTCAACCCGCAACACCTGCCGCATCGTACCATCGGGCATCACCACATGGGAGGCGATGTGGCGCGCAAAGCCATCGTATTCCAGCCGCAATTCCACACCACGGGCATCCCAGCTGCGCAGCGGCGCGCCGTCATAGCGCGTCAGGCTGATCTGTCGTCCCGCATCCGGCGTGACCGACACGGTAACGCGCCCACCCATATCAAACCGTTCTTCCAGCATCAAACCGCGGGGATCAATGGTCGTGCTGCGCCCCTGCCCCTGTGCGGCGATGCTGCGCGTCTCAAGCACCTGTGCCCCTGCGCCCTGTTCGCGCACTGCTACCGGTTCGCCCGTGGCATCCAGCAGGCTGATGGTGGGTGTGTCCGCATGGCTCAGCGCCTGATCCAGCCCCCGGCGCGCCGGATCATTGCCCGCCAGCATCCCACGCTGCACCGCGTAGGCCGTTCCGGTGATCGCATCGTTGCGGTCATGGCTGACGATTTCCCATGCGCCAAAGCGCGTGCGCGCCACGGTGCCATCGGGATGATGCTCCGCCACCACCCGCCCCAAAGCGTCATACTGAAGCCTGACCGCCACCCCATAGGTTTTCAGCCCCGCGTCATCTTCAAGCGCAGACGTGCCGGTAAAGAACGGCTCGAACTCGGCCAGCACCAGCCCGTTGGCCGCTGTTTCCGTGAACCCCGATGTGCGCCAGCGCGGATCCGCCGGGGCAAGCGCGGGGCGCGTATCAGCCCCCAGCACCAATGCGCCCTGCCCGTCGCGCGCGACTGCCGGGCCTGCCTCGGCGCGCTGTTTGCGCTGGTAGGTCTGGCCCAACCCATTGATGTAATCCAGCACCACCAGCGCCCGCGTTGCCGGATCGCGCCGGCCTTCGCCGTCCTCAACCGGCGTCTCGCGGATCACCGACACCGTGCGCCAGGGCACCGCGCTGATATCATAGGCCATCACAGCCGAGACCAGCCTCACCGCTGCCTCCGGGTCCGCCAGCGCATTGTCCACCGTCATTCCCGGCGTCGGATCAGGATCAAACGCAAGCGCGTCACACCCCGCTGGATGCAGCGCCCCGTCCGTGCCGATCTGCGTTCCGAACCGGGTGCGCAAAACCGGTTGCCCCAGCGCGTCATAGGCCACCTGATCCGTGTTGCCATTGGCATCCGTCACCTCGCGGTAGCCCATCGCAATCGGGTCCAGCACCCCGGTTGTTGCATTGCCATTCGGTGCCGTAGCCCGCAGCAGGCCCAGCCCATCTGACCGCCACTGCCGGACCGTTACCGCGCCTTCCGGGCTGATGGTGCGCTGCATCAGATGGAACTCATCCGCCGAGCCGTATTCGATCACAGCACCCGTGGTCCAGTAATGCGCCTCCGAAACGCTCAGCCCCGCCGCCGCAGCCAGAGCGACCGGATCGCCCACAGCGGCATAATCCGCCGCATACCCCGCCACCGAATGACGCGCCGAGGCAATCGATCGCTGCAGCACCGGCAAGGCGGTAAGCGGCGTCAGCGCGGGGCCAGTGCGCCCCTGGTTCCAGTATTCCACTTTCTGCCATTGCACCCGCCGTACCGACAACCCTGCCCCCGGCATCGATCCATAGGGCAGCACCGATTGCAGCGCGCTCGCCAACTGCGCCACCACGATGTCATACCCCAGCGGCATAGGGCTTAGCGCCAGCCCATCCACCACGAAATCCTCGACGCTGCGCAGGATGCCGGTGGCAAATGCAGCATCACCGTCGATCCGGTTATATCTGCGCCTGCGCACCGTGGCATGCCCACTGGCCTGCGCCGGATCGCGGTCCGGACCGGACCGCCGCGGGTATGAAATCTCGACCGACAGTTCCTCATCTTCGCCGCCGCGCGTCAGCTTCAGCGCATGATCCACACGCGGATCACTCGGCGAATCCTCATAGGTCCAGACCCGTTTTTCGGAATCCAGCGGCGCGAAACTGGCGCGGAATATGTCCGATATCTGCGGTTGGATCATCGTCACGCGGAATCCGCTCTCGCTAACCAGAAGGGGGTCGTCCTGCGGTACACCAGCCCCATCGCAAGCATAATGTTCCACCCGCAGCGTCATGCCCGTCAACGCGCGCTGCGCATCGGCCAGCTCCGCGTCGCTGAGGGCGGCGTCGTCTTCTATGACCAGTGCGGGCAGCGTTACATCCCCGGTCCAGATTCCCGGCAGGTCCGCAGGCTGCGCCGCCCCCAGATGTATCCAGCTGCGCGACAGCCGGGGCGGCGCCGCCTCGGACACTACGCCCGTTACATCCTGATCCAGTGTCTCGACCATGCCGAAGCCAGCGAACTGCCGATCCTCCACGTCATAGGCGCCGTCGCGGAACCTGAAATGGCTGCTGTGGACGTGGCCGGTGACAGCATCCTGCCCGCGCAGGGTTCGCACGACCGCACGGTGCCGGGGCAGGCGCGTGGCCCAAGGCCGGTCCGAAATTTTGGCAGCCAGATAATCCTGCCCCGACCATCCCCACACGACCTCATGGCGCAACCCCGCGCCGGTCTCAATCGATTGCAGCAATCCGGGCTGATCCACCCCGGCAAGTGGCAGATACCGCAATCCCATTTCCATGCGCGTCGCGGCAGTATCCGTCCACACAAGGCACGGCCGCCCCTGCCCCAGAATATCCACCACCTCGATCTGGGCGGCATCATCAATCACCGGCAACCCACGCAGCTGCACCGGCGGCGCGAACCCGTTGCCCGAAAGGTTGTGCCAAATGCGCAGCTCGCCCTCACCAATCTCGATCAGGTCGGCACGCCCGTTCTGCGTCAGATCCACCAGCTGCACACGGTTACGATCAATCGGCACCGGCAAGCCCGGCGCGTCCTCCATCACCACCGGCGGGGCAAAACGCCCCTGCCCCAGATGCGGCCAATACGTGACGTTGCCGGGCAGCAGCTGCACCAGATCGGCCAGCCCGTCGCCCGTCATATCCGCCCACATAAAACTGGCATGGGTGCCATTCAGCCCGACCACCGCACCGCCCGGCTTCATCAGCCGGCGCGCGGGCGCAAAACCGCGATCCTCTTCGGCGGGGTACCAATCGAAATAATCCCCCCGCTCGACCAGCAGATCGGAGTACCCGTCGCCGTTCAGATCGGCAAAAGCAACCACCGCGCCACCGAAATCAACCCGTGGCTGATGCAGCAGCGGCTGAAACGCCTGCCACCCTGCACCATCGTCCGAGCGCGCCCACTGTCCGGCGTCCCGGCCCACAAGTGTGGCCACCTCGGTTCGCCCGTCGCCATCCTGATCCGCAATCGCAGCAGCGGTTTCAAAAAGGTTGGGCGTATGTTCCAGCGCGCGTTCCGGCGCAAACCGCCCGCCGCCGAGGTTCTCTCGCCACTGCCAATGCCCCCCCGCACGATACAAAACCCCCGGCAAACCTTCGCCCAGCAGATCAACGAACAGATGTCCGCGCCGATCCATGCCGCCGGTCAGCCCGCCTTGCGCCGGGGACGGGGCGGCCTCAAAGGCAGCGGCGAAATCAACCTGCGCATAGGTGAACTGCGCCGCCGGTGTGGCGCGGCTGACCGCCGGCTGGTTTAGCGTGGCCGGCCGGTATCCCACATAGCGCGCTTCGCTCAGCACCTGGCCATCCGCACTGTCCAAATGAGTCAGTTCGGTCGCACCAACACAGACCGGTTCCCCGCCAAGTTCCGCCAGACGGTGAAACATCATCACCCGCCGGCACAACCGCCGCGTGCGCAGCTCAAACCCCATGCGAAAGGTGGAAAACGGATCGGGGCGATGCGCCCAAGGCCGACTGGCGGCAAACTGCGGCAGCCCGCCCTGATCCGCGTGCCCACCATAATCAAACACTACCTCGAAGTGCCAGCCAAAGCCCGCTGGCACCGCATCCTCAGGGCCAAGCGGGGCCGGCGCGCCATAGCTGATGCGCGTCAGGTGACGGGCGGCCTCGGCCTTGCGCCCCTGTTCAAACGGCGCACCCGCATCCCGTCCCGCCCGGTCCTCCGGAAGGTAGGTAAACAGCATCGCGTCACCCTTAGGGTGATGTCTGCTTTCGATCAGCCAATGCGACACGCGGGCCGTGTCTTCTGGGTCTGCCAACCGCGTCAAACCGTCCACACGCCGACCATAGATCGACACGACACCATCGGACCCGTAGCGCCGCCAGTGCACCTGCCCGTCCGCCTGCGAGGTCCAGCATTCAAACCGCTCCGGCGCGCGATCCACCCTCGCGCGGAAGCGTTCAATCACATAGCCCGCGCGCATCTGCACCACTGGCGCGCCCGCTGCATCCAGCATTGGCACGATGTCCTGCCCGCCAAAGGAATAGCGGTCCGCGCCCGCGCGATATTCGGGCAACCGCCAGCCGGTCTCAAGCGCCACGCTTTCCGCGCCCGACAAATGCCAACCTACACCAAACAGCGAATTGCCGCGCCCGCCGCCATACCCCAGCGCCAATGCGGGGCCAAAGCCGTGACGCCCCGGGGTCAGGCGCAGCGGGATGCTCGCTTGTACGGATCCGTCTGCGGTTCCGACGCTCAGCGAGGCGCCCAGGTGCAACCGCTCCAGATCAAAGCCTGCAGGCTCAAATGTGGTGCGGTCATTCACACGATCGGCCCCCCGACTGTATACTCGATGATAAGCTGAATATCTTTCAGCCTATCGAAATCCACCGCGCCCGCGCCCGCCTGCGGAGCAATCTCGCCCGGCGTGGTGATCACGAGGTCATGCGCGCCGAACAGACCGTTATTGAAGGGCGTCGCCACCGTGGCCACGAACTGCCCGCCGAAATCGGGGTCCGCCGCGAACCCGGTGCCGGGTTTGCCATTCAGCGACATCTCGGTACTGAGCGGCGTGACCGCGCCCTCGGGCTGCAGTGCCAGCAACACCCGCGCGACATTCAACTGCCGCCCGCGCAGGAACAGCGGGAAATGCATGTCCGACAGGTTCAGAGCCACCGCCGTTCCCGGCGCACTGCTTGCCAGCCGCTGGAAAGTCGTGGACGCTTCTTGCCGCAGGCTGATCACGCGGCGCTGGGTCTGCGCCCCCAGAACCTGCGCCAACGCATTGCCTGCAGCCGAGTTTTCGTCCTCTACCAACGTGCGCAACCCGGCGTCATATTCCGCCTCATAGCTGATATTCAGCAACACATCCGAGATGCTGTCATAGCTGAAAGGCCTAAAATTACTGGGTAAATCCAGCCGCCAGGAACTGATCGCGCCCGCGCCTTCAAACGGCAGATACCGTTCATCGCGAAAGCTGAGCTCGAACACGCCCGCATCCGATTGCGCGGTAGATGTCGCCACCATCGCATCACGGCTGCGAGGCGCAGTGTTCAGCGCCCCTGCCCCGCTCGCGTCATTGCGAATGAAACTTTCCGTCAGCGCCAGCGTGGCCGATATATTTGTGTATGGCCCCGCAATCGACGGCAACGTCAGCCGCACGGCCTTGATCCGCCGCTTGTACTGACCGGGATAGAATAGATCGAACGCCCATTCCGGCAGGCTGAAATTCGCGCCCCCCGTCGCCTTCAGCTGCATCAGGGCAGCCGGATCAAGCTGTGACAGCGAAAACGTCTGGTTAATTTCCATCGACCGGCGCTTGCCCTCGATATAGCGCTGCTCAAGCGCGGCCAGATCGAGCATCAGCTTTTCACCCGCCAGTAACCCGGCCTTGGCACTTTCCCAATAAGGACCGGTTATGGTGAACACATCCTCGCCGGTCTCAAAGCGATAAGCGTTCTCCGCCAGCCGCGCATAGCCCTGCGCAATGTTGAACGCCCGACGATAGAGTTTCTGCAAGCTGCCCGAGAGATAGGAATACAGCTCAAGATTGTTGAACTTGTCGCCGTAGAACTCGATCACCTCGTCGTTCTGCTCGATCATCACCTTGTGGATGTCCAGCCCCTTACGCGCCTGTTCCAGCCGCAACCCCGCCGCCTCTTCGCGCGGCACGATGGCCTCAAGCTCGCGTTCGGCCATAGCCAGTTGATGCGCCCAGCCCTGATTGCGTCGTTGCGTGCCCGCGATCATTCCTGCGGACACCGAATCCTTGTCATGTCCCTCGGCCACGAAACTGACGACAGCCGCCGCCGCTTCCAGCGCCGGGCCCACGTTGGAGCCGCCATATTCCATCGTTGTAGGCGCGCCGAAATTCGGCACCGCATGGGCAATCGCCGCTCCGGCTTTCAGCAGGCTTGACAGCAGGGTCATGTCCTTTGCCGCCATCTTGGCAGCCTTTTGCATCGCCTCGGCAGGCAGATCGCCCGTCGACAGCAGACTTGCGTAATGCGACCGCTTTTCATCCAACACCACGCGCCGCGCCACCAGTTCCTCGATTCCGGTCTCCGCGCTCTTGATCTCGATCTCGCGCAGCCCCTTGTTCAGCTCCAGCAGATTGGCTTGATGCAGATTCCGCAGCTGGCCGAATTCCTCGGCGCTGTGCCCGGACAGGGCCGCTTGCAATGCGCCACCCAACGATTGCGTCAGCCCCACCGCCGCCCGTGCGCGCTCCAGCAGGAAACGGAACCGGAAAGGCGGAGATTCAGCGGCGTTAGAGCCCAATATGTCGTCCAGCGACAGGCCCGCAGCGCGCGCCCGCACCAGCATCGCCGGATCAATGCGCGGCGCAAACAGCGCCAGTGGCCGCTTGACCCCGTCGATGTTCATGCAATTGTGAATCTTGAACAGGCGGTCCTCGACCCGATCCCAAAACTTGCCGAGTTTTTCATTCTCGGGGATACAAAACACCGGATTGATCTGCCGCGTGATCGAAATGCCGAAACCCGGCACAAAGCTCATACCGCCGCCTGCACCCACGATCCCGCGCTTCTCGCGGATTGCGTATTTGCCAAGGATCCGGTTTTTGGAAGACACCGCATTTACCCGTGCCCCGTCTGCGAATTCACCTTGCGGCATCAGCGCCGCAACATTGGTGATGCCTGTCGCCTCGCTGCGCGTCCGCGCAGTGCGCGCTGTTCTGTCGTTGGGCTTTCCAAATGGGCTGACAGTCGATTCTGCCATATCGCGCGACACCGCCCGCGCCAGCACCGCATCCGCATCACGCAAGCCGCGCTTGACGTCGGCAGCCAGCTTGGCCTTGCCCTGCAACAGAGTCGCCACATCGCGCGATGAATCCAGCGTGAATCCGTCGGGGGCGGGCGTCATCAAATCCAGATCGACGCCCTTCTTGCGCAGCGCATCCACCGCTGACCAGGTGCTGTCGCGCACATCCGGACGCGACCCCGTCAGCGTGCCGCCACCACCGCGCCAGCGCCGCCGCCCGATGATCGCGGTCTCGATCTCCAACAGCAATTCGTCATCATCAACCACCCGGTCCTCGATTTGCTCGAAACTCAGCTGCGCACCGATCAACTCACCGCAGTCCCCCAGCTTGACCGGACGCTGCCCCAGAATATCCAGAGCCATGACATAAAGCTGTTCAGCTTCGGCAATCTGTTCGCGCAGGTCCGTGGCAAACAGGCTGTCGGCCCAGTCCATCAGGTTATCGACATAGGCCAGCACCACGTATTTCTGATAGGCGCTGATGCGCAGCCGGGCGATGGCGTGGGGGTTGAACGGATCGTTCTTATACACCTCAATCGCCGCATCGTTTTCCAGCATATCGCGCAGGCTTTCGACCGCCAGATTGCGGAACCTCCGATAGCGCCAGGTCCGGTCCAACTTGCGCCGCTTTTGTTCGGCCGCGGAAAGACCCGCCGGCAGGTTTGTGATCTCGTCACTGGCCGTCGGATCAAAGACCGCGTGATACCAGCGTTGCGCCGCGTCATAATCGCCTTGCCCGTTCAGTTGTGTGGCGATGGTGATCGGCAGATGCAGGAAAATCTCCTGCAGATAGACGCCCATCGGCCCCTCGTAATCCATGTCTCCCACATGCGCAGGCGCGCCATTGATGCGTGCATTCACGATATCGAACGGCAACGGGTGTTCAGCTAGCGCCTCCTGTGCCTTGATGTCCAGCATCGCATCCACGCCACTGGTATGCAGGGTGCGCGCGATGTCGGAAATCACCGAACTGTTCAACCGCTCAAGCCGGTATTTACGCGGGTTATCCACTTTGTCCAGCAGTGCAAACAACGCGCCTTTCACGTCAATAATGCCGTGATTGGGCGCGCCGTTCATCACCGACAACTCGGGTTGATCGCGGTCAAATGTGATTAATTCCGGCCCATCAAACGCTTTGGCGACCTCGTTGCGCAGGGTGTTGGACCAGCTGTCGATGATGTCTTCGGTCATGCCAGGGCCGTTCAGCATATAATTCATGCCCGCCCGGTTACTGCTGATTTTGTAGTAATTTTCGCGCTCAATCGCGAGGCTGCCCGTGGCATATGGCGTGAAAAATGGCGGAATCGATCTGCCGCGATACAGCTTGCGCCCTTCGTCGCGGTCCGCAGACCACAACATGTTGGAAGAGGGAAAGAACCAAGGCGCCCCGAACAGCAACCCGATCAGTGCGGTGGCCGGATCAACCCATGGCACGCGCACGTCCTCAACCCCCGAAGTCAACGTCTGACCCAGCCGCAATTCATACAGATCCAGCGTGGCATTGACCCGGAAGTCATAGCCGCGAACGACCAGATCCTCGCCCTTGGAATCCCAATGTTCGGGATAGACCCGATCCCAGGCAAAGCCGCTCAGGCTATAGCCATTCATCGGCTCTTTGTGGAACGTTGCACCATCGTAATGAGGATGCCCTTCGCCGTCATACTGGCCAAGTCGCACCTCGTTGATTTCATCCACCACAACGCCGTCACCAAAGTGGAACGGCGCATTGTCCAGCTTGACACCCTGCGGCGTGCTCCAACTGCCATCCAGCCGCCGCGTCACGAATTTCAGCGTAAACTTATGCGCATAGCCGGTGAACAGCGCATTGCCATTGGTGATCTTCTGGCGCGGATTGGTCGATACCTCGGTCCAGAACAGATACAGCCGCCCCTGATGCACAATCGGGCTGACCTTGCGCACACCGATGTCAGCTTTGACCTCACGCCAGCTGTCCCAGTTGGTCGCCTTGGACACCTCGGTGATACCCGCTACGAAATTCTCGATCCGACGGTAGAAATGGCGCGGCGGGTCCTCGGAGGTAACCCCGAACAGATGCAGCACATCCGCCTTGTTGGCCCTGTCTTTCTCAAGAAAGCTGCCGGACACCTTCATCCGCGACAAGACCTCAAGCCCGGAAAGGTAACTGACATAGGCATCGCGCACCGTATCGGCATTGATATCATTGGCCGACATCGCCTCTTCGAACGCCTCATACAGCGGCGTCTTGTTCATGCGCAGTTCCGGCAGCAGATAGTTCTCCGGATACAGAAACACCCGCCGATTGGCTTCCCAGACGCGGTAATTTTTGCGCCAGGACCAGTCATCCGCATCCACCAGTCTGGGCGAGACATGCACCGGATCGGCGTGCCCTCCCGGCGTCTCTTCAAGGTTCAGCGTGATCCGCTGCACATAGAGTTGCAGCGCCGCGGTGGCCGACACCACGCGCGATGTGCGCCCGCAGCCCTCCATCTCAAGATCAATCAGGAAGTATTCATAAAGATCGCCCACTGTTTTGAATTCCGGTGCCGAGGAATAAAGCAGGAAACTGACCAGCCCATCGCGCCGCCGCGACAGAATCATATCGCGGTAGGGTTCAACCTTGTCCTCCCATTCTGCCTCTGTGTCGTATTTCGCGCGCAAGCCCGCCTGCACCGCCTCAGACGCAATCTGCAACGTAGCGTAATCATCCGATCCCGCCTGCATCAGCGCCGCTCCATTGACCGACAGCCGCCGGGCCACCGTGACGGCATCAATCAGGCGCGACAAGGCGGCCAACGGATCATTGGGCAGATCCAGCGCGGTTTGCAGCCCGGTGATCAGCGAGGGTTCGCAATCTTTCAATCGCGCCAGTTCCAACACATCCGCCGCCGCAAATCCGGTGCCCGCGACGTAGCCAAGCAACCCGGCGTCCAGCGCAGGGTCCTCATCCGCCACGCGCAAATTCTTAACCAGCGCGGCATATCGATCCACCGCCAGAACCGCCCGGTTCGACAACGCCAGCGGATTGTTGATGTTAAACAACGCCGCGTTCGCAGCCACGAAATCCAGCCGCACAGGTGTAAGGCCAGCGGGTGACAACAGCTGCGCCACAGGCGCCAACACCTTTAACAAAGCCGCAATCGCATCCGCATTGTCATCCCCGCGCAGCGCCCTCACCAAGGGCGCCGCCCCTGGATCAGCACCCAACAGGGCCAGCCCGGCGGTGATGACCTCGCCCGGCACACCCAGCACCCCGGGCAGTTCCGCCACCAGAACCTGCGGAGCGTGATAAGGATCAAGCGCGGCCTGCAACAACCCCGGATCAGCACGGAGCGTCACCGGCAACTGCACGCCAGCCGCCAGATCATCCGCAGGCAAAACCAGTGGCACCGCCGGGTCATAGCCTTCTGCCAGCCGCAACACCTCGCCCATGTCCTCGAACAGCGGCGCATTCGCTGCGATGATCGCGCTGGATGCGGTGTCTGTTACCCCCTCGATCACGGTGAAAATACCGGTCGGAAACAGCAGCGCCTCGTCCGCCGTCACCGACGCCACGATATCCGCCGCCATGCCGTCTGTGTCCGTGTCAGTGCCGCCGGTGATAAAGGTGATATCCGCCACCTCGCGTCCGGATGCCGCCAGCGCTTGGGCATAGGTCAGCACAGCCTGCACATCCGCTAGCCCCGCCAGTTCGGCCCCGGCAATCTGCGGCGTCAGCGCCACCAGATCAACAAGCTGCCCGGTTCCCTGCCCCAGCAGCCGCGACAACAACGCATAGCGATAGAGCCGCGACAGGTTCGCATGGCTCAGCGCAAAAGAGCGCGCCGCCAGATCGGGCTGCCCTCCCCCGGTCAGCGCCACAGGATCGGCCCCCAAAAGTGGCGCCAGCCCGCTGACCAGCTGCGTCAGCCCTTCGTCATCCAGCCGCAATCCGGCCTGCAAGCGCGCCAGATTGGCATCAACCGGCGCATTTTCGGGCGCAAAGGCGGGCAGCAAAACAATCTGCGCCGCATCCGGCCAGCGCGGCGCATCCTGATAAGGCACCGTGTTGAACAGCCGATCCATCAACGGCAGCGCGTCCTCGCGCGTGGCCCGCATCGGCATGGGCGATACCAGCGCCAGCGCCTCATCCAGATCAATCCGGTGCGCCTTGGCAATTGCATCAATCCCGACCAGAGACGTCAGAACAACAGGCGGAAAATCCGCAGGTGCGCCCATGTCGCGGCCCTGCTCCAGCGCCACGTCCAGCTCAAGAAATGACCACCCCAGCGCCCGCGCCAGCAGCGTCATACGGCGCAACCGGTCCAGCGATGCCCGGTTCATCCCGCGCACCCGCTCGATATCGTTCTGCACGCTCTGCACACTGCGTTTCTCACCGCGAATGCGGATATTCAACGCGCCGTCATCAGTCACAAACCGCGACGCCAGAGCCTGCCCCAGCGCATCCCGGCTGAGCCCGCTGCGTGGCAGAATGTCTTTGGCCTCAAACGCGTTCACCACCGCAGCGGTGCCGCCAAAATGGACCCCGAACAAATTACGCAGCCGATTCAGGTTGACCTGCGGCGTGATGATCTGCGCCAGTTCCGGCGCGCTTACGCCCAGCCCCATCCGCGCCCGCCGCGCCATATCGCCCCCAGTCAGGGCTACCACATCGCGCAGGGTCATTTCATAATGCGACAGGAAGATTTTGATCTCTTCATGCGGCAGTACCAAAGGCTGGAAAAAGCTGTCCACCTCATTCGGCAACAACGTACCATAGGCATGCTGCGCCACCGCCGCCCGGTCCGTCATGTCCCCGGCAAAATTCGTCTCCGCCGCCAGATAGCTTTCCAACACCTCGCACACAATTTCAAGCGTCGGGATCAGCTCTTCAGTGTTTTCGCATGACAGCGGCAGCGTCCACAGATCAGGCCGCCGCTTGCCTAGAAACAGCGGATGATCGCGCCGCGAGAAAGAAAAAACAGGCACCGAAATCTTTTCTTCGATGAACCGCATCAGATCGACGAAATAGGCGGCCGGGCTCAGGATCGACCGGCAATGCACACAGGTGCAATAGTCCTGCGTGCCAAAGAAATCGGCATAGCCAGGCACGTCCTTTAGAAACGTTTGTACCGTGTTGGGGGTATTGCCCACCAGCGTTCCACCAAACCAGTCGTGATGCTGGTCCAGCACCGATCCAAAGGCACCAATCACATTGGGCGCCATCTCTGTAGCGCGCGCCACAACCCAATCCACCTCCTCCTCGCTAAACAACCTGGAGGCGGTCAATCCATCGGCCCCGGCATGGGCAATCGCCACCGCAGAATGCGCGCCCGCCTGCATCAGACGGCCCGTCAGATCCGGTGTCTCGGCGATGGCATGAACCCGCTGATACCCCCGCGCCATGCGCAACAGACCGGCGTTCTCTTCGGGGCTGGTGTCGGGAAACTTCAGCTTGTCCACATCCTTTGACCCGGTGGACAGGTCCAGCCCAAGCATCTCGTCATTTCGGTCCAGAAATACCCGCGCCTCGCCGACCCGCCGCAGTGTTTCTTCCAGACGCACCTCGATCGGTTTGTCCGGTTCGTCCATTATCTTGTCCAGCGCCATACCGGGGAACTGGTTGATCAGCCGCCGCATGTCGCTGTGCGCCTGCCTGATTTCGGGGTCTACCTCGACACCCAGTCGCCCCAGATCCGGGGCGCCATAGATCGGCTGTTCCTTGAATTTCTGCTGAAAACCCAGCAGCTTTTGCACCGCATCCTCGGTCTTTTTCCGATTCGGGCGCAAATTTTGCGCCAACGCTTTGGTTGGGTGCGCAATTTCGACCCGCTCGCGCAGCAGCTGTCCATAGATGTCCGGCGCGCGCTTGATTCCATCGTCATCCCCGGCCTCCTGTGCAAGCTTTGTCCAGGCCTCGGCCGACAAGGCCAGAAGATCCGCAGTCGTGCTCAGGTTTCCGGTGGACTTGCTGGCAATTTCTGTCAGGCGCGGGTTGCCATCCATCAGACGCCCGATGTCATTCATGCGCGCAACGGCCTCTAAATCCGCCTTGTCCATCCCGGTTTTTTCAAGCTCGGCAATCGCCGCATCCGACATCTCGCCAAAAACCTCTCCGGCATCCGCAATTTTCTGCAGCACTGCGTCCTTGACACCAAGCGCACGGCCCACACGCGCCCCGTTGCCCAGCCGGATCAGGCCGTGCAACTCAGCATTGCGCAGCATCGGCACATCATCCTGCACCACATCGCGCACCGTTTTGGGCTGGTCCCGTAACGCCTTGGGCAGCTCCTCCTTGGTGCGTGCCCGGTAAATGCCGGCATAAAGACCCCGCGCCTCCTGGATCAACGCATCCGGGGTCTTTTGTCGCCGCAAAGCGCCGATGATCAGCGCCTCGATCCCGTCATTCTCTGCCAGTTGATCGGGGGTGATTTCCAACCGCTCGACCTCTTTGGCAAGGGCCGGAGACGCGTCCCCTAGCAGGGATCGCGCTGTCTCTGTGACGGTGCGCGCCGTTGCTATTTGGGTAGCCTCAAGGGCTGCTCCGCCCTCTTCGGACAGTTCGCCGATAGACTTGCCTGCGTTTACAGACAAGCCGATAAGTGCTTCTAAATTCATAGCATTTCCCCAAAAAAATACGGGTAAAAAAAGATAGTTCTGAAAATAAAATCTGACCCAAGGCTGACATTAAGGGTGATTCGCGCCAAGGAATTTTTTCAACCATAGCGAGAAGCGCGGGTTTTCGCCCACCCGTCTTGGCGGGAACAGTGGCTGATTTTCAGCGGGAGGCTCGCACGAAATACGTCACCGCCCGTTCGCCGCAAAGCCCGTATCACCTGCACGGCGTCAATGTAGTCCCCGTGGAAACTTGGTCAGTTTTCCGCAGAGATTTTGTCGAATTTTTGATTTGGGCAGCGCTTTGGCGCGCTGGCTGCAGACCAGACTTTTTGATCCTTGGTTTATAAAATTCAGGTTTGGGCTTTGCGGCTATCGCGCGACCGGAAGCGATCGACGTTCAATTCGAAGATATGGGCGTGATAGATTAGGCGGTTCACAATGGTGCCGTGCTTGTAGCTTTGGGAGATGATCTCGAAGAGCAACTCGGCGGCGGTCTTGCTGAGCGGAACGAAGCCGAGTTCATCGAGGATCAGCAGGCCCCGGCTCAGCAGCAGCTTTTGCAGACGCTGCAGGCACCGATCATCGGAAGCCACGATCAGACTGTTGACCAAAGCAGCAGCGGTTGTGGAGCCGAGGTTCAGATCCTTCTGACAGGCTACCAAGCCAGACCTTGGCCCGGGGCAAGCACCCTAACAAACTTATGGTTCTTGCCACGCTTCCGCGCAATACGATGGGCAAGGCTCAGAAGTCCGATCTCCGAGAGAAATTTAACGGGATGGTCGCGTCCTTATTTTCATCCTGTAGATAATACAAAAACTCGGTCCTGCAGGCGAACTAGCGAAGTGTTCGTCTGTGATTGTTGCGGCAGATCACGATTGGGAGTCGAGATCACCATCCAATATTCCTGCAGGTACTTGCACGCTTTTAATCAAAGCAGCATCAGTCGTCCCTTTGAAGGCGACGATAGCAAAACCGACGAGCGACGATCGGGTCAAACTTGATGCCTACTTATGGCGTTACAGAAAAAAATCGATGTAATAGGTCCCCGAATGACAGCCTTCAACTTCGCATCAAGGATGACACGCACCTGCAGCAAAAAACTGCAACCCGCCTTTCGTTTTGATCGACGCTATCGCCCCAGTTCCGACCCTACCGGCATCATGCGAATGGCGTGGTGCGGCCAGTCAGATCGGACCTGCGCTGCGATGGCGAACTGAGCTGAAGGGCGAACTCACAGTCTGCGGGCCAAACCTGCCCTTCGCCGCACCCGCACCGTTGTCTGCTTTCGGCTACCTAAACAAATAAAAAGGGGCAACGAAGTAAACCGACCGAAACCCTTTGGGCAGTGTTTCACACGCAGAAATGCTCAAGGCACCAACGTGGCCCTTTAGAGCAGATGTTTATGCAGCGGATTTTTTTCTTCGCTTAAGGCCAGCAACGCCAAGCAAGCCAGACAGAAGAAGCAAGCCACCGGCTGGCAATGGTACGGCTGGTAATGGTACAGAGGAAACCGCAGTGAAAATCTCGGAACCTGCAGGCCCCGAAGTGAACTCAAGACCCATTGGGCATCCCCCTGTACATTCTTCAAGTCCAGGTCCAAAACCGCCACCGAGTTCAAACGAAGTAGCTTCACCTGTTGTCGTTTCGCCATCAACAGAGGATGCCGAAACAACACCCACAGTAGACACGTCAACTACACCAGAAGTTACATCGAAATAATTGGCATTAAACGAGGTAAATATGTATGTATCTATAATGCCCACAACTGTAATCTGTGTGGCCGTTTGACCAATCCCATCGCTATCGAGACCTTCAATCAAACCTGTGATCGTGTTTGTACCATCGGTAAAGGAAAAGTCAAAATCTAACGGAGCTGCGAAGCTAGCGGTTGCAGTTGCGAGCGACATGCCAGCCGCCGTGGCAAGTGTCTTAATATTCATTAGTTTGCTCCCTGGAAAAATTGATTTGGGGTGTTTGAAAACAACAATGCTCAGAAAAATGTCAAATCTCGTGGGGACGATATCATGTGTTGGAGAGATATTTGTCAAGTAATCGCTGATTTACACCAAAGACGTGTAATGGGTCTAGAGCGCTCCCCCCAGGGGCACGGGCTGTGATTAATTGTATGTATTTTTTCGATATTCTTACTAAATATGGCTAATTGTCGCTGATTTTAAATCAGCGGATAAGGTTGAAATTCTTGTACCGGTGTCGATAATAAGCGCCTCTGACGAATTTTACTGCGATGAAGACCAGATCCGTAACGTGTGATTGATCAGAGCGGGCGTAGGTTCAGTGAAGAAAAGCGGGCACAAAGAGCTGAAGGCAGTGCAGCATTCAATTTCTAGGCTATCAGCTGCTTTGATGACCGCTGTCGGCACTTTGCGGACATTAGCCGAGCGTTCCATCGCTGCCGCGCACCTTACCCGAAGCAGACAATGATTAACCAATCAAGGACCGTAATAGCCTCTATTGACAACTGTATGTGATTTACTGGCAGGTTGTTCTTCGCAAATTATTGGGATCGCATACCGTAGATGCCGAGGCGGGGAATACTTGGTTGTAAGCAGAACGGCACTGGACCTGATTAAGGCCCTTCTGAAAAGATACAACGCGGGTTACGGAGCGTTGTAAGTGGAGTCCAAATCAACGATATCGGTTCGCCTTATCAAGTAGATCGACTTGTTCCATATTGGATCAGACCGAACTTCAATGCCCGTCAACACCCGAGACCGGGACCCATAAGGTTATGCGGTCAGGGTTCATTTCTGCGATGGCGATGGTGCCGTCTTTCTGAACAGCTAATCCGTGAGCATAGGTTGAAAAAGTCCGGCAGCGCCCGATCAACTGACCAGTTGGATCGTAGGCAGACAAGCGCGGCGTTTGATCGCTAACCAGCAACATACCATCGGGAGTGAGAGCAAGCGACATCGGCTTGTACACTCCTTCTATTTGCCCGACCCAGTTGCCCTCGGCGTCAAACTGCTGGACGCGGTTGTTTTCGCGGTCGGCCACGCAAAGCCGGCCCTGAGCGTCGAAAATCAAGCTGTGAGGCGTCGAGAATGCCCCTGGAGTGCTGCCGGGATGACCAAATGTTTTGAGATGATGCAAGTTGGCGTCGAAGATATGGACCACGCTGTTTCCATATCCATCAGCAACATAGTATCTGCCGTCTGCCCCCCTCACACAGTCGCACGGATGGTTGAACGGGCGTCCCAATGCAGGATGCTCCTTGCAATCCATGCGCGCGATCTCTCTCAATCGCGCATCCAGCAGCACGATTTTGTGTCCGTCCATGTCTGTGGCAACTATTTGGTTATCACCAATGGCACGTAGTCCGTGACCGCAAACAAACTGAGGTAGTTCGACACTCTGGTTCAGGATCGAACCATCAAGCGCAAGCATGACAAGTTCCGGCGCGCGCCGTCGGAGGACAACGATTTTATCTTCAAAAATGGCGACGTCAGTAAGGCCGATCAGCCCCGTATCCGCGACATGCTGCACACGATACCGCTGTTGACCCAGTGCAACATAAGCCGTCGGGCGTTCGGTATGGGTCGGGGTGCTCACAACGTACCTTGAAGCGATTCCGCCATCGTCACCAACATAGCATCTCGTCCTGAGCTGGCCGTAATCATCAGACCCGCGCCCGGATGACTGGAAATCGGAAGACTGACCGAACACCCATCTATCAGGTTAGCAAAACTTGTGTTCCGCAGAGCCAGCAGGTTGATGCGATCATAAATCGCATCATCGTCCAGATCGTCAAATTTCGGCGGCATGATCGCTACGGTTGGCATCACAAGCGGCGTATCGCCAAACAATTGCATAGCCTCGGCAATCAATGCCCCTCTGGCAGCCATAGTGCGGGCATAGTCAATCCCTGTGACGCCATCGGCCCGCGCCATGCGTGAGGCTACGCGCGGATCAAGATCATTGCGGGCTGTGTCGAAATAGGTTCCGTGATATACACGTGATTCAACCGAAGAGAATTGCCAGACCGGCAGGCTAAGGTAACGATCGAAGATATCAAGTTTCAGTCGCCGAACAGAAACGCCGGCCGTGCTGAGAATTCTTAGGGTGGCTTCAAAGGCCTCCATCACCTCATCATCCAGATCGTCCATACCAAAGTTTTCCGGCACGATCACAGCACGGGGCATCGCCGCTTCGAGTACAGGTGTGTCACACAGAACATTTAGAACAGGCCTCAGCAGACCTGCATCTCGTGTCATAATGCCTACACTGTCCAGCGAATGCGAGAGCGCGACGGCGCCGTCGCGAGGGATGGTCTGCGCCGAAGGTTTGAACCCGAACAGGCCACAAAAGGCTGCTGGAATACGGGCAGAACCACCCGTGTCCGTGCCAAGAGCCACGTCAGCCACGCCCCGCGCGACGGCAGAAGCCCCGCCAGAGGTAGATCCCCCAGCGATGCAGCCTTCGCGCAACGGTGTAAGCGGGGTGCCGAAATGCGGGTTCAGCCCCAAGCCCGAATAAGCAAATTCCGTCATGTTGGCGTGACCTACCAGTCCTGCTCCGGAATTTCGCAATCTTGCCACTGCCTCGGCATCTTTGACTGCGGGCGCGGTGTCTTTACGGACTACGGAACCTGCGCGGGTGATGTATCCGCGTACATCAAACAGATCCTTAACCGCAACGTTAAGACCGGACAGAGACCCCGCACCACTTACCGCATCGTTGAACGTGCAAGTGAAATCAGGAGCTGTGGCGCGGGCACGCGCCGCTTCGAGAAGAGATTGAGGCGTGTTTTCCATGAGAACTAATCCTTCAGAGGGTTTGCTGTACAAGCCAGGTCGCGATGCCCGGGAAGGCAGTCAGCAAAACGACGGCCAGCACCAAAATCATAAAGTAAGGGAAAACCATTTTGGTTATCACGAAAATGGATTTGCCTGTCAGCTTCTGGATTACGAACAGGTTAAACCCGAGAGGTGGCGTGATCTGGGCCATCTCAACCACGATAATCAGGTAGATACCGAACCAAACCGGATCAATTCCAACTGCGAGTACCGCAGGCATGACAACCGAAGTCGTTAGTACGACGATCGAGATCCCGTCAAGGAAACACCCAAGCAGCACGAAAAACACAGTCAGCACTGCGATCAGCCCCGGCGCGCCAAGCCCGCTGGACGAGATGATCTCAGCCAGTTGCCCTGGCAAGCCGGAAAAGCTCATCGCGGAAGTTAGAAATGCCGCCCCCAGCAGGATGAACCCGATCATCGCGGATGTCCGGGTTGCCCCCAGTAGCGAGTCGAGAAATGTTCGACTAGTCAGAGACCCCCCAAAGGCGGCGATGATCAATGCACCCGCTACGCCGATGGCTGCTGCTTCGGTTGCTGTTGCAACGCCAGCATAAATTGATCCGATCACCCCGATGATCAACCCCACTACTGGCAACAACATCCGCAACCGCGCCAAGCGTTGACCGAATGAAATCTGCGGTTCGGGGGCTGGTACGCCATCAGGGTTCATCTTTGACCAGATGGCAATGTAGCTGGAAAATAACGCCATAAGCATCAGCCCCGGTACAACGCCGGCAATGAAAAGACGATTGATCGACACCTGTGCCGCGACACCGTACACAATCATCACAATCGACGGTGGGATCAAAAGGCCGAGTGTGCCCGATCCCGCAAGAGACCCGATGGCCAAACGGTCTGCATAGCCACGCGATTTCAACTCGGGCAGCGATATGCGGCCTACGGTGGCTGTTGTGGCCGCAGATGACCCCGAAACAGCCGCAAAAATTCCGCAACCAATTACGTTGACGTGGGCCAATCCGCCGGGCAATCGCCCGACCCAAGGTGCGAGGCCGGAAAACAAATCTTCGGCGAGACGGGTGCGGTAGAGAATCTCGCCCATCCAGATAAACAGCGGCAAGGCGGTCAACGTCCAGCTGGCCGAATGGGCCCACATTGTCGTTCCAAGAATGGCATCAACCGGAGTCGATGTGAAAACCATAAATATCACTACGGCTGATGCCAGAAGTGCAACGCCAACCCAGATGCCTAGCCCCAAGAGAACCAGCAGTGTGACGACAAGCGTAGCGGATTGTAAAAGAATATCCATGTTCATTCTCCCCGCGCTTGTTCTTCGGTGTTGTCTATTTCTACTGATAGGCCGAGGATCAGGCGTAACGTGCGTTCTGCAAACGCCAACGCAAACAGCGCCGCCCCTAAAGCCATCGGCGCTTGCGGTACCCAAAGAGGCACGGCGATAACTCCTTGGCTCACCTCATCGTAGGTCCAGCTTTCTTGGATGTATCCGAAGATCGCCCATGCCACCCATCCCATCATCAGGGTCGCAAATCCCGCCGCCAGAATATCAGCGAAATGCCCTAGTCTTTCAGGCATCAACTGGCGCAATGAGGTCACGCGAATATGGTCGCCGTGCATCAATGCTGCGGGAAGCGCGAGAAAGATTGAAGCACTTAACCCCCAAGCCGCAAAATCATCGGCGGACGGGATTTGACTGCCCATCAGGCGAAGCCCGATCTGCGAAAGGATTAGAATGGCGATGCCCAGCAGAGACAGCGCGGCCAATGCTCCGCAAAAGTTAAATAAATGGCGTGTCAGCAACATGCAGGTGCTCCAAATTAGGAAAGCGGTCGAGATGCGGACACTCCGACCTTTCTACTAAAAAGCTCAGGCGATTAATCGCCTGAGCTTTCCAGATCAATTCATTGCGTCGACGATTTTCTGGCCGTCTTCGCCTGCTTCCTCCAACCATTCGGCACGCATGGTGGCTGCGATTTCTCCGAAATCTGTCGCCAGCCCCTCTGGTGTAGGAAGGACCTGCATGCCGTTGTCAGCCATGGTTTTTGTCGCTTCTCCTGTAGCTGTCTCTGCCATCTCAAAGCCGCGGTCTTCGGCCAGCTTGGCTGCTTCTTGCAACGCTTTCTGAACTTCTGGGGGCAGATCGTCGTAGGCGCCCTTATTCACGATCACCATGTTTTTTGGCAGGAAGGCCTGCACGTCATAGTAATGGGAAACAAAATCCCAAGCCTGGCTGTCAACGCCAGTCGAGGGCGATGTGATCATGCCGTTGATGACGCCAGTCGAAAAAGCTTGGCTGATCTCAGAAGTGGCAATGGTGGCAGGAACAGCGCCCAGAAGTTCGGCCAAACGCGCGGTCGAGGGGTTATACGCGCGGAATTTCACACCGTCGAACGATTCTGCATCTGTCACTTCTTTGTTCATATAGATGCCCTGTGGCGGCCAAGGCGCTGCATAAAGCAAGACGAGGCCGTCTTCGGCGAGCTTTTCTTCATAGATCGGGCGCGAGGCTTCCCAAAGCGTGCGTGCCTCATCAAAGTTGGTCGCCAGAAGTGGCACCGCGTCAGCCGAAAAAGCGGGATCTTCGTTGCCAAGGGCAGAAATCAGCACTTCTCCGATGGGTACGATGCCGCGCTGAACACCGCGCTTCAGTTCTGGACGCTTAAGCAAAACCGAGTTCGATACCACGTCGATTTCCAGAGCGCCGTCCGACAAGCGCGCCACGTCTTCAGCGAATGCGCGGATATTTTTGGTCAGATAGTTGCCGTCCGGCGCATCTGCCGACATTTTCCATGTTTCGGCATGCGCGATGCCTGCAGTTAGCGCAGCAATGGCTGTACCGATGAGAAGTTTTTTCATTTTAGTATCTCCTTGTTGGTTTATTTGTTGTCTCTGCCTTACAGTTTTTGCAAAGCACGATCGTACGGTTTAGTCGTCGATAGCGGGTAGATCGTTTTCATCAAGCGACCACATCAGACGGAACGTTTCCGCCTCGCGCACTGCGTCACCCAACTTTTCCTTCAGATCGCGCAGGGTCGCTTCGGCAATCGGCTCGGATGCCACATCGACAGCGATGCAAGGGGCCAGAACACGGCCTTCAGTGTTTTCAGAAGGAAGGGGCGTTGACAAGGCCTCGTCGGGGATCATGCTGTGAACCCGAAGGACACCATCTTTGTTCATCGTTTCAGACAGCACTTTGCCGATAGCCTCGGCATCCATCGAGCCGGGGACCAGCTCAATCAGCACCAGTGCGCCACCCCAACCGAAACCACCTTCTTGGGCAACATGCATCACGCGGCGGCGGGTGTTGGACATGCGGCCAAAGTTAGTGACAGACCACTGGGTTTGTTTTGTAAATGCTTTACGGTAAGCTTCTGAGGTGAAGTCAGCGAGGCTGCTGGCACGGTAAAGCGCAAGATAGCGGCGCGCGGAACCCGAGACAGCGCGGTAACGGCGCGCACCTGTGAAACCTGGAATCCGCACGCGCTCTTCCATATGCTCGCGGTCATACCACTGGTTGAAATCTGCTTCGTGGTCTGGGTCGATATCGCTCCAGACAAATAGCTGCGCTTGGTCTGTCTTGCGGATATTGGTCATTGTGTGTCCTGATCTTGGACAGAACTTTCTCTGTAGGTGGCAGGGCTCGGCCCACCCCCTTCAACCTGCGGTTAGATTCTGTCGATTGCTGTTAAGGTACTTTCAAACAGATGCGATTTATTTACAAACGGAAATCTTCAGGGGGGGGTGATCGGATTTTTCGATCATACCACAACAGATCCTATCATTAGGGCCGCTGATGGCGATCTGCACAGGCTCTGGCCAGCTCGGCAATCGCCTTGTAGGTGGACGCGTCCGAGCTGCGCCTCCAGATGCAAAACAGGGGCAAAGACGGCAGTTTTGCATCTACGTCAAGTTCGCACAAATCTGGCCCAGCCAGATCGCACGCCAGTGGCAGTGTCGCGATGCCGAGGCCGCGTTCAGTCAGCCGGGCAATTGCAGCCATCGATGTGATGCAGTGCACGATTGAAGGCCTAAGACCGAATTCATTGAAGAGCGCCAGAACATTGGAATGGGGACGCGAATTGCGGGTAAAAGTAATCAACGGACCGGTGGCCACATCAGCAAGTGACAGGGTCTCACCGCGCATCCCTTCGGGTCCAAACCAGCCCATTGCCAGGGGCGGAAGCTCTGCGCAGATGCAGGTTTCATCGTGGCGGTCATCCGTAGTCAGCAACATATCCAAGCCACCGCGTTCAAACGCCGTCGCAATGTTGGGCGTAGGTTCAACGGTCAGTTCCAATTCCAGACGGGGATAACAGCGCGCCACCTCTTCGATCAGATCGCATAGCCATGTGTGTACAACAGAGGAAACAAGCCCCAAGCGGATCCGCCCTACGGCTTTGGTTGGGTCGGACAAGGTGTTGCGCAACTCACGCTCTGTCGCCAGCATGTTCTGGGCTTTGTTCAAAATCAGCGCGCCAGCTACTGTGATGCGGGTGGCGTGAAATTCGCGGTCAAAGAGATCAACCTGCAAATCTGTCTCCAGCGACGATATCCGACTGGACACCGTAGCTTGGCTGACATTCAGTTGCTCGGCAGCGGCCCGGAAACTTCCGAGATTAGCGACTGTAACGAATGTTTCTAAGAATCGCGTATTCACCAATGGTCTCCATTTACTTAATCACGTTGTAAAAGAACACAGCAAATTAAGCCCGAGTTAAAGTCACTCTACAGCTTTTTCTCTCCAGTTTAAGTTGATCGTTGTTTTGCAGTTAAACGCCGAGGAGTGTGAACTGCTCAGCACTGTCTAACGTCAGCGCTGGATGGTAATGCTTTGTTTGCCAGCCCATTCTAACAGCTTGCCACTGATGTATTCTGAGCTGTTATCAACCCAAGTAGTTTTTGGTTTGCCGCGCCATTCGATGATCCGGTCGAGGCTGCGAATAACCCGTTTGGCTTGCAAGGAAAAATCAACCTCGATGCCTGAACCCTCGCGGTTAAAATCATTCAGCACGTTCCAAAGCCGAAACGCCCGGCCATCCCCGAGGCGATCCGCCATGAAGTCCATCGACCAAGTCACGTTTGTTGCGTCCGGCACCGCCAGCGCATCGGGTTTGTCCCGCTTTCGCCGTTTTCGGGGTTTGATCCGCAAGTTCAGTCCCAGTTCGCAGTAGATCCGGTAGACCCGCTTGTGGTTTCACACGGATGGCCCTGCGCATTGCGTAGATGCAGGAAGGATAGCCCAAAACCCCAAGTCTTCCGGGCGGTCGTCAGCCCAACCAGCAGATCGGCGATCTGCTCATTATCGTCGCTCAGCAGCGGGCTGTAACGATGCCAGATGTCGCTGAGACCAAAGGCTCGGCAGGCCAGCGCAATGCCTACACCGTGTCGCGCCACCGCGTTCTCGGCCAGACCCCGCCACAGGGCTGGCCAAATCACTTTTATCCAAGGGATTCCTTCAGCAACTCAGCTTGCATGCTCATCCCGGCATACATCTTCTTAAGACATCGGTTCTCGTCTTCCACGGCCTTCATCTGGCTGATCATCGACGCATCCATCCCGCCATACTTCGACCGCCAATTGTAGAACGACGCGTTGCTCATCCCGTGCTCGCGGCACAGCTCAGAGACGGGCCATAGCTTTGGGCTTGGCGCAGGACCGCAAGCCCTTGGGGTTCATTATATCGCGTCATCTTCATCAAAATCTCCTTAGATATCTTGCCGAGAAAATTCTACTTCCGCTTCCCCCTAGTTTCGGGGGGATCACCGACACACCCGGGCCAAAAGTCCAGAGTTTTAGAAGCAGATTCATGTTTTCAAGTAGGTTCCACGCCCACCCTTTCATCTGAACATGCGAATATGGACGGCTTGTCAGGGACCGCGCGAAAGCCAATAGTCTGGAACACTGCGGTTACGGCACGCACTCTATGCGCAGGACCAACGCCGTAAAGATCAACCGCAAAACCGGAAATTGACGGGCGGTACAACGGCTTCTGCACCATACAAAGATCGATAGCACAGTGCAGTACCTGGACGTGGGAGCCGAAGATGGCCTAAGCATCGCGCAGAAAATCGACATTTGAGTTTTGAGCGAACGGCACTAGCCTTCCGTTTTCCGTAAGCGGTCTGCTTCAATTGGCTCCCGATGCAATAAAAGAGCCCAAAATACCAATTTCTGCGCGGTGCACTAAGGGCCTGTTTATGTGCTCGACAGCCATAGAAGCAATAATTTCTGACCTCTGTGAGCAGACGTTTTCATGATGGCCAGAATCTAAGCGTCGCTGTCCAAATGCAAAATACTTAAGCCGCCCAGATATTATCTTAGTCACTGCGCCGTTTCGGGGGATAACCACTGGCGAACAGGAAAACATCGGCCCGATTGTATTTGTATAACTTATGACGTGATAACAACTATAAATTTTCTAAATTTCATAGCCGATGCTACCTTTGATCGAAATCTGCGAGATTGAGGTAAAATATGAACAGGCAAGACTTCCATAAACGCTTCGACACATCCGGCCCTGTCATACTGCCCGTTATTCACGTTCTTGATGCCGAACAGGCGCGGCGCAACATCGAGGTTGCAAAAAATGGCGGCTGTCCCGGCGTCTTTCTGATCAACCACGACTTCGAGAAAGAAAAGCTGATCCCGATTATTAAAGAGATGCGTCAGGCGTATCCTGACTACTGGATCGGCGTGAATTTTCTCGCTGTGACGGGCAAAATTGCATTTCCAATTCTAGGCGAGCTGCAGGCGAGTGGAATTCAAGTTGACGGCTATTGGGCGGATGATGCCCGTATGGACGAGCGTCGATCCGAGAGTGATCAGCCAGAAGCGGATGAGATCGCAGAAATCCGCAAGACGAGTGGCTGGAACGGGCTGTATGTCGGTGGCACCGCCTTCAAGAAACAGCGCGATGTTGATCCCGCACTGTATGGCAAAAGCGCGCGCATCGCCACGAACTACATGGATGTCGTCGTTACCTCCGGCGTTGCGACTGGCCACGCTGCAGACGTTGGTAAAATCGAGATATTCCGGAAACATTGCGGAGACACCGCCCTTGGCCTTGCCTCCGGAATAACGCCTCAAAACGCCGCGCGCTACGCAGATGCGGTTGATCTTTTCATGGTGGCAACTGGCATCAATTTCCAAGGGGACTTTTACAACATCGACCCCGAACGCCTGAAGCACCTCATGATCGTCACACAGAAATAAGGAGAATATGATATGACACATGACAAAGGACCCAGAGACGACCGTTGGTACTTCTCGCTTATGGCGCCGAACACAAAGGGCGACAAATTTGCATGGCTGGACCCGACCTCGATTTACATCAACGGCAAAGCCTATCACGATCTGCTGGATGATCTTTGTGCTGATCTGAACCCAGATGATATTGACGTTGTGGCTGGGCTTGACGCAATGGGGTTTGTTCTGGCCGCTGGCATTGCTGCGCGGATCGGGCGAGGCTTTTTGCCAATCCGCAAGACTGGCAAGCTGTGTGTTGACACAGATATTGCGTCGATGACCAACTACTCCGGCCAGACCCAAGCGATGGAGATGCGTTTGCCAGCCTTTGCACCGGAAACGCGGGTCCTGCTTGTGGATCAGTGGGTCGAAACCGGCGGCACAATGCACGGTGCTGTGCAGCTGGTTGAACAGCAAAAGGGCAAAGTGGCCGGCATGGTTGCGATTGTCATGGAAGACAACAAAAACACCGCAGAATACCGCAAGAAATACAAGTGCGTCACTGCCATTCAACCGGACACAGAGTGGCAGCGGCAGGCCAACGCCCAGTATCTCGAAAGCTTTAAGACTTACAAACCCGAGATGGCATTTCCGGTCTAGCAACTAAGCTCGGCGCAGACTCCAGAAAACTCAGCTAAGAGGGGCTCGACAGGTGAAATTAATCTGTGGAAACAGTAATCGTCCGCTTGCCGAAGCGATTGCGGCACATATGAAAGTACCGCTGGCGGAGTGCAATGTGCGCCGCTTCGCCGATGAAGAGGTCTTCGTGGAAATCCATGAAAACGTGCGCGGTGACGACGTATATGTCATCCAGTCAACATCATATCCTGCCAATGACAACTTGATGGAGCTGCTGGTATTGATAGATGCCCTGCGCCGCGCATCGGCTGGCCGGATCACCGCGGTAATCCCTTACTTCGGTTACGCACGCCAAGATCGCAAATCCGCGCCACGCACACCGATTTCAGCCAAGCTGGTGGCGAATCTTATCACCAACGCAGGCGCTGATCGGGTTCTGACAATGGATTTGCATGCGGCGCAGATTCAGGGCTTTTTCGATATCCCGACCGACAACCTGTATGCCGTGCCGGAAATCGTTCGCGACATCGAACAACAAAAAAGCCGTGAGAATATTATGGTTGTGTCGCCGGATGTGGGCGGCGTGGTTCGTGCCCGGGCATTGGCCAAGCGACTTTCTAGCGGCTTGGCGATCGTCGACAAGCGCCGCGACAAACCGGGTTCTTCTGAAGTGATGAACATCATCGGCGACGTAACTGGAAAATCCTGTGTTCTCGTTGACGATATCGTCGATTCAGGTGGCACTTTGTGTAATGCTGCGACTGCCCTCTTAGAAAGCGGCGCCGCTGAGGTATCAGCGTATATCACGCACGGCGTTTTGTCCGGCAAGGCAGTCGAGAGGATAAACGCATCAGATCTATCCTCTTTGGTAATAACTGACACGATTGGTGCGACTGAGGCGGTCAGCGCATCTTCGGTCATTCGTACCATTTCCATCGCACCGATGTTTGCAAAGGCCATAACACGTATCGCAAATGGGGAATCCGTCAGCATCTTGTTTGAATAGCGTCTGAGGACGATGCGTGCATATAGTGTCCTTATTGTTTCCCTTTCTCAATAAGTGTCGCTAATGTTGTAAATATGGGTGTTACCAATTTATCAACAGAGCTCTTGAGGGCCTTTATAACTGTCATTGAAGTAGCCAGTTTCACGCGGGCTGCTGAGATCCTCGGTCGGACGCAACCAGCAATCAGCTTGCAAATCAAAAGGCTGGAACAAACGGTTGGGTACGACTTGATTGAGCGTAAAGGCAAGGAAATTACCCTAACTGAACGGGGCGAGGCATTGGCGGTTCACGCCCGACAAATCCTGCGTTTAAACGATCTAGCTATGGTGCAGTTCGAGAAACCAAGCGAGTCTTCCAAACTGCGCGTTGGATTGCCGGTAGACTATGCCGTGAACACGCTTCAATCCTGCCTCACGAGCGTTGTCCGGCAATATTCAGAAGTGCAAGTCGAGATACGCTGCGACTTATCCAAGAACGTGCTATCTGCCTTGCGCAGTAACGAGATCGACATAGCGGTTGCCTTGTTCGACGGGGACGATCAGCAATTCCTGTTCCGCAATTGGGAAGAGCAACCCAATTGGGTTGGTGCCACCGACTTTGAAATCCCTGACGGGGCCGACATCCCACTTGTCGTTCATCCTTATGGATGTGTGTATCGGGACCGGATGACCACGGCGTTGAAACTGGCAGGAAAAAGCTGGCGCATTGCCTATTCGAGCCCCGGAATTGGCGGTGTTCAACGTGCGGTCCAAGATGGGTTGGGCCTGTCCTGTCTAACCGTCCCCACAGTTCAAAGCGGTATGCGTAAATTCACAGAAAAAGACGGCCTACCCGTGCTGCCCCCTTTACACATCGGTCTGTTCGCTCGACAGGCGCAGTTGGGTGCAGGTGGGTATGCGGCGATCGACGAGATGGTAAAAACGCTAGAAGCACAATCTTCGGACATACACCCTGGATAAGCGTTCATTATGCAGACATATCAACGATAAATTTCCCAAAACTGTGATCTTGCAATAGCATTCCTCCAAGTCGGCGCAGAACCTACTTTTAAGCACAGCAACGGAGGCTCTTTTTTTAGCGGAAGGGCGATCAACTGGGAGAAGATGATGATTAGACCAACACTGAATTCCTCAATTTATGGCCTAAGCCGCCGCCAACTACTCAAATCAGGCGGCGCTGCGGTTCTGACCACTCCTTTCGTCAGCCGCGCGTGGGCTGCCACAACCGATATCAATATGCTGGCTTGGTATGGCCACGGCGAGCCTGACATGGTTGCGGAGTATGAAGCTGCAAACAATGTCAAATTCGTGCCGAAATATTATGCGGGAGGCGACAACATGCTGGCGCTGATCGCGCAATCCCCTCCCGGCACGTATGACCTGATCCTGTCGGACGGCGAGTTTGTGCAGCAGTTGAACCTTGCAGGCTACATCGAGGAGATGAATCCGGCAGATTATCCGCTGGACGACATGCTGCACGAAGACTTCAAACAGTTCCCCGGCCATTGGGCGGACGGCAAGATGTATTCCATGATGCTGCGGGGCGGTCACCTTGGAGTTTCATACAACAAGAATTCCGTGACTGCCGAAGAAGCGACAAGCTACGAATGCTTCTGGAAACCGGAGCTTGAAGGCAAGGTTGGCCACTTTGATTGGCACCTGCCGACGCTGGGCATGATGAGCCTCTATAATGGCAACGGTGCTGGCCTTTGGGATCTAGACGATGCGAAATGGGACGCAGTACAGGAAACCACAATGGGTCTGCGTAAGCAGGTCGGTGGTTTCTTTGACTACGGCGGCACGTTCAACGGCCTCAAGAATGGTGATATGCAGGCGATGGTCGGCATCGGTGACTGGATCACTGGCGTCTTGGAAAAAGACGGCGCACCCGTTGCGTCAGTCATTCCCAAAGAGGGCGGCATTCAATTCACGGAGAGCTATTCCATCGGCAAGGGCAGCGAAAAGGCGTCTGAGGTCAAGAAGTTCATACAATACATGATGTCCCCTGCGGGTCAGGTGAAATCTGCGCAGATGGCGGCCTACCCTGGCTTCTGCGTCACCAAAGCGGGGCGCGCTGCCTTGATCGAAGCGGACTTGGCCGAGGCCACACGGTCGCACCAAATCGAAGGTGATGCGCAAGATCCGATCACATTGATCAACGAAGGCCGCATCCATTACCGCGATGTACCGCAGCAGCAAGGGCTCGAGGATTGGAACGACTTCTGGTCAGAGTACAAGAACGCCTGATTGGGCCCCTGAACACATAAAAACGGGCGGCCGTTCCGTCGCCCCTTTTACCAAAGGATCGCCTCTAGAACATGTTATCATCATCCGGTCGAAAATTTAATCTTTATGCGCTGACATGGCGGCTGCCCATCATATTTTGGCAGTTTATCTTCTTCGTCGGGCCCGTTCTCTTCATGGTCGCGATGTCATTCTTCCTTGTGAAGAATTACCGCATGACCGAGGCGTTCGAATTTGTGAACTGGTCCAAAATGCTGAGCCGCGGATATTTCTGGGACAGCTACTGGTACACGGTTTTCATCGCTGGGGTCTCGACCATCTGTGCGATGTGTATCGCCTTTCCAGCCGCATTTGCACTGGCTTTCCGCGCTTCTGAAAGCACCCGCCGCTGGGCAATATTCCTGCTGATCATCCCGTTTTTCACCAGCTATCTGGTACGTACCTTTTCATGGTTCGTCATCCTATCTGAGAGCGGAGTGATCAACGGAATGCTCGGTTACATCGGCCTTGGTCCCTACACGATGCTCAATACCAGTTTTGGTACGCTGGTGGGTTACATGACATTGACACTGCCTCTGGTGGTGATCTTGCAAACTGTTACGATGGCCAACATCGACAAGAACCTGATCGAGGCTGCGCGCAATCTGGGTTGCTCCGCCTTCAGAACCATCTGGCAGGTGATCATCCCGCTATCCAAGACGGGTCTGATCATCGCTGCAATCTTTTGCTTCATCCTGTCGTTTGGTGACTTTGTGGCCCCGTTCTATCTGGGCGGGTCACAGGAACCGACCTTGCCGATCTTGATCCTTGATACAACAAAGTCCGGTCAACAGTGGCCGCGCGCCGCCGTGGTCGCGATCATGATGATGGCTACGCTTTTCGCCATCGCCTTTGCCGGAATCGCCTTGGCCTACCGCAAAAAGAAGGGCGCGAAATGAACCCGAGCCGCTCTCTCAATGTGATTTTGGGCATCTACGTTGCGATGGTTTTTGCCTTCGTCTTTGCTCCGATCGTATTCAGCATGATCTTTTCGTTCAACTCCCAACGGTTTCCCACCATCCCATTGGGGGAGTTCACGACAGAATGGTACGCGAAAATTCTCGCTGATCCTGATGTCTGGGAAGCGGCATTGAACAGTCTGATCGTGTCCTGTTCAACCGCCGTGATTGCGACCTTCCTCGGGTTTTGCACCGCTTATTCCGACTTCCGCTACAACTTCCGCTTTAAGGGCCCGTACCTTGCTTTGATCTTGCTGCCGCCCACAATTCCTCTGATCATCATGGCGCTGGCAATGCTGGCCTGGTTCTCGAAAATCGGCATGTCGGGGCAAATTTATTCTATCATCATCGCACACAGCGTTTTGACCGCACCCTTTGCCATGGCCGTAATACGGTTGCGCCTGAACCAGATGGATCCTGATCTGGAATCAGCCGCGTGGAACCTTGGCGGCTCCGAATGGCAAACCATGCGCTACGTCATCATTCCGTTTTGCAAGCCTGCGATCTTCTCGGCCTTGTTCCTGACAGCTGCTGTCTCCTTCGATGAATTCGCCGTTTCCTGGTTTGTTTCTGGACTGAACAAGACCTTGCCAGTGATCATCCTTGAGATCGTGCAAGGCAACATCGATCCGCAAGTCAACGCCATCGGCACCTTTGTATTTCTAATTTCCATGACCCTCGTTGTGCTGGCCCAAGTGTTTTTCGCCAGCCGCCAATTAAAGAGCATCAAAACATGAGCAAACCGCTGGTTGTCTTTGACAAAGTCCAAAAGCATTTTGGTAATTTCGTTGCTGTAAAAGAGCTTGATTTTGAAATCCGCGAAGGTGAATTTCTGGCGATTATGGGACCATCGGGCTGTGGCAAAACCACAACCTTGCGGATGCTTGCCGGACTTGAGGCCCCCAGCGTCGGTGAGATCCGCCTGAACGACCACGTGATGAACGATGTTGCCCCGCACGAACGGGACACGCCGCTGGTCTGGCAATCGCTTGCGCTGTTCCCATTTCTGACGGCCCGCGAGAACGTCGAGTTCGGACTTAAGATGCGCGGCGTGGACAAGGCCGAGCGCCGCAAACGCGCCCTTAAATGGCTCGATAAGATGGACATCCTGGAATTTGCGGATCGCGATATTTCAACTCTGTCCGGCGGCCAGAAACAGCGCGTTGCGCTTGCGCGGTCACTGGTCATGGAGCCACAGATTTTGTTATTGGATGAACCGCTCTCGGCGCTTGATGCCCACCTTGTGATCCGCATGCAGGCAGTCCTGACCGATCTACAACGGGAGTTGGGCATTACCTTCGTTTACGTCACCCACTCCCAATCAGAAGCCTTTGCCATGGCAGACCGCGTCATCATCATGGGCAAAGGCGAGATCGCCCAGATCGGCTCTCCCAAGGACATCTACCGAGAACCAGCCAACCAGTTTGTCGCTGAGTTTGTGGGGCGCAATAATATCCTGTCGGGCAAGGTCGCGTCGTTGTCAGACGACACCGCACGTATCGCCACGCCATCAGGTGACTTCACTGTGCCCACAAAGGAAGTGCATTTGGTCAAAGGCCAGAAAGCCAGCTTTGTCATCTCGGCTGATTTGCTCCACATTTCCATAGATGAGCCCGATGCCAGAAACAAAGCGCATTGCAAATTGATCTCGGAGGAATTTGTTGGCTCCATGGTCACGCTGTTTCTGGAAAACTCAACAGGCCATGAGTTCAAAGTCCAGATGCAAGAGCGCGAGTTGTCTAAGTTTGACCTCAAAAGCGGTGCGGAAATCTGGCTGTCATGGGACACTGCCAGCGCACACGTCCTGAACGAAAATTGATCTGTGATCCGCAACCCGATCCCTTGGCCAAACGGCGCGAAATGCGCAGTAGCGATTACATTCGATATGGATGCGGACAGCCTGATCCACATCGCCACGCCTGAGGACAGCCACGACCGTCTTTATCCTATCTCAATGGGGCGCTATGGTCCTATGGTAGCCCTGCCGCGCATCCTGGATACTTACCGTCGTCTGGATCTAAAACAGTCGTTCTTTATCCCTGGCTGGTGTCTGGAAACCTATCCAGATGTAGCAGAGGCGATCCTGAAAGACGGTCACGAGATTGGCCACCACGGGTATCTACATGAAGATCCGATCAAGACACGTGGCCAACAGCGTGAGTGGTTTGAGCGCACGCTGGATGTACATCAACGCATCTGCGGTCAAAAGCCGCGTGGCTATCGCGCGCCGGTTTATAACATCACGCAAGAAGTGGTGGACCTCATGATCGAACACGGGATGCGCTACGACAGCTCAATGATGGCGGATGACATTCCCTACGAACTGGAGACCGGCAAAGGATCGCTTTACGAGATGCCGGTTCATTGGGGCACAGACGACTGGCCGCCCTTTGCCCACTATGACGAGATCGGATACATGATGCCTGTTGCGGCCCCGTCCAAAGGTCTCGAAGGGTTTTGGGAGGAGTTCGACGCGCAGTACGACGCCGGGGGGTTCTTTATGCTGATTATCCATCCTTTTCTGACCGGTCGGCTGGCCCGCTGGATTCAAGTGGAGGCGTGGATCACCAAGACGCAGCAAACAAAAGATGTTTGGTTTGCTACTTTGGATCAAATTGCCGATCATATGGACCAATTGCAGCGGGACGAAATTTGGCAACCAACTGTTGAAACGCTGCCCTACTATTCCGGCCCAATCCTAACGGCAAAGGACACAGCAGATGAACGCAGATGACACACGCCTTTTGCGCATCGCCTATGACGAGGCCAAAGCCGGATTTGACGAAGGCGGCTGCCCGATTGGGTCCGTTCTGGCACGTGGCGGAGAGGTTGTTGCCCAAGGCCGCAATCAACGCGTACAAAAAGGTGATCCGATTGCTCATGGCGAAATGGACGCACTGCGCAAAGCGGGACGACAGAAAACCTACCGCGACACGACGCTGTACACGTCGCTGAGCCCCTGCATGATGTGCACCGGGACAATCATCCAATTCGGCATCCCCCGTGTGGTGATAGGCGAAAACACAAACTTTGGCGGCAACGAAGATTTCCTGCGGTCCAAAGGCGTGGAGGTGATTGTTGCAGATGATCCTGATTGCATCGCCCTGATGCAACGTTTCATCACAGAAAAACCGACGCTCTGGGCAGAAGATATTGCTGAATGATACAGCCCGTGAGCTACATTGATGAAGGTTTCCACAGCATTCGGATATGTTCATATTTTTTGATAGTCGGGAACAGCGGAACGACGGCCGTATAGCTTCCAAGTGAATAGAACCTTTGGACATTTTTTATGTGGCAATGGTGCATTCACACATCCATTTCAGCCACGAGACCACATCGAAGGCTACAAACAGTGTCCAGACTGGGCGTAGGTGCAACTGTGGCGAAAGCCCGTTTTATCCGCATCTCGGTTTTGGGAACGGATTACAGCGAAAGGTCAGCTTGAGATTTGCTCCAAATTGCCCTTTCGAACGTCCGTTTCGGAGAAAATGCTGCGCCGGCGACAGCTGCACCTGCAAACTTCCGCTTTGTCCGTATTCTGTTGAAAAACTCATGGTTTTCTGGGCCCTGTATCACGGGGCGAATGGTTCCCTCCTTGATTTTACTGAGCGGTGTTGGCCCGAA
>NZ_JAPMLP010000012.1 GCF_026410285.1 Sulfitobacter sp. F26169L | reverse complement strand
GTGCTGGACGCCGACCAGGCCAAAGACTGGGGCCTTGTGACCCATGTGGCCGAACCCGATGATCTGCTGGACAAGGCGTGGGAGATCGCCCGACAGATCACTGCATTTGCGCCCAAAAGCATCCGTCTCAACAAGCGTCTTGTGCGTCAGTCCGGTGATGTGCCGCTTGAAACCGCGCTCGATCTGGCGGCCAGCTTTCAGGCCATTGTCCAGAACACCCAAGACCAGCGCGAAGCGGTGCTTGCCCTGCTGGAAAGCCGCGCGCCCGATTTCAAAGGCAAGTAACTTGCGGCTCTCCCGGCCGCAATCACAGGCCACGCCACAACTTCAAGTGGTAATACGGTAAAAAATCACCGCCAGCGTGATTGTTTTTCACCGTTGCGCGGCTTCTGGGTATTCCCCTGATCCCTGTTGCCCCACATACTGGGGCAACAGTGAAAGCGCCCGAACCCTATGAGAAATGCCACCCTGCCCCTTGCGCAAACCCCGCCCAAAACCAAGAGCGAACTGATTGAAAGCATTTACCGCATCGCGCTGGAGCCGCAGACCTACGACACCTTTATGGGCCATTGGGATAGTTTCATACTGGACCAGATTGAAAAGCTGACCACCTTACAGGCAGACGCGCTGGCGCTGGAAAACACCATCGACGAAACCGAGGTCGAAAACCATTTTTCCATTGCCATGCAATTGCTGGAACAGGCCGGCAGGCCCGAAACGGCCCCCGATGACGAAACCGCGCGCAGCCGTGTGCCGCAACTGGTGTTCAGCAGTTCGGGCATGTTGGTCTGGCACAACAACGCCGCGCGCACGGCTTTCGGCATCGGGCACGGCGCGGCGCTGGATAGCTTTACACTCAGCGATGCCCACCGTGGCGAGGTCACCGATCTGCTGACAGGCAAATCCAGTGCGCGCACGGTTCTGGCACGGCTGACCCCTGCGAACGGGGGCAAGCCGTTGCCGATGGCCTTCCAGCTCTCTACAGCCTCCGCGCAGGAGCGCCTGTTTGTGGCGACACAGGTGCGGCAAAGCTGGCCTGCCAGCACCGGCACCCTGCTTACCAGCGGTTTTGGCCTCAGCGCGTCCGAGATCGACATCTGCGCCCTGCTGATCGACGGGCAAAGCCTTGCCGAAATTGCCCTGACCCGCGATAGCGCGCTGGGAACCGTGCGCACCCAGATGAAAAAGATCCTGCACAAAACCGATTGTTCGGGGCAGGTCGAACTGGTCAGCCTGCTGCACAGCACCATGCGTCTGGCAGAGCAGAACGCGTCAGAGCCGGTCCCTGTCTCGAAAATTCCCGATACGGTGCTGAACATCCAGCTGCACAGCCGTATGATGCCTGTGGAGACCTTTGGCGATCCAGGTGGCACACCGGTGGTCTTTTTCCACGGGATGCTGGATGGCAATGCCATGACAGACCGCTTGCGCCAGCTGCTGGATGAACGCGGCTTTCACCTGATCTGCCCTGTGCGCCCGTCGTTCGGCGCCGCCGCGCCGGATGACAGCGGGCCGATCGCCACAGCCCCCGCGCGGCTGGCGCGCGACATCGAAATACTGCTGGACACCACAGGCGCACAGCGGCCCATTCTGCTGGGGCATATGGCAGGGTCGGTCTATGCTTTTGCCGCCGCCGCCCATCTGGGCGATCGCGCGCGCGGTATCCTGACGGTTTCGGGCGGTGTGCCGATTGTGTCAGCGTCACAGTTTGCCGCAATGTCTGTACGTCAACGTATTGTGGCCCTTACCGCGCGCTACACCCCACGGGTGCTGCCGTTTGTCATTCGCGCAGGGATCAGCCAGCTCGACAACGAGGGCGAGCGGCAATTCCTCCACTCCCTCTACCAGAACAGCCCCGATGACCTGCGCGCCATTGGCGACCCCGAAATCCGCGATATCATCCTGTCAGGCTATCATTTCACCATCGAACAGGGGCACCGCGCGTTCGAGATCGACAGCTATCAGGTGGTGCGCGACTGGAGCCTTGTCGTGGAGCAGAGCCATCAGAAAATCGAAATGCTGTACGGGATCGGTGATCCGGTCATCAGCATCGCGTCGGTCCAGGATTTCCAAAACAGACACGCAGATCGCACCACGCTGACCGCACTGGAAAATACAGGCCAGCTGGTGTTGTACGACCGCCCGCAAGCGGTACTGGCCGCGTTGGAACGGCTGCGCGCCCTTTAGGCCCGCGGCGTCAGTATTGCGCCCCTGCCCTGCGGCGGGTAGGAAAATACGTACCCTCAACAGTCAGGCGCAATCATGGCCGATACCCCCGACCCCACACAGCCTCTGGATATCTTTATCATCGGCGGCGGTGTTAACGGCTGCGGCATTGCGCGTGATGCGGCAGGACGCGGCCTGCGCGTGACGCTGGCCGAGATGAACGATCTTGCCTCTGCCACCTCGTCAGCGTCGACCAAGCTGTTTCACGGCGGCTTGCGCTATCTTGAGTACTTCGAGATCAATCTTGTCCGCCACGCCCTGAAAGAACGCGAAATCCTGCTGCGCGCGATGCCGCATATTTCATGGCCCATGCGGTTTGTACTACCCTATCACCGCGACATGCGGTTCGAGGGTGAAACGCCTGTTTCAAAAATCCTGAACGTGATGATGCCGTGGCTGCGCGGAAGCAGGCCGGCGTGGCTGATCCGTGCGGGCCTGTTTTTATATGATACGCTGGGCGGGCGGAAAATTCTACCTGCCACCCGCAGCCTTGATCTGCGCGGCCAACCCGAAGGCGCGCCGCTGGATCCGCGTTTTGTCAAAGCGTTCGAATACTCCGATTGCTGGATCGAGGACAGCCGCCTTGTGGTGCTGAACGCGCGCGATGCCCAAAACCACGGCGCGCAGATATTGACGCAGACAAAGGTAATTTCGGCGGCCCGTGTGGATGATCTGTGGCAGATCAAAACAGAAGGGCCGGACGGCATCCGCACCCATCACGCCCGTATTCTTGTCAACGCTGGCGGCCCGTGGGTGGGGCAGATCATTCACGACACCGTTCACGTAGACTCGCGCGAGGGCGTACGGCTGGTGCGCGGTTCGCATATCGTGACGCGCAAGCTGTTTGATCACGACAAATGCTATTTCTTTCAGGGGGCGGACGGGCGGATCATTTTCGCCATCCCCTACGAGGGGGATTTCACCCTGATCGGCACAACAGATGCCGATCACCCGGACCCCGATACCAGGCCGATTTGCACACCCGAAGAGCGCGACTATCTGATTGATTTCGCGAATGAATACTTCGCGAAGAACATCACTGCCGATGATGTCGTCTGGACCTATTCGGGTGTGCGCCCGCTTTATGATGACGGGGCCACATCAGCCACTGCCGCCACCCGCGATTATGTGCTGAAAGTTGACGGAGACGGTGCGCCTGTCCTGAACATATTCGGCGGCAAGATTACCACTTACCGCGTGCTGGCCGAAGACGTGATGGACAAGCTCGCCCCGTTCATACCCAATCTGAAACCGCGGTGGACCGCTGGCGCGCCCCTGCCCGGTGGTGATTTTGCGGTGGGGGATGTGGCGGCGCAAATCGCCGCGCTGTTGCGCGATTATCCCTTCCTCACCCCCGCGTGGGCAAAACGCCTGATCCGCGCCTACGGTACGGATGCGCGGGTTCTGCTCGGCGGGGCAAAAACCTCCGCCGATCTGGGCCGCGATTTCGGCGCCACGCTGAGCGCGGCAGAGGTGCGCTATCTCATGCGCCATGAATTTGCACGCAACAGTGATGACATCCTCTGGCGGCGCTCTAAACTGGGCTTGCGGCTGGATGCTGAACACTCCGCCGCGCTTGATACGTTCATTTCGGAACTGCCGGAGGCCCCATGACCGCCACACATATCCTCGCCATTGATCAGGGCACCACATCATCCCGCGCTGTTCTGTTTGACGGTGATATGAAAGTGATCGCCACAGAGGCGCGCGAGTTTGCGCAGCATTTCCCGCGCTCGGGCTGGGTTGAGCATGATCCGCGTGATCTGCTCGACAGCACGCTGGCCACCTGCACCGCGGTGATCGAAAAATCAGGTCTTGCCGCCACTGATATCGCCGCCATCGGCATCACCAACCAGCGTGAAACAACGCTGGTCTGGGACGTGGACACAGGCGAAACGCTGGGCCGCGCGATTGTCTGGCAGGACCGCCGCACCGCCGCGATGTGCGCACATCTGCGCGATGCGGGTCACAGCGAGGTGGTGAGCGCGCAGACCGGCCTGCTGCTGGATCCGTATTTTTCCGCCACCAAACTGAAATGGATACTGGACGAGAACGAAGGTGCGCGTGATCGCGCCCGCGCGGGAAAGCTGAAATTCGGCACCGTAGACAGCTGGCTGATCTGGAACCTGACAGGGGGCCGCGCCCATGTCACCGATGCCACCAACGCCGCGCGCACCATGCTGTATGACATTCACACTGGCAGGTGGAGCGCGGATATTTGCGAATTGCTCGACATCCCGCATGAGATGCTGCCAGAGGTCAAGGATTGCGCCGCCGATTTCGGCACCACCTATCCTGCGCATTTTGGCGCGGGTATCCCCATCCTCGGGGTGGCGGGGGACCAGCAGGCGGCAACAATCGGGCAGGCCTGCTTCAAGCCCGGAATGGTGAAATCAACTTACGGCACGGGGTGTTTTGCCCTGCTCAACACCGGCACTGCGGCGGTGACATCGCAAAACCGCCTGCTGACCACCGTCGCCTATCAGCTGGACGGGCAAACCACCTATGCGCTTGAGGGGTCGATTTTCATTGCCGGTGCGGTGGTACAATGGCTGCGGGACGGGCTGGGCATCATCAAGGACGCGGGCGAGACAGCAGCGCTCGCCAATAGCGCCGACGAGGCGCAAAACGTCATATTAGTGCCTGCTTTTGTCGGGCTGGGCGCGCCCTATTGGAACCCCGATTGCCGTGGTGCGATCTATGGTTTGACCCGCGCCAGCGGCCCTGCCGAACTGGCTCGCGCCGCGCTGGAGAGCGTGGGGTTCCAGACCCGTGATCTGCTGGAAGCAATGCAGGCGGATTGGCAAACCGAAGACGTCGCGCCTACCTTGCGCGTTGACGGTGGCATGGCCGCAAGCGACTGGACTCTGCAGTTTCTGTCAGACATCATCGGCGCGCCTGTAGACCGTCCGCACCTCACCGAAACAACCGCGCTGGGGGCTGCGTGGCTGGCCGGATACCGCGCTGGTGTCTACCCCGATGCAGACGGGTTTGCCGCTGAATGGGCGCTGGAGCGCACCTTTACCCCTAAGATGGATAGTGACACAGCCAACACACGCTATGACGCGTGGCAGCGCGCGGTTCAGGCGACCCTTACTGTCTGATTTCAATGGTCAAGCCGCGCAATCCTTGCGATGATACCGCAACGCATTTTTCACAGGTCACCCAATGACGACAGCCCCAACCCTGCCCATCCACGAAATTACCTACCGAAAGGCGCGTGATCTGATCCTGTTTGGTGAACTCGCCCCCGGTGAGGCGGTGACCATACAGGGTGTCGTTGAACGGCTGGGCACCGGCATCACCCCAGCGCGTGAGGCGATCCGCCGTCTGACCGCAGAAGGCGCGTTGCGCGCCAGCGACAACCGCCGCCTGATGGTGCCAAAGCTGACGTTGGAACACCTTCAGGAACTGACATATGCGCGCACGGGGATAGAGCCACAGATCGCGCGGCTGGCTGCCGTTGCGATGGACCCCGCCGACATTGACGCGCTGGAGCAGATCGACGCACAGGTAAACGCTGCGCTGCGTGCGGATGACATACCCGCTTACCTGCGCCACAACCACGTTTTTCACTGGACGCTTTATGCCCATTCAGAAGCGGAAATCCTGATGGCCACCGCCGCGGCACACTGGCTGCGTGTTGGCCCGTCCCTGCGCGATGTGGTAAAACGCAACAAGGCGACCCCCCTGCCCGACATGCACGAAGTCGCCATCGCGGCTCTGCGCGACGGCGATTATGAGGCGGTGGGCGAGGCGATCCACAACGATATTCTGCAAGGTCACGCGAACATTGCAGAAGGTCTCGACGAGGCGGATTAGAGTCTACTTCCTGTGATAATCCTCGATTACCGCAACCTCGCTGCGTGAGCCGAGAATGACCGACACCCGCTGGTGATGCCCCGTCGGGGCGACCTCCATAATCCGGCCATGTCCGGTAGAGGATGCGCCGCCCGCCTGTTCGACCAGCATCCCCATCGGGTTTGCCTCATACATCAGGCGCAGCTTGCCGCCCTGCGCCGCGTTGCCGCTATCTTTGGGATAGAGGAACACCCCGCCGCGCGTCAGAATGCGGTGTACGTCAGCGACCATGGACGCACACCAGCGCATGTTGAACTTCTTGCCGCGCGGCCCGTCTGCCCCGCGCAGGCAATCGTCAATGTACTGGCGCACAGGCGTTTCCCACAGATCGTAACGCGACGCGTTGATCGCAAATTCCTGTGTCTCCGCCGGAATGCTCATTTCCGGCTGGGTCAGCAGAAACTCTCCCGATCCCGGGTGGTGGGTAAACCCGTCCACGCCCTCCCCTGTGGTGATGACCAGACCCGTCGAGGGACCATAGATCGCGTAGCCGGCCGCAATCTGTTCAGTGCCTTTTATCTGCACAGAGGCGGCATCGGTTGTGATCGCGCTGTCCAGCCGCACAATGGAAAAGATCGTACCGACGGACAGGTTCACATCCAGATTGGACGACCCGTCCAGCGGATCGTAATAGACGACAAAATCACCCGTCTGCGGTGCGGTCTTGCGCCAGTTCACTTCGTCCACTTCCTCGGAGACCAGCGCGGCGACAGCAGGGTTTGCGCCGACAATCTGCTGGAAAATCTCGTCCGAGATCACATCAAGCTCTTTTTGCGTTTCGCCCTGTACGTTTTCTGTTTCCGCAGCGCCCAGCACACCGGCAAACGCCCCATGGCGCACGCGATCCGCGATCATCCGGCAGGCGGTTGCGATATCCTCGATCAGGATCATCAGATCGGTGTCGGTGGTCTGCTCTGTCAAATGCTGGCGCAAGGTGTTCTGTGTCATGTCTTTTCCTGTCCGGGCCCCTGCCCTCTTAGTGGTTTGTCTTTTTGGCGACCAGATCGGCAACCGCCCGGGCCAGCCATTGCGCATCGACCGCAGCCCCTTTCAGGGTCACCGAAAGCGCCCCGCTTGATACCCCTTTTACCGATACCCGCACATTACCTTGAACCGCTTTGGCTACTTTTGCCGGTGCGGGCCTGTCGGTTTTTTCAGCAGCGCCGCCACGCAGACGCGGGATGATTTCACGGAAAGCGCGTTTTGGGGTGTTGGCAATATCAACTTCGGCAACAATCCTGTCGTGCAGTTCCAGACACGCGCGGCCCAGCGACACATCATTCTGGCTGACCGAGAGGCGCTGTGCGATTTCCTGCTGGCTCAGATCCCCCAAGGCATCCGCGATCAGGCCGATGGACAGCAGCTCCTCAAACCCGCTGAGGTTCTTGCGCATGGTGTTTTCGTGAAACCGTTCTTCCAGATCGGCCAGCGCGGCTTCGCCCTCGACAGTTGCGATAACAGCCACAACCTTGCGGTCCAGCATTTCACACGCAGCCAGACGGCGGCGGCCCGACTGGATGATAAAGCGATCGGTGGTTTCCAGCGGGTGATCACGGTCGGGCTGCCACGCAGGATCAACGGGGCGCACCCGAATGGCCTGCGTCTGGCCGCGCCGCGCGATGTTATCGACCAGCGCCTGAAACTCCGGCTCGTCCTGCCAGCCATCCTGCCGGTCACTGCCTGCGGGGTCATCCACCTGCCCTGCGTGCAATTCTATCGCGACAGTTCCGTTCAGAATGCCATCGCTGATCGTAGTACGCGTATCTTCAAGACGCTGGCGCAGCATGTTCATCGCCGTGCCGCCCCACATTCCGCCCATTCCCGGCTTGCCAACGTCGCCGGCATCTTCCTCCAGCGGAATTGTCGTCGCATCGAGCTTGCGTTTACGTGCCATCAGCCCCACCTTTCCTTGATAAATTCTTCTGCAAATCCGCGTGTAGGCAAATGCGGCAAAACCCGTGCAACAAGGCTGTCGTTGACCGCATTTGCATTGGTCATAAACGCCTTGGCCGATGTGCGGCGGGTGCGCGGCGGCAGATATTCGTAGATGCTTTTGTATTCCTCCGCCGCGTTGGCAATCGCGTCAGAGCGGTTGTACCAGACCTGACTGATCTCGCGCGGGGAGCGGCGGTAGAGATCCAGTATCTGGTCGGTATCCTGATTGTTCTGCTCTTGCACAATCGTCGGCAAAACCACGTGATCGCCATTGCCGATCTCCAGATCGGCCTCGAACCCCATGATGAATTCAAGATATTCACCGATATTGCCGATATAAGTCGCAAGCGTTGCCAGATCGAAACCCTTCATCGTCTGCGGAATCACCACACTGTCGGCAGCGATCAACCCGTTGAGCTGCATCAAGGTCAGCGATGGCTGCTGGTCAATGACAATTACATCCAGCGTCTCATTCAGCGCGGCATTAAACCGGTCGGGGTCAAACGCGCCTTCTGCATCGCGCAGATCTCCCATGGCGGTTGCGGGCGCATAGGCCGCATCCCACGCCGCAATCGCATCGCGCAAGACACGGTAAACCGGCACGCCGCTGCGCTGTGACAGAAAGAACAGGCTGATGTCACCATTCTGGATGTTCGCCCCACCGGGGATCAGGCGCACCCCCGGCCACGGCGTCGGGCGCCAGATCGCGTTCAGCTCCTCCATACTGCGGTGTGTCAGTTCCGATGCGCCCGGATCATCGACGCCCATAAACTCTGCCAGTGTCGGGGTGTCGGGCGCAAACAACGGCAGGTCGGCATCTGCGAAATACAGGCTTGCCGTGGCCTGCGGGTCAGCGTCAATGATCCCGACACGCAGGCCGTAAAACAGCGAAAGATATTGCGCAAAATGTGCGGCGGTCAGCGATTTGCCTGTGCCGCCTTTTTGCGCGCCAAAGGTAACCACCTTTATCGGGTCACCCGCCTGCCGCCAATACAGATGATCACGCCGCGCGCCGGGACGGCTGGCCAGAATGCCACGAATTGTGATGATCTCGGAGGGCGAAAAGCTGCGCTCGCGGCCTGTGCGCTCTCCCTCGGGGTAGTGTGGTTCATCCTTGGCAATACGCGCAAGATAGGTTGCATCCACGCCAAGGAATTCCGCCACTTCGGTCTGGGAAAACCGCCGCGACACGCGCCCCCGCATGGTCAGATCACGCTGGAGCTTGGTGTTCACTTGCGTCATCACACGCCCCATATTGCGTATGAATTGTTCGAATTGCCCGTATGCCATTATCTTTATATCCGCGGATATTGCTATGCCGCGACCTTGGAGCGTATCGCCACTGAGGGCAAGCTCCGCAGGTGGAGTTTCCACCGCCGCAGATAGGATTTCAGGAGTTTTTGTTCGGTTTCGGCGTTGCAAATCGGGGGCAGGGTACTGATCAGCCTGTTGATTTGATGAAGTGTCGGTTGTTTTTTCCAGTGCGGCTGCCATGCCTCCTCAAGCTTCTCCAGGATCACAGTCAAGGCTGCCTGCGATGGAATCTGCGGGGCAAGGTCACGCATCAAGGTTTCCGGAACCGGCCCCAAGCCCAGCTTTTCATAAAGCGCGCCAAACCCCGCCTCGATATCCGCGGATATAATCGGTGCCGGCTCAATAGCGCCGGCAATCGCTGCATCGGTTGCTGACAACAGGCCATCATCGGGCCACTGCGTGAATTCGGGGTATGGCGCATTGCCCACGGTGGTCTTCCATCCCGAAATCAAATCCGAATATCCCACAGACTCGTGTTGTTTTTTATGGATATGATTTTTAGTTTTTAACGGGCGTTCAATTGGCTGAACCCTGCGTTCAGGTTTTTTGACAGGGGCCGGTGTAGCCGCTTTTTGATCTTTCCCCAATCCGGCGCGCCATTCTTTCCAAAACGTGACGGTATAGCGTAGGCGGTAGTTATAACCGTTCGCCATCTTCTGTTCTTCTGTCGTCAGCAGGCCAGCGGCGCGCAATTCGGAGATGTATCCCGAAATGGATGCACGCGACCGGCCAAGGCGGCGGCCGAGCTGCGCCAGCGAGGGCCAGCATTGCCCCGATGCATTCGCCATGCGGCACAGTTCGGCCAACGTGCGAAAGGCGGCGGGAGATAAATCAAGATCAAACAGGGCAACCGGAAAGGCAACAAAGCCACGATTCGGGTCGCAGTCAAAAATTTTAGACATAAAAGCTCCATGCACCGCAGGCAGGGCTTGCGGCGATTCGGGCGCAGTGGTACTGTCAGAAACAAGCAAAACGGACAGTGTCAAAGCGACATTGACGGACAGGGCTCGGATGGCTGCAACCATTCGGGCCTTTTGTTTTATGGGGTCTGGATGATGTACTGCGCCTCCCTGATCGGTTTCACCTAAACGCTGTTGTGCCGAATTTTCTTCCCGGTCATCGCACAGCGGTCTGCCTCTTGGAGGGTGTAACCCCTCTTAGTCCGTCTATTAGGTCACGAAACGCTCCAAATGCAATGACTAATCTCACAAAGGCCTGTTATAAGTATGACGGGCGTGCGCCGCCTTGGGCCGGTCACGCTGCCAGTAGGGTGGGATTTGGTTAAGAAAGGGTAACCACAAGGTGCGCTCTTGGGGTGTTGCGTTTGCCCGCTGCATCGGTCCAAGCTGTGAAAATGATGGTAAACTTGGGCGGGGTCGATGCCTGCCGGACGGGTAATATATGATGTGGATCGGTGTAAGTTGCGGGGCGCAATTCTTGCGCATTTGGGTGCATGGGGATGGGCAGACGACCGCGTTGGAGGCAGCGGCATCGGACCCGTTTGAACCGGCCTTGCTCTCGATGATCGAACCGTATTTGAAAACGGGCGCGGTTGTGCCTGTGTTGGTTTGTGGGGCCGACCGTGAAAATCACGTCGCTGTGCCTGCGCCCCCGCTTGATGCGGCGCGCGCTGTACGGGTTCACGGCGGTGATCTGCGTATCGCGCTGTATCATCTGCCCGGTCTGTCGCGCCAGCACCCTGCCGATCTGTTGTACACCCGCACCTTGCCTGTTGCAGGTTTCATTGACGCGCATCCCGATTGGGACGGTGTGTTGTGTCTCCCGGACCGTCATAGCAAATGGGTGCATATCAGCGCGGGCGAAGTGGTCAGTTTTCAAACATTTATGAGCGGTGAGATCCTCTCCCTGCTGTCGGAGCAGTCGAGCTTGCGCACAATCCTTGCAGGGCAGGATTGGGACGGGGATGCATTTGATGTTGCCGTGTCAGATGCGATGTCGCGCCCCGAGCGGGTGGCGGGTGCGTTGTTTTCCCTGCACGCAGGATCGGTGTTGGCGGACCAGCCCGCCGGTGTAGCCCGCGCGCGACTGTCCGGCATGATGATCGGAATGGAGCTGGCCGCAGCCCGCCCGTATTGGCTGGGCCAGAACCTGGCTTTGATCGGGTCGGGCGCACTGATGGGGCATTACGCTGCTGCACTGGAAGGGCAGGGGGTTCGCGCGGCGCGATGTGATGTCGATGAAGTGACAGCGCGTGGGCTACAGGCCGCATTTACCGCCCTGAGGGACTCGGGCGCATGAGCGTTTTCGACCACACGCAATGCCAGCTTGGTGAAGGTCCGCTTTGGCATCCCGAACGCCAATCCCTTTTCTGGTTTGATGTCTTGGGTAGACGCTTGCACGGCGAAGGCGCCGTGCGCCAGTTTGATGAATGCGTGTCTGCTGCCGGATGGATCGACCATGATCATCTGTTGATCGCATCCGAAACCCGGTTGTTCACCTATCATCTGGAAACGGGTGCGCAGAAACACATCGCGCCACTGGAAGCAAATAACCCCGTGACGCGGTCTAATGACGGGCGCGCCGATCCGTTTGGCGGATTCTGGATCGGGTCGATGGGGAAAGACCATGAAAAATTTGCAGGTGCGATCCATCGCTATTATCGCGGCACCGTCGAGACATTGTTCTCGGGACTGACCGTGGCAAACGCCATCTGCTTTACGCCCGACAAACGCTTTGCCCATTACACCGATACGTTCACCCGCCAGATTATGCGGGTGGAGCTGGATGGTGAAGGCTGGCCAAAGGGTGCCGGGCAGGTTTTCATTGATACCAAGGCCGAAGGGCTGAACCCTGACGGTGCGGTTGTCGATACCGATGGTTGCCTGTGGGTTGCGCAATGGGGGGCGGCGCGCGTTGCGCGCTATGGTCCTGACGGGCAGTTTATGGGCGCGGTCAGCGTGGCGGCGAAACAGGCAAGCTGTCCGGCATTCGGCGGCGCGGACCTAAGCGTGCTTTTCATCACTTCGGCAGCGACGGGGCTGGACGGGCCGGACGAGGGCAAGACATTTGCCATCCCGACGCAGGCACGCGGCCAGCGTGAACACCGCGTCATTGTCTAGCGGTTAGCCCGTAACGCCCAAGCGGACCTGCAAGCGTGACAGCACATCGGTCGGTATCTCGATATGATCGAGATACCCCATTACAGATCCGTATTGCGCATCCAGATGCTCCATCATTCCGGCCATGGCGCTGGCGGGGCTTTCCAGCAGGGCAGCGTAAGCCTCTACATCGCCACCATTCGCGCGGGAACGGCTGAGGAATTCGCTGACCAGTTCCGGGATGAACTGCTCGGTCAGCGCGTAATCTGAAATGATATCCGTGTGTGATACGCCTGCAAGACCCAGCAACAGTGCGGCGATAATGCCGGTGCGGTCTTTGCCTGCGGTACAGTTGAACAGAACGGCCCCGTCGCGCACTGTAGAAATCCGGCTGAGGATTGTCCGGATCGCGGCGCCGCGCGTTTCGATTGCGGTGATATACATCGCCAGCAGCGGATGGCCCTCGGGCACCTCGACCTCGGCCAGTGCAGCGGGGGACAGGGCATCAAACAGCGGCAGGTTCACCCACTCGACACCACGCTGGCGCGCCAGGCGGCTGGGGGCATCGCGGACCTCTCGCGCGGTGCGCAAATCGACCACCATGCGCAATCCTTCGAAATGCAGGCGCTCGGGCTCGCCATCGTCAAGGCGGTGCAGGCAATCGCCGCGCAAAAAGCGCCGCATCGGCACGGGTGTGCCTTGCGCAGTCAGATAGCCGCCCAGATCACGGACGTTATGGGCACCGCGCAGGACAATTTGTCGGGAGGGGAGGGGCGTATTCATCCCTTTCATCTAGGCGGTTACGCGCACCGCTTCAAGAAGGGCCGATGAATTGCAACCGTGATGCGCAGGGCAGAGTGGCCACCCCGCGCGCCAATGATGGCTCAGGCGGGTTTCTTGCGATCGAAGATTGTCGGAAACCAGTCTTCGCGCAGGGTCTGGCCCGGCTTCATGGCATGGCCCGGAAAGGGCGGTGATGTGGGGCCGGGGCGCTCGACGTAGCGGGCATCATCGCCCAGCAACCGCAGCGAAAACGCGCGCCTGCGCGATGTGGTGGTGTTGCCGCGCGCGCCGTGCAGCGTGCCATAGTTGAACGCCACCGCATCGCCCGGCTCCATTTCCCACTCCTTGATGTCCATGCCTTCCGCATCAGGGTCGGGCACGGGCATGTAGGCATCTTCATCGGGGTAAAAGCTGGTCTCGGCCAGCCAGCGGGTGGGCAGCACCGGCTTTTCCCATGCATGGCTTCCGGCCACACAGCGCAGGCTGTTGCCCTTCACCGGGTCCATCGGTGACCAGAAGCTGACATTCTGAATACCATCGACAAAGTAGTACGGCCCGTCCTGATGCCATGGCGTGGCCTTTGATGTGCCCGGCTCTTTTACCAGAACATGATCGTGAAACACCTGCACGCGGTCAGATCCCATCAGATCGGCGGCCACTTCGGCGGCGGGTGAATTGCGGATCACGTCTTCGAATTCGGAAATACGGGTCCAGTTGCAATAGTCGTCAAAGAACCGCCCGCCTTCGCCCTCTTTGAGGTTTTCGGCGGCGTATGGTCCAGGCTCGGTCATGTTGCGTTCGATCCCGGCGCGGATTGTATCTACGTGGGATTTGAACAATCCCTTGATCAGAACAACACCATCCCGCTGGAATGTATCGATATCGTCTTGTGTTACCAGTGCGTGCATAAACTCTCTCCCATTTCGAGGGCAGCTTATGCAAAATGAATTATAGTTACCAATAATGAATATTCATTATATAGTTAGTCTGATGTTATACCTTTCCCTGCGCCAGTATCAGTATATCCTTGCCGTTGCAGATGCCAAAAGCCTGACCAGGGCGGCGCTGGCGCTGCATGTCTCGCAGCCTTCGCTTTCTGTTGCGATCACGCGGGCAGAGGCGCGGCTGGGCCGTCTGATCTTCAATCGCGGCAAAGGCAGCGCAATAGATCTCACGCCGTTCGGTTACCGCATTGTGGCGCAAATCCGCGCCCTGTTGCGGGATGCGCGCGCAATTGAGGAGTCGGCAAATCTGGCGCGCCCGTTTGTGCTGGGCTGTTTCGAGGACATCGCGCCGTGGTATCTGCCCAAGGTGCTGGCGGCAACGCGCGCCCGTTTTCCCGACACCGACTTTCAAGGCGTCGAGGGGCGGTTTTCCGCCCTGTCCGGTGATCTGGTGGAAGGGCGGATCGATCTGGCGATTTCCTATGACATCGGATTTGATGACCGCTTTGCCCGACAACAGATCAAACAGGTTGCGCCCGTGGCTTTCGTGGCGGCGGACAACCCCCTTGCGGCGCTGCCGGCGGTCGGGCTGCACCAGTTGACCGACCAGCCCCTGATCCTGTCAGCAGAGGAGCTTTCACAGGGGTATATCCGCACGTTGTTCGACCGTCTTAACATCAGCCCGACGGTGGCCCATACCACGGCTTCGCTGGAAATGATGCGCTCGCTTGCGGCGCACGGGGCAGGGGTGGGCATCAGTTATTCCAACCCGCCGGCCGGATACAGCTATGATGGCCAGCCGCTGGTGACGGTGCCGATTGACACACCGCAGGCGGCAGCGGATATTGTGTTGCTCTGGGTCAAGCGCGCAGAGGATTGCGCCATAACAAGCGGTATTTTCGACGTGATGCGCAGGCTGTAAACACCGGACCGTAACAGGAGTTCGCAAATGCCGGAACCAACCCGAAACGCGCTACAGGTCATCATGGCCGAGCTTTCGCCGCTGGAGGGCAAGGCGCTGCTGGATATCGGCTGCGGCAAAGGGGCGCTGCACGGGCCGCTGACGCAGGCAGGCGCGCAGTGGCGCGGGATTGATCCGGTGGCAACAGATACAGGCCTGCCGATTGATGCCGCTCCTGCGCAGAAAATGCCCTATCCCGACAACAGCTTTGATGCGGCGATCTGTGTGAATGCCCTGCACCATGTTCCCGTCGGGGCGATGGATGCGGCCCTGCGCGAAGCCGCGCGCGTGCTGCGCCCCGGGGCGTTGTTGGTGGTGATAGAGCCGCAAGCCACAGGCGCGCTATCGCAGGTGATTGCCGTGGTGGATGACGAAACCGTTATCCGCGCCGCCGCGCAGGAAGCGATGGACCGCACAACCGCGCTGGTTCAGATCACGGCCTATGATTACGCGCGCGCAGACAGATACGCCGGCTTTGACCGCTTCTGCGATGTGCTTATATCGGTCGATCCAGCGCGCGCGCCCGAAATCGCTGCGCAACGGGACGCGCTGCGCCAGTCGTTCGAGGATCATGCGCGCCCTGTTGACGGTGGCTGGACCCTCGCACAGCCGATGTCGGTACGTGTGTTCCGCCCTGCCTGAATGTGCCTGCGCGAAACATGTATTTGCGCAATGCACCGCCACGGGGTAGCTCTGTGCGCAACCTCAACAGCCCGAATGCGAGCCGTGCCATGAATTTCCTTTCCGATGATTACCAAGACATTCGCGATGGCGTGCGCGCCCTGTGCGCCCAGTTCCCCGACGAATATCACCGCAAGGTGGATGCCGACCGCGTCTATCCCGAAGCATTCGTCGAGGCGCTGACCCGTGAGGGTTGGATGGGCGCGCTGATCCCCGAACAATACGGCGGCTCCGATCTGGGGCTGATCGAGGCGAGTGTGATCATGGAAGAGATCAACCGCGCGGGCGGCAACTCGGGTGCGTGTCACGGGCAGATGTACAATATGAACACGTTGGTCCGCCACGGATCAGAGGAGCAGCGCCAGCGGATTTTGCCAAAGCTGGCCAGTGGCGAATTGCGGCTGCAATCCATGGGCGTAACAGAGCCTACAACAGGCACTGATACGACGAAAATCAAAACCACCGCGATCAAGAAGGGTGATAAATACGTCATCAACGGCCAGAAGGTCTGGATCAGCCGTGTGCAACATTCCGATCTGATGATCCTGCTGGCACGCACCACACCGCTGGCCGATGTGAAAAAGAAATCCGAAGGTTTGTCGATCTTCCTTGTGGATATCAAAGAGGCGATGAAAAGCGGGATGGAAGTGAAGCCGATACCCAACATGGTCAACCACGAAACCAACGAGCTGTTTTTTGACAACCTCGAAATCCCCGAAGAAAACCTGATCGGCGAAGAGGGGCAGGGGTTCAAATACATTCTGACGGGGCTGAACGCGGAACGCGCGTTGATTGCGGCTGAATGTATCGGGGATGGTTACTGGTTCACCGACAGGGTGACAAAATACGTCAGCGAGCGTGAAGTGTTCGGCCGCCCCATCGGACAAAATCAGGGGGTGCAGTTCCCCATCGCCGAAGCGTTCATCGAGGTCGAAGCAGCCAACCTGATGCGCTACAAGGCTTGCGCGCTTTATGATGCGGGCAAGCCCTGCGGTGCCGAAGCGAATATGGCGAAATACCTCGCCGCCAAAGCCAGTTGGGAAGCGGCAAATGCCTGTATCCAGTTCCACGGCGGTTTCGGGTTTGCCAATGAATACGATGTTGAACGCAAGTTCCGCGAAACGCGTCTGTATCAGGTGGCCCCGATCTCGACCAATCTGATCCTGTCTTATGTGTCCGAACACATCCTTGGTATGCCGAGGTCGTTCTGATGCTGCCGCTTGAGGGTTTGAAGGTTGTCGCGATCGAACAGGCCGTTGCCGCACCGTTTGCGTCATCGCGGCTGGCGGATGCGGGCGCACATGTGGTCAAGATCGAACGCCCCGAGGGCGATTTTGCACGCGGGTATGACGATGTCGCCGCTGGCCAGTCGAGCTATTTTGTCTGGCTTAACCGTGGCAAGGAAAGCGTCACGCTTGATCTGGTATCCGGCGAAGGCAAGGCGGCGCTGGCTGGTCTGCTGGCGGATGCCGATGTGCTGATCCAGAACCTGAAACCGGGATCACTGGCGCGGCTCGGGTTTGATCCCGCACGGCTGCGCGCGGATTTTCCGCGCCTGATTACCTGTTCCATCTCGGGCTACGGCGAAGACGGCCCGCTGGCCGGGCGCAAGGCTTATGATTTGCTGATTCAGGCAGAGAGCGGTTTATGTTCGATCACCGGCGGCCCGTCAGAACCGGCGCGCGTAGGCGTATCTATTGTGGATATCGCCACCGGCGCCACCGCACATGCCGCGATTCTGGAAGCGTTGATCAGACGTGGCATCACGGGGCAGGGCGCGCAGATATCGGTGTCGATGTTTGACGTCATGGCCGACTGGCTGACAGTGCCGCTGCTGAACCACGAGGGCGGCAATACGCCCAAACGCGTGGGCCTCGCGCACCCCTCAATTGCGCCCTATGGTGTGTTCCAGCCAAAATCGGGCGCGCCTGTCCTGATCTCGATCCAGAGTGATCGCGAATGGGTGAAGCTGTGCAATGATTTCCTGAACGATGCCGCGCTGGCCAGCGATCCGCGCTTTGCCACCAATGTGGCGCGGGTGAAAAACCGCGATCAGACAGACGCCATCGTTGCCGCCGCCTTTGCCACCTATGACGCGGCAGAGGCGATTGCGCTGCTTGCCGATGCAAACATCGCGCTGGCCTCGGTCAACGATATGGCGGGGTTGTCGGGCCACGCCCATCTGCGCCGCATCACTGTGGACAGCCCCAATGGCCCTGTATCCTTTCCCGCCCCTGCCGCGATCTTTGCGGATGAAACCCGCAGCTATGGCGCGGTGCCTGCCTTGAACCCGTTGGAGGGGTAACTATGGACGTTGATATCGACCACCTGCGCCAGTGGATTGGCAACACCCAGACAGACGAGGAAACACTTTCGCCCACACTGGCCCGCCAGTTCAACGCGACTTTTGACCGTGAGGGCGCCCCGGCCGCAGGTGATGTCGCGCCGCTGCTGATCCACTTCTGCCTGACGGCCCCCATCACGACCGCAAGCGAGCTTGGCCCCGATGGTCACCCCGCGCGGGGCGGGTTTTTGCCGCCCGTACCGCTGCCGCGCCGGATGTGGGCGGGCGGTGCGTTCCGTTTCCATGGTGATATCCGCGTCGGCGATTTGGTACAGCGTCATTCCACGATCACGGACGTGGTGCTGAAACAGGGCCGCACGGGGCCGCTGTGTTTTGTCACGGTTGAACATGAGATCACCAGCGATGGCCGCGCCGCGGTAAGCGAGCGGCAGGATATCGTGTACCGTGATGCTCCCTCCGCCGATGCCTCTGCCGCCCAAACACCCCAGACACCCGCACCCGCAGGTACTTACAGCCGCATGATCACACCGGATGCGCCTCTGCTGTTTCGCTACTCCGCGATGACATTCAATGGCCACCGCATCCACTATGACAAACCCTATGCCACGCAGGTTGAGGGATACCCTGGATTGATCGTACACGGCCCGATGCAGGCAACCCTGCTGTGTCAGACCGCCGCCGATCAACACGGCGCAGCGCCGCAAACCTTTGCGTTCCGCAGCCTGTCACCGCTGTTTGACGATGCGGATTTCTCTGTCAACGCCACCCGTGAAGGAGAGGAAATGAAACTGTGGACCGCCCGATCCGGTGGCCCCGTCGCGATGCAGGCAACAGCGCACTGGTAGCAGCGGATCACAATGTTTCATTCAAAGCCCGTGCAACGGGTTCGGATGCTGCATCTACATTCCGGCGGTTTCGCGCGTTATCCAATGCCGCAATGCGACATCGTCCAGCGTGTCGATGAATTTTGCATCGGCAGGATCTTCCAGATGGTAGAAAAATGTAATGCGACTTGTTGAGGTGTGTTCAGCCCTGACGTATTCCCCGTCTTCCGACCCCGCCCCGCCAACTGCGGGAGAGAAGCCGAGCGATTTGAGCGCGATCACCAGGCGCTCCAGCTGAGCCTCATAGGCGGGGGAGAACCGCTCCCAGATTTCGACGGGCTGGCTGCCGGACAGGCCCCAAGCGAAAGGTTCATCGTCGCGCGGGCGCGGAAAGCTGATGGTCATCTTGTCTTTCACCTCACTGATCTGTTCTCTTTCACATGCCTTAGCCCGCAATGTATCGGCCCAACATCCAGAACCCCATGGCCAGCATAATCAGGTTTTCGCTGAGCGAGATAAAGCCGAGCGGCACTTTGGAATCTCCGCCGACACAGGCGCAGGTCAGTTCGCGTTTGTCGATGTAAACCGCTTTGATCACGCTGACAGCGCCGATTGTTCCGATAAATATCCCCACAGGCGCAACCAGCCAGATCAGCGCGCTGCCTGACCCGATCAACGCCATCATGCCGACACCTGCATAAAGTTCGGCATAGGGATAGGCATAGCCATAGGGCACATATCGCCGCGCCAACAGATCATAGCCCAGAAAACCGTTCACAAAGCTTTCGACATCCTGCAACTTCTGGATCGCCAGCGCGACCATCGACATCGCAAAGAACCACATCAGCCAGGTGGCGATAGGAAATCCTTGATAAAGGTTAAGGATAACGGCCAGTGCCATCAGCGAGGTGCAGCCGAAAATCGCGATAACAGGGCGGTAGGTTGTGTCGTCCTCACCCAGAACGCGATAGCCGAAATGCGCTTTCAGGTCTGTGTACCCGCCGACCATCTCGCCATCGATGTAGGTGGTTGGCGTGGTGTCGACATTATGCGCTTGCATGAATGCATCTACCTGATCCCGGGTTTCCAACAGGTTGTCATCTACCTTGTACCCTTTACGCTCAAGCAGCGATTTTGATTTCAGCCCAAACGGGCAAAGATGCCCCGGCATCGCCATTCGGTAAAGCGCGGCAGTTTTCCCCGCGCCTTCACTTTTGTTGCGCGCATCGCTCGGGCTGTCTGGCGTGATGTCTGTCATGGCGACCCTCTGGAAATCCGGTTGCTGAAAGCGTTTCAAAGGATCAACCAGCATCCGGCGCGCAAGGTTCCGCTTTTGTGGTTGGCGGTTCAGACGGTGCGCGCGATGTCGGATTTGATGCGCCTGAGCGGAATGGAGGACTCAATAGAGGCCACACCCTTCACCTTCGTCAGACGACCAACCAGAAACTGCTCGAATTCCTGCAGATCTGCGGTGGCGACACGCAACATATAATCGCGGTTGCCGGTCATCAGCCAGCAATCCACCACTTCGGGAAATTCCTGAACAGCAGATTCAAATGTTTCCAATGCGGCATCGACCTGTTTGTCCAACTGGACCGATACAAACACCGATATGCTGTACCCCAGCGCCACCTCGTCAATCAGGGCGCAATATCCCCTGATGATACCCGACTCTTCGAGGTGTTTCAGACGGCGTGAAACCGGTGTCGCGCTCAGCCCCACGGCGCGGGACAGATCATTGATCGACATCCGCCCGTCCTTGCGCAGTTGCTGCAAGAGTTGAATGTCGAATTGATCAATCTTGGGGCGATTCACTAGATTTATCCTGTTTCAGGGTGATAGTCGCTAAAATGCTGCCAGTCATTGATTGATCTTGCAAGGACACACTAGGATGAGTGGTGATATAGCACGATGAAACATGTTTTTGCAGGATAATCCGCCATGCCGTCAGCACATACGCCCCTGAAAACTATCGAACAGCGCCTGCTTTGGCTGTCACACTGGATGATCCATAATGCAAACCACATCCGCCCCAAAGAGGACGGGATCAAGGTGGGCGGGCATCAGGCGTCCTCGGCATCTATGGTGTCGATTATGACAGCGCTCTATTTCCAGACATTGCGGCCCGAAGACCGTGTGGCGGTCAAACCCCATGCTTCGCCCGTCTTTCATGCGATGCAATATCTGATGGGCAACCAGACCCGCGAAAAAATGGAGAACTTTCGCGGGTTCGGCGGTGTGCAAAGCTATCCGTCGCGCACCAAGGATATCGACGATGTCGATTTCTCGACCGGCTCGGTCGGGCTGGGTGTGGCGGTTACGTCGTTTGCGTCGATCGTGCAGGACTACATCGAGGCAAAATCATGGGACAGCGGGCGCAAGATGGGCCGCATGGTGGCGCTGGTCGGGGATGCCGAACTGGACGAGGGCAACATCTATGAAGCCTTGCAGGAAGGCTGGAAAAACGGGTTGCGCAACTGCTGGTGGATCATCGATTACAACCGCCAATCGCTGGACGGGGTGGTGCGCGAAGGGCTGTTCAAACGGGTCGAGCAGATTTTTGACGCCTTCGGATGGGACGTGGTGCGCATCAAATACGGTGCATTGCAACGGGCAGCCTTTGCCGAACCCGGGGGGGAAAAGCTGCGCGCGTGGATCGATAACTGCCCCAACCAGTTGTATTCCGCGCTGACGTTTATGGGCGGCGCTGTCTGGCGCAAACGGCTGATGGATGCGCTGGGGGATCAGGGCGATGTAACGGCCCTGATTGAAAAGCGTGACGACGACGAACTGGCAGAGTTGATGGAGAACCTTGGCGGCAACTGTGTGGAAACCATGGCCGAGACTTTTGCCGCCATTGATCACGACAGGCCGGTCTGCTTTCTGGCCTACACGATCAAGGGCTGGGGCACGCCGATTGCAGGGCACAAGGACAACCACGGCGGCCTGATGAACAAAACCCAGATGGCCGATTGGCAAACCCACATGGGCGTTCCCGAGGGGCAGGAATGGGACAGGTTCGCAACCGTTGATGACCCTGACGCGCTGCGGCAGTTTCTGGACAACGTGGTGTTCTTTGCCGATGGTGCGCGCCGTTTCGATGATGACAAGCTGGTAGTCCCCGCGATTGAAATCTCGACCGATCGCGAGCTTTCGACCCAGATGGCGTTTGGCAAAATCCTTGATGATCTGTCCAAAGGGGACAGCACGCTTGCCGCGCGGATTGTGACCACCTCGCCCGATGTGACAGGCACCACCAATCTGGGGCCGTGGGTGAACCGGCGTAAACTGTTTGCGCGCGAAACGCAGGAAGACACGTTCAAGGCCGAAAACATCCCCTCGACCGCGAAATGGGAGTTTACCCCCGAAGGCCAGCACATCGAACTGGGCATCGCCGAGATGAACCTGTTTTTGCTGCTGGCGGCGGCGGGGCTGTCACATTCGCTGTTCGGCAAACGGCTGATCCCTATTGGCACGGTCTATGATCCGTTTGTGTCGCGCGGTCTGGATGCGCTGAATTACGCGTGTTATCAGGACGCGCGCTTTATGATTGTCGGCACCCCGTCCGGTGTGACGCTGGCGCCCGAAGGCGGCGCGCACCAGTCCATAGCCGCCCCCCTGATCGGCATGTCCCAGGACGGGCTGGCCGCGTTCGAACCTGCTTTCGCGGATGAGTTGGCCGTGATTATGGAATGGGCATTCGATTACCTGCAACGCGACGGCAGCAACGACCCGGACGAGCGGACGTGGCTGCGCGAGGAAACCGGCGGATCGGTTTATCTGCGCCTGTCGACAAATCCGATTTCCCAGCCGGGAAAACGGGTGGACGATGATTTCAGGCGCGGTGCAATCGATGGTGCGTATTGGCTGCGCAAACCCGGCCCGAACTGCGAGATCGTGATTGCATATCAAGGCGTTGTTGCCCCCGAAGCTATCGCCGCGGCAGGGCGTATCGCGGGCAGTCGCCGTGATGTGGGGGTTCTGGCCGTTACATCAGCGGACCGCCTTAATGCGGGCTGGACTGCCGCGCGCCGTGCGCGTGCCGGTGGTAACGAAAATGCGCAATCACATATCGAAACCCTGCTAAAAGACCTCCCGCGCGAGTGTAGTATTCTGACGGTGATTGACGGGCATCCGGCCACGCTGTCGTGGCTCGGCTCTGTCCGGGGGCACCGGACCATTCCCTTGGGGGTCGAACATTTCGGCCAAACCGGCACCATTCAGGACCTGTACAGTCATTTCGGCATCGATGCCGCGTCGATTGTTGCTGCCGTGAACGGCCTCACCCCCGGGCGCACGCTGGATTACTGAAAAATTCCGTTGCCCTGAAGAGGCAGCAGACGCGCGTAAATGGTTTGACCGATCGGTCAGCTTGGGTAAAGATAACGAATTAACTAACGAAGGCAGTCATGGAACATTTTTGGGCGAACTACACGAGTGAGGAATTTGCGCAGCTTGATCATGACCGGATCATTGCGGTGTTACCGGTTGGCGCAATTGAACAACACGGGCCGCATTTGCCTCTGTGTGTTGATGCGGCAGTGGCGGATGGCCTGACCAAGCTGCTGGCCGAAAAGCTGCCCGAAGATTCGCCGGTCTTGTTTTTGCCCACGCAGCCGGTCGGTAAAAGTGACGAACATTCCCGTTATCCCGGTACGCTGACGCTCAGCGGGGAAACGCTTGCACGGGTCTGGACCGAAATAGGCGCATCTGTGGCGCGCAGCGGGGTGCGCAAGATTGTGCTGCTCAACAGTCACGGCGGCCAGATCAGCACAATGGATATGGTGGTGCGCGAATTGCGTATCCGGCACAACATGCTCGCCTTTTCGGTGAACTGGTTCGGCTTTGGCCTGCCGGACGGGCTGTATTCCGAAGATGAACAGACAGTCGGTATTCACGCCGGTGATTTGGAAACCTCTATCATGCTGGCAATGGCACCTGATCTGGTGAAAATGGAAAAGGCGCGCAATTTCCGCCCGCTGACAGATACGCTGATCCGTGATTTTTCACATATCCGCATCGGCGGCGGGGCCAAGCTCGGCTGGCAGGCACAGGATCTGCATCCGGCAGGAGCCTGCGGTGACGCCAGCATCGCAACCGCACAAAAGGGCCGTGAAACGCTGGACTATGTGACCGACCGGCTGGTCGAAGTGTTTGCAGAAATTGATCGCGCTGACCCTGCGTGGCTTAACAACGAACCGGAGTGGTAGATAAATGGCAGCGCAGCCCGTAGACGCATTGATAGACGTTCGCAATGTCCACAAGATTTTTGGCAATGGCACCGTGGCGATCAAGGACATGTCGCTGACAATCTCCGAGGGTGAGTTTGTGTCCTTCCTCGGCCCGTCGGGGTGCGGGAAATCAACAGCGCTGAAGATGATTGCGGGTTTGCTGTCTGTCTCGGCGGGCGAAATTGACGTAAACGGCCATCCCGCAGGGCAGGGCGGTGAAACCGGCGATATCGGCTATGTGTTTCAGGATGCCACGCTGATGCCGTGGGCCAATGTTTTCGACAATGTGTTTCTGCCGCTGCGCTTGCAGGGCGTGTCGCGCAGGGATGCAACTCCGCGGATCACCGAAGTATTGGCGCAGGTGGGATTGTCAAAGTTTCATAAATCCTATCCGCGCGAATTGTCGGGCGGGATGAAAATGCGGGTGTCGATTGCGCGCGCGCTGGTGACAAACCCCAAGCTGCTGCTGCTGGACGAGCCGTTTGCGGCATTGGATGAAATCACCCGCTTCAAGCTGAACAATGATGTGCTGCGCCTGTGGGAAGAAAACAACCTTACGGTCATATTCGTGACCCACAGTGTTTTTGAATCGGTCTATATGTCCAGCCGCGTTGTGCTGATGGGCGCAAGGCCGGGCCGCGTGATCGAAGAGATCGAGCTGCCGCGCGCCGTGGGGCGTACGGATGAATACCGCACATCTGCCGAATTCGGCGAACACGCACGCACCGTCACCCAAGCGCTAGAGAGGACGATGACCAATGTCGACCATTGAAATCCACGACGAAGACACGCCCGTGATGATGAACGCGTCACAGCTTCAACGCGAGCGGCGCGACAAGCGGATGCAGGTGATTATGCCGCTCGGCGCTTTGGTGATTGCGGTGCTGCTGTGGGAGTTTCTGGTGTGGTATAACGAAGTGCCCCACTATCTTATTCCCGCGCCCAGTCTGATCCTCAAAACCCTCTGGGTCGAGGGGCCGTCGCTGCTCGGTTCGGCGTGGTTCACGGTAAAGCTGACGCTGATGTCCCTGGCACTGGCGATGATCGGCGGCGTGTTGCTGGGCATGTTGTTTGCCCTGTCGCGCACCGTCGAGATGAGCCTGTTTCCCTTTGCGGTCATTCTTCAGGTGACGCCGATTGTCGCGATTGCGCCGCTGATCCTGATCTATGTGGACAGCACGTTTTCCGCGCTGCTGATTTGCGCGTGGATTGTGGCGTTCTTTCCGATCCTGTCAAACACCGTTATCGGCATCCGCAGTGCGGATCACAATTTGCGTGATATGTTTAGCCTCTACCACGCCACCCCGTGGCAGCGCCTGCGCTTTTTGCTGGTGCCAAGCGCGCTGCCCTATTTTATGGCGGCGCTGAAGATTGCCGGTGGGCTGGCGCTGATCGGTGCGGTTGTAGCCGAATTTGTGGCAGGCAGCGCGGGGCAGAACACCGGCCTTGCATCGCGTATTCTGGAATCAAGCTTTCGCAACGAAATACCGAAGATGTTTGCGGCACTGCTGCTTGTATCGCTGCTGGGCATCGCCATTTTCCTTGCCACGTCGTTTCTGTCCAAACTTGTCCTCGGCAAATGGCACGAGAGCGAGATCAAGCGGGAAAGATGATGGGACCTGATGCACAGCTGACAGGTGTTCGACTGGGGGGGGCGGATGATGTGGTTGATCTGCGCCTTTCGGGCGGAAAGATTGCCGCGCTCACCCCGTCTGCCGCCCCCGCCGCCACCCTGATCCTGCCGCTGATGGCCGATGCGCATGTGCATCTGGACAAAACATTCACAACCCGGCGCACAGGTGCCGGTGCGGTATCCCTGTTTGACGCGATAGAGCGGATGCAGGCGGATAAATCCAACTGGACCGCCGATGATCTGTATGCCCGCGCAAGTCTGGCCATGGAAAAGGCGTATCGCCACGGCGTTGCCGCGATGCGCACGCATGTTGATTGGAACACCGCTGAAGTGCCCGTGGCGTGGGGGGTGATGGATGATCTTGCGCGCGAATGGCGCGGCCGCGTCGATCTGCAACTGGCCTCGCTGTCTCCGATTGATCTGCTGGCTGAATCGGGCGAACAGATTGCCGCCCACGTGCGCAAAACCGGCGGTGTTTTCGGCGCGTTCATCTATCGCAATGACGGGTTGGCAGACAAGGTTGCGGATGTGTTCGCCCTGTCGGATGCCCACGACCTGCCGCTTGATTTCCACGTTGACGAAGGGCTGGAGAGTGAGGCGCAAGGGTTTGATCTGATCGTGGATCAGGCCGCACAGCGCCGCGACGGGCCTTCGGTTTTATGTGGTCACGCCTGTTCCCTGTCCGTCCGTCCGCAGGATGAGGTGAAGGCCGTTCTGGAACGTGCCGCGGCGGCGCAGGTCGGGCTTGTGGTGCTGCCCACCACCAACAGCTATTTACAGGACAACGCGCCGGATCGCACCCCGCGCCTGCGCGGCATTGCCCCGATGAAAGAGGCAGCGCTGGCGGGGGTCGATGTGATAATTGCCTCTGACAACGTGTGTGATGTGTTCTTTCCCTACGGCGATTACGATCTGTTTGATGTCTATCGCGGCGGTGTGCATCTGGCGCAGCTTGAACCCGCCGCGTGGATCGATGCGATCACGCAAGGGGCTGCGCGCTGGTGTGACGGTGCGGCGGTCACACCGCTTACCGTTGGCGCGCCTGCAAATTTCATCGCAGTGCAGGCAAGCGATCTGCACGATGCGATTTCCCGCCCTTCAGCCGTCAGGCACATATACCGAAATGGAGAAATCTTGGCATGAGCGTAGAGACTAAAACGGAATCGCAGCACGATCTGTCAGGGTTTCTGGCTGATATCGAAGGTATCCGCACCAGCACCGACGCGGGCGTGATCAAGGCGCGGTCGCTGGATTATTACTGGTACAGCCCCCTTCTGAAAGAGCAGCTTGCGGACAAGCGCGCCGATGTGATCGTGACCCCGCGCACGCAGGACGAGGTCGTGCGCGTGGCCGCAGCCATCGCACGCCATGCCATTCCCGTCACGATCCGCGGTGGGGGTACAGGCAACTATGGCCAGTGTGTGCCGATGGAAGGCGGCGTCGTGCTGGACATTACCGGCCTGAACAAGATCATCGAGATCGGCGAAGGCTGGGCGCGTACGCAAGCGGGTGCACGCATCGCCCGCCTGGACGATGCCTGCGCCGAAACCGGCCAGCAGTTGCTGATGTACCCCTCCACCCGCAAAATCGCGACCATCGGCGGGTTCCTGTCGGGCGGATCGGGCGGTATCGGATCGCTGCGCCACGGCGTGCTGCGCGATGATGGCAATGTGCGTATGGTCAAGGTGCTGACCATTGAGGAAGAGCCGCAGATCATCACCCTCGAAGGGCCGGACATCCAGAAGGTCCAGCACGCCTATGGCACCAACGGCATCATTCTGGAACTCGAGGTTGCACTGACCAAGCTGACCGACTGGATACACACCGCCGCGCTGTTTGACGGCTATATCGACGCGCTGCAATTCAGCCTTGATATGCTGGATGCGGGTCTTGATTGCTATCTGCTGACCGTGGTCGAGCGGCGGTTCTCGCAGTATTACGCCAAGTTCGGAGAGCTGTTTCCCGATGATCGCGATGCGGTTTTTGCCATGGTCGCGCCGGATGATATGGAACGCTTTACCGCCGAGGTCGAGCGGCGCAAGGGCCGTGTACCGTTTGCCATGACACTGGAGGAAATCCACGACGCCGGCCTGCCGCCCGCGTTTGAATGCGGGTGGAACCACACAACCCTGATGGCGCTGAAGGCCGATCCCGACTGGACCTATTTGCAGGTTGCCTATCCGCAGCCGATTGACCCATCGGTAGTGGCCAAACAGATGGAACGCTACGGCGACCAGATGTTCTGGCACCACGAGATTGCGCGGATGCACGGCGAGGTGCAGGTGTTTGCCCTGCCCATCATCCGCCAGCAAAAGCGCGATGACATCTACAAGGCAATCGCCGAGATCGAGGCGGACGGTTGCACCATCTACGACCCGCACGTCATCACCATCGAAGACGGTGGCATGAAGGAAATCGACACATCACAAATCGATTTCAAAAAACAGGCCGACCCCTACGGCCTGATGAACCCCGGAAAAACACGGGGCTGGACGGCTGATATGGCGCGTCAAAGGTAACAAGAGAACACCAACAAGGAGTGAGAGACATGAAACTATTCAGGATCGCAGCGGCCAGTGTCGTTGCCACATTTGCAGCGACAGTATCGTTTGCACAGGACAAGGTGACATTCGGCACCAACTGGCTCGCCCAGGCGGGACACGGCGGGTATTATCAGGCCGTTGCCGACGGAACATATGAAAAATACGGGCTTGAGGTCGACATCCAGATGGGCGGACCACAAGTCAACAACCGTCCCATGCTGCCCGCAGGCAAGCTCGACTTTCTAATGGGCGGCAATATGCTGCAAGCCTTTGACAGCGTGCGCAACGGTATTCCGGTCACGGTCGTCGCGTCGATCTTCCAGAAAGACCCGCAGGCCATTCTGGCGCACAAAGGGGTGTACAAGGATTTTGCCGATGTCGCCAACGCGCCGAAAATCTACATCGGGAAAGATGCCCAGTTCAGCTTCTGGAAGTGGATGACGGTGAACCACGGCTTCAAGGATGAAAACCTTGCGCCATATGCCTACAATATCGGCCCGTTTCTGGTGGACGAAAAAGCGGTTCAGCAGGCCTTTGCCACAGCCGAGCCGATCTACGCCGCCAATGAAGGCGTAGAAACCGATATCTTCCTGCTGGCCGATTACGGCTGGGACACCTATTCAACCACAATCGAGGCGCGCACCCAGATGATCGAGGAAAACCCCGATCTGGTGAATCGCTTTGTCGAGGCGTCGATCATCGGTTGGTATAATTTCATGTACGGTGACAACCAGCCCGCCTTTGATCTGATCAAGGAAGCCAACCCTGAAATGACCGACGAAAAGCTCGCCAAGGAGGTCGAATACCTCAAAGCGCTCGGCATCGTGGATTCCGGCCTTGCGCTGGAAAAGGGCATCGGCGCCATGGACCCTGCGCGCACCGCCAAGTTCCTCAAGGCGATGGAGGATTCGGGGATTGTTGATAAAGGATCGGTCGATCTGGATCTGGTCGCGAATTACAGCTTTGTAAATCAGGGCCTTGGTATGGATCTGCGCAAGTAAGCGCAGGATAGGAAAGGAGCAGGGCAAATGCGGATACTTGTGGTTTTTTCACATCCCAGTACGGAAAGTCTGGGCTTTGCCCTGTTCAATCGCACGGTTGAAACCCTCAAGGCGCAGGGGCACGACGTTCAGTCGCTTGATCTCTACCGGATGGGGTTCAACCCTGTGCTGAGCACCGAAGAATGGAACACCTACCTGAGCGATACCGAACAGAATATCGCCGCCGTGCGCGATCACGTCGAGAAACTGCAATGGGCCGAGGGTTTGGTGTTTGTCTTTCCCACATATTATTACGGCCTTCCTGCCATGCTGAAAGGCTGGTTCGAGCGGGTCTGGCTGCCCGGCATCACATTTGAAGTGGCTGCCGCCAACAACCAGCGGCCCATCGCCAAAATGCAGGACAAGAAACTGATCGCCGTGGTCACGACATCGGGATCGCCAAAGTGGTGGATTTTCCTGATCCGCGATCCGGTGCGCAGCTTTTTCAAGCGCGGCTTGCGCCCGTTGTTCGGCCGCAAATGCCGCTATGTCTGGTGCCAGTTGTATAATATGAACCATGTTGACCGCGCCGCTGGAACACGGTTTCTGGACCATGTGGAAAAAAGAATGAAAAGCATATGACCCAAGCAAGCAGCAAAGGCGCGCAGCCGCTGGCGAAATATACCGCATGGCAGCGCCGTGGCGATTTTATATTCATGTCCGGGGTGATTGCCGTTGATCCTGCGGCTGGCAAAATCATCACCGGTTACGGCGATCTGCCCGATCACGCGCGCGCTGCCTTGGGCGAAACGGGCGAGTTTTCGAGCGATTACAAAGAGGGGCCGCTAAAAGCGCAGACATGGTTTGTCTTTGACCGCATCAAAGCGATGATCGAAGACGCGGGCGGCGAGATGGGCGATGTTTTCAAGCTGGTGCAGTATTTCAAAAACCTGTCGGATTTTCCGAACTTCAACCGCGTGCGGCGGCTGTTTTTTCCTGACGTGGCGCCTGTTTCAACTGTTGTCGAGGTCAGCGGCATGATGCCATCGTCCGATATTTTGATTGAAGTCGAAGCCACTGCCTATCTGCCGGAGACTACATGACGCCCCCCCTGACATCGGACAAGCGCAGACAGGTACAGACCAAAATCTTCCGCGCCGCGCTGAGGGAGTTTTCCCTTAATGGCCTACAGGGGACATCCACCCAAGCGATTGCAAAAGCAGCCGGTCTGTCAAAGCCGACGCTGTTTTACTACATCACCAGCAAGGAACATTTGTACGAAGAAATTGTCACGTCAATTGTGGCGAAATGGGAATCGCTGTTTTTCGACATTGACCAGCGCGATGATCCCAAGGCGGTGATCTCGCGCTATATCGAAACCAAAATCCTCTATGCTCTCGAACACCCGATGGAAACGCGGTTTTTCTCGCAGGAGGTGGCGCGCGGTGCCCCCGTTTTGCGGCGTCATTGGGAGCAGTCAAAAGACGCAACCGCGCGTGCCTGTGAAGTGATCGAAAGCTGGATCAGCATGGGTAAGATAAAGCCGGTTGATCCGATGGTATTCCAGATGGAACTCTGGGCGGTAACGCAGCATTATGCTGATTACGAAGCACAGGCGAAGTTCTTTCTCGGGGTTGAAAATGACGCTGCTTTCGATGCGAACCGCCTGATCCGGCAAGCGCAAACCTTATTTCTGCGGGGGATGGGTCTGGAAGTAGAAGAGCCGGCAGCGTAAAAAACCATTCAATTGCTATGGGTCCATAACTAGGATTATGTTAATAAAGGTTAGATTATAGCCGCCCCTCCGCGGTCGCACGATCTTGCACCGGTTTTTGCCATTCAGTATGTATTGCGGACCACCACCTAGGCGGGGTGCTTTGTCCTTTGTTGTTCTTGTATCTTTTATTGCAGGACGTTGTTACAGATACGGATGCTTGCGGTTGGTGACCGTGCCTTCAGGAGTACAGTGCAACACTATGGAAAAACGGGACCGGTTAATCGGCTTTTTATTCAGTGACATCGCCCGGTTTCGCGGCATAATTTTTGAAAACCTGATGCGGCCGCACGGGCTGACCCATGCGCAGGCGTATGTACTGAACCAGCTTTTTCTCGAAGACGGGCTGTCCCAGACGGAGCTTGCCGCGCGCATGAACGTGGGCACGGTGACGGTCAGCGGCCTGCTGGACAGGTTGGAAACACGCGGATGGGTCCGCCGCAGTGCCGATACCCGCGACCGGCGTGCCAAAAATGTATGGCTGACAGAGTCGGCAGCCGGATTGCTGGACCATATGGTCCGCGAGTTCACAACCCTGAACGATATCGCGACAGCGGGTCTGAGTGAGGACGAAGTGGTGCAGATGTCGAACCTGCTGCGCAAGGTCAGATCGAACCTTGCCGCGGAGCTGGGCCAGACCAAGTAAAACGCACTTGTGATGCGCTGACCCCGAACATGGAATTTTCCGTTTGTGTATCCTGAAACTTTGCGTAACCTGTTCGCACACGAACTAAATGGCGGGCGCGTGGCGCCGCCTGTTCCGGCCGAGTGAAGGATACGCAATGGATTTGACCCACAGCAGCGAAGACATCGATTTCAGAAACGAAGTGCGCGCTTTTCTTGACGCCGAGTTTCCGCAGGAACTGGCAGAGAAAGCCCGCACCGAAACCCGCTTTAAACGGGACGATTATATCCTCTGGCAGAAAATTCTGGCGAAAAAGGGATGGATCGCCCCGCACTGGCCCAAGGAATACGGCGGCTGTGGCTGGACACCTGTGCAACTGAATATCTTTGACGAAGAACTTACCGGTGTTGGCGCGCCGCGTGTGATGCCGTTCGGTATCCGGCTGGTCGGGCCTGTGATCTATACTTACGGCACCGACGCGCAGAAGGCGAAATACCTGCCGCGCATCCTGTCGAGTGATGATTTCTGGTGTCAGGGCTTCTCCGAACCGGGCGCGGGGTCGGATCTTGCCTCGCTGCGCACCTCTGCGGTGCGTGAGGGGGACGAATATGTTGTGAACGGCCAGAAAATCTGGACCTCCTATGCGCAATACGCCGACCTGATCTTTTGCCTTGTGCGCACCGATCCTGATGCCAAAAAGCAGCTCGGCATTTCATTCCTGCTGATCGATATGAAATCCCCCGGTGTCAGCGTCCGCCCGATCCACACGCTGGACGGCAGCCACATCGTGAACGAGGTGTTTCTGGAGAACGTGCGCGTTCCGGTCGAAAATCTGGTGGGCGAAGAGAATAAAGGCTGGGATTACGCCAAGTTCCTGCTGAGCAACGAGCGCACGGGCATTGCAGGCATCGGCATGATCAAGGCCGATCTGGCCCTGCTGCACAAGATCGCCCTGACAGAGCGGCGCAATGGCAAACCGCTGATTGAGGATCCGCTGTTTCAGGCGCGCCTTGCGCGGCTGGAGATCAACCGCCGCGCGCTTGAGTTGACGAACCTGCGGATGCTGACCACCGGCGGCGATAGCGGCATGTTCCCCTCGATCCTCAAGATCAAGGGATCACAGTTGCAACAGCGCAGTGTCGAATTGCAGATGGAGGCGGTTGGCCCATACGCATTGCCATGGCAGTCGGATGCGATGGAACCGTCGTGGAACGGGACACCTGTTGGCCCGCAACACGTCCGCGCGCGCGCCCCCACCTATTTTGACCGGCGCAAAACCACCGTTTATGGCGGCTCGACCGAGGTGCAGAAAAACATCATCTCGAAAACCCTGCTCGGATCGTAAAGGACACACACCATGGATTTCAGTTACAGTGACGAACAGCGGATGTTGTCGGACAGTCTGGAAAAGCTGTTCACCGCCCATAACACAGCGGCGGGCGGCGGCACGGCTGCACAGGCCGACAAACTGTGGCAGGCTTGCGCCGAAACGGGCCTGATCGGTCTGACGGTGCCCGAAGATCACGGCGGTCTGGCGGGATCATCGGCGGATGTGATGGTTGCCGCAATCCAGATCGGGCGACACGCGGTGCAGGCGCCGTTTCTGTCCACCGCGGTGGCGGGCGCGGGTGCGCTGCGGCTGGCGGGGTCTGATGCGCAACAGGCGCAATACCTTCCCGCCCTCGCCGAAGGGGCGCTGAAAGTGGCCTGTGCGTTTGGTGAACCGGATGCGCGCTATGATCTGGCAGATGTTGACACCCGCGCCGCTGCGCAGGGCGACGGATATGTTCTGAACGGCGCCAAATCGGTTGTGTTCGGCGGCGATGATGCGGGCCTGTTGATTGTCTCGGCCCGCGCACCCGATACGGAACGCCACGATCAATCGGGCCTGTCGCTGTATTTGGTCGATGCGGATGCCGATGGGGTGGAACGCACCGCCTACGCGCTGACTGACGGGCGCGGCGCTGCCGATATTACCTTCAACGATGTAAAGCTGCCCGCAACCGCGCTGTTGGGTGCGCAGGGCGGCGGTTACGATATTATCGAAGCGGTCAGCGATCTGGCCGCCGCCGCGATCTGCGCAGAGGCGCTTGGTGCGCTGGAAAAAGTGATCGGCCTCACCAAGGAATACCTCGGCACCCGCCGCCAGTTCGGCAAGACACTGGGCGAATTTCAGGTGCTGCAACACCATCTGGCCGATATGGTGCTGGAATACGAACATATGAAATCGCTGGTGTACGAGGCAGGTGCGCTGGCCGGCAGCGACGACACCGTCGCGCGCCAGCAGGCAGTATCGGCGGCCAAAGTTGTCGTCGCCGAAGAGGGGCGCCGGATTTGCCAGCAGGGGATGCAGATGCACGGCGGCATCGGCCTTACGGAAGAATTCCAGCTGGGGCAGTTCGTGAAACGGGTTGCTGTTGCGGATTTTGCGTTCGGCGATGCCGATCACCACATCGCGCGCTATGGCGGCCATATGGCGCGCGCCGCCGCCGCCGCATTTGGCGAAACGGAGGGGCATCATGGCTGATGCAGGCCTGACCGACATTCTGGAGGAAGTTGCACGAAACCACCCCGACGATCCAGCTGTTACCTTTCTGGGGCGCACACAGACATGGGCCGATTTTGCAGAACGTGCGCGCAGACAGGGCAGCGCCTTGCGCGCGCTGGGGGTGGGTGCAGGTGACAGGGTCGGCATCCTCGCGCTGAATTCGGCACGGTTTATGGAGGCGTTTTACGGTCCGTTCTATGCCGATGCGGTAATGGTGCCGCTAAATTACCGCTGGGCCGTCCCCGAGATGATCCAGTGTATGGAGGATTGCACTCCCGCTGTCCTGCTGGTTGACGAAGAGCATGTGGCGCAGGCCCGAAAGATCAAGGCGCACTGCGCGTTTTGCAAACATCTGGTATTTATCGGCGAAGGTCCGACACCCGAGGGTTTTCTGGATTACGAAGACCTGCTGGCCCAAGCTGATCCCGATGTGCGCTCGAACAGACGCGGCAACGATCTGGCGGCGCTGTTTTACACCGGCGGCACAACGGGGCGCTCCAAGGGGGTCATGCTCAGCCATGCCAACCTTCACGCCAATTCAACCGGCGCGCTTACCAGCTATCACATGCCGCGCGATCAGAGCTTTCTGAAATCCGCGCCGATTTTCCATCTGGCCGCAGGAGCGCGGGTGTATTCGCTTGCGCAGTCCAACAACCATTCGGTGCTGATGCAGCGGTTCGACCCGCGCGAGGCGCAGCGGCTGATTGAAGAGTTGAAAATCAACGATGCAATGCTGGTGCCAAGCATGTTGAATATGATCTTTAACGCGCCCGATTTCGGCGAATTCGATCTAAGCTCGGTGAAGCGCATTACCTATGGCGCGGCGCCGATGTCACTGGCGTTGCTGCGCCGCGTGATGGCCGCGTTGCCGGGGGTGCAGTTTTATCAGGGCTATGGTGCCACCGAAACCGGACCGGTGATTTCCGTTCTGACCCCCGATGCCCATGATCCCGACAATCCGCTTGTGGAAAAGCTGTCATCGGTCGGGCGCCCCGTGGCCCATTGCGATGTGCGCATCACTGCACCCGATGGCAGTGAATGTGCAACCGGTGTGATCGGCGAGGTCACAGTACGCGGCCCCAACGTGATGCAAGGCTATTGGAACATGCCCGAAAAGACCGCCGAGGCCCTGGTCGACGGGTGGTATCACACCGGCGACGGCGGCTATTTCGACGCGGACGGCTATCTGTTTCTGGTCGACCGGATCAAGGATATGATCATTTCCGGCGGTGAAAACGTCTATTGCGGCGAGGTTGAAAATGCCATTGCCGACCATCCGGCGGTAAAGGATTGTGCCGTGATCGGCATCCCTGATCCGCAGTGGGGCGAGGCGGTGCATGCAGTGGTTGTTCTTATGGACGGGCAGAGCGTCACCGCAGAAGAGTTGATCGCGCAGTGCCGCACGCGCATTGCAGGTTACAAATGCCCCAAATCCATCAGCTTCATTGACTGGATGCCGCTTTCGGGTGCGAATAAAATTCTCAAGACCGAGCTGCGCGCGGCCCACAGCGCACAGACAGACCCACAATGACAGCCGCTGCCAATGCGCTTGCTAACCCATCTGCGCAACCCTATTCCTGCGGGGCGACAGGTGGATACGGCCGCCCCACATACAGTGGCCCCGCGCGCCACGCAGCGTAAGAAAAAGCAGAAGGTACAGCCATGAGCGGCAATGATTTCAACGCCTACGTAGGCTACAGCCTGAACAACTGGGACGTGGGCACCTCGTATATCGAGCTTGAGCTGAAGCCGCATCACCTGAACTCCCAAGGGATTGTGCACGGCGGTGTTCTGATGTCCCTGCTGGATTCTGCCTGCGGTGCGGCGGGCAGCACACAACCGCCCCCTGCCCCGCGCGCGATGAGCGTGACGGTATCGCTCACGGCCAACTTTGTGAAGGCGATGCAAGGCAAACTGCTGCGCGCCTATGGCGAGATGACAGGCGGGGGTCGCTCGATCTATTTTGCGCAGGCACGGGTTGTGGACGAAAACGACCAGTTGATCGCCAGCGCCAGCGGCGCATTCAAGCGGACCAGGAAGCTGGAATGATCCCGCACAGCACAACAACAGGGCGGGCCGGCGGCGAAAGCTGCCCATGACCCGCGCAGGCATATCATCGCTAAGCGTGCTGCTGGCCAGTGTGATGACCATTGTGCATCTGCTGGGTTTTGCACAGGCCACAACCATTCTGTCGGGTCTGTTTCTGGCTGTGTTTTTCGTTCTGGAATGGCGGCAGATGATCAGGGTTTCGCAAGGGCTGTTGTTGGTCACGCTGGGGCTGTTTTGCGCGCTCTGGCTGATGGGGCGCACCACGCCGGATTTACTGTTCGAAGCGATTGACCGCGGTGCGTTCTTTGTCTGCTTTGTCGTTGTGCTCAGCTTTCTGGGGGATGCGGCGCGCACATCGGAAATGGTGCAGACCAGCGGGCGGATCATCGTCAATCAAAGCCCCGGACGGCGGTATATTACACTGACGCTGGGTGGCCATCTGATGGGCGCGCTGATGAACCTCGGCACGATCAGCCTGCTGAGCACGATGATCCACGGCTCTGCCATGGACGGGCCGAACGCAAGCGACCAGCGGGTGCGCGATATCCGGCTAAAGCGGATGACGCTGGCCATGCTGCGCGGGTTTTCGGCGGTGACATTCTGGGCGCCTACCTCGGTCACCATCGCAATCATCATGTCCAGCTCGCTTGAGTTGCGCTGGATCGAATTGCTGCCATTGGGTGTTCCCGCGCTTGTCTGCTATCTGACACTTGGTTGGGCGCTGGACCGGTTGACGTTTCCGCGCCCCAAGCGCAGCGGTGCTGCCGCGCCCCCGTCCGAGCCGTGGATGCGGCCGTTTGGCGGATTGCTCGGGGTGGTGCTGCTGGTGCCGCTGTCGGCAGCGGCGTTGTCCTATCTGCTGGATCTCACCCTGATCGGCGGGTTGTTCCTGTGTATTCCGGTGATCGGGCTGGGCTGGGTCGCGGTGCAGAACCTGCACGCAGGCCCGCGCGGTGCGATCACGATCGCGCTGTTGCGGGCAAAGACCCAAACCGTCCCTGCCCTGCGTGACATGCGCAACGAGCTTGCGATTTTCGGCGCGTCCGGCTTTCTGGCGGTGATCTTGTTGCCCCAGATCGATGTGGTCTGGCTGGGCGAACACATTGCGCGGCTGGGGCTGGGTGCCGGTGGGGTGCTGATCGCCGGATCATGGGCAATTATCATACTGGCGTTGCTGGCTGTGAACCCGCTGGTCTCGGCCATTCTGGTGATCGAAACGCTGGCACGCCTGCCCGGTATGGATATCGCACCCACGGTAATTGCGTTGATGGTTATGACAACATGGGCAGTTGTGATTTCGTTTTCGCCCTTTGCCACGCCGGTGCGTCTTTCGGGGCGAAGCATCAATCACACCGCTTCCGATATCGGGCTGAAATGGAACATAGGGTTTGCGCTCTGCGCGGTGGGGTTGCTGGATATCGCCCTGCTGGTTTTGGCCTAGCCGCGCCAACATTCGCCCCGCCCCGCGCAACATTCCCTTGCTCTGATAGCGGTGCTTGCAGTATAGCTCTTTTAGTTCGCTAGCGAATAGTAAAGCACTGATCTATTATCGCGTTGGGCCGCCGGACACCGTAACGCGAAAAACCGGAAGAAATATCATGGCACGATTTCATTCAAGAATAGAAAGCGGCACGGCGGAGTTCGACGCGAAACAGGCCGACATGTCGGAGCTGTTGCACACCCTGTCGGCCCTGCATCTGCGCGCGGCCACCGCTTCGGAAAAGCGGCGCGCACGGTTTGAGGAGCGCGGCCAGCTGACCCCGCGCGAACGTCTGGGCCAGCTTCTTGATTCCGGTATGCCGTGGCTGGAAGTGTACAACATGGCCAATTATCTGGTCGAGGACGCCGATCCCGAAACATCCGTGCCGGGGGGCTCTGCGATTGCAGGCATCGGCTATATCAGCGGCGTGCGGATGATGGTTTTTGTCACCGATAGCGGTATCAACGCAGGCGCATCTACCCCGCGCTCCAGCCAGAAACTGCGTGCCTGTCTTGATCTGTCATTGCGCCACAAACTGCCGTTTATCCATCTGGTCGAAAGTGCAGGTGCAAACCTGCGCACCTACAACGTCGAAGGCTGGGCCAACGGCGGCGGCACGTTCCGCAGGTTGGCGCGCCTGTCTGCCGAAGGCATCCCGACATTTGCGGTTCTGCACGGTCCGTCAACCGCGGGTGGTGCCTATTATCCGGGGCTAAGCGATTATGTCATCGCCGTGAAAGGGCGCGGTGCCGCGTCTCTTGGCGGTGCGGCGCTGGTCAAGGCGGCCACCGGCGAAGAGGCCGACCCCGAGCAACTGGCAGGGGCCGAAATGCACGCTACGATCTCGGGGCTGGTGGAATATCTGGTTGATGATGATGCCGCCGCCATTGTCACCGCGCGCCAGATCATCGCGCGTCTTGACTGGAACCGCCATTGCACCCCGCCCCCTGCGCGCGCCTATGCGCCCCCTGTCTATGACCCGCAGGAAATCACCGGCGTTGTGCCTGTGGATTACCGCAAACCCTATGACGTGCGCGAGGTTGTCGCGCGGATCACCGACGGGTCGGAGTTTGACGATTTCAAACCCGCCTACGGCGCATCCGTGGTATGCCTGCAAGCAACAATCATGGGCCACGCCTGCGCGATCATCGGCAACAACGGCCCGATTGATACACAAGGCGCAACCAAGGCCGCACAATTTATGCAGCTTTGCGACCAGTCCGATACACCGCTGATTTTTCTGCACAACGTCACCGGTTATATGGTCGGCACCCGTCACGAGCAGGCAGGCATGGTCAAGCACGGATCAAAGATGATTCAGGCCGTGGCCAATGTGAAGGTGCCCAAAATTTCCATGCATATCGGTGCAAGCTTTGGTGCAGGCAACTATGGCATGGCAGGGTTCGGCTATGAGCCGGACTTCCTGTTTTCTTGGCCCAATTCATCCTCTGGCGTGATGGGGGGTGAGCAGGCGGCCATCACGATGGAGCAGGTCACGCGCGCCTCTGCCGCGCGCAAGGGTATCGCTGTGGACGAAGAAAAGCTGGCGCAACAAAGCGCCGATCTGATTGCCCATTTCGACAGCCAGTCGACCGCGTTTTACACCTCTGGGCGGCTGCTCGATATGGGGGTGATTGATCCGCGCGATAGCCGCAAGGTGTTGGGCTTCTGCCTGCAAACCTGCCGCGAGGCGCGACATCGCACCCTGCGGCCAAACAGCTTTGGCGTGGCGCGGATGTAGGGGCATAATGATGCAGAATTTTGATACAGTACTGATCGCCAATCGCGGCGAAATTGCCTGCCGGATCATCCGTTCGGCGCAGAAATCAGGCTTGCGCACCGTTGCTGTCTATTCGGAGGCGGACCGCGGCGCGCCCCATACGCAACTGGCCGACGAGGCGATATGCATCGGCGCCGGCCCCTCTGCGCAATCCTATCTGCTGGGCGACAGGATCATCGAAGCCGCGCAGAAAAGCGGCGCGCAGGCGATCCACCCCGGCTATGGCTTTCTGTCGGAAAACGCGGGCTTTGCCGAAGCTGTCGAAGCTGCGGGGCTGGTTTTTGTCGGACCTGATGCGCGCTCGATCCGTCTGATGGGTGACAAGGCCGCTGCAAAAATCCGCATGATCGAGGCGGGCGTGCCCTGTGTGCCGGGCTATCAGGAGGCTGATCAATCAGATGAAACGCTGATCGCGGCCGCGCAGAAAATCGGCTTTCCGGTAATGGTCAAGGCCACCGCCGGGGGCGGCGGGCGCGGTATGCGTCTGGTGCATGAAGCATTGGCGCTGCCTGACGCGCTTGGCAATGCCCGCTCCGAAGCGGTGAACGCATTTGGCGATGGCACGCTGATCCTTGAACGCGCTGTCGTTGCGCCGCGCCACGTAGAGGTGCAGGTTTTTGCCGACACCCACGGCAACGTCATCCATCTGGGAGAGCGTGATTGCTCGGTCCAGCGGCGGCATCAAAAAGTGGTGGAGGAAGCGCCCTGCCCCGTGATGACGCCGCAGTTGCGCGCGCGCATGGGTGCGGCCGCAGTGGAAGCTGCACGTGCAATCAACTATCGCGGTGCGGGTACGGTCGAATTCCTGCTGGATGCTGCGCAGAATTTTTACTTCCTCGAAATGAACACGCGCTTGCAGGTCGAACATCCGGTGACGGAAATGGTTACCGGCCTTGATCTGGTAGAGATGCAGTTTCAGGTGGCCGCAGGGCAGCCGCTGGCAGTGGCGCAGGATGATATTGCACTGAACGGTCACGCCATCGAAGTGCGGCTATACGCCGAGGATCCGGCCAATGATTTCCTACCGGCCACGGGGCGCATTGCGGCGTGGCATGTGCCCGCGGCCGAGGGCATCCGTGTCGATTCCGGCGTGGTTGCGGGGCAGGATATCTCGCCGTTTTATGATCCGATGGTTGCCAAGGTCATCGCGTGGGCGCCGACGCGGGACGCCGCGCGCCTGTCCCTGATCGCCAGTCTGCGCAAGACGCGGTTCTTCGGCCCTGCGTCGAACCTGCCTTTCCTGATAGATATCCTTGAACGTCCCGTATTTGCGCAGGGCGAGGCAACAACCGCCTTCATCGCCGATGAATTTGGCGAAAGCGGGTTTGCACAAGCGCAAGCGGGGACCGATCTGTTCGCCGTTGCTGCCGTGCTCGATTTCCTTGCGCACCACCGCGCGGCGGTTGATCTGGCCATTGATGTTCCGGCAGAGCTGGTGAACTGGGGGTCGACAGGGACGCTCGCCAACAGCATTGATCTGTCCTCGGACGGGGAAACACAGCGGATCACAATCCGCGCCACGGCCAGCGCCGCCTACGCCGTCACGCTGGGCGGGGTGACACACGACATCGACGTGCTGGCGCAGGACCGCGATGCGATCCGCCTGCGCATCGACACCCGCCAGCGCGACATCCTGTTCGCCCGAACCGCGCCCAACACATGGCAGCTGGGCACAGGCCGTGCGATCCACACATTCGAGCGTCATATCCCCGGCGAGGAAGACACAGACATGTCGGGGCAGGACGGTATCGTGCGCTCTCCCATGCATGGCGTGCTGATCGAACTGTGCGTAGAGGAAGGGCAGGAAGTGGCCGTTGGCACCCGCCTTGCGGTGGTCGAGGCGATGAAGATGCAGCATGACGTACGCGCAGCGGTTGCCGGACAGGTGGCGCGCATTGCCGCCACAACCGGCGCGCAGGTGGCCGATGGTGCGCTGCTGGTCGAGATCACGCCGCAGGCGTAGCGCGCACCTGTCAGGCGGGATCGCCCTGCGCTGCGCCAAACGCGCCCGCGCGCCGCAGCGCGTCCAGCCGCGCGGCGTCGTAGCCTTCCAGTGTCAGCAGCACCGCTTCGGTGTCGGCGCCAATGGCGGGGGCTGCAACCGGCGCAACTGTCGGCGTGTCCGAAAAACGCAGCGGCAGCGCGATGTTGGGCACATGCCCCGCCGTGGGATGCGGGATTTGTGAAATCACACCTGATGCACGCGCAACATCCGAATGAAGCGCCTCCGCCAGTGTTTGGACCCGCCCTGCGGGAACGTTGTTGGCCCTCAGGACAGGCTCCCAATAGGCCCACGGATGGGCGCTGAACTTCTCCTGAAGTGCGGTTTCAACTTCCTTGCGGCGCGCGACACGTTTCGGGGTGTCCAGCAGGTCGGCGTCATCGGCCATATCGTCCAGCCCCACCGCCTGTGCGATGCGGCGGAAAATCGTGCTGCTGGGAGAAGATATAAAGAACGGCAGATCGCTTGCGTAAAACACCCCGCCCGGTGCGGAATCGGCCGAGGCATTTCCCGCCCGCTGCGGCGCATTTCCACTGACGAGGTATTGCATCGGTGCCCATCCCAGCATTGTAAGCGCCGTATCATAGAGCGAGATATCGACCCGCTGGCCCTTCCCGCTGATCCCGCGGCTGAGCAGTGCGGCAAGGATCGCGTTGGTCGCCATCATGCCGGTTGCGATATCCATGATCACGGGCTGCGTGCGCATGCCCGCCTGATCCGCATCGCCGTTCAGCGACATAAATCCGCTTTCGGCCTGCACCACCGGATCAAACCCCAGCCGGTCGGCAAACGGGCCGGACTGGCCATATGCGCTGATGGCACAATAGATCAGATCGGGCTGTTCGCGGCGCAGCAACTCTTCGCCCAGACCAAAACGCGCCATGACCCCTGCCGAGAAATTCTCGATCACAACATCGGCTGTGCGCACCAGATCGCGCGCCACCGCCGCCCCTTCGGCGCATTTCAGATCAAGCGCGACGCCTTTCTTGTTCCGGTTGGCCCACAGGAACGCCGCGCCCTGATTATCAAGCTCGGGGCGCGGAGCGCCGTATTTGCGAAACGCCTCACCCTCGGGTGCCTCGACCTTGATCACCTCTGCGCCCATGTCGCCCAGCGACATCGAACAAAACGGCCCCGCGATGAAATGGGTGAAATCAACCACCCGCAATCCGCTCAGCGGGCCTTGGGCATCTGCGGGGCCGGCGTATGCGGGAAAGGCGGAAACAGGGCTGGACATGGTGTGCCTCGATAAATGTTCGCTTGCGAAGTAAATACGATACTTATAGGTTTCTGTAAATCCAATTCAGTGAGGAACCCCCATGCCCTTCTCCCTGCCCGCGTGTGAAACACTGATGCTGACGCAACGCGGCAGCCGTCTGGATGTGGTGCTGAACCGCCCCGAAAGCCGCAATGCCATCAATGCGCGTATGGCGGCGGAATTCTCCGATCTGCTGGATTGGCTGGCGCAGACGGATGCCATCCGCCTTGTGGTGTTGCGCGGCGCGGGCGGGCATTTCTGTGCCGGTGGCGATATAAAGGAGCGTCGCACCATGGGGGAAACCCCGCCTGAAGATGGCGGCGATCCGATCCTTGCGCGCAACGCGCGCGCGGGGCGCGGGTTTCTCAAGTTTCAGAACCTGCCGCAAACCACAATTGCCGCTGTTGAGGGGTCTGCCTTTGGCGGCGGGTTGGGATACGCCTGCATGGCCGACATCACAATCGTGACCAAAGGCGCGCGCATGGGGATGCCGGAAACCAGACTGGGGATCGCCCCTGCACAGATTGCACCGTTTGTTGTGAAACGGGTCGGTCTGGCACGGGCGCGCCAACTGGCCCTGACGGCCAGCCGTTTCGGCGGGCAGGAAGCATATGATTACGGTATCGCGCAGTACCTCTGCGAGGATCGCGATCTGGACAAAACGCTGGAGGACGTTGCCGCACAGGTCATGGCCTGCGCGCCAAAAGCCAGCGCCGCCACCAAGGAAATCCTGCTGGCCGTCGGCACAATGCCCGACGATGAACTGGCTACATTCGCCGCAACCCGCTTTGCCGCGCTTAGCCGTGGGCCGGAGGGGCGCGAGGGGCAAACCGCCTTTGCGCAAAAGCGCGCGCCGAACTGGGTTGATGCAGAAGAAGGAGAACCGCAATGAGCGTTCGCATTGGCGGTGCCGCCGGATACTGGGGCGACAGCACCCAAGCGCCCCGCCAGTTGGTGGAGAAAGGCAACGTCGATTATCTGGTGTTCGACTATCTGGCAGAAGTCACCATGTCTATCCTTGTGCGTGCCAAAGCCGCTGACCCGACCAAAGGCTATGCCGCCGATTTTGTGCATCTGGTGATGAAACCGCTTTTGCCGCAGATCAAGGAAAAGGGCATCAAGGTGGTGGTCAATGCGGGGGGTGTGAACATCGCCGCCTGCGCTGACGCCTTGCGCAAGGTGGCCGCCGATCAGGGCATCGCGCTGAAGGTCGGCATTGTCGAGGGGGATGACCTGCTGGGCCGGATGGACGATCTGCGCAGCCGCGACATCCGCGAGATGTTTTCAGGCGCGCCCCTGCCCGATGAGCTCAGCAGCGCAAACGCCTATCTGGGTGCCTTTCCCATCGCAGCGGCACTGGATGGCGGTGCCGAGGTGGTGATCACGGGGCGCTGCGTTGACAGTGCGGTCACGCTGGGCATCCTGATACATGAATTCGGCTGGAGCGCTGACGCCTACGACCAGCTTGCCGCCGGTACACTGGCGGGGCACATTCTGGAGTGCGGCGCACAGGCCACGGGCGGCAACGTTACCGATTGGCAGGACTCCGCAGATGGGTGGGACAACATGGGCTACCCGATTGCGGAATGTTTCGCGGACGGGCGCTTTGTCATCTCCAAGCCCGCGGGCACCGGCGGCATCGTCTCGCGCCTGTCGGTGGGGGAACAGATATTGTACGAAACCGGCGATACACAGTCCTACATCGTGCCTGATGTGATCTGTGATTTCTCGCAGGCAGTGCTGGATCAATCCGCCCCTGACGAGGTTACGATAACCGATGTAAAAGGGCGCGCGCCGACCGACACGTTCAAGGTATCGGCCACCTACCGCGATGGATACCGCGCAACGGCGCTGACATTGGTTACCGGATTTGAGGCTGTTGAAAAAGCGCGCCACTATGGCGATGCACTGCTGAAACGGGTCACGCGCCTGCTGGGGGAGCGCGGGATGGACGGGTTTGACCGTACCGCTGTTCATGTCATCGGGGCGGAAACCCTGTGGGGGGCAAATGCATCACCCCATGCCGCCCAAGCGCGCGAAGTTGTTGTACAAACCGACGTGCGCCATCAGGACAAAGCCGCGATCGAAGTATTCTCGAAAGAAACCACCGGCGTGGCCCTGTCAATGACAACAGGCCGCTGCGGAGTGGGCGAAGCGGGCCGCCCCAAAGCCACGCCTGTGGTCGCGCAATTTGCCTTCCTGCTCGACAAATCCGACGTGGTGCCGGTTGTGTCGGTTGACGGGCAAGCACTGGGGTTCACCCCGCCACAGCAGACATATTCCCCCGCACCCGCGCTTTCGCCCCCGCCGCAATCCGAGCCGTTTGAGGGGCCGACAACCACCTGCCAGTTGATCGACATCGCCGTGGCGCGCAGCGGCGACAAGGGCAATTCGGCCAATGTGGGTGTCATGGCGCGCAAGCCCGAATTTTACGATGTGATCTGCCGCGAAGTCACGGCAGAGAAGGTCGCCGCGTGGTTCGCCCATGTCACCAAAGGTGAGGTGTCGTGCTTTGCTGCGCCGGGCATGGGAGCGGTCAATTTCCTGCTGCGTGAAACGCTGGATGGGGGCGGCACCTCTTCGCTGCATCTGGACAAGCTGGCAAAAACCTATGGCCAGCAAATACTGGCCATGCCCGTTGAGGTGCCGAGTGCATTGTTGCACGGCGGCAAGGCTTAACCCTGCCGCCTTATCTGTCCACTATTTTCAAAGCGGCCATTTGAACTTGAAGGGTTCTTTGTTCAAGAACCGTTTGGCCGCTTCCGCGTGGTAATCGGAGACAAAGCATACCGCCTGATTGGTGGCCTCGGCCTCGCCTATCTGGCGGATGTCCATCCCGAAGGTCTGATCCAGCAGCATTTTGCTGACGCCAATGGCGGTGGGTGAGGCGTTGCAGAAAGCCTGCGCCATGTCTTGCGCCACGTCCATAATCTTGTCCGCCTCGACCACGCGATAGACAAGGCCCATTTCCAGTGCCTCGTCCGCCTTGACTTCGCGCGCGGAAAAAATGAGGTCTTTGGCGCGTGCAAGCCCGACAAGGCGGGGCAGGGTGTAATGCAGGCCGAAATCGGGAGCGAGGCCAAGCTTTCCGAAGGAAGCGCAGAACCCTGCGCGCGGCGTGGCGAGGACGAAATCCGCCAGCATCGCCCAGCCAAAGCCAGCGCCATAAGCGGGGCCATCAACGGCTGCGATCACCGGTTTATCAATAGAGGCGACCGCTTGCAGTAACGTGCCGGTCGCGCGCATCCGGTTACGGCCTACGTCGACGGAGGTGACGCTGCCCATATCCTTGATGTCGCCCCCCGCGCAAAAGCTGCCGCCATTGCCGGTGATGATCAGGGTGCGGATATCGCTGTCGGTGCTGACCCGTTTAATGACGGGGGGCAGTTCCTCGCGCATTTGCAGGCTGATTGCATTGCGGTATTTCGGGCGGTTGAAAGCCAGTGTGGCAATGCCGTCTTTCACATCGAATGTGATGGTTTCATAATCGCTCATGCGCGGCGTCCTTTTTGTGTCACAGGTTCGGGCAGGGGTGGTGAGGCCCGCGGCAGGCCACACCGGTTTTAATGCTATCCCATCGAATTGGGGATGATCAGCGAGATGATCGGGAAGGCCAGCAGCAGGATCAGCACCACCAGATCAAGGATCAGGAAACGCGCCACCCCTCTGAAGGTAGTGGCCGCATCGCTGTCTTTCCCGCCGACCGAGGCGATGACGAATACGTTCAGCCCCATAGGCGGTGTCACCAGACCGATCTCCAGCAGTTTGACCACGATCACACCGAACCAGATCAGATCCATGCCCATGCCCTCGATCAGCGGCACAACAAACGGCAGTGTCAGCAGCATGGTGCCCAGCGGATCAAGAAACATGCCCAGCACCAGATACATCAGCGTAATGACCGCCAGTATCTGCCAAGGCTGCAAATCCGCCGCGACAACCATATCGACAAACGAATGGGTTACACCTGTAAGCGAGATGAAGGAGACAAAAATCTTGGCCCCCGCAGCGATAAAGAACAGCGCGGCGGATTGGGTTGCCGTTTCGATGAAGGCGGTTTTGATCATCTGCCAGTTCAGGCGGCGCGCCAGCAGGCCAAACACCAGAACAAACATCAGCGACAGGGCCGCCGCTTCGGTTGCGGTCAGATATCCGCCGTAGATGCCGCCGATGATGATGAACATCAGCATCAGTGCAGGCCATGCCAGACCGGCCGCTTTGATCTTTTCCTGCACGGTGCTTTTCTCACCCGTGCGCGGTGCAATCTCCGGCCGCAGCGTGACCCAGACCACAACAGTGATGATAAAGCCCAACAGCGTCAGCAAACCGGGCAGGATACCGGCAAGGAACAGTTTGCTCACCGATGTTTCGGTAAACAGACCGTAAATGATGAACAGCACACTGGGCGGGATCAGCGCGCCGAGTGTTCCCCCCATCGCCACCGTCGAGGAGGCAAGGCGCGGATCATAATTCAGACGCCGCATTTCGGGGATACAGATGCGCCCCATGGAGGATGCACAGGCCATGCTTGACCCCGTGATCGCAGCAAAGCCGCCGCACCCGAACAGCGATGCAATCGCCAGACCGCCCGGCATCCGCACAATCCAGACCCGCATCGCGGAATAGATGTCTGTCGAAATCCGCGAATGATACGCCAGATGCCCCGCCGCGATAAACATCGGGATCATGCTGAGCGAATAGGAGTGCAGAAACTCGAACGCGTTGTTCTGGATCAGCGACAGCGTGGGGTTCAGCCCCCGGTCAAAGTCAAACCCGCGGCCCGACCGGAAGGCATAATAAATAAATGTACAGGCAGTGGCGACACTGGCCAGCACAAAGCCGATGGGAACACGCAGCACCAGCAAAACCAGAACAGTGACCAGACCAACGACACCGATTAATGTGGGGTCCATCAGATCACCTCCTCTGGATTATGCGGCGTGCGCGCCTCGGTTACCAGAAGGATCAGCAGGCGCAGAACAAAGAAGATATATCCGATCAGAAACGCCAGCTTTCCCGGCCATTCCGGCAGGTTGAGAATACCGAAGTAAAAGTTGCCGCTGCTCCATGCGCCGATAAAGGCGCGCAGGGCGGAATAGGCAATCGGCAGCGCGGCCAGCAGGCCGATCACAACAGTCAGCACCAGCAACGCAACATGGAACCGCGCAGCAAAACGCTGTGTCAAAACCTCGACCGCGATAAATCCGCGCTCTGCGGCCACACGTGCCAGTGGCAGCACCAGCGCGATGATCATCAGCTCGCCCACGATAACCGTTTCATCACTGACCGAAATGTTCAGCACATTGCGCGCAAGGATGCCGTAGCAGATGTAAACCGCCATCGCAAAAATCGCCAGCGCCGCAAGGGCCGTCATCGCCCCCTCTATGCGGTGCAAAACCCCCAGAAACCCGCGGGGTGGCGCGGACCCGTGCGGGCCCGCGCCGTTGAGATCCGTTACCGGTTCCATGGATAACCTTTGGTTTCCAGCTCGTTCTCGTACTTGGCGATCAGAGCGGTATAGGCAGACCACAGCCCGTCACCGTCAATGCCCAGCTTTGATACTTCGCCCGCCCATTCGTTGCGATATTTGGCGGATGCCTCAAGCAGCTTGTCACGGTCCTGAAACTCGACAACCTCGACCTTGCGGCCAATGTCACCACTGCGCAAACCGTCGACGATCACGCTCATCTGTTCGATCTGCGCACGCGCGAAATCATCCACCAGCTGGTCACCGGCTTTTGCCAGAACCTGCTGCTGCTCCTGGGACAAACCGTCGTAAACATCCTTGTTCATGGCGATGCCAAATCCGGTCAGCTGGCCCCAGTTGGCAAGTGCCGTGTGGTTGAGAACTTCGTACAGCTTGTATCCTTCAAGCGTGTAGAGATAGCCGGCTTCACAATCGACCAGACCGGAATCCAGCGCCTGATACACCTCGTTATAGCCCATGGTGATGGTGTTCGCGCCCAGATCGTTCAGCACCTTTGCATAGGTGCCCCCAACGCGGATTTTCTTGCCCTTGATGTCTTCGATGGTTTCGATCCGGTGATCGCCTGTGCAGTTCAGGTTCACGCCTGTCGAGGTGTAGTTGGAAATATACACAACATTTTCCGCCGCAAACGAGTCGATCATTTCCTGATTTGTGGTCATCAGTTCATACATCGCGCGCATACCGACCCATGGATCGGAGGAGGCCAGCGGCAGATCACCGATGCCAAAAGCCATCAGGCGTTTGGGCTCGTAAGCCGACAGGACGGTGCCCATATCGGCCGCGCCATCGCGCACACCGCCCAGTGTTGCGGTCAGCTTCATCAGCGCACCGCCCCAGTGGATATCGATCGCCAGATCACCGTCGGAAATCTCTTTGACGTTGTCTGCAAACCCTTGCAGCGCGGCAGCACGGGTGCCACGGTTCGGGCCGCCTTCGGTATAGATCAGGACGGTTTCTGCCACAGCGGCCGTGGCAAACCCTGTCGCCAGCACAGCCGCCAGCGCGGTTTTCTTCATGTGTTTCATAGATGGTTCCTCCCTTTTTGGTTTTACCGGCTCCCCCCGGTCGGGTCTTTGGCATCGGCACAAGCCATCGAATTGCGGCTTGTGCCCTTTTTAATCTTGCGCCCGTCAGGCGCCTTCACGCCCTACGATGGTGATGGAACACACGTTCTGGTGCGGGAAACCGCCCAGATTGTGGGTCATCCCGATAGATGGATCCTCCTGCCGCTGCCGCTCTCCCGCGCGGCCCTGCATTTGCAGATACATCTCGTAGATCATGCGCAGACCGGATGCGCCGATAGGGTGGCCAAAGCATTTGAGGCCGCCGTCAATCTGGCAGGGCACCTTGCCATCGGCATCGTAAAAGCCGTCCATGATATCCTTGATCGCGCCGCCTTCGGGCGAGATGAACAGATCTTCCATGGTCACCAGTTCGGTCACCGAGAAACAGTCATGCACTTCGAACAGGCTGACCTGATCGCGCGGCTTGTCGATGTCGGCCTCCTTGTAGGCCCGTGCGGCTGCGGCACGTGTGGTCTGGAAATAGCTGCCGTCCCACGAATTGTGCCCCGCCTCGCTGCCGCTGGACACCGCCAGTTGCAGTGCCTTCACGGTGATCAGGTCTTTTTTACCCAATGCCTTGGCAATTTCCGGCGTGGTCACGATGGCCGCTGCCGATCCGTCCGACACACCGCAACAATCAAACAGGCCCAGCGGCTCGGCGATGATTGGCGCGTTGATCACCTGATCCATGGTGATTTTCTTTTGCAGGTGCGCCTTCGGGTTGCGCGACCCGTTGTCGTGGCTCTTGACCGAAATATGGGCCATGGCACGTTTCAGATCATCGGGGTTGATATCGTGCTTGGCACGGTAGGCCGATGCCAGCTGCGCAAACGATCCCGGAGCCGAGGCATTGGGCCAGTAGAGATCGTTTGTAGTGCCGCGTGAACGCTGTGGCAAACCGCCATAGCCTGTGTCTTTCAGCTTTTCGACACCTTGGGCCAGCGCGATATCGCAGGCGCCCGACGCCACCGCATAAACCGCGCCGCGAAACGCCTCTGTGCCACTGGCGCAGTAGTTTTCAACGCGTGTCACGGGGATGTTCTGCAACCGCAGCGCCATTGCCAGCGGCACGGAGGATTTGCCAACGTGCTGCTCTTCGATGCCGGTGCCGAACCATGCGGCGTCGATCTGGCTTTTGTCGATGCCGGCATCTGCCAGCGCTTCGACAAACGCTTCGACCATCAGATCATCAGCGCTGTCATCCCAACGCTCGCCGAAACGGGAGCAGCCCATGCCAAGAATGGCAACCTTGTCGCGAATACCTGTAGCCATGATTATATCTCCTCTTGAGTGGCAGGCATGGCTTTCCAGAAATACCGTCTGAAACCACGCTTCGTGTCGTAATCCTTGACCCTGAACACCATGCGCATTGCCATGCCCACTTCGGGCGGGTGTTCGGCGTCAATATCGGTGAAGTCGCACATCAGGCGGCCCCCACTGTCGAATTGTACCATGCCGTAATAGGCAGGCGGGTCGGGTGAATAGGTCAGACGGTCGGCGGTAAAGCTGTTGAGCTTGCCGATCTTGTCCGAGAACCCTTCGTCGCGTTGTGTGTCCACGGCCCCGCATTCGGGGTTGACGCAAATGCGGCTTTTGGGGAACTGGTTTGTGCCGCAGGCCTCGCAGTGGCCGCCCATCATGCGCTGGGTCATGTCCTTGCTGCGCCAGTGGTTGCTGAGCGCGGTCGCCTTGTCCAGTTCGGCGCGGATGCCATGCTCGACCGTCATCATGCCGTTCAGGGTCATGAAACGGGCATAGTTCGCATCCGTGCGGCCCTTTTCGATCTGGCTTGCAATGCCGATGGCGGGGCGGTTCGTGATGGCGTCGGTTGCCTCGAACAGCAGCGCATCACAGCCCTGACCAAAGCTCGCCACCAGGATACGATCCCCCGGTTTTGCGCTTTCCAGCGCCAGCGCCAGCATCAGCAGCGGATGCGCTGCACCGGTTTCACCGATGTTGCCTTGCAGGTTGTCAGCCACAGCACCATCCGGCAGGCCAGCCGCTTTTGCCACTTTGGCCGCAACACCGCGCGCCGCCGCCGGATAGCAGAATTGCGAAATGCTCGCGCCGTCGACGCCGGTGCTTTCCAGTAGGGCCTTGATCGCGCGGGGCGTGATCTTCATGTGGCCTTCGTCACGGACCCAGCGTTCTTCCCACGCATAATCAAACTCACCGTCTTCACCACGGTAGTGATCGACAAAATCCACCGCTTCGGTGTGGCTGCCGACAAGGCGGGCAACAACATCGCCCTTACCCACCAACAGCGCGGCGGCGCCGTCACCGTATGTCATCTCCTGCGGGCTGCCGGCCTTGGCTGCACGCCGGTCGGCGGCAACCACCAGCGCCTGCGCGCCGCCTTTCAGCGCCGCCATCAGCGCGGTTGTGCCTGCGCGCTGCGATGATGCAACGTCCAGTGTCATCGCGTCGGATTTCAGCGATAGCGCGTCCCCGACAATGCCCGCATTCTGGCGGTCGCGAAACGGCAGGCTGGTTGAGGCAAGCCACACCGCACCCAGTGCATCACGCTCTTGCCCTTCCAGACAGTTGCGCGCAGCGGCAACAGACATTGTCACCGCATCTTCGTCCCAGTTCGCAATTGTGCGTGTGCCACGGCCCAGCCCCTTCAGGCCGGGGTTGAACCACGCGTGTGTCTGCGCCACTGCGGCGCGGTCAAGCCGCCTGACCGGCAGGTAGGCTCCGTATGCCAGCAATCCTGTATCCATGTTCGGCAATCCTTTTCTGTGTCGTCGTTCGTGTTTCAGGGGTGCGCGGCCAGAACGGCGGCGCGCATCGTTTTCTTGTCCATCTTGCCCACATTGGTGAGCGGCAGTGCATCGGGCCACACCGTCAGACCGCGCGGGCATTTGTACCCCGCAATCAACGGGCGACAGTGCGCAACCAGGTCTTCCAGCGTTACCTTGCAGCCTGCCTTTGTCACCACCACGGCATGTACGGTGTCGCCCCAATGGGGATCGGGCACGCCGATCACGGCGGCCTCGGCCACGGCGGGATGCTGGCACAACGCTTTTTCAATCTCGACGGGGTAGATGTTTTCGCCACCGCTGATGATCATCTCGGCGGTGCGCCCTGCGATGTGCAAAAACCCGTCCTCGTCCAGAAATCCGGCGTCACCTGTGTGATACCAGCCGCCGCGCAGGGCGTTGGCGGTGGTTTCGGGCTGGTTCCAGTAGCCTATCATCACGTTTGGCCCGCGTGCCAGAATCTGGCCCGTGGTGCCCGTGGGGACATCGTCATCATTTTCGTCCGCAATCCGCACTTCGGCGTAGGGCATCGGCGTGCCGACCGTGTCCAGCTTTGTCGAGGTCGGGCTGTGCTGGTCCGAGGTCAGCACCGTGACCACGGGCGAGGCTTCGGTCATGCCGTAGGCCTGCACAAACTTCACCTTCGGCAATGTCGCCAATGCACTGCGCAACAGCTCGGGCGGCATGGTTGCCGCACCGTATGTCACCAGACGCAGACTGCTCAGGTCAAAGCGCGAGAATTGCGGATGCTTGAGCAGCATCGCCAGCATCGTCGGCACCAGCTGGATTGACGCGATCGCGTGCTTTTCAATCGCCTGCATCGCATCGACCGCATCGAATTTCGGCACAACGATTGTATGCGAACACAGCAGGGCCGCGCTGAACACGCGCGACCCCGAGCCGAGGTGGAACATCGGTCCCGACAGCATTTGTGTTTCACGGGGTTGGAAACCGTACACCGACACCGCACCGGAGGAATTTACAAACAGGTTTGTATGGCTCAGCATAACACCCTTGCCGCGCCCTGTGGTGCCGCCGGTATAAAAGATGATCGCCGTTTCGTCATTGCGCGAGCCGAGCGCGTCAATCCCCGCGCCGTCATCCACATCGCCACTGCCCGCCGCCCAGTCGTCATAGCTTTGCAGCCCGTCGGGCGCTGGCGAGTTGTCGGCCCAGACCAGTTGGCGGATCGAGGGCACCGCCGCTTTCAACGCCAATGCGGTTTCGTAGTGCAGCGCGTCTGTCATCAGGATTACCGGTGTGCAATCTTCCAGCGTCTGAACCAGCTCCGCCTGCGCCAGCCGGAAATTCAGCGGCACCGAAATCGCACCGATGCGGGACGGCGCGTAATACATCTCGAAATAGCGGTGCGAGTTTACGCCGAGGAAGGCCACACGATCGTCGGTGCCGACCCCGTGGTCGCGCAGCGCGCGGGCCACCCGCCAGACGCGGCTTTCAACATCGCGCCATGTCAGGGTTGTGTCCCCACAGGTCAGCGCGGGCAAATGCCCGGAATGACGCGCCGCCCGTGTGATCAATCGCCCCAGCCGGATCACTTGCCGCGGCCCACAATGCTGCGCCCGATGATTTCGCGCATGATCTCGCAGGCGCCACCGGCGATCCGCGTCATCCGCGCATCGACCCACGCCCGCGCAATCGCATATTCTGTCATATACCCGTAGCCGCCGAACATTTGCAGACAGTCATCCAGACATTTGCCCAGCGTTTCGGAGGTGACCATCTTGACCATCGCCGCATCGGTCCCGTCCAGCTTTTTCTGAAGGTGCAGATCAATGCAGCGGTCCGTGAACACCCGCAGCATAACCGCCTGTGTTTTCACATCCGCCAGTTTGAACCGTGTGTGTTGCAGATCGGCGATGGTGCCGCCGAACGCCTTGCGCTCGGTCACGTATTCAACTGTCCATTCCAGCGCCGCCTCAAGGTTGGATGTAGCACGCACAGCCTGCATTAGACGTTCCTGCGGCAACTGCTCCATCATCTGGTAAAATCCGCGCCCCTCGACCTCGCCGATCAGGTTGCCGGCGGGAACCCGCACATTGTCAAAGAACAGCTCGGATGTGTCCTGCGCCTTCCAGCCCAGTTTATCGAGGTTCTTGCCCTTGTCGAAGCCCTCGCGGTCCGCCTCGACGAGGATCAGGCTGATGCCCTTGGCGCCTGCGTTCTTGTCCGTCTTGCAGGCCACCAGCACCAGATCGGCCATCTGACCATTGGAGATGAACACCTTCTGCCCGTTGATGATGTAATCATCCCCGTCCCGCACGGCGGAAGTTTTCAGGTTCTGCAAATCCGAACCACCGGCAGGCTCTGTCATGGCAATGGCGCCGATCGCCTCGCCCGCTGTCATCTTTGGCAGCCATTTCTTTTTCAGATCTTCCGAGGCGTAGTGAATGAAATACGGCATCACGATATCTGAGTGCAGCGAAAATCCGGGGCCAAAGGCATTGGCACGCGCCAGCTCTTCCATCACGATCACGCTGAACAGGAAATCCGCGCCCGCGCCGCCGTATTCCTCGGGCACATCGCAGCCCAGCAATCCCTGCTCGCCCGCCTGCTTCCAGACTTCGCGGCTCACCATTCCGTCTTCTTCCCACTGCGCATGATAGGGCGTCACATTCTGTTCGACAAACTTGCGAACCGAATCGCGGAACATGTGGTGTTCATCCGTGAATAGCGTGCGTTCAATCATGAAATAGCCTCCCAAAGGTGCGGTAAAACCCGTTACCGCGCGGTGAATGTCAATTACTTCGCTAATGTATAATACACTAGTTTACTTTTGTACAGATTTATTCTAGACCTGACTCAAACGCCTGCTTTCAAGGCCCAAACCAAAGGATTGATCATGTCGGATAACGGGACTGCAAAATTGTTGGACGGAAAAGTCGCAATCGTAACAGGGGGTGGCCGTGGTCTTGGCCGCGATATCGCGCTGCAACTGGCAGCGGCAGGTGCCAGCGTCGTTGTGAACGATCTGGGCGGCGCGGCCAGCGGTGAAGGCCAGGATGCAGGCCCAGCCACAGAAGTTGTGCGCGAGATCGAAGCGGCAGGCGGCAAAGCCGTTGCAAACGGCGAAAGCGTTGCCAGCAACAAGGCCGCGCATGAAATGGTAGCGCAGGCCGTCGATACCTTTGGCCGTCTTGATATTGTGGTAAACAACGCGGGTATCCTGCGCGATGCGATCTTCCACAAGATGACAGAGGAAGACTGGGATTCGGTTATCTCGGTTCACCTGAAAGGCGCGTTCAACATCTCAAGCGCCGCCGCGCAGGTTTTCCGCGAGCAGAAATCGGGCCGGATGATCCACATGACATCCACCTCGGGTCTGATCGGCAATCTGGGTCAGGCGAACTACTCCGCCGCCAAGCTGGGCATCGCGGCGCTGTCACGTTCCATCGCGCTGGACATGGCGCGCTATAACGTAACCTCGAACGCGATCGGCCCCTTTGCATGGAGCCGCCTGATCGGCACGATCCCGATCAACAGCGAAGCGGACAAGGTGCGCGTCGAGCGGATGCAGAAAATGACACCGGCCAAGATTGCGCCATTGGTTGTGGCGCTGTCCTCGGACGAGGCACAGCACATCAGCGGGCAGATTTTTGTGGCCCGTTCCAACGAAGTGCTGCTGTTCAACCAGCCCCGCCCCGTCCGTTCCATGGCGCGTTCCGAAGGCTGGACACCGCAAACACTGATCGAACACGCCTTCCCCGCATTCGAAAGCTCTCTCACCAAGCTGGAGCGTTCGCCGGACGTGTTCTGCTGGGATCCGGTGTAAGCCCATGACATCGGATTTCGAAAAGCACCTGAAAAACTATCCTTTCGAGGAGATCGAGCAGAGCTGGAGCGACAAGGATTCCATCCTCTACGCTCTGGGCCTCGGCTTTGGTCATGATCCACTGGATGCCGCGCAGCTTCCGTTTGTGTTCGAAGAGGCACAGGGGTTTTCCGCTGTGCCGACCATGGCGGTTGTTCTTGCCGCGCCCGGTTTCTGGGCGCGCAACGAAGATACCGGCATCGTGTGGCAAAAGGTGCTGCACGGCGAACAGGGGATGGAGCTGTTCCGCCCCCTGCCCGCATCGGGCCATGTAAAAGCGACCAGCCGCGTTACGCGCGTGCTGGACAAGGGCGAGGGCAAAGGCGCGCTGATCTATGTGGAGCGTGACCTGATCGACGTGGCAAGCGGTGAAAAGATCGCAACGCTGACCTCGACCAGTTTTGCCCGTGGCAACGGCGGCTTTGGCGGCGAAGCGGGGCCACAGCCGGCACCGCACACCATTCCCGACCGCGCACCTGACATGGAGATCGATCTGCCCACATTGCCGCAGGCGGCGCTGATTTACCGCCTGTCGGGTGATTTCAACCCGCTGCATGCCGATCCGGCTGTTGCCAGACAGGTCGGCTTTGACGCGCCGATCCTGCACGGGCTGTGTACGTTGGGGGTTGCGGGACATGCGGTGCTGAAAGGCTACTGCGACTATGACGCCGCGCGCCTGAAATCGCTCAAGCTGCGGTTTTCCGCCCCTGTCTATCCCGGCGAGACAATCCGCACCCAGATGTGGCGGGACGGGGACGTTGTATCGTTCCGCGCCCGTGTGGTTAACCGCGATGTGACGGTGCTTGACAATGGACGGGCGGAAATTTCCTGAATGGCCAAGTTATGAACCATGATCTGCACGCCAGACGGTCTGCGTTTAACGATGTGTCGCGCATGCGCAGCACATTGTTTGACCGTATGATCGCATCGCACGGCATTACGATGTCGCAGGCATGGTTGCTGACCCAGCTGTTTATCGAAGACAACCTGACCCAGTCGGAACTGGCGCAGCGCCTGCTGGTCGGTACTGTGGCGGTGGGTGGCACAATCAACCGTCTGGAGGCGCAGGGGTTGGTGACACGCACCACCGACAGCGTCGACAAACGCGCAAAACGTGTCAGGCTGACAGAGGCGGCCCTGCCGATCGGGCGCGCCATGAGCCGCTGCGAAAAAGAGGTGAACAAGATCACCTACGGCGACATTGATCCTGCCGATCTCGACAAGATGTTCGAAACCATGTTTCAAATCCGCGAAAACCTGCAAGCTGGCCTTGAGGCCGGTGAAGCTATAGATTTCGCACCACAAGGGATAGAAAACAGATGAGCAATGGCCCGCTGACAGGACTTCGTATTCTGGAATTTGCCGGCATCGGTCCCGGCCCGTTCGCGGCAATGATGCTGGCGGATATGGGGGCCGATATCGTGCGGGTTGTGCGTGCGGGGCACGCCGATGTGGCTGATGATCCGATGTTGCGCGGCAGACGCCGGATCGCGCTTGATCTGAAATCGGACGAAGGGCGCGCGGCAGCATTGCACCTGATCGCGCAAGCTGACGGGCTGATCGAAGGGTTCCGCCCCGGCGTGATGGAGCGGCTGTCGCTTGGCCCCAATGAATGCCACGCGATCAACCCGAAACTGGTCTATGGCCGCATGACAGGCTGGGGCCAGACAGGGCCGCTGGCCCATGCAGCCGGACACGACATCAACTATATCGCGCTATCGGGCGCACTGTGGTCCACGGGCGAGGCTGACCGCCCGCCTGTTGCGCCGCTCAACCTGCTGGGTGATTACGGCGGCGGGTCGATGTTTCTGGTGGCGGGTATGCTGGGCGGCTTGCTGGCCGCTGCGCGCACCGGCAAAGGCGATGTGGTGGACGCCGCAATCAGCGATGGTGCCGCCCTGCTGATGACAATGTTCTATACCAAGATGCACTCGGGCGAATGGGACGTGGCACGCCAACACAACAGGCTGGACGGGGGCGCGCCCTATTACGGTGTTTACACCTGTTCGGATGGCAAATGGATCACCATCGCCCCGCTGGAACCGCAATTTTTTGCACTGTTCCTGCGCCTGCTGGAGCTGCCGGAGGATTATTACGAAGGCCGCACCGACAAATCCGAATGGATCGCGCGGCGCGCCGAATTTGCCGGTATCTTTGCCCGGCGGACACAGGCCGAGTGGTGCGCCCTGTTTGAGGGCACCGACATCTGCTTTGCCCCTGTTCTGGACCTGCACGAAGCACCGCAGCACGCGCACAACCGCGCGCGCGCCACCTTTAGCGAGGGCAGCAGGCCAATCCCCGCCCCCGCCCCGCGTTTTGCCAACAACGTAGCCCCTGCGCGCGGCGATGCGGTTGAGGTCACATGGGACGATATGCGCGACTGGCCACTTCTGGACGAATGACCGCGCCTTAATCGCGCCCTGCCATCAGACGCAGGGGCGTGTAGGTGATCACCGTCTCGCCACGCTGGTTGACGATGCTGTTTCTGGTGCGCACAAGGCCGCGGCCCATTTTGCTGGTGGCGCGCACTTCGGTCACTTCGATTTCAACGTGAATGGTGTCCCCTTGCAGGACCGGCCCCTCGACATTCAACTCCATCTGCAAAAACGCCAGCCCCGTGCCCTGCCCCGTTGCGTTCAGGGTCAGACCTTCGGCGATGGAATAGACCAGCGCCGCAGGGGCGGGGCGCCCGTCAATGGCTGAATGTCGGGCACGAAACTCCGCATCCACAAACAGCGATTCCAGCATCCCCACAGCCGATACAAAATTTATGATATCGGTTTCCGAAATCGTGCGGCCATAGGTTTTGAATCTGTCGCCAACGGACAGATCATTCCAGTAAAAGCCTTCTCCCAGAAGTTTCATTATGCAATCTCCTCTTTGTGTGTGGGGCGCGGGTAATCCAGTGGTTCGGGATCGGTGAGCCTGCCGGAATACCAGAACGGCGAAACAGCCCCGATGACGCTGAGGGCCGAAAATACAAATGCGGCGCGGTAATCGCCCGTCAGGTCATGCAGAAAGCCGCCGATCCATGCACCAAGTGCCGAGCCGAAAGACATCGACATAAAAATCACACCAAAGATCGCACCCACCGACCCGCGTGCGAAAATACGCGCGGCAAGGGTCGACACGATTGGCCCGCGCGCACCCTGACTGACGCCAAAGGAAATGACGTAGACCAGCACCAACAGCGGCAGGGGCGCATAGGAAAACCAGAACAGCGCGGCGATGCCTGTCAGCGTGGCCGCAAACGACAGCGTGACCGTAAAGCGGAAGCCGAAGCGCATCGACAACCACCCCGAGCCAAGCACCCCCAGAATGGACAACATCCCCGATGCACCGAATGCAAATGCCGCATCCAGCGGCGGATAGCCGTTATCGACCAGAAAACTGACCGTTTGCACAATGATGCTATAGGTCGAACAGGCGGTGAAAAAGAAACACTGCACCAGCAACCAGAATTCGGCGGTGCCCATGGCGGTTCTGATTGTCCAGCCGGTCTTTTTGGTGCGGGTGCTGTGGGGTGACACCGATCCCACCGCATCGGGTGGCAGGCTGTTGCGCGCGGCCATCAGCGCGGGCGCGCCCTGCGCGATCCGCCGCCATGGCAGCACCAGCAACAGCGGCAACATCACCGCCAGCGCGATGCCCGTCATGCGATAGGCATAGCGCCAGCCGTCCATGTCGATCATGCTTTGCACCAGTGGCACAATGACCAGAATACCCGATCCGAAACCGGCATAGGCAAACGCGATTGCAAGGCTCAGCTTGTGATCGAACCAGCGCCCGATCAGCGCCGCCGCCGGAACAATGCCAAGGCACGAAGCCGCAATGCCGCCGAACACCCCGTGAAACAGATAGATGTGCCACAGCGCCGAGGCATAGGACGCGCCATACATCCCCGCCGCCAGCATCGACAGGCCCACGCCGTACACCCAGCGCGGCCCCCAGTCCTCCAGCAGTTTGCCCGCCAGTGGCGACATCACACCGGCAACAATCAGATAGCCGGAATAAACCCCCGTCAGCATTGACCGGGTCCAGCCGAACTCTGTTTCCAGCGGCAGGATGAAAACCATGAATGTGTCGATCACACCGCGCGCAACGAAATTGAACAGAAAACCCGTGGCCACAACCACCCCCGCCATCATGGCGGTAGAGCGGACAAGCGAGGACGGATTTTGTGATTGTTCTGGCAAGGTTTATGCATCCGATAGACAGACGCCCCGACAACCGGGGCGCCTGAGTGAAATGGTGAAAGGGTTGCGCCTAGTTACTGCCAACCTGCTGTTTCAGCGCGTCACGGAAAGCGTTGAGGATTTCCGTGCCGGCAAGGCCGCGGCCGTCAAGCTCGGAAGCCCAGCGTTTGCCGATGCTTGCAAGCTTTTCATCCAGCACCTTCACATCCTCATCGGGCAGCGAGACAAACTCCACACCTTCTTCGGCCATTTTCTGTTTGTCGACCATGTCCAGTTCCTCGGCAATCGCACAGCCCGACCCGATCACTTCTTCGGCTGCGGTTGTCATGGCGTTCTGCACCTCGGGGGAAAACTGCTGCCAGCGGTCTTCACTGACAACATAGCTGACAATGAACGAGCCGAAGTTGAGATCCTGCGTAGCATAGCTCAACTCTGGTGGCAGGCCGTAGGGGATGGTGCTGGAGTGGGGGAACAACACGCCATCAATAGTGCCACGCGCCAGCGCATCACGTGTTTCGGGGGCCGAGATCGAGATCGGCGTCGCGTCCAGCAGTTCAACCGCGATCTCCTTGGTGCCGCCACTGGTGCGCAGTTTCAAACCGCTGAAACTGTCCAGTCCGGTGATTTCCTTTTTCGCCAGCATCACCTGATAGGGTGGCAGAACCATCACCATCAGCATCCGCACCCCCAGCGGGGCCAGTTCCGCCTGGTCCAGGATTTCACCCGGCTTGGCAATGCTCCAGTAGGCTTTGGTGCCTTCGCAGGCCTTGGTAAATGCCTCGGGCAGTTCACCAACCGCCGACAGCGGCAGCTTGTCCGCCAGATAGGACACAGGCGCATAGCCGATATCGACAACACCTGTCTGCGCCAGCGACATCAGGTCTTTTGATTTACCCATCTGTTGGGCGGGATAGTATTCAAACTCGATCTCGCCGTTGGTCAGCTCGGTCACGCGCTCCATCCAGACCTTGGTGAGGTTTTCGGCAACGTAATGACCTACCGGAAAGCTGTCTGCAACGCGCAGGGTTTCGGCGGATGTCACCGCAGGGGTCATTGCGGCAAGACCAGCAAATGTGCTCGCGAGGAGGGTAGATTTCAGATGATACTTCATTTTGTTATCTCCGGTTTCAGGTTGGTATTAAATCCCGCGGCCTCACATCGTTGAGGGAAGCCACAGGATCAGGGCGGGGAACACTGTCATCAATGCAATGATGATCAGATGCGCCCAGACGTGGGGCATGACGCCGCGAAACAGTTCGGCCAGTGGTCTGCGGGTGTATCTGGCAACGACAAAGACGTTCATCCCCATCGGCGGCGTGACCATCCCGACCTCGGCGGTGACAACGATGATCACCCCGAACCAGACAGGATCGAACCCCAGCTGCACAATCAGCGGCAACATCACCGGAACCGTCAGGATCAGGATTGCAATCTGGTCCATGAAAAAGCCCAGAACGACATAGCCCAGCAGGATGAAACACATGATCAGCAGTGGCGCCATTTCCAGCGTTCCGATCCACGCGCTCAGATCATTCGTGACCCGCGACAGGGTCAGGAAATAGCCGAAGACATGCGCGCCCAGAATGATGAACAGGATCATGCAACTGGTGTGCGCGGTCGAGCGCAGCGCCTGCCAGAATCCCGCCCGCGTCAGCTTGCGCTCCCAGATCGCGATCAGCATCGCCACAAACGCGCCCAGACCCGCCGCTTCGGTCGGGGTGGCAAGGCCGGAATAGATCGATCCGGTCACCGCGACAAACAGCACCAGCATAGGGCCGATCCGCTGGAGAGAGGCGAATTTTTCGCGCATTGTATAAGAACGGCCTGTGGGTGCGGCGTCTTTGTCCAGACGCACAACAACAGCAACAGTGATGATGATTGTCAGCGATACAATGATGCCCGGAACAACGCCGGCAATTAGCAGATCACCGATCGAGATATCGGCAATGATGCCATAAAGGATCAGCGCGATAGAGGGCGGGATAAGCATGGCCAGTGTGCCGGAAATGGCAATCACTCCGCCCGCCATTTTGGGATCATAACCTTCTTTCAGCATCGCGGGCATGGATGTCGCCGCCAGCGTTGCCGCCGCAGCGGTGGATGATCCCGATATCGCGCCGAACCCCGCGCCCGCCATTGCGGTTGCCATCGCCAGCCCGCCGCGCAAACGGCCAACCCAGATGGACGCCGCGCGAAACAGATCATTTGCCACACCGGACAGGATCACAAACTCCGCCATCAGGATAAACATCGGGATGGTGATGATCTCGTAACTGTCGGCGGTCGATAGGGGGGTGGTGCGCAATATCCCTTCCAGAAACGGCAGCCCCCCCAGCATATACAGCCCCACCGAGCCGGAAATCGCCATGGCCAGCGCCACCGGCAATCCGACCACCAGAAAGAAAGCGAGGATCAGCAGAACAATAGTGACGGTCATAGCTGTGCCTCTGCGTTATCGGATGAGGTGACGGGTGGCGGCGGCAGATCGGCAAGGTCACGCCCTGTCACAAACGATGCGCCGTGCCCGATGCTGCGCACGATGCAACGCAGCGACAACACTGCCGACCCCACCGCAACCATGAAATAGGAAGGCCATGTGGGCCACGGCACCGTGGTGCTAATCATGTTGTTGGCGGCAAAGGCAGCCTGACAGCGATCCCACCCCTGCCATGCGATCATCAGCAAAATCGCCGTAGACGCGGCATACCCGATTGTCAGGGACAGATGTTCAAACCGGCGGGGCAGTTTGTGCGCGAAAACGTCAATCGCGATATGGCTATGGCTGTGCAGCGTATCGGACAGCGCGAAAAAGAACACACAAATCATCAAATAAGACCCGATCAGATCGTATGACCAGCCAAGGGGTTGTTGAAAAATATAGCGCATCGCAACATCCGACACGACCACCAGCATGATCGCGGCGATAGAGAGCCCTGAAAATACCATCATGATATTTTCCAGATGGCCCAGCATCCGCGAAAACCCGTTTTGTTCAGTTGCCTCGGACATGCTGCCCCCCGTTTGGTTGTGTTCCGGTTTCATTGCGCAAGTGCTGCCAGTATCTTCTCGGCCGCGCGCACATGCGGCTTGTCGATCATCCGGCCGTCGATTGTGACAACTCCCGCATCAGGATTGTCCTGAAAGGCGGCGAGCACTTTTTGCGCCCATTCCGCCTCGGCCTGTGTGGGCGTGAAGGCGGTGTTGACGATGTCCACGTGGCTTGGGTGGATAACCGCCTTTGCCCCGAACCCGTCACGGCGCGCGGCGCGGGCCTCGGCGGTGCTGTGGTCGGGGTCGTGGATGCGGGTGCTGACCGTATCAATCGCGACAATCCCCGCCGCAGCGGCCCCCGTCAGGCACATGTTCCGCGCCATCTGGAACGGCCCTGTAAACACGCCATCGACATTGTTTTCCGTGGCGCCCAGCGATGCCATCAGATCTTCGGCACCCCACATGATCCCCCACAACCGCGCGCTGGCACCGGCGTAGGTGGTCAGCCCATGAATGGACCCGGCGGTTTCTGTGGCGATGCCGATAATCTGGGCGGGTGCGGCGGTGTTTTCGTCCATCGCCTCAAACGCATCCAGATAATGCGCCAGCTGCGCCACATCCGCGCCGCCGGTGCATTTGGGAAGGACAATGCCGTCAGGGCGCAGCGGCATGACCGCCGCCAGATCACGCAGGGTGCGCCCTGTTTCAAACGCATTCACCCGCACAAACAGGCGTTGTTTGCCCCGCCCGCTTTCCAGCATCTGGCGGGTGGCCGCACAGGCCGCATCCTTTTGCGCCAGCGCGACGGAATCTTCCAGATCAAGGATCAGCCCGTCCGCATTACCTTCGCGCGCGCGCCCGAACTTGCGCAAACTGTCCCCGGGAACAAACAAAAGCGAGCGCATCATGCCACCGGCCCCTTGCGCATCATCGCGGCGCGGCGGCAGATCGCCACCACTTCGTCGCGCTGGTTCAGGCAGGTGTGCTCAAACTCGACAATCCCGACATCGTCGCGTGATTTGCTTTCGCGCACACTGATCACAACGGTTTCGGCGCGCAGGGTGTCGCCATGAAACACCGGTTTGGGAAAACGCACATCACTCATCCCCAGATTGCCGACGGTGGTCCCCAGCGTTGTATCCTGCACACTGAGGCCGACCATGATCGCCAGCGTCATCATGGAGTTGAACAGCCGCTCGCCCCATTCGGTGCTTTCGGCAAAATGCGCATCGATGTGCAGGGGCTGCGGGTTCATCGTCATCAGGCTGAACGTGGTATTGTCCGCCTCGCTTACGGTGCGTGTCAGCGGGTGCCGGAAATGGCGGCCAACGGTGAATTCATCCAGATACAAACCTGTCATTTGCCCTGCTCCTTCTGTGCAGACCGCTGGCGGCGCGCGCGCGCCGGTCGGCCCATCATTCCCGTGGGTTTACCTAACGTCAATGTTTCTGCCCCCATTTGTGCAATGCCTTGTTCAGGCTGTCGCGATGGCTTGGGTCGGCGATGGCGATCAGGCGTTCGGCGCGCGACCGTGCAGATATCCCGCGCAGTTCGGCGATGCCCCATTCCGTCACCACCGTATCGGCATCGGTGCGCGCCAGTGAAACAGTCTCCACCTGCGGCACGATGCGTGGTTTCGCGCCCCCTTGCGCGGTGGAGGGCAGCGCGACAATCGCGCGCCCCGACCGCGAGAGATGCGCGCCACGGGTGAAATCCACCTGACCCCCGATGCCGCCAACCTCGCGGCCTGCGGCGGTCTGCGTGTTGATCTGGCCGAACAGATCAACCTCGATCGCCGAATTGATCGCATGAAACCGCGACAGCTGCGCAATCTGAAGGGACGAATGGGTGTAAGAGGTGTGGCGGATGTGAACAGACGGGTTTGCAGCAATGTGTGCGCACAGCGCCGCGCCGCCGATTACCGCCCCTCCTATGGTAACGCCTGCGTCAATCTCTTTGGCTGCATTGGTGACTACGCCAGTCTCTAACAGGGTCACAATCGCATCGGTCAGCGCGCCGCTGTGGATGCCCAGATCGCGGTGCCCGTGCAGATGCCGTGCAATTGCACCGGGCAACCGCCCCACACCGATTTGCAGCACAGCGCGGTCCGGCACCAATTGCGCAACATGACGGGCGATTTTATCTTCGACATCTTCCACATCTTTGGCCGCACGCGCGGCGGCGTGTGGCAAAGCGTCTGACGGTGCGGCGGAATATACCTTATGATCAATCGCCACGTCACGCGGCCAGATCGTGCCACAAGTGCGCGGCGTGTGGGGGTTGATCTCGGCGATCACCAGCCGCGCGCGGCGTGCGGCATCAACCAGATGCAGATCACCCATGCCAAGATGATGATCACCGTTTTCATCCGCTTGGGACAGTTTCACCAACACCACATCAACGGGCAGGCGACCATCACACAGATGGGCAACGTAATCGGAGTAATGCATCGGCAGGGTCATCAGCGCGCCCGGCTGCAGCCGCGCCGCATGGCCCAACGCGCCATAGCTTTCAAACCGAAGGCCACTGGCGCTGCGCAATCCGTCGTGCGTCAACATGCCGATGCAGGCCGTCAGATCCGCCACCACCGCTGCTGCCTCGACCAACGCGCGTGTCAGCGCCGCAGGCTCGCCAGCACCTTGCGCAACAAGAACCCTGTCACCGGCGCGCAAATGGCGCGACAGGGTCAGCTCCGCAAGGGGGTGTGGTGACGTGCATATGTTCATGTATCGCCCCCTCCCAAGGGCATCAGCACTCAGTAGGATTTCGGCAGGCCCAGCACTCTTTCTGCAAGGTAGGACAGGCACAACTGCGGGCTGATCGGAGCGATGCGCGGGATCAGCACCTCGCGCAGGTAGCGCTCGACATGATATTCCTTGGCGTAGCCGAAACCGCCATGGGTCATCACGGCAGTTTCACAGGCGGTAAAGCCCGCTTCTCCGGCGAGGTATTTCGCGGCGTTCGCCGCCGCACCGCACGGCAGACCCTGATCGTATTGCCACGCCGCCGCTAGGACCATCATCCACGCCGCCTCAAGCTCGGCCCAGCATTTGGCCAGCGGGTGCTGGATGCCCTGGTTCTGCCCGATGGGGCGGTTGAAAACGATCCGTTCGTTGGCGTATTTCGCGGCGCGTTTCACCGCCAGCATCCCCAGCCCGATCCCCTCGGCGGCGATCAGGATGCGTTCGGGGTTCATGCCGTGCAGGATGTATTCAAACCCCCTGCCCTCTTCACCGATCAGGTCGGCCTGGGGTATTTCAAAATCTTCAAAGAACAACTCGTTTGAATCGACAGCCTTGCGGCCCATCTTTTCAATCTCGCGCACGCGGATCTTGTCACGGTCAAAGCGGGTGTAAAACAGGCTGAGGCCGTGGGTCGCCTTTTTCACCTCGTCCAGCGGGGTGGTGCGCGCCAGCAGCAGGATCATATCGGCTTCCTGCGCGGTGGAAATCCACACTTTCTGGCCGTTCACCACATATTTGTCGCCCTGCTTTTTCGCCTGAAGCTTTAGCTGCGTGGTGTTCAGGCCGGTGTTCGGCTCGGTCACGGCGAAACACGCCTTTTCACGGCCCGCGGCCATGGGCCGGATCATCCTCTCGCGCTGTTCATCTGTGCCGAAAACGGCCACGGGGTTGAGCCCGAAAATGTTGATGTGTACCGCCGAGGCCCCTGTCATCCCTGCACCGGATTCCGAAATGGTGCGCATCATCAGCGCGGCTTCGGTGATGCCCAGCCCTGAACCGCCCTGCGCCTCTGCGGTGCAAATGCCCAGCCAGCCACCATCGGCCATTGCCTTGTAAAAATCATGCGGAAAGACGCCGTCGCGGTCCCGCTCGGCCCAGTACGCGTCATCGAACCCTTCGCAAATGCTGCCCACTGCGGCGCAGATTGCTTCTTGTTCCTCGCTTAATGCAAAATCCATCGGACGTCCTTCTTGTCTCTCAAAGTTCCGGTGCTACACGCGGGCGGCTGCGGTTTCGGCGACGGTGCCAACCGCACCGCAGGCTTCCAGCCCGTCGATCTCCGCGTCACTAAATCCCGCTTCGCGCAGGATTTCGACGCTATGTTCGCCCTGTTGGGGCGCAAGGCGTTCGGGCTTGGCAGGGGTGCGCGACCACTGCGCCGAAACCGCCATCTGCTTTATGCTGCCCTCGGTCGGATGTTCGACCGCCTGAAAAAATCCTGTTGCCTGCAGGTGCGGATCGTTCATCACCCCTTGGAAATCGTACATCGGCATCGCGGGCACATCCGCTTTTTCCATCAGCTCCATCCACTCCGCCGTGGTGCGGGTCAGCAGGATGTCGGATAGTTCGCCGTAGACCTCGTTGATATGCGCCATCCGCGACGCGAAGGTGCGGTAGCGCAGATCGGTTTCAAACACCTCCGGCTTGCCAATCGCATCGAAAAAGCGCCGCCAGTGGCCATCGTTGTACACCAGCGCGCAGATGTATCCGTCTTTGGTCTGGTAGGGCCGCCTGTCGGGGGACAACTGGCGCGCATATCCGCCTTCGTCCAGCGGCGGGTCGTAGGTGAGGCCGCCCATGTGATCGCCCATCACAAAGCTGACCATCGTTTCGAACATCGGAATGTCCACCTTCTGGCCCTCGTTGCTGCGGTCACGCTCGATAATCGAAGCAAGGATCGCGTTCACCGCCACCAGACCGACAACGCGGTCGGCCATGGCCGTTGGCACATATCGCGGCGCGCCTTCGTTCACGCGCGAAAACAGATAGGGAATGGTCGACATGCCCTGAATCAGATCGTCATAGGCGGGGCGTGATGCATAAGGGCCGTCCTGACTGTACCCCACCAATCCGGCATAGATGATGCGCGGATTCGCCGCCGCGACCTCCTCATAGGACAAACCCAGCCGCGCCATGGCGGCAGGGCGCACGTTGTACACCAGCGCATCGGCGGTTTCGCACAGCCGCAACAGCGCCTCCCGTCCTTCGGGCTTTTTCAGATCCAGCGTGATGGAGCGTTTTGAACGGTTGGCATTCAGAAACACCGGACCCATTCCCGCATTTCGCGCCGGACCGATCTGGCGCACCAGATCACCGTCAAGCGATTCAACCTTGATGATGTCCGCCCCGTAATCCCCAAGGATCTGGGTCGCGTAGGGGCCCATGAGTACCGATGAAACATCGATAATCCGTATTCCGGCCAGCGGTCCCATAACAATCTCCAATGTCCATATATATGAACTTTCAGTCTAACATACTGGACATACTTTCAGGAATAGTTCATAAGTCAAGTGTGAAGATTGTATCGCCACAGGCCGGCGAAAAAGCGGGGCAGACCATATGATTGTAAAACAGGCCGCTAATGTTCTGGATTTGCTGGAGTATTTTGCACGCAACCAGCGCATTGCCAGTCTGGCGGAAATTTCGCACGATCTGGGCCTGCCGCGTTCAAGCGCGTTCAATCTGATTTCAACACTGGTACAGCGCGGCTTTTTGTATGAGCCAAAGCCGCGCGCCGGATTCTACCCGACCCCGCGCTGGCTCGCGCTGGCCAATGAAATCGCCATGGCCAATCCCTTGCCCGAACAGGCCACCAACCTGATCGAGGATCTGGCGCAGGCAAGCGGTGAAACCGTCTGGATTGCCGCGCCCAACGGACAGCAGGCGGTGTTGCTGTCGGTGATCCAGTCCACCCATGCGATCCGCTATACCGCTGACGCAGGCAAGCAGGTGCCGATCCATCTGACCGCGTCGGGCCAGGCCACGATGAGCCAGATGCCTGCAAAACACATCGCCGCCATCTTGAAAAAAGCAACATTTACTCGCTACGGCGATGGCACCCCGATGAGCGTGCCTGAAGTCGAAAAGAACATCGCAGACGGTCTGAAACGCGGCTGGTTTTGCAGCGCATCCGCCTATAGCCGTGATCTGGGCGGTGTATCTGTGCCGCTGGTGATGGATGGGTCTATCTACTCGGTCACGGTGGCGGGTCCGCTGTTTCGGGTACAGGACCGGATGCCCGACAGTGCGCGCATGGTCCATGATGCCATCGCGCGCCATTTCGGCCCCGATTACATGCGCACCCACATGCCCGGTCTGCACCGGCTGCACGGCTGAAACCATGATCCGAACACACCCCAGAAAGAGGCCCCCAACCCCATGAGCATCCCCCGCCTGTTCCCGATATTCGATGCGGTTCCCGTATCCCGAACCATCGACGAGGCCGCCCTGCGCGCAGAGGTGCGCGCATTTGTGCAAGCCGAAATCAAAAGCGGCACGCTTGTCCCCGGTCGTCAGACGTGGACAACGTGGAACCGCGCGTTCTCGCTGCGCTGTGCCGAAGAAGGCTACATCGCGATGACCATGCCAAAGCAATACGGCGGTCACGAGCGCAGTCCGTTTGAACGCTATGTCGTGTGCGAAGAACTGCTGGCCGCCGGTGCGCCGCAGGGGTCGCACTGGATCGCGGACCGCCAGAGCGCGCCGCAAATCCTGCGCAACGGATCACAACGCGCCAAGGATGAAATCCTGCCAAAGATCGCCGCAGGCACCTGCACCATCGGCATCGGGATGAGCGAACCCGACAGCGGATCGGACCTGTCCTCGATCCGCACCCGTGCCGAAAAGGTCGAAGGCGGCTTTGCCCTGTATGGCCAGAAGGTCTGGACCACCAATGCCCAGCACGCCGATTACATTATCGCCCTGTGCCGCACCTCGCCGCGCGGCGAAGGGCGGTATGACGGGCTGTCGCAACTGGTTGTGCCAATGGACCAGCCCGCAATCACCACCCGCCCCCTGCGCGATCTGCGCGGTGAGGAAGAGCTGAACGAGGTGACATTTGACGGCGCGTTTGTGCCTGATGATTTCCTGCTGGGCGCCGAGGGCGACGGATGGCGGCTGGTGAACGAGGAACTGGGGTTCGAGCGCAGCGGGCCGGACCGCATCCTGTCCACCTTTGTACTGTTGTCGACCATGGCGGATATGGCCGCAGACAGCGCGGACCGCTTCGCCATGGCAGAGGTCGGTCGCCTGACCGCCCGCCTGTCCGCGATCCGCCAGCTTTCGCTGCGCATCAACCGCCGTCTGGCGACGGGGCAGGACATCGGCGGCATGGCCACAATTATGAAAGACACCGGCACCGCGCTGGAACAGGAAATCCCCGAAGTGGCGCGCAGATTGCTTGATCTGGTGCCATCGGGCAATGGCAACCCCGCACAAGCCGCCCTTGCCACCGCCATTCTGAGCGCCCCGTCGTTCAGCCTGCGCGGCGGTACACGTGAAATCCTGAAAGGCATGATCGCCAGAGAAATGGGCCTGAGATGAGTGATACAACAAAAATGCTGGATGACGCGCTCAATACGTTGCTTGAGCGGCGTTTGGCGGATGCCATGGCGCGCAACAGCGCGGATTTGCCCGAAACCCTGATGGGCGAGATGATCGAAAGCGGCTTTACGCGGGTCCTCGCCAGCGAGGCGGACGGCGGTCTGGACGGAACGCTTGCCGATGCTGCCTGCGTGGCGTGGCGCTGTGGCTGGCACGGCGCACCCGTGCCGATTGTCGAAATGCTGCTGTTGGCGCATCTTGATCCGCATGCGGATGCAGCGCAGGTCAGCGTTGCCCACGGCAGCCCCGCCATTGCCCCGCTGATGCAGGGCACGCAATCTATCAGAACGGGGCGTGAAACACTGGCCGCTGATACGGGCAAACCGTTCACCTCTATCGCTGACGCGCCCTGGTGCGTTCTGGAAAACACCGATGCAGGCCATGACGATGACACGCTTGTCATGGGTGCCCTGCTGAGCACGGCGGCGATGACTGGCGCAATGGCGCGCACCCTCGACATCATGGTGGATCATGTCGAAACCCGCACCCAGTTCGGCCGCCCGCTGAAGAAATTTCAAGCGATCCAGCACCAACTGGCCGAAGCGGCAAGCGAGCTGACAATTACCGAAGCCGCCCTTGCCAGCGCGCTGGAGGCTTTTGAAACCGCCGACAGCCGCGTGCTTTTGTGGGCGTCTGCCAAGGCGCAGGCGGGGGTTGCGGCAACCAAAGTCGCGGCAACCGCGCACCAACTGGCAGGGGCCATCGGATTTACCGAAGAACACGCGCTGCACCACTTTACCAAAAAGCTGTGGCACTGGCGTGATACTTGGGGCCGTCAGGCCGATTGCGAAATCGCCATTGGGCGCGCGGCCTGCGCCGCACCAAACGGCCTTTGGCCCTATATTGCAGACACAGAAGGAAACCACGCATGAGCGATGCTGTACTGATCGAACGCAAGGGGCCGATTGCCCTTGTCACCCTGAACCGCCCCGATGCGCGCAATGCGCTGTCGGATGATATCATTACCGGCCTGATCGACTTTCTGTCAGGGGCCAATGCCGATGCATCACTGGGCTGTATCATCCTGACCGGTGCGGGAAAATCGTTCAGCGCTGGCGGCAACGTCAAGGAAATGCGCGATGGCACGCATCCGATGTTTACCGGCACACCGCTGGAAATGCAGGAAGGGTATCGCAACAATATCCAGCAACTGCCGCGCCTGTTTCACCAACTGGACGTGCCTGCCATTGCCGCCGTCAACGGCCACGCGATTGGCGCTGGCATGGATCTGGCGACGATGTGCGATATCCGCATCGCGTCCACCCGTGCCTCGTTTGCGGAAAGTTTCCTGCGTGTCGGTCTGGTGTCGGGCGATGGGGGCGCGTGGTATCTGCCGCGCGTGATCGGCCACGCCAAAGCCATGGAAATGGCACTGACCTGCTGTGTGCTGGACGCCGACCAGGCCAAAGACTGGGGCCTTGTGACCCATGTGGCCGAACCCGATGATCTGCTGGACAAGGCGTGGGAGATCGCCCGACAGATCACTGCATTTGCGCCCAAAAGCATCCGTCTCAACAAGCGTCTTGTGCGTCAGTCCGGTGATGTGCCGCTTGAAACCGCGCTCGATCTGG
>NZ_JAPMLP010000011.1 GCF_026410285.1 Sulfitobacter sp. F26169L | reverse complement strand
CATCGACATCTCCTCGCGGATTGCTTCAAGCGCAACCTTGGCTTTGAAATCAGGCGAATGGTTCTTTCGTTTCGTCATTTGGGATAACTTCTTTCACAAGTTGATCCACCTTAACTACCGGTACGAAACCTTGCGACCACCTCTGACGCCCGCCGAGGTGTTCCGTGACAAACTGATGGAGGAAATCGGCCGATCACCCTACCCTCAAAGGCAATAGGAGTCGCGGTTCAAGTATCGCTCACACCTTCATTCCCAAACAATATCGTCGAAATCTTCCGGTTCGAGGGTAGGGACGTCCGTGGGTGAATCGAGCGCATCAAGCGCTTCAGCACGCGGAACTTTGGGTGCTACTGTTTCTTTACCAGTTAGAGCCGTCACGAGCGCGCATTCAAGCGCGATACCAGCCTGTGTTAGGAAAGGTAGCCGAATGCGCTGGTCGTACTCGTTCGTGTGAAACCCGATCAAACCTGTCGAAGGGGATTTGGTAGCGCCAATTTCGAGGACCTTGAGGTGTTTTGGCAGGTTGGATAGCTCAAGTCCGCGCGAGATAATTTTGACCGGCTCCCCGAAGTAGGCGAATTTCTCCTGATGGGTGGCGATGAACAGGTACACACACAGCGACCCAAGGGTGAGCTTTGGGTAGCGTTCAAGCACTGCATCAAGTGCACTCAAAGTTCGTGACAGGATATCGGCGGCTGTGGCTTCGTTGTATGGACTTTGGTCCTGCTGAACAATAAATGGCTGGATATCTGACAGGCCCACGTCGGAACAGGTCACCACACGCGCTCTGGTATGGCGACCCTGCTGTCGCGAGAGCAGGCCAAGACCAGGACTCCGGTCCCGTCCATCCGAGAGAGCAGCTATCTGATGGGCCAGAGTGACATAGGGTTGCCCGACTAAATCGGCCAGCTCTTGATACGTCAGAGGGCCATCAGCTCGTGCAACGGTCAAGATCGTCCGTAGCGCACGTATGGTAAGCGACGGGTATGCTTTGCGCAGATCGTAACAAGCCAGGCAGAACCGGGTGAATTCCGGAGCCCCGAAAGATGGCGATACTGGAAAATTGAAGAAAAAAAAGAAAGCGGATCTCCTTTTAATAATGGGGAATTTCTAGCACCTGGATTGAATGACGTAAATAATCCCTTCGCTTAGCTTGTGAAAATATCCGCAAGTCTTTATAAAGATGTAGTTCGTTCATTTAGGGCTGATAAAAAACGTTGGAAAGGATAAAAATGAGACAGGAAGAGTCCGAAAGCGGCCGGGTTGAGGGCCCGCCCTGTGAAATTTCGAGGTTGTGGATCTCAACATTTCGAGGGGACCAAAATCATGGTTGATGACCGTAATTTTGCAAGGGTCAGCATCTACCTTGCTGCAAATTTGTCCACGCAAAGAACGGCAGTTTCCGGTGTTTGTGACCAAAGCGCGACTAGGAGCAGTCCTCTCGCCATAGTGGAGAAGCAAGATGACTGATTTGTCGACAGATGCACCGTGTAAGGATTTTCCGTTGATGACGCCGAAAGCGTGGTTGGCGGCCCTCTTTTTCGATAGATATCCTGAAGTGCCGCCGCATGATCGTTGTGCTGCGAATATTCTGGGGTCTGATACATTCAACTATGCACTCTCGACAATTTCTTCGGGCAAAACCTTTGCGGGTTTTGGATCAGCGGAAGTTGCGCGCATCCAGCAGCTGAGCAATGCGGAGAGATCCTGCGTAGCCTTGGTAGGAGATCGGTTTTGGACGGGCGGCAGAAATAAAGAGCCCGATTTGCTGCAGATCCTGTGTGACGTCTCAGGGCGCGCGCCGTGCTGTGTGTTTAGCCAAGACCAGATATTAGAACCCTCGAAGTAGCGAAGTTACAGGGTGCTCTTGTGGTGATGAAGCCATGAACACGCTACCCGTTTCGTTGATGCACGCGACTGTCCAGTGATCTGTCAGGATAGGTATAAAGTGCGTGGTTTTGCGCTTCTTCTCACTCAGACCTATGGAAGTCTGGCGAGACCATAAAGCACGCGCTTGTCTGATCCGGGAGAACTAGGTGACAGATAATATCAAAATGTCCGGATAGGCCGGACCCGTCATGGAATTTATCAAGCGCAATTTACCTGCCTCGGATCAGGATGGCGCGTCGATCCATGATCACATATCACATCGCGGCATACCAGATTGCTTGCGAAGCGCTGCGCGCGCTTGGCCAAGCTACAGTTGATATCGAGGAGCTCGACCGCTGGCCGATCCGCACTTACCGCAGATGATGTCCAGGCTGAATGATATCTGCGTCGCCGTTCTCGCCTTGGCAGACCAGCAGGGGCTTATAACTTACCTGCCGCCAGAGGGGGTGGCTGTTCCAGATTTTTCGGTTCGACGTATTCGCGAAGAGGTAGATACGCTGACGTCATTGGTCATAAAGCCAGGCTATGGTCTCGGTTCTGCCGGTGTGGACCAGGACGTTCTACCGGACTTGCAAAGCCTTGGTCTTGTCGAGAACGGTAGATGGAAGGCACTGGCTGAGACATTCCTGTGGTGCGAGCAACCGCGGGAATGGGCATTGGAGATAACAACCGATCCGCACTTCACAGCGGCGGGTGATCGGGCCTGCACGGTAATCCCAGAGGACGTACGTGCCGAGCTCACTAACCTCGCGACCATCACAGAGGAGAATGTGGCGTCACTCCTGAGGTTCAGGCTGTCCAGGCACGATATGCTTGAGGCCCATTCGGATGGGAAGCCTGTCAGGCCGCCAACCCGGTAGGTCATTCGGGAGGGCCTGATCCGCCAGCGGCGGCATGATCTGGATTGGTTGTTCTTCAACCGCTGGAGGCTCAGCGATGGTTGGCTGGCGGCGGATGAACGAGATCGCGCCTTGTCAATTTTTTATGACGCCCTGACCATCCAGATTCGGTGCGCAGTTGTTGCAAATTTACTTCCTCAGGAGCCTGCATTGGCACTGACAATCACTGGAAAGATACCGTGGAAATCCTCGTTCCGGCTGACCTCCATTTTGATGAGATTCTGGATAACGATGTCCTCAGCGGATCTGGCGAAGCGATCAAACAGGTTGGACAGGCAGCAGACACCCTGATCATCGCGGGCGATCTGAGCGAACATGCGGCCACGAAATGGCCACGTGCGATACGCTGGCTCGGCGCACTTTATCCCAAATCGAAGACGGTGATTTTCCCCGGAGACCACGATTACTACGGAGATAATCTGACTCTGCTGGATAAGGAACTCGATGTCGTTTGTTGTGAACTCGGATGCAGTTTCAGACAATGTCGACGTCTGGTGTTGTGAAATGTCAGGGTTCTGATGACCACGTTTTGGACCGATCTGCGTTTTTTTGAGTGGTACGGCGAAGCCGCTGTCGCGGACACGCTCTGGCATACCCGCGCGATGCCGGATTATGGCTACGGTGTAATCACTGTGGGCAATTCCGAAAAGTTAATCCGCCCGGAGGACACTGTTTCCAAGCGCGAGCAGCAGAAGGCCTGGCTGGTCAGGGAGCTTGCACGTCAGTGGGCGGGCAAAACCGTTGTTGTCACCCATCACGCACCCTCGTGTGCGGTCATAGGGGGCGTCAGTGAGCTCTCACCTTTTTTCGCGTCTAATCTGGAAGCTGAAATTGAAAGGTATAAACCGGATGTCTGGCTGTTCGGTCACACTCACAGAGCCGCTGAGCGGCGTATGCCAGGGGGTACTTTGCTTCGAAATGTATCAGTTGGGTATGAAGAGGAACTGCGTGGCGTTGACTTAGAGGAGCGCGTTCGGAGAGGGCTGATTGATCTTGGCCCGCATGAGTCTGGAAGCGCGGGTTGATTTCGGAAGCCTACAAACACTCAGTTTGCGCTGACGGGGTTGCGAAGAACCGGTTTTGCCCGCCGGAATATAAAGAGATGCTTCAGGATTGATATGGTTTCACCGGATGATGACATCCGGTGAAACCATGCTCATGCAACCCGCTCACAGGCGCTGCATGATGACAATCCTGTTGGTATTCGTGCCGCGCTGATTTTTGGTGACGTCGAAAATATGGGATGTTTTGGTGAATTCCGCATCATGGATTATGACGCCGAGACGGCGGCAGGGCAGGCCCTCGGCGGCCTCCCAAACGGCTCGCTCGAGCTTGACGGTCCCCTTCTTGATTTCACCTACTTCTAGGGCGATGTAGCCGCCGGGTTTTACGACGCGCATCATCTCCATCAGCATATTGCGGATCATTGCGGTCCAGGCTTTCAAAGACGCGATATGTGAAAAGGCGATGCTCTTGGGGTCAATCCCAAAGTATTTCAGCCGCAACCAGTGCTCAAAAGCGTAATCCACTTCCGTGCAGAAAGGGGGTGAGGTTACCACGAGGTTGACACTGGCATCCTCGATCCAGGGTGTGTCGGAAGCGTCACCGACCCCGATCCTGTGACGGCAATCATAGGGGATCGAGCCATCCCTGAGCAGGGAGCGCGTCTTGCGGATAATGTTGCGCTTCACGTCCCTCTCCGGCGGGTTCTCGCCCCGTTCTTCGTTGATCCGGCGCTGGCTGGCGCTGGTCGTCGCCTTGTTTGGCGGGAGGGTATAGCCGCTCATGAACCCGCTCGAATGCCCGGTCAGGCGTGACAACACGACCATGCGGATCCAACGGGCGACCGGATCGGCATCTGCGTCATTGAAGGGTGCCCTTCCTTGCGACCAGACCTGCAATGCCGACAATTTCTGCAGGGTCTTCGCGTTGAAAAACTCGCTCGGGAGCCCCAAGGAGTGGCGGTGTCCAGCGGACCAGTCAACCGTTTCAAGCGCATGAATGATCCCTTCCGGCGTGATCTCCGGACCGATACGGGGAGCAATGATTGCCTCGGCCATCGGGTTGATATCAGACCCGCATGCAATCCGGCCAAGACGAGCGGCCTCGATCAGGGTTGTTCCGCTGCCGGCAAACGGATCGTGAACAATGTCACCCGCCGATGACAGCCTTTCGATCAGGAACTCGGGCAGATGAGGATTGAACGATGCGCGGTATGAAAATTCATGCAGCGCGTGAAGCCGGGCCCCGCCACTTTTGAAGAATTTCCCGAGATAGTAGGGAATGTCGTTCTCGATGAAGGTCGTTGTGATCGTCCCGAGACCGCTGAATTCGCGGATGTCAGTCAGAAAATCCAGTGTGCAGATGTGCTTCGCAGGAACAGGCAGGGTCTTTTCTGCTGAAAAGAGCAAATTCGCCAGAGGCGGATATGTATCAGACGTTGAAGTCTGGGGGAAGGGCATGGCGGGTGCTGTCTTCTGTTTGTAGCCGGGAGGCTTATCCAGCGACAGCCGCTGGGGGTATGAATCGTCTTTCATCTTGGATTGCTTTCTAAGGAGGTTGGCAGCACGCCAACGGTCGTGACCCAGGATGGGAACACGCCTTAAATTTACGGGCTGCGCGTGATACCTATCAACGCAGCCAAAGGCTTTTCCTGTGGATAGTGGAAAATAAAAAATAGGTAAAAACAATAATATATAGCATATTTTGCCTTGCTTCCGAGTAGCTCTCTCGAGAGGGAAGCCATGTGCTTGTCAGCAGAAATATCCTTTGGGAAAAGGCAGAAAAGTTCTGCTGAGACCCTTGAACACTCGCTGTGTTTTGCGTCTCCCACAGGTGAAATTTCCCGCAAAAGCCAGGATAAATTTACGGAGTTTTTTGGCTGTTCGGTGCTCAATCAGACCCGTTTCAAGAAAAGGGGTTGATGTATGGACTGCCTGAACGACAAAAATCCGTATAATTTTGCAATCCGGCTGTGAGCGTGCGACCGGCGCGGAGAACGAGGGCAACCCAAAGTAGCCGTTTCAGGGTCATACGGATCGATGCCCGGGACAGGGATCGCCGAGAAACACGCGTATCCGAGGAGGCGCTTACGAAGGCTAGAGCGATCTATTTAAGCATCAAAAGAATAAAAAAGTCGCAAAATCGCTCAAAGCATAACAACGCTAAAACCTTAAAAACAGATCTCTGCCTGTCTTTTGGAAAACCCAAAAAACTCTTCCGCTTCAAAAATCTGAAACCAAAAGATCAAAAAACCTCTGAAACTGTAAAAATACCGGCAAGAAACCATCCCTGAACTCAACAACTCTGCCTGCCACTGCTCCCCTCTTAGCGCTATGTCGTGCTGTGCGTCATTCTCCAGGCAAACTGCCACCAAACCTCGCTGCTGACATACCCATCAGGCAGTTCGAAGGACGGATCATCAGTATCGTTCTGGGGCGGCGGGTCATCAAGATAATGGTCAAGGCGGTCTTTCGTCCGGCGCGATGTGATATCACTGGGGCGGACAACATATCTGCCCGGTTCCAGCGGTGTCTGCACCAATCCTGCGATTTTACTTTGGTCCGTCCGCAATACATGGCGCTCATATGCTTGATCGAACTTTTCGAGGTCAGTCAGAAGGTGACGCTGGAGCCTGTTGCATGCACAAGCAATTCTGTGCGTGACGGTTTTGTCGGCTTTAATCAATCGCCAACCAACGCCTCCGATCATCATCCAGCCCGCGGCTGTGATGCCGATCACCGGATGATGGGTACCGCTGATACGAGCTTCGGCTAAGGACGCATGGGGAAAGCGGGTAGCGGATGATGCAATGGAGTAGCGGTCAGGACTGGCGACCGGCGGCAGGTCGTATACAAACGATATAAGGTCATCGTATTGAGTGTCGGGGCAGTCATTCTTCATAAGCTGGCTTCCGTTCTTTGTGATTGATTGGCAATTTTTATCGATCCTGTCGCACCGTGCCGCCTTTCTCGGCGGCATGGTGCGACGTGTGAAAGTTAGACGGAGTGCTGATAATCGCGCTGGACCAGGTTCTCTGTGGCCTTTGGCGTCATAGAAGTGACGGATGCGGCAACGCTTTGCAGCGCATGCCGGATCTCTTTTGTCCGCATCGACCGCTTCTCGACCAGCGTGCGGGCCAGCGCTTCCAACGCGTCACGATGGTGTCCCAGCAGGATGCTGGCCTGCTGCTCCGCCCGTTGCAGGCGCTGGCGGACGCGGTCCCGGATCGCGGGGGTCTGACGATGAATAATGTCCAGATCGGCATGCCAGACCAGTCCCTCATGTCCCAGACCGTAGGTGGTCTCGATCTGGATCGCCATGTAGGTCGCTAACGCCAGATCGCTGGCCGCAGGGCCACCGGCGCCGGCCGAGACCTCGCCCAGCACCAGCCGCTCCGCAGCTCGACCGGCAAGAGCATATGAGATCTCGGCCTCGATATCCGACAGAAGGCTCTCGGTCGGCTTACTGCGGCGCTGAACATGTCCACCTTCGTTGGTGATGGCGATTGCCTCGATGGTGCCAAGACCGAGAGCGGCACCCAGAACGGCGTGCCCTGCCTCATGAATAGCAACACGCCTGAGAACTGCATCATCCGCGCCCGAGGTCTCGATCCCGAGCGTGTCGTGCAGCATCGCAAGGCTCAGGAGTTTGCGGGTGTGCCGCGCATCAGAGCGCGCGGCGCGGATGGCCGCGTCGATGTCCGCCGCACTGCGCCCGACGGCGCGGTGTGCCAGGGACTGCAGTTCGGCATCGGCAATGTCCTCACGCAGGTGATGGCGAAGAATGCCCAGAATTGCTTCGGCATCGGGTAACGGCACTTGGATCTTGAGATCCATACGCCCGGCGCGAAGCACAGCAGGATCCATCCTGCCCGGATGGTTGCAGGTGCCGATCACCGCCACGCCTTCTCTTTGCGCGATGGAATCCAGATGCCCCAAGAAACCGTTGATTACTTGAGTGCGATAGTTGTTGGCGTGGCGATCAGGATCGCTGCGTGACCCAACGGCGTCAATCTCGTCGATAATGATCAGGCAAGGTGCGCGGCGCCGCGCCTCCGAGAAGGTGTTATCCATCGCGCGCATCATATCGCCAAGATGACCATGCGCCTGCCACTCGGCAAAGCTGGCATTTATGGTGGTGAGACCGGCACTGTTTCCGATCGCGCGGGCGAGAAATGTTTTGCCGGTGCCAGGCGGACCGTACAGAAGAAGCGACCGGCTGATCTCGTGCCACCCCGCTTCGCCGTCTTTCCACAGCAAAAGGTCGTCGACCACGCGGCGCGCGGCAAGGAGAGCAGGGGTCTCGCCTTCGAAATTTTCGAGCCGGGGACCTGACGATCTGGCCTGCGTGTCGATCATGGTGTCCAGCCTTTGCAGCACCACACGCGGGGTCGGCGCGCGCAACGCGGCGCAGGCTTCCAGCGTCTCCAAGGCGGCGAGATCGACGTTTTGTGGAAGGGCATCGTGCAACGCCATCGGGTCCGGGATCTGATCATGCAGATTGCCGGCGAGCAGATGGGTCATCACGATATCGCGTGATACCGGTGCATACGGCAGGATTGCTGGTGCGATGGCCACGAGATGGCTGGGCAGGGAAACCCCATCGGCTTGCAGGATCAGCACCGGCTCGATGCGGTCAATCCGATCCGCGATGTTACTCTCGAACCGGCTTTGGGCCGTTTTGGACACTTGCCCGTCGATAATGTCGGGCGAGATCACTTGCCAGTCCGTATAAGGGAGGCCCAGCTTCAGCGTATCCTTGAGGGTGGTCATGTCCGCAGGTGCGATGTCGCTGATCACCGTCAGAGCGCCACAGAGCAGGCCAGCTTGATAGGCGTCAGGCCCGCCAAAAGTGGCGGCAAGGCGAATGGCTGTTAGCAACTGGCGAGCAGGGACGTAGCGTGACGGCAGACTCGTGGGCGCGTCAAAGATTTCGGCGGCTTTACCGTCTTCGAACCGGGCAAACAGTTCGTCCAGCTCCGATGGCGGTTCCATTTTGCGGTCAAAGCCATCGGGGCGGGAGCTTGCGACACCGTGATGGCGGCGCAAGTTGCCAATGACGGTGTAGGCGAAGCCCGACCAGACGGGCGTATGTGGGTTGGATGTGGACATAGCTGCGCCCTCCCTCTGAATGGGTGTATAAGGCCCCGGGCTTTCACCCGAGGATTGCAATGTTTGGCGGAGGCGAAAGTTTATGCGGGGATGCGCGCGATCTCCGCTTCGATCTCTTCAAGACGGGCAAGAACAATGGGGGTCAGCGCCCCATCATAGATCTCGGAGGCAACACGGATCTGTTTGCTGTAGACCGCAGGATCGATCACAGACGCAGGATGCGCATGCTTGAGGTCTGCGTGCAGACGCTTCTCGAGCCGGATCGCATCCTGACCGGTCGGCACCGCCACCATATGCAAGAGGGTGCAGGGCATGGACGGATCGCGTTTGAGCTGGTGATGCAGCCTGCTTTGCGGATCGCGTGAGAACCCGGCTTTGACAATCTCGCGGCCATTTTCCAGTGTAAAATGCATCGCATAAAGAAAGCTGGGCGCTGCGGGCCAATCGACACCGCATCCGCCGCACCCGAACCTACCGGACTGCATATTTGCACGCGCAATGCGCTGCACGTGGCCACAGTCGGTGTGGCGATATTTGCGGTAATTGAGATCACCTTGCGGGTCAGGACCAAGCAATTCCCAGCCCCGCGCATGCGCCTCCCTTGCCTCAGTTTTCGCATGGCATGTCTCGCAGCGCAGCCCGGTGGCGGCAAGTGCAACCCTTTTTATAAGTGCGAACTGCCGGCGGACCTCATGGCCACATGACATCTTGTAGATTCCGTAGTGGCGATGATCGGGATCACGCCCGATAAACTCCAATCCGGCCTGTGCCGCGTCAGTCCGCCATGCCTGTTCGATGCACTGCGGGCAGAGCGGTTGTGCGCTCATTAGTGTGAACAAACGCGTCACACTGAGATGGCCACACAGATGGCACTGCACTGCCAGATGCATCCGGTCGACGACACGTGCGACGAGGGTGAATCCCTTTTTCTGTGCTTCGTGGAGCCAACCAGGCTTGATGGCCCCGGTATGGATAGGCAGTCTGAAATTGTTGATGGTCATCGTGGCGGGAGTATTGGAATGCATGTTCATGAGATCGTCCTTCATTTGAAGAGTTGGATGCCCGCGTTGAGAGAACCGTTTGACAGGATCAGAAGGGTTCCGGCGGTAATGCGCATGGAGGGGATGTCCGGCATATAAAAAGCCGGACATGAAAACCGTCAGAGTTGCGGGATCTGGACCATCTCGGTCTGTTCCGTTTCGATGACGCCGTCATAGGTCAGCAAAGATGCCATGGTGTCGATATGCCGCCGCACTGCGCAGAGCATATTATCGCGGTGGCGCGCGGCAGGACCTTGGCCGTGACATTGAAAAAGATCCTCGAACTGAGGGAGGAGCCTGTAAAGATGCTCAAAGGTATCCGGGTCTTCAGAGCCGACCAATGCGTCTATAAGCATCGCCATGCGCACGAGCGGCTTGTCGTCTTCACAGACCACTTCAGCAGCCGTGATGTTGAAGAGATGCGTGGTGACGTCCGCGTAGGCGTGCTCGGCATCGGTCAGCCAGTCGCGGAACGCCAAATCCCAGATATCCACATCCTCGATCTCCCGCTCTGTCTCGATATGCCGCGCAAGGGCACAGGGCAATGCCGCAAACGCACGTGCAACGGGTGTCGGATATTGCGAAGGGTGCGCTTTAAGCGCCCCAACGGACATGTTATTGATCTTTTTAGCCATGATGATTTCCTACAATCTAAATGGTCAGGATGGAGGCATGGGTCCTACCCCTTGCCTTCGTCCGAGCAATATGCCATTAACGCATTATGATGTCAACATCAGAATGAGAGATTTAGTATGGCACCACCAAAAAAAAATACAGAGGCTCTGACGCTCCGCCTATCCCGCGACATGATCGATGCGCTTGATAACCGAAGACGGTTGGAAGCTGATTTACCAACGCGCCCGGAAATGATCAGGCGGCTTTTAGCGAGATGTCTGGAACAAGGTGACTAAATAGGCAGGTTGAAAAGCTATTTCGGGATCGGATCAGAGCTGTAGTCATCCAAAAGATCATGCATCAGGCACAATGCCACAGCATGGGTTTTGTTCTGAGCGCCCAAACGGGCGCAAGCTTTTCGGATGTAAAACTTCACAGTGCTTTCCGATAAGGCGAGCAATATAGAGGTTTCCCATGCGGATTTGCCGTGAGCAGCCCAAAAGAGAACATCTTTTTCTCGAGGGGCCAAACTGATCTTTTCAGGGGCACTGATCGCTGCTGGGAAACGGCGATGATCGCTTTTGTCTTTTTCGAACATATTCCGCTTGAACGGGATCATATGATTTACCGAAGTCATGGCGACTTCGAGTAAAAACCACGTTTCACAACGTTCAAATTGGCAAATCTCTAATGGAAGTTCTGCTACACAACCTGCTGAATTTTTGTGAACAACTGATCTAAATTGATTGAACATCGCGAAACCTCCATTTTATCAAGAGGCTGCCCGGCGAAAGCCGGGTGTTAGCAACTCTGCACACAGCACAGAGCGCCACCATTTTAGGCGAACCCTGGACATATGATGGCCACCCGGCCAAGAGATACCTTGACCGGCCTGTGTGCTTAGGAGTTGCTACGCCCCACGGGCAGATTTTGCTTCGCCGCACTTTATAACTGGCACGCGGCGTATCGTTCTTCAATGCCGATACCGCCTTTAGGTGGTATTTTCGTGGCTCCGGCGATGTGAAAAACTGAGTGAATATTCCTTGTTTTTCAGGTTGTAGATATCGTCATGGCGTCCAAGTATTTATTATATATCCCTGTTCTGAGTGTGCTGATCTTTTCAGCACCTCCCGCTCACGCCAAGCCTGCCAAGTGCCTGCTGGCGGTAGATGACATTGTACAGATCGATGGCACATGCACGTTCATCCCACTGTCCGGAACGGCGGGCAGCTTTAAGATCATGGCGGCGGACGGCCGTTATTTTGCATACTTGTATGTCGATCATCCGGATCAGGGCAGGGGCTTTTGGAATGAGGCGCCGGGGGCCGGTCATGCGCATACACCTCTGGAGGTTCTCGTTCGCAACGGTGCGTGTTGGCAGAACGACCACGCCAAGATTTGTGCATGGTGAACGGGACAAACCAATCACAACCTAACGCGGCACAAGCCGGATAATCCGCCCCCCAACACATAGGTCATCAAGACATACCCGCACAATCGGTGTGCATCTTTGGCCGGTCACCCTTTATTTTCAAGGAGCAATCATGACCAGAACAGCAGGTTTTCATCAGGGGTATAAGGTTGTGCAAGAGGGCGATCAGCGGATCATCCGCTTTCGTGGTGACGGATTGTCATGGGCTGCGTATTTCGTTTTCCCGATTGTTATTCCAATCCTCATGCTTTCCCTGAGTGCCATCCTTCCGCTCTCGTGGTGGCCCGTCCCGGTCATGTTGATCATGGGTTTTGCCTATTTGATCTACACAATGTTCCAAAGCCAGGAGTTTACGGTCACACCCACGGCATTGATCAAATCCGGCGTTGAATACGATCTGGAGCGCGTGTCCGAAGTCTTCATCGACAACCCCATGGATAAGGACGTCATGCTGACCGGTCAGCCAATGTTCGTGTTTGGTGGCACAGGAATTGCCGGTACTTCAACAGCCGCGATGGGTGCCATGGCCCATGCCACGACCTCCGCAATGGCCGGTGCCAGCCTTGCCATTGGACGCTCATCAGCCAAAATGCGGTACCGCGTGATGATCCGCTATGGCGCCAAGACGGTAAGGCTCGGCCGCAATTTGAAAAAAGACCGCGCAATCGCCCTTTTCAACATTCTGACGGACGACCGGCAAATCTGATCACCCCCACCGAACTCGGATGGCCCAGTGTCAGAGAGCACGGCCGCAATCGTGCGCCAAAACACATGTCTTTATCCAAAAAAGGAATATCTCCATGATCTCAAGAACCGCACTGACCCTTGGCCTCGTCTGCCTGTGCCGAGACGTTTTCCAATCCGGACTCTGCGTGGTGGGGACGGTTTTTCAAGGCCGTCGAAGGCACACAGCCTGATTATGAAATGATCGCCAAACAGGATCCGGCCTATCTTTCGGCAGATGAATTCGACCGCGAAGAGGTGATGGCACAGCTGGTTGACGTGTTGAAACAGCAGCAGGGCGACATCGATGTTGGTGATGCTGAAATCACCGTGACGATCCACGCAACGCTTGGCGATTACAGCACCGCAGATGAAGGGTTTCCGGTAAACCTGTTCGTGCCGAACATGCATTTTCCCATTGGGGTCAATAAGCTGTTTTTCCGGAACTTCGATGCATACCGCATATTCGCGGCAACTCGTGATGAGGGCAAAGCCCTGCGCGACCGCATTGGCACGCAACCGTTGGCGGCGGATGTGACCCTGACCAATATCGAGACCTCGACAACACGGCCCCGCACCTTTGAGGGATTTGTCTCGAGAGTCGTCTACACGGCGCGGGACGGTCTGGTGGTTGGTGAATTTACTGCAACCGAGGACGCACACCTGCCTGCCGCGGAGGCGGCGGACATGGTGGTGGATATCGCGCAGCACATTACTCAGGCTGCGGGCATTCCGGCACTGGGCACTTCGTGGGAAGAGGCAAAAGCGCTCCTGCAGGACAGCTATCCGTTCAGTGGTAGCGACGACTTTGCCTATCTGAGCAGCGGCAAGGTGATTGCCTATCAATATGACGCAAGTGCCCTGATCAGGGACGAGGCACATGATGCAACCCGGCCTTTCAATGTCTATCTTCAGCAGGTGGACGGCGCATGGCGCACAACGCGGGGCTTTAAGGTGGATCTGAATGGAGTTGATATGCTCAGCACCAAAGGAGCCGGCCCGGGACTTGCCTGTTATACGCCGCACGTGCTTGATCGATGTGCGGTGCTGCAGTTCTCACCTTCGGACAGCGGCCATGTCCTGAGCCGGGCGTACGGCGTCATCGAACTCGAGCGTTCCGGATCCCCGAAGAAGGTTTTTGAAGCCTTTGTGTCAAACAACACTGCCGCGTTTGACGGCTTTGCGACGAAGGTTGATTATGATGCGGAGTCCCTGAAACAGGGTGATACACCAAAATACATTGGTATCCGGGGCGTCTCCGCCTATGCGGCAGGGGCTGGGGAGGTGCGCGAAGGTACCCCGATATATGACCCGCTGGAGAATACGTCCGGCATCAACAGCATCAACCGCGAGATCGGCTTGTTTGCGGTGGACGGGGCCGCCGACCGCGTTCCGATGGTATTTGTGCTGCAGTAAGTATGGTGTTCAGCCATTAAAGCGGCCCCCGGTGTCATATGGATATCTTGTCGAACCGAGGGCAGATACGCGTTGGTTCTGTCTGTCACTCCTGATCCTTTCGCCTGACCCACCGGGTCACCTGCAAGAGTGTGACTCCGAGGCCCGCCCCGGCGCACAGGCTGGACAGCACCAAAACCCATGCGGTGATCTTGGAGGGCACCCAGACGAACAGGCTTTCCATGTAGGCGGCCGTGGTCCCGAGGGAAGGGGTCTCACCGGCATCTACGAACAACGGCACGGCGCAGGCTTCGCGGCCGCTGGCCTGAGGGAGACTTTTCGGTCCGTCATTATAGCAATGTTCCAGAAGGACAGCATCGACATTCCGATTGCTGGTGATGATCTTGAGCCAGGTTGTGGCATCCGGCCGTGTCGCCACCGCGGCACCATCAGCCGCGATAGTGCGGGTATCCACCCGCCCAGACACATAGCCAAAAAAACCTGCCAGCCCTGCGGTTAGCAGGATGACCAGCGCCAGATGCAGGGCGGCCCGCCGGAAGAACCGGATGTCGGCTTTTGCCACGGACTGCTGGATGGCGCGGTCTACGTCATCTCCGACCTGTGCCCGCAGCCCCTTGAGGAACCCGGCATTGCGGCGGTCAATATCCTTGGTGATCTTGTCGGAGACCTCTGCTGACAAGGTGCTTGTGGACCGTTCAATCTGTTTTGGAAATATGTTCAGCGCCCTGATAATAGAGACCAGCCTGTCTTCCAAGATGCTATCCTGAGCGATCAGAATGGCCAAGGGATCATCCGGACCGTATCCGGCCGCGTAAACACGTGCCCGGATTTTCTTTTTCTGCTCGTAGATCAGCCTATATGCGGCAAAGAAGTGATCGAGGCGATCGTAAGGTTTATCAGGCATATTGCACCCCCAAAATATCGCGCACTTCGGGGGTGAGCGCCTGTGCAAAGGCGTCGATAAACAGCTTGATCCGCTGGCGATCGGTGACCTTGAACTGGGTATCGTGAATGGCCTGTGAGAGGGGCAGGGTGCTGTTTTTGACAAGGGCGAGGGTGCGCTCATCCATGTGCGGCAAAATCATCTCAACGCCCCCATGTGCCAGCAAGCGGTCACGGGTTTTACCACCCGTCCTTTGCCCGTCTGCTTGCTCGAACCCATACCAGAACAGAAAGTCCGCCTGCTTCAGCAGGCCGCGGTGATTCAGAACAGCGATGTGGCTGGCATTGGCCGCAAGCCCGTCCAGCCGATCCATCATGTCGAGAACAAATGCCAGTGACTGGATCGTGGCGGTGTCAGGGGTGATGAGGTGAAAGAACACCGGGTGAATACCCAGATCTGCAAAGACGGTGAACAGGTTGTGAAGGCCATCTTCTTCATCATCAAAAATCCGCTGCAGATCTGCAAGGGAGCCGCCCGCGAGATCGTGCAGGATCAACCCCATGTGGCGCTCACCGGACTCGATCAGAATGGTGCGGCTGTCGTTGTGGACGTTGTAGGCGACCACGCCTTCAAGTGGATCCTGAGCATTGAGGAGAATTCCATCGTCATCGCGAGATGCGTGCATGGCCGAGAGGGTTCCGTTGGTCCCATCTGCGTCATAAGCGGCGGTCGGATGGTTCAGCGTACGCAACAAATCCAAGAGGGCACAGGCCAGAAAACTTTTGCCGGTGCCGCCTTTTTGCGATGTGGTCATCATCAGGGTGGAGCGGCATGTCGGGATGTTGGTCATTGTATAGGCTTTCCGTTTTTAGAGGTCATGGTTCGACCGGATTGTGAGAAGGGTATGGGGGCGTGCGGGGGAGGGTGATGTATTGCCCTGTGGGTATGAAACCGGCGGCGTGCGTGAATACCCATGGACTGCCCGAGGGGCGTTCAGGCGAGCAGCTTTTGTGCGCTCCAGATCCCGGCAGATGCGCAGGAGGTCTGCATCATCCGGGGTCTCGATGCCGGCTTGGCGGGCTTGGTGCAGGGCGGCAATGATCCGGGGGATGTAGTTGCGCAGGGTGCCCTCGCCGATATGGATGCCTTCGCGCGCAAGCCATATGTTGATCTGGCGGGTCGAATGCCCGTTGCCGCGCAGCTCAAGGATGATGCTGTGCTCTGCGATGATCTTTTCGAGCATCGATTTTGCAGGTTCTTGCCTGGCCTCTGCGGCATGTCTGCGCAGGCGGTCTGCCAGGTCGGTGTCTATGGAGTCGGTCATGTCTTGCGTCCGTTATTGATGTTGGTCCTTGCCCTTAACATACGGTAAATAATTGAGATTTTTGACCCCCAGACTTGGGGCAAAAAGCTGTTTCCTGTGGATAGAGGCGCCCCAAATCCGGGGTGCAGGACCGATGCGGGGCCAGTGCAACCCAATGTGCGCCCCGTGCAAACCGGTGCGCAGGTGGTGTGGCGGGATGCGGTGTAAGTGCTTTAGAGGTGCTGAACCTTTGAATACGTAGACCAGCAAGGCTCCTCGCACCGCGGGGGTAAAACCTTATGATCCGCAGCACCGAGGTTTCCCATGGCACGTCCCCTCAAAGACCCGTCTACGCGCCGCAAGCGGTGGGACGCGCTCTATGTAACCGATGCGGAGCGCGCGGATGTGACCGCCGCGGCGTCCCATGCCGGCCTCTCGGCGAGCCAGTATCTGCTGTCCCTGCACGCTGGGGGGCGAATCGTGAACCGCAACGACTGGCGGCGCAACGTTCAACTCCTGAGCATGGTGACGCAGCAGCTAGAATATATTGCCAGATCGATGAGAGACGCGCGGGATGCGGAACATGATCCCTCACAGCCCCTCCAGATTGCGGCCTCGCTCGTGGAGCTTGAGCGGCTGGTCCGGGATCAGGTCATGCCTTGGCAGGCGGGCCAACAGGACGAGGCCTATGACGACGCGGAGGGTGGTCGATGTTGATCGGGTGGTCGCCGCATAGTGGCACGGCGGGGCAGGCGGATGGTCCGCGGGCCCTGAGCGATTATTTTGATGCGGCCGTTGTCATGAAGCGTTTGGCAAACGGTCGCATGGAACCTGTGCGCCGCCATCCTGCCCCTGAAATTTTGCGCGGGGATGCGGCACTGCTGCACATGGCGATCCGGTCCAGCACCTGTGTGCATCGCTATGCCTCCTGCGTGCTGTCGTTTGCGGCAGACGACATCGATGTGGCGGCCTTTAACGATGGTGATCCGGACGCCCGGTTTGGTGCGGATCAGGCGCTCGGGCTCTGGATCGATACGGCGCTGGCGGGTGTGCCGACAGAGGCGCGCGCACCAATCTATGCAACAACACATACGCACACGGGGACATTGGAGATCAACATCGCCGTGCCACGGTGGATCAGGGGGCCTGATGGACGCCAACGCGGGTTCAATCCGGCACCGCCCGGAAGAGTGAGCCGGGAAACCTGGGACGCCGTCCGGGACCTGTTGAACCACAAATACGGCTGGGCCGATCCCGAGGATCCGGCAAACCGCCGCGCCGTGGTTTTGCCGGACTGGATGTTGAAGCTTGAGGCGGAGAGCCGCCGCGCGGGAGTGGCCCCGCCCACGGATGCGCGCCGCAAGCTCATCGATGAGATTGTCGCAGCGGTTGATGCGGGGGGCATCCGCGATCGGGCGGGCGTGTTGGGGTGGCTGGACAGGCACTCCGGGCACTCCGGCTTTGTTGTCCATGGGGTCACATCCAAGTCGGTTACCATCGGACCGGTGGGCGCAACACTGCGGGACCGGATGCGGCTGACGGGCGCCGTCTTTGAAGAAAGCTTTGGGCAATACCAAGGGGCAGAGGCCGCAGAAGAACTTGAGGCTGCGCGCAGGGGACGGGCACGCGTTCTGACCTCCGCCGGGGATCGGCTGCAGATCCTGTGGAACCGCCGTGCTGCGTTTAACCGCAGCCGGTATGGTCTGAAGCAATGGCCGGAGCAGGCGTGGTCGGCGACACAGTATCAATACGCGCGGCCGGATAATGCGCCGCTGACCATTCCGTCAAAGCATCATCTTTACCTTTTATCAAAAGGACCCCACCCCCATGAAACCAAAGCTGACCACGATGGAGCGCGCCTTGCTCGATACATTGGACCAGATGCACGCCGAAGCGCGGGCGCGCGACACGGCGATGAGCGCGAAAATCGACGATTTGACACGGCAATTGCAGCAGCACGAAGCATCCGTCGCAGATTTGCACAGCTTGCTGCGCCCGTTCTTGCCGAAAATCTCGTTGGCCATCTCGGCGCCCGGATCAAAGGCCTGACCGCTACCTTAAGGGCGCGCCTGATTCTGAAACGAATCGGCGCCGCCCTTCCGGACACGCTTTTACACACACTGGCAGACACGTGTACTGCCCTGAAGGACTATAATGGAACAGACACAATCGACATCACCTACGCTGATCGAACTGAGGCTGACGGAGTTGATCCAACTGATCACGCCATTGCACGCCCTGCTGGAGGGCAGTTACGACGAGACGGCGGGCCGGCTCGGGGATGTGATCGAAGCATTGGCGCAGATCGCGTACGAGCTGCAGAAAACGGTGAAAGCGCTGAACGTGGAAAAGGGGAAGCTGTCACCAGCATTGGAGGCCAAGCTGAACATCCTCACGACAAAACAGGAGGTGCAGATGCAGATGCTTGCCGAGCTCCACGAGTGGTTGGGCGCACCCCAGCGCCAGATACCCGCGCAAGACTCCTGAGGTTTTTGCGAACCGCAGTGGCTGAGGTGGATCCAGGCGCGCGGGTGGGGCTGCGGTTTACAAACGGACAAGGCGGATGGCCGCCACGGCTGGAGATCAATATGGGGGCGCCGATTGATCAGCGAGCTGGTCAGGCTGTGAGGTCGAAAGCCGTGGTCACGCTGACGTGCGCGCCCTTGTTGATCGTGAAGGTCACACCAATGTTGAAGCGGGCCGTAGGAGAAAAGTGGATCGATGGGGTTGAGTTTGACCCGGCATATTTAGAAGGCCTTTCCACAGACAAGATACAGATGCTCAGGCCGCTGGGGTCAAATGCCACATCCCGTCTGTCAGGACCAACACCCCGGACAACAACCATGAATTTAGATGATGCGTCCACGGAAGGGCATGGTTGTAACGTGGATGAATATCCTACGCCGGGATAGGGCTCATTGAATAATGAGGTGTTCCAAGCTTCTTAGACGTTGGTCCCGTTCAATTCCCATTCTTTCCAGCAAGACAGGGGAAATTACGCAACCCAGTTGGAATGTGTGAGAACTCACGGCGAAGCCTAATTTCTGTAGCTGGAGGGTATCAGGATGATGATGCTCCTTCTACAAGCATTGTGCGTAACACCTGCGCTGGCGTTTGATAGCCTAGATATTCGCGGGGCGTTGCGTTGAGTCGTTCACAAATCGACTTCAAATATCGATTTGTGAACGCCGTAGGATCAGACTTACGGGGAAGGTAGCGGCGCAACCGGTTGTTGGTGTTCTCCACGGTTCTTTTTTGCCAAGGCGCAGACGGATCACAGAACCACGGGTCAGCGCCAAGACCGTCGTTCATATGCTACCAAGCACTGAGCTCTGTGCCGTAATTAAATATGATAGATTGACGCGCGTGGGCAGGGAAAGATGAAAGGCCGTCAATCAGACCTTCCATGACGGGTTTGGACTGCTTGTCAGGGTTCTTGAGGACCATGGCAAAGCGCGTGACACGCTCGACCAAATAAGTGACGTTGGCTTTGCCAAACTTTGTGGAACATGACTAAATCACACTCCCAGTGACCGAACTACGAGCGATCAACAATGACCTTGGGTCGATGTTTTATGGCCAACTCATAAAGAAATTTCCGACCATGCTGCTTGGCCATGCCACTTGACCTGCGGTTGGGTCGGTGTCGCTAAAACTTCTCGGCGCGCCCATCCTTGGAATACGCATATCGGTAAATCGTCTCATGGCTCACCCGCATCGGATGACGCTCCAATCGCATGCGCCCAGCGTTCTGTTCAGGCGCCCATCCGGTATCAAAACCGCTGCGCACGGCGGTCTTCATATCTGTCTTGAGCGCAGAGCGCACAGTAGCGATTCAGCTCCGGTTAAACGTTAAAGCGCACCGAATTGCGTTTGCTCTCGCGAAAGATCGTCGATTTGTGCCGCTTCAGAACCCGAGCCATCTCGGCAACGGCGAACTTTGTAAGCTACCAGTCTTTAATTCTGCGGTGTTCTTGAAGTGAAAGTTGCGAATAAACGGCTCCCATGCGATATTCCACCTGTTAGATACCTTATTGTTTTCTAACAGGATTCGTACTTCAAAGTAGCGCGCACCCAGCCATGAAAATCTATTTATAAGGTAAATTATGTTAAATATTTGCGATTTTCGTCCCCGGCAAAACCGCAGCACCTACAACATCCTGTAACCGCTGCGGCATTTCACCGGCGTTGGCTCTAAAACGTCTGGTCGTACTCACCTACATCAGGCTCTGTGCGGATCACATCGTCGATCTCTTTGAAGATCGCGCGCAGTTCCGCCTCCGATTCAGAGCTTTCGCAGACCACCACCAGATTGGGGGTATTGGACGAAGCCCGCACCAGACCCCAACTGCCGTTATCCAGGATGACCCGCGCGCCGTTGACGGTGACCACCTGAGCCACCTTGCGCCCTGCCATTTCGCGCACCCCTTCCAGCTTTTTCACCAGCCGCGCGAGGATATCGTATTTATCCTCGTCTGCGGCATAGGGTGACATGGTAGGCGTTGCGTAGGTAACGGGCAGCGCGCGGCGCAGGTCCGACATTTTCATGTCGGGGTTACGATCCATCAGCTTGCAGATCTCGACGGCCACCCGCATGCCGCAGTCATAGCCGCGCCCGATCGGCTCTGCCAGAAAGTAGTGGCCGGATTTCTCGAAACCCGCCAGCGCACCCAGCGCCTTCACCCGCCGCTTCATGTGGCTGTGTCCGGTTTTCCAGTAATCGGCCTTGGCGCCGTTGGCCTGCAACACCGGATCGGAGGCAAACAATCCGGTAGATTTCACATCGGCCACAAAGGTGGAACCGGGATAAATGCCCGACAGATCGCGCGCCATGATCACGCCCATCTTGTCGGCAAAAATTTCTTCGCCTTCATCGTCGACCACGCCGCAGCGATCACCGTCACCGTCAAACCCCAGCGCAAAATCAGCGCCCGACGCGCGCACGCTTGCACTCATGTCGTGCAGCATTTCCATGGCTTCGGGGTTGGGGTTGTAGTGGGGGAAAGTGTAATCAAGGGTGTTGTGGCTTTCCACCACTTCCACACCCAGACGTTTGAACAGCTCGGGCGCAAAGGCCGCTGCCGTGCCATTGCCCGTGGCGCACACCACCTTGAGCTTGCGGGTCATTTTAAAATCACCGACCAGATCGTCAAGATAGGCCTCGCGCACACCTTCCACAAATTCGTATGATCCACCGGCGTGGGCCTCTGCCTCGCCGTTCAGCACGATATCGCGCAGCTCGTCCATCTCGTCGGGGCCATGGGTCAGCGGGCGTTCAAACCCCATTTTCACACCGGTCCAGCCGTTGGGGTTGTGGCTTGCCGTGACCATCGCAACCGCAGGCGCGTCCAGATGGAACTGCGCAAAATAGGCCATCGGTGACAGAGCCGGCCCGATATCACGCACATGAATGCCAGCCTGCATCAGCCCCAGCATCAGCGCGTTTTTAATGCTCAGCGAATAATCGCGGTAATCGTTCCCCACAGCTATCACAGGCGCGATCCCGCGGCGGCGCATCTGTGTGCCCAGCCCCATGCCCAATGCCGTAATCCCCGGCAGGTTGATCGCTTCGGGGTACTGCCAGCGGGCATCATATTCACGAAACCCTGTCGGAGCTATCATCGGATCACGTAGGAATTCCCATGTATTGGGGCTTACTTCGGGCAGTGGTTTTTTCATGTGGAAAATCCAGTGAGGGTCAAAACAATCAAATGTGAGCTTAGCCGCAATCAGGCCATCTGGGAATAAACTGGTGTCAATTCTGCTTTTTTTCGTTCTTTTCAGCGCGGATACGGTCCATCACCAACAAGCGAATAACCCTGTTAGAGACTGTAATCGGCACCTGATGGCGGAATAGCGTAATTTCCTTGCTCACGGGTTGCGTGATAGCAAAATCAGGCTGTAGTGCTTTGCGCCGCTCTCGTAGGCGGTCATTGAGGGGCCTGAAATGGGTTGCTAGCGTATTGAATTCCGCACCCGAAAACAGGCAGGGACGAAACGGCTTGGGACAGATTTCCTCAAAGGCTTTGGTCGCGTGATTGACCAACCACTGCGGCGGGCGCACCGGTTCGGTCATGATATTGCTCAACCATGTGGCAAGCGGCTGCGGCGAAACGTTGGATTTGCCATTGTTCACAGCCTCCAGATCGGCCAGCCCCAAAGGCACATCCAGATGGCGCAGCATCGCACCGACAATACCGTCCTGTGATGCGCACAGCGTGTCGAAATCCAGCAGCGTGATTTCTTCGGGAGCAAAAAACTGTTCGAGCCGGTCAAGAATGATATTGTAATCCATTGCCAGCCCCAGCGACATGCCCTTCTCGATGGCATTTGCCACAATCTTGGGGGGGCGCACCGGATTTTGGTTGCGGCTCAGCTCCAGATAAACCGATTGCAGGAACCGCCACTGCGTGCGCAAGACACACACCACTTCGATTTCGTCAAAGGCGGACAGCCTTTCACGCACGGCGGCAAAATCAACCGCCACATCCGGATCGACGCGCGAAAACTCTTCCGAGCTTAGAAAAACTGTAACGTCCTTTTTGTGGGCATGTTCGCGCGCGATCCATGTCAGCGCATCCAGGCTGCTGACCTCCAGCTGGAATACCGGCGGCAACCGCCCCCAGTCATAGACCAGCCCGTGATGCCCCGTGACCCGCCCGATGCGCGGATAGACAACACCGTGCTGTTCCAGCAGTCCGGCGTTTTTGTGAAACATGTCCTGTATGGTGGTGGTGGCGGTTTTATGTGTGCCGATGTGTAGAACAACCTTGGACATCAGGAGGTTTCCTTTCCCAGCTTGCTGCCCAGCGTGCGCAGGGCCACATCCCCGTAAACCGCGTTAGGCTCCATCACTGCTTTTTCGGCCCATTCGTTCCACGCGTTTACAAACATCTCATTCCGGTAAGAACCGGCAACACGGTGGCGCATCATCTGGTCCAGCCAGACGCCGAACCGCGCCGGATTGGCGCCGTAAGCCATATGCGCCGAAAACCCGCGCCGCGCCGTGTTGTCCCAACTGGGCATGACACCGCAGATCGTATTGTCGGGCAGACCTTTGACATAGCTTTGCGATACCGAATTATCGATCACCTTGTTGTAGTCGTAAACCAGCCCCTTGAAGCCGCCATGCACCTCACGGTCCAGCTTGTTGCCTTCGGGCCCGCCGAACAGATAATCATCGGAAGTCACGATGCCATGGGGCGGCATTTCAACCCAGAAATCGAACAGATCATCCGCCACGGGTGTTTCGCCGCCAATGTGGAAACAGACCGCCCCCAGTTCGACCTCGCCAATGCCGGCGGCCTTCCACGCATCGCGCATCCGCGCCACGCTGCCCACCGGATCGGGCATGTCTTCGGGGCGATAGATCACAAAGCGCGGGCGTGTGCCGTCAGGGCGCATATAGCGCGGATCACGCATATATTTCAGACTGTCTTCTACCAGCGCCTGCTCGAACCCGTCCTGATAGGTCTGCCCCATCAACACCACACCCGACAACCCGTCCCAGTTGCGCCGCCAGCTTTCGTTGGCCCAGCACAGATAGAAGGGAAAATCGATCTCGGGGCGCTCCAGCAGCTTGTCCAGCGGCGTTTCCATCAGACGTTTGCCATCGAACCAGTAGTGATAGACACAAAACGCATCGATCCCGTGCGCCTGCGCCAGTGCTGCCTGCTCGCCCATAACCTCGGTGGCGCGCAGATCATAAAACCCCAGATCCGTAGGCAGCAGCGGCTGGGTATGGCCTGCAAACATCGGCAATGCCGTCACCGTGCCGCGCCATTCGGTAAAGCCCTTGCCCCACCACGCATCGTTTTCTGGAAAAGGGTGAAACTGCGGCAGATAAAATGTGCTGACAAACGCAGGACGGGTCATTTTGCCCGTATCAGAGCCTGTTTTCAGCTGCCCGTCGCGAATTTGGGCCACCTGCGTAGTCTGGCGTATTTCCAGCTCGGCCACATCCGACAAAAAGCCCATCGTGCGTTCCAGCGCATGGGCCAGCGTGCCGTCAACCTGCGCCATTTCGGGATCGAACTGTTCTGCATTCAGCCGCATTGCGCGCAGCAGATCAATGATCACCGGTTTCATCCAGTAGATCGAGCCCGCCGGAAACGACAACCGCTTGCCGGTGATTTCCACCTCGATCCGGCGCAACAGGCTGCGGGTGATCTCAAGGTTGCTGCCCCACCATTTCGTGTCATCAAAATGCTGCCCGTCCGCAACCCAGAAGGACGCTTTTTCATCGGCGATAAACGTCTCCAACAGGCCTTTCAGACCCTCATCCGGCAACACACCGTCAATCAGGTGGCGGCGCCATTTTTCACCATCCTCGCGGTGGGGCGATTTTTTGGTGTGGATTTTGCACACCGCCTTGTAGCGGCTCAGCATACCGGCGTTCACCAGCGCCAGAAACGGCAGGATGTCACGGCCACGGTTTTCCAGCGGCACTACGGTTGCATCGGGAAACTCTTCGCGGATCTGCGCGGCCAGTTCTTCTGTTTCGTCACCACGATAGGTCAGCGTGACAAAAAGATCGTGTTCGATGTCCAGCCGCCCGATCTTGGCTCTGAATTCGGGCCACAGGTCGGGGTAGTAGATGTGCATGACCACAGCCACATCCGAGCGGACACGCGAGGAATCAAAGCGTAGCTTGGGCGACAGCACCTCCGGCAGTTCCTCGACCTTGGGCAGTTCTTTGGTGATCCGCTGCTCTTTGTGGCCCGACGTTGCATAATGCAAAAACGGCGAAGTGCCCTGCGTGGCAACATCGGGGTTATAGCGCAGATAGGCCGATGGTGAAAAATCGGGGTTCGGGCGGTATCCCATGCTCTCGCCGTACACGATATAATGGCGCAGCAAAAACGGGCGGAACAGCGGGTGCACCTGCGGATAGGCCCCGCGATAATAAACCGGATCGAACAGGCCGCTGTTGCGCCCGGCTTTCAATGCGGCCCGCTCATTCGGTCCCAGAAAAAAGATGCGTAAAAACCGCAGCGCGCGCCGCAGCGCCGAATTTGAAGCCATGCCGGTAATCCTAAAATTTTGTTTGCCATATCAACTCGGGCATGGCTGCGCAATTCGCTGACGTTCCGGTCATATTTCAAGAATATCTTTGTGGTAGCGATGCAGCAGCAACATGCCCAGTGCAGCGGGTATAATTGCACAGGTAAAGACATAGGCCGGCGATGCATAGGGCGCGTCATATGTTGCGTAGAACCCCGACCGCATGGTCGAGATAATGTGAACAAGCGGATTGTATAAAAGAATATCGCGGAATTTTTCGGGCAGCGGCTCGACCAGAAAGAAAATACCCGAGATCAGGAATAAAGGCCGGTTCAGCACCGCCCACAGCGTTGTCCAGATCGGGAACATACTGTTGAGAAAGCTGTTGGTCAGGCCGATCCCCACCCCGAGGGCAACAATCATCAGACAGGCCAGCCCGATGGCCCCGAAATCAAGGCTCACGGCTTCTTGGGTCCATGTCAGGATGAAGGTAAAGATAAGCAGCCCTACAATCAGCTGGGTCATCGTTTCAAGAACCAGCCGCGCCACCAGCGCATCGATATAGGTGACAGAAGGATAGGCCAGCAGCGGTTTGGAAAACTGGATCGCCGCCGCGATCTTGTTGGAAATCGCGCTATAGGCCAGAAACGGCAACATGCCCGTGGCGTAAAACACCAGAAAACTGCTTCCCAAAGGCGGGCTGCGCAACAGAAACGAAAAGACAAAGGACAACACCAGCACACCGCCGACCGGTTCGATGATTGTCCAGATATACCCCCCCGGAGAGCGGCCGTAAGATGTTGACATTTCACGCAGGATCAACGCCAGAACCGCGCGCACGGAGGCGGCCTTGCGGCGCGCAGGCAACCGCACCCCGCCATAGGGTACACCTGCATCCAACGATGGTTTAGGCTCTGCCATATCCGCTCTGCACTCTTTTGGTATCACCGTCTGGTCTTGTGTGGTAAGAGATTTTTCCTTGCATAGCGAGGCGTAAAATCCGATGCATCGCTAAAGAGCTTGTTATCGCCCGTTGACAGGGCTGTGGCCAAAAGGATTGTTCCGATTACACAACAAACACCCCCTGCGCCCGCTGCAAAACAGGCCCCCGCCGCTGCCAAGGCCGGCGCGCAAAAACCCCAAGGCAAACCAAACCGCGTTCCGCCAAGTGCGGGTGCGGCACGTCCGCGCAAACGCCATGCATGGATGCTGGCGAGCTTTATTCTGGTGGTGCTTGCACCTCTTGCCGTGACTATTTTCTATCTTTTTACCATCGCATCCGATCAATATATCTCCAAGGCAGGCTTTGCCGTGCGCGCCGAGGAGCTAAGCTCGGCTGCCGATCTGCTGGGCAGCCTGTCAAGCGTGTCGGGCACATCTTCATCAGACACCGACATCCTGAACGAATTCATTCACAGTCAGGACATGGTCGAACGGGTGCTGGAGAAAATCGATCTGGTCGAGGCCTATACCGTGCCCGCCTTCGATCCGGTTTTTGCCTACCGCCCCACCGGCCAGATCGAGGATCTGGTGGATTACTGGCGGCGTATGGTCGAGTTGCATTATGATCAGGGCACCGCATTGATCGAGTTGCGTGTGCATGCTTTCCGCCCCGAAGACGCCAAGCAGATTGCCGAACAGATCGTTGAGGAAAGCTCGCTGTTGATCAACAGGCTGTCGGCCATCGCGCGCGACAACAACACCCGCTATGCGCGGGTTGATCTGGAAACCGCGCAGGCACGGCTGCGCACGGCGCGCGAGGCGCTGACAAAGTTCCGCTCCGAAAACCGCACCATCAATCTGGAGGCGGCAGTGCAGGGGCAGATCGGGATTCTCAACTCGCTCGAACAGCAGCTTGCCAAGGCACGGATTGATCTCAACCTGCTGCTGCTGGAAGGGATGAGCGACACCGACCGGCGCATGGTCACCGAACAGCGCCGCATTACGGTAATCGAAAACCTTATCGATATCGAGCGCGCGCAATTCGGCAAAACCTCCGAAAGCCGTGAAGGCGGGATCAACTTTTCCAACCTTGCAGGCGAATTCGAGCGGCTGACAGTCGATCTGGAGTATGCCCAGCAAACCTACCTCAAGGCGCTTGCCGCACTGGACAGCGCCATCGCGGAAGCCGAGCGGCAAAACCGCTATCTGGCCCCCTACACACATCCCAGCATGCCGCAATCGGCACGCTATCCCGACAGGTTTATTTTCAGCGCCATCACCGCGTTTTTCCTGCTGCTGATCTGGAGCATCGGCGTGCTGGTCTATTACTCTGTCCGCGACCGGCGCTAGCCCATGATCGAACTGCGCGGCCTGCATAAGTCGTATCGCTTGAACGGTCACATCAAAGTGGTGGCGCGCGATATCAACTTCACCTTCCCGAAGGGTGAAACCATCGGGCTGATCGGATCGAACGGGGCGGGAAAATCCACCATGCTCAAGATGATCGCGGGGTCGGTTTCCCCCGACAGCGGAGAGATCATTCCGCACGGGTCGGTGTCATGGCCGGTGGGTTTTGCCGGGTCGTTTCACGGCGATCTGACAGGCGCGCAGAATGTGAAATTTGTCGCCCGTATCTACGGCATCGATACTGACGATATGTGCGCTTTCGCGCGCGAGTTTTCGGAACTGGGCGCGCATTTCGAACAGCCCGTGCGCACCTATTCCTCGGGGATGCGCTCGCGGCTTGCGTTTGCGATGTCCATGGCGGTCAAGTTCGATACCTACCTGATTGACGAAATCACCGCCGTTGGCGACGGCTCGTTCAAGGCCAAAAGCGAGGCCATCCTGCATGAACGCCTCAGCACCTCGGGTGCAATCATTGTCTCCCACTCCATGGCCCAGCTGGAGCGCATGTGCACTTCAGGTGTGGTGTTACAAAACGGGCGGTTTTTCTATTACGCAAAAGTCGCCCGTGCGATCGAACATTACGATCACATCATGAAAGGCGCACTGCCGCCGTGGATGCGCTGACGCGCGCTAGCCCACCTGTTCCAGCATTGTATCGAGCTGTTGTGCCCCCGTTATATAAGACGGGTCGGTCACAAATCCTTTGGCGTTCCATGCCTCGAAATGATCCGCCTCTTGCGGGGTCATGGGATCACAGAACCGTGCAATGTTTGCCTCCACCTCCTCGCGCATCGGCGCAACCGTATAGGCCATACCTGCGGGATAGTATTTTCCGACAAAATTCAGCGAGTCCCCGTAGGCGGTAACAACCTCCAGTTTCCGGCGCAGACCGTCGGTCAACGCATCTTGCGCAAGGTGTCTGTTTTTCATCGCCCATGACAGCACAATCTCGTGATGAATAGGGACTTCGGCCAGTTTACCCATAATTTCACGGCTACGCTGTGCGTTCTCGATCAGGACAGGCGGCGGGGCCGTCTCGCGCAGTGCAGCCTCCACCAAACCTTTGCGAAAGCACTTGAAGCAGTTGTGACACGGTTCACCCGGTCTGCCCCTGACACAGGACTGCGGCAGGAAATCATACTCGGAGACTCCGCATATCTTTGATGTCAGCACCTCGCTCAGCGATGCGGTGGGAAATGACATGGGGATGTTGCAATATTCGAATATCGGCGCCCATTTGGCATAGACCGCCCGTTTGCGCATATCCGAAAACCGCGACCCGCCGGTCGAGAAAACAGATTCTGCAATTGAGCCGAAGGAGATCGAGCTCAGCCCGAGTGCATCCGCATTAAGGATCGCCGGCGCCGAATTCGACCAGTCCACCGGATTGCCAACAGGGCGGCGGATAAACTCCAGCGTGGTTTCGATCTGGCGCATGTCAAATCCGTATCGGCGCACCCGCTCGCAACTGATCAGCGCGGCACTTTCATCGTAATTTCCCGCCGCCCCGTGTTCGGGAACGCGACGGCGCAAAAAGACCGGCACGGTGTTTTTTGGCATCACCGACAGGGCTGCACAGGAATCAACCCCGCCACTGAACGCAAGACCGGGGCGCGCATCGGGTCCCACCTTGCGCCGCTGTAGTGCAGGATCAATCGGCGCATCCAGCCGGATAAGATTATCGCGCACAACTTTGACAAATCCGTTACTCACCGGAAAATCCAGCTCGACGCAGCGGCGCGAGAACGGCGCCACAATCAGCAACGTCACTAACCCCAGAAGATCGGGGTGTATAGCATCCAGACGTGCCCCGTTGACCAGATCCACATCTACAGTTGTCATGTTCAGGCCGCCGCGCTTATTCGCCTCGCGCAGCTTCCTTCGATGGTGGATGTCATGGTGATCCGGCGTGCCCTCGAACTGGACCCTGATCGGGTGATGGCGGGAAGTGTACACTTCCGATACGGCGATCTTCATAGTTGTCTCCATACAGCGCTGCGAAATGTCCACACATCCGCAGGGATGCAGGCAGGCACAATTTTTCCTCTATTACGACTTATCAGGGCGGTAGGGCAACCTGCCCCGGCCGCAGCAAAGCGCAGGCCGGACAGGACTAACCGTCCTGTTTGGCCAGTGCTTGCAACGCCTGCGCGCGCACCCTTGCGGCGCGGCTCATCTGCATCAGCTGTCCGCGTGCGGCGTCCAGTGTCATCAGCGCTTCCAGCACCTGTTGCGGATCATCGGCCGGCACCACAAACCCTGTCTCGCCGCTGCGCACAATCGACGGGGGCGCACCGCGGTCATAGCACACCACAGGGCGGCCTGCGGCCATCGCCTCCAGCACGGTGCGGCCAAAGGATTCAGCAAAGCGCGACAGGCTGACCACCACATCGGTCTGTGCAATGGCGTGTTGCGCGGTACGGGCATAGCCGCGGAATTCCACGTTGGACGCGAAGGGCTGCAAGACGTGCAGATCCTGTGTCGGCGGCCCGATCAGGGCAAACCGCATGGTGCTGCCTGCCGCCAGCGCCAGTTCCGCCACTTTCAGGAAATCACCGATGCCCTTTTTGGCAACATTGCTGCTGATCAGCCCCACCGTCAGCGGCCCATCGGGGCGGAAGGGCAGATCAAACAGATCATCGTTCACCGAATTGGGCCGGATCACCGTGCGCTCGGGGCAGGCCAGCCAGTCGGCGACAACAGCGGAATTGGCCACAAACCGGTCGGCCTGTTCCAGCAATTGTTTGTGCAGGGTTTCGGGGTCTGTTCCCAGAATACGGCACAGGCCCGCATCCTGTGCAGGCAGTTCGCGCACATGCACCACGGTTTCGCACCCCGCCGCCCGCGCCGCAACCAGCGGCGCATCCAGCACCAGTGTATTCACATGCACGGTGTCGGGTTTGTATTTTTCAATCAGGCGCGCGGCCACCATCAACGTATCGGGGTGCGGCGCGCGGCTGCCAAAGCGCCACAGCTGCGGCATCACCTCAACGGCAGCGGTGATCGGCAACAAACGTTCCAGATATTCGGGGTTGCGCAGCGTGGGCAGCACCACAACAGGGGCCAGCCCGCGTTCGGCCATCCGCCCCACCACATCCAGCAGGCTGCGCTCGGCGCCAAAAAACGTCTTGCCCGCACTATGGGCAAACACCAGTACCGATACCTTGCCCGTGATCTCGCCCTGAAAAACCGGCAAAGGGCCGCCGCCGCCCGCACGGCCCTGCGTTTCCCAGTGGATCAAGGGGTTTTCATCTTCGTCCAGCTTTTGCGCCAGACGGTAGGCGCCGCTGCTGAACCCCGGCCCTGTATCGCGGTTTTCGCGCGCGCCCCCGTCCAGATAGTGGCGCACAGGGTCCATATCGGCAAACAGCACATCCAGATTGGCCAGTTGATACCATTGCGGATCAAACAGCGGCGAGCCGCGCAGGATGTCGACATCTGTCGGGGGCGGCTGGCGGTCCTGCGACGCTATCGCCGCGGGCACCCGAAACGGGCGCACATCGGGGTTTTGGGGCATATACAGGCTGCCTGCATCCTGTGCGCGTCTGTGCCACCGCTGGGCCGCCTCGATATAATCACGGCGCAGGCCGACAAACTGGCTGCGCAGATGGGTGCCGCTCTGCTGGGTCAGCGATTGCGCCGTGGTGCGCGCAAACGACAGCGGCACACCCTCCAGAATTTCGCGGATCGCCTGCGCCCCGTCAGCGGCCTGTATGCGGTAATAGTATTCTGTATCCGCACTGACCCGCGCGCGGTCCCAGTATCCCAGCCGCTCGCGCAGCGATATCCGCATCATCAGCGAGGAGACGTTGCGATAGACCCAGCCGTCCTCCAGCCGCCAGCGCGTCATGTCCAGATCCTCGCTGACGCGCACCATATGGGTCACCGTAGCGCTCAGGGTGGTATCCTCTATCAGGGCGTTGACCTGCATCTTTATCTTGTCGGGATGGGACCAGTCATCGGCGTCATGTACGGTAAAGAAATCACCCGTCGCCGCCGCCAGCCCGATGTTGCGCGCCTGATAGGCACCGCCATTGCGCGCCTGCGCCAGCACACGGATACGCGGATCACGCGAAGCGTACCGCTGTGCAACCTCTACGCTGTCATCATCCGAGGCATCATCGACAATCAGGATTTCAAGGTTCTGCCAGCTTTGCGCCAGCAGCCCTTCCACCGCATGGCCCAGCACATCCGCCGCGTTAAAGACGGGCATGATCACGCTGACCACCGGCCCTTCGCCCACGCGGGCCTGCGCCGTTGCGCACAGCCTGTCAAACCGCGCACCCGATCCTTTGCCCAGACAGACAGGCACCAGATCATGGCGCTCATAAATGGCCCCCAGACGGGTGTTAAGCTGCGCATCCGTGCCGCCACGGTATTTGTCACACAGCATGCCGGCCAGATCCAGATCGGCGTGGCTGTCAAAATGCGCGCGCGCTGTCGCCAGAATACTTTCCGCGCGGTCCGGATCATCGCAAGCCAGCAGCACCTGCACCCCCAACAACCACGGGCCGGGGTTGCGGGGAATTTGCACGCTGCAGCTTTGGGCAAAGAACACTTCGATCATGTCGCGCGCGCGCGCCATCTCGCCACGGTCGTAATACCAGCGCGCCAGCGCCCACCCCGCCGCCGCACGCTCCCGGGCGGTGTCCGCGCGCGTCAGATCGTGCAGCATCGGCAGCACCATCCCATCGAATCCGCGCCACAGCATGAAATCAAGGTCCAGCGCCTGCACCGGCACCCCCAGCCGCCCCTCGGCGGCCCCCATCGTATCATAGTGGTGCCACGGATCGATGTTGGCCTGTCGCACATCATCGTAGGTTCGCAGATACCAGACAGGGTCAAACCTGTCGCGCTCGACCTTCACTGGGTTATCGTTGTCCACTCAATGCTCCGCTTACCAATACACATATGTTTCAACGATACAGATGCTGCTTTTGTTCTTGTTCAATCCGGGATGAAGGGCAAGGGCTCTGCGCCAAACACGCGGTATCAGGCCCAATATGACAGGTGCAATATATCTTTTACGGTGATAAAGAGCCTTCACATCAGAAATGACAGGTACACACGCATGAGCACAGGCCCCGATCCTCTTGAAATCCAGCAGATGCTGCGCGCGGAAATTTTGCGCCTACGCACTGAACGCGCCGAGCGTACAGACGCAACCTATCGTCAAGAGACGGAACACCGCCACGCCACCGAACTGGTGCTGGCGCGGATCGGACAGACGGTCTGGTTCAACGGCCCCGTCCAAGGCACACCAAAAATGGAAGAACAGCTCGACATCCTGCAAAAGAGCGACCTGTTCGAGGCAAAATGGTATCTGGCAAGAGATCCCGATCTGGCCGGTCTGGGAATATCGGCCGCAGAACACTATCTGCGCGCAGGAGCCTTCGAGGGCCGCGATCCCGGGCCGCAGTTTTCCTCCATGGAATATTATCTGGCCAATCCCGATGTCGCACGCGCGGGCTGGCCTGCACTGCTGCATTATATCCAGCACGGTCAGGCCGAAAAGCGGCCGCTAGTCTGGGCCACTGCCAAAGGCTGAACCCCGCCCGCCTGAACACCGCCCCCGCCCCGCCGTTTCAGAACAGGTCGTGCCAGACACTGCCATCATGGCAGCACAGCTTTGATGTGGCGCTGTCAAAATACAAATCACCCGCAGCCGGGTTGGCCGGGGCCGCACCCGGTTGCAGGCGCATCGCATCCTTCAGGTGCAACTGGCGCGCTGGCGATGTCAGCCCGAGGCCCAGCTTCCCGTCTGCCGTCAGCCGCATTGTCTCCGGCCCGTTGGCGCGAAACCGCAAATCCCCCGTCCCGGTATCGACGGTCATGTCATTGAGCTGAATATCGTAATAAATCCGCCCCACACGGCCAGAGCCGCTCATGTATGAAATGCTGGGCCAGCGGTCATTGGGGTACAGCAGGATGTTACCGTTGTTTACCCCGCCAGCCCAGCGGCCCACCCGAAAATCCCCGTTGCTGCGCATCCGCAAGGCATTTGTCGCAGCTCCCTCCTCGATCACCACAGCACCATCCGCCAGATGCACATCCCCCGATCCCGCCTCCAGCAACACCGGCGTGCGCCATGTGGTGCCATCCGCACTCACTTTGACAGAAAAATCGTTACTCCCCGCCAGCCCCATCTCGGCGCGCCCCGAAAACCCGTCCTGAAACAGCAGGCTTGCGGTATCGGCAGGGGTGGCCTTGTTGACTTTCACGCGGTGGTTGCTGCCGGCATGGCTCAGCAATGTGGCAGGTGCCGAAACCGCAAGGCGGTTGAACGCATCCGCATCCGCCGAAATGCCCAGGCTTGGCAGGTTCGACAGCCCGGCCTCCCAACTGCCTGCACGCCAGACCCGCGGTTGCGGCTCGGTGCTGCCCTGCGCCTGCCAGCCCTCCTGCGGGGTGATGAAGATCCACGCGTTTGACGTAAAGGCCGCCAGCTTTCCGGCCTGCCCGCTCCACCCTCCGGTGGGGGCATCGCCGATGGCATAGACATCCCCCGCCTGCGGCGCAGCGGGCGGCGTAACGACATCAAACGCCTTTACCGTCAGCTGCACCAGAATATCCAGCAGCTGCAATGCTTCGTTATGGGTTACGTGTTTCTGGGCCTGGGACGGCTGCAAATACGGCAGCGCAAGGCGGGCGGACAGGTCTGACATGGCGAACTCCGGTAATAATCCATACCGGCGCCACTATGGTTAACGCACCTTGCCAGAACCCGACCAGAGCCACCGCACCGGTAAGACAAATTAAACCTGTTTCAAAGAAACGCCCGCTCAGCCCTGCGCCGCATGCAGCACGGGGTTGATTCCCTGCGCTAGCGCCTCGGGGTACTGTGCGTAATAGGCCAGCGTTTGCATATCAGGTCCCGGATCGCGCCCCTCATAGACACCGCTGGTGATGAAATGGCGCGCAGGGTCCAGCCCCGCCTCGCGCACATCGGGATAGGTTTCCAGATACCATTTCGCATCAAACAACGGTGCTGCATTCAGCGCTGCAATCTGCGCCTTCAGGCCAGCACCGCCGCGCGCGCGCAACCCCTGCGTTGCCCCCAGACGCGATACCTGCTGTTCGCGCAGGGTCAGCTTGATCGCAAGCAGCGTCTCGGACGCGGTTCTTTCCTGCTCCAGCCTGTGCCGTTCCTGTTGCGCTGCCGCCTGAACAGCCTCGATCTCCGCCTGCTTTCGTGCCAGTAGCGCGCCCTGATCGGCACTGTTCTTTTGCGCCACCTCAAGCTTCTGGCGGCAGGCGCGCGCCGATGCTTCATGTGTTTCGCCCGTTTCGCGCGCCCTGGACAGCTCTGCCGCCAGTGCCGCCAGTTCACGGCCGCTGCGCTCTGCCAGTGCGTCATGCTGCGCCGTTAACGTCTCACATGTCCGCTCTGCCTCGGCGGCGGCTGCCTGCGCCGCTTCCAGCTTTTCTTCCGCTTCCAGCTCTACCGCTTCCAACCCCGTTGTCAGCAGGCCGATCTCCTCGAACCGCGCTTCCGCTTCGCTTTTCGCGCGTGCCTCCAGCGCTTGATAGGCGTCATCCATTTGCGCTTTCAACTCGCTGAGCGCTTTGTGATGGGCCGTGCGCTGCGCAGCATCATGCGTGCGCGCTTCGTTGCGCATAACATCCATCTGCGCCGCCTGTGTCTCGACCTGACTGCCCAGCGTTTCAATCTGTGCCTGCGCCTGTGTCAATGCGCTGGCAAGATCGGCCTTTTCGGCCTCCAGCGCCTCAAGCTGCGCCCGCGTTTCCCTGTTTTGCGAAGTACTGCTGTCAATCTGCGTCTTCGCCTGCGCCACAGCCGCTTCAAGGGCCGCTTTCTCGGCACTATGTGCTTTTGCTGCGGCTTGCAGTTTTTCGATTTGCGTATCCTTTTGGCGCATATCCTGGGTCAGCGTCTCTAGCTGCGCGCGGACATCTTCCAGCTCGGTCTCGCGTTGTGTCAGGCCGCTTGTCTGGGCCTTTTGCATCTCTGCCAGACGCACCTGATGTTCATTCAACTGCTCGGCGCGTTCGGCGCTGAGAAATTTCAGATTGTCGATCTGCTCTTGCAGCGCGGCTGTGGTTTTCTCCGCCTCGGTCTGGGCAGCGACTGCCACTTTCAGCTTGCGGCGCAATTCCTTGAGCTGCTCTTCGGCCTGTGTGGCCGACCATTCATGCACATGCCCCCTGCCAAGCCTGCGGAACACCAGATGCACATTGTTATATTCCGGCGAGCCGAATTTCAGCGCCGCCAGTTGTTTCAGACGCATGTCCGCAGACGCGCCCTTCACCACAATGGCCAGCCCGCTGCCCTCGTCGAAAACCACCTGGTCACTTGCGCCCGACTGCTGCTCCAGCAGCTTGCGCAGCGTCTCTTCACGTTCGGGCGCATCCGCCACCTGAAAATTGTGAAACAGCACGACCCCCCGCTGGGACAGCTTGCGATCCCACTGGTCGCACAGTGCCATCACATCAGCGCCAGGCAGCGACATGTCCACAGACAGAATATCAATACCACCGTCGGGGAAATGCCGCAGCGTATCCGCCGCAGGCTTCACCCCGATCCGCGAAAATTCCTCATAATGTCTGCTGTTATAGGTCTTCAGTTCCTGCACTGCCGCCGCATCCGGCCCTTGCGGATCGATATAGGCGTAAAAGCTGGCCGACAGGTTCAGCCGGTCCGCCGCCTGACACAGTGTAAAATAGCTCTGCCCCGATGTTGTACCGATTTCGACAATCGTGGAGGGTCTGCACACATCCATCAGCCAGAAGGTCAGCGGCATATGCGGCAAAAACCCCGCATCCGCCATGTAACGCGCCTGCCAGAACAGGGCCCTGCTCGACTGTGCGCTGGCGACTTCGAAACTCTTTTCGATGTGTTCAGAACCGGCGTCGGTGATGCTATTTACCATGTAGAACAGACTTTCACTGTAGGGATGCCAACGCCGTATAGTCGGTTAACACAGAGTTATCATCCCGTCCTGTTTCTTGCATTGAAGCCGCATATTGAATTTAATTCCGGTTATTTGCCCGCACGACCCTCCAGCAATAGAAAGCCGCAAGTTTGCTTACTGCGTTACCTTACAGAAACATCTCATTTTATTTTGATTCCGGCGACCAGATACTCCCATCCTCCAGCCATCTCAAAAAAATACAATCGGCATTGCAAGAAGGCGCGTTTGTGCAGGCAAGGCAGATGGTGCGCGCCATGGATATGTCCGACACCGGTGCGATCAAACCCGCACTGGCCACACAGGCGCAGACTCTTGCGCGGATCAGCGCCGTGTGCTGCACCGATGCACAGGCGGGGCTGACCGCCGAAGATGTTCCTGCAGCAGAACGTATTCTGGCCCAGCTGGACAAGGCAACGCTGCTGCTCAGCGCGGGCGGGCTGGAACTGTTGCGCGCGGCGGCGCACGCAGATGCCCCCTCCGAAGCGCTGGAAAAACTGCTCGCCAGAGCCTACCGGCAGATGCAACAGAACGGATCCCAGGAGCGGTTGCAGCATTTTGTATGCAGCCTGCCCCAAACCACGACGTGCCGCGCGCAATTTGGCGCCGCCCTGCGCAAATCGGGTTTGCAGGAGTTTGACCCCGACACCCCGTTCGACATTCTGGACTGGTGCAGATCCTTTTCCGGCCACCCCGAACTCGACACATTCGAGCGGCTGGCCATGGCCTGCGCCTCGGGGTACGGGGGCGATCTGCTGGCGCAGGATTGCGATGCGGTCGAAGTGGTGGTCAACCGTTCCAACCTGACCTCACGGGCCAACAGTCCGGGCTATCACAGGCTGCTGGCCGCAGGCGGTGAGGCCTTTCCTGACAGTGCCAAGATCAAGCGCCAGTTGCTGCGCATCAAACGCACCCAGAAAGACATACGTGGCGGTCTGAAAATGGCGCGCGAGCTTACCCGCCACCCCGATGCCAATCTCAATGATTTCTTCTTCCGCTTCTCGCTGCTCAACCAGCTGGACCGCACACAGGTTTCGGCGCGCTATGTCCGTATGATCCGCCGCGCCGCAGACCGCGGCACCGCCCCGCGGGATGTGGTGGCCGGTCGGCTCTGGGCCGCGTCCCGCCCCGCACACGCGCTTGAGGTGCTCGGCCCGATCAGGGACTGGGCCAAGGATCCGCAATCGGCCACTGTCGGGTTGCGCTCGTTTATCGGCCTGCGCCGCTTTCGCGAGGCATGGCAACTGCTGGAACTGGCCGATACCTCGAAACTCTCGGCCGGTCTGGTAGGACAGGCGCGGCGCGCGATGATCTACCTCAACCGCCACGCCATTCCCACCAAAGCAGGCGAAGACGCCGCCCTGCCTGTTCTACGCTTCTGGCTGTCGCAGATCCGCACGCTGGGCAAACCCACCTACGAAGCAGTGCCGCGCCGCGTTCTGCTCAGCACCTATTCGATGGGCATCGGCGGTGCCGAACGGCAGGTTGCCGCCCTCGCCGCCTCGCTGTGTTCCGACCCCGAACTTGAATCGCTTGATCTGCTGATGCACACACAAAGCCAGTCCAGCTACGAGATGGACGAACACGGCGGCAAGGCGCGCGGCCACTTCATCCACCAGTTGCTGGAGGATCACCCCGAAGACAGTTTGCGCAAAATCCCGCTTTATGATGATATCTCGAAGCATTGCGGCCTGTTCGGTCTGGGCCATCTCTACCGCGCCATCCGTGCCATCCACATCCTGCGCCCCGAAGTGATGCACGTGCGCGGCGGCTTGCAGGCCGAAATGGCCGCCGCCTCCCTGCTCAGCCGCTGCCCTGCCACGCTGGTGCAATTCGGCAGCATGACACGCGGCTACCAGTCCTCGGGCACCGATCTGGACAGTTTGCGCGAAAATCTGGTGGAAAAAGCCATGTCGCTGATGGCGCGCGATTCAGATATCACCATCGCCGCCAACAGCCGCGAGGCCGCAGACGACTGGGCGCGCGCGATGGATGTGCGCGCCGAACGGGTGGATGTGCTGTATAATGCCATCGACGAAACCCGCCTCGGCTTTGATGAGGTGACATTCCGTGCCCCCGATGCCAGCCGCGCGCCGGTGATGGGCAGCGTGTTCCGCTTTGCCCCCGTGAAAGACCCGCTGCTGTGGGTCGAGGTGGCCGCCCGTGTGGCACAGGCCATTCCCGATGTGCGGTTTTTGCTGGTAGGCGATGGCCCGATCCGCGCCGCACTGGAAAAACGCATTGCCGCACTGGGCCTGACAGACCGCTTTGAACTGCCCGGCCTGATCACCGAAGGCGTGCCCGAATGGCTGGCCAAAATGGACATCTTCGTAATGACCACCCGCACCGAAAGCCTGCCCAATTCGGTGATCGAGGCACAGCTTGCCGGTCTGCCCGTGGTGGCACCGCGCGTCGGCGGCATCCCCGAGGCCGTTGCAGGCCCCGATACCGCCCACCTCACCGAGCGCTCCCTTGATGCATTGTCAGAGGCGGTCATCACCGCGCTCAAGGATATCGAATGGCGCAAGAATGTGTACCGCACTGCCCCCCCGCTGATCCGCGACCGCTTTTCACCAACACGCCAACTACAGGTGACACGCGCAGCCTACGGGTGGTAAACATCACATAATCAACGCCTTGAGCCGCACAAAGTTTGGGTTGTAAAAACCGCTGTCTGGCCATACTAACTGGGCAAACAATCGCTTACAGATACATTTATTCGACACCTCATTTCATGAAGGCTCTCACATGACATCTCCTGCTTCTCTTCCCGCACTTGACGATCTTCACATCGGGATCATCGGCCTTGGCTATGTCGGCCTTCCTCTGGCGGTAGAGTTCGGGAAAAAGCGGCCCACGCTTGGCTTTGACATCAACGAACCCCGCGTGGGCGAACTGCGCACAGGCATTGATGTCACCGGCGAGGTCGACAGCGAGAACCTCAAATCGGCAACTCATCTGGAATTCTCCAGCGATCTGGATGCGCTGGCCAAATGCAATGTCTATATCATCGCCGTCCCCACCCCGATCGACAGCCACCGCCAGCCCAACCTGCGCCCGCTGATTGCCGCCTCCGAAACGGTCGGCAAGGTGCTCAAACGCGGCGATATCGTGATCTATGAATCCACCGTCTATCCCGGCGCCACCGAGGAAGACTGCCTGCCCGCCGTCGAGCGTGTCTCCGGCCTGACCTTCAACGAGGATTTCTACGCAGGCTACAGCCCCGAGCGGATCAATCCCGGCGACAAGGAACGCCCGCTGCCCAAGATCGTCAAGGTCACCTCAGGCTCTACTCCCGAAGTGGCCGATCTGGTGGATGCGCTTTATGGCACCATCATCACCGCAGGCACCTTCAAGGCCGCCAGCATCAAGGTCGCCGAGGCGTCCAAAGTGATCGAAAACACCCAGCGCGATGTCAACATCGCCCTGATCAACGAACTTTCGATCATCTTTTCACACCTCGACATCGATACCTCTTCGGTGCTGGACGCCGCCGCCACCAAATGGAACTTCATGAAGCTCAGCCCCGGTCTGGTGGGCGGACACTGCATCGGTGTTGATCCCTACTATCTGGTGCATAAATCCATGGCTGTGGGCCATATCCCCGACATCATCCGCCACAGCCGCGAGATCAACGATGGCATGGCGCGCAACGCCACCACCCGTCTGGTCAAAAAGATGATCGCCAAGGGCCAGCAGATCAAGAATGCAAAAGTTCTGATGCTGGGCTTTACCTTCAAGGAAAACTGCCCCGACATCCGCAACACCAAAATGATCGATCTGGTCGAGAACCTCGAAGGCTACGGCATGACTGTCGACATCTGCGACAGCTGGGCCGACATCAAGGAAGTCGAGCACGAATACAACCGCAGCATCAGCAATGAAATGCCCGCCCCGCAGGGCGGTTATGACGCCGTGATCCTTGGTGTGGCCCATAAGGAATTTGTGGCCGGCGGCGTTGCGCCGCTGCGCGCGCAGATGAAAAAGGATGCGGTTTTGTTTGATATGAAATCGGTATTCGCCCAGGAAGACACGGATCTGAGGCTTTAAGCCGTGCTGCCGACAACCGATCAGATCCGCAAGGATGCAGAACGGATAAGGGCCAGCCCCCTTTTTGATGCAAAATGGTATCTGGCCACCTATCCCGATGTCGCCCAAAGCACCCTGCCACCGGCGGAGCATTTTGCCATGTTCGGCGCGCTTTTGCTGCGGGATCCGGGGCCGGATTTCAACAGCGCCGAATACCTCAAGAAACACCAGACGGTGATGGCCGCTGGGCAAAACCCGCTGCTGCACCATCTTGACACCACATCGGGGCAGACCGGCACTGCGACACCTGCCGTCGCAGCCCCCAAACGCCCCTTTGTGCCGCGCAGCCCGTCCGAGCGGAAGGGCAAGGACCACCCGCTTGGCACCGATTTCGCCGCAATGACACTGGCACGCTACGGCGGCCCCGTCGCACCGGTGGCGGGCACCATTCTGCCGCGCGTTTCTGTGGTGATGACCTGCTATAACGCCGCCGATACCATCGGTGGCGCCGTGCGCTCGCTGCTCAATCAGGACTATCCCGATCTGGAAGTTGTGATTTGCGACGACAACAGCACCGATGACAGCTGGCAGGTTCTGTGCGAGCTGCGCGATCTGGCCCCCAAGGCCGTGAAAATCTTCCGCGTGAACACCAATGGCGGCACCTATCTGGCTAAAAACATCTGCATCTCGCAGGCCAGCGGCGAGATCATCATGTTTCAGGACTCGGATGATTATTCCCACCCCGCACGGGTGATGACACAGGTTCTGCCGCTGCTCTCGGATGAAAACCTTATCGCCACCCGCAGCAAATACCTGCGCTTCAACCCCGACACGGGGCGGATTGTGCCGGTGGCCGATCTCTATGCCAAATACGGGCTGATCACGCTGGCGGTCCGGCGCAAGGCATTCGAGGAAACCGGCTATTTCGATCCGGTGCGCAAAGCCGGTGACGATGAATGGTTCCAGCGTCTGCGCCATCTCTACGGCCGTCTGCGGATCAAGGAAATCGATGTCTCGCTCTACATGGCAGAACTGCGCGAAAACTCCCTGATTGCCGATATGCTGACCTTCCGCGAAGACGGCTCGGTGGATCAGGCCAGTTCGCAGTTGCGGCGCAACTACGTCAAGATTTTCCAGAAGCGGTTCGAGGACAAGGCCAAACGGCGCGCATGGTATCGCGCCAACTTCCCGCCCTATCCGTTGCGCCCCTTGCGCACCTACCCCGATACAATCGCCGCCATAGAGGCCCCCCCTGCCCCCATCGTCGCCACTGTCTGCTGTATCCCTGCACGTATTGACGGGTTTTCAAAGGTCATCGCACAGCTGTTGCCGCAGGTGGACGAGCTGCATGTGTTCCTCGACAAGTTCGACACGGTGCCCGAATTCTTGCAAAACATCCCCAAGGTGCATGTGGTGCTCAGCAAGGATTTGCCCGGCGATCCGCGCGACAACGCAAAATTTGTCCCCTTCAACGATGCCAAGAAACGGCTGGGCAAATTCTATTTCATCACCTGCGACGATGATATCTTTTATCCGCACGACTATGTGCGCACCCATGTAAACCGCCTGCAAGCTTATGATAATTCGGTTATTTCAGGGTTTCACGGCGTATTGTGCGAAGAAAAGCCGAAAAAATACTTCCGCCGCCGCTTTATCTATCACTTCCAGCACCACGCGCTGCGCGCGCCGCAACTGGTCAGCAATCTGGGCACCGGCACGGTGGCTTTCCACTCCGATTGTTTTGATCAACTGACCCCGTCCGACTGGGCGCATGGTGGCATGGTGGATATCTATTTTTCCAATGAATGCCGCCGCCGCAACATTGCGATGCTGTGTATGGACCGCCACACAGGCTGGATGCGCGATATCGAGGAAACCGTCGGCACGCCCACCCTGTTCGGTGAATTCGGCGACAAGGAACACCTGATCCTGAATGAACTGGGCCGCCAGCCCTACTGGGGCTACCGCGCCATCGAAGAAACCATCAACGCACAGGACGCTGCCCTGCGCGACAAGCTGCGCGCCCTGCTGCCGCTGTTCGGCGCCGACCTCAAGGTCAGCAGCTTTTACCAGCGTTACCGCGGATAGGTGGCCGCACATACGTTCCGCCAGATGAAAGAGACACCAGATGCCCACACCTGATCCAAAATCTGCCGACAGCACTGGCGCGGATGCACTGCACGCATTGGAACAGCTTTTGCAATCTGCGCATTTTGATCCGCACTGGTACAGCACCACCTACGCGGATGTCACCAAAAGCGCGCTAAGCCCCGCGATGCACTTCCTCAAATACGGGGCGTTTCTGGCCCGTGCCGCCGCGCCTGATTTTTCGCCCCACACTCACGCCGATATTTACGAGCAGGCCCGCGCCAGCGGTGAAAACCCTGTCCTGCTCTATCACCGGCTGCAGGCAGAGGCACCGGAACCTGCCCCGTAATCCGCACACCGCCCCCGCGCCCTCTCGACACGGGGCGCTTCGGCCCCGTAAAGTCATTACTGATTATAAAAGATATCGACACGACACATGCAGCCCGACATCAGGCCGCCAAAAAAGGAAGTATTATGCGTAAAGTCTTCATTACCGGCACCGCCGGATTTATCGGGTTCCATCTGGCCCGTCACCTTCTGGACGAGGGCTTTCAGGTCCACGGCTATGACGGAATGACAGACTATTACGATGTTAATCTCAAAAAACGCCGTCAGGCGATGCTGCTGCAAAACGCCTCTTTCGCCACCACCGAAGGCATGCTGGAAGATCAGGAACTGCTGGACAAAACCATTGATGATTTTGCCCCTGACGTGATTGTCCACCTCGCCGCACAGGCCGGTGTGCGCTACAGCCTTGAAAACCCCCGCGCCTATCTGGATTCAAACGTCATCGGCACCTTCAACGTGATGGAGGCCGCGCGCCGCAACAAGGTCGAACACCTGATGATGGCCTCCACCTCCTCGGTTTACGGCGCCAATACCGAAATGCCCTTTGACGAGATGGAAAAGGCCGACACCCAGCTGACCATCTATGCCGCCACCAAAAAGGCGGGCGAAAGCATGGGCCACTCCTATGCCCACCTCTATGATCTGCCCACAACGATGTTCCGCTTTTTCACCGTTTACGGCACATGGGGGCGCCCCGATCTGGCGCTTTATAAATTTGTCGATGCCATGCTCGATGACCGTCCTATCGATATCTACAACAACGGCGACATGTACCGCGACTTTACCTATGTCGACGATCTGGTGCACGGCATCCGCCTGCTGATCGATACGCCCCCCGTACGCCCCGCCACCCCCGACGACATCGAGGAAGGCGACAACCTCAGCCCGGTTGCCCCGTTCCGTGTGGTCAACATCGGCAACTCCGAAAAGGTCAAACTGCTGGATTTCATCGACGCGATCGAAGACAATCTGGGCCAGAAAGCCAAGCGCAACTATATGGGCATGCAAACCGGCGATGTACCGGCCACATGGGCCAATGCCGATCTGCTGCACAAGCTGACAGGCTACAAGCCGAAAACAGATTTCCACGATGGGATCGCGAAATTCGTTGCATGGTTCCGTGAATACTACAACAAATAGTCCCACACCCCACGGGGCCGCGATGACAACGTCAGGCGGCCCCGTGGTGCTGTACCTCGGGCAGGACCCCACCCGATATCTGCACAGCGGACAGACCGCAGGCATGGTGTTTTTCGCGCCCGTCACAGGGCCGGACAGCCGCAGTGATCCGCTGCGGCTGATGCACCGTGACGCCGCGGTTGTGTATCTGCCCCACCCCCCTGCCGCCACATCCGCGCAGGCCTCACAGGCCCTGCATACCCTATGGGACACGCCGCATATGGGGCATCCCGATGTTGTGGTGATCTCGGGCTGGTATCGTCTCGAAGCGCTTGAAATGGTGTTGCAAAAGGCCACCGCCCCCCTCACCCTGCTGGTAGAGGATTACAACGCACTGCTGCCCGAACCCCGCTGCCCGATCTCGCTGCACACCAAAACCTATCACGATTCCTTTGCGGTAATTTCGATCGATCCGGCGGCTATTGGCGCAAAAAACATCACCCGCGCCATTGATACCGTGCAAAAAGAGGCGGCCACATATACACAGGCGGCCCTTGCGCGCTGCGACGCGCTGGCGGAACTTACGCAAACGGATCACTCAGCAGAACTGGCCCGCGCCCTGACGCATCTGGTGCTGGACGAGCATCACGAGCCTGCTTGGCTTGCCCATATCAAACAACTTGCCGCACGCCCCGACTTTGACGGGGCGCAGGAATTCTTTGCCGCACAGGGCGCGCGCGCCTCGAACGCCGTCGCGGCAACCACCGCGCTGGATCTGATCGCCCGCCTGCAAAAACGCGAGGACCGGGGCGATAGAGGGTTTGCCGCAGCCCTGACATATCTGCGCCTCTCCCCCGGCCCCGGCCCGTGCCGCCGCATCGTGCGCGCAGAGCTTCAGGCCCGCATCAACAGCCATATCGACACCGCCCAAACAGACGCGCTGGAACAGGCGCTGGTCCTCACCGCCGGGCTGACCCCCTCGATCCGTGACAGCGAGGGCTGCACCTCCTTCGGATCGCTTCTCTACAAAGGGCTGAAGGCTCTGCTGGACGCGGACCACAGCCAGCAGGTGGCCGATATCTGCGCAACCGTCCCCGACCGCTTTACCGCCGTCAAACGCATGGCCGTCCTTGCCGCGCTGAACCTGCAACAGCCCGACACCGCCATGCAGCACTGGCGCACCCTGCTGGAGCGTGACCCCGCCGCCGCGCGGACCCTGCAACAAAACATACCCTCCATGGCCCGTCTGCGCGATGACAGGCGGCGCCTGACAAACGAACGTCATGCGGCCCTGCGCGACCCGCCCCTCCCCCACAGACACATCGCTATTGCAGGCGTTTCCTATTGCGGCAGCACGTTTCTGGGCGCTGTATTGGGCAGCATTCCGGGTGTAGCCCATATCGGTGAATCTATCTGGCTGGCACATCGCAAAACCACCGGACAGCCGTTAATTGACAGGTTCACTGTCCCGCAAGAGTATACGCTGTATTGCACACAATGCGGTCCTGATTGTCAGGTGCTGACACCTTCGCTACGCCGATCCCTTATCAAAAAACAAACCAACTGGTACGGGCGCATTGCACAGGCACTGGACACCCCTATTCTGGTATCATCGGACAAGAACCTGTCCAAAATCCGCCAGCTTGATCCGATGCTGCGAATGGACGCAATTGTGCTCTACAAAAGCCCCATACAAGCGTGGTGGTCAAACTATCGCAAAATCGGCAGCAGCGGCTTTGCGCCTGTTGAAAACCTCGACCATTATCTTGATGTCTGGTCTGCTGCGTACGAAATTTTTCTGGATCACTTTGCCATTACCGGACGCACAGTAGTGATGAGTCAGGACGCGTTTACAACCACACCTGATGCTGTCTTTTCGCGTTTGTGTGCCCTTCTGGACCTGCCATGGTCCAACCCTGAAATGCCGCTCATTACCCGTGACCAGCACTTCATCGGTGGCAATGCCATCGTGCAGGACAACCTGCGCTCGGATGGTCCTCCGCCTGCAGTGCGCCCTCTTCCACAGGTCGAACTCCCTGATGCCCATTTTGACATAATCGCCAACCATAATCGCGCCCAAAACGTCATCCAACGGCTGGATGCATCCTTTGCCAAAAAGTTTGATCTGCCCGTCCCTCTGCGCCGCCCCCCGCTACAGCAAAAATAAAGTGCATACCGCGCGCAGAGCCGCTAGTCACACAGCCGCGCCCATGCCGACATCCCGATCAGAAACCACAACGGAAATTTAATGTATACGCCCTATATCATCACCCGGATCGACAGCCCTGATGCGCAGGTATTCGACGTAAACATCCCCGACCGTGTGCGCATTGTGCGCGACTGCGGCAATTTCCGCTTTTACTTCTTTCCCCCCGATCATCCCAAAATGCTGGCCGATCTGGAAAACCGCCTGCACATTCACGGCGAAAACCTGTGGTTCGAAGAAGGCTTCATGCTGCGCTACCCCGATCCCTATCAGCCCGATGTCAGCGCCAAGCTCGATCACTTCGACCTGCCCAGCATCGCGCTGGACGGCGCCTACTCCCGCATCACCGTGCGCGACGGTGTGCTCAAAATCGACGGTTCGGCCACCTATCTGCAAATGATGTGTTCCTACACAGAAAACGGGCAGTTCTTTTATTCCAACAACCAGCCCGCACTGGAGGACATTCTGGCCCTCGCCGGTCACAAGCTGACCCTGAACGAGCGGTTTCTGGCCTCGCATCTGGCGCAGATGCCCCTGGCGTTTTTCATCTTTGCAGGCACCCAGCGGAATGAAATCGCCTTTCACGATTCCGTCGATACCATCACCTATGACGGCGCCCTGCATAGCGAAATCCATCACAAACTCACCGATCCCGCAATCGAGGCACTGTCGCGCGCCGACCGTCTCGATATGCTGCACGCACGGGTCCAGCATACCATTGACCAGTATTGCATCTGGACCGGCACCGAAAATTTCACCCACCACCTGACGGCGGGGCGCGATTCACGCATGTCGCTTGCGCTGTTCAAGGAAACCCAGAAAGATCGTCTGCTGCTGCTGCTGACCGGCGGCTACCCCCACACCACCGACAAGGTGGTCGCAAACTATGTTGCCAAAGAATACGGCATCACTCAGGCCCTACCAAAGAAATCCTATTCAACCAACGGGTTTGATTACCAAGCGGTGCAAAACACTGTACACCCATACCGCTATCAGGTCGCGATGTTTCGCAGGCAGGATTACAAAACAGATTTTGACCCCGAAGTGGCAATGGCAAACGGGTATCTTGGCAACCTGATGACCTATACAGGCGCCAAGAAAAAGCAGATGCTGCCACAGGAAAAAGGCACTCTCACCCCAGAGGCTTACGCCGATATTGATGCGATCTACGATCGCCACATAGAAGAGCTTTCGGCGGCTTACGGCCCTGAAAATGCCTTTCGCATGTTCAACCTGAAGTTCAACACCACCAACAAGGTTTCCTCGGTCATCGGGCGGTTGCGCAAATACTTCTTCTGCGTTTTTGAATCCGATCTGCTGTTTCTGGCCTATATGCTGGAAACCCCCGAGGACATGCACAACAACTCCATCCACTACGAGTTGATCCGCCGCTCCGATGCGGCCTTGCTTAATACCATCCCCTTCGAGCCGGGAAAATCATTCCCCGAACAGGGCATCACCTCGGAAATATCCGAATCCAAAGGCATCAAACGCATTGCCGAACATCGTAAATTCATTCAGCTAAACTATGATCTGATATGTGCGCATATCCGTGACCATGCCCATCATCTACCCCAGTTCAGAGCCACATATATGGACGAGATCACAGATGTGCAGCGTGACAATATCCCCGTTGTTATCGTCAAAAATATGTTTGCCCTACTCGGTGCGCTGGAACTCAAGGGTTATCCGCTGAAAGGTTTTGCGCAGGTCGCAGGCCAGAACAATACCGCCGAAGATGTCTATACCATGGATTTCTTCCAGCAGATGTATTTTGACGGTGCCCTGCACACCAGCGGCCTGCCCGGGATGGTGTACACCCGAAAAGGGGTTTACCGCTCTTTCGCAAAAATCCCCGAAGGAGAGCGACTGCTGGTCAGTATTGTCTCTATTCCGGTTGAAAAGCCGCAAAAGGTGACAATCACCCAACAGGATGACGGGCACACCATTCACTTTGAGGTAGAGCGGGACTCGCGCTATCGCGTGGTGCATAATTCCTACAGTCCAGAAACCAAACGCCGACCGAACTTTACCGCACTGTCTTCGTGAGCCTTTCTCCGGAAGACGGAACCGAAACCGGAAACGCGGGTTAATCCGCACACACCACAGACAGGATCGTTTATGAAAATTGCCGTTGCAGGTCTGGGCTATGTCGGGCTGTCCAATGCGGTTTTGCTGGCACAGCATAACCGCGTGGTCGCGACCGACATCTCGCAGGCGCGGGTTGATATGATCAATGCGGGCAAAAGTCCCATAGCAGACCCTGATATCTCCGATTTTCTCACGCTTCCCGATCTAAACCTGACCGCCACAACCGATGCTGCGGCTGCTTTCACGGATGCTGATTTTATCGTCGTGGCCACGCCCACCAACTATGACACCCACACCAACTACTTCGATACCTCCAGCGTAGAGACTGTTATCAGCGAGGTGACCCGCCTCAACCCGGATGCAACCATTGTGATCAAGTCCACCATTCCCGTGGGGTTCACCGACCGTTTGCGCAGCGAAACCGGCAACGACAATATCCTGTTCTCGCCCGAATTCCTGCGCGAGGGGCGCGCGCTTTATGACAACCTCTATCCCAGCCGCATCATTGTCGGCGCCAGAACCAAAGCCGCACATCAATTTGCAGAGCTGCTGACCGGCGGTGCGCGGGCCACGGATATTCCCGTCAAATTCACCGACGCCGCCGAGGCCGAGGCGATCAAGCTGTTTGCCAATACCTATCTCGCCATGCGCGTGGCGTTTTTCAACGAACTCGACAGCTATGCGATGTCGCGTAATGTGGACAGCCGCCAGATCATCGAAGGCATCAGCCTCGATCCGCGCATCGGAGACCATTACAACAACCCCTCCTTCGGCTATGGCGGCTATTGCCTGCCCAAAGATACCAAACAGCTGCTGGCCAACTATTCAGAAGTACCGCAAAACCTGATCCGCGCGGTTGTGGATGCCAACCGCACCCGCAAGGATTTCCTCTCGGAACAAATTCTCGCCGCCAATCCCAAAATCGTCGGTGTGCACCGTCTGGTGATGAAGGCAAACAGCGATAATTTCCGGCAGTCCTCCATTCAGGGAATTATGAAACGCATCAAGGCCAAAGGGGTCGAAGTTATCGTTTTTGAACCCGCCCTGAAAGAGGACGAGTTTTTCAATTCCCGCGTGATCCGCGATCTGGAAAGCTTTAAGGCGCAGTCCGATATCATCGTGGCAAACCGGATGAATGACGATCTGCTGGATGTAAAAGACAAGGTGTTCACCCGCGATCTGTTTGGCGAGGACTGAAGCCGAAACAGGCTCTATATCGACATTCCAGAGCCTAAAAAACTCAGGAATGCTTGCGCAGGAACGCTTCAAGCCGCGCCACAAACGCCGCATCCACACCTGTTCCCTGCACCACAACACGTCCCTCCCGCGCCAGCAGTTCCAGCCCCTCGCCCAGTTTGCGCTGCAGGGGCAGCGTTACACCCGCCGCGGCGTTGGGCGCTGGTGTCGGACGATCATTCTTCTCGGGCTTGCTCTCCGCAGGGGCTTCGTCACTTACGGCCGCTTCCAGCACCTCACGCTCCGCCCGGCCTGTGGCATGGGCTTCCCGCAGATGCGCACGCAAACGGGCAGCGGCACCGCCGTCCTCGGCCAGCCGCTTTGACAGGGCAAGCCCCAACCGCTCGGGGATCAGTTGCGGCGCGTGCAACACCTCGTCCAGCGCCTCAACCACAGGCATGAATGATTTGATCTTGGACCGCTTGGAGAAGCTAACCGAGGCAAACAGGCTTTGTAGCGCCTCTTTCTCCGTTTCAAACACCCCTGCCCTCAGGGTCTGCACCGCCACCCGCGCCCGTTCGTAGAACGACAGGTTCGCGCGGATCTCGTTTTCCTCAACCATCGCCACATAGGCATCCGCCTGCGCCGCAGGCTGGCGCACCAGCGCCTGCACCGTGGCAAACCGCTCTTCTCCCGTGTCGGCGTAAAGTGCGCGCAGTGCCTGCAAGCGCCGCCAGCCGGATATCAGGCCAAATCCGTCTTCAACCATCACCACTTCGATCGGGGCCTGCTGCCCACGGCTGCGTATGCTGTGATACAGAGCTTCTACATCTTCCTCTGCAGTGTGCTGACGATCCCTGATAAGGTAGGCCTCATGCACCTGTTCCAGCGGAATAGCGCGGATGATCCGCCCCTCACGGGTGGCACCTTCCAACTCGGCGCGCAGGGCCTCGAAGGCGGCTGTGCTGGCCACATCCCCCGCGATCTGCGCAATCGGCGCACGGGCCGCCGGCGCAGCCGCCGGCGCATCGTTCAGCAGGGCTGGGGTCAGTCGTTTGCGCTTGGCCATCTCGTCTCTCCTCACGGCTTTCAGGGGCAGCCTTGACCCTTTGCCCTAACAATCCCCTAACAGGGCGGGCCTTGTAAAACCTTTCGCGTGCGAAAGGTTGTCTGTTAGAGCCTAATCTATTTCTTAGACACTTCATCTCGGCGCCAGATGCCCAGCAACAGCTTTTTGAATGCCGCATAGGTCTGATCAAACGTGGCCCGTCCACGGGCATATGTCTCGCGGTTAAAGTCGCGATAGTCAGCCTCGTAGATGCCACTGGCCTGCTCTCCCGCCTGCCCGATCAGCGCGGTAAAATCCTGCCGGTGCGGCGACAGGGTATCGCCCAGATAGGCCTGCATCAGCGCCCCCATCTCCGACTGCTGCGCCGCATCAAAGCGGGTGATGACCGCGCGCACCGCATCCCATTCAAACTGTAGCTCGGGCCGCCCCAATGCACGGGCCGCCATGTTCTCTCCGGTTTCGATCGAGGAAAACGTGGCGTGCAGCATATCAAAAAACCGCCCCGTTGAATCAAACTCCAGAAACGACGCCCCCAGCGGCACCAGCAGGATATCTGCCGCCGCCAGCCCGTTGATGGTCAGATAGCCAAGGGCAGGGGGCGTATCCACAAAGACCAGATCATAGTCATCCAGCACCCCGTCAGCCTCCAGCGTATCGGTCAGCGCATCCCAAAGCTTCCAACTGCGCCCCTGCATCCGCCAGACAGGAATCTGGAACTCCGCCCAATATAAATTCAACTGTGCGCCGATCAGATCAATGTTGGGCCAGTGGGTCGTCTGGATCAGGTTCTTCGCCCCGATCTCCAACGCCTCTGTCAACGTGTCATCCAACAGGACCGGGTCCAGCCCCTGCGCCAGGCGCAACTGGTTGTCCGCTTTCAGATGGGTGGCATAGTGGCGCGCAATCAACGGAAACACGGTCTGCCATTCATCCTCGACCTTGCCACCGAAGATCGAGGTCATCGATCCTTGGGAATCAAGATCAACCACCAGTACGCGATAGCCGTCCAGTGCCGCCGACATCGCCAGATGGGCTGCCGTCGATGTCTTGCCGACACCGCCTTTGAAATTCGCGACAGCGACAATTTTGGCTTTTGCCCCCTCAGGGCGATAGGGTTTGTATTCTTTCGATTTTGACCCCAGTTGCGCGAAATGCGCCCGCAGCAAAAGAACCTCTTCGAAGCTGAACCATTTTGCCCCGCCCACGGTTTCCGATGTGCCCTGCGGCAGATGCGGGTTTTGCTTCAACACACGGCGGAAATGGCCTTGGGCCACGGGGATCAGATAGCGGGTGATTTCCCATGTTGAAAACGGACGCAGGCTTTTGCGCCCCGTCTCATCCAGACCCCGCCCCGCCAGATCGGCCCGTCCGCGCGCGCAGTTCTGGGCGATGGCGGCAAAACCTTCGGCATTTACCGGCGCATCCAGATCGGCAAGGGCCTGATCTGGATCTATGTTAAAATAGGGGGGAAGCTCTGGTGTTTCCGATGTCATGTGATTTGCTCAATGTGGTCTGTTTTGCGTCATATACCACGAAAGGGCGTACATACTATAATTAAAACAACATCTCTTTTGACTTGCCTTGTATTCCCTAGCAAATCCAAGGGTTTTTTCGGTCGGAGACGCTCATTTCGAGGCAAATGCACGAATTATCAAGTTAATATCAGGTTATATAATAGTTACAGGAATTCCAGCAGCTTCTTTTTTTATGCTTTTCAGTTACTTGTTGTCCATTTTCAAGCAAGCCCTGACTCTGAAACCACGATAAAGTGACTCTGAACCCCCGAAGAGCCGACTCTGAAACCACGCTGTGCGCAGATGCTGGCATAGACGCAGCCTGTGGATAACTCTAAACTTGGTGTAACTAAAACCACGAAGCAGATTCGCGCCGCAAGATCCGTGAGAACACGGACAACAAGAGCGCATAGGCAGTGAGCAGGACAGGCATATGAACACCCCGGCACTGGGGCGTGGAGAGGGCGCGTTTTTTTCGTGCGACATCTTCAACGCAGCCCCGAAAGACGACATCGGCTCGATGGAGCATCCGATGTTCTCGCTCTCGACCAGACCGGACAGGCGTATCCTCAGCTATACCCATAACGATACGGATATCACCGTGACTCCTTCGGTGCGCGGGTTGGCAACCCTGCATGACAAGGACATCCTGATCTACTGCATCAGCCAGTTGATGGCGGCGCAAAACGCAGGCCGCGAGATCACCCGCACCCTCACCCTCAAGGCGCACGACTTGCTGGTGGCGACATCGCGTGAAACCTCCGGGGATGGCTATAAACGTCTGCGCGATGCTTTCGAGCGTTTGGCCGGCACCCGCATCACCACCAATATGATGACCGGGGGTCAGGAGGTGACCACGGGTTTCGGCCTGATCGAAAACTGGCAGATTGTGCGGCAGGGCAAGGGGGGGCGGATGCTCTGGGTGGCGGTCACCTTGAGCGAGTGGCTTTACCGCGCGGTGCTGGACAAGGCGGTGCTGACGTTGAACCGCGCCTACTTCAGCTTGCGCAAACCGCTGGAGCGGCGTGTTTACGAATTGGCGCGCAAGCATTGCGGGCGGCAGGCGGGGTGGACTGTTTCGGTCGATACGCTGTTGAAGAAATCCGGATCCGCCTCGCCGCGCCGTGTGTTTCGCAAGATGCTGCGCGATATGATCGTGGCCGATACATTGCCCGACTACACCATGTCCGAAGCTCCGGGTGATCTGATGCGCTTCGAGCGGCGTGGCGCAGTGGTCGAACCCGGACGGATGCCGGTGATAAGTGCCGCTGCACTGGATCGCGCGCGCGATCTGGTTCCGGGTGCGGATGTGTACGGGCTGCAAGCCGACTGGCACGCGACATGGGAGGCCCGCGGCCGCCGTACATTGCGCGACCCCGATGCGGCATTTCTGGGATGGGTGGCAAAGCAGGCGGGCGGGTAGCACCTTTCGCGTACGAAAGGTTTCAGGCTGTAACCGGACAGGCGTGGAATGGCCGAAAAGACCGCGTTGCGCTTGCTTGGCAAGGATGGGAAATTCGGATAGATCGGCAGCATATTCAGCCTGCAGTTTTATGAAACTTCCGGTCTATAATTTAAAGAAAAGGCAAAAACATTATGTGTGGTATTGTAGGCGTGATCGGCAAACATCAGGCAGCGCCGATCCTTGTGGACGGATTGCGGCGGCTGGAGTATCGCGGATATGACAGCGCAGGTATTGCAACGGTTGATGATGGCGCGAACGCAGGCCGGCTGGACCGCCGCCGCTCGCTGGGGAAGCTGGTCAATCTTGCCGACCTTCTGGTGCATGAACCGCTGACAGGAACGTCAGGCATCGGCCACACCCGCTGGGCCACACATGGCGCGGCCACAACTGTAAATGCACACCCGCATGCGCGGGGCCGCGTGGCGGTGGTGCATAACGGGATCATCGAAAACTACCGCAAGCTGCGCGAGGAACTGGCGACACATCAGGTTGTGCCGGAAACCCAGACCGACACGGAAACCGTTGCGATGCTGTGCAACTGGTTCCTTGATCAGGGCCACACCCCTGAAGACGCAGCCAAGGCAACGATTGCCAAACTGGAAGGGGCCTATGCGCTGGCATTCCTGTTTGAGGGTGAAACCGATCTGATGATCGCCGCGCGCAAGGGATCACCGCTGGCCATCGGCTGGGGCGAGGGCGAGATGTTCATCGGCTCTGACGCACTGGCGCTGGCTTCTATGACTGCTGATGTGACCTATCTGGAAGAAGGCGACATCGCGGTGCTGACCCGTGCGGGCGCCACGTTCTATGACGAAAGCGGTGACACTGTTGCGCGCGAACGCACAACAATCGAGATCGACGTGCACAGCGTCGACAAAGGCGGTTACAAACATTTCATGGCCAAAGAGATCGCCGAGCAACCGCGCGTTCTGGCGGCGGCTGCCGATTACTATCTGGGCGGGCGTGAAGACGACGACCGCGCTGGTCGCGCCTTGTTAGAGAGTATCGATTTCACCAATGTCGACCGTCTGGTGATGGTGGCCTGCGGCACCGCCTCGCTGGCCTGTCACACCGCCAAATACTGGTTCGAGCAGATTGCACGCCTGCCGGTCGAAATCGATATCGCTTCCGAATACCGCTACCGCGAACCGCCCCTGTCGGACCGCACGATTGCATTGTTTGTCAGCCAGTCCGGCGAAACGGCAGACACGCTGGCGGCGCTGCGCTATTGTGCGGGCAAGGCGCAGAGCATTGTATCGGTGGTCAATGTGGCCACGTCCTCCATTGCGCGCGAAAGCAATGTGGCGCTGCCCATTCTGGCGGGTGCCGAAATCGGCGTGGCCTCGACCAAGGCATTTACCTGCCAGCTGACAGTGCTGGCGGCGATGGCAATTACGGCAGCACGCCAGCGCGGCCATCTGGACGAGGCGGGCGAAACCGCGTTGCAGGAGCACCTGATGGCGGTGCCGCGTCTGGTGGGGCAGGCGCTGCATTGTGAAAACAGCATAAAAGAGATCGCCACCCATCTGGGCCATGTGGATGATGCGCTGTTTCTGGGGCGCGGGGCGATGTTCCCGCTGGCGCTTGAGGGCGCGCTCAAGCTCAAGGAAATTTCCTATATCCACGCGGAAGGCTATGCCAGCGGCGAGCTGAAGCACGGCCCGATTGCGCTGGTCGATGACAAATTGCCGGTGGTGGTGCTGGCACCGTCTGACGCGATGTTCGATAAATCAATCTCTAACATGCAGGAAGTCATGGCGCGCGGCGGCAAGATCATCATGATCAGCGATGCCGCAGGCCTGGCCGAGGGCGGGGGCGATGCATGGCATACAATTGAGATGCCCGACATCGACGGGCCGTTTGCGCCCATCGTCTATGCGGTGCCGGTTCAGCTGCTGGCCTATCATACGGCTGTTGAAAAAGGCACCGATGTGGACCAGCCGCGCAATCTCGCCAAATCGGTCACGGTTGAATAAGCCCCTGAAAGGAGTGCTGCGATGAGCAAGACATATTTCGGAACAGACGGCATCCGGGGCCGTGCGGGCCATCATCCGATGACATCGGTATTTGCCGTGCGCCTTGCGATGGCGGTGGGCAAGTATTTTGGCGCAGGCAACGGCCAGCACCGTGTGGTGATCGGCAAGGACACGCGCCGCTCGGGCTATATGCTGGAGACGGCGTTGATGTCGGGGTTCACGGCTGCGGGAATGGATGTGTTTATACTGGGGCCGATGCCGACCCCTGCGGTGGGGCGGCTGACCCATTCGATGCGCGCCGATCTGGGGGTGATGATTTCGGCCAGCCACAACCCTGCCGAAGACAACGGGATCAAGTTTTTCGGGCCGGACGGTTTCAAACTGTCTGACGGGGCCGAAGCCGAGATCGAGGCAATTCTGGAAAGTGATGCGCTGGACGAGCCGAGCCAGAAGATCGGCCGTGTGACGCGCCTGAACGGCAGCGCCGGACGCTATGTGGAATATTCCAAAACCACGCTGCCCGACTGGGTGCGCCTTGACGGGCTGAAGATCGTCATCGATTGCGCCAACGGGGCCGCCTATAAAACCGCGCCCGAAGTGCTGTGGGAACTGGGCGCGCAGATCATTCCCATCGGCGTGTCGCCCAACGGCTACAACATCAATGACGGCTGCGGATCCACCCACCCCGAGCGCGCGGCGCAGGCGGTGCGCGATCACGAGGCCGATCTGGGCATTTGTCTGGATGGCGACGCCGACCGGATTATCCTGCTGGATGAAAAGGGCAATGTGGTGGACGGGGACCAGTTGATGGCGTTGCTGGCAACCCATTGGTCCCGCGCGGGGCGGTTGAACAAAAACACGCTGGTGGCCACGGTGATGTCCAACCTCGGGATGGAACGGTATCTTGAGGAGCAGGGGATCACCCTGCGCCGGACCAATGTCGGCGACCGCTATGTGGTGGAAGAAATGCGCGCAGGCGGTTTCAACATGGGCGGCGAACAGTCGGGCCATATCGTGATGACCGATTATGCCACCACCGGAGACGGGTTGGTGGCGGGGCTGCAATTTCTGAGCGTGCTAAAGGCCAGCGGCCTGCCTGCCAGTGTGCTGACCAACACCTTCGAGCCGGTGCCGCAACTGTTGGAAAATGTCCGCTACGCCCCCGAAATGGCCCCGCTGCAAGCCCAGCAGGTGAAAGACGCCATCGCAAAGGGCGAGGAAAAGTTGAAAGGCACAGGCCGTCTGCTGATCCGCAAATCCGGCACCGAGGCATTGATCCGTGTGATGGGAGAATGCGAAGACCCCGCCTTGCTGAGCAGTGTGGTGTCGAGCATCGCCGAGCAGATCCGCAAGCAGGGAAACCCCTAGGCCGGTGACCATTGCAGGGCGCGGTTTTCATCGCGCCCGTAGGCCTCGTAATGGGCCAGCGCAGGCCAGCCTGCGGCGGCCACATCGGGGTTGGCAAGGTAATAGCCCATCGTGTCGAACCCCGGTCCGGGATCGCGCCCTTCATAGGCACCGGCGCGCAGGTAATGTTCAGCCGGTGACATGTCGGAGGCGCGCAGGCCCGCATCACGCGACAGATACCACTGTGCGTCAAACAGGGTGCTTTTTTCCAGCAAGGTGATCATGTCGCTGACGGGATGGACCCCGTCGGGGTGCCCTGCGTACCAGACGATCTGGCGCATATGGGCCAGTGTCAGTTCAACCCCGTGACGGTGCTGGAGCCGGGCAAGCGCCGCGCCGCCATCGCCGGTCTGCCCCTGATCGACCTGTGCGCGCAGAGCGTCGTTTTCGGCGCGCAACGTCGCGATCTCGGCGCGCAGAACCCGCTGGATTTCAGCGGCGCTGTCGGCGGCAGTCATTGCGGGCGGCTGTTTGAGCAGGTCGGTGGACTTGTCGGCGGGGGGCATATGCGGGTTTCCTCTGTGCCGTCCGGTTTATGTAGATATAGGGCTGCGGTCGGGCGCGGCTATTTTTTCTCGTTGATCAGCCCGGTCAGATAGGTGCCATAGTCGTTCTTGGCATAACGCTGCGCGCGGGTGGTCAGCTCTTCGTCGCTGATCCAGCCCTGGGCATAAGCGATCTCGTCGGGGCTGCCGGTTTGCAGACCCTGGCGGCGTTCCAGCGTGCGCACAAAGTTACCCGCATCCAGCAGCGAGCCGTGGGTGCCGGTATCAAGCCATGCATAGCCCCGCCCCATACGTTCTACCGAGAGCAGCCCGTCGTGCAGATACATCTCCAGCAGGGTGGTGATTTCCAGTTCGCCGCGCGGCGAGGGTTTGACCTGTGCGGCGCGTTCAGGCGCATCGCCGTCAAGGAAGTAGAGCCCCGTAACGGCAAAGTTCGAGGGGGGCACTTCGGGCTTTTCGATGATCGAAATGGCGCGGCCTCCGTCGTCGAAATCCACTACGCCATAGCGTTCGGGGTCTGCCACGCGGTAGCCGAAGACGGTGCCGCCTGTGGTTTTTGCATCCGCCTGGGCAAGGATTTCGGGCAGGCCATGACCAAAGAAGATATTGTCGCCCAGCACCAGCGCGGAAGGCGCGCCGTCGAGGAAGTCTTTTGCAAGGATAAACGCCTGCGCCAGACCATCGGGGCTGGGTTGGATGATATAGGTGAACTGCATCCCCCACTGGCTGCCGTCGCCCAGCAGGCGCTGGAACTGGCTTTGATCTTCGGGCGTGGTGATGATGGCCACCTCGCGGATGCTGCCCAGCATCAGCACCGACAGGGGGTAATAGATCATCGGTTTGTCATAGATTGGCAGCAGCTGTTTGGAGATGCCCAGTGTGATCGGATAAAGCCGTGTGCCGGAGCCGCCGGCGAGGATGATGCCCTTGCGTTTCATATTGTATCTTTCAATGTCTTGAGGACATCGCACAGGCCCGCTTTCCAGTCGGGCTGTGCGATGTTGAAATCGGTTTGTAAGGTGGTTCCGTCCATCCGTGAATTCAGCGGACGGCTGGCAGGGGTGGGGTAATCGGCGGTGGGGATGCCTGTTACAGTCACGCTGCGGTCTGATAGGGCAAAAATCTTGCGCGCGAAATCGGCCCATGAAACGGCAGGTGTGCCGCCATAGTGATAGGTTCCGCCCTTGTTAGGGTCTGTTTTCATCTGATGTGCCATGTCCAGCACGGTGGCGGCAATGGCGGCCGCGGGGGTGGGGCCGCCGATCTGGTCGGCCACAACGCTCAGCGCATCGCGGGTATCCGACAGGCGCAGCATGGTTTTGACAAAATTGTTGCCATGCGCGGAAAACACCCATGAGGTGCGCAGGATTGCATGTTGCCCACCAGCGGCGCGCACGCCTTCCTCGCCCGCCAGTTTGGTGCGGCCATAGGCGTTTTGCGGTGAAACAGGGTCTGATACGCGCCACGGATCGGTGCCTGATCCCTCGAACACATAATCGGTCGAGATATGGATAAACGGGATGGCGTGCTGCGCACAGGCCTGTGCCATGGCAGCAGGAGCATCGCCGTTGATGACCTGCGCCAGCGCCTCTTCTTCCTCGGCTTTGTCTACGGCGGTGTAGGCGGCGGCATTGATCACCGCGTCCCAAGAGCCTGCATCGATTGCGGCGGCGCAGGCGGCGGGATCGGACAGATCGGCCGCGTCACGGCCAAGGGCGGTGACATCACCCTGCAATTGCAGCTCGGTTGCGACCTGACCGGTTTTGCCAAAGACGAGAATACGCATCATTTATCCCTTGTTAGTGCCTGTTCCCAGACGTGTGCCGACACCGTCACGGTTTTGCAGCGCGCGCCACCAGTCTTCGTTGTCCAGATACCATTGCACGGTTTTGCGCAAACCCTCTTCCACAGTGACGGAAGGGTGCCAGCCGAGTTCCTCGTTCATGCGGGTGGGGTCAATGGCATAGCGCGCGTCATGGCCCGGGCGGTCGGCCACATAGGTGATCAGATTTTTATACGAATTTGTTTTATGCTCTGCCGCTTCGCCCGAAGGCGCGGGAGCAGGGCGCAGATCATCCAGAATTTCGCACAGGGTTGTGACCAGTTCCAGATTGGTACGCTCGTTCTCGCCGCCGATGTTATAGCTGCGACCTACAGCGCCGATCGCCAGCACCTTGAGCAGGGCATCGGCGTGATCCTCGACATAGAGCCAGTCACGTACGTTATCGCCTTTGCCATAGATCGGCAGCGGTTTGCCCGCCAGCGCGTTTAGGATGACAACCGGCACCAGCTTTTCGGGAAAGTGATAGGGGCCGTAGTTGTTGGAGCAATTGGTGAGCACCACAGGCAGGCCGTAAGTCTCGTGCCATGCGCGCACCAGATGGTCCGACGAAGCCTTCGAGGCAGAGTAGGGCGAGCGCGGATCATAGGGGGTGTCTTCGGTAAACTGGCCGGTGGGGCCGAGACTGCCGAAGACTTCATCTGTGGAGATATGGTGAAAACGGAAGCTGTCAGGCTTGCCGCGCGCTTCCCAATACGCGCGCGCGGCCTGTAGCAGGGTGAAGGTGCCGATCACGTTGGTTTGAATAAACGCCCCCGGCCCGTCGATCGAACGGTCGACGTGGGATTCGGCGGCCAGATGCATGATGGCATCGGGCTGGTGGGTTTCAAATGCCGCGGCCATGGCATCCGCGTCGCAGATATCAGCCTCTATAAAGGTGTAATTGGCGCTTTTTGCGGCCTCTGCCACGTTATCGAGGCAGGCGGCATAGGTGAGTTTGTCAATGTTGATCACCTCGTGGCCGCGCGCGATAGCAAGGCGCACCACGGCCGATCCGATGAACCCCGCGCCGCCGGTAACGATCAGTCTCATGCTGTGGCCTCATAGGTGAAAGGCGATTTGAAATCCTTGAGCAATGGCGCGGCTTCGTCCTTGGGCGACAGTATGGCGCCCCCTGCGGGCAGGCCCCAGTTGATGCCGATGTCGGGATCGTCAAAGCGCACGGCCCCGTCACATTCGGGGGCGTAATGATCGGTGCATTTGTAGATGATTTCGGTGTCGGGTTCGCGGGTGACAAATCCGTGTAAAAAGCCTGCGGGAATCCACAGCTGGCGCCCGTTTTCAAAGCTCAGCTCTTCGCCGACCCACTGGCCGTAGGTGGGCGAGCCGACACGGATATCAACCGCCACATCATAGAGTGTGCCGCGTCCGCAGCGCACCAGTTTGCCCTGCGCGTGCGGGGGCGACTGGAAATGCAGGCCGCGCACGGTGCCGGCAGCGGCGGAAAACGAGTGGTTGTCCTGCACAAAGTCGATTTCCAGACCGGCCTTGCGCATGGCCTGCACATTCCAGCTTTCGGAGAAGAAGCCGCGGTGATCGCCGTGGCGGGCGGGGGTGATGATCATCACACCGGGCAGTTTGGTGGGCTGGACGTCAAGCATGGCGGCTCCTGAAGTAATATCTTTGCGGGTTTGTCATAGTGGCTTGCGCCTGCAATGAAAACCTTATCCCTTACGAGCGGGCATAGACATCTTCATAACGGATGATGTCGTCTTCACCCAGATAGCTGCCGGTCTGGACCTCGATCAGCACCATCGGCAGTTTTCCGGGGTTTTCCATGCGGTGCGTGGCCCCCAGCGGAATATAGACAGACTGGTTTTCGCTGATCAGCTTTACCTCTTTGTCCACGGTGACGCGCGCGGTGCCTTCCACCACAATCCAGTGTTCAGAGCGGTGGTGGTGGCTTTGCAAGCTCAGCGCTGCGCCGGGATTGACCACGATGCGTTTGACCTGAAACCGCCCCCCCACAGCGAGGCTTTCGAACCAGCCCCACGGGCGGTGGTCGCGGGGAAACTGGGTGGCTTGTTTTGCGTCTTTGGATTTCAGCAGGGCGACAGCCTCTTTCACCCGCTGGCTGTCGGATTTGCGCGCCACCAACACGGCGTCTGCCATGGCAACGGCGACGATGTCGTCCAGACCGATGCCGACCAGTTGCAACCCCTCCGTATCCGAGCGCAGCAGCGTATCGGTGCAATCAATGGCATGGGCCGCGCCGGTGCAGACGGTGCCGGTGGCATCGGGCCCTTCCTCGGCCCAGACCGCCTCCCAACCGCCCAGATCGGACCAGCCGGCGGCGTAGGGCATTACCGCAAGGTTGGCTGCCTTTTCCATAATCGCGTAATCCACCGAGATATCGGGCAGGGTGGCCCATGGGCCGGCGGCCAGACGGGTGAAGCCCAGATCGGCCTGCGCCCCTGCAAGGGCTGCGCGCACGGGCTCCACCAGATCGGGGGCGTGTTGATCATAGGCGGCAAGGATGGCACGGGCGGAAAACAGGAATATCCCCGCATTCCACAGGAAATTTCCCGCCGCCAGCATTTCGGCGGCGCGGGTGGCGCAGGGTTTTTCAACAAAGCGCGCCAGTGGTTGCGGGGTTTGCGCGGCCGGGTTGGCATCGCGCGCCAGTTCAAGATATCCGTACCCTGTTTCGGGTTTGTCCGGCGTGATGCCGAATGTGACCAGATCACCGGCCTGCGCGCGTGGGTGGGCGGCCTCCAATGCCGCCAGAAACGCGCCCCCGTCGGGGATTACATGATCGGACGGGGCCACCAGCATCAGCGCATCCGCGTCATCTTGCGCCAGCATCAAGGCTGCGGTCAGCACGGCAGGGGCGGTATTGCGCCCCTCGGGTTCGATCACGATGGCTTGGGGGGATTGATGGATCGCGGCCAGTTGCTCGGTCACGATAAAGCGGAAATCCTCGCCCGTCAGCACCAGGGGGGGCGCAAAACCCGCCCCTGCAAAGCGGCGCGCAGAGGCCTGGAACAGGCTTTCCTCACCCATTAGCTTCGAGAACTGTTTGGGGTAGGATTTGCGCGACAGCGGCCACAGCCGTGTGCCCGAACCGCCCGCCAGAAGAACAGGATGGATCGGCGGTATGGTCTCGGACATGGGGTGTGCTCCGCTTGGGGGTCTTGGGTATCATCGACAAGTTAGCGCAGATTTATAGCAAAATCATGGCAAAGCGAATGGCAGCCCGGCGTTTACAGCCGCCCCAGCATCGCGGCCAGCCACAAAGAAGCCTGCCCCAGCCTGCCCTGACGGTAAAACCCCGTTTTGCGCAGCATTGCGATGCGCGCGCGCGGTCCTTGTGTACGGGCGCGGGCGAAATGGCGCAGCAGGGCGCGGTTTTCCTCTGTCAGATGTGCCGCCGATACCTCAAGCGCTGCGATGTTGATATCGTTCCAGCGCCGGAACGTGCCGGTAAACAGATGGCGCAAGCGGCGCAGGGTGGCGAGCATACCTCGGTTGGCGCCAATCAGGTTTCCCGCGTGCTGGCGGTACAAAAGCACGGCTTCGGGATCGAAGATCACCCGCGCGCCGGCCCCTGTCATCAATTGGTAAACCCACCAGTCATGCACGGCCACTTCGCCTGTGCGCGCGGCTGCCGTGCGCGCCAGATCAAGGGCGGCACGGTTGAGCATGATGGTATTGCCCGCCGCGATATTTTGCACCAGCGCGTTGCGAAACCCTGCCGGTTTGGGCGGCAGCCGTGAAATCCGGCGATTGGAGAGATCGTCATCACATTCCCATGTGCGCGCGCAATAAAGCTGCGGGTCTGTGTTGCCCAGCTGTGCCACGGCGCGCGCGATCTTGTTTTCCAGCCAGACATCGTCCTGATCGGAGAAACACGCCATGTCAATATCCTCGGGGCAGCGCGCCAGCAGGCTGAGGAAATTGGCCGCCGATCCCTGCTGCGGCCCCTCCAGCACCTGCAGGGGAAGGGCGGGGTGCGCAGTGGCAAAGCGGGCCAGAATATCGCGGGTGGCATCGGTCGAGCCGTCATCGCTGACAAGGACCAGCGCGGGCGGATGGGTTTGCGCGGCAAAGCTGTCCAGCTGTTCGGCCAGATTTCGGGCACCGTTGTAGGTGGCAAGCAGGATGGCAACAGCAGGAGCGGTCATGGCGGGCCTTCGCGGACGGGTGCCAATCTTTTGGCAATGGTTTTGACCTATGACAAGCGCAGACAAGACGCAACGCAGGGGAGACGCATATGCCGGTCACGGGGGATGGAACTGTTGTCACAGGGCTGGGCGGTGCACGCGGTTTTGGCGAACAGGCGATCGCGCGCAGCGATGATGCCACCACGCGGCTGGATCTGCGCGCGGTGTTCGAAGACGGGCTGAACTATTTCGGGCGCGCCTATGATGGAGACAATATTTACCTCAACACCAACGGTACGGTCACGCTGGGGGGGCGGTTTCTGTCCTATCCTGTGGCGGGCAATGCCAATACCGCGCGCGATATGATTGCGCCGTTCTGGGCGGATATTGACACGCGGCTGGACGGTGAGGGGTTCGAGAGCGGCGGCATCTGGGTGGATGTGGACGCGGCGCGCGATGTGGTGACAATCACATGGGATGCGGTGGGGGTGTACCGGCGCCGCGCGGATGCGCCCAACACCTTCCAGTTACAAATGTTTGACCGTGGCGGCGGCAATTTCGACATCGTCTACCGCTATGACACAATCGGCTGGACCATCGGCACGGGCGAGGGGGATGTGGGCGCGCGCGCGGGTCTTTTTGTGCGCGAGGGCGCACCGCTGCTGATCGAGACACGCGATGGCTATGACGTGCTGGGCGATCTGGACGAGCGGTTGGGCCCTGACGGGCGGCCGGGCCTGTGGATTTACGAGATGCGCGGCGGCGCTGTGGTGAATCTGGAACCTGTCGGCCAGGACATCACCGGCGGCGCGCGCGGTGATGTTCTGGAGGGCGGCCCTGCGGATGATGTGATGGACGGCGGCGGCGGCAATGATGTGTTGAACGGCGGCGGTGGCGCGGATGTGATCGAGGGGGGCGCGGGGGGCGATACCCTGAACGGTGGCGCAGGCAGCGACACGCTGGAGGGGGGTGCCGGAGAAGACAGACTGGACGGGGGAAGCGGCAATGACGTGCTGTTGGGCGGCTTTGGCAACGACCGCGCAAGTGGCGGCGCGGGCAACGACCGCCTGGGCGGTGGGGGTGGCAATGACAGGCTGGATGGCGGGACAGGCAATGACACGCTGGAGGGGGGTGCGGGCAACGACTATCTGACCGGCGGCGACGATGACACCGGCGCGGATGTGCTGGAGGGGGGCAGCGGCGATGACACCCTGGAAGGCGGCGCGGGCAATGACCGCCTGAATGGTGGTGCAGGCAATGATATCCTGCGCGGCGGTGCGGGAAACGACACGCTGCGGGGGGGTGACGGGGCGGATACGCTTGATGGCGGGGCCGGGGATGATCTGATCTTTGGCGGCCTCACGGATGCGGATCTGCGCGATGTGATTTTCGGCGGCGATGGCAATGACACCATCGAGGGCGGCCATGGCAATGACGCGCTGCGCGGGGATGCAGGCCACGACCGCATTGCAGGGGGCTTTGGCGCCGATACGGTCATTGGCGGGGGCGGCAATGACACTCTGACAGGCTCGGCCTTTGGCGATCTGATGTTCGGCTCTGACGGGAATGATTTCATCAACGGCGGTTTCGGCTCCGACCTGATCAATGGCGGGCAGGGGGGGGATGCGTTTTTCCATCTGGGCATTGCCGGTCACGGCAGTGACTGGATTCAGGATTTCAGCCACCGGCAGGGTGATTATCTGGCCTACGGGGGCGGGGCCGCATCGGCGAACCAGTTCCAGATCAATTATGCCTCCAAGGCGGGGGCAGGGGCGGCGAATATTGCCGAAGCCTTTGTTATCTACAAACCTACAGGCCAGATTCTATGGGCGCTGGTGGACGGCGCAGGGGCGCGCAGCATCAATTTGCAGATCGGCGGAGATGTCTTTGATCTAACGACCTAGGCAGACTGTTTGTATTTTGTGTTTTGCCGAGAAAACCAACCCTGCCCTATAGTTAAGTAAGTTAAGTTGCAAAAACAGGCCGTTTTTTGAAATTTTCTTTGTGCTGGGGCATTTCTGCCGTACAGTATGGCTAAATATTTTATTTTTTTTATGAGTTCTGTGACGCCTTGCCGGTGCCACAACCGGTTTTTCAAACAACGTTTTAACCACAATCTTTTTGGGGGATTTTGCAATGAGTTCTGTACTTCTTTTTAAAGCAAATGATGGCGGCACTGGCAGCGAGACATGGCTGACCAATGCAGATGGCACATCGGCCTCGCTGATTGAGCTGTTTCCCGGCACAGGCGGGTCGGGACCGACGCTTCACACACAAACACTGGACGGCGATCTTTACTTCGGAGCAAGAGATCCGGACAGCGGATACGAGCTGTTCAAATCTGATGGCACAATTTCGGGCACCGGATTGTTTGCCGACATCGAGTTCGGGCCGGATGATTCGTCTCCTTTAACTGCCTCGCTTACAGCCTCGAAGGTGATCGGGGAGACGATGTATTTCACTGCTTATGATGGTTCCGCCGGAAGTACATACACGGGTCGCGAGCTGTATAAGACAACCTCTGATGGTCCGCCTGAAATGGTGCGCGATGTGTACAACGGCTCAACCAGTTCCATTCCGAGTTATTTTGTAGATCTCGGTGGCAAATTGCTTTTCTCGGCGCGTGACGGGATATCCGGTCGCGAATTGTATACCTCGGACGGGACCGAAGCAGGCACCCAGAGAGTTATTGATATCGAAAGCGGTGCAGGCGACTCCAGCCCGTTTATGTACCAAAGCAATATTCTGAACGGCAACTTGTTTTTCTCGGCGTATGACAGCACCGACGGCAGAGAGTTGTGGAAGACCGATGGCACTGCCGCGGGCACGGTGCAGGTGCGCGATATCAATCCTTTCGGGGCAGGTGACAGCAATCCCTCACGCATGATGGAACTGAACGGCACGCTATATTTCGCGGCCGATGACGGCACCAACGGGAGCGAGCTGTGGCGCACGGACGGGACCGAAGCGGGCACAAACATTGTCACCAACATCAATACAACTGCCGGGGATGGTTCAAACATCTCCCGATTGGCCAAGCTGGATGATGCACTGCTGTTTTTTGCCGATAACGGCTCCAACGGGCAGGAGTTGTGGACCTCTGACGGGACAGCATCGGGCACCACGCTGGTGCGCAATATCAATCCCGCCGGCAATGGCTTTGTCGGTGCGGTAAACCCCGATGGGGATCATATCATCAATTTCAAAGGCAAAGGGTATTTCATTGCCGATGACAACTCTAACGGGCAAGAGCTGTGGGTCACAGACGGCACCGCTGCCGGCACCAGAATGTTTATGGATATCGATCCCGTTGGCGGCAGCGCTCCCAGAAATCTGATGGTTGCAGATGATCTGATGTACTTTTCTGCCGATGACGGCACCACGGGCCGTGAGCTGTGGGTGACGGATGGCACAGAGGCAGGCACACATCAGGTGCAGGACGTTCGTGTCGGGCCCAATGGCAGCGGTGCCACAGCGCTTGGTGTGATCGACATCAACGTAGCGCCCGAGGCGGCAACGCTGAGCAGCGATACCACACCTGAAAACGGTGCGGTTGGCACAACGGTCGGCACATTGGCGGCTGTGGATGCGGATGGCGATGCGCTGACCTATACGCTGACCAATGATGCGGGCGGGCGGTTTGCCATCAATGGCGATCTGCTGGTGACGGCACAGGCGCTTGATTTCGAGACAGCGCAAAGCCACTCTGTAACAGTGCAGGCGGCAGATCCTTCCGGCGCCACCTCCAGCCAGACCTTTACGGTGAATGTGAGCAATGTTGTCGAAGCACCTTCCGCCCCGGCATTGAGCGGGAATATGGTAACCGAGAACAGTGCAACAGGCACCACGGTGGGCACGGTTTCCGCGGCAAACCCCGAAGGCGGAGCGGTTACGTTCTCGCTGGTGAATAATGCAAACGGGCTGTTCACGCTGAACGGCGCCCAGTTGCAGACCGCAGGCAACATCGACTTCGAAGCGGGTGCGACACAGTCTGTGACCGTGCGTGCCACAGGGGCCAACAACACCTTTACGGACAGCACCTTTACGGTGTCGGTGATGGATGTGAACGAAGCGCCCGGCGCGCCGGTTCTGTCGGGCAATACGGTTGCTGAAAATGCCGCCGGTGCCACAGTTGGTACGCTGTCGGCCATGGATCCTGACGGGGATGCCGTGACCTTCATGTTGAGCGATAATGCAAACGGTGCCTTTACGCTGAACGGCAATACCTTGCAGACCACCACGGGCCTCGATTTCGAGCAAAGTGCAACGCAGTCGGTGACCGTACAGGCGCGCGATGCAGGCGGTCTGACCTCCAGCCAGACGTTTACCATCAATGTGACGGATGTGGATGAAGTCGTATCGACTGTTGGTGTCACTTTGATCGGCACCAATGCCGCTGAAAACCTTACTGGTACGGCCCGCGATGATCTGCTGGCAGGGGGTGGCGGCAACGACACCCTGATCGGTCTGGAAGGCAATGACACACTGCGCGGCGATGATGGCACCGACAATCTTGTCGGCGGTGCCGGTGACGACCTGCTGGTGGGCGGCGAAAGCGAGAACGACCGCCGCGATAACCTGTTCGGGGGTGCCGGTAACGACACAATCCGCGGCGGCTATGGCAACGACGAGGTGCGCGGTGACGCGGGCGACGATGTTGTCTCGGGCGGCTTTGGCGGCGATACGGTGATCGGTGGTACGGGCAACGACAGCATCACCGGCTCTGCGTTGGGGGATTTGCTGTTCGGCTCGGACGGCGATGATTTCATCAACGGCGGTTTCGGCTTTGACCAGATCAATGGTGGCAACGGGGCGGATGAATTCTTCCATCTTGGTGTTGCCGATCACGGCACCGATTTCATTCAGGACTATGACGCGGCTGAAGGCGATGTTCTGGTGGTGGGGATTGCAGGGGCCACGGCCAGCGATTTCCAGGTCAACTTTGCCGCACGCCCGGCATCGGGTCTGGCCAGTGTCGAGGAGGCATTTGTGATCTACAAGCCCACCGAGCAGATCCTGTTTGCATTGATCGACGGCGGCGGACAGAGCGAGATCAACATCCAGCTTCAGGGCAACGTGTTCGATCTGCTGGCCTGACCACCACAGCCCGACCCCGCAAAAACACAGACACCGAAAAAACACTGGCCCCGCAGGAGACATCCTGCGGGGCTTTTTGCCGGGGGTGAAGATTTTGCCGCACCGGCAAGAGGATGAAAAAGCGTATTATTTTATAGACGCGGGAATGTAAGTATGGGAATTCTACGCTTGCACATCCGATACATACTCATGCACCTGCAAAAGGATACCCAAAATGGCCCGCATCGACATCACCCCAGCGTTCATCAACTTTATGAACAAGGCAACCCTCAACCCGCTGGATGTTCTGAACCAGCTGGACCTGACCGGTTTCGACGAGTTGGATTCGGTTGATATCGATCAGCCCGAGACAGTGACGGTAAGCAGCAACGCAATTACCTCCACCCAGGGCAATGTCGAGCTTGAGTTCCGCGGTTACGGGTTTGCCCCTGTTTCTTCCTACGAAGCTTTCGAGGCAGCCGTGATGAACAACACGGCACAGGGCACGATCACCAATCTTGAGGTGCGTCAGGACGGATCGCCTGTTCTCAGCGCCGCCCTGACCGCAAACAGCCTGACCGTAAGCGGGTCCGGACGCGAGCTTGTGATCGAGGGCAGCTTTCCCACCGGCTTCAGGGAAGTGACGGACCTGATCTATGCGGTCGAAGAGTTCATGGACGGATTTATATATGTCGACGCCGCCGAGCAGGCCGATCTGGAAGCACGTATCGCGCGCTATGATCTTACTTCTGCAGCGCTGCGCAAGGATGGCGAGACGCTGGCCGAGATCGATCTGGGTGCACGCAGTGTCGAAATCGAACTGACGCAGGATGTGGACATCACCTTTAACGGTACCTTCGCAGGGGGGCTGGACGGCGGGCTGACCAGCTTGGGGCTGGTGGCATCCATTCTGGGTAATGGAGAGTATTACACCGAAGACGGCATCACGCTGCGCAATATGGTGATCAGCGGCGAGAACGATGCGCCGTTCTTTACCGTCTCGGGCCCCGTTGTCGAGGGTGACTTTTTCGAACAGGCGCGGCTGTTCGTGGACGGGCGTGAAATGTCTTATTTCACCATGGGCATGGATGTCCCGTCGGATGCTGCACATGTGGAAACGGCTGAATCCAACAGCAACGGTCTTGGTGTTCTGATGGCGGGTTTTGGCGGTAATGACACGCTGACAGGTGCGGAGAACCCCGACATTCTGGTGGGTGGTCCGGGCAATGACAGCCTGTCGGGCATGGCGGCCAGCGACACGATCTATGGTGGTGACGGCGGCGATGTGATCATCGGCGGTGCCGGTAACGACATGCTGGTGGGCGGTGCCACGGATCAGGACCGCCGCGATGTGATTTACGGCGGCGAAGGCAATGACACCATTGACGGCGGCTATGGCAATGACGAATTGCGCGGCGATGCGGGCAACGATGTGATTGCCGGTGGTTTCGGCGGCGATACGGTGATTGGCGGCACAGGGAACGACACGATCACGGGATCGGCGCTGGGGGATATGCTGTTCGGCTCGGACGGGAATGACTTCATCAACGGCGGTTTCGGCTATGATCAGGTCAACGGCGGGGCGGGGGCGGATGCGTTCTATCACCTTGGCATTGCCGATCACGGCTCCGACTGGATTCAGGACTATGCCGCGATGGACGGTGACACGCTGGTGTTTGGTAACACAAACGCCACACGCGCGCAGTTCCAGATCAACGAAGCGTTCAAGGAGAATGCAGGCGCGGACGATGTGGCCGAGGCCTTTGTCATCTACCGCCCCACGGGCCAGATCATGTGGGCGCTGATTGATGGCATGGGGCAGGACGAGATCAACCTGCGTATCGGCGGCGAAACATTTGACCTGATGGCGTAAGCCTGACGGTTTTTGCCATCGTTAGATATCTGGTCTAGACTATGGGGGAGTGGCCTTTTCGGGCCGTCCCCCTTTTTGCTTTCCCCACAGGAGAACGGCCATGAACGTCGATATCTACGCCCCGACTGCTCAAGACGATCTGAGTTTGAAAGAGCTTCAACTGTATCATCTGATCATGGACTACCGTGCGGAAAACAATCTGCCGGCCCTGCCTTTGTCAGCCGATCTGACGCTGGTGGGCGGGCGGCACACGCTGGACACGGTTCACAACATCTGGGAGGCGGGGGTGGTCCTGCCGGAAGGGACCAACCTGCACAGCTGGTCGGATGCTTATTACTACAGCGATCACCGCAGCCCCGAAGTGATCTGGGAAGCGCCCGAACGTTTGGGTACCGATTATCCGGGATACGGGTTTGAAATTGCGGCGGGAGGTTATCTGACGATCGAAGATACGCTGGCGGCATGGAAAGCGTCACCCTCGCACAATGATACCATCCTCAATCAGGGGATTTTTTCGGATACGGTCTGGAACGTCATCGGCATCGGTGTCGAGGGGAGTGAGGACACGCGCGGCGGCTTTGGTAATTTTGGCAACCGTTTTTACAGTGTCTGGTTCGGGCGCGAAGCAGACGGCACCGCCCCCAGAACCCACGGCACAAACGACAGCGAAATGATCAAGGGCACCGGTTTCACCGACCGTATTCTGGCAGGCGGCGGCGATGATACGGTGGTGGCCGGTGACGGGGCCGACACAATCAACGGCGGCGCGGGGGATGATGTGATCTATGGCGGTGAAACATCCGCCGATCTGCGCGATTTCATTCTGGGCGGCGCGGGTAACGACAGTATTGCAGGTGGCTATGGCAATGACGAATTGCGCGGCGATGCGGGCAACGACACCATCGCCGGCGGCTTTGGCAGTGACACGGTGATCGGCGGTACCGGCGATGACCAGATCACCGGCTCGGCATTCGGTGACCAGCTGTTTGGCGGTGACGGGAATGATTTTATCAACGGCGGCTTTGGCTCTGATCTGGTGAATGGTGGCGCGGGGGCGGATGAATTTTTCCATCTCGGCATTGCCGATCACGGCAGCGACTGGATACAGGATTATTCCGCCGCACAGGGGGATGTGCTGGTCTTCGGGATCGAAAGCGCCACTGCCGCGCAGTTCCAGATCAACTCCGCCTTCACGCAAACCGCAGGTGCGGATGATGTGGCCGAGGCCTTTGTCATCTATCGCCCTACAGGCCAGATTATGTGGGCGCTGGTGGATGGCATGGGAGAGGACGGGATCAACATCCGCATTGACGGGCAGACCTACGATTTGATGGCCTGAAAATCATGCCGTAATTTTTGCGATATATAAACCAATAGAGTCGATGAAGGGGCAGGCCGCAGGGTCTGCCCTTTTCGCGTTATCCGCCACAGGAGAATGGCATGACAGTCGACATCTACGCCCGCACCTTTCAGGATGATCTAAGCCTGAAAGAGCTGCAATTGTACCGCTTGATCATGGACTACCGCATTGAAAACGATCTTCCGGTATTGCCGCTGTCGGCTGATCTGACGCTGGTGGCGGGGCGGCATACGCTGGATACCATCCACAACATCTGGGAGGCAGGGGTGACACTGCCCGAAGGGGCCAACCTGCACAGCTGGTCGGATGCCTATTACTATCGCGACCACCGCGCACCCGAAGTCATCTGGGAGGCGCCCGAACGGCTGGGCACCGATTATCCGGGCTACGGGTTTGAAATTGCGGCGGGGGGGTTCACCAGTATTGAAGGCGCGCTGGAGGGGTGGAAGGGGTCACCCTCGCACAACGATGTGATCCTTAATGAGGGCGGTTTTGCCAATACGGTCTGGAACGCCATCGGCATCGGAGTCGAGGCTGATCCGGATGCGCGCGGGGGTTTTGGTGATTATGGCAATCGTGTTTACCACGTCTGGTTCGGGCGCGAGGAAGACAACGAGGCGCCCAGAACCCTTGGTACAAGTGCAGGCGAGATGATCGAGGGCACGGGGTTTAGCGACCGTATTCTGGCAGGGCGCGGCGATGATACGGTGCTGGCCGGTGACGGGGCCGACACAATCAACGGCGGCGCGGGGGATGATGTGATCTATGGCGGTGAAACATCCGCCGATCTGCGCGATTTCGTTCTGGGCGGCGCCGGTAACGACAGTATTGCAGGTGGCTATGGCAATGACGAATTGCGCGGCGATGCGGGCAACGACACCATCGCTGGCGGCTTTGGCTGCGACACGGTGATCGGTGGCGCGGGCGATGACCACATCACAGGCTCGGCATTCGGCGACCAACTGTTTGGCGGTGACGGGAATGATTTTATCAACGGCGGCTTTGGCTCTGATCTGGTGAATGGTGGCGCGGGGACGGATGAATTTTTCCATCTCGGCATTGCGGATCACGGCAGCGACTGGATACAGGATTATTCCGCCGCGCAGGGGGATGTGCTGGTCTTTGGCGATACCGGTGCCACTGCCGCGCAGTTCCAGATCAATGCAGGCACCACGGATCAGACAGGGGCCGCGGATGTGGCCGAGGCATTTGTGATCTATCGCCCCACGGGCCAGATCATGTGGGCGCTGGTGGATGGCATGGAACAGGAGCAGATCAATCTACAGATTGACGGGCAAACATTTGATTTGATGGCCTGACGCGGCTCTGTGCGGCTTATTCCCTTAACGCGGCTCTGAAACGGCGCGTTGGTCTTTGTGCTGCGCGCTATTTTGATCTGCATCGGTTGACGCAAGCGCGCGGGTGCGGGAAAGTTGCGGCAGTTTCAACGCCCCCCCCCCGTCAGGGACAGCCCTAAAGAGAGACCGCAGATGGATTTTTTCCCCCGCAATGGCACGCTGAATGCCAGCAACGATGTTTTGTCTTTGACAGGAACCGCGGCGGAAGATCGATGGAATTTTGACGCCAGCATCGGCACACCTGTGGTGATCAGCTATTCCTTCCCCACACAGGTAGCCGCCTATGACAGCTATTCCGGCGCACAAAACGGGTTTGACGGGTTCACGCCTGCGCATCAGGTCCATGCACGCACGGCGCTCGACAGTTGGGAGGTCACTTCGGGTGTCACTTTTGTGGAAGTCCCCGCAGAGGTGGGCGGCGATATCACCTTCGGCTTTATCGATATGGAGGGGCGCACCAATGCCACGGGCAATCCGCTCAGCGGGTTCGCGTATTACCCCGGCACCTACACCAGAGAGGGCACGGAAGCGTCGGAATATGTCGTGCGTCACAACGGCATTGGCGGTGATATCTTCATGAACCGCGATTACTATCTGGAGAATGCAGGTACCATGGCGCCAGGCATCCGCGGCTACATGATCTTGCAGCACGAGGTAGGCCATGCCTTGGGGTTCAAACACCCGTTTTCGGGTGATCCGGTCATTCAAGCGAGCCATGACAACGGCGCCTATACCATCATGTCCTATGACCGCTCTTCTCGCGAAACGCAGCTTGGTACCGTTGACAAGGAGGCGATGGCGCTGGTGTACGGCGCGCCCGCGCTGTCGCTGGAGGCGGCGTGGGATAATGCAACCGCAACCATGCAGATCAGCGGAACAGAGCGCGCCGATACGCTGCTGGGGAGCCATCTGGATGATGTGATAACGGGCGGCGCGGGGGATGATGTGATCTCGGCGGACGGGGGCGACAACGCCCTGTCGGGCGGCGCGGGCAACGACCGCTTTGTCGCGCGGGCGGGCAATCACACGATTGATGGTGGCACGGGAACCGATCGCGTGTTGATGGACGAATACTTCAATCTCTCGAACCTGTCGGGCGCACAGGGGCGGCTGGTCTATGAGGGGTATGAATTGCACGTCGAGATGGAGAATATCGCCGAAATCTGGTTTGATACCCGCAGCTCCGGTGGCACGCTTGATATCCGCGACACGCTGGATCTGTTCGGCACCCCCGCCCCCGTCCGTGAGGGCAGCGCGGAAGATGATGCGCTGAGCGGCACCGATGCGCGCGACCACCTGAACGGAATGGGCGGTGACGATACCCTGAGCGGCGGGCTGAGCAATGACACCCTGAGCGGCGGCGCGGGCAATGACAGATTGCAGGGCGGTGACGGCAATGACCATCTGGATGGCGGGCAGGGTGATGACCTGCTGGACGGCGGCTATAACGATGACCGGCTTGCGGGCGGCGACGGGGCCGACACGCTGACGGGTGGTGATGGCGCCGATACGCTGGCGGGCGGCGCGGGCAATGACAGCATCACCGGCGGCACGCTGGCCAGCGACAAACGCGATGTGATTTACGGCGGTGCGGGCAACGACACCCTTCAGGGCGGATACGGCAACGACGAATTGCGCGGTGACGGTGGTGATGACGTGATTGCGGGCGGCTTTGGCGGCGATACGGTGATTGGCGGTGCAGGCAACGACACGGTGACCGGATCGGCGCTGGGGGATATGCTGTTCGGTTCTGACGGGGATGATTTCATCAACGGCGGTTTCGGGTTCGACCGCATCAACGGCGGCGCGGGGGCGGATGCGTTTTTCCACCTTGGAATTTCGGACCACGGCAGCGACTGGGTGCAGGATTACACCAGTGCGCAGGGCGATACGCTGGTGTTTGGCAACACGAATGCCACGGCGGCGCAGTTCCAGATCAACACCGCCACTACCACAGGCGCAGGTGCCGCGGGGGTGGATGAAATCTTTGTCATCTACAAACCCACAGGCCAGATCATGTGGGCGCTGGTAGACGGTGCAGGGCAGGACGAAATCAATCTCCAGATTGACGGCAGCGTGTTCGATTTGATGGCTTAACACCCTGATTTGTTTGAAATGGTAGAAAACGACGCTAGGGAACTCTTGGTGGTTGTCGCACTATGCCTGCCTATGTATTAAATCGGGAAACCCCGTTTCGTTTCTGATAGGGGTATGCTTTTTTAAGGGGTCAATAATGGCAATTATCACTGAAACATCTGATGCAGTTTCCGATACCAGCACTGTTTATACAATTGCGGGGGGTGACCAGTTTCGCGGGACGCTGGACACGACAGCCAGCACCGACTGGGTGCGCACAAATGTTGCGGATAACAAAAGCTATTACTGGACCCTGACGGGAGATGGCAGCGCAAACAGCCTGACCAGACCGTATCTCTATCTGTATGATAACAACGGCACCCAGTTGAAGAGCGCAACTGGTGGCGGTCTGGCGTATACGCCGACCACACAAACGGATCTGTATATGCAGGTCGGTACGTCATCCACTTACAGGGACACGGACGGGAATTACCGTTTGAACCTGGTTGAGGAAGTTGCAGATAACATCAACACCACCGAAACCCTGCTTGCAGGACAGGCCGTTGCGGGGCGGTCCGAGTACCGCAGCGACCGTGACTGGTACGAGGTCACGTTGAACAGCGACAAAAGCTATTACTGGACCATGACAGGGGATGGCAGCAGCGATGCGGTGACCCGTTTCAATATGGTCTTGTTTGATGCCAACGGCACCGAAGTCGACACTGGCGGGTCCGGCATGGCGTTCACACCAACCACTGCCGGCACTTATTACGTGCAAACCGGTGACGGCAGTTCAAGAAGCGGGCAGGACGGCAATTATCAGCTGGCCATGACCGCAGAACTGCCCGCCAACGATCAGACCCGCGCCACCATCACGGCGGGTGAAACTGTTGAAGGGCGCTCTGAATACAACTCCGACAGTGACTGGTACAAGGTCACGCTGAGCAGTGATGAAAGCTATTTCTGGACCATGACAGGGGATGGTAGCAGCGATGCGGTCAGCAGTTTCAACCTGACCCTGTTTGATGCCAACGGCACCGAAGTTGAAGATGGCAACAGCGGCATGGCGTTTACGCCTGCAACCGATGGCACCTACTATGTACAGACCGGCAACAGCTATTCTACTTCGGGGCAGGCAGGGGTGTATACCCTTGGCATGACAGCCGAACTGACTGCCAATGCCGATACCAAAGGCAGCATTGCCGCAGGCCAGACCCGCACTGGTACGTCTGAATACCAGATCGACCGTGACTGGTTCAAGACAACGCTGGATACCGGTTACAGCTATTACTGGAACCTTGCAGGTGATGGCAGCCAGGACGCGCTGGAGCGCTTCCGTCTGGTTTTGTTCAATGCCAATGGCACCGAGCAGAAGACATCCACCAACCTGCTGACCTTCACCCCGTCAGACGCGGGAACCTATTTCATCCAGACCGGTACTAACTCGATCTATGGGGGCGATCACACAGGCAACTATGAGCTGGACATGGTGCGCGAAACCTCTAACGGGTTTGGCACACTGGCGCGTATCGGCACCAACGAGACAGTCAATGACACGCTGGATTACCGTGTGGACAAGGACATGTACCGCACCACACTGGAAGCCGGGCGCACCTACGAGATCACAATGCGTGGTGATGGCGGGCTGGAAAGCCTGGACCGTGCCGGCGTGGGCATCTACTCGGCCAATGGCGGCGAACTGAAAGTCCAGCGCGGTACCGACAGCGATGTCACAGTCGAGTTTTCCGCCACCACCACCGGCACCTATTTTATTCAGGCAGGTGAGTTGGGCAGTTATGTGGGTGAGCGCAACCACGGCAAAGGCACATACGAGTTGGAAATCAGCAAGGGCACCCTGAGCGGTACCGCAGGTGACGACCGTCTGGTCAGCACCGATGACGGTGAAATCCTGCGCGGGCTGGATGGCAACGACACGTTGATCGGCAACGGCGGGGATGACGTGCTGTATGGTGGTGAAACCGATCAGGACCGCCGCGATGTAATCTTTGGCGGGGATGGCGACGATACAATCGACGGCGGCCACGGCAACGACCAGTTGCGTGGCGATGCGGGTGACGATGTGATCTCGGGCGGCTTTGGCGGTGATACTGTCATTGGCGGTGACGGGAACGATACCGTCACAGGCGGCGCGCTTGGCGATATGCTGTTCGGCTCTGACGGGAATGATTTCATCAATGGCGGTTTCGGCTATGACCAGATCAATGGCGGGGCGGGTGCGGATGAATTCTTCCACCTTGGCATCTTTGATCACGGCTCTGACTGGATACAGGATTATAACGCAGCGCAGGGCGACGAGTTGGTGTTCGGCCGCGCCACGGCCACTGCAAACCAGTTCCAGATCAACTATGCCTCCAAGGCAAATGCAGGGGACGCGGATGTTGCCGAAGCCTTTGTTATCTATAAACCTACAGGCCAGATCATGTGGGCCTTGATTGACGGTGCGGGACAGGATGAAATCAACCTGCGCATCGGCGGCGATGTATTTGATCTGACCGCTTGAGACTAATTGTACTGCCCCTTTAAAATAGGGGGGCAGTACATCGGACGCAGGCCGCGACAGTGGCGTCATTTGCAGCTGTGACAGCGGATAGATTATCCTGTGATAATGAGTGAACTATTTTGACAGATACTTTGGTTGAATATAATTTTTTATAACAAGGAGACATTCCATATGAGCTTTACCACAGTAACCGACAACAGCTTCAGACCTACCGGCACGGATGTTCTGGCGCGCAACGACGATCAATTCCAGTCGATCGATATTACGTCGATCTTCGAGGACGGGATCACCATTGCCGGAGTCAACTATACCTCGATGTTCGTGAACAATAACGGCAACGTTACATTTGATGCAGGCCTTTATTCATACACGCCCGAACAGATCGGTGGCGGCACATTGAACACCATCATCGCCCCCTACTGGGGGGATGTGGACACCCGCACGGATGACGGCGGCTTTGTCTATTACACCTATGATACGGTGCGTGATTCCATTGTCGTGACATGGGAAGACGTGGGGTATTACGACCAGCACTCGGACAGAACCAACTCCTTCCAGCTGGAATTGATCGACCGCTCGGGTGGCGATATCGAAATTATTTTCCGTTATGAAGATATCGACTGGACCACAGGTGATGCCAGCAATGGTGTTGACGGTCTGGGCGGCTTTGTCTCACGTGCGGGGTTCTCGCTGGGGGATATCCTGTTTGAACTGCCCACATCTGGAAACCAGTCCGCGATGCGCGGGCTTGAGGATTTCCCTGGCAACCTCGGGGTGCGCGGTGTCTGGCAGTTCCTGCTGGAAGACGGCGAAATTCAGGGCGTCGGCACGGACGGAGATGATACATTTACAGGCACGGACGGCGAAGATGTCTATCTGGGCGATCTGGGTAATGATGTCATCAACGGCGGCGGCGGCGACGACTTTTTGCTTGGCGGAGCGGGAGACGACATCCTGCGCGGTGGTGATGGCAACGACCAGCTTTCGGGTGGTGACGGTGCCGATACGGTCAATGGCGACGCAGGCAATGATACCCTGCGCGGCGGCGATACAGACAGCGATCTGCGTGATGTCTTTTACGGCGGTGACGGCGATGATTTGATTGATGCGGGTTTCGGCAATGATCAGGTTTATGGTGGCAACGGCGATGACACCATCACTGGCGGTTACGGCGTAGATACGCTTGAGGGTCAGGCCGGTAACGATGTGATCAACGGCAATGTTTTCTCCGATCTGATCTTTGGCGGTGCCGGTGATGATTACATCAATGGCGGCTTCGGGGCCGACCGTGTAAATGGCGGCACGGGGGCGGATGTCTTCTTCCACCTCGGGATTGCCGATCACGGCAGCGACTGGATTCAGGACTTCAGCGCCGCCGCGCAGGATGTGTTGCGCGTGGGGCTTGCCAATGCCACCCGCGACCAGTTCCAGATCAACTCGGCCTTTACCGAAGGAGCGGGGGATGCGGATGTGGCGGATGCATTTATCATCTACCGTCCCACAGGCCAGATCATGTGGGCCTTGGTCGACGGTATGGGCGAAAGCGAGATCAACCTGCAGATTGCAGGTGAAACCTATGATCTGATGCTCTGATCATTCGGGAAAATGCGCCTGTTTAGAGACGCATATCAAGACACCCCGAGGCAGCCGGCCCCCTATGACAGGGGGCCGGCATTTTTATTGGTGCAACCTATAGCATCAGATCGAACGTATCGCTGCCGATTTGCAGATTGATTGAATCCTGTCCGGCACCGTCAATCAGCGCCCACATGATCTGGCCTGTAGGACGATAGATCACAAAGGCCTCTTCCACGCTGTCATCACCTGCGTTGTCCTTGCTGGCATAGTTGATCTGGAACTGGTTTGCAGTGGCGTTCCGGTCGCCAAAGACCAGCGTATCCCCGTCGGCGGCAGAATAGTCCTGCACCCAGTCGCTGCCGTGATCGGCAATGCCGAGGTGGAAGAACATATCCGCCCCCGCGCCGCCGTTGATCTGGTCATAGCCGAAACCGCCGTTGATGAAATCATCACCGTCCGAGCCGAACAGCATATCCCCCAGCGCCGATCCGGTCAGGCTGTCATTGCCGGTGCCGCCGATCACCGTATCGCCGCCAAAGCCGCCTGCGATCACGTCATCGCCCGCGTCGCCGCGCAGCATATCATTGCCATAACCGCCATCAATGGTGTCGTTGCCCGCGCCGCCAAAGATGTTGTCGCGCCGGTCCTGATCTGTGGCACCGCCGTTGATCACATCATCGCCACCGCCGCCAATCAGGTTGTCGGAACCATCCAGACCGTTGATGGTGTCATCGCCATCGCCACCGCTCAGCGTATCATCGCCGGATGTGCCGGTCAGGGTCAGGTTTTCGATAACCGGCTCTTGAGGTGTCTCCCCTCCCGAGGCGGTGACAAAGGCGTTCAGCCATGCTTCCCCGCGCGAGGTATCTCCATCGGTGCTGTTTGCAATGATTTGCGCCACCTCGGTATCAGTCAACATCCGCCACGCGTCCAGATCAGCGCCTTCGGGATACTCCAGCCGGCCGAACCGGGTTGAAATGATGATACCGCGCTGATGCGAATCCAAGGCAGCAGCGCCCAGATCGGCGGCCAGCGTGGCGCCTGTGGTCTGCTCCAGCAGGGTGCGCAGATCCTGCGGCAGCGCATCAAAACTGCCATCATTGATCACCAGCGCACGGTAGAGGTTTTGCAGGCCGGTATTGTCGGGCAACAACAGATGATGCCGCATCAAATTATCAATATCCAGTTTTTCCGCCTCATGGGCATTCAGCATCGCACCGTCAATCACGCCGGTCTGAAGGGCTGTGTATAATTCGGCGGCAGGCAGGTTGATCACAGCTGCACCCGCCTCGCTTGCCAGTGTGGATGCAATGCTGCCCGTCATGAACAGCTTGCGTCCGTCAAGATCATCGGGCGTGCTGGCGGCAAAGCTGGTATAAAGCCCGCGCGGTGCATCAAACGCCGCCGCCAGTGCCGACATCCCGAAAAGTTCCAGATCCGCATCAGGCGCACCCGTGGCAAGCGCGCGGGTTAGCGCAAGCGCGCTTTCTGTACCGGCTTCGGCGCGAAACGCCGTGCCCAGTATTTCCATTCCGGGCAGCTTGCTGCTGTAATAAACAGGTGACAGGAAAGCCATATCCACCTGAGCTGTGCTCACGGCATCAAAGCTTTCGAAGGCCGGCACCAACTCTCCGGGGTTATAGACGGTCACGCTATGCGCGCCTGCCGACAAAGTAGCAATAGAGGCGGCCCAAGCCTCCAGCACCGTCCCCATAGGTGAGGCTGTGGTATAGTCTGTGACAAGGGTTAAAGTGGTCATCTTAAAATCCTTATGCCTTTTAAAATATGACACCACTCTATCAACTTTATTGTCTTGCTCCTATTCCGAAGGTTGATTTCTTTACAGCGCGCTGTCGTCGGGCATCACATGGATGCGCGTACTGCCCCCTTTAGAAGATGAAATCGCTCTGGCTGAACATGTCGGGGTCGATGGCTTCACCGTCCATGGTTTTGATCCGTATTTCCTCGCTCTGGTAGCGGATGCGCGCGCCGTCGTTGCGCGACGAGATCGACAGCGCCGAGATGTCATAGAGCATCCCCCATTGCGACAGATCGATCCGGTCGATGCCAATTTGGAAATCGTCAATCCGGTCTGCGGTTCCGTCAGCGGTAAAGACAAACACATCCGCGCCGGTCCCGCCTTCCAGACGGTCCTTGCCGGTGCCTGCATCGATGACGTCATCGCCCGCACCGCCGCGCAGCCGGTCGTTGCCCGCGCCGCCGCGGATCATGTCATGCCCTGCGGTGCCGGTGTGCGTATCCGCCCCGCCTGTGCCCGTCCAGCGGGTGCCTATGTCAGCCAGGGGCAGGCTCAGTTCTGCCAGACCGCCATCGCCGGCCCCTGCTACAAACACCTTCAGGGTGTCGCCGCTGACATGGGCGGTGATTTCGGTGATGGTGCCGATGTTCCACGCGTTTGATTGCACCGCGTTCATATGGTGGAAAAACACCCCCTCGGGCAGCAGTTCGAACATTGAAATGCCGCCATCGGTGCCGCCGACCAGTACAAAATCACGGCCCTGCGCGGTGAATGTCTCGACCGCCTGCACCCCTGCAAAGCGGCTGTTGCGGTCATCCATCTCGATGTCGGCCACAAAAAACACACCGGCGGGGTTGATGCGCACAGCCGCCAGTGTGCCGCTTTGGGTGCCGACACCGATCACATAGGTTTCACCGCCTGTTTCAATCACCGTCAGGTCCGACAGGCCGGTTGACCACAGCCCGTCACGGGTGCCGATACTGTCCACAAACGTCAGGCTGCCGTCACTGCCGGTGCGATAGCTGCTCATGCCGTTTTCGTGGGCCGAGGCGGTGACAATGTAGCGGGCCCCGCCCACCTGTACGCTTACCGTATCCGAGACATGGGCGGCATGCGTTTTTGGCGTGTCCTGCACGCTTGCCGTGCGCGTGGCGGTCCAGTCCGCCCCGAGACGGTAGAGGCTGATGCCGTCACGGTCACCATCCACCCCGACCAGCCATGTCCGCCCGCCCATCTGGAAATGGTTCAGATGGGCAGCCTCAAGGGCGGTGCCGCCCGTAAGGCGCATCACGGCTGCCGGGGCCAACTCTCCGGTGCTGTTTATTTCATTTACGATGACCTGTGCGGTCATGCGGTCAAAGCTGACCAGCCCGTCCCGCCCGCCGGTTTGCACACAAACCCCGCCCGACAGCGGCACAGCCGCCCCGTCCTGCGCGGTCCAGCCTTTTGCGCTTACGCTAAAGTTGCCGCTGAGCGCGATCCGGTTCACCACCCCGCTGGCGGCCGAGCCGGCCAGCAGATATGTCTCGCCGTTGCCTGCAAACATCTCCAGAAGCGAAAGCCCCGTAAGGCTGTAATCATCGGGCGCGGCAAGCAGCCCCGTCAGTCGAAATCCGTCCATGTCGCATCCCCCAAAGATACGCCCCCGTTGATAAAAATGGACAGGCGGAGCGGCGGAGGAAGGCGCGTAAATGCGGCGCTTTGGCGGCGCTTTCTTTCAATACGGTTTAGCTTTGGTTCAAATTCTCGCTTTCGGAACGAGCCACATGCCACGGGTTTACCGAAGGGGTCGGCGGTGGTTTCAACACATCCGCGCACCCCGTCCTAAGGTCTAAAGTGCTAGGTGATTTTTCATGTTTTTGATATATGCCAAAAAAGCAACATAAATGCGTCCAGAAACCAGTCATTTTACTGGTCCAGACACTGGTCCGAACGGTTCACATATTTTGATATCGCGGAATAATTTTTTGCGGGTTCATATTTACAGGGAAAAATCATGGTTACGAAAAATGGCAGCGCGGCAAATGATTCACTGGTCGGTGGCAATAACACCAGCGATATTCTGAACGGCTTCGGGGGCAATGACACGTTAACCGGACTGGGGCGCACAGATGAGCTGAATGGCGGCGCGGGCAACGATGTGCTGATTGGCGGCGCGGGCAACGATACGCTGGACGGCGGCGCGGGAACGGACCAGATTTTATACACCAGTGACGGGGGCAGCGGCGGTGTCACGGTCAATTTGCAGGCCGGTACCGCAACCGACAGTTTTGGCAACTCCGATGTGATCCGCGGGGTCGAACAGATTTACGGCACCAATCGCAATGATGCGATTACGGGGCGCAACGGGGCGGGGGATCTGTTGTTCGGGCGCGCGGGTAATGATGCGATTTCCGGGGGCAGCGGCAATGACACGCTGGTGGGTGGTGCCGGTAAGGACACCCTGAATGGTGGCGATGGTGCAAACGATCAGGTTGCCTACTTCCTCGAAACAGGCACACGCGGTGTGTCTGTCGATCTGGCGGCGGGCTCGGCGATTGATACGTTCGGCAATGCGGATGTGCTGACCGGGGTCGAGCAGGTTTACGGCTCGAATGCCGATGATGTGTTTCTGGGTGATGACGCTGCCAACCTTTTGTTCGGGCGCAGCGGTGCAGACAATCTGAACGGTCTGGGCGGTGCGGATACGCTGGTGGGCGGTGCCGGTGCCGACACGCTGAACGGCGGTGACGGTCTGGATCAGGTCGCCTATTTTCTTGAGACAGGCACCCGCGGTATTTCAATCAACCTTGATACCGGCGTTGCCTTTGACACCTTTGGCAACCGCGACACACTAGTGAACGTCGAATATGTTTTTGCAACTGATCTTGATGATACGATCATCGGATCGAACCGGATCAAACATGACCGCCTGTTCGGCCGTGACGGCAATGATTACATCGACGGCAAAGACGGCGACAACCTGATCTTTACCGGCGCAGGCAATGATACGGTGCGGGTTGGCACCACGGTAGAGGATGCGCGCGATACCATCGTGATTGACGGGCGCGGCACCAAGGAAATCACCGGCACCGGATCGGAGGGCACACGCTATGGCCACCATATCGTGTTCCGCACCGACAGCGCGGTTACCGTAAACCTTGCCACCGGCATTGCCACCTCGGCGGGGATGCGCACTGACTTCAGCGGCGCGTTGCACTTCCTTGAAGTGAACGGATCAGCCTATGACGACATCCTGACAGGGGGCAACCTGCGCCATCAGGAGCTGGAGTGGTATGTCGGGTTTCAGGGCAACGACACAATCAACGGCGGCACCGGCACCGGTGACACGGTTGTTTACGATGACGAAGTCCTGATCGGGCAGCTGAACTACCAGACCGGCCAGATCGAGCGGGGCACACAAGGGGCCATTGTAAACCTGTCAACCGGCGTGGCGACAGACACTTTTGGCGATACCGATACGCTGATCAATATCGATCAGGTGCGCGGCACCTCCTTTGTCGACCGGATCACCGGCAGCAACGAGGATAACGATTTCTGGGGCCTGAAAGGGGCCGATGTATTCAACGGCGGCGGCGGCGAGGACCATGTCCACTACGGCGAGGATTATCTGGGCGGCGGCACCCGTGGCATCGTCGCGGATCTGGCCGCCGGTGAAGTTGTCGACGGCTTTGGCACCCGTGACCAGCTGACCAGCATCGAAGGGGTGCACGGCACGGATTACGCCGATGTGATCCGCGGGGACGGGGCCGAAAACCGGCTTGTCGGTATCGATGGCAATGACACCATCAGCGGTGCCGGCGGTGACGATATTATCCTTGCCGGAGATGGCAATGATTCCGTCAGCGGGGGCAGCGGCGACGATGAAATCTGGGGCGGCAAGGGTAACGACACAATCGACGGAGAGGGCGGTCGTGATGTGGCGCGCTATCTGAAGGCCTCCGGCGCGGTGAATGCCAACCTGACCACAGGGGTGGTGCAGGACGGCTATGGCAGCACGGACACGTTAAGCAACATCGAGGATCTGCACGCCTCGGCCAACAGTGACAATGTGATCGGTTCGGCCAATGACAACCGCCTGTTCGGCTTTGGCGGTGATGATACCATTCTGGGTCAGGGCGGCGAAGACGTCATTCTGGGCGGCGAGGGCGATGACAACCTCAGCGGCGGCAACGGTGATGATGAAATTTGGGGCGAGGCGGGGACTGATACCATCGACGGGGGCGGCGGGGCCGATCTGGTGCGCTACCGCGATGATGCGCGCGGCGTCACCGTAGATCTGGCGGCGGGCACTGCCGCAGACGGATCGGGCGCGCGTGACGTGTTGATCAGCATCGAAAACGTTCACGGCTCGAACCATGTGGATATGATCACCGGCAACAGTGATGCCAACCGCCTGTTCGGCTTTTCCGGCAATGACACGATGTCGGGGGGCGATGGTGCGGATATCCTGCTGGGCGGCGACGGTGCGGACAGTCTTTCGGGCGGTGATGGCAATGACCAGCTGTGGGGCGAGGTCGGGACAGACACGCTCGACGGGGGGGCAGGTACGGGCGATATCGCACGCTATCTCAGCTCCACCGCGGGGGTGCAGGTGGATCTGCTGGCGGGGACCGCATCGGACGGGCTGGGCTATACCGACACGCTGCTGAACATCGAATACGTACACGGGTCGAACTTTGGCGATGTGCTGTATGGTGACACGCAAGCCAACAACCTGTTCGGCTATGATGGCAATGATACGCTGGTGGGCGGCGAAGGCGATGGCGATCTGCTGTCCGGCGGCAAGGGCGGTGATACCTACATCTACAGCGCCGGAGACGGGCGCGACACCTTCACCGATCTGGGCAGCGCATCGGGCGGGGCCGACAGGGTCGTCATTCAGGGCTACACTGTGGCAAACGCCCAGATACGGCAGCAGGGCACGGATGCGCTGTTGATTGATTTCGGTACAACCGAAGATTCTCTGGCGCTGACGCACAGCTATTCGGGCAGTGATGCAGGCGCCATCGAAGAGGTGGAATTTGCCGATGGTCAGGTATTTACCATTGCACAGCTGAAAGCCAAAATCGGCACGCCGCTGGTTCAGGCAACCAACACCCCCACCACGGGGGCTGACGCGCTGAGCGTGACGGCAGCAAACACCACCGTTGACGGGCTGGCAGGCAATGACACCATCAGCGGGCGCAACACCGATGACATGCTGATCGGCAACGCCGGCAATGATGTCCTGCGCGGCGGCGCGGGCGATGACACGATGAGTGGCGGCGCCGGCAATGACACGATGACCGGCGGCGAAGGGGCGGACCGCTATGTGCTCAGCGCACGCATGGGCAGCGATACGGTCACCGATTTCGATTTCGGAACCGATGCTGTCGATGCCTCCGGCCTCACCGCGTCAGAACGCGCAGGGATCACCGATACCGCCATGGCGGGCGGGATGGAAATCCGTATGCTGGATGGCAGCACCTTGTTCTTGCAGGGCAGTGTCAGCGCAGGCGCTGACAAGCTGGTTGTCACAGGGGCCGCCACCGAGGATTCGACACTGTCGGTAGAGCTTGACGGCGCGACGGACCTGTTCGGTGCGACCCCGTCAACCATAACCTACCAGTGGCAGCGTGACGGGCAGGCCATCACCGGTGCCACCGCGCAAAGCTATACGCTGACACAGGCCGATACCGGATCACAGATCACAGTACGCGTGGCCTATGACGGCAATGCGCTGACTAGTCAGCCCACAGCAACCGTTGCCAACCTCAATGATGCACCTCTGGGTGAACTGGTGGTCAGCGGCACACCCAAAGAAGATGGAACACTTACCGTCGACACGGCAGGCATCTCTGACGAAGACGGGCTTGGCACGTTGAGCTATCACTGGATACGCGGCGGCCTGCCCATCGAAAGCGCGGTCGGCTCCGAATACACCCTGACACAGGAAGACGTGGGCAACTTTGTCACTGTCGAAGTGACCTATACCGACGGGCAGGGCACGGTCGAAAAGCTTGTCTCGCCACAATCCGGCCCGATCGCCAATGTCAACGATCCCGCCTCAGGCAGCCTGATCCTTACGGGGGATCTGCTACTGGGTGAAACCCTGACGCTGGAAGCGGCGATTGCCGATGATGACGGTGTGGGGGCGATATCATACCAGTGGTATCGCGACGGTGTTGCCATAAACGGGCAGACAGGCACCAGCTATGTGCTGGACACGGCCGATATTGAAAAAGAACTGTCTGTACGCGGCACCTTCACAGATGGCTACCGCAATGTAGAGGAAGTCTCCTCGGCCACGGTAGAGCTGTTGCGCACTGCAACCGCTGTCGAACCGGTGGAGCCTGTCGAACCCGTGGAACCGGTAGAACCTGCCGGACTGGTGCTGAACGGTGACGCGGGCGACAACACCCTGCGCGGCGGCGAAGGCGATGACCGTCTTAGCGGCGCGGGGGGCAACGACCGTTTGCTGGGCAATGGCGGGGATGACACCCTGCTGGGCGGCGACGGCGGCGATACCCTGAACGGCGGCGACGGCAATGACAGCATCACCGGCGGGGCCTCGGCCAACGACCGCCGTGATCTGATCTTTGGCGGCAACGGGGATGACTGGGTCGATGCGGGATACGGCAACGACAATGTCTCGGGCGGCAACGGCAATGACACCATTGCAGGCGGCTTCGGGTCCGACACGCTGGAGGGGCAGGGCGGCAATGACGTGCTGACCGGTTCTGCCTTTGGCGATGTCATTTCGGGCAACGCCGGCAACGACTTTATCAACGGCGGCTTCGGCTATGACCGTGTGAACGGCGGCGCGGGCGCGGACCAGTTCTTCCACCTTGGCATTGCCGATCACGGCTCTGACTGGATTCAGGACTATTCGGCGGCGCAGGGGGATGTTCTGTATTACGGCGGTCAGGCCATCGCACAGCAGTTCCTTGTGCAGCGGACCAATACGCCAAACGCAGGCTCTGCCAGCATTGAGGAAGTATTTGTTACCCACATCCCCAGCGGCAATCTGCTCTGGGCGCTGGTGGATGGCGACGCCGAGGCCGAGCTGAACATCCGCATCGGCACCGATGTGTTTGATTTGCTGGCCTAAAACACAAAAGGGCCAGAATTAACCTGATTCTGGTCCTTAATTTACCCCGTTTCAGAGGTTGACTGAACCTCTGCGAAGACCCGCACGGCAGCGCTGTGTCCGGTCAAACGGGTGTCCCGGCACATGCTGGACAGGGGCATTTGCGCACCCATTGTCTGTTTGTCAGCATGTGTAGGGAACCCCGGCTGTATGAGTTTCAGCATCGTCTTTGATTACCGGTTCGACCCTTCGGGGTTTTATGACGATCCTGAGGTGCGCGCTGTGATGGAGCGCGCAGCCGAGATATGGTCGGACATCATCAAAGACGAATTTGACGATGTCCGCGCAGGCACAACATTCAGCATTTCCAACCCCTCTCTGGTTAACCAGCGTGAAACGGTTGTTCTGACCGAAGACATCGACGATCTGCTGATCTTTGCCGGCGCGCGTGATCTGGCATCGCTGGGGCGGGGCGGATTTGCAGGCACCGACGCGCAGGGTGATATTTTTCGCGCGCGGGTCAGCAATGATTTCCGCGATACTGGCCCGGTAAGCGATTTCGAGCCCTGGGCGGGGCTCATCACCCTTGATCTGCGCGATGACTGGAGCACTGATCTGGACGGCCCGGTTGCGGGCAAGAACGATATGCTGACAACCGTCCTGCACGAGATCGGCCATATTCTGGGCATTGGCACCGCACCGGCCTTTCATGCGCTGGTTGACGGGCATGAATTTACCGGCACCAACACGCTGGCTGCCAATGGCGGCGCGGCGGTGCCGCTGGCGCATGGTGACAGCCATGTGGAAGACGGCTTTGACGATGGTGAGGTGTTGCTTGATCCTGTCACCCTCACAGGGACCCGCAAGATGCCCGGCGCAATTGATCGCGCGATGCTGGCCGATATCGGATACGAAATTGACGGCTACACCACACAAGGTAGCACACCGCCCCTTGCAACACAGGCATCGGAAAAACTGTACGGCACCATGCTGGATGATCATATCGAAAGCCTGTCTGGCGATGATCAGGTTCAGGGCGGTGCGGGCAATGACACGATACTGGCCGGATCCGGCGATGATCTGGTGTTTGGTCAGGACGGGAACGATGTGATTGACGGCGGGGCGGGCGCCGACCAGTTGCAGGGCAACGCAGGCGACGACACCGTAAACGGCGGGCTGGGCAGTGACACGCTGTTCGGTCAGGACGGCGATGATCTGTTATTTGGCGGCAGCGGAGCTGACTTTCTGCTGGGCGGCAGCGGCAATGACACCCTGCGCGGGGGCGCGGGAGATGATTCAATCCGCACCGGAAGCGGCACAGACCGCATCATGCTCGAAGAGGCCATGGGCATTGATACCGTCTATGATTTTGAATTCGGGCGCGATGTGATTGATACATCGCTGCTGGCGCACGGCACCGGTGTCACGGTAAGCGGCAGCGGAACACAGCGCGTTCTCACGCTGGACGATGGCGGTAAAATCTATCTTCAGGGCAGTATTGCGGATGTCACCGCAGGTGTCACACTTACCGGGCAGGCCGTGCAAAACGCCACCCTCACCGCCTCCCTGACAGGGATCAGCGATCTTTTCGGGACCCCCGCAGAGGCAAGCCGCTATAGCTGGCTGCGCGACGGGGTTGTCATCGAGGGCGCTACCGGCAGCAGTTATGTACTGGTGCAGGATGATGTGGGCGCAGCGATCAGTGTGCACGCAGAATATACCAGCGGCAGCGGCCTGTCGCAGGTCACCGGCGCGCCGACCGCAGCAGTTGCCAATATCAACGATCTGCCCACCGGCGGCATCACCCTTGAAGGCACGCCCGTTTCGGGGGCCACGCTGGAAATTGATATCACCGCGCTGGACGATCCCGACGGGCTGGGCCGCCCGGGTTATCAGTGGCTGCGTGACGGCACCCCCATTGAGGGCGCAACCGCTGCGCAGTATATGCTGGGCGCAGCCGACACCGGCACCGGCATCACTGCCGTTGTGCACTACACAGACGGGCACGGCACTTTGGAAACCGTAACCAGCGCACCGCTCATCCCCCAGCCCGATCCGTCCTCCGGACGTTCGCTGGCCGAGGAGATTACCGGACCCGAAGTTGTTGTTGTGGCGCTACTGCGCGGCGATGCAGGCAACAACCTGCTGCAAGCCGGCGACACCGGCGGCGCGATATACGGCGGCGGCGGCACAGATACGCTGATCGGCGGCGCAGGCAATGACCTGCTTGTCGGGGGGGAGGATGCAGCCGATTTGCGCGATGTGATCTACGGCGGTGCGGGTGATGACACGATCAACGGCGGCTATGGCAATGACGAATTGCGCGGCGACGCAGGCAATGACGTGATTTCAGGCGGGTTCGGCGCTGATCTGGTGATCGGTGGTACGGGCGATGACACGCTGACAGGCTCGGCGCTGGGGGATATGCTGTTTGGCGGCGATGGCGATGATTTCATCAACGGCGGCTTTGGCTATGATCTGGTCAATGGCGGGGCGGGTGCAGACCGTTTCTTTCACCTTGGCATTGCCGATCACGGCAGCGACTGGATACAGGATTATACCAGCGCACAGGGCGACACGCTGGTGTTTGGCAACACAGACGCCACGGCCGAGCAGTTCCAGATCAACAGCGCCTTTACCGCAGGGGCAGGGGATGCCGACACCGCCGATGCCTTTGTGATCTACAAACCCGAAGGCCGGATCATCTGGGCACTGATCGACGGTATGGCGCAGGATGAAATCAACCTCACCATTGACGGGCAAACCTTTGATCTGCTGATCTGACAGGGTACGGAAAACACACCCTATATTTCATACAGCCCATCCCGCGGGGGAGACTTTACAAACTCCTGCCGCGGTAGTCCTGTGTCCCTGAAATCCGCAGGAGATTCCGCAATGGCTACGTCTGCCACCCATGATAACTCCACTGCCAGTGGCATTCTGGCCGTCACCGAGGGGGACAGCAAATGGTCCGGTCGTGTGACCTACAATATTGTGCAACTGGACAATGCGGACGAGTTTTACGAGTTTGATTCACAATACAGCGATTATCCGGCGATGGCGCGTGATCTGGCCCCGGTCTGGACCAGCGAAATTACCACGGCACTGGTGCTGATATCGGATGTGGCCGATGTATCACTTGCCCTGACAGACACCCTCGATGCCACCTATCTGGTGGGCGAGGACACCAGCGGCCAGAGCCTCGGGGTGGCCGATCTGCCCTTTGATCCGTTCTACGGGTTCCGCCCCACCATCGCCTTCAACCTGACCCTGCCCGAACATACTACAGACGCCGAAACCGGCGGCGGTTCAGAGCGGTTCCAGACGATTGTGCACGAGGTGTTGCATACATTGGGCTTGAACCACCCCCATGACAGCGGCGGCAACAGCGCCATTGTGGCCGGTTCTGACCCCAGCGGCGAAGGTCTGTCGGCCCCCTATCAGTGGCATCACTCTGCGCTGGCCTACACGCAAGCGCCCAATGCGCCGCTGGCCGGTGAGGCGGGGGCATTCACCTATGGCCGCTCGATCGCGCCGATGGCTGTTGATATCGCTGTTTTGCAACGCATGTACGGGGCCAATGAAACCACCCGCAGCGGCGACAGCACCTACCTGCTAACGGATGCGCGCACCACCGCGCTGGACCTCAGCGGCGAAAGCATCAGCATCGGGCGCGCCTATTTCGGCATCTGGGACACCGGCGGCACCGATACCATCAGCTATGAGGGCAACGCCCGTGTGCTGATCAACCTGATGGAAGCCACCCTGACCCCCCAAGGGCTGGACCATACACGGGCCATGGCGGACGAATTGCGCGCAGCACCTCTGTTTGGCGCGCTTGATGCCTTCACCCGGACAGAAATTCTGGACACGACCGCATCGGCGGGCGGTTTCTTTTCCTCGGTGATGGATGCCAATGGTGTGCGTGAGGCGGGTGGTTTTTCAGTGGCGCGCGGTGCGGTGATTGAAAACGCCAACGGGGCGCAGGGCGATGATGTGATCATCGGCAACACCCACAACAACATCCTGCTGGGCGAGGGCGGCAATGACGCGCTGTTTGGCGGCGATGGTGCGGACACGCTGAAAGGCGGGGCCGGGGCGGATGCGCTTTATGGCAGCGCGGGCAGCGATACGTTGTTTGGCGATAACGGCGATGACACGCTGGCGGGGGGCGATGGCGGTGACGCGCTTTATGGCGGGGATGGCACAGATAACATCTCGGGCGGGGCGGGCGATGATCTGATCATCGGCGGGGCCACCGGCGCAGACCGGCGCGACAATATATTCGGCGGCGCGGGCAATGACACGATCAAGGGCGGCTACGGCAATGACATGCTACGTGGTGACGCCGGCAATGATGTGATCGCGGGCGGCTTTGGCGGCGATACGGTGATCGGCGGCACCGGCAATGACAGCATCACAGGTGCGGCCCTGGGCGATGTGCTGTTTGGCGCGGGCGGTGATGATTTCATCAACGGCGGCTTTGGCTATGACCGTGTGAACGGCGGGGCGGGGGCGGATATGTTCTTTCACCTCGGAATTTTCGATCACGGCTCGGATTTCATTCAGGATTATACAGCAGCAGACGGTGATGTTCTGGTGTTCGGGCGCAACGCCACAACGGCAGACCAGTTCCAGATCAACTATGCCACGAAAGCAAACGCAGGAGACAGCGATGTGGCCGAAGCCTTTGTCATCTACAAACCCACAGACCAGATCATCTGGGCGCTGATTGACGGCGCGGGTCAGGATGAAATCAACCTGAGCATCGGCGGCCAGATTTTCGACCTGACGGCCTGATCCGAAAACGCGGTGCAAAAAACAAGTGACGCCTTGCCGAAACCGTTTATAAAGACCCAATTCTCCAGATAAAAAAGCTTTTGATGAACCCGTTCAACACCACCCCCGTGCCGCTGATGTTCAGCGATCATAATATCGTTCTGTCGTTCTCCCCGAAATCGGCATGCAGCCATGTTGTGTTATGGTTTTACCGCCACGAAGGGTTGATGGAGGCGGCAGGCTATTACAGCGCATGGCCGCATAATTTTCGCAACGAGGTCTATTACAAGGCCGCCACCTACAAACGCCGCCGCCGCGCCGCCGTAGAGGCGCAGGGCAAAGGCTATACGCTGATCCGTGTTACCCGCGATCCGACGAAGCGCTTTGTATCGTGTTTTCGCCATGCGGTGCGCTGGCCGCTGGTCGACCCGCTGGTCAAACGCAAGGTCGGCACCACCCCCGCCCGTGACGGCATGTCCCTGAATGATTACGCCCAAGCGCTGCAAGGCGAGGATCTGCAAACACCCTCGCCTGTTGATGTGCATTCACGGGTGCAGAACCATCCGCTCTGGCAGGTCGGGTTTGACCGCATCATCACGCTGAATGTGGACGAGACACATGTGAACGCAGGGCTGAACGCCATCGAGGCGGAACTGGGCCTGAGCAAGACCGATTTTGCCAGCCACCCGCAGTTTGCGGCCCTGCGCGAAGTGCATTACGCCACCGACACTCCCTATGAGGGGGACACTCCGCTGGAACAACTGCGCATTCCCCGCGAAGGCAGTGTGCAGTTCCCCAAAAAGCAGCTTGAAACGCTGCCGCAGACCAAAGCAATTGCGCAAAAACTACATGGTGTGGATTTCGGGCGTGTCAGTTCGGGCGACAGTGCCAAGGTGCTGTTCCAGCAGGGCTGCGCGCTGGCGCGATAGGCCCCGTGCGGATCATTCGCCGTTATATCCTTGCGGGTTGGCACGTTGCCAGTGCCATGTGCTGGCACACATCTGCGCCAGCCCCAGTTCGGCGCGCCAGCCCAGCAGATCGGCGGCACGGCTGGCATCGGCCTGCATGGCGGCAATATCACCGGCGCGCCGCCCGGTGATCCGGTAGGGAATGGAACAGCCTGCCGCTTTTTCAAACGCGCCGATCATATCCAGCACGGAATAGCCCGTGCCGGTGCCGATGTTGAACACCTCTGTACCCGTCTGCGCCGCGCCAAGGGCGGCCACATGGGCGCGCGCCAGATCGCTCACATGGATATAGTCACGCACGCCGGTTCCGTCAGGGGTGTCGTAATCATCACCGAACACCATCAGCCTGTCACGCCGCCCCACGGCCACTTGCGCGATAAACGGCATCAGGTTGTTAGGGATGCCCTGCGGGTCTTCGCCGATGCGCGCCGATCCATGCGCGCCCACCGGATTGAAATAGCGCAGCACCGTCACAGCCGTTTGCGGGTTGGCGCACTGCCAGTCGGTCAGGATATTTTCGGCCATATGTTTGGTTTTGGCATAAACCGACGCAGGCGCGCAGGGATGGGCCTCGTCATAGGGCAGGTATTGCGGCACCCCGTACACAGTGGCCGAAGATGAAAACACAATCCGTTTGCAGGCGGTCCCCTCCAGCGCGGCCAGCAGGTTCAGCGTGCCGCTTACGTTGACATCGTAATAGTCGCGCGGGCGCTCTTCGCTTTCACCCACCGCCTTGAGGCCGGCAAAATGGATCACTGCTTCGGGGTTGAAATCGGCACAGATGGCGCGCAGTGCGGCGCGCTCACGCACGTCACATTCGGCAAAGGGGATCGTGCGCTGCACCAGTTCACCCGTCCGCACCAGCGCTTCGGGCACCGAATTTGCAAAGCTGTCCACCACAAGCGGTTCGTGCCCCGCCGCGATCAACTCAATCAGGGTGTGGGTGCCGATATAGCCTGCACCGCCTGTTACCAATACCCGCATAAACACCGTTTCCCGTCTGGAGTTCCGCCGCGCGGAAAAGCTGCCGCATCTGTCACAAACACCGCCTTGCCTGACAGCGTGATCGATCTGCGTCTATCCCAAAAACGCACCTGTTTCCAGACACCCGCCATCAGCAATTGCACCCGTTTAACAGCTGTGAAAAAGGGTTTATAATTTACATTATGTCAAGTATTTGCGATTGTCTTCCCCGGCAAAACCGCAGCGCCTACAACATCCTGTAACCGCTGCGGCATTTCACCGGCGTTGGCTCTAAAACGTCTGGTCGTACTCACCTACATCAGGCTCTGTGCGGATCACATCATCGATCTCTTTGAAGATCGCGCGCCCGAACCGCGTTTGGTGTAGCGATATTACCTACATTCCAGTGCGCCGTAGGTTCTTGTATTTGGTTGCGATCATGGATTGGGCGACTCGCAAGGTGCTGGCATGGCGCATCTCGAACACGTTGGAGGCTGGCTTTTGCGTTGATGCGCTGAATGAGGCGTGAAGTGGTCCTGCTTTTCTGGACAGGTTTATGGCTTAGCTAAGATGCATCTGATTTGTGTTCATGCCGCTTTTCGTATCACCACTTGGGTGAAGTATGCTGTGTCGGGCGTGCGCTTATCAAGGGCGGTGTGAGGGCGCTCGGAGTTGTAGAACCTGATCCAGTTATCGATGATCCGTTTTGCGTGGAAGCCGTCAGTGATTTCATGGAGATAGACGGCCTCCTGTTTCAGCGACCGCCACAACCGTTCAATGAAGATGTTGTCAAGATATCGGCCCCGACCATCCATTGAGATTTTGATGTCGGCCTTGGTCAAAGTGGTGATCCAACCCGCCCCTGTGTATTGGCTGCCTTGATCCGTATTCATTATTTCCGGCTTTCCATATTTGGCGATAGCCTCCTCCAGCGCCTCAACACAGAAGCTGGCATCCAGCGTATTTGAGAGCCGCCAGGACAGCACCTTGCGCGTTGCCCAATCCATAATTGCTACCAGATACAAAAAGCCGCGCTTGACCGGGATGTAGGTGATGTCGCTACACCAAACCTGATTGGGTCGTGTGATTGCCAGCTTTCTCAGCAGGTATGGGTAAATGCGGTGCTGTGGATGCTTCTTGCTGGTGTTTGGCCCCTTGTATACAGCCTGCAATCCCATAATGCCCATCAGACGACGCACACGATGCCGCCCAGCCGAGAACCCAGATTGGGGAAGGTAAGCTGCAATCTGGCGGCTGCCAAAGAACGGGTATTTCGTGAAGACCCGATCGATCTCATTCATCAGCTTTAGCGTTTCAGCGCTCATACCAACTGGCGTGTAATACAACGATGACCGGCTGATCTTCAGCAACTTGCATTGGCGCGTCAGGCTGAGCTTCGTATTCTTCTTGCGGATCATATCGCGACGTTCAGACGGGCTCATCGCTTCAGCCCTTGTGACAAAAAATCATTCTCCACCGCAAGCTGGCCGATCTTGGCGTGCAGATCTTTGATCTCGCCGTCTTTGTTCTCAGCCTTTTTGATCTTATCTGAGAAAACCCCAGCCATGCCTTCAATCGCCTGCCGTTTCCACGTGCTCACCTGCGTTGGGTGAAGTTGGCGCTTGGCTGCAATCTCCTGGACTGTCTTGTCGCCACGCAGCGCTTCAAGCGCCACAGCAGCCTTAAACTTGTCTGAAAAGCTCCGTCGCTTCGTCATTCTCGCATCCATTCATTCGGGTTGGATACATCTTAGCACGCTGTCCAGTTTTGCCGGACCATTTCAGGCCGAGATGGGTCGATGAACCTGCTCTCTCAACGCCAATAAGAGTCGTGGCTCAGGTATCGTTCACATTCTTTTTCCCTTTGCTATCAGATAGTGCTTTCCGGCACTTCTGGCAGAGACATAAATTCTTCCTCCAACCGCTCAGGGCGGGCAATATAATGTTCGATAGTGTTGAATGCAGGACTAGGATTTCTACCTTCATAAATCCCGACCGTCGCAAAATGCAGAGCTGCATCTACGCCTGCCCTGCGTACATCAGGATATTGTTCCAGATACCATTCTTGATCAAAAAGAGGATGTTGCCGGACAGTTTCTATAACCTGCTTTGTGCGGGCCGGAACACTGCGAGATTTAAAAGCAGATAATCTACCACGTGACTTTTCTAATTGTTGCATTTGAATTTCACGCAATCGTATTTTCACAAAGTACGCGCAGTCTTTATATGCAGCCTCTTTGCTCTTGTTTTGCAAGGATTTTTCGTACGAGGCGCACAACGCATTTGCATGGGAAATCTCTTGTTCGATTTTTCGTATACGTTGCTCATACTCTTTAGTGCGGGCATCATACTGGTCTAGCTCATCAAGCTGAGAAGTAATCTGTACATCACGATCCGATAGCTTGCTATTGAGCGCTGACAACTCATCATTATGCGCTTTAGCTAATACTTCGTACTCAGCCTCTCGCACTTTTGCTTGCTGTTTGAGCGAGGTAATCTCATGATGGTGCTGTTTCACAAGCGTATCATGCTCGGCTTCCAATGCTGCAACGCGCACAAGGCTTTCAGCTTGTTCGGCTTCCCGTACCTCCATCTCTTGTGTGAGCAGGACGACCTCATCCTGATGTCGTTTCACAAGCGTTTCGTGCTCGGCCTCCAATGCTGCGACGCGCGCAAGGCTCTTAACCTGTCGGGCTTCCAACGCGTCAATTGTCGCAAGCCTTTCTCCAATCTTTACATCACGCTCTGCCAACATTTCTTTCTGGATTTGTACAACCTTATCCTGTGCAGCTTGCTCGTCTTCTATGCTCTTAATCTTTGAGATGAGCGTCTCATTATCTTTTGCTACTTTATCCGAGACAACTTTTAGCGCCTGATATTTTTCGCGCCAGTCAGCCTCTTTCTGGGTCATAGCCTTGAGGTCAATCTGAGCGGTTTCCAAAATCACCTTTTTCTTGGCATATTTTGTTTTAAGCTTTTTCTGTGTTCTGACTGCCCGCTGCTGAAGACTTAGCACCTCGGTAATTTTTACCCTTAAATCATAGCTTTCTGCTTGCGCTGTCGCTATGGCATCAGACCGCGCATTGTAAGCTTGGGTCAGCGCCTCAAGCTCAGCTTTGGTCTGCATATGTTCCTCTTGAGCCGCTTTTAGTTTCCGAAAGGAATTTTTGCTTTTTTCTTCGTAAATTGCGCTTTTCCATTCATCTGAACGGGCCTTCCCCAAGCTGCTGAAAACTGTATGGATATTATTATAGTCAGCACTTCCAGCCTTTAGACTGGCAAAATGACTCAAACGATTATCAGGATTTCCCCCGATTAGTATCGCTGCGATACCCGTGCCATTTTCCAACAGGATGGTTTCGTGTGTGTCAATAAAACTTTGGGCAATCATGTAGTGTTGATTTTCAACAAACTTATTTGGAAAACCCTTCAGAAGCAAAACTGCGCGGTCCGACATCTTGTGTTTGCAAATATTTAGGACCTGCTCCAATTCCTGTGAATCCAGAGTCGCATCAAGAACCAGAAGATCAATCGAATTGTCAGCACATCGGGTAAGTGCACCGACAGCTTTCGCTCGGGACAGCTTCGAGAATTCTGCGTAATTTTCGTCGTTATAATGCTTAATATTTGCGATCTGATCCTGTTTCGTTTTTTCATCAGATTTCGGAGATTCGGGTACAATGATGCCAGTGCATTGCGCGGGCAGGTTCAAACGGTCAACAGCCTGACATAGTCCGAAATAGCTTTGCCCATCTGTAATGCCTATTTCCATAATCGAAGTCGGTCTCTGTATTTCGACGAGCCAGAACAAAAACGGCAAATGAGCATGGAAATTCGATTCTACCCGATAACGCGCGCGCCAAAACAACCCTCTACTGGACAGCGGGTTGGTCATTTGCAGATTCACCTTTGTTATTTCTTGCGAATTATTCCTCTCTATTTCATGCGTCATGATACTTCCGTTTGTCCCTTTGTCTGTTAATATCGCTCGTGGAGCAAAAAACTTTCAATGTCATAGCGCAATACCCACGTCCGCTTGGTTCATAACCTGTAAAGAGCCAGTATGGATTTTGGGTATTCTGTCACATTGAAGTCTTTTATGTCAGATACATCTTTTGTTCTATCCCTACCATTTACCCAGCCTCCTCTATCTCAAACTCAAAAACACGTGGCCCATAATGAAGCGCAGAGAGGTGGTCCTAGAATTTCGACCCGTTTGCAGCCTTGTTAAGATGGATCAGGGTTAAGTTTATGCTGCTACTCTCATTGGTTCTGTTTTGCTGACATAGGCCTCATCAGGGGTCAAGGTGCCGTGGGTCGAGTGCGGTCGCG
>NZ_JAPMLP010000010.1 GCF_026410285.1 Sulfitobacter sp. F26169L | reverse complement strand
TGGTCCCAACATCGCAACAATCTCCCATCTCAATGAGGAAATTGAATCAGTTAGACGAGGCTAAATCAACGTGAGTTTTTCAACAGAATAGGCCCCTTGCGGACGTTGGCCGACTGTCCACGTGCTGCATTGCGGCTTCGCCAGACCGGCCATTCCTTTCTCATGCAGCATTCTGGCGATCTCAGAGTCGGTGGATTGAACAATGCCGACTTATCAACATCCATGCCCTTAGACCGGCAACCCTGAAGAACTTATTGGGACGAAAAAGGGGAATAATACTGGCCAGTCCGCCTTATGGGAAGAAGTCGAGTGGTCCACAATTTAGAGATTAGTAGGCGGGCATAGTCGGCGCCACTAAGGCAGTGCGGTCACGAAGGCAGCGAAAACCGAACAGTACAATGCAGACACCTATCGCCAGTCAGCGGACAATGTGATCATTCGATTCGCTTGCAGTGAGATTTTCTTTCAGAGACGTGTCCACACCCCTGCTCGCCAAATAGTTATGTGTCCGCGTCCACATGATAGGTCTGTGGGCAGGCGTAATACGGCCACCTATCGTAGAGAGAGGCGACGCTGTTATATCTGCTGCTCAGGTTCGCATGCCACGGATTGAGTACACGCATTCAGTCCGTGGCAATTATGCTTATTTTACGGTCCTGAAATACTCAGCCCGATATGCGTTTTCCATGCCACGATTCTGGCAAAATCCCATATTCATGTTGCTGGTTCCGTCGATCATTCCGTACGACACAAACGACACGCCTTCGATACCGTCTGCGTTTGCAGCAAATTCGATGTCACCAATAGCGAGAATTTGTCCACCGAAAACATTGAGCGAAGAAGCTGCGTTGAACCCGCCAAGGGTCATCAGTGTGGCCCCACCACCGGGAGCGCAATTATCATCACGCCCGATGCTCAAACCTGAAGGAGTGTTAAACGATGTTGCGCTGGTGTTAGTGGTGGCAACAACGACATCTGCAAGGACAACACCATTCGCAAACTTGATTTGGCAATCGGTAACCAAGACGAAGTTTGAGTATGTACCTGCCTGCAATGTGATTTTTCCGGACCCCGAACAATTGAACCGATTTACAGAATTAGGCTCGAAATGCTGTGGAGTCAGCCCTTGGCCCTTGTAACTGTTGTTCCCATCGGGATCAGGCACAGCGAGGGTCGACGAGGAAACGCTGTAGGGAGTGCCTGAATAGACATAAGGAGGCAGATGTTCGGCTTCTCCGCTCCAAAAACTGTTGATAATGTCAGGAAGGTCGTTCAGCAAGCGTAGGCGGTAGGCCCCCCCCCGCAGAGCGGTTTGCAGACCCTCGTTTTTTTCGAACCCAGATTTTGGTATATCGAGGTCGGCGAGATCGGGCATTGAAACGACTGTCCCCGGCTCAAAATAGTTGTTTTGGTTCAAGCTAACATATTCATTGGAATGAATGCAAAACCCGTCTGTGAAGCTGTTGTTGGATTGGATGTCGACAACTTCCTCGGCCACGAAACCTTCGGTGAAACAGGGCGGATAATAGGTAGTATAGACAGTTTCCACACCGACATCAAATGTGTCATAGCCGATTAATCTAAGTAAGAAATTTCGCGAAGGATTGCCGCGGATTTTAGACATCTCTGCTTGGACCCAGACTGCATTTTTCGAATTTATGTCGGCAGTAAACTCTGCAGTGTCCGCATCCCAATTGCCGAATACAATATCAGCCGTTGACAGCGCAACTGCCCCATAGACAGATTCAGGCAACATACTTGACACAATTGTCAGGGCTTGGTCCTGAGACGAAGCAACATCATTTTCCATTCGGGAGTAGAGAGCAGTATGAGCGGCGGTGTCGGTTGCGATCTGGAGCTGGTTGCGTTCCGCAATGACCTTATTAAAGTCGATTGCAAGACCGCCCATGACGATCGCGATAAGCACAAAGAATACAGCTAATAAAGTCATCGAGCCGTCTTCATTTTGGGTCATTAGAGACGCGTGCTGTTTAAGGCGAGAATTCATGGAGCGCTCCATATCAAAACTCTATCAAATGTTGAGCGTGTACGCCGATTTTAACGCTGTCGAAGGCACTGCCAATTATGTCCAAGGGCATCAGATCAGTAGCTGGCACGGAAAATACAGTATCTACTTGTCCACCTGAAACAGTTGTTTGAATTACCATATTCGGACCGAGATACGCAAGATTTTGGCCGATATAGGCTTCCACAGCAGCTGCATCGTCAAGTCGGCCCAACGACAATGCGCGATTACCATCTTGGACGACACGAATAATTTGAGACTTACTAAAGAACACCATAGACAGGTTGATCATTATGGCTAACAGAACGAAAAAGATCGGTACCCATATGACAGCCTCGACCGTCGCAGCACCTTCTTCACGGGTCAGGAAATTATTACGTTTTCTGCAATTAGCCTCAATATCATGGCCTGAAAATGCTTTTCGGACGATCATTTTGCTCTCACAATCTTGGATAAATTCCTGTTTTTCTGCATTCACTCAATTAGAAAATTCCACAGACTTACCTTAACATCATTGGCTATTCTTTGCATGCGACCAAAATATGATGAAAATGTGGTTTCGGAAAGGCAGTGGAATAATATGAACGCTTTACCATCTCCGTGCCGAATTTACGTTCAATAATTCTGCCCCGCACAAACTTGGGGCGTCATCTTAGCCAGCGAGAGATAGTCCCCAATTGAATGGCGGCTTTCACGGACCGAACAGATACATGCTGTATCTGCAGTGAAGGTCTGCTATCCGCCCAATGGACCGTCTGAGCTATGATTTATGCAGGTAACTAGAATTCATAGGCAAACAAGATGGAAGGAACAACTCCGTGACAAGGGCTAAGATTCCCCTCCAGATGCAAATACCAACACAGGACATTTCCTGTAGCGATTGAAGGCTCGCGCTATCAGCGCCAGCACCGCCATCGAGGTTTTGCGCGTCGCCAATACCAAAGTAATAACCGCGAACACGATCATCTCCACCCATCATCCAGATGTCGGTCGCCTTGATCTGCCCAAGGTCATCTCCAAGATTGGTTGCGACGAAGTGTTCGATGTTTTCAATATATTGAAACGCCGATGGGCTCTGCGCCGTTTGCAAAGTGCTTTGGCCACCGATTAACGCTGTCTGCACGTTGCGCAAATCAATACGATCAATTCCCGCGCCGCCATCCAGCAGCGGGTCAATTAACATGGGATCATTAATGCGGTCGAAACCGTCCAAAACGCGGGCCGCAAAGACATCGTTGCCTGCTTCGCCGAAAATCCGGTCGGCGCCAGTGCCAAAGATCAGCAGATCATCATCATTACCCGCGTATATCTGGTCATTTCCGAAACCACCTTCCAGTGTGTCGCTTTCCGGCGTGCCGACGATGGTGTCATTGCCGCTGCTGGCGGTGCCTGTACCCGTAGGCGCGGTATAACGGAACACGGTGCCGGCCAGTTCGACTGTCCCGTCACCATTGCGATTGCTTTCGCTGGTCCAGCCAATGAAAATATTACCGTCCGTTCCCTGCTGGGCAAACGGGCGGGTCAGTTGCCCTCCCGGAATATCCGATTGCACGACAAACGGATCGGTAAGCATGTAGCCGGACGGGCTGACAACCCGTCCCATCAGATCGAATTCGGCGGTAAATTCGTCGCTGCCGCGCATCAATTGCGTTGCCAAAACCAGAATATTGCCATCCTCAAGGACCAAAACCTCTGTCTGCGGCTCCTGGTAGGTGGGGAGCGAAAACGTCGCATCAACGCTATCAGCACTGAAAACCGTCAGCCCCGAGTCACCATACAACGATCTGATCGAAACATCCGGCACGTAGTTGAAAAAATCGGGATCATCTTCATCGCGGCGTATCCCTTGCGTATCGCCCGTAAAAAAGATTTGCATGACGACAGAATTCCCATCGGAATGGGTGGTTACAAACATTCCGCCGGGCAATGCGGCTGCGCTTGCCTCATGGCCATCGAACTTGGTGTGTGACCGCAATGGAATGCCGGATGCATCATGCCCGACCGGCAGATATGGATCGTTTTCGCGCACATCATCACTGCGCCACGCATAATGCTGCTGTTCATTGACGAGCACGCGCATGCCGTTGTCCAGAAGCAGCAGGTCGCCATCTTCGCTGTCCCCTGCCTCGATCCTGCGTGTATCGATCGCAACGGTTCCGTCAGCGTTAAACGTCCGGCCCATAAATCGGTCACTGTACCCCGGCCGGCTGTCAGACCAGACGGCGGTAAACCCGCCATCGGCTGTGCCGACAACATGGGGAATATGCTGATCCCCCTCGGTGGTGTCGGCCAACAGGATCTCGCCAGACACCGGCGCCCCTGTTGCATCCAGCACCCGCGCGCGCGCTTCAACAGCTCCGTCTATGTTTGGTCCGTCTGTCCAAGAGACGACGACATTGCCATTGGTCAGTGTTGTTATGTCGACATCGTTCTGCGCAAAATCGGTCGTGACGTTTACCTGAAAGACATCACCCGAGGAGGTGCCATCGGCGTTAAACACCCGCCCGAAGATGGCCATGAAATCATCATCGGTGACGTCGGGGATCGGGAATAAATTGCTGACCAGTTGCGTCCAGACGGCCATATATTTGCCGTTCGACAGGGCGACAACCTCGCCCCCGTTCGAGCCAACTCCGACAGGAGCGAGATAGGATGCAGAAGATAGTTCGGTAAGTGCCATGACGTTCTCCGGATAATATTTTAACAGCAAATAATTTATCGTTAGCGCTGGGAAACTTTCTATCAATAAGCCTGAATGTCCGGCCTGATAAATTGTATCAGGAGGGAAATTTACTGCTTTGGCGCACGGATAGATTCATCCGTATCAGCAAAGTATCAGGCCAATTTTGACCTGATACTTTCCGCTTGACCAACGACCAATCACCTCATCTTTCGACATCATAGGATCTGTTTCTCCCACCTAACCAATTGATTTTGAATTGGATAAATCATCAGTACACACACCTCATCGAAATCATAAGTGTCCTCCATACCGGTTTGCACTGCGCCGACGGACCCCTTAGGATACAATCATCATCGCTCGGAAATGTTGAAAGATTTCGGGTCCGAGCTATTTCAAGTGTCGCTACGTTCAGCGGCAAACCTGAAAACAAAAATCAGAGGAAACGGATGTCAGATAATAAGGGGATCAGTCCCCCAATGACTGAATTGGATATCAACACTGCCGATGGCGGGTTCTACAACGGCTTTTCAGTGGCTGTTGCCGTACCTGCCAAAATCATAATCTCGATACTTGTTGTATGGGCAATTTTCTGGCCCATAAGTTCGGGTTTGGTTTTGAACGGATTTAACGGATTTATTCTGCAAAACTTTGCCGCTTGGTACATCTGGGTGGTCGCGTTCTTTGTTTTGGTATGTCTCATTCTGGCGGTCTGGCCTGCTGCGGGGCGGCTGAACCTCGGTCTTGACGGAGAAGGTCCCGAATTCACCAGATTTTCCTGGTTCTCCATGATGTTCGGTGCCGGTATCGGAGTCGGCATGCTTACGTGGGCGGTGGCGGAGCCGGTATCGCACTTTGCCAGCAACCCCGAAACCATCATGGGCCTGACCACAGGCGGCGAGGCCGACAATGTGCGCATGGCCTACAAATGGTCGTTCCTGCATTGGGGATTCAGTGCTTGGGCGTGTTACGCCATATGCGGTCTTTCGCTTGCCTTTTTCAGCTATCGCCGCGGTCTGCCCCTTACCATCCGTTCGGGCCTGACACCCCTATTCGGTAACGCGCTTGCCGGTACGCTGGGTCACATCATCGACATCGTTGCGGTCGTCGCGACCATTCTGGGTGTGGCGCAGACGCTTGGTTTTGGCGTTGACCAATTTATTGCGGGTCTGGCCCGCATCGGCATTGGCGGCCTGACAAACGCCGAAGGCGCGGCATCCACCACCGGCATCATTGTGGCGCTTCTGGTCATCATGGGTCTGTCGACGCTTTCGGCCCTGTCAGGCGTGGGGAAAGGCATCAAATGGTTGTCAAACATCAACATGGCGCTTTCCATCGTTTTACTGGGGTTCTTCATCATCTTCGGAGCGACATGGTTCGGCTTCAACGCAATGTTTGTCGGCCTGTGGGACTACCTGATCGCCCTGCCCGCGATGAGCGTGAATGTCTTTGTGTCTGATGGCGTGGAAGGGTCGGAAGCATTCCGGCTCGCGCAATGGCAAGGCTGGTGGCCGGTGTTCTACTGGGCATGGTGGATCGCATTTGCTCCCTTCGTCGGCCTGTTCCTTGCGCGGATTTCCCGTGGCCGAACGATCCGCGAATTTGTACTGGGCGCACTGATTGTACCTGCCTTGATGTGCTTTGTCTGGTTCGCTTGGGCCGGTGGCACCGCCATCGATCTGGAGCTTAACGGCGGCGCGGACGGGGTAATCTTTGATGCGGCTAATGGTGACAAGATCTTTGCCATGACCGAATTCATGCTGGCCCCGATTGCGCAGTGGCTTGCATGGGGCATGGCGTTCCTGATCGTTGTATTGTTGTTGACCTTCCTTGTGACGTCGGCTGACTCGGCGGTGCTGATTGTGAACACGATCAACGCTGCGGGTGACGAAGGGCCAAAGGCGCGCCCGCATATCCTGTTTTGGGGTGTGGCGCTGGCAATGGTTGTCGCCGGTTTGCTGATTTCGGGGGGGACGTCGGCAATCCAGACCGCGATGGTGATTGGCGCACTGCCGTTTTCCATCGTGATGGCGCTTATGGCGGTTGCCCTGCTGAAGGCGATCTATAACGACACCCGCCGCCAAAAGGCAGGTGTTCCGATGACCCACGACAAGATTGAAGGTGCAACCGGAAACGGCCTGTCGGCAGGTCTTGCTGCCGAATAAACGGTCATTGTAAAAAAATCGGAAAAAGGGGGCGCCGTATCTGCGGCGCCCCCTTTTTCATTTGCCCTTCGCAGTTATCCGATCTGCCCGAAACCTTGGCAAATTCGGGTGGTGTGGCTTACGCGATATCGAACACGCCATCCCCCAGCCGCAGGACAATTTCATCCTGTGCGGCCCCGTCCACCAAGGCCCACATGATCTGGCCGGTGGGGCGGTAGATCACAAATGCCTCTTCGGTATCGGCACGCCCCGCGCCATCGGTGTTGGTATAGTTTACCTGAAACTGGTTTGCCGTTGCATCGGCCTTGCCGAAAGCCAGAACATCCCCCTCGGCTGAGGCATAATCCTGAATCCAGTCACTGCCATGCCCCGCAACGCCGATATGAAAGAACGTATCGGCGCCAGCGCCGCCGTTGATCAGATCACTGCCAAAGCCACCATTGATGTAATCATCACCCACACCCCCGAATATCTCGTCTCCGAACGCCGATCCGGTCAATGTATCGTTTCCGGACTGGCCGATCAGCCTGTCCGCACCAAAGCCGCCGCCGATGCTGTCGTTTCCATCACCACCATAGACCAGATCATTGCCATAGCCTGCATCCACCGTGTCGTGTCCGGCGCCCGCATAGACAACATCGCGCAGATCATCGATGCTGTCGCCGCCCCGGATCAGATCATCACCGCCGCCGCCGTTCAAACGGTCGCTGCCATCACCACCATGCAGGCTGTCATTGCCTTCGCCACCGATGATCCGGTCATTGCCGGACCCACCCTCAAGTATGCTTGCCAGCAATTCATCACCCCGCAGATCACGGCCCGTGCTGTCATCAACAGCCTGCAACAGTGCAGCGGTCCGGGATGCAAAATCGGTGACCTGATACGCGGAATATAGCGTGGCATCGCTGTTGGCTGTGGCAAACCAGATTTCTTCAATCTGGCTCGCGCTACCGCTCTGAAACTCGACCTCGATACCGAGCGGGTCACCTGTACCCCAGAAGTTCCGGTTGGCAGCACTCACGATCAATGAACCGTTTGCGCCCATCGTCAGCTTCATATCCGTTTCGGGATTGATCTCGCGGTCGGTGACCAGAATAAGCCTGTCACGGGCGCCACCGGTGTCGGTAATTTTTACAAACGGGGATGCGCCGGATTGGGACTGGTCCTCGTAGGCATCCTGCACACGGCCCATATCAATGACATAGCTGTCATTTCCGGTGCCGCCGAACGCGTGCCAACTATACGCGCCGCCATAGACCATCATGTCATTGCCAGCGCCCCCTTCAAGTCGGACGAATCCGGCAATGTCTTCCCCCCCTGCATACAACAAATCGTCGCCGCCGCCGCCGATCAGCGTGTCATCACCGCCTTCGCCGGTTATGTGATCGCCTTGAGTTGTGCCGGTGATCCGCTCTGAGACAGGGCTGCCCGTAATGCCGTCCGATGTGCTGAAATGCCCCTCTTCGGCATTCTTTACCTTGTCGTAGGCATCAAACACATTGCCGGTGATCAGATCATTGCGGTTTAGCTCTGTCAGGTTTTTGATCCGGCCCAACGTCACCCCGGCAGAGGCGGACGGCCCAAGATCGAATTTGAGCAGGGTTGCAAAATCTCCCGCATCAAATGGAATCCGCCCCCCCGGTGCGGGGGCGTTCAGCGCAACCTGCGCATTCAGAACCGGCAGCGTGCTGGCCAGCGTATAGTTGTATCCGCTGACACCTGTGGCCGTGCTGGCATTTTGGTCAATCCGCAAGCTGCCGCCGAATATGCCGACCGAAACATTGTACCCCAAGCTTAGCTCGGCGCGATCATCCGCGTTCAGCGGCTCGAAGTTCACAGGCAGCAGGGTTATCGCCATCCCGAGGTCAAGATTGGGCGGGCCGGGAAGCTGCGCAGATACGTCAAAGGCAAACGAACTCCACGTACTCACACGTCCGGTTTGGTTTCCTTCATAGCTGCCCTGCCCTTCTGGTGTGATCCCGAACAGATCCGCCAAATCAATGCCGACCCCTGTTGTGGCGCCTGCACCTGTTGCCACAGCACTGCCGCCGATAAATTTCTCGACCGAGGCCACATATTTAATGCCCTGATCATACAGCCCCGCAAGATAGTCACGCGCTTGCGCAATGCTGCTCTGGTCCAGCGCGGCCGCTGCAAGACCCAGCAGACCATCGTTGGCGAACAGGTCGGGAGTAGAACTGTCCTGAATGGTGATCACGTGATCACCCGCATCCGTGTATTGCCCTTCCGTGACCGGATCAAAGGCAAGGTGGATTGTTTCTGTTCCTTCCAGCCGGTCATCCGCGACGCCGGTAAAGCGCAGCAAGGCGGTTGTATTCCCCGCTTCGATCGTCAGGCGGGGCGTGCCTTGGGGCGCGACAAAGTCGAACACCTCGAACGCGCGGCTGGCATCGGTGATCGACCAGTCAAAGCTGATGTCGTAATCTACCGGATTGCTCAGCCGGATCACAACGCCCGTTTCCGCGCCGTTTTCCAGCAATACCGTTTTATCAACACTTATCGATGGCACCGGCGCTGAAGTATCCTCGCGCAGCACAAGTGATTTTTCGACTATGCGTGTGCGCCCTGTTGAATCCTGTGCGGTGATTTCGATGTCAAAGCTGGCAAGACCGGCCGATGTGCCGCCACCCGGCTGGAAACCTGCATCCGGTGTTCCGGCGATGAGGCCGGTTGCATCATTGTATAACAATCCGTCCGGCAACCCTTCGACTGTTAGGGTAAAGGCATCGCCGTCAGGGTCTGAGAACTGCGCGCGCAGATCGTAGGTAAATGCCGTCCCGTCAAGCCGCTCTCCCAAAGAGAACCCTGTAACTTCGGGAGCGCTGCCGGTGTCCTTGTCGGGGTCTTCAATCTGGACACGTTCCATCGTGCGGCGGCCCAGCGTTTCACCAAACGGCGTGTCGGGCAAAAGCACAATCACCTCGCCCGATTGGCCTGCTACCACGCTTGTCCCTGTTTGCGGAACATCCGCGCGGATGACGAACGCGTCTTCGTCCACTGCGCCGCGCCCCTCCCGCCAGATCACGCGGCCCATGATATTATGTTTTTCAACATTACCAGCGCCGTTGTTTTCGGGATCTTCTTCATGCCACCATGCGATCAAACGGCCATCGAGCTCGATTACGCCACCAGAATATCCTGTAAGTCCGCCGCGATAGTCCTCGCCCAGTGCGGTGTCGCTGCGCAGCATTTCACCTGTCTGCGTGTCCAGTAAAGCCGCATCAAACCGAAACGCGTCACCGTAAAACCAGAAAAACGAAACGATCCCGTTGTCATGTTCGGTAATGGTGTATTTGCTGTACAGTCCATCAGGTTCGGTGTTGAGGTCAAAAAACTGCTGCTCCGGCGTCCGCGCGCCAGTGCTTGGGTCATAGATGCTGCCGTACAGGTGGAAGTCTGAGAAGTTCATCCACATCAGCACAACCCGGCCGTCCTCCAGCGGGTGCATTACCGCGCGCCGTGCTTGTGCAACGTCGGTATCCCACGTCGAAAACACATCAGTCGTAGAGGCAGCGGCGTTGCCAAAATCCAGATCGGTAATCCGCACCGATAACTGGTCGGGAACATTAGAACGGTTGCCTTCATCAAGGCTGCTGAATTCAATAAACCGACCATCAGGCATAAACTGAAGCCAGGAATTGATCACGCCATTAAACCCATCCGGCGCAAGCTCTTCACTTTCGTACCTGTAGCCAAGCGATTGCTGGGTGCCGTCAGGATTAAGGTTGAATAACTGGTATCCGCCGCCCGAACTGGCTGGCACCACCAGGTTCAGTTCTGCATCAGGTCCTTTGTACACTTCAACACTGCTGGCATTTCTACCGATCTCATAGCTGCGCAGCCCGGCGGGTTGCAGGGTTTCACGGTCAAAAAGCTGTATCTGGAAGTCGCTGCTGCCCTGTAGTGTCCAGTAGTAGCCGATGTAATCCGAACCCAATTCCACAAAATCGCTTAGTCGGGAGATCGAATGCCCGTCCGGCGGGGTGAGGTTAATGTCTTCTGGTAAATCGGAAGTGAAAGGGTTGAAAAAATCGGGGCCGTCCACATCAATTATTCCACCCTCGGCACCGTCGCCTTCCTCCCACAACAGCAGGATGCGCCCGTCATCGGTTTCGTAATACCGGCTGAGGGTTGCCTCTACGGAGGTGTTGATATCCAGAGCGACCGCGCCCAGATTGCTTGTTGAAATCATGCTTTTTCCAGTGACTGTCTATTCCAAATGCTTTGGGAAAACCATGCGAGAGTACGTATAACTGCACAACGCTTATAATCTACCCGCAAGGCGCCACCGGTTAATCTGATGAAAAATAGTCACATAACCCGAAGCCGCGGCACCCCGATCAACAGCCCTGCGCGGATTTCACAGAAAACTTTTGAGCATCGAAAACAATTCGCTTGGCGATGATATTTCAAGTTTTTGATATAAATTCCGGCGATGAACTTTTACTGTTTCGCGCGAGATGCCCAAGGTCAGAGCCGCTGATGAATTTGAATGCCCCTGCAGGACCAGCCCCGCAATCTCGGCCTCGCGTCTGGTCAGGCGTACATTCAGGGTCTTGTGGACCTGTGTACGGATCTGGTCCTGCATCGGGCCTTTCGGCGGGGCCGCGGGCACATTGACGCGCGGTTTTTGCACAGCACTGCAGTGGGCGCCCAGCAATTCCAGAAGAAGCGGCGCAAAATGTTTCAGACACCGCAGTTCCTTACGCTTGAAACGACCTGTCCGTTCTAGGCGGCTGAAAGAGATATGCGCGACAGATCCCGACGCCAGCGGCACCAGAAGCCCGACCTCGTCACGCAAACCAGTCTTGCGAAAATAATGCAGAAAATACTCGCTGGAAAAGAAGCGGTCGGGCGCAACCTCTGCCAGTTGGTACAAACCGCCGGTTTCGGGAATGGCGCTGAATTGGTAAAACGGATCAAGTCCGTATGCCCCCTCCATATACTGATCGAGAACACCATCAGGCAGCGCGCCTTGCAGTATCCACGCATCCAGCAGCACCGGCGGCGCGTCCGGATCAAACCGCATCATCAGAAATGTATGGAACCGCAGCTTCCCCTGCAACAGCCGCTTGAAACTGGCGAAAAATCTGTCCGTCCCGACATTTTTCATAAGCGAGCGCAGGCGCAGCACGTCTTTTTCTGTTAAGGTTTGCACGCCTTATACCCTCAAATTCATGCTTATGCCGCACAAACTAACCCAATAGGGTTATTTTTGTCAGCCGTAAATATCCTACGCTCGGGTTTTGAGACATGTAAGACCTCCGTTTGTTACGATGGTCGCGTCATCGGGGAGATCATATTTTGTCAACGGCGATCAGGGCGCAAAAGCTGCGAAAAGTCTATCCGGGCAAACCGCCTGTCGAAGCATTGGCCGGCGCTGATCTGGACATCAGGGACAACGAGTTTTTCACGCTTCTGGGGCCATCGGGCTGCGGCAAAACAACATTGCTGCGCATGATTGCGGGGTTTGAGCATCCGACCTCCGGGTCGCTTGACATGTTTGGCCAAAGCCTGCTGGACCTGCCCCCGCACAAGCGCCCGATCAATACCGTATTCCAAAGCTATGCGCTGTTCCCGCACCTTACGGTGGCGCAGAATATCGCTTTCGGGCTGGAAATGCTGGGCAAGCCGAAGGACGAGATCAGGAAAACCGTCTCGGAAATGGTGGATCTGGTACAGATGAGCGAGATGGCCGACCGCCAGACCAGCCAGATATCAGGGGGGCAGCAGCAAAGGGTTGCCCTTGCCCGAGCACTGGCCCCCAAACCGAAATTGCTGCTGCTTGACGAACCGCTCAGCGCGCTGGATTTCAAATTGCGCAAGGAGATGCAGCTGGAGTTAAAGCGCCTGCAAACAGAAACCGGCATCACGTTTATCTTTGTGACCCACGATCAGGAAGAAGCGTTAACCATGTCGGACCGCATCGCGGTGATGAATGCGGGGTCCATCCGCCAAATCGGCGCGCCGCGTGATATTTACGATCATCCTGCCGAACGGTTTGTGGCGGATTTCATCGGAGATACAAATTTCATTCCTGCGGTCGTTACCTCGGCAACCGAAGAAATTGCGCAAATCCGTCTTGGCACGGAGCGGACAACAACGGCGCGGCTGTCGCAGGGCGCTGCGCGCGAGGGGCAAGTCACGCTGGCACTGCGGCCCGAACACGCAAGCCTTGTCAGCCCCGATGAGGGGCTATTAAGCGGCGTCATTGATAACGTCGTGTATTTCGGTACGGATACCCATGTTCACATCCTATTGGATGACGGCACAAAATTCATGCTGCGGCAGCAAAACAGACCCGATGCAGCGCACTCCTTTTCCCAAGGGGAGCGCGCGGGAATCCGGTTTCCGCCCGATATCGCGCAAGTGCTGAAGGACTAGCGCATGGCAGGCACCTCCCTCACCGCTGAAAAACGTGCCAGCCGCAGACGCTGGCTGCTTTTGGCCCCTGCACTGGTCATCCTTGTGTTTGCTGCCAGCGGGCCGCTGCTGATCACGGTGATTTATTCGTTCCTGACGCCGGGGGATTACGGCGGTGTGGAATGGCAGTTTTCAACCGATGCGTGGTTTAACGTTTTTGCCCAGCGCGACATTTTCGATGACACGCTCAGCTGGTCCGACGCCCATCTCAGCATTTTCTGGCGGTCGGTCAAATTGTCACTGATGACAACAATCGCATGTTTGTTCTTCGGTGTACCGACTGCATATTTCATCGCAACCCGCCCCAAAAAGCAGCGCGAATTCTGGATGTTGCTGATCATCATTCCATTCTGGACCAACCTGCTGATCCGCACTTTTGCGATTCTGGAACTGATCCGCAACGAGGGCACGATCAACACCGTCCTTCTGGCGATTGGCGTGATAGATGAGCCGATCCAGATGCTATACACCGAATTTTCGATTATCGTTGGCATGGTGTACGTTTATTTGCCTCTGATGGTTTTGCCCGTCTATGCGTCTATGGAGCGGCTGGATTTCAGCCTGATCGAAGCGGCTTACGATCTGTATGCAACACGCCTGCGCGTTTTGCGCCGGGTGATCCTGCCGTTGGTCAAACCGGGCATCGTTGCGGGATCAATTCTGGTGTTTGTGCCATCGCTTGGCGCCTATGTGACGCCCCGCGTCATGGGCGGCGGCAACCAGTTGATGATCGGCAACCTGATCGAGCTGCAATTCGGGCAGGGCCGCAACTGGCCCCTGGGGGCTGCGCTGTCGATGACGTTGCTGGCAATCGTTATGGTTGCGCTTATCGCCTATGTTCGCGCTGCAGGAACAGAGGAGACGCATCATGGCTAAATCCGGCTTTAACATTCGCAAGCAGACGGGATTTACGCAGATTGCGATTGGCTGTTTTGTGATGCTCTACCTGCCCATCATCCTGCTTGTCGTCTATTCATTCAACGCCGGTTCTTCCATCGCGATCTGGGAGGGGTTTTCGTGGCAATGGTACGTTTCCGCATGGGAAAACGAACAGGTACAAGAGGCGACAGTACGCTCGTTGGTGATTGCGCTCTGGGCCTCTTTGATCGCGACATCGGTTGCCGTTCTTGCCGCCCTTGCCACCACACGCACCCCCAAATTCAAAGGGCAGACAACGGTTTTTGCCATGATCAACCAGCCCCTCATGGTACCCGAAATCGTCACCGCCGTAGCCCTGTTGATCTTTTTTGCCATGATCAAGGTCGCAACCGGATACACAGGGCTGATGTATCTGATCATCGCACACTCGGCTTTTTGTATTCCCTTCGCTTACCTTCCCATTCGCGCGCGGTTGCAAGGCATGGACCTGAGCCTGGAGCAAGCCGCCGCCGATCTGTATGCGACCCCGTTTCAGGTATTCCGCCGCATCACACTGCCTCAACTCTGGCCCGGTGTGATTGCAGGCGCGATGCTGGCGTTTGTCATTTCGCTTGATGATGTCGTGATCACCGAGTTTGTGAAATCTGCCGGACAGGATACACTGCCCACCTATATGCTTGGGCAGTTGCGGCGGGTCATCACCCCCGAAATAAACGCAATCTCGACCGTGCTGCTGGGCATATCGGTGACCATGGTTATCGGCTTCACAATACTTACGAAATTACGCAACTAAACCAACAGGAGATCACAATAATGAAAAAGACATTAACAGCTTTGACACTCGTTCTCGCCGGACCCGCGTTTGCGGAGGGAGAACTGAACCTTTATAACTGGGGCAATTACACCTCGCCCGAAATGATCACCAAGTTCGAGGAAGAGACAGGCATCAAGGTCACTGTCACCGACTATGACAGCAATGATACCGCGATGGCTAAGATCAAGGCAGGCGGCCACGGCTTTGACATCGTTGTTCCCTCGGGCACCTATGTGCCGATCTTCATTCAGGAGGGGCTGCTGATGGAAAGCAATCCCAACCAGATGGAAAACTTCAAACATATGGACCCGCAGTGGGTGGATGTCGAATTTGATCCGGGCCGCAAGTATTCCGTGCCGTGGCAGTGGGGCACTGTCGGTGTCACTGTGAACACATCGGTTTACGGCGGCGATATCAACACCGCAGCGATGGTGTTTGACCCACCGGAAGAGCTGAAAGGCAAGATCAACGTCGTTCCCGAAATGAATGATGTAATGGGCATGGCGATCCACTTTGCTGGCGGCGAACAATGCACCGAAGACCGCGACACCCTGATGAAAGTGCGTGATATTCTTGCCAAGGCCAAAACAAACTGGCTGTCGATGGATTATGGCAATATTGAAAAATTTGCCGCCAATGATCTCTCTGCCGGAATCAACTGGAACGGTGCCTCCATGCGCGCGCGCGACAAGAACCCAGATATCGCATTCGGCTACCCGCAAGAGGGCTATCCCGTCTGGATGGACAATGCGGCAATTCTGGCGGATGCGACCAATGTCGAAGAGGCCAAAACCTTTCTCAATTTCATCATGGATCCTGAAAACGCAGCGATGCTTTCTTCGTTTGCGCGGTATGCAAACGGCATCAAGGGATCAGAAGAATTCATGCCCGACGACATGAAAACCGCACCTGAAATTGTCGTGCCGGAAGAGTTGAAAGGCGCGGCTTACATCGCAAAAACCTGCTCTCCTGCGGCGATCAAGCTTTACACCGCCTTGTGGACCGAACTTCTGAAGTAAACCCCTTCTACGTCCGGCCCCTGCGCAATCGGGGGCCGGATTTTTTATGACCGGAGACAGGCAATGACCATCGCGCCAGACATCATCATCCACAACGGCAAACTGATCACGTTCGACCCCGATCGGCCTGACGCGCAGGCGCTTGCGATCACCGGCAACACCCTGAGCGCGATAGGAAGCGATAGCGAGATTAAGCAGCAGGCAGGCCCCGATACTGTGCTGATTGACGCCGCCGGTGCTACCGTATTGCCCGGGTTTATCGACAGTCATGTACATTTGTTCGGCGGCTCGGTCGAACTGACAACGCTTAACCTGTACGGCGTGGAAGGCATCGAGGCGATGGGCGATGTAATCCGTCCCTACGCCATTGAGAATCCCGATGACGATCTGATTTTTTGCGTGATGGCCGATTACAATATTCTGGGTACCGGAAAAACGCCAACCCGCCATGATCTGGACCAGATTATCTCCGACCGTCCCCTGGCAATGTTTGCACCCGATCACCACACAATCTGGGCCAATACTGCTGCCCTGCGCGCAACGGGCCAGTTGAACGGGGGCGAGGTGGACGCCGGATCATTGATTGTAATGGGCGATGACGGGCTTGCCACCGGCGAACTACTAGAACCGGGGGCTTACGGCCCCATTTTGGAAATGACGCGCCACAGGGGCCGTGAAATGTTGGGGCTTGTCACAGGCCGCGACCCCGATCCCGCCCCCACCGCACCCGAGCGTGAAATGGACAAAGACGCCATTGAAGCAGGGCTGCGCCACTGCGCCGCACAGGGTATCACAGGGCTGCATCTGATGGATGGCAACCTCTATCAGCTGGAGCTGCTGTCAGAGCTGGAGGCGGAGGGCCGCCTGCATTGCCGCACCATGGTTCCGTTTCATTTCAAAGGCACCGACGACATCAACCGCATCACCACCGAAGGCGGGGACATGCGGGACAGGTATCAAGGCGACAAAGTGTGGTGCGGTCACATGAAAATGTTCATCGACGGCGTGGTGGAAAGCGGCACCGCCCTGATGCTGGAGCCCTACCCCGGCGACATGGGCGCAAACGGCAACACGGGTGACGAGGTTTTCACACAGGAGCATTTTGTCGCCGCGACTGTCGAAGCGGATCGTCTCGGCTTTCAGATTGCGGTTCATGCCATCGGTGATGCGGGGGTACGGCGCACAATTGATGCTTTTGAGGCCGCCCGTCGCACAAACGGCAAACGCGACAGCCGCCACCGGATCGAACATCTGGAGGTCATGCACCCCACCGACATTCCACGCCTTACCGAACTGGATATCGTCGCTTCTATCCAGCCGGGTCATGCGCCCATCGGACATATATTTCCGCCGGACGGCGTGGGCAAATATCTGCACCCCCACCAGATCAAGAGTGCCTATGCGTGGCAAACAATCAGGGCGGCGGGCGGCAAGGTGATCTTTTCAACCGATTGGCCGGTCATTCCGGTTGACGTGATGCCAAACGTAAAGGCAGCTATTGCACCACTGGATCTGGGTGAAGAGTGGCCGGATCAAACCCAAAGCCTGCGCGATACGCTGGCCAGCTACACCCGTGACAACGCGTGGGTTGAATTCAACGAAGACCACAAAGGGATGCTGAAGGCAGGGATGCAGGCTGATGTTGTCGTGATGAGCCATGATCTGTACGCATTGGCCCCCGAAGCCATCACAGAGGCTTCTGCGCGTATAACAATTTGTGACGGAACAATCACCCACTCGGCAGGATAAGGGCCGACGGCCCGACCACTGGCGCACAAAACGGAACAGATCAGCGGGGAGGAAGGCCGATACCCCCTCCCCCCGCGTGACCGGTTTTACATCATTTCGGTCAGATCATAGATTTCGCCACCGATGCGTAGGTTGATTGCATCCTGACCGGCACCGTCGATCAATGCCCACATGATCTGCCCCGTAGGGCGATAGATCACAAATGCCTCTTCTACATCGGGATCACCGGCTGTCGGCGTGGTGGTTGTATTGATCTGGAACTGTGCGCGGGTGGCGTTGGTGTTGCCAAATACCAGCACATCACCGACAGCGGAGTCGTAATCCTGAATCCAGTCGGACCCGTGATCGGAAATACCGAGGTGGAAAAACTCGTCCGCACCTGCGCCACCGTTCACACGGTCGAATCCGAAACCGCCGTTGATGAAATCATCGCCATCACTGCCAAAGATCACATCCCCAAGCGCGGAGCCCGTCAGAACGTCATCACCGCCGCCACCAATCACCGTGTCCCCGCCGAAACCGCCAGCGATAGTGTCATCGCCGACATCACCGCGCAATTCGTCGTTGCCGTAACCGCGTCGCCGATGGTGGAAAATGTGATGTTTTGCCCCGCAGGAAACGCTGTACCAGCCGGCAGGCCGGAAAAGGATGTGATGGAGTCTACAAATGCCTGCGCTGCGGCCGTCGTTTCAAACGCCGGAATTGCTGTGCCATCCAGCGCAAAGACATGCACCGCTTCTTTCACAAAACTGGCGGATTGATCGCCTGAGCCTATCGGCTCCACATCGATCACAAGGATCTGGCTCACGTTGCCATTGCCCCATTGGATTTCACCGACCTGCGCATCTATATCAGCCTGATACCCGAGCAATCCACCAACAGAAATGCCATTGATCCCGACCAGATCAATAACACCTGTTGCAAACGTCACATCGGAAAGATCATCCGGTCAAACGTTGTCAAGCTGGTACGAAAATGTCGTCACAGCGTCGGGAACTTTCACAAGGACCTGTGCAGCCCCCGCACTCGAAACACGATCTTGTCCTCTGACATGCTTCAGTGTGGTTCCGTTGAGCGAATAAGTGGCCAGAGGTCAGCCCTTCAGAGTCATATTTAAGTAGAGCTTTGACTGTAAGGAGAAACTTCTTCACATATCAATAGTTTGTTCGCTCATCCGTAACGCGTTGGCCAGCGGAAGGCAGGCTTCCATAGCTGCCTGTTCCAGAACACAATCCACACCCCAGAACCCTATTTTACAAAAATCAGCACTGATCCGCCATTTTCAGGCCTCATTTCAGGATCATCTTCAGTGAAACCATTTAGAGGTCGATATGGACTTGCTATCAGAACTTTTCGCGTTGCTGCTGGACACTTTTACCAACCTCGGCTCACGGCTGGCGGTTTTCTATCTCTGCATTACAGTGTTGATCGTTGCAGTGCTGTGGATGATCCGCGGGCGGCCTACCAGCTTTCTGGCGTATCTGCTGCCAAAGGAAGTGTACCTACATAAATCCAACATCGTGGACATCAAGATTTTCATGTTCAACTCGCTGCTCGCCGCTTGCGGTGTGTTTGCAACCGTTACAATGGCTCCGCTGATGACAACCGGCGTGCTGAATACCCTTCTGAATGTGACCAATTCACCAAGCGCGCCGGTGGACACCACCTTTGGCAAAGTGGCGCTGGCGACGATCATTATGATCCTGACGCTGGATTTCTGTAAATACTGGGCGCACCGATTGCATCACGAAACCAGAATTCTCTGGCCCTTCCATGCGCTGCACCACTCTGCCGAGATTATGACACCGCTGACCGCGAACCGGAACCATCCCGTGTTTCTGGTGCTGCGCGCCTTGCTCAACACGGTTGTGGTGGGGTCGGTGCAGGCGTTGATGTTGTTTCTGCTGATGGGCAAGATCGAAATCCTGACGATCGGCACCGTGAACGCTGTGTACTTCATGTTCAACGCGCTAGGCTCAAACCTTCGGCACAGTCACGTCTGGCTCAGCTACGGGCCGATTCTGGAGCATGTCTTTATCTCACCTGCACAGCATCACATCCACCACTCGATTGACCGCAAACATTACAACAAGAACTATGGCGAAGTTTTCGCGATCTGGGATCTGATGTTCGGCACGCTCTATGTGCTACGCAGCCACGAAGAAATCACCTATGGCCTGTCAAATGCCAAGGGCGAGCGGATCGAACAGCCCTATCCAAATCTGCGCAGTGCGTTGCTGCATCCTTTCGCCGATAGCTGGCGCGCCCTGTGGAAAGGCACATCGCGCGATCCGCGTGCAAATCGCGCGCCAAAAACACAGGCCACCCCATGACGCGGGGCCTGTCCATCTGGCTGGACGCGCTGCGGGTCTGGGCGACGATCATTGTTGTTCTGTCCCATGTGGCCTACCCCAGATTCACCCGTGGCGATTACATATTCATGCGTGACCTCAATCTGGGCAGTGATAGTGTTATCGTCTTCTTTGTGATTTCAGGTCTGGTGATCGCCTATGCCGCAGGGCGCGACAACAAGCTATCGACCTATACTTTCAACCGCGCAACCCGGTTGCTTTCGGTTCTTGTGCCGGCCTTGTTACTGACATTCGCTTTTGACCAGATCGGCCGCAACATCGGACCAGAGGCGTATAATACCGGCTTTTACAACCCGCTCCCGCTGGGCGAAATGTTGCTGCGCGGGGTGACGATGTCAAACGAATGGGGTGCGTTTGATCGAGTGCGCCTTGGCACCAACGGCCCTTTATGGTCGCTCAGCTACGAGGCCGCATATTACATTCTGTTCGCAGCCGCCTTTTTCCTGACGGGGGCGCGGCGCATGGCTGCGCTGGTGGTAATTGCCATGCTTGTCGGTCCGCGTGTGTTTTTGCTGATGCCCGCATGGCTGATGGGTGTATGGCTGTGGAACTGGGTTGCCGCGGGCGGTCCTGCCCGCCTGCCAATTGGCATCGCCCGCTTGTGCGCGTGGGCTGGTCCGGTGATGTATATGTTTTGCCTTTGGTCCGGTGTTCCCGATATGCTGGCAACTATCACAGGGGCCTATTTCGAACCGGTGAATTATCGCCTCGCGCTGGCCTTTTCGGATGAGTTCATCTGGAATGCGATGGTCGGTGTGATGACTGTGATCCACATCATGGGCATGGCCCGACTGCTGCACAGTTACCAAGGCGACCACCCGCGTGTGCGCTGGTGGGCCGGTGCCAGCTTTTCGATCTACGTCACACATTACCCCGCGCTTCACCTTATTGACGCGGTATTCCCGGCCGAAACACTGGCACGGGACGGGCTGCTGGTGGCTGGTTCAATTCTGGTCGGTCTGGTGTTTGCACATTTCTTCGAACGCCGCATAAAAGAGGTCAGGCAAGCCGCCTTGTCCCTGCGTGACAGCATCCGGCAAGCGCGCAGGGAGCGTGTGGAGCCCTAGTATTTAGCCCGGATCGCACACCGTAACGCGCGGTCCGGCATTTTCGATATCCGCACCTGCAGCCAGCAGAATATCCTCTCTGAAACGGCCCGCGATCAGTTGAACCCCGACGGGCGATTTCCCGACCGTTCCGGTGGCCACCGCCAATCCCGGAAGGCCCAGAACAGGCAGCGCGCGCTGGGTCAGTTGCGCCTCCATCATCGCTTCGAACGCGCTTTCAGAGCTTACGTCCTGCTGTTGCGCAAACGGCAACTCGCCCGAGACGGGGCAGATCAGAACGGCGTAGTTTTCCATAAACTGTTGCCAGCTCCGGATCAGGCTCACGCGAGATTGCAGCGTCGTCAGCATCCCTTCGACATCCAGCGCCTTTATCCTGCTTTTCATTTGGGCATAGACAAATTGCGCGTCCGCATCCCCTTCCTGTTCAATCAGGGCGTCAGCGGCGATGCCGGTTTCGGTCATCCACAGATGTTCATTGATCGCAGCCGCTGCGCGCATCGGCGGGCAGGCCACCTCCTCCACAATCCAGCCTGCATCTTGCAGGCGTTTTGCGGCGTCGCGTAGGGCCGCCTCTACGTGTTCGGATACCGGCAGCCCGTCAGGCGCAACCGTCAGGGCCGCGCGTTTGGGAAAGGCACCGTGATCCAGCGGTACTGGCACCCACCACGGATCACGCGCATCCGCGGCAGACATCGCGGCGAGTGATAGCGCGATGTCGGGAATTGTACGCGCAATCGGGCCCGACACCGCCATCAACTGCGCCCCGATATGACGGTCCGCCGCCGTGGCATTATATGTTGCGATACGCCCGAAAGTGGGGCGAAGGCCATGCAACCCGCAAGCATAGGCCGGATAGCGGATCGAACCGGCAATATCCGTCCCTTGCCCGATTGCGCACATTCCGGCGGCAACGGCGGCTGACGCACCGCCCGATGATCCTCCCGGTGTGATTGTGCCATCGCGCGGATTGAGAGTTTGCCCGTGAAGGTCGTTTTTCGTAAACCACCTAAGCGAAAAGGCCGGCGTGTTGGTGCGGCCCACAATCACCCCGCCAGCGGCACGAATACTTGTCACAACCGGACTGTCGCTATCCGCGACCAGATCTTTTTGGAGTTTCAGGCCATTTGTCGTCGCATGGCCTTTCTGATCCACGTTCACCTTGATTGTGACAGGCACACCGCACAGCAATCCCGGTTCTTCTCCACGCGCAAGGGCCATATCGACCTCGCGCGCGGCGGCCAGCGCCTCTTCGGGGAATTCCTGTACCACAGCGTTGATCGCAGGATTGACTGCAGCAATCCGCGTCAGATGCGCCTGTGTCACCTCAACTGCTGTCAGCTGTTTCGATCTGACAGCCGCGGCAATTTCCGTTGCTGACATCCGCCAAAGATCAGACATAACCGGTTCCTTTTTCTTCATCTTGTTGCGGAGTGTGGCAGCAAACGCATGACCAGTCCATCAGGCGTGTATCCGCAGGGTGATACGCGAATGGATATCGCCAACACACAAATCTTACAGTAGTTTACGCCGGAACGCAGTATTGGAGGCAGCAATGTCCGAAGCGCATACCAACGCTATAAAAACCCACTATATCTGCCAAACCTACACCGCCAAGGGTGGGGGTGGTTTGGAAATCGGCAAACAGTTTCAATATACCACCGCAGCAGAGGCCACAGCGCGCGCCGAACGCGAGGCAAACTCTCCCGATTGTGTTGGCGCGGATGCCTATATGGTGACAGAGGACCCCAATTCGGATGAGATAGGCGAGCCGACGTTCCTTGTCCGACTCGGGACGGTGCCCGAAGCGGACTGATCCGCCGAACGATGCCACGCCACGTCCGGCATTGATCAACGCTTTGCGAGAACGCTATTTACAACACCGCGCGGCGGTTACCTCGGCCGCCGCTACGCCTGTGCTTCACCTTGGTAGATATCCATGTACCGCTCACGCAGTTCCCGCTTGAGGATTTTTCCGCTGGCATTCTTTGGCAGTTGATCTGTGATCTCGACGTGTTTGGGCGCTTTATAGCGGGTCAGGTTTTCGGCACAGTATGCGTTAATCTGCTCAACGGTGGTCTCGGCTTGCGCCTTGAGAACCACAATTGCTGTAACGGCTTCGATCCATTTGGGATGGGGCAGCCCGAAAACTGCTACTTCGGCAACGTCGGGGTGCCGGAAGATCGCCTCTTCCACCTCACGGCTGGCGACATTCTCGCCGCCGGTTTTGATCATGTCTTTCTTTCGATCGACAATGTACAAATAGCCGTCTTCATCAAAACGCCCCAGATCACCGCTGTGAAACCATCCGCCCCGAAAGGCATCGGCGGTTTTTTCCGGGTCATTGTAATATTGCAAAATCAGATGCGGGCTGCGGTGGACAATTTCGCCTACTTCACCTGTGGCAACTGGATTGTCTTCATCATCGACAATGCGGGTTTCGACATTCAGCGCCGGACGCCCTGCCGAGCCGAGCTTTCGCTTCTGGTCTTCCGGTCGCAGGATAGAGGCGATCGGCGCCATTTCTGTCTGACCGTAGAAATTATACAGACGCATATTGGGCAAGCGGTTTGCCAGTTCCTCGATCACTGCGGTCGGCATGATCGCCGCGCCATAGTATCCGGCATTCAGACTGCTGAGGTCACGGGTATCGAAATCGGGGTGACGGAGCAGCGCAATCCACATCGTCGGCGGGCAGAACAGCTTTGTGACGCCATGCGCCTCGATTGCAGCCAGCATTTCAGCCGGATCGGCCTTATCGTGCAGGATGGAAGTGGCGCCGAGATATAGATCGGGGCTGAGGAAACAATCAAGTTGCGCGCAGTGGAACAGCGGCAGGCAGTGCAGCGATATCGCATCGGCAGTCATCTCACCGTCGACGATGCAACTGGTATATTGTGCAAACAGCGCATCCGATGTCAGCAACGCGCCCTTGGGCCGCGATTCCGTGCCACTGGTGTACATCATCTGGACCGGATCATCAGGGCCGAGATCGGTCCAGACTGCGCCTTCTTTTTCGTATTCCAGAATATCCGATACCGGCAACCAGCCTTCTGGTACCTGCGCGCCGCTGTGGGGGATATAAAACTTTGGCATGTCACGCCCCAGCCCGGTATCGGCCACCTCGCAAAGCGTATCTTCGGCAATCAGCAGGGACGCACCGGAATGGTCAATGATGTAGCCGAAATCTTCGCTGTTGAGCATGAAGTTCACGGGAGTTGTGATGGCCCCCAGACGGGCAAGCGCAAACCTGAGAACCACAAAGGCGCGGTTGTTGTGGCTGAACAGCGCCACGCGGTCCCCCTTGGAGACGCCCTGCACGGCCAACCCGTGCGCCGCGCGATCAACCGCCGCGTCCAGTTCGGCAAAGGTGTCACTGTGATCCCGAAAAACCAGCGCCGTTTTATTCGGCAACCTTGCTGCAGAGCGGCGCAGCAGATCGCCGATCTGCTGGCTACGCGCACGGCGCACTAGAACGTCAGTATCCATATATTACTCCTTAATAACAGTACCGGATGCAGTCCGCGCAGATTATCCCAACAGGGCCGGCAGCGTCAGCACCAGTGAGGGAAAGGCACACAAGATCGCCACCAGCACCAGGTCCATTACCAGAAACCACATCACACCCCGAAAGATAGCAGTCGTCTTCACTAGATCGCCAACCACACTTTTGATCACGAATACGTTCATCCCTATGGGGGGGGTGATCATGCCGATTTCCAGCAGTTTGGTTAGGACGATACCAAACCACAGCAAGCTCCATCCAGATGCATCGACTACCGGCAGGATGATTGGCAATGTCAGCAACATCGCGCCAATCGGTTCAAGAAACATCCCGATCAGAAGATAGACACATACAATACCGATCATCAGCAAGATCGGACTGGTCGCTACGGACAAGATGCCGGACGAAAGGTAATCACCAGCACCAGACAGCGCCAGAAACCGCGTCAGCAGGCTTGCCCCGATAGCGATGATCAACAGGGCTGCGGTGGTCATCAGCGTTTCGCGCGCAGCGGTCAAGAAGCGGACAACCGTCATCTCACCGGTCAGGATCGCAACAACGCAGGCTAGAAACGCACCGACGGCCCCTGCTTCGGTGGGTGTAAAGATGCCGCCGAACAAGCCGCCGAAGATACCGATCATAATCAGCAATAGTGGCCATGTATCCTTGAGAGCGACAACTTTTTCAGCAAACGTCACGCTTGCGTCGCGTTCAGGTGCAAGATCGGGGTTCAACTTGACGCGAATAAGCACAACGGTGACATAGCCGAGCGCGGTCAACAGTCCGGCGGAAACGCCGCCCAGGAACAGATCTGTAATCGAAACCTGCGCAATGACGCCGTAGAGGATCAGAATGATCGACGGCGGGATCAGCGCGCCGATGGTGCCCGCAACGGCAACGGTGCCTGTCGCCAGTTCCGGATGGTATTTGTATTTCATCATCTCGGGGATCGCGATACGCCCCATCGCAGCCGAACAGGCAATCGATGATCCCGACACAGCGGCAAAACCTGCCGAACCGAAGATAGACGCAATCGCCAACCCCCCCGGCACCCCCGCCATCCAGATACGCGCCGCATTGAACATGCCCCGCGTCAATTGCGTATGATAGCTGATGAATCCCAGAAACAGGAACATCGGGATAGACGACAAAATCCAGCTTGAGGTGAACTGATACGGAACAAGGCCAATGGCCCCCCACGCAACACGTGGCCCCATCAGCACCCATAACCCGCCGAAAGAAACGCCAATAAGCGCGATGCCAATCGGCACACGTACAGCGATAAGCGCGATCAGTGTCGCAAGGCCGCTCAGGCCAATTCCTACATCAGTCATTTATAAACTTTGCATTTTCATCGGTTTCATTAAGCCCGTTACGTGCGCCTGTGACCGTCGCAATCACGCGATAGGCCGCGATCAGCACCATCAGCCCCGCACCAACAGGAATTGCCCAGTAGCTCTGCCAGACCTCGATCATGCTGGAGCCTTGCTCCATCGTCGCGCCGATATTGGTTTTCTTGATAGCTTCGTTATAGCCCGCGATCATCAGGATCGTGATGACTGCGGCTGTCAGGATGCCCGAAAACACGGAGAACCCGTTCTGCACCCGCTGGGGCATCATATCGGTCACAAATTCAACCGAGATGTGCGCGCGCTTTTCTTCGGCAACGCCAATCGCAAGAAAGACGAGCAGAATCATGTAGTAATTCGCCACAACAACGATTGTCCCCGATATGGGCGCATTGAAGACATAACGACCAACAACGTCGGCAGTCACGTGAAGCATCATCGCGATAACGCAGAGCGTCCCGATAAACGACGCTGCTTTTGCGAGTGTCGACAAGACTTTGCCAATCATTAACATGATTTTCCCTTTCTGTCGTGAATATCCGGCACCCAAAACCTTCGGGTGCCGGATCTCTGTCAGTGTGGCTTACTTGCCGTAGGTGGCAATATCGACCTTGGAAAAAATCTCGTCGTAGTAGATTTTTTCAAGTGCTGCGCCGTCTTCCACATCTTTGGTCAAATCGGTCCACTTCACAAGCAACTCTTCCAGAGCTTCAGCCGCTTGCGCGCCAGACTCGATGCCAAACCGCTCTTTGTAGATGCTTGCGATGGCTTCTTTGTCCTTGTTGATGAAATCGCGGTTCATGGCGATCATATCATCCGCGGCAGCAGTGTATTCGATCCCGAGTGCGGGTGAACGCTCTTTGCCGTCACGGCCTTCCAGGATATAGGCAAAAGTGATATCCCCCAGAAGTTTAGCCTGCGCGCGCAGCAGTGCGTTTTTCCCGTTGTCTGACAAGCTGTTCCAGCTGTCTTTGTTTATCGTTATCGGGAAGTTAAACAGCGCGCCGGGAAGGCCGACGTAGACGTATTTAACCACGTCGATAAAACCGAAGTTCACAAAATCTGCCGTGTTACTGGCCGAGCAGTCGACAACGCCCTGATTAAGTCCTTCAAGGGTTTCGTTGATCGACATAGATACAGGTGTAGCGCCCACCTCCTCTGCCCAGCGCGCCCAATAAGCACCGGCGGTACGAATGCGCTTGCCTTTCAGGTCCTCGACCGAGGTCAGCGGTTCCATGCACTGAAGAACGTATGTCGTTGTTGATCCCGCGCCCAGATAGACGTGGTTCTGCTTTTCAACTTCTTCCTGACATTCCTCACAGTTTAGCAGGACATACTCGCTTATTGCCCCTGCGAATGCGACCGAGCTTGTCTCGCTTGCGAATTGCTCAAGCTCGACCAGTTCGGAAAATTCTGCCAGCATGTTGAGTGTTGGGTATTCAGATGGAAAATATGCAGTCAGCAGCGCTGTCATATCAGCGATCCCGTCACGCACACCCGCATGACCTTCTGCAAAGCTGAGCAGTGACAGCGGGAATACCCGCATTGTAACTTCCCCGTCCGAGTATTCCTCAAGCGTCTTTGCGTAATTTTCGACCATCTTCGTTGGCTGCGACCCGGGAGGCCAGCCACCCGCAAATCTGAGCTCCTGCGCCTGTGCACCAGTGGCAAGAGCCATGATGGCCGCACCTGCAAGCATTCCTTTGATCGTTGATTTCATTTTCATTTTCCTCCTGTGGATTTTTTGTTTTGTTAGATGACCCGCCGCACGGCAGGTCGGAACTTGTTATGACAACCCCCCGCTCAGTCGTTAAACTTCGCTTGTCGCTTTTCCAGAAACGCGGCCAGACCTTCGGCAAAGTCGGGGCCTTCTCCCGCTTCTTTTTGCCACTTGCGTTCGTTGGCCAACGCGGTTTCGAAATCACTGTCAGCCGCGCTCCACGCCGCTTTGCGGATCAGCGCGAGACTGTGCGGTGGCCCCGCGGCAAGCTTCACGGCGATGTCTTTTGCGGTTTGCTCTACCACATCGTTATCGACCAGCCGCGTTACCAACCCCCACTCGAATGCACGCGCGGCGGGTATCTTCTCGGCAAGCAACATCATTTCCATTGCGCGCACCCGACCCACAGCGCGCGTCAGCAGCCATGTGGCACCTCCGTCTGGGATAAGACCGATGCGGGCAAATGCTTCCAGAAAATACGCATCACGCCCCGCAACGATGATATCACAAGCCAGCGCAAGCGATGCGCCAACACCGGCCGCCGCACCGTTCACAGCCGAAACAAGCGGCACCGGCAGGTCGCGAATGGCCAGCATCAGCGGATTATAATCGTTTTCCAGCGTCGCACCGACATCAGGCTTGCCCTGCCCCTGTGGCATGGATTCCTTGAGGTTGGCACCGGCCGAAAAGGCGCGTTCCCCACCCGCCAGAATGATCGCACGGGCAGTTTTTGACTCCTCTCCCAGCAGCTTATGCAGATCGCGCGCCATTTGCGGTGTCATTGCGTTCATCGTTGCGGCATCATTCAAACGAAGGGTTGATACCGCACCATCCCGCTCCACCGTAATCCGGTCACTCATCGGGGGCATCCTTGTTTTTGCTATTGTCCCAGTCCGGCTCATCCCACCAAGGGAAAAATCCGGGCATGTTTTGGGTTACTGTGTCGGGGAAAACCGGCGCGCGCTTTTCCAGAAAGCTGGCCACACCCTCGGCGGAATCGCCCGAGGCATTGCGCGCCGCAATTGCGCGGCTGTCGATCCTGTGCGCCTCCATCGGATGGGCGGCACCTGCCATGCGCCACATCATCTGGCGGGTCAGGGCGATCGAAACGGGCGCGGTGTTATCTGCAATCTCGCGGGCAATCCGCTTGGCTTCGGGCAGCAGATCCTCTGGCTCATGCAGCGAGCGGACCAAGCCACCTGCAAGCGCTTCGTGTGCATCAAAGACACGACCGGAATAGCACCACTCCAACGCTTGGGACATGCCAACGATACGCGGCAAAAACCATGACGATGCCGCTTCGGGCACGATACCACGGCGCGCAAAGACAAACCCGAAACGCGCAGTATTGGACGCGATGCGAATATCCATCGGCAACTGCATCGTCATGCCGATCCCCACAGCCGGGCCGTTCACCGCAGCAATCACCGGTTTAAGGCTGTTGAACAGGCGAAGCGACAGCTTGCCGCCCATGTCGCGATTGTCCGGGTTGCTCCAGACCTGTTCGTCCGTGGATGCCGGATCAGGGCGCGCATCTGTAAAAGCATCCGGATCGTCCAAATCGACACCGGCACAAAAACCGCGGCCTGCGCCGGTGACGATAACTGCACGCACGCCATCATCAGCATCGGCAACATCAAGCGCCGCGATCATGTCGTCCATCATAGTCACAGTAAACGCATTCAGCCGATCAGGCCGGTTGAGCGTTATAATCATAACGCCATTTTCTATCTGCGCTGTGATGGTTCGACTTGTCATGGTGTTACGCTCCGCTGGGCAAGCGCGAATGCGTCTTCCAGACCGGCAATCTGCGCACCGCGCCAGAAATCATCAATATGCATCCGCGTCCACTTCTCTGCGCGATCTGCGTCACGATCCCGCAAAGCGCCCAGAACATTTGAATGGGCCTCTATCTGGCGCTTGTAGAATTTCGGAGCAAATGGCGCGATCTGCGAAAAACCACGGAACAGTAAAAGCACAACAGGCTCGCGCGCAAGACCCAGCACCCGGTTGCGGCCCATATCCGCAATCTGCGTGTGAAACTGCTCATCCAGATCAATGGTGCGTTCCATCTGCCCTTCGGCACTCACAAGCGCACTGTGGGTTTGCTGCAATTGGCTGATTTCGTCCTCCGTGCCCTGCACAGATGCAAGCCGCGCCGCCAATGGCTCGGTCACCATAGTCACTTCCCACAACTCGCGAAATGTCACATTCATTAGCGACATGGCACGCGCGGCACGGGTCGACAACTGGTCCGCCTGCGGCACAGTTACTTCCAGCCTGCGCGGCGATGGCCGATGAACAAATCCGCCACTTTCCAACTGGCGCAACCCCTCGCGCAGGGTGGAGCGGGTTACTCCAAATTTACTGGCCAGTTCCGCTTCGCCAGGCAACTGATCGCCCGGCAGCAGATCACCGCGCATGATCTGCGCTTCGATCTCCTCTGCGATCTGCTGATAGGCATAACTCAATTGATGAACTCCTGCCAGATAGGGCATGCAGCACAATGGATCACACAGACCGGCCGCATAAAATGCGTCGCGGCGGGATCATAGCAAGAGCGGCTGGCAGCTGGCATTTTTGCTCCGAATGTCTGACACTGGGGTCATCTTGGTTGGTGAAAGAGGCTTGTGTCAACTGTATTTTTGCCAGACAACTCAATATATTATCTACTAAATTGCGGAAAAAATTACGAATGGGCGATTCTGCGCTAGTGTCGGACACTAACGCGCTAAATCGGTTTCGATGATTCCGCGCTGTCGGACAGGCACTGCGCGTCGACTACTGTCTCTGAACCGGTGGAAAATCACCTTGTGGTGGCTACCCCGCCATCTTCCCTTTCGAGTTTCTGACAAAGCTCAGGATTGAATCCGCAATCTGTACAGGCTGTTCCAGATGCAGAAAATGCGATCCCTCTTCATGGATTTCCAGCTTGCAATGCTTCAGTCGCGCGGCCAGATCCGCCACTATTTCCAGCTGCACCATCCGGTCAGGACGCGCGGCAATCGCGAGGACGGGAACCTCGATCCCGGATACAACGCCGCCCAGATTTGCATTTCGGCAGGCGGTAAAATCATTGACCAGTATTTCCTTGCCTGCCGCCTGCATCGCCTCGACAGTGGCAGCCATACGCGACGTGTCCACAGCACCCTTCCAGGAAGCTTGGGCAACTTTTTCTGCGGTCTTGGAAAAATCCTGTTCCAATCCGTCAAGCAAACCCTGCTGAACGCCAAACCGATCCGCACCTGCAATCAGCACCAGCTGGCGCAAATGTGGCGCATCTTGCAACGCACAGGAAAGGGCGATGGCCGCCCCCATCGAGTGCCCGACGAGACAAACATCGGTGAGACCGATCCGGGCCGCGAACGCGTTCACGAGTGCGCCCATCGCCGCCACTTCGCCAACAGGCGGGCCGTCAGATGCACCATGACCCGGCAGATCAAGCGCATAGACGGCGTGTCCTTCCAGATCACCGGTTTGTTTATCCAACCAGCTTTGCGGCCAGTCTTGACTGGTGCACCCCGCCCCGTGGATCAACACAATGGCCGATGCTCCACTTGCGGAGTTTTGACCGTTATGGCGATAGGCGATCAGGTGATCCCCAACTTGCACGGTAGTTTTTTCATCGGTCATAGAAACGATCCTTTGCAAAAGCGCTATATGTTTCAGCGCCGCTTTTCGTTGGTGTCGGCAGGCGTCACGGCGGCGCGATGCGCATCGGTGGATTGTGAAATCGCCTGCATCATCGCGGCCATTTCAAGGCTGCTGGCAAGCGACACCTGCGGCGAATCCCGCAGCAAACGTTTGCTCATCCGCAAGGCGTGTGCCGGATGCCGTGCAATCCGGCCCGCAAGCGCGCGCGCGCTTTCCAGCAACGCATCCGGCGCCACGACCTGCGACACCATCCCAAGGCGAAGCGACTCGGCCGCATCGACCTTGTCACCTGTAAACGTCAATTCGTATGCTTTGGCCAGCCCGACAACACGGGGCAGAAACCACGCGCCACCATCCCCCGAAACCAGACCAACGCGCGCAAAGCTTTCTGCAAAAACTGCCTTTTCCGACGCAATGCGCATATCGCACATCAGCGCCATGTCACAGCCAGCGCCGATCGCGGCCCCGTTGACCGCCGCGATGGACGGAACGGCAAGATCATACAACGCGTGGGGGTGAAGCTGGATCGAGCCTTTGTAATGGTTGGCAACGTCATAGGGCGCCACATCACGCGCTATCAAGTCCCGCATATCCTCCAGATCGCCGCCGGCGCAAAATCCGCCTTCGGCCCCTGTGAGGATCGCACAGCGGATATCTTCGTCTGCGTTGATGCTGGCGATGATATCACACAGGGCCTCTGCCATCTTTTTGGTCAGGGCGTTGCGATTGTGCGGCCCATTCAGGGTAATGGTTGCGATGTTGTCGCGCACATCCAACAGAACCGGATCGGTCATGGGGTGGCATCCTTTTTGATGTGGCGCGCCCATTCGGGGCGCTGGCGCATATTGTCTGCGTAGCGGTTCACGATCTTGCACACCTGTTCGGGCGGAAAGTTTTGCTGGGCAAGGGCCATGCCGCGGTCAAACACTTCGGAATATCGCTGGATCAAGCCGTCACGCAGCTCCAGCCGCGCGATGCCGTCGAACAGGATGCGCTCTGATCCGGCGGTCGGCGCATTGGAGACATAGCTGAAATTATAGCTCGCGAATGCCAGCTTATCGTCGCCTGCACACTCGGTGAAATCCCAGCGATACTCCCTGCCGCCCTTGTAAAAGTGTTCAACCGTATCGTGGATTCCTTCTGCCCCTTGTCGGGGGCCGAAAAAGTAATCGTCATACACCCCGTCCGGCGTAAAACAGGATGCAAGACCCGCGCTGTCCCTGTTTTCCAAAGCTCTGGCAAATCTGTTCATCAGTTCCTGAGTCATATCATCCCCTTTCAGTTGACCTGTCCACTCATCGTATCGATCGCAGCGTTGTCGTATCCCAGATCGCCCAGTATCGCGCGGGTATCCGCGCCCAGCTGCGGCGCATCGCGGCGCACGGTAGCCGCTGTTTTGCTGTACTGCACGGGGTGGCGCACGCTTTTGTAGGTGCCTTCAGACGGGTGATCGCGCAGGCTGAACATCTTGACCGCGTCCAGATGCGTGTCGTCCCACAACTCCTCGATCGCCAACACCGGCATCGCTGGAACGCTTGCACCATCACAAAACGTCATCCACTCAGCATTCGTGAAACGCGGCGCCGCTGTTTCGATGATCTTGTACACCTCGTCGACGTTTTGCACCCGAAGCGGCATCGTCTTGAAGCGCGGATCGTCTATTAACTCGGGAAAGCCGATGAAGGCAAAGAAGTCGCGCCAGTTGCGGTCGGAGTAAGGCAGCAAACAGGCATAACCGTCTTTTGTCTTGAACGGTTTGCGCGCAGGGCTCAGCGCACGTTTCCAGCCGGGATCACCCAGCGCGGGCTCAAACGCAAACGGCCCGATATGTTCAACCAGATTGAACGACACCAGTGCCTCGAACATGGGCACCTCTACAGATTGGCCCTGGCCCGTGCGTTCGTGGTGAAACAAAGCCGCAAGGATTGCATTTGCCACCATCTGGCCTGCGACCTTGTCACAAATCACACTGGGCACAAACGCAGGCTCTGCGCTCTGGCGGCCCATAACAGCAGCCAGACCAGACGCCGCCTGAATTGTATCATCATACGCGGCCCGCGCGGCGTAGGGTCCGGAGGAGCCGAAACCGACAGCTGCGCAATAGACAAGATCGGGTTTGACTGCGGCCATCGCCTCAAACCCCAATCCCAGCTTTGCGATGGCTTGAGGGCGCATATTGTGCACAACGACATCGGCCTGCGCGACCAGTTTCATCAGCGCCTGCAAGGCGTCGGCCCGTTTCAGATCAAGAACAACGCTGCGCTTGTTGCGGTTCAGGTCAAGGAAAAAGCCCGCCATGTCGGTGCCGCGTTGCGGCGTGTGATAACGCAGTGAGTCTCCGCCCGGACTTTCGATCTTAATGACATCAGCCCCCAGATCACCGAGGATTTGCGTTGCGTATGGCCCCATGATCACTGTCGTAAGATCAAGGATGGTTACCCCCGACAAAGCACCTTGTTGAGTGGTCATATCTTTTGATCCTCGCCGGATGCGGTGATGAAATCCCAGATACGGCCCTTACCAGCCAGAACGCGCTTGCCGATCCGCCGCTGCCACAGCAGTTCCGCACCGTATTCCTCACGCCATGCCCAGAGGCGGCGGGTCACATGCTGTAGATCGTATTCGCGGCTAAAGCCGATTGCCCCGTGCACCTGATGCGCAATAGCCGCAACAGAAGTTGCCGCGCGGCCTGTAATGACCTTTGCCACCGCAACTGCAAAGCCGAAATCGGCGCTGTTGGAGGTTGCGGCAAGCGCGCCGTCCAGTGCGGCAGCCGCAGAGGCCACCTGCTCCACAGCAACCGCAAGCTGCTGCTGGATCGCTTGAAACTTTGCCAGCGGGCGGCCGAACTGGTTACGCATGTTGGCGTGTTCAACTGCCAGCGCAAGTGCGCGATCCATCGCGCCAACCATCTGCGCAGAACGTATCAAGGCGCCGTATTCCTCAAGGGTCGAGCTGTCCCATCCCTCTGGTAGAGGGCGGGTGTGATCTGCATCCAGTGTGACGTTGAAAAAGGTCAGATCAGGGCGCGGATCACCCGCGATATTATGCTGCTGCTCGCAGGCCGCGTCGCCCCCTGCGGGGATCAGAATCAGGGTGTTGCCCGCGACGGTCAGGATGCTTGCGTTCTGCCCCCACGGCACGCCACACAATGTACCATCCAGAGTGGTAGACCGGCCAGCGCTGTCGTGTGTGCAGATCGAACCGCTGTCAGGCACGATTACCACCGGACCGGCAACAGGGGCACCGCCTGCCACGCTCCACAACCAGTTCGCAACCATCGTATCGCCAATTGGAACCGGAGCCGCGAAATTGCCCGACAGACGGATCAATGCGCCGACATCGTCCAGATCGGCCCCCGCGCCGCCTGCATCAGGATCAACCAGCGCAAGCGGCAATTCTATTTTCGCCAGCGCATCCCAAAGCGCGTCAGGCCACGTGTTGTCTGCCGCCTCAATCACTTCGTGATTGCAATAATCTTTTAGAACGCGTGTGGTTTGATCAATCAGGATGTCCTTGAATTCGCTCATCTCAGACCAACTCCCCGTGCGATCATGCCGCGCAAAATTTCCCGGGTTCCGCCACGGATCGAGAACGAGGGCGCATGCAAAACCGAATGCGCCATTTCACGGGCAAGACCTTCGCCGCCCATCTGCGGGGCGACATCAATCATGCTGCGCACTGTATCGGGCACCTCTTGCTCGAAGACCGCGCCCAAATCCTTGACGATCACCGCCTCCAGCATCGGGCTTTGCCCCGCCTCCAGCATCGACGCGACGGAGACAGACATCTGCCGCAGATTGGCAAGACGCGCGACAAGGCCGCCGATAATCTCGGCACTTCGGTCATCGTCATCTGCGGCCTCTACTGCCATTTCCACCAGCGTATGCGCCGATAGAAACCTGTCCGGCCCGCTACGCTCGAACGCGAGCTCACCGGTGACCAGATCCCATCCCTGCCCCGGCGCGCCAACGACGAAATCATCCGAGACGAAATGGGCATCAAACACCACTTCGTTGAACTCATGCGTACCGGCAAGGTTGACGATGGGCCGGACCGTGACACCGGGGGCGGACAGATCGCAGATGAACTGTGTGAACCCCTCGCGGCGGTTGTCGGTTTGCGGCGCGCTGCGGGCAAGAACGATGATGTAGTGCGAATGATGCGCAAAAGTTGTCCAGATCTTGGTGCCGGTAATCTGCCAACCGCCCTCAACCCTGGTCGCCTTGGTGCGCACCGCGGCAAGGTCCGATCCTGCGTCAGGCTCGCTCATCCCGATGGAAAAGTAACATTCGCCCGCTGCAATCTTGGGCAACAGAGCCTTGGCGGCATCACTGCCATGACGCAGGATTTGCGGCCCGCTTTGCCGGTCGGCCACCCAATGTGCACCAACAGGTGCGCCTGCCGCCAGCATCTCTTCTATCACGACATAGCGTTCCAGCATGGACCGTTCGTGACCGCCAACCTCGTTTGGCCACGTCATCCCCAGAAAACCGGCCGCACCGCAACGGCGGCTGAACTCGGCATTGAAAATTGCCCACGAGTTGCCTGACGGGGTGAACACGCCGTCATCGCGGCAGGTCTGAAGAAAGGCACGCACATCGCGGCGCACTTCCTCTGTCTGCGGCGGCAGACTGACGGCAGGAAAGGTGATTGTCGCGCTCATGTGGCGGCCTCCATAATCATATCTGCGGCTTTTTCGGCAATCATAATCGTTGGTGCATTGGTGTTGCCCGATGTGGTGGTTGGCATGATCGAGGCATCGACAACCCGCAAACCCGGAACGCCATGCACCCGAAGCTGAGCGTCCACAACGGCCTCAGGCCCCTGCCCCATCTTGCAGGTGCCGACAGGGTGATAAACGGTCGTGCCGTTATTGCGCGCATACTCCAGCCAGTCCGCATCGCTTTGAACGTCCGGACCGGGGATCGTTTCATCACCGGCGATCTGCGAAAACACAGGGGCCTGAAGAATATCACGGCACCATTTGAGGCCCGCAATCGTCACGCGCTGATCGGTTTCATGATCCAGATAGTTGGGGGCAATCGACGGTGCTTCGCGCCAGTCGGACGCGCGCGCCATAACCGAGCCGCGGCTTTCGGGGCGCAACTGCCATGTGCCACAGGTCATGCCGGGAACCGGATCAAGCGCACCGATCCGCCCCTGGGCATAGCTGGCAGGGGCAAACGATAGCTGTAAATCGGGGCGCGACACCTCATCCGAGGAGCGCACAAAGGCAACACCGTTTCCGGCGGCATAGGTCAGAATACCATCACCGCGCAGGGCATAGCGCAGCACCTCCCAGATCACGCGGGGAAAGCGCGACTGCTGGTTGACGGTCACACGGCCATGGACATTGCGCACAACGCGGGTGACGTAATGGTCGTGCAGGTTTTGCCCCACACCGGGCAGTGATACCTTCGGCGTGATCCCGAGCGATTTAAGATGCGCCGGATCGCCAATACCCGACAGTTGGAGCGCCTGCGGCGAATTGATGGCACCTGCCGACAAAATTACCTCACGCGCCGCTTTCACGCTGTGCGACTGGCCGCCACGGGTGTAGGTGACGCCGCCCACGCGGTTGCCTTCAAAATCAAGGCCCGTCATCATCGCACCCGTTTCGACACGCAGGTTGCCCCGCCGCCTGGCGGGTTTCAGAAACGCGCGCGCCGCACTCATCCGCAGACGCCCTGATCGGGTCTGCTGATAATAGCCGACACCTTCCTGTGTCGCAGCGTTGTGATCTGCGTTGTATTCAAGCCCCAGCTCCTGACCCGCCTTAACAAAATCCTGCGTCAGCGGGTGGTGGTTGGCGTAATCCGAAACAATCAGGCGGCCATTTTTGCCCCTGTACGCAGGATCGCCCGCCGCATAGCTTTCGGATTTTTTGAAATAGGGCAGCACGTCGGCATAGCTCCAGCCGGTGTTACCCATGCGCGCCCAATTGTCGAAATCCTCGTGCTGGCCACGTACCTGAAGCGATCCGTTCAGCGAACTGGTACCGCCAAGGACCCGCCCGCGCGGAAACAGCATTGCGCGGTTTCCGGTGCCCTCTTCGGGTTTGGTGTGGTAAACCCAGTTCACCTTCTTGTTTTCAAGAACAAAGAAAAACCCTGCGCTGTAATGCAGATGCGGGCTGGCAAGATCGCTTGGCCCTGCTTCAAGCAACAGCACCTTGAACCGTCCGTCTTCCGTCAGACGATCGGCCAGAACACATCCGGCAGAACCGGCGCCGACGATAATGAAGTCATAGACATCGGTGGTCATAAGGCATCTCGCGGAGCAAAACGACAGGCCGCGCGAATGGATGGCAGTGCGAGGTTCAGCCGTAACATCGCTCTGCGCTGTATCCCTACAGGCATTCTGACTGCGGTAAAAATAATGGACATATCCGGAAAATCCTGCAAACTTGAAGCGCTTCAAGTTGAAACATGAATTGCAACAGCGTGTCAAATGTTTCATGTTAGAATTTTGGGAATAACTATGGAAAAGAAGAAAAAGCCGCGTCTTTCGGATGTTGCCCTTTTGGCCGGGGTATCGATTGGTAGCGCTTCAAAAGCTTTGTCCGAACCTGACAAGGTGCGGCCGGATACGCTGGCGCGGGTGAAGGATGCTGTCCAGCGTCTTGGCTATATCGCGGACGGGACTGCGCGCGCACTGGCCTCGCGGCGCTCCAGAACGGTGGGGACAATTCTGCCCACCATCAGCAACCCGATTTATGCCGCCTTTGTGCAGGCTTTGCAAAAACAGCTCGCGGCTTTGGGCTATCACCTGATTGTGGCGTCCCATGAATATGATGACGAAGTAGAGCTTGATCTGGCGCGGGGGTTGATCGAGCGCGGTGCCGACGCGCTTGTCCTGATCGGAAGCGAGCATCACCCCAGATTATCCCATTTGCTGGACAGTGCGGAAATTCCAACCGTTGCGGCATGGTCCTACAGCCCGTTCGGGGCACATCCCTTTGTCGGGTTCAATGACCGGACCGGCGGCCAGATCGCGGTGCGCCATTTGCTCGGCCTCGGCCACCGGCGCTTTGCAATCCTGTCCGGCCCGACAACGGGCAACGAACGCCAGCGCGCGCGCATATCCGGCATCATTGAAACCTTGTCGGCGCATGGTCTGGAATGTCCACCTGATTGCCGTCTGGAAATGCCCTTTTCGATTTCGTCGGGTGACGCCGCATTTCGTGCGGTTCAACAGATGGCAGTCGCGCCTACCGCGCTGGTTTGTTGCAGTGATCTGCTTGCCCTCGGGTTTATGTCAGCCGCCGCGCGGGAGGGGCTGAGGATACCCGACCAGATGTCTGTCACCGGCTTTGGCGACATCGAAATCGGCAAGCTGGTGCATCCGGCACTTACGACCGTGCGTGTTCCGATCGAAGAGATCGGGACAAAAACCGCATCAATGGTTGTGGAGCTGATTGCAAACCCCGCCGCAGGCACATCCGCGGACGTCGAGGTTGATCTGGCTATCCGCGCCAGCACCGGCCCCGCCTGAGCGGGGAGATGCAGCAGCGATCAGCGGCATGCCTCCATCGCATCAAGCGCCAGTGACACAAGGCGTGGAAACGCCGCCGCGCGATCTGCCGCATGTGCCGAAGATGCCTGCCCGCGCGCAACCCGCCCCTTGATCCCGTGAAAGATCGCAGCCAGCCGGAAGAAATTGAAAGCGATGTAGAACTCGTAGTTAGGGATGCTGTCGCGGCCTGTGTTCTTGCAATATTGCGCGATGTAGTCCGCCTCGCTCGGCAGTGAAAACTGCGCCGGATCGACATTGCCCAGACCGGCAACAATATCAGGCGGGACGCGGTACATCATCGCGTGATAGGCAAAATCGGCAAGCGGATGGCCCAGCGTGGAAAGCTCCCAGTCGAGGACCGCCAGAATGGTCGGCTCGCTCGGATGGAAGATCAGGTTGTCACAGCGGAAATCACCATGCACGATCGTGCAGTCATCGCCATCGGGAACTGCGCCCGGCAGCCAAGACAGCAGACGGTCCATACCCGCATCACGGCCTGCATCCGCATCGGCAAGATAGCTTTTTGTCCAATGCGCGATCTGGCGTTCGATGTAATTGCTCTTCCTGCCGTAATCACCCAGACCCGCTGCATCGGGATCAATGCTGTGTAGCTGCGCAAGCACGCGGTTCATCTCGGCGAAATAGGCGGCGCGTTGCGGTGCCGGTACTTCCGGCAGGGTCGCATCCCAGAAAATCCGCCCCTCAACCATGTCCATCACAAAAAACCAGCTGCCGATCACGCTGTCATCGGTACAAAGCCCGTAGACTCGTGCAACCGGAAACCCCTGTTTGCCGAGGGCGCTTAGAACACGCGCTTCGCGGTCAACCGCATGCGCGCCTTTGGCAAGTTGGCCGGGTGGTTTGCGCCGCAGCACATAAGAGCCGCCGGGCGCTACAATTTTATAGGTTGGATTGGATTGCCCGCCCTTGAACTGGAACACTTCGCAAGGGCCCTCAAAGCCCTCAACGTTCTCCCGCATCCAAATTTCCAACGCAGCAACGTCAAAGCCGAACCCTTCTCTTACAGGAATAACGCCGGTATTTGATTCAGCGGCGGTCGCGCCACTCATGCTTCTTGCGCCTTTTTCCAGTCGCGTTTGATCTTTTTGGCAAGCGACCATTTATGCACTTCGGTCGGGCCGTCATAAATACGGAACGCACGGATTTCACGGAACACCTGTTCAACGATTGTATCACCGGAAACACCCTGCCCGCCCATGCACTGCACACAGCGATCAGCGACCCGCATCAGCGCTTCGGATACGGCAACCTTCGCCATGGAACTTTCTGCCGTTCCCAGCACGCCTGTGTCCAGCACATCCGCACACCAATACACCATCAGTTCGGCCTGTTTGAGATCAATCAGGTTTTCGGCCAGCATAAAACCGACACCTTCGTGATCGACCAGCGGCTTGCCAAAGGCTATCCGGCGGTTTGCATAATCGGTGGCGATTTCGTTGGCGCGGATACACGCACCCAGCCAGCGCATACAGTGGGTCAGCCGTGCAGGTGACAGGCGCACCTGCGCATAGCGGAATCCCTCACCACTTTCGCCCAGCATCTGCGTTGCAGGCACCCGCAAGTTGTCGATGGTGACCACCGCGTGACCTCCGGGCATCGAACTGTCGATGGTATCCAGAACACGCTCGATACGGATTGCGGGGTCCGGCAGATCGACAAGGAACATGCAAGCGCCATCATCGCTTTTCGCCATGACAATGCCCATGCCCGCACCGTCGGCACCTGTGGCAAAGGTCTTGCGCCCGTTGATCACCCAGTGGTTGCCATCCATCTTGCAGGTGGTCTGCATCAACATCGGATCAGAGCCTGCGCCGCCATCCTCGGCAGGTTCGGTCATGAAAAACGCCGAACGCATATCGCCACGGACCATCGGATCAAGGAAGCGCTCTTTCATTTCCGGCGACCCGACCTGCCCGAGCAGATACATATTGCCTTCGTCGGGCGCGGCTGTATTGCACGCCAGCGGACCAAGCGGCGACAGACCGGTGCGGATCAGCACGCAAGCGGTTTCGCGATGGGTCAGATGATCACCGTCCCCAAGGATGTGGGGTGTCAGCACACCCGCTTCGCGCGCAAGCTGCTTCAGCTCTGCTGCCAGTTCGTCCGAGGGGCCATGTGATGTCTTGCGCGTATCACGCTCATAGGGGGCAACAGTATTGCGGACAAATGTTTCGACTTTGGCCGCTATTTCCAAAGCCCGTTCGGACATTCCCTTGTTGTCAAAAGAAACGCTCATGATCTGCTATCCTTCCCATTGCCATTCCGGCAGTTTTCTATTTTCAATCCTGCGCGTGTTCCAGCGCTTACGCCAACTGCGCAAATTTCTCAGGTGTCGGGCATACGCCCGCTTTGCCATCTCAGCGCGTCCAATTCCCGCTTTAGATCGTCGCGGATTGCGACGGGACGCTTTGTGATGCGGTCCACGTTCACGTGAATGAAATGACCCTCGGCAGAGGGCGTCATGTCATCATTGCGGAACATGCCAAGGGCATAGCGCACAGAAGAATTGCCCAGATGCGCGATCCCCAGCCCCAAGGTAATAGAGTCGGGGTACGCCATTTCCGCAAAGTATTTGCAGCCTGTTTCCACAACAAGAAAACGGGTCGGATGATCGGCGCCCTGCGCATAGCCCAGATCGTCAAGCGTGCAATTCACTATCGTATCAAAGAACTGGTAATGCACGGCATTGTTCATATGCCCGAATGTATCATTATCATTCCAACGCGTCTGCATCTGGCGCGTCAAGGGGTAAGCATCACGGTTCATGCCGGCACCCCCGCTCACCACGCGGCCTCGTATATGGCGAAGGCATCTGCACGTTCGACAGGGCGCGGGTTGTTCACCAGCAGGCGGGTTTGTTGCATCGCATCATCAGCCATTGGCCCCAGTGCATCTTTTCCGATGTCCACATCCCGCAAACGGGCCGGCAAACCGCAGCGCAACGCAAGAGCCTGCAATTCGTCGCAGAACGCCGCCGCGACATCTGCAACCGCTCCTGTCAGATGCGGGAACAACAGCGGTGCAATCTGCGCATAGGCATCCGGTGCGGTCTGGATGTTGAACCGCAGAACATGCGGCAAAACCAGCGCGTTGGACAGCCCGTGCGGAACCTTGAACCGCCCGCCAATAGGATAGGCCAGCGCATGAACCGCCGCTACGGGAGAGTTGGCAAACGCCTGCCCCGCCAGCAATGAGCCGAGCAGCATATCCGAGCGCGCAGCGATATTGTCTGGCTCTGCGACTGCGGTTTCCAACGCCGCGCCCATCAGGCGCAGCGCCTCACAGGCCAAGGTACGCGATACGGGGTTGTTGTTGGGGCTGGCCGAACAATACGCCTCTATCGCGTGGACCATCGCGTCAATGCCCGTTGCCGCCGTCACATGCGCCGGCAGGCCAACCGTGAGCAGCGGATCAAGCAGCGCGACATCGGGCAGCATTACAGGGCTGACCACCCCCATCTTTGCATTCTCACCTGTCGTCACAATCGAAATCGGCGTCACCTCGGACCCTGTTCCGGCGGTGGTCGGGATCAGCACGAGCGGCAACCGCCCCCCAGCCAGATTGCCGATGCCGTAACTGTCCGCCAGCGTGGCACCGCTTTTCGCCAACGCAGCGGCCAGCTTGGCCACATCAAGCGATGATCCCCCGCCCAGACCGATCACACCCGTGGCGTCCACGTCGCGCATCATCTGCGTTGCCGACTCGATAATCGCCTCGGGCGGATCGGCTTCGACGCTGTCAAACAGATGCACCTGCGCGCCTGCCTGTGTCATCGCCTGCACCGCACGATCGGGGATACCGGTTGCGACCAGCCCGCGGTCCGTCACGATGACAATACGTTGTCCCAGCAAGCTGCCAACGCTGGCAGCCAGATCGTTCAGCCCGTCCGGTACAAACCGGACTGAAGGCGTAGTGTTGAATGTAAACGGTGTCATCTGTTCATTCCATTTTGCTTGGGGGCGCCGTCCCCGCCAGATTGCAGGGTCCGATGTTACGCAAGGTTATGCAATAGCTGTCACTAGGAAAGCTTTTGGCGCAGTTCCGCTATCATCATATCCCGCATGACAAATTTCTGCGGCTTTCCGGTGATTGTCATCGGCAATTCGTTCACGATCCGGAAATGGACGGGTATTTTAAAATGCGCGATCTGGTCTTTGCAGAATGCGCGCAACGCCTCGCCATCAATGTTGGCGTTTGGTGCGGCAACCACCCATGCACAGACAACTTCGCCCAGCTTTTCATCGGGAATGCCAAAAACCTGCACCTCGCTGATTTGCGGATGGGTGAACAAAAACTCTTCTATCTCGCGTGGATAAATGTTTTCGCCGCCGCGAATGATCATGTCTTTTACGCGGCCCGTAATGGTGCAAAATCCCGCTTCGTCCAGCACTGCCAGATCGCCGGTATGCATCCAGCCATCGCGAATCGTCTCATCCGTGCGCTCTGGATCAGCCCAATAGCCTTTCATCACAGAATAGCCCTTGGTACACAGCTCTCCCTGCGTGCCCAAAGGCACCGTGCGGCCAGCCTCATCCACGATCTTGACCTCCAGATGCGGGTGAATGCGCCCGACTGTCTCGCATCGCTGGGCCACTGTATCATCGACAAAGCTTTGCATTGAAACGGGCGAGGTTTCGGTCATGCCATAGCAAATAGTGACCTCGTCCATGTGCATCCGATCATTGACCTGCTTCATCACCTTCACCGGACAAGGCGATCCCGCCATGATCCCCGTGCGCAGCGATGACAGATCGCGCGGTTTGGCTTCCAGCTCTTGCAGCATCTGCACAAACATTGTCGGCACGCCGTAAAGCGCCGTGCAGCGCTCTGCGGCGACGACATCCAGCGTTTTCACAGCATCGAATGCTTCGCCCGTGAACACCATTGCAGCCCCTTTGTTGACCGCCCCCATCACCCCCATCGCCATTCCGAAACAGTGATAAAGCGGCACAGGCAAGGCCAGCTTATCGGCTTCGGTGACTCTGATCCTGTCCATGGTAAAACGCGAATTGTTGATGATATTGCGATGCGTCAATGTCGCGCCTTTGGGCCGTCCCGTGGTGCCGGAGGTGAACTGGATATTGATTGCATCATCAGGGGCCAGCGTGCCTTCGATTGTCGTTAAGCGCGCCTGTTCCTGCGATCCCCCCAGTGACCGGATTCCATCAAACGGCCAAATCCCTTTTACGCTTTGCTCATCCCCCATCAATATGACATGGCGCAGATCCGGTAATTTCCCCGCACGCAATTTGCCCGGCTTCGCGGCGTCCAGTTCCGGCGCAAGGGTGCGGATCATCTGTAAATAGTTTGATGTTTTGAATTCCCGCGCCAGCACCAGTGCTTTGCAGCCCACCAGATTAAGGGCATATTCAAGCTCGGCCAGCCGGTATGCGGGGTTTATGTTGACCAGCACAACACCGATCCGCGCCGTTGCAAACTGGGTCAGCACCCACTCGATCCGGTTGGGCGACCAGATACCCAGACGGTCACCTTTCTCCAGACCTAATGCCAGAAACCCCGCCGCAAGCGCATCGACTGCCTGCTCCATCTCGGCATACGTCAGCCGATGATCGGGAAAGACAAGCGCGTCGCGCGATCCGTGCTTTGCAACCGTGCCGCGCAATAGCTGCGGGATGGTCACATCCAGCAGGGGTGGCGATGTGGGGCCGCGCACGTGCGATAAACCGTCAGTCGGCGCCAGATTGCCGCGTGGCTCAGGAATATTTGCCAGATCGGCATTGGCTTGGGTGCGTGGTTTTCCGGCCTGTGGCGTCGTCATGTTTTGTGTCCTCTTACTTGTGTTTTCGCAAACACCTCGGGGGCAGAGCAATATCCGTTGCACACAATTACTACTACGTGGTAGCATCTACTTGAAAGTTTTATTTTCCGATGGAGGCAAAACATGGCTGATACAGACGTAGGTGCAGGATACGAGGTGCGGGACCGCGTTGCGATTATCACGCTGAACGCCCCCCCGGTGAACGGATTGTCACAGGCGTTGCGCGCGGGAATCAACGATGGTCTTCACCGCGCACATGCGGATGACGGTGTTGGTGCCGTGGTCATTACAGGCGCGGGCAAGATGTTCTGCGGCGGTGCGGATATTAACGAATTTGGCTCGGGTGAGGTAACCGAACCGGACGTGAACAACATCTGCGCCTTTATGGAATCGATGGCCAAGCCGGTGGTGGCCGCGATCCACGGTCATGCGCTTGGCGGTGGCATGGAACTGGCACTCGGGTGTCATTTCCGCATTGCCACCAAAGACGCTAAAATCGGGTTCCCCGAGGTGACGCTGGGCGTTCTGCCCGGTGCGGGCGGAACACAGCGAACCCCGCGTCTGGCAGGTGTCGCTGTGGCGCTGGACCTAATCCTGAGCGGGCGGATGATTGGCGCGAAAGACGCACAAGAATACGGGTTGATTGACGCCGTAGCGCAGGGCGATTTACTGGAAGACGCGATTGCGCTGGCGCTGGATGCCACAGGGCGCGGAGAAGGATTGCCCACCGCAAAAGCATTGCCGGTGAAGGGCGCGGACACCGCCGCCGAAACTATTGCAGCCGCGCTGGAAAAGGTGCTGCGCCGCGCCCCGGATGCGCAGGCTCCAAAAGCGATCGCGCGCTGCATCGAATTTGCCGCCTCGGGTAAGGATTTCGAAGAGGGCCTGAAATTCGAGCGCAAAGAGTTTCTGGATCTGATGAACGGCACACAGTCAAAGGCGCTGCGCCATTTGTTCTTTGCCGAAAAGGCCGCTGTCAAAATTCCAAATTTGGAAAAAGACTTGCCCCTTCGCCAGATCGAGCGCGTGGGAATCATCGGTGCAGGCACCATGGGCGGCGGCATCGCGATGAACTTTCTTAACGCGGGCATGCCGGTCACCCTGTTGGAAATCGCGCAGGATGCGCTGGACCGCGGGATAGAGAAAATTCGCAGCACCTATGCCAGCAACGTTGAAAAAGGCCGCATAACACAGGCGCAGATGGATACGCGTATGGCGCTGCTCAACGGCTCGACCGATTACGCCGATATGGCCGACCGGGATCTGGTCATTGAAGCGGTGTTCGAGAATATGAAGATCAAACAGGATGTCTGCGCCACGCTGGGCGAGGTCTGCAAGGAGGGCGCGATCATCGCAACCAATACCTCCACGCTGGATGTAGACATCATTGCAGAAGCGACAGGGCGTCCGGCGGATGTGCTGGGCATGCACTTTTTCAGCCCCGCCCATATCATGCGCCTGCTTGAGGTTGTGCGCGGTGCAAAAACCGCGCCTGATGTGCTGGCCACGGTGATGCAGCTGGCGCGCCGGATTAACAAGGTCGCGGTAGTGTCTGGTGTTTGCTATGGCTTCATCGGCAACCGGATGCTGGAAAGCTACCTGCGCGAGATGGACTATCTGCTGATGGAAGGGGCCACTCCCGCCCAACTGGACGCTGCGCTGGAAGGGTTCGGCATGGCGATGGGCCCCTGCCGGATGATGGATATGGCGGGCATTGATGTGAACGCTTTTGTGCTCGACGGTCGCGAGGCCGAGGGCGCGCTGCCCGATACACCGTCCTACCGCGCGCTGGTGCGCGAATTGGGTGCGCTGGGGCGCAACGGCCAGAAGGCAGGCAAAGGGTATTACAAATATGACGGACGCACACCCGTCGAAGACCCCGAGGTAAACCGGATCGCCGCTGATCTGGCCGCCAAATTCGGCATCCGCCGCCGCAACGACATCACCGACGCCGAGATTTGCGACCGGCTGCTGTATCCGCTGATCAACGAAGGCTTCAAGATCATGGAAGAGGGTATCGCCTACCGCGAAGGCGATATCGATGTGGTCTGGACCGCCGGTTACGGCTGGCCGCCGCTGACAGGGGGGCCGATGCATCTGGCCGAAACCATTGGTCTGGCAAAACTGCGTGACCGTCTTGTCGAACTGGGCAAGCAGACGCAGGACCGTTTCGAATTTTTCACTCCCGCCCCGCTGCTGTCGCGCAGGGCTGACGAAGAGACATCAAACCCAACGGAGAAATCTAATGCGTGAAGCAGTTATCGTTTCCACCGCCCGCACACCGATTGGCAAAGCCTATCGCGGCGCGCTCAACAATATCAAATCGCCAACCATGATGGCACACGCGCTGGAAAACGCGGTGTCACGCGCGGGGCTTGACGGTGGCGAGATCGAAGATCTGATTGTCGGCACAGCACTTAGCGCCGGTACGGGCGGCGGTAATCTGGCGCGCAATGCGGGTCTGGCGGCGGGCCTGCCGGTGCAGGTGGCGGCGCAAACGGTGGATCGTCAATGCGCCTCGGGCCTGATGGCCATCGCCAATGCCGCGCGCGAAATTATGGTCGACGGGTTTGATATTGTCGCCGCTGGGGGTCAGGAAAATATCTCGGCTGTGCAGAACGAATATTTCGCGTGGGTCGGGCGCGAGCAGGATTCAAACGTAACCGCCCACGCCCCCCATGCCTATATGCCGATGCTGCAAACGGCCGAATTTGTCGCTAAAAAATACGGCGTGACCCGCGAACAGCAGGACGAATACGCTCTGATGTCACAGCAACGCACCGCCGCTGCCCAGGAAGCGGGCAATATGGACGATGAAATTGTGCCGATCACCGCGACAAAAGCTGTGCAAAACCGCGAAACCGGCGAGGTGAGCTATGAAGAAGTGACGCTTTCACAGGATGAAGGCAACCGCCCGTCAACCACCCTCGATACGCTGGCATCGCTGAAGCCTGTGATCGACGGCGGTGTTGTGACAGCGGGGAACGCCAGCCAGCTTTCCGATGGGGCCTCTGCCTGTATTCTGATGGAAAGAGGCATCGCGGCCCAGCGCGGTCTGGAGCCGCTTGGCATTTATCGTGGCATGATGGTTGTGGGCAACGCGCCCGAAGAAATGGGCATCGGCCCGATCTATGCCATTCCCAAACTGCTCAAGCAGCACGGGCTGAAAATCTCGGACATTGGCGTGTGGGAGCTGAACGAAGCTTTCGCCGTGCAAGCGCTTTATTGTCGCGACCATCTAGGCATCGACCCTGAGTTGTTCAACATCAACGGCGGTGCCATTTCCATCGGCCACCCATACGGCATGACAGGCGCGCGTTCGGTCGGCCACGCCCTGATCGAGGGCAAGCGGCGCGGCGCGCAATATGCGGTGGTGTCGATGTGTGTCGGCGGCGGTCAGGGTGCTGCGGCACTGTTCGAAGTGTGCTGAAGCCCGATTAGAGACAGAAATTTGGAGAGATACGATGAGCTATAAAGAGATCACCTACGAAGTAGACGGACACACCGCCATCATCACTTTCAACCGGCCCGACCGGATGAACGCCTTGACCAAGGTGCTGGAGGGCGAGCTGTATGAAGCCATGCGCGCCGCCGATCTGGATGACAACGTGCGCGCGATCATCCTCACCGGAAACGGCCGTGCCTTCTGTGCCGGTATGGACATGGACGAACTGGAAGTGCTGCCGCCCGATGACATCAGCGCGCGCGAGTGGATGCGCCCGTATGACATGAACCGCCGTGCGGATTATCAGGCGCGGTATTCCTATTTCCCCGGCGTATCAAAGCCGGTGATCTCGGCGATCAACGGCGCGGCGGCGGGTCTTGGCCTGATCTTCGCGCTGTACAGTGATTTCCGCATCGCGTCTGAAAAGGCGGCTTTTGTAACCGCGTTTGTCATGCGGGGCCTGATTGCCGAACACGGGATCAGTTGGATTTTGCCGCGCGTTGTCGGCCATGCCCACGCGATGGATATGCTGCTGACCTCGCGCAAGGTAAAAGCCGACGAAGCCCTTTCGATGGGTCTTGTCCACCAAGTGGTCGAACCTGATGCCCTGATGGAGGAAGCCCGCGCGCTGGCGAACAAACTGTCACAGCAGGTATCGCCACGCTCCGTTCGCATCATGAAGCGGCAATTGTGGGAAGCCCCTTATCAGACACTCGGCGAAGCGATAACCCAAGCGAACGAGGAAATGTTCCTTAGCATCCAAAGTGAAGATTTCACCGAAGGCGTTGCGCATTTTCAGGAAAAGCGACCACCGAATTTTTCAGGCAAATGAGTGTAGTCAAGACCATCAGATACTATATCAACAACACGATGAAATAAACTACGCACCAATACGGAGATACTACCATGATCGAGAAACGTGATTTCTATATTGACGGAAAATGGGTCGCACCGCAGCAGGCAGACGACCACAACGTCATCAATCCATCCAACGAAGAACCGTTCGCGGTGATTTCGCTGGGCGGACAGGCCGATGTGGACGCGGCTGTAGCTGCGGCAAAAAAGGCGCTGCCCGGCTGGATGGCGACCCCACCGCAGGAGCGTATTGCGCTGCTGGAAAAGCTTGCGGAGATCTACAAGGCACGCTCCGAAGATATGGCGCAGGCGATCAGCACCGAAATGGGTGCGCCGATCACGCTGGCACGATCCTCCCAGTGGGGCGCGGGCTATAGCCACATCAAAACTTTCATCAAGGCGGCGAAGGATTTTGAATTCATTAAACCGCTGGGCGATCATGCACCAAACGACCGGATCATTCACGAAGCGGTCGGCGTTGTTGCGATGATTACGCCATGGAACTGGCCGATGAACCAGGTGACGCTGAAAGTCGGCGCTGCTGTGGTTGCTGGTTGCACGATGGTTCTCAAGCCTTCCGAGGAAAGCCCGCTGAGCGCGGTGCTGTTTGCCGAGATGATGGATGAGGCAGGTTTCCCTGCCGGCGTGTTCAACCTTGTCAACGGTAACGGCGAAGGTGTTGGCACGGCCCTGACCGGCCACAAGGATGTGGATATGGTCAGCTTCACCGGCTCTACCCGCGCAGGCATCGCAATTTCCAAAAACGCTGCCGATACGCTGAAGAAGGTTCACCTTGAACTGGGTGGCAAGGGTGCAAACCTGATCTTTGCCGATGCGGATGAAAAAGCAGTTAAACGCGGCGTGTTGTCTATGATGAACAACTCGGGCCAGAGCTGTAACGCTCCGACCCGCATGATGGTCGAGGCAAGCGCCTATGACGCCGCCGTCGAGAGTGCGGGTGAAATCGCCTCTGGCATCACCGTTGGCCCTGCTAGCGAAGAAGGCCGTCACATCGGCCCCGTCGTAAACGAAACCCAGTGGGGCAAAATTCAGGATCTGATCCAGAAGGGCATCGACGAAGGTGCGCGTCTGGTGGCTGGTGGCACGGGGCGCCCCGAAGGGTTGAACCGCGGCTACTACGTCAAGCCGACGGTCTTTGCCGATGTGACACCCGATATGACGATCGCGCGCGAGGAAATCTTTGGCCCTGTTCTGTCGATCATGAAGTTCGACAATGAAGAACAGGCCGTCAAGATTGCGAATGATACGGTCTACGGCCTGACCAACTACGTCCAGACCCAGGACGGTGCACGGCGTAACCGCCTTGCCCAGCAACTGCGCTCGGGCATGGTGGAAATGAACGGCGAGGCCCGCGGCGCGGGATCGCCCTTTGGCGGGATGAAGCAGTCGGGCAACGGCCGCGAAGGCGGCGCATGGGGCATTGAGGACTTCTGCGAAGTCAAAGCTGTATCCGGTTGGTCAAACGACTGATCGACCTAGCGACGCTGACAATTGCGGCAGGGCGCTCCCCGCGCCCTGCCGCAACCACAACAGTAACGGGAGCCTGAAAATGTCTGAGTATATGCAAAGTCCAATATCGGGACGGACAATGAACCGCCCCTTGCTGATTTCCAGCCTGATCAAAAACGCCGCGCGGTATTTCGGCGATGTTGAAATCGTGTCGCGTCTGGAGGATGGAAGTATCCACCGCTACACATACGGCGATTGCCACACGCGCGCGCAACAGCTTGCCAATGCGCTGGCGGGTCTGGGGCTGGTGATTGGCGACAGGGTCGCAACGCTGGGCTGGAACAACTATCGCCATCTTGAGGCATATTTTGCCATTCCGGGATCGGGACTGGTGTTGAACACCATCAACCCGCGCCTGCACAACGACCAGATCGCCTATATCGCCGGCCATGCCGAGGCGAAATGTGTGCTGTTTGATCTGACATTTCTGGATCAGGCCGAAGCGATTGCGGCAGAATGCCCGGATGCAAAAACCTTTGTCGCAATGTGCGCACCATCAGAGATGCCTGCGCAGACCAGCATCAAAAACCTGCTCTGTTATGATGAGTTCATAGCCGCGCAACCGGACACGTACCAGTGGCCGGAATTTGACGAAAACGCCGCCTCGACGCTGTGCTATACGTCGGGCACCACGGGCAATCCGAAGGGCGCGCTGTACTCGCACCGCTCGACGATGATCCATTCCTACGCCGAGGTGATGCCGGACGCGTTCAACATATCCTCGCGTGATGTGATCATGCCTGTTGTTCCGATGTATCACTCCAACGCGTGGGGTCTGCCCTATGCCTCTGCGCTGGCAGGGGCAAAGCTGGTACTGCCCGGGCCGATGATGGACGGAAAATCGCTCTATGAATTGATTGACGGCGAGGGTGTGACGTTCTCGGCTGGTGTGCCGACAGTCTGGAACGGGCTGCTGGACTATGTAAAAGCGCACAATCTGGGCTTCACCACATTCAAACGGATGAACATTGGCGGATCGGCCTGCCCGACAGCCATGATGAATACGTTCCGCCACACCCACGGGGTGGATGTGATCCACGCTTGGGGCATGACCGAGATGTCGCCAATGGGTACGATCTGCACCTTGCAGGCACGTCACGCCGACCTGCCCGAAGCGGAAATCCAGAAGCTGCGCGAAACGCAGGGCCATCCGGTTTTCGGTGTCGATATGCTGCTGCTTGATGATCAGGGTGTCGAATTGCCGTGGGACGGGAAAACAACGGGCAATCTGTTTGTCAAAGGCCCGTGGGTGATTGACTCGTACTTCAAACACCCCGAAGGCAGCGCGCTGCAAGACGGCTGGCTGCCCACAGGTGACGTGGTCACGATCACCCCGCAAGGCTACATAAAGATTACGGACCGCAGCAAGGACATCATCAAATCGGGGGGCGAATGGATCAGCTCGATCGAGGTGGAAAACATCGCGCAACTTCACCCTGATGTTCATCAGGCGGCCTGCATTGGCATCCCCCACCCCAAGTGGAGCGAACGGCCTGTTCTGGTTGTGATCGCGAAACCGGGCGCGAAAATCACCAAGGATGATCTGTTGTCATTCCTCGACGGTAAAATCGCAAAATGGTGGATGCCCGACGAAGTGCATTTTGTAGACTTCATCGACCTTGGCCCGACAGGCAAGGTTCTCAAAAACAAGCTGCGCGACAGGTTTACCAAAACCGAACAATTTGCCTGAGCCACCCGCGATACAAGGATTTGACAATGGACCATATCGACCTGAGCCGCCCGCAACCCGATCTGGCGATTGTGCGCCTGAAGGGTGCGGGAAAGTACAATCTGATGTCATATGCCATGCTGCACGAACTCTGGGCCGTGGCCAACGAAATCCAGAGCGATCCGGCCATTCGTGCGGTTGTTGTCTGCGGTTCGGACAGCCACTTTTCTGCGGGGATGAACCTCAAGCAGGACGAAGTGAAAGGCTATCGCGAACTGAGCACGGAACAGCGGCTGGCGGTACACGCCATCGGTGCGCGTGCCTGCGCCGCATGGGAGGCGCTCGATGCAGTGACCGTTTGCGCGATTGAAGGATATTGCCTCGGTGGCGGTCTGGCGTTCAGTGTGGTCTGTGACTTCCGCGTTGCCACGTCGGAAACAGTTCTGGGCGCGCCTGAATTGCTCAACGGGATGAGCATGAGTTGGCAAAGCCTGCCGCGGCTGGTGGCACTGGTCGGCCCTGCACGCACCCGAAAACTGGTGATGCTGGCCGATAATATTGACGCTGCCAAAGCCGAAAGTTGGGGCATGGTAGATGAAATTTCCGCCCCCGGTGCAGCAAAGGCAGAAGCCGAAACGCTGGCCCACCGTCTGCTTGAAATTCCCGGCGCACCACTGCGGATGACAAAACATGCCATTGGTCAGGCCGCGAACGCCCTGAACCATGCAGTCAGCTACATGGACCTTGAGCAATACGTCACCTGTCAGGCCACAGATGCCCACAGTGATGCGCTTGATGCGTTTTTCAAAGGCCGCTGAGCGCCAGCAAAGGGGATGCCCGTGACCAACCTGCTGAACTCCGACATTGTCGGCACCGATATCACACCCGCGCACACACACATGAGCGCGCGGCGCTTGATGAGTTATGCCGCGTCCCTTGGCGCAACCGAAGATGTGTATCTGAACGATCTGCGTGAGGGCGGGATTACCGGGCTGCCGACCTATGTGATCTCGCCGGAATGGCAGGTGATGAACGGCCAACCATACCGTGCGGTGCTGGGCGCAGACAATGCGCAGATGTGGCGCTGTATTCACGTGCAGCAGGACTCTACGATCTTCAAACCGCTTCGCCCCGACACCCATGTGGTCACACGCGGAAAGATCTGCGCCCTGCGCCAAACCCGTATCGGTGCCTACATCGCTGTGCGGCTTGTCACCTCTGAAAAGGAAACAGACGAGGCAATCGCCGAAAGCTGGTTTTGCGGGATTTTCCTGGGCGACAAGATCGAAGGCCCCGACCGCAGCATCGCAGAGCCGCCTGCCCCCGCAGCCTTGGTTGAGGACTTCACAACCGGCAGCGCCCCGATGCTGGAGATTACCCGTGCCCTGCCGCATCTCTACACCGAAGCGGCCGATATCTGGAACCCGATCCACACAGAGCGCACCGCCGCCAGGGATGCCGGACTGGATGACACGCTGCTGCACGGCTCTTGCAGTTGGGGCGCGGCAGGATTGCAGATTGTCCGTCAGTTCGGCCAGGGCGATCCGGCGCGGCTGACGCGACTGGGTGCGCGGATGACAGGCAAAGCGCTGGTGGGGGCCTCGCTGTTCATGCGCCATCGCAGTGTCGATGCAGCGGATGGATCACGCCAGATTTCATTCGAAGTCATCGATGATAACGGACAGATCATTCTGGCAAACGGCCATGCGGAGATTGCCGCCTAAGCAACGCGTTTGTGGCAGTGTTATCCAGGCACTGCCACGATTTTCATCAGATCACGCACCATGTAATCGGCAAGTTCGGTTGGCGACATCTTGCTGTCAGGGCGATACCAGCTGAACATAAATCCGATCGCACCACCAATCATCAGCGCTGTCAGTTTCGTGTCATCAAACGAAAACTCGCCTGCTGTGCGCCCCTCTTCAAGGACCTGCAAAAGATCGGCGTGCAGAGCCAGTGCGTTCTGGCGGACGATGTCCTTTGCCTCACCCGACAGCAGGCCCGGCTCTTTATAGTACAATGCGCCGCCGGCAAATGTCTGCAAATACCGCAGGATCAGTTCCCGCAGGCCCTGCGACAGCCGTTCTGATGCGCTCAAATCCGTGTCGCGGGTGGCTTCAAACGCCTTGTGCGTGACGTTGGAGGATTCGACGCACAGCGTTTCGAAAATGGTTAGCTTGTCGCGGAAATAATAATAGACATAAGGCTTGCCCACGCCCAGTTCGGCGGCGATTTCGTCAATGCTGGTATTGCCATACCCCTGCCGGAAGAACAGATCGCCCGCGACTTCAAGGATTCTGGCGCGCTTTGCCCCGTGGTTAACGGATTTGCGGGCAGCGCGCCTGTAGGCCGCGTCTTTTCGTGTTGTTGTGGCCATTAATCAGTCTACTCCGTCTCGCATCTTTTCCTAATCCGGTGGCACTCCATAATCGAAAAAGATGAACATAGCAAAAATTTCGGCGTGTGACGCAGCGACGCCGAAATTTGCCAGCGTGTCAGGCGCTTTGCGGGAAGGCCGGCTGATGGGTGAACCGGTTAATATGATGGTCTACATCGCCATAGACCGCGCCGAACATGGTAAGGCGTTTGAAGTAATGGGCGACCTGCATTTCGTTGGTCATACCGATACCACCATGCAACTGGATCGCCTCTTCGCCGACGCGGTTGGCGGCTTGACCCACACGGATCATCGCCCCTGAAACTGTGCGCCGACGTTCCTCGGCGTCATCCGATCCGATACGCGCGGCCGCCAGCATCGCCATGGAGCGGGCTTGCTCGACCTCGATGAACATTTCAACCATGCGGTGCTGTAATGCCTGAAAGGCCCCGATGGGCTGATCAAACTGGCGGCGCGTTTTCAGATATTCCAACGTGGTTTCATAAGTTGCCTGCATGATCCCCACAGCTTCGGCGCAGATCAATGCACAGCTATAATCGGACACGACATCAATAATCGGCCAAGCCTCTCCCGCTGCGCCGATCAGGGATGCGACCTGTACGCGAACATCGGCAAAATTGATGTCGGCGGCGCGCATGCCGTCAATGGTGCGGTAATCGCTGCGGGTAATCCCCTTGGCATCGGCGGCCATCACAAACAGGGAAATCCCGCTGTGATCACGCGGATCGCCATCCGTACGCGCGGATACAATCAGGTGATCCGCTTGCGCGCCGTGAACAACAACCGTTTTGCGCCCGTTCAGGATATATCCATCGCCGTCAGCCTTTGCCGTCATTGCCACATCATAACGGTTGTAGCGCGATTGCGCCTCGCCCAGCGCACAGGCGATGCGTGCTTCACCCCCCGCAACCTGCTGCAACAGTTCTGCATGTTTTTCCGCGTCCTGTTTCAGATACTGGACCCCGCTGACCGTGGCGAGATACGGCTCAACCAGCAGCCCCTTGCCCAGTTCCTGCATCACGGCAAACATATCCGACCCGCTTGCGCCAAACCCGTCCTGCGCCTCTGGGACGGGCAAAGCCATCAGGCCAAGCTCTGCCAGACCGCTCCAGGCATCTGCGCTGACCCCTTCGGCGGATTTGATAATCGCGCGGCGTGCTTCGAAATCGTATTCCTTTTCGATCCAGCGGCGAAGCGTATCGGAAAGCTGTGTTTGTTCCTGCGTGAGATTGAAATCCATGTTAAATCAAAGCCCCAGTATCATTTTGTTCATGATGTTTTTCTGTATCTCGTTCGAGCCGCCATAGATCGACGCCTTGCGGAAGTTGAGATAAGCGGCGGTCAGAGGTGCGGCATCATCCTTGCCGGTCACGGCATGTTCTGTTTCGCCCTCAAGGAACTCTGCATCAAACGGCAGACCATACGGCCCCACGGCCTGCACCATCAACTCGGTCAGGCGCTGCTGAACTTCGGTCCCGACAATCTTGAGCATGGAAACCTCCGGCCCCGGCTCGGACTTGCCGTCATCAGCGGACACGACACGCAGATTTGTGATTTCCAGCGCCATCAGTTCGGCCTCAAGTATCGCAACCTTTCTGGCAAACAACGGGTCTTCCAGCAGCGGCTTGCCATCACTGGTGTAGGCCATCGCCAGCTGTTTCAAATACCGCAGCTCACGCTTGGAGCGGCCAACCTCGGCTACGTTGTTCCGTTCGTGGCTGAGCAGGTATTTCGCATAGGTCCAGCCCATGTTTTCCTGCCCGACAAGGTTTTTGACAGGTACTTTCACATTGTCGAAGAAGATTTCGTTAACTTCGTGATCCTCGTCCAGCGTGATAATCGGGCGCACGGTGATGCCCGGAGTATTCATATCAATCAGCAAAAACGAAATGCCCTGCTGCTTGCGGCCGGAATTGTCGGTGCGGACAAGGCAGAAAATCATGTCTGCGTGCTGTCCCAGCGTGGTCCATGTCTTCTGGCCGTTTACCACATAGTATTCGCCGTCGTCTTCCTGCACACGCTTCGCCGCAGTTTTCAGCGATGCAAGGTCAGAACCTGATCCAGGCTCGGAGTAGCCCTGACACCACCAGTCCTCGCAACTCAGGATGCGGGGAAGATAGTGCGATTTTTGCTCGTCCGAACCAAACGCCATAAGGACCGGCCCGATCATGTTCACACCAAAGCTCAGGACATTAGGCGCACCGGCGCGCGTCGCCTCTTCTTCCCAGATGTGGCGCTGAACGGGGTTCCAGCCTGCGCCGCCCGTTTCAACAGGCCAGGCAGGGGCGACCCATCCTTTCGCGTGCAGGATCTGGTGCCATCTTTTGTAGTCATCCCGATTGAGCCGCTTGTGAGCCAGCACTTTTGCCTGAATATCAGACGGCAGGTTTTCTTCGATAAACGTCCGCACCTCTGCGCGAAAGTCCAGTTCCTCGGCGTTGTAATCAAGATTCATGAGGCTTCCTTTTATCGATTGGCCAGCCGGTGCATACGTCGGGGGAAGGCCCTGTTGCCTTGTCCGGAGCGCATATCATCCAGCGATATTAACCTACTATGTAGTAGTTATACTCCATAGTAGGTTATTTTCAAGTCGGTTTACGGTGTAAAATCTGATCCCTCATCAATTCAGTCCGAACAGGCCGGGAACAGCGAGGGTGATAAACGGCAGTGTACCGATAAGAACCATCATGACGAATTTGATCGCCAGAAACGGCAGCAGTTCCTTTATCAGTTTGCTCATGTCCACGGTCACAACCGAAGCAATGGCAAACAGCGCATTACCCACAGGCGGCGTGGCAAGACCCACGGTCACATTGACCAGCAGCATCACCCCCAATTGCAACGGATCAAGACCCGCCGCATAGGCCACGGGCGCCACAATCGGCCCGAACAGAATAAGCGCGAGGGACGGTTCCATGATCATACCAAGCACGAGAAACATCACGTTGATCGTCAGCAGCAGTACCAGCAGCGAGGTGTCACTGCCCCCGAACAGCACAGCAAATTTCCCGGGCATGTCCTCTAGCGCGAAAACCCATGACATCGTCAGCGCGGCACCGATCATAAACATCAGGCGGGCACTTTCGAAACTGGCGTTGGCAAAGCTGCGCCAGAGTGATTTCAGCGTCATCGTGCGATAGATGAACACAGCCACAATCAGCGCATAGATCACCGCAACCGCCGCCGCCTCGGTGGGGGTTACGATGCCCCCGACAATCCCGCCGATCAGGATAACGGGCAAAGCAACAGCAAGCACTGCGTGCCGCCCCTTGGACAACAGCACCACAAGCGAGAACGGGGAATCCACCTTGGGAAAGTTACGCTTTTTCGCCACGGTCGAGATCAGAAGCATATCACCCAGAGCCATCAGGACGCCGGGAACAATGGCAGCAAGGAACATGCCGCCAACGGAGACATCCATAATCGCACAATAGAGGATAATCATCCCGCTTGGGGGGATGATCGGACCGATCAGCGCAGATGAAACAGTCACCGCCGCCGCAAAGGGGCGCGGATAGCCTGCCCGCTCCATCCCGTTCACTTCGAGCTTGCCCAAAGCAGCGATATCGCCCACCGCGACACCTGTAAGCCCTGCAAACAGGAGGCTGACCATTACGTTCACATGCGCCAGACCGCCGCGCACACGGCCGATCAGTTCGTTTGCGAAATCCATCAGGCGGTCGGCCATTCCCGATTTGCCCATGATATCGCCCGCCAGCAGAAAGAACGGGATCGCGGTCAGGATGATCACGTCCATCCCTTCGAAAATCTTTGTCGGCAGCAGGGTGATAAATCCGGGGACCGGGCCGGTCAGGAAGTAGACGCCCGACAGCACAAGCATGATAAATGCGATGGGCAGTCCGGCCAGGACCAGCAGGATCATTGCCGTAAATATGATAATAAGGGTCATGTCGAACGGCCTTCTTGCTGGGATGTCGTTGCTTCGCCTTCCGTCTGGCGGAAGGTACTGTCCATAAACAGGGTCTGCGGCGGAACAATTGATTGTTCGGCGCCCCCCAACAGGCGGATGATGTCGACGATCGACACCAGCACGTAAAAGATCATCAGGCCCATCCCCACGGGGATAGACAGCTTGGGCCAAAACATCGACAAGCCGCTGCCGCTGGCAAACACGTCGCGCGCGTCAAAGGCGAAGAAGATACCGTAATAGAATACTACTGCACAGACGATCAGAATAACCATCTGCACCACTAGTGAGTGAACAAGCTTCATCTTGGGGCTAAGCTTTTGAACCAACATGTGCAGGGCAAAATGATCCTGATACACAACCAGCACCGCTGCGCCCAACATGCTGATCCATACGAGGAGAAAGCGCGACACCTCCTCGGACCATGAAGGTGAGTAGGAAAAGAAATAGCGTGTGATGACAAGCGCGATGAATATCGCAAACATCACTGCCAACATGACACGCATCAGCACTGAAAACACGGTGCATGACACTCGAACAACCGCTGTAAGATTTTCCACAGGTTCCCCCTTCGCGTTGATAGGCCCGCACCACCACGGCACGGGCCAGCGGCAATCAGCTGCCGTTCAGGCGCGTTTCCGCTTCTTCAACCGCATCCAGCAGGCTCTGCAGCAACTCGGGGTCGATTCCCTGCTCGTGGATCAAATCAAGAGCAGGCCCTTGGGTCTTGTCGCGAAAGCGCATCTTTTCTTCGTGGGAAAGTTCGACAATCCGCACGCCTTCCGCTTCCAGATAGGCACGGTCGGAGGACTCGTTTTCGACTGATAGCCTGTGATTGATCTCAAGCGCGGTTTCGGCTGCGTCCTGCAAAACCTGTTTCAGATCATCGGGTAGGCTCTGATAGAACTTCTCGCTGACCAACAGGTTTGAAATCGAATAGACGTGACCGTCCATGATGATGTTTTTCTGCACTTCTTCCAGACGTGGAATACGGAATGTCGCAAAGGAGTTTTCCTGCCCCTCAACAACACCGGTCTGAAGCGATGTATAAAGATCCGCCCACGCAATCGGTGTCGGGGACGCGCCCAGCGATTTAACAATGCTCATGTGTACGGCATTGGTCTGGGTTCTGATCTTCAGACCTTCCAGATCGTCAATTGTGTTCAGCGGGGTCGAGGCCGAGAAATGGCGGTACCCACCGTTCTCCATAATTGAAAGCGGTCGCAGACCGGATCCTTTTGCCATTCGCTCGGAAAATGCCTTACCCCAATCGCCCCCAAGAACGTCCCACGCCACTGTGCGGCTTGAGAAAAGGTAGGGGACAGAAAGAACCTGAATTTCTTTGTAATAGGGCGCAGCGTGGCCATCACTGGCAAAGGTCGCTTCAACAAATCCCTGACGCATGAGGTCCAGAACCGATTCAACTTTGCCCAGCGATCCGCCCCAGTAAAATTCTACGTCAATGCGCCCGTCCGACAGGCGCTCGACCTCTTCTCCGAATTTCTCGGCGGCTGTGTAAATATAGTGGTTTGGCTTGGATTGGTGCGACATCGCGAATTTTATTTTGTAATCGGCGGCAGCAGCGGCGGAGGCCAGCGCAAGCGTGGTCAAGGCAGTCATTGTGGCAGTTTTGATAAAAGACATTTTTTACATCCTCGTACTGAAGAAAAAAAGACGGCAGAGATCGATTGCACGCCGGTCATCGGGTGCAGGTGCCGTCACTACTTCGGGAGTTGTCGGGCGGCTTCGCAAATCAAATGCGACGCTCGCTTGCAAGAGGTGCAACAGGCGCTCTTCGGGGAGGGAGCGGAGCGCCTGTTGCTGGCAAGGTTAGCGCAGCGCGCGAACCATACGTTGTGCCGCAGTATCCAGCGCCTCTTGCGAAGTCGCCTGTCCGGCAAGTGCGCGGGCGACTTCATCCGCAAGGATCTGCTGCGCCGCGTCCGATTTGGGGTGACGCATGCGCCACATCTCGCCTTTGATTGTAACATCATAGGCATTCTTGATCGCTTCATACACTGGCTCTGCCCATGCTTCGGCAGGGTTGTTCAGCGTATTCAGACGGGATGGGAAAGATCCGGTTTCGCTTGCGTTGAATGCCTCGCCCTCTTTGGAGGACATCCACTGCAAGAACGCCCATGACGCATCAAGGTTTTCGGTCTTGGAGCTGATCCCGAGGCTCCAGACGCCACGGTGGGCACCGGCACTGAAGCTGCCCGCAGGCATAACCTGAATACCGACTTCGTCTTCGCCCAGTGTGGTTGCGTCACTGCCGCCCGCAGTTGTTTTGTAAACGCTGCCCCACATGAACATGTTTGCCGCAGCCCCCTGACGGAATGTCTGGAGAGATTCGGAGAAGCCGTGGCCGAGTGCGCCCGGAGGTGCGTAATCGAGCAGCTTGCGCTGGGTATCCAGAGCGGCAACGCCGATTTCGTCGTTGAAGGCAGGCTTGCCCTCGTCATCCACCAGCTTGCCGCCATTGGAGTTCATGATTGTTTGCCAGATTGTCGGGGTCAGCTGGTCACGGGTAAAGAACGTGTGCAGCGGCCAGGCATCGGTTTCTCCATCGCCATCGGTATCCTGCACCAGCTTGGGCGCTTGTGCAAAAAACTCTTCCCATGTCAGTTCTGGCGTCGGCAGCGGCACGCCGGCGCTTTCGTAAAGCGATTTATTGTAGAGCATCATCAGCATGTTCGCACGCACCGGAACGGCGTACTGCTTGCCCTGCCACTGGCCCGCGGCCAGCGGAGCAGGATGCAGATCGTCCCAATCGTATTCATCGGATGTCATTGCTGTGATTTCGGGGCTTTTCAGGTCAACCAGTGCACCGATGGAGGCCATCTGCGGCGCCCACGGGTCATCCACCAGCAGCAGATCATAGTCAGGGTTCGCGCTGGTTGCGTCCAGCATCAGCTTTGCCAGATGCTCGGGATAGGGGACGCCATCAATGGTGACGTTGATGTTGGGGTAAATCTTGTTGAACTCCGGTACGAGTGTCTTTTGCCATGTTGCGGCAAAGGACTCGTTCGCCAGAAAGCGCAATTCAATCGGCTCTTCCGGCGTGCCCAGTGATTCCTGGGCAATGGCGGGCGCGGTCAGCGCCATTGTCAGGGCCATCGCGGTCCCTGTCAGCCATGCTTTCGGGCCAGTTGTGGTTTTGGTGATCTGCATTCCCGGTCTCCTCGTCAGTTATGCTTGTTTTTTCCGGGCCTCCCCCCGGCAGGTAGTTAGCAGGCAGTAATTACTACTTGCCAGTAGGACATACTATTGAGTCGCATCTGTCAACAACTACATGCCCCAACGTCAATGATCCTCTTCAAGAGCAACGTCAGGGATCGGCGCGGGGTCGAACATGTGGATCAGGTCGGGGTTAACCGTCAGGTGAATGTTCTCTCCGGCCTTCACATCTGTGCGCCCGCGCACCAGAACGCGGATCAATTTACCCGCGATGCGCGCTGTGATCTGGGTTTCCGATCCCGTCGCCTCAACAACGGACACGGTGGCAGGCCACCCGGCATCCGCCAGTTCAAAATGTTCGGGGCGGACGCCCATTGTAATGCGCTCGCGCCCTTTGGGGTCGGGCTTGGGCAATTGTAATTTGGTGCCGTCATCCAGCCGCAGCACTGTGGCGTTCTCGATAGATCCTTCGAAGAAGTTCATCGGTGGCGAGCCGATAAAGGCGGCGACAAAAACGGACTTCGGGTGATCATAGAGTTCGAGAGGCGGGCCTTCCTGTTCGATCACGCCGCCGTTCATCACAACGACGCGGTCGGCCAGTGTCATCGCCTCGATCTGGTCGTGGGTCACATAAACCGTTGTGGTACGAAGCCTCTGGTGCAGTTCCTTGATCTCCGAGCGCATCTGCACGCGCAGTTTTGCATCAAGGTTGGAAAGCGGTTCATCAAAGAGGAACACATTGGGATTGCGCACAATCGCGCGCCCCATCGCAACACGCTGGCGCTGACCGCCGGACAATGCACGCGGCTTGCGCCCCAGCAGATCCTCAAGCCCCAGAATACGCGCAGCATCGGCCACCCGCTCCTGAATTTCCGCCTTGGGGGTGCGGCGCTGTTTCAGCGCGAACCCCATATTGTCGCGCACGGTCATATGCGGGTAAAGCGCGTAGTTCTGGAACACCATGGCGATGTCACGCGCTTTTGGCGGCAGATCGGTTACGTCACGGTCACCGATTGCGATGTCTCCTGCGGTCACTTCCTCCAGCCCCGCGATCATGCGCAGCAATGTGGATTTGCCACAGCCTGACGGCCCGACCAGCGCGACAAATTCGCCGTCCTGAATGTTGAGCGTAATGCCGTGGATAACCTGCACCGCGCCGTAGGCCTTGCGCACGTTGTTGATGTCGAGTGTGCTCATATCGGAAAGCTCCTGTTGAACGGTGCGCCTGTCGGCGTAATCGGTAAAAATTGAATTGGGGCGCTCATCCTTTGGTCGCCCCGTCGGCCAGACCCTGGATCAGCCATTTCTGGACAAGCAGCGCAAAGATAACGACGGGAATAACCGTCACAGTGCCCACCGCCGTCAGTGCGGCCCAGTTGGCGCCGGTTTCGGTATCCCCCGCGATGCCCGCAATCGCCACGGGGATGGTCACCGCATCGCGGCTGGTCAACACCAGCGCGAACAGCAACTCTTCCCATGCAAGGATAATGCTGAAGATCAGGGTCGAAAGGATGCCCGGCATCGAGATCGGCACGATGATCTTGAAGAACGCGCCAAAGCGCGAACAACCGTCGATCATCGCGGATTCCTCCAGCTCTTTGGGGAGCGAGACGAAAAAGCTGCGCATCAGCCACATCACGTAAGGAATGAGGAAGGTGCAGTAGGCAAAGATCAGGGTGATGTGTTTGTCGGTCAGCCCCATGTTACGCGCGACCAGAAACATCGGCACGGCAAGCGCGATAGGCGGTACGCCGCGCGACATCAGGATCAGCACACCAAAGGTGGCCGCGCCGCGCAGACGGATGCGCGCCAGCGCATAGCCGGACAGCGTGCCCACAACAATCGACAGGATACCGGCACCGGTCGCCACGATCACTGTATTCAGCAAACGGTCGGGAATATCGGCGCGGGTGAAGTACTCGATATAGGTTGCCCACGTGGCGTCAAAGAACAGCTTGGGCGGCGTGGTGAAAATATCGACCTGCGATTTGAAGGAGGTCAGCACCATCCAGAAAACCGGAAACAGGAACAGAAGGCTGATGAAGATCGCCCCACCAACCCGCGCAGCATGGCTGTACGAGCGACGGCGGCGGCGCAGTTTCGGGGCGGTTGTGTCAATACTGGTCAATGCATTGTCTCCAGTTTGCGGCTGCCGATCAGGAACACACCCGTCAGAAGCATCGTCAGGACAAGGACGATCATCGCCATGGCCGAGGACTCGGCAAAGTTGAGCGAGCGGAAGGCCTCTTCGTAGATGAACAGGTTGATGACGCTGGTGGCCTTGCCCGGCCCGCCAAGGGTGGAGGCGAGGACGATGTCGAACATTTTCACCGCGCCCAGCCAGCGGATTACGAAGGTTGCAGCGATAACCGGGGCCAGCAGTGGCAGCGCCACCGACCACAGCGTGGCCCAGCGGCCCGCCCCGTCAATCTTGGCCGCCTCGAACACATCCCGCGGCAGCGCAAGCAGCGCAGCGGTGGCGATCAGCACGATAAACGGGGTCCAGCGCCATGTGTCGATAATAACAATTGTCGCCATCGCAAGGTTGGGATCACCGAACCAGTCATACGGGCCAAGACCTACAAGCCCCAAAGCCCAGTTGACCACACCCCAGATCGGGTCAAGCAGCATCCGCCAGATGCCACCGGCAACGACAGGCGCCACCACCATCGGGATAATAAACAGCGCGCGCAGCACACCACGGCCACGCCACTGGGCGTTGATCATATAGGCAATGCCGAACCCCAGTATAATCTGGATCGGCAGCGCCCACATCAGATAGACAAGCGTAACCCAAAGGGATTCCCAGAACCGGTAATCCTTCAGAACCCAGCTGTAATTCTCCCAGCCGATAAATTCACCGGCACCGAAGGTCATCATGTCGAAAGAGGAAAAGCTGATCTCGATCGTGTACCAGATCGGATAGGCCAGCACGAGAACCAGCAGCACGATGGTGGGCAGCATAAAGCTCCACCTGACCGCCAGATCACCCCACTGGATACGCGCGCGGCGCGGGCTTTCGGAATTGGGCGAACTCATGTCGGCGTTCCTTCATCTGTTGCTGCTCGATAGATCGGACCGCGTGCGCGCACAGGGTCCAGTAAGGACCAGTCGCCCTGATCCATGGGATAGCCTTTGGGGAACGGTGGACGCGGCTCCATCCCGACGGCGATCAATACGCGGGTGTCGCGGTAGTAACATTGCGCAATCACCAGCGACAGAACGGCCGCCAGTGCCGGTTGCGCCTGCCGGAATTTTGCCAGAACCGATCCTTCGGCTACATCCGTCAGGGCGCCATCGCTTGCGCCAAGCAGATCCAGTGCAAGCGCAAGATCATCCGCATCCCGTCCAGCCGATGCCAGAATATCGTCAAGGATTGCCGGATCATCTGCGCCCGGCATGTCGCGTGCGGGATCGGCGGGAATGATCGCACCCGCCACAAGGCGCATCACCTCGCGCTGCTCTGCGCTGAATCTGTCGGTGGTTTTCGGGGTCATGTCTGTCATGGCTTAATCAAACAATTCATAGATGCGGTTTTTGATCTGGTCGGCGACGTAGAGCGCAATCGCCTGTATCGTCGAGGTCGGGTTGACGCCGCCCGATGTCACAAAAACACTGCCGTCCACAATGAACAGGTTGCGCACGTCATGGCTGCGACCCCATTCATTTACGACAGATGTTTTCGGGTCCGTCCCCATGCGCGCGGTGCCCATCAGGTGCCAGCCCGCCGCGGGGAAGATCGTTTTGCTGGTGATGTCACGTGCGCCGGCAGCCTGCAAAATCTCTTTGCCGCGCGCAACGGAGTGTTCGAGCATCCGTTTGGAGTTCTCGCTCAGACGGTAGGTGATCTTGGGCGCGGGGATGCCATCGCTGTCACACAGATCAGGGTCGATTGTGACGCGGTTGATCTCTTCGGGCAGGTCTTCGCAAATCGCCAACATGCCGAGCGAGTGGTCGAACATCCGCCCGAAGGCGTCGTGGTGCCCTGCCCCCCACGGGATAATCCCGTCGGCCATCCCGTTGACCGCCGTTGCAACAGGCCCGTACCCGCGCGAGAACTGGTAGCAATAGCCGCGCTTGAAATCGCGCTCGGGATCGGTTTCGTAAAACTGCATGCTCCACGTGCCGATGCGCGGCCCCATGTAGCCTTCCAGCTTTTCATCAACATGGCCACGCACTTGGGAATAGGGGTGGAACATCAGGTTTTTGCCCAACATCCCGCTGGAGTTGCACAGCCCGTCCGGAAACCGCTCGGAGGCGGAGTTGAGCAGCAGGCGCGGCGTGCCGATGCCGTTGCACGCGACAATGACAATCTCGGCGGGCTGGAAACGCTCTACCCCGTCGGGGTCAACGTAAAAGGCACCGGTCGCCATATCGTCTTCGTTTGTTTCGATCCGGCGCACACGGCAGCGGTGGCGCACTTCCACGCGGGCGCGAATGGCCTCGGGCCAGTAGGTGCCATCGGTTGTTGCCTTGGCCCCCTGCGCACAACCCGACCCGCAATGGCCCAGATTGATGCAAGGCGCGCGGCCCTCGTATTCCTGCGTGTTGATTGCAGCATCGGACGGCCACCAGTGCCAGCCCAGTTTGTTCATCGCCTCGCCAATCACCTCACCAGAGCGGCCCAGCGGCAGTGGCGGCATGACAGCGGGTTTGGGAGGATAGGCCGGATCACCCTCAAGCGCGGCAACGCCTGTCATTTTGTCGTTCAATTCGAAAAACGGCTCTAGAGTAGCGTAATCAATGGGCCAGTCATCGGCCACACCGTCAAGCGTTTTGACGCGGAAGTCGGACGGATGAAAGCGCGGGAAGTGACCGGCATAAAGGATCGTGCCGCCGCCCACACCGTTGAAGTTCGCCACTTTGATCGGTGAGTCATCCTCGTTGATCGGATAGTCCGCCGCCAGCTTGCGCCGGTTCGGGCTGATCGCGAAATCACCGAACTGGCGCGCTTCCCAATCGCGGCCCGTGCTCGGGAAATCCTCGTTCTTGATCCAGTCACCCTGCTCAAGACAGACGATGCGCATCTTCGTCTCGGCAAGGCTCCATGCGACGGCGGCACCCGAGGCGCCGCCGCCGATGATAAGAACGTCTACGGGTTCGTTAATATCTGCCATATAAATCACCCTTCGGACGGCTGGAGTGCAAGATCAGGTAATGACGCGGTTCACAGGAACACGGTTGTACATGTTCTGCTTCACTGGCGGATGATCGAGCATTGCTTCCTCGATCGGCTCGGTTCCCCAACCCGGACGGTCCGGAATGATCAGGTGTCCGTCTTTGAACTCGGGCACATGGGTAAAGATGTCCTTGTCCCATGACACGCGGTCAATGTCGGTTTCCATGATGCGCAGGTTCGGCACGGCGGCGCAGAAATGCGCGTTCATCATGGTGCAGAGGTGCCCATAGAAGTTGTGGCAGGCCACGTTGACTTCGTAGGCATCGGCGGCGGCTGCGATCTTCATTGACTGCCACACACCGTTCCACGGGGTATCCACAATCGCGACATCAACAGCACCGGCTTTGAAGAACGGCAGGAACTGGTGCAGGCCGATCAGCGTTTCAAGACCCGCAATCGGATGGGCGCTCTTGTCACGGATCATCGCCATCGCGTCTGCGTCCAGAATATCAAGCTCGACCCAGAAAATATCCATGTCGTTGATTTCGCGCAGCAGCTCCATATAGCCTTCGGTGCGGGCGTTGAAGTTCAGGTCCACGAGAATATCGATGTCCGGACCTGCCGCCTCGCGCATTGTCTCCAGATGCCGGCGCAGGTTCTTGCGGGTATCGCGCTCGATGTTGCGAGCCGGATCGAAGGTATTGCCGAAACCGGGTGCCCAGTTAACGATCTTGTCGTTCTCATCGTATTTGAAGATATTCGTCTTCAGGCCGGTAAATCCGCGCTCGCCCACTTCGCGGGCGATCTGCTTGACGCCTTCGATGTCGGTGATTGGCGGGCTGAAATGCTCGGTCCGCGTGCGGTAGGACACGCAGTGCGACCAGTACACACGGATTTCATCGCGAATTTTGCCGCCCAACAGCGTGTAAGCAGGCACATCCAGCGTCTTTGCCTTTACATCCAGCAGCGCATTTTCAATCGCGCCCAGCGCTTGGCCGACCACACCGCCGGAGCCCGGGCGGGTCACGTTACGCAGGTCTTCGCGGATATGTTCGTGGTTCATCGCGCTCTGACCGATCAGGCGGTGGCCGATCTTGTTGATGATCGCCTCGACACCAGGGGAACCGAAGTTCTGGTCAAATTCACTCCAGCCCGAAATCCCGTCTTTTGTGGTGATTTTCAGAAAGTAGTAATTGCGCCACGAGTTGCTGCAAGAGAACGTTTTCACGTCGCTGATAATCGCTTTGTTCGGCATCGGTTCCGATCCTTTCCAGTGTTCAAGACGGGCCGGCTGACACGAAAGGCAGCGAACCCAGAAAAAGCTACTCCCTAGTACACCTACTCTGTGGTAGCTTTATGGTCAACACAATCTTTCACCCTTCGAAGGGATCCTTCATCGTTGAAGTTTCGATCAGTAATGCAGCAGATCAGGCAGAGCCAAGCGCGCCTCAAGCGACACCACGAAATCCGCCGGAGTGGGTGCGTAAACATCTGAATTATCATCGTGATCAGGGGCGATTTACGCGGTGATTGCCATTAGTCCCGATGGGTAACAGGCAGAGAATATGGCACAAGGCTCAGTTATTTTACCGATAACAATACGCGAAACCACGGCATCAGGACATTTAAATGTCTTACCCGATGGGCGATTGACGCTAGGAGGCAAGCAGCAGCTTTCCCTCGACATGAGGGAGATTCGTTCGGCTAAAGCGATACGGGGTAGCGTCAATTTGCGCAGCAGCAGAAAGCGCTACGCATGTATGGTCCACAGCCCTTCTCATACAAGCGTTTGTAATTCAGATCTTTTCAAGCCTATGCTGAAACAGGTTTACCAAAGGGAAGTCATAACATGAGTGCCTCTGCCCCAATCGATCTGGACACATACCTTGCCGATATCGCCGCCCGCCAACATGCCGCATGGCCCGAAAACCTCGCCAGAGAAATTACATTTCCAATAGGCGAACGGCCCTTGTCCGAGCATATCAGCCACTGGGCGCAAACCACGCCGAACGAAACGGCTCTCATATTCTACGGCACCGAAATCTCGTGGTCCGACCTAAACGCATACGCCAACCGCTTTGCCGCCCTGCTTGCCGCGCGCGGCCTTTCGCAAGGCGATCGCGTTGCGGTTTTTATGCCCAACTGTCCGCAATTCCATTTTGCGTTTTATGGCATTCTCAAAGCGGGGCTTGTGCATGTTCCGGTTTCCCCGCTTTCAACCGCGCTGGAGCTGGAGTACGTACTGCAAGACACCGATGCGCGGCTGATCGTTACAATTGATACGCTGGTCGAGACAGTGCAGGCCGTGCGCGGCGGCAGCACCGTTGAGGAGATCATCGCAACCACGCTGTCTGCTTTCATTCCCGAAAATCCGGATATTCACTGCCCCCACAGCGTGAACACCCCGCCCCTGCAGACATCGGACACCACTGATCTGTTGCACGCACTGGCGCAGATGCCTGACGCCGAAATCGCGCTTGGCGATCTCGATAGTCCCGCCGCGCTGAACTATACCGGCGGGACAACCGGCATGCCCAAAGGGTGCGTTCACACGCAGCGCGACATGGTGTTTACCGGCGCGGCTAATTGGTCTGTCACTACCAACCGCGACAAAGGCGTCAGCCTGTCGTTTTTCCCCGAATTCTGGATCGCAGGCGAAAACATGGCGCTGATTTTTCCGGTCATGTCGGGCGAGCCGCTGGTGCTTTTGACGCGCTGGGACCCTCTGTCGGTGCTGCAGGCAATCGAACGCTACAAGGTAACGACCTTCGGCATGATCGTGGACGGCGCAATCGAGATGATGGAGCGCCCCGATTTCAGTGATTTCGATTTATCCTCCTTGCGCCGTGTGCGTGTGGTCAGCTTTGTGAAAAAGCTTGATCCCGATATTCGCGCGCGCTGGAAGGCAGCGACCGGCACCATTCTGGCAGAGGCCGCGTGGGGCATGACGGAAACCCACACCTCCAATACATTTACCACCGATATGCAGGAAGATGATTTTGACCTGAAGCAACAACCGGTGTTTGTCGGCCTGCCCTTGCCGCAAAACGAATTCGTCATTCGCGATTTCGATACCGGTCAAATCCTGCCACCGGGTGGCGAGGGCGAAATCACCATGCGCAGCCCTGCGATGCTAAAATCCTACTGGGGCAAGCCCGATGCCACCGCCGAGGCGATCCGTGACGGGTTTCTTTATACAGGTGATATCGGTGTGGTCGATACAATGGGCTACCTCCATTATCTGGGGCGGCGCAAAGAGATGTTGAAGGTGCGGGGCATGTCCGTGTTTCCCGCCGAGATAGAGGCGACGCTGGGCAAACATTCCGGCGTTCAGGGATCGGGCGTTGTGGGGCGCAGTGACGAAAAATCGGGCCAGATACCTGTCGCGTTTGTGCAACCCGCCGATCCTGCATTGACGCCCGAGGCCCTTTCGGCGTGGTTGGCCGAACGGCTGTCCAAATACAAACTGCCCGAAATCCGCATGGTCGCGGCATTGCCGATGACGGCCACGGGCAAAGTGCGCAAGGCGAAACTGGCCGAAATGGTCGAGCAATAAGAGTATCCTGAAATGACACAGCCGAAGATTGAAAAACTATTAATTGCCAACCGTGGCGAGATAGCGCTGCGGATTGCGCGCACAGCGTCGGAATTGGGCATCAAGACATGTGCCATCGCGCCGCAGGACGATCTGCAATCGCTTCATGTGTTGCGCGCCGATGAGGTGGTCACGCTATCAGGGCAAGGCGCGCGCGCCTATCTGGATATTGATGCGGTTATTCGGGCCGGTGTCGAAGCGGGATGTGATGCCGTCCACCCCGGCTATGGGTTTCTGAGCGAGAACGCGGAATTTGCCCGCGCTGCGCAAAAAGCGGGGATGATGTTTGTTGGCCCCACGGCTGAATCGCTTGATATGTATGGTGATAAACTGTCGGCGCGTGCGCTGGCGGAGCGCACAGATGTGCCCACCCTGCCCGGTACGTCTGATCCAGTAGACGCACAGGGCGCGCTTGCGTTTTTTGACACGCTTCCCGATGGGGCAGCGATGATCGTCAAAGCGGTGGCAGGTGGCGGCGGGCGCGGTATGCGTCTGGTTGAACAACGCGACGACACCGAAAACGCCGTGGCTGCTGCTGCACGCGAAGCAAAGGCCGCGTTTGGCAACCCCGATGTCTATGTCGAACGGTTCATTCCCAGCGCGCGACACATCGAAGTACAGATTATCGGTGATGGCGCCGGAACTGTTATGACACTGGGAGAGCGCGACTGCACCCTGCAACGCCGCCACCAGAAACTGATTGAAATCGCACCTGCGCCAAACCTGTCGGATGCCCAGCGCGACGCACTGCACGACTATGCTCGAAAATTGGCCGCTGATGGAAATTACCGAAGCCTTGGCACGTTTGAATTTTTACTGGATCAGATCACTGATGAAGTGTTCTTTATCGAAGCCAATCCGCGTATTCAGGTCGAACACACCATCACCGAAGAAGTGTTCGGGCTGGACCTTGTGGCATTGCAACTGCGCATTGCCGGCGGTGAGACGCTGAAAGAAATCGTGCCGGTATCCAGCCCCCGCGGTACGGCAATCCAGACCCGCGTGAACATGGAGCGGGTGGATGCACAGGGTCATGCGCACCCCTCCGGCGGGACATTAACAGCCTATGATCCGCCCGCCGGTCCCGGCCTGCGTGTCGACGGTTTTACCTATGCCGGGTACACCACATCGGCCGCCTACGATTCTCTTTTGGTCAAAGTCATTGCCCATGCGCCCGATTTCAGCGCGGCGCTGGCAAAGTCAAACCGCGCTTTGTCCGAATTCCGCATTGATGGCGTTGAGACAAACATCGCGTGGCTGCGCGCACTGCTGACACATCCGGATATGGCCGGTTACGCCGTGTCGACGCGGTTTATCGAAACCCATACTGCTGATCTGGCGGCTGCAGCGGCCGCACTACCTGTCACAGCCTATGGCGAACCGGCCGCTGCTCGCAGCGGCGCTGCGCAGCAACCTGCGCCGGAACTGCCGCAGGATGAAACTGCGATAATCGCCCCGATGCAGGCGACTGTGATCTCTGTCGATGTAGCGGCAGGTGACATCGTTGGGCAGGGGCAGACCCTGGCTGTGCTGGAAGCCATGAAGATGGAGCATGTCATCACGGCACCGCAGTCTGGCAGCATTGCAAACGTGTTGGTGGCCGTTGGTGCGACACTGCAAGAAGGGTTCGCGATCATGTCGCTGCGTGCAGGTGACGGCCCCGAGGCGCGCGATGCACAGGCCGAAACACGCGACCCCGATGCCATCCGCCCCGACCTGCAAGAGCTGTTTGACCGACAGGCAAAGGGACGCGATGCGGCCCGCCCCGCAGCGGTACAAAAACGCCACGACAGGGGCCAGCGCACCGCGCGCGAAAACCTCGCAGATCTAGTAGATGAGGACAGCTTTAACGAATACGGCGAACTGGCCATCGCCGCGCAAAGCACACGGCGCACCCGCGATGATCTGGAGGCCAATACATCCGGCGACGGGATTTTGACAGGCACCGGCCGGATCGGGTCCGACCTGTTCGGGGAAGGCGCGGCGCGCTGCGCTTTTGCGATTGGTGATTATACGGTTCTCGCCGGTACACAGGGGCAGCGCCACCACCGGAAGCTGGATCGCATTTTCGAATTGGCAGGCGCGCACAGCGTGCCACTGGTTATCTTTGCCGAAGGCGGCGGGGGCAGACCCGGAGATACCGATAGATCCAACATCGCGGGGCTGGATTGTTCGAGCTTCGGCACGCTTGCGCGGTTGTCGGGGAACGTGCCGGTCATCGGAGTGGCGGCAGGGCGTTGTTTTGCGGGCAATGCGGCGCTGTTGGGGGTGTGTGATGTGATCATCGCCACCGAGGACAGCAATATCGGCATGGCTGGTCCCGCAATGATTGAAGGCGGCGGATTGGGAAGCTATCGCCCCGAGGACATCGGGCCGATAGACGTTCAGGACGCCAACGGCGTGGTCGATATCCGTGTAACGGACGAGGCTGAAGCCTGCACTGTTGCGCGGCAGTACCTTTCGTATTTTCAAGGTGATCTGAAAGACTGGACAGCACCCGACCCGCGCACCCTGCGCCGTGTCATCCCTGAAAACCGCCTGCGGGTTTACGACATTAGCGAGGTCATCTCGGGGCTGGCGGATGAGGGGTCTGTTCTGGAACTGCGCCGCAGTTGGGGGGGAGGTATGCTTACCGCACTGATCCGGATTGAAGGAAAGGCCTACGGCGTTATTGCAAACAACCCAAAACATTTGGGCGGCGCCATTGACGCTACCGCAGCGGACAAGGCGGCGCGTTTCATGCAACTGTGCAATGCGCACGGGCTGCCGCTGCTATCGTTGTGCGACACCCCCGGTTTCATGGTCGGACCCGAGGCCGAGAAAACCGGATTGGTGCGCCATGTTTCGCGCATGTTTGTCACCGGTGCCGCGCTGAGCGTGCCGATCTACGGTATCGTTCTGCGCAAGGGCTATGGACTGGGCGCAATGGCGATGATGGGCGGCAGTTTCCACACGCCCTTTATCACCGCGTCATGGCCAACGGGCGAATTTGGCGGGATGGGTTTGGAAGGTGCGGTGCGCCTTGGTTACAAAAAGGAGCTGGACGCCGAAACCGACCCCGAGAAAAAGCAGGCCCTGTTTGAGAAGCTGCTGGACGATTACTACAACGAAGGCAAAGCCGTGAATTATGCGTCTGCCACGGAAATCGACGCTGTGATTGATCCTGCACAGACGCGCCGGTGGCTTTGCAATGCGCGCAACGCTGCGCCGGTTCTGCAAAAGGACGGCGGCGCAAGGTTTGTAGATACGTGGTAAACACGCCCCCCTATGCGTCAGCCTGCCAATCCCGAGAAGCAGGCTGGCAAACCATTTTAACGCGTCAGCCCGTTATCCGCCCTTTGTACGCTGAAAGATCAGGGACAAAAGGCCCAGCGCGGCAGAGCCGATAATCAGCAACAGCGACACGGCGTTCAACACGGGCGTCGAGCCGTGCTTGAGCTTGTCGAACATGGTGATCGTCAGCGGTGATTCCGACCCGACCAGCATCAGCGTCGTATTGAAATTCTCAAAGCTCATCAGCACCGCAACCACACCGGCGCCGATGATGGCCGGCATGAGGAAAGGCAGGGTGATCTGGCGCACCGCCCCCCATTTGGTCGCGCCAAGATTCAGCGCCGCCTCTTCAAGACTGGGGTCAAACTTTTGCAACCGTGCGGAAATTACCAGCGTGGCAAATGTCGTGATAAAGGAAAACTGGCCCAGAATGACCAGGATCAATCCGGGGCGAAGCCCGTCAAACCACAGTCCTGTCGCGTCTTCGAGCGTGTTGGCGACCGAGCTTGCAAACACAAGGATCGAAATGCCAAGGATCACGCCCGGTATGATCAGCGGCAGCAACATCAGAATGTAAAGGAAACCCTTGCCGCGAAAGTCATGGCGCACAAACAGGAATGCATTGCACGTGCCCACAGCAACCGCCAGTCCGGCAACCCAGACCGCGACAAACGCCGAAACACCGATTGATCGCAGGATCGAACGTTCGTGAAACACTCCGATGAAGGGCGCTTCGGTGCCAAAAAACCACGCCCATGTGAACCCCTCCCACGGGAGGGAGGGAAACACGCTGTCATTGAACGCAAAAACACATACCACAGTGAGCGGCAGCGCGAGATAGACAAAAAACAGCGTCACGTAAGCGCGGTAAGACCACTTCAACGCGGTGGATTGCGGGACTGTCGGGATCATCTTAGCGCCCCATCGTATTGGACAAGGATTGGCGGGACAGCTTCAGCCCCAAAAACACAACCGCCGAGGACAACGCCAACAGAAGGAAACCAAAGGCCGAGCCGAGCTCCCAGTTAAAGCGGGTGATAAACTGCGTGTAGATCAACCCTGTGAACCACAGGCTGTCTTTGCCGCCCAGCAGGATCGGGGTGAGGTAATTGCCCAGCGACAGCATGAACACCACGATACAACCGGATACGATCCCCGGCATCGCGTGGGGAATGACAATCTCGCGCAGGATGGAAAAACCCGACCCGCCCAGATCATATCCCGCTTCGATCAAACTATCATCGAGGCTGTCGAGAGTTGTAACCAGCGGAACGATCATAAACAGGATCGACGTATAAACGAGGCCGACCATGATCGCCCCGTCATTGTACAAAAACTCGACAGGGCCGCCGATAACGCCGGTATATTGCAGGAAATTCGACAGAACGCCGGTTTCGCGCAGCAAGATCATCCAGCCGAAGGTGCGCACCAGTTCGGACACCCAGAACGGGATCAGGCACATCAGGAACAGCGTGGTCTTTGTACGCCCCCGCGTCAGTTTTGCGATGTAGTAAGCGATTGGAAAACCCAGCAGCAATGTCAGAACTGTTGTAGAAATAGACATGAATGCCGTGCGTGCAAAAGTGCGCCAGTACAACGGTTCGTTAAAGAAAACCGCATAGTTCCCAAGGCCTGTCTCATATTCCCGCACTCCGACCTTTTCGCTGATTGACACCGCAAACAGGCCGATATGGGGCAGGATGATTAATGTCACCAGCCACAGAAGCAATGGCGCAAGCAGCAAATAAAATCCCAGCTTGGAACGATCCGAACCCATCTATGCGTCCCCGTCAACAAAACAGCGCGCCTGCGCGGGGTTCCAGCTGGTGTAGATAGTCTCACCCTTGCCCAACCCCAAAAACGCACCGGTTTGCGGCAGGGTCACCTGAATCGTTTCGCCTGATATCGGGTCACGCAGTATGACGAGGCTGTTGGCACCATTAAACAGCACGCTATCGACAATGCGTTCGCTTGCGTTGGAATGATCCGCACCTTGCAAGGCGGTCTTGGAAAGCTCTATCGCTTCGGGGCGCACAAATATCTGCGCCATCTGCCCGACTGCCGCGCCCTGCCCTGTCAGCTGCGCATGCAGGCTGACACCTGCCTCTGTCTGCACGGTCACAATCTGGCCATTGACGGCTGTGATTTTCCCTTCAAATCTGTTGGCATCCCCAACAAAGCCCGCGACAAATGCGTTCGCCGGCTCGTAATACAGATCTTTTGCGGTGCCGATCTGGTCAAACCGTCCCTTGTTCATCACGACGATATTATCGCTCATCACCAGCGCCTCGGATTGATCGTGGGTGATGTAAACGAAGGTGGTGTTGAATTCGGCCTGTAGCGCTTTCAGTTCGATCTTCATATGCTCGCGCAGCTTCAGGTCCAGCGCGCCGAGCGGTTCATCCAGCAGCAGGACATCAGGTTCCAGCACCATGCACCGCGCAATTGCGACGCGTTGTTTCTGCCCGCCTGACAGTTGGTCAACCTGCCTGTCCTCGATACCGGGCAATCCGACCCGTTCAAGCACCAGCCCGACCCGTTGTTTGATTTCGGATGCCGCAACCCCGCGCTGACGCAAGCCGAATCCGATGTTCTTGCCAATGCTCATCATCGGGAACAACGCAAGATGCTGGAACACCATAGAGACAGGGCGCTTGTTCGGCCCTACCCCAAGCATGGAGTTACCCTTGATCAGCAAATCGCCACTGGTGGGAAACTGGAACCCTGCAATCATCCGCAACAGGGTTGTCTTGCCGCAGCCGGATGGGCCGAGGATGGAAAAGAATGAACCCTGTGGAACCTCGAAGCTAACCTGATCCACAGCACGGAAATTATCGAAATCTTTGGTTAGCTCACGGCAAACAAGATCGGCAGGTGACGTCATCGGGATCGCCCTTTCCAGGTCGCAAAGAAAGAAGGGCGCGAAATGCGCCCCTCTCAGGTGTTTCGTAAAGTGTGATTACTTCGCCGCGTTGATGCGGTCCAGCGTCGCGCCTTCCAGGGTTTCCAGACCCGCTGGCACCGGTGGATACCAGTTGATGTTGTCGATTGCGGCCTGATCAAAGCTGGCCTGATAGCGCGCTTTCAGATCAGCATTAACGCCTTCATCGCCGCCCACAGCCGCGGTGAAATTACCTGCTGCGTTTGTGATCATCGACGCCACATCGGGACGCATGACAAAGTTGATCCATGCATATGCCGCCTCGTCTGCGCGGCCGCGTGACGGCAGAGCGAATGTATCGATCCAGCCCAGTGCGCCGGATTTTGGCGCAACGAACGTGATGTCTGCATTGTCGGCATTCAACTGCCAACCGCCGGTATCCCATGCCATTGCCGCGACCACCTCGCCCGAGCGCAGCAGATTCTTGATCTCGTCGCCGCCATCCCAATAGGTTTTTACGTTTGCCTTACAGGAAACCAGCTTTTCCTCGACCTTATCAAGGATGCCCTGATAGGCCTCTGTGTCGCCGTAAGCCGCAAAGGGATCAAGCCCCATGGCGTATGCAAAACCGATCAATGTCGGGCGCTTCAGGCGGTAGGACACCTTGCCAGCAACAGACGCGTCACACAGATCGGTATAATCCGCCACTTGCTCCGCCTCGGCCTTGTTCACAATCAGGCCGCTGGTCCCCCAGATGTGCGGCAGCCCGTAAACTTCGCCATCAAAGGTGGTGTTGGTCGCCGTTGCCGACAGCATGGAAGGCACGATTTGCGCTTCTTCAACCTTAGACATGTCGATCGGTTTGTAGATGCCGAACTCTTCCTGCGCGCTGGCAATCCGGTCCTGGCTGGGCTGGGCAAGGTCGAACCCGCCACCGTTTGTTGCGCGCAGCTTTGCGATCATCTCTTCGTTGTTGGATGTCGTAACCTCGACAGTGTGGCCTGTTTCAGCCTCGAACATCTCGATCACCTCTGCGGGCGCATAGCCACCCCATGTCAAAAGCCGCAGGGTTTCCGCAGAGACTGTTGTTGCCGAAAGTGCAGCAGCAAGAACGGTCATTGAAACAAGTGAGGTTTTCATTTTGAAGTCCATTTCTTTGTTTGTGGTCGAGATCATTAAGGCGAACGAATTATAAAGAGTCCATAGGAGCAGGTTGTTACGGTTTTACGACAATTCGATTAGAGTGCCGGATATCAGATGATATCCAGCAATAATTTTGTTGTATTCTCGCGCGTCATTTCGATTGGGTTACCCCCTGTACTCGGGTCGATCAACGCACCTTCGACAATACGTTCGATATCGGGATTTTCGATGCCAAGGCCCGCAAGATCTTTCGCAATGCCCAGCGATTCATTCAAATCATCGACAAAGGCACAAAAGCCGTCAAACCCGCCCGGAATACCCAAGTAACGTGCCGCGTCATCGAACACATCAGAGATTGCGGGTTTGTTGAACCGGAGCACCGCAGGCATGCAGACCGCATTGGTCGTGCCATGGTGCGTGTGATAGATTGCGCCGATGGGATGGGACAGCGCGTGGATCGCACCCAGTCCTTTTTGAAACGCCGTCGCGCCCATAAGTGCGGCTGACATCATATGCGCGCGCGCTTCGATATCGGTTCCGTCTGCGTAGGCACGCGGCAGATATTCCTTGACCAGCCGCATCCCCTCCAGCGCGATACCCTGCGACATCGGATGATAATGCGGTGAGCTGAACGCCTCGACGCAATGCGCAAAAGCATCAAGACCGGTTCCGGCCGTGATAAACGAAGGCATCCCTACCGTAAGCTCGGGGTCACAGATCACAACTGTCGGTAGAAATTTCGGATGGAAAATGATCTTTTTCTGCGCGGTTTCCGAATTGGTAATTACCGATGCGCGTCCCACTTCCGATCCTGTGCCAGCAGTGGTTGGCACGGCAACAATCGGCGCAATCGCATCCGCATCAGCGCGGGTCCACCAATCGCCGATATCTTCGAAATCCCATAGCGGGCGGGTTTGGCCCGCCATGAAGGCCACCAGCTTTCCCAGATCAAGACCCGATCCACCACCAAAAGCGACGACCCCGTCGTGGCCACCATCGCGGAAGGCTTTCACCCCGGCTTCGGCGTTTTTCTCATTCGGGTTGGGGTCAACATCGCTGAACATCGCCCGCCCGAGGCCGGCAGCCTCAAGCAGGTCAAGCGTGCGGGTGGTAATCTCCATATCGGCCAGTCCGCGATCCGTGACCAGCAAAGGCCTTTTGATACCCGCAGCGGCACAGGCACTAGCGATTTCAGAGATACGGCCAGCGCCGAAACGGATTGCGGTCGGATAGGACCAGTTGGCAGTGATGGTCATGGGTCAGGCCTTTTTAAGGTGGTATGATTTCGGGCGTGTCAGGTTGTGAAAACCGATAACAGACAATCCGCCACCGCGTCCGGTATCCTTACATCCCGTCCAGCATAATGCGGGGTCAAGATAGTCGGCGCGGTTCATAAAGACTGTGCCGGTTTCGATTTGATCGGCAATTGCTTCGGCGCGGGCTGTGTCCTGGGTCCAGACAGAAGCAGTCAGCCCGAAGTTGCTGTCATTCATCAAACGGATCGCTTCCGCGTCATCCTTGACGGCCATAATGCCCACAACCGGACCGAAACTTTCGTCGCGCATGACGCGCATGTCGTGGGTCACGTTTGTCAGGATTTGCGGCATCAGATAGGCGCCACCGTCATTGGGAAAGTCGGCCGGATCGATGTGGGCGGTTGCGCCATCGGCGACGGCCTCGGCTGTCTGGGCGCGCACCTCATCTGCGAAGCGGACATGCGCCATTGGTCCAAGCGTGGTGTCAGGGTCCAGCGGATTACCTAGCTTGTAGCCGTTCACGATTGCCACCGCTTTTTCTACAAAGGCGTCAAACAGGCTCTCGTGCACATAAATCCGTTCAATTCCGCAACAGCACTGGCCAGAGTTAAACATCGCGCCGTCAATCAGCGTATCAACAGCCGCGTCAAGATTGGCGTCCTCCATCACATAACCGGGATCTTTGCCGCCCAGTTCAAGTCCGATGCCGGTGAATGTGCCTGCTGCCGCGCGCTCTATCGCTTTGCCGCCCTCGACCGATCCGGTGAAGTTCACAAAACCGAAGGCACGATCAGCGATCAGATCGGAAGTGGTCTGGTGATCAAGGAACACATTCTGGAACACATCCTCGGGGATACCGGCAGAATGGAACGCTTTCGCCATCCGCTCGCCCACCAGCGGAGTTTGGGATGCGTGTTTCAAGACCACGGCATTACCCGCGATCAGCGCAGGCGCAACCGTGTTGATCGCCGTCATGTAGGGGTAGTTCCACGGCGCAACGACCAGCACAACACCGTGCGGCACACGCTTGATCACACGGCGGAACGCCTTGCTGTCCTCAATTTCGATATCAGCGAGGGCATCGCGTGCGATAAAGGCCATATAGCTGGCACGCTCGCTGAACCCGCCAAATTCACCGCCATAGCGAACGGGGCGGCCCATCTGCCACGCGATTTCGGGGACGATATCATCGTTCATCGCCCCGACAGCCGCGACGCCGGCCTGCACTAGTGCGATGCGGTCGGCCAGCGGGCGCGCGGCCCATTCAACCTGCGCTGATTTTGCCCGTGCAACAGCGGCATCAGCTTCGCTGCGCGACAGGGTTTCACGTTTCGCATACACCGACCCGTCAATCGGGGAGATACACTGGATCGTCATATTCAAGCCCTTTCAAAGCCGCGCGCGATTTCCCAATCGGTTACCACGCGGTCAAATTCTTCCTGTTCCCATTCAGCTGCGCGGGTGTAGTGGTCAACCACATCCTCGCCCAGTGCGTCGCGCAGAAATGCCGATCCGCGCAATGTTTCTGTCGCGGCGCGCAGGGTCTGCGGAATGTCGGTGGCTTTTGCGTCTTCGTACACATCGCCGGTTGTCGCAGGGGCCAGCGCCAGCGCATCTTCGATCCCCTTGATACCTGCGGCCAACATGACAGCCTGCGCCAGATAGGGATTTAAATCGGAACCACCAATGCGGCACTCTACGCGAATGCTTTTTGTGTTTTCGCCGCACAGCCTGAAACCGGCGGTGCGGTTATCGACCGACCAGACCGTTTTAGTCGGAGCGAAAGTGCCTTTGGCAAAACGCTTGTAGCTGTTCACGTAAGGCGCCAGGAAATAGGTGTAATCCGGCGCATATTTGATCAGCCCCGCCATATAGTGCTGCATCAGCGTGGACATGCCATGCTGAGCAGTTTTATCAAAAAACGCCGCTTCGCCGTCTTTCCAAAGTGACTGGTGTACGTGGCTGGACGAGCCGGACTGGTTCATATCCCATTTGGGCAAAAACGTCGCTGCGCGGCCGTTCTGCCATGCGATCTCTTTTATCGCGTGTTTGGCGATGGAGTGATAATCGGCGCAATCAAGCGCTGGAGAATAGCGGATGTTCAACTCCTCCTGCCCCGCTGCGGCCTCGCCCTTGGTATTTTCGATCGGCAAACCGGCAGCAAACAGGTGATTGCGCACAGGGCGCATCACGTCTTCTTCCTTGGTGGTTTGCAGAATGTGGTAATCTTCGTTGTAACCGCTGATCGGGGTCAGATCGCGAAAGCCGCCTTTGCGGATATCATCAAAGCTTTTCTCAAAGAGGAAAAATTCAAGTTCGGTGGCCATCTTGGCCTCAAAGCCCAACTCCTCCAGTCGCTTGATCTGCTTTTTCAGGATCGCGCGGGGGGAATGGGGGACAGGTTCGTGGGTGTGGTGATCCAGCACGTCACACAGCACCATTGCGGTGCCTTCCAGCCACGGAATTGGCCGGATTGTATCAAGGTCGGGCGCCATCACGTAATCGCCATAACCGGCTTGCCAACTGGTTGACGCATACCCGTCCGGCGTTGCCATTTCCAGATCAGTGGCCAGCAGATAATTGCAGCAATGGGTTTCCTTGAACGACGTTTCGACAAAATTCACTGCGTGAAAACGCTTTCCCGTCAGCCGCCCCTGCATGTCCACAAAACAGACAAGAACGGTGTCGATTGAACCCTCCGCAACGCGGGATTTAAGATCGTCGAATGTCATTGTGCCAGCCATGTTCTATCCAGTTCGCGCATTGGATCGGGGCGGCATCGCACCGCCCCGAAGGTATGTTTAGCCGTAACGGTATGGGCGTCCAGCCTTAACCATATCGGCGTTGTATTTCTTGAAGATATCGACAACCCGCCGCTTAACATCTGATTCAGCAGCAATCTCTTCCCAAAATTCCTGTGCCGCTGTTTCGACTGTCGCCCATTCTTCATCCGGTATCGACGTAAGCTCCAACTTGTCACCATTCACGCGCAAATTGGCTTCGCCCCCCCAGTACCACCACTGGCGGTAATAGTGCGACTGGTCACAACACACACGGAACAGCGTTTGCAAATCTTCGGGAAGTTCGTTCCAGCGCTCCATATTGGCAAAGAACGATCCGGCCCATGCGCCGGAGATGTTGTTCGTCAGGAAGTAATTGGTCACATCGGCCCAGCCGACGGTGTAATCTTCGGTAATGCCCGACCAAGCGATCCCGTCCAGCTCTCCGGTTTGCATCGCAACTTCGATATCCTCCCACGGCAGGTTCACCGGAACCACGCCAAAGCGGGTCAGGAAACGGCCCGCGGTCGGGAAGGTAAAGATGCGCTTGCCTTCAAGATCGGCAAGACTGCGGATGGGGTCTTTGGTTGCGAAATGGCAAGGATCCCACGCTCCTGCCGAGATATGTTTGACCCCGACCTTGGAATATTCTTCATCCCAGATTTCGTTCAGCCCGTACTGGTTGAACAGCACCGGCACATCCAGCGAGTAGCGCGATCCAAAAGGGAAATAGCCGCCAAAGACTGTAACTTCGGTGGGCGATGCCATTGAATCATCATCCGATTGCACGGCATCGATTGTGCCGCGCTGCATCGCCTGAAACAATTCGCCGGTGGGGACAAGCTGATCAGCGAAAAACAGTTCGATCTGCATACGGTCGCCAGCAATCTTGTTGAACATCTCGATAGCGGGCACGATAACCTCGGCGGCGAGCGCCGCGCCCGCATAGGTTTGCATACGCCATTTGATTGTGCTTTGCGCCAGTGCCGGTGTGGCCAATGCCGCCGCCGGAACCACGGCCGCACCTTGAATAAACTTGCGTCTGGATGTCATGTTCTCTCTCCTTGGTTGGGTTTGAGGCCGCTTTGGCGCGGCTCTTGTGAGGTTAATTGTAGACATAGTCAGGTAGCCAAGTGGCGATAGCAGGGAAGACCATGACCAGCGCAAGCGCGCCTACCATGATCAACACAAACGGCGTGATCGAAGAATAGATATCGCGCAGCGTAATTTCAGGCGGCGCCATTGCGCGCATCAGGAACAGATTGTAACCGAACGGAGGCGTCATATAGGCGATCTGGGTCGTGATTGTGTAAAGGATGCCGTACCAGATCAGGTCAAACCCCAGTTCCCCCACCAGTGGTACATACAGCGGTGCAACAATGACCAGCATCGCCGTGTCATCCAGAAATGTGCCCATCAGGATGAAACTTAGCTGCATCAGGATCAGAATGGTCCACGGGCTGAGGTTCAGGCGCTCGGTGAATACGGCTTCGATCGCTTTTACAGCGCCCAGCCCGTCAAACACCGCGCCGAATGCAAGCGCTGCAAGAATAATCCACATGAACATGCAGGTGATACCCAGCGTGTTGCGCACAGAATTTTCAAACACCTCGCGCGTCATACGCCCCTTTAGAACTGCAGCGACAAAAGCCGCAATCGCACCAATAGCAGAGCTTTCGACAAGCGATGTCCAGCCTTTGACAAAAGGCATCATCATCACCGCAAAGATAATGACCGGCAGCAGCCCTGCACGCAGCAACCGAAGCTTTTCAGCGCGGGGGATGTCACGCTCCTCTGCGGGCAGAACCGGCCCCAGCACCGGATTGATCCGGCAGCGCACAACGATATACACAATGAACAGCCCCGCCATCATCAGCCCCGGAATGACACCCGCCAGCCACAACTGGCCTACAGGCTGGCGCGCAATCATTGCGTAGAGAACGAGTACAACCGACGGCGGCACGAGGATGCCGAGACTCGACCCTGCCTGAATAACGCCTGTCACCATCCGTTTGTCATAGCCCCGCTTCAGCAATTCGGGCAGCGCAATGGTAGAGCCAATGGCCATACCTGCCACGCTGAGCCCGTTCATTGCAGAGATCAGCACCATCAAACCGATTGTGCCAATCGCAAGACCACCGCGCAGGCCACCCATCCAGACATGGAACATCTTATATAGATCGTCGGCGATCTTACTCTCCGACAGCACATAGCCCATGAAAATAAACATCGGCAGCGTCAGCAGCGGATACCATTTCATCAGCTTCATCGCCGCCGAAAACCCGATATCGAAACCGCCCCTGTCCCCCCACAGCAGCAGGGCCGCAACCACAGCGATAAATCCGATTGCCCCGAACACACGCTGACCGGTTAGCAACATCAGCATCATTGACGAAAACATCAGGGTGGCGATCAGTTCATATGACATCAAACAGTCTCACCCTTGATACGCAGCACATCTTTGAACAACTCGGATATGCACTGCAACAGCATCAGGAACATGCCCAATATCATCACCGTTTTCACCGGCCACATATAGGGCCGCCACGCGCTTGAGGAACGCTCCAGCCGGCCAACCTCTTCGGTGCCGGCGACCAAACCGCCAAGAAAGGAAAACGGCTCACTTCCCCAGTATCCTAACGAATAGGCAGTGGAACTGACCGCGCCGTACAACAAAACGCAGAGATAAAAGATCAGGAACATCACGGTAAGCAGATCGAACCACGCTTTCTTGCGCAACGACCATTCACCATAAAGCAGATCCATCCTGACGTTCGATCCAAGCTGGATCGAATATGGCCCACCAAGAATGTAGTACGCCACCATCACGAATTGGGCCATTTCCAACGTCCACAGTGTTGGCAGAAAGAAGGTTTTGCTGATCGACGACCACAGCAGAATGCCCATCAAAACGAAAATGCCGTACATTACGACGCGCCCTACGCGATAGTTTACAGCATCCACAACGCGGATATATCCGTGCAAAACGCCTAGCATGTCGCATCAACCTTTACGTTGAGGGCCGAAAGCGCATCAACCAGCCACGCGGCAAGATCACGGGCCATTGTGGTCTGCTGATCAGCCTGCGCAATCAGATCATTGCGGATTTCGATCATCACATTCAGATGCCCCGCATCCAGCGCGTGTTCTTTGAGTGTGTGGGTGACACCATCCTGCGGTCCGTAGGGTTGGTTCACCTCTACATTCAGTGAGGTGTGCGCCTGGGCGACCTGCATCATTGCATCGGCAAGACGGGTATCAACATCACAGAGAACCCCGATTTCAACCGAACGGCGCCGCCCGTGATAAACTGGTGTAAAGCTGTGTATTGTCACGATGACAGGATCTTTGGTATTGCCGACCACCTGCGCAAGGCGGTCCCGAAACGGCGCATAATAAAGCGCAATGCGGTCAGCCCGCTCCAAATCACTTAGATCAGCATTACCGGGAATGTCGGTAAGCTCGCTTCGCACAGGCATCGCGCCCGGCGAGGAAGGCGGACGGTTACAATCATAGACAAGCCGCGAAACGGTTGAAGCAACCAGCGTCCCATTCAGATGTCCAGCAAGCTGGCGGGCGACCGCCATCGCCCCCGGATCCCACGCGACATGGCTCTTTCTTGCGGCATCGGACAGGCCAAGTCCGCCAAAACGGGACGGAATGAATGAACTTGCGTGTTCGCAGACCAATACCACAGGCGATACCCCGTCAGGATTCACAACCTCTACAGCATTATCAGGCGACTTGCTTTGCATGGTGTTCCTCTGGCTTCCCAAACACAGGGTGCTTGCTTGACGACCAGTGAGTCAATAGAATTATGAAAGAAATTTCACAGCAAGACTGAACTTGGTATGAAATGAACAAATATTTGGAGACGCGGATGAAAAATGCGGCACAGACGATATCCGACCGCATCCAGCAAAAGCTTGATCACCTCACCCGCGCAGAACGCCAGCTCGCCCTCTCCATTCTCGAGAATTACCCCGCGTCCGGCCTTGGCCCTCTGGCCACCCTCGCCAAAAATGCAAATGTATCTGTTCCAACCGTCGCACGGATGGTGCAGAAACTAGGATATAAAGGGTATCCCGATTTTCAGACAGATCTTCGCGAGGAACTCGGCGCGCGCGCAAAAACGCCGATCGCCAAACACGATACATGGGCTGAAGCAGCACCATCTGAACATTTGTTAAACGGCTTTACAGATGCTGTGATCGAAAACATCCGCCAGACCCTCGGCCAAATTAATCCTGCAGAGTTTGACAAGGCATGTGAACTGGTGGCCGACCAGTCTCAGCATCTTTTTATTGTTGGCGGCCGCATCACCCATACACTCGCAGAGTATTTTTATTTGCACCTACAGGTTATTCGACCCGAACTGACGCATGTGCAATCCACCTCAAACACATGGCCGCATTATCTGTTGAACGCAAAAGAAGGGGATGTCTTTGTAATTTTCGATGTGCGGCGGTATGAAAACAACACTCTGAAACTGGCAGAAATGGCAAAAACCCGTGGTGCGAAGATTGTTCTATTTACCGATCAATGGCGGTCTCCGGTGCACCACCTTGCTGATATCAGCCTCAGTTCCATGATAATCGTCCCATCCGCATGGGACTCAAACACCACCACGATGCTCCTGATCGAAACCATGATATCCTCAGTGCAAAGCCTAAACTGGTCCGAAACCAAAAAGCGGATCGAGACACTGGAAGAAATGTTTGATCAGACGAAGTTGTTCAGAAAATTCACCTAACGGAACTGGGCCGTACGATGACATGCGACACGAAATGAACATTTTCGGTGTGTCTTCGCCACGAGCGTGCATTCGGCTATATAAAATCTCGAACCGGGGCGCAGCGAAACCAGGCAGATTACTGTCTCGGATTTGTATAACATGTGTGCAGACGTCCCCTGCTGTACTTTAACCAACAAAGGTCTCACTACTCTGTGAACCGCCCCGCTATCACCGGAACGAACATGGTTTTGTTAATTTTGCAGGCCTCCGATCCAGTAAAGTCTCATCAAACTGTGCGCCCATGTCGCCGTTTTAAAAACTCGCCGTATTCTGGTCGCCTCTAATTACCATGTTTTGCGGTTTGATAGATTGATTGCGTAGATATTGCGATGGGCTGTTCAGTTTTGTTTCTTGATTGATTTGTAACGGTATTAGGACCGTGTCATGATACTGATGCTGGAAGTTGGTTTGTGTTGGTCGAGGTCGATACACTATGGGCCTTCACATTAGGCGATGGCGCCGGGTATCAGATTCGACGTCGACTAGCGAATTTTGGTTCTGCCTGTCATATTCTCCGGCAGAAGATGGTCGTTTCCCACCTCAATTGGTTTCATGTTAATCGCGCTGACCATTTTGTGGCTATATTTAGAGCGGTACTTGAGGGTGGTCGCGTTTCTGACACGCT